>JALHQH010000037.1 GCA_022842065.1 Caldilineaceae bacterium
ACAGCAAAAGCCCGCTGATTGCGCGCCGACCGGTCGGCGCGCAATCAGCGGGCTTTTGCATCTCAATCGTGGCTAGGTGTAAAAAGGCCGGCTAATCGGCCACGTCACCTTTATATTTGGCGCGGTCATCATTTAACACTTTCTCCACGAGTGAAAATGTTAAATGATGACAACCGCTGCTATACCAGGCGCTACGGCACCTGCCCCTGCACGATGTAGTTTGCCGCGGCACTCCCATTGCCCGGATAGGTGAGTACATTATAGAGAATGAGATTGATGTCGTTGTTTGGTCCTGCGGCAATGATGTTACCATCGAGACTGACATCACCTAGGCTGTAACCACTCACGATATAGTTCGCATTGGATGTGGAGTTACCAGGTGCCGCAAGGACTGCACTCAGGATCGTATTTCGATCATTGTTTGGTCCCGCCCCGATCACCTGATTATCGCCGGTCGTATCCCCCATCCAGAGCGCATAGACGCCGCTCACCGTTGCCTGCCCATCCGTGCCGTAGCCCACAGCGGCAGTAAAGTCTATCAGCCCGGTCGCCACCGAAAGCGCCACCGGGGCCGCGGTCATCGCCCCCAGGTGGTTGCGATGTTTGACGGCCACATAGTAGTTATCCGCCACCAGGGTAAAGGTGAGCGTACTTGTGCCATTCACCCCGACGATATCGCCATCGCGCTGCAGCAGCCCCGCTTTACTTGCCACCACGGTGGCCGGGATTGTCGTGTCACGCACTTCCACCAACACCCAGTCGACAATCGCAGCGTTACCGCTGCTCCCCAGCACCCCTGCGGTCGTCACTTCACCCCCACCATAGGGGCTGGTCAGCGGGAAGTCGGCCAAGGTGCGCAGGTTATCGCGCATCAGGCCGCTGCTGCTGTCGTAGGCCCCTTGGAGCAGTGCTTTCATGGGCACCGTCACTGTAGCCACTTCCACCACATCGGTGACGGTGACGGCAATATCTTGCAGATCGGTGCCACCGTTGCCGTCGCTGACGGTGACTTGCACATCATAGACATTGTTGCCGCCCACATCGGTCGGCGTCTCAAAGTCAGGCGCAGCCACAAAGGTCAGCACACCGCTGCTGCTGTTGATGCTGAACTGGGCGCTGTCCGCCCCGCCGCTGATGCTGTAGGTCAAGGGATCGCCATCGCCGTCGGTCGCGGTCACGGTGGTCACCGTGGTCTGGTTCTCCGCCGCACTGACACTCGCCGTCGCACCGCCGCCGTTGCTTGTGATGGCTGGGGCCGCGTTGGCCGCATTCACCGTCGTGTTGACCGTGTTGGAACTGGCCGAACTGGTGTCGCCGCCGCCGATGACAGTGGCCGTGTTAGCCTTGGCTCCGGTCGTGGTCGGGGTGACGGCGAGGGTGATCGTCGCCGTGCCGTTGATGGCGATGGCGGTGCTGCTGGTGCAAGTCACCACCTGACCCGCGGCCGAGCAGGTGAAGCCACTGCCGCTGCCGCTGACAAAGCTTAAGCCCGCGGGCAAGGTGTCGGCCACGGTGACCACGCCACTGGTGGCCGCCGTGCCGGTGTTGGTGACAACCAGGGTGTAGCTGAAGTTGGTCCCCTGCGTGGCCGTGGCCGAGCCGCTCTTGCCGATGGTCAGGTTGGGTACCGCATTGGTGATCAACACATTGACGGCATTCGACTGGATACGATCCGAAAGGAAGCCGGAGCCAAGCTGCGGTGTGACCTCGGCGATGTTGACCACGTTGGTATAGGGTGTGCTGTTGGTGTTCACCTGCATGTGCAGGGTGGAAAGCCCCACCGGCAAGGTCATGGTGTAGACATCCAACACGGCTTCACCGGCGTAGGCTTGCACGGTGCCGCCATTGGGGTTAACCAGCGAACCGGCCACGTAGGTCATCTGGCCGTCCAGCACGTCGTGGAAATGCACCGTGACCGGGGTCGCTTCGTTGTTGGTCAACTGCACGCTGTAGGTAAAGATCTGATTCTGGTCAATGGTGGCAACGCTGGCACTTTTGTTGACGACAATGTCGGCCGTGGGGAAGGGCGAAGCAACCAGCGTCACCGGCGTGCTATCCGTACTGCCCGCCTGGTTCGGGTCATCGGAAAGATAGCTGTTGCCGCCAACGGTGATGCTGGCCTGGTTGTTGTAGGTGCCGGCCGTGCTGCCCTGGGCGTCGATGTTGAGCGTTGATTTGCCGGGCGGGACGATCAGATTCGTGATCACCAGACTTTGTGTGCCGGTGTAGCTGTTCTCGGTGCCGCTCAACGGCGTAATCAGCGATTCGCCGAGGTAGGTTAAGCCAGCCGGCAGAGTATCGGCAAAAGTGGTCGTCTGGTCTTGGCAACTCAGGTTTTCCACCTCAAAGGCAAAGGTGAAAGGCTCATCGACCAGGTTGGTGCCTTGCGGGGCGCGCTTGCTGACATAGATGTTGTCGGCGTTGGGCGGTGGCGGGGGCGCGGCGCACTGCACGTTGATGCTGCCGATCTGGATGTCGTTGAACTGCTTAAAGCTGTATCGGTTGTTCTTGGTGTAGTCAATACGGATCTCGTCGACGGGCTGGTCAAAGTCCACAAAGACGCGGCCGGGGTTGAGACAATCCCACCAGAAGTTGCTGCCCTGCGCCTGGTTGGCCGCGGGCAAGGTGAGGCCCCAGCCGCTAAAGAACGATTTGGCTTTGCTCAGCCGCGGATTGCCCACGGGCGAACCGCCCAGGAAGCCGGTAAAGGTGGTGACATCTTTGCCGCCAAACCAACCATCAACATCGCAGACCTCGAACTGCACGCTGAGCGCGGGCCGGCTCATGGTCATCTTGAATTGGACGGCGGCGGTCGGGTTGTTGTCGTAGCGCGGTACGTAGAGCCGGTTCCAGAATTGGTGTGGGTAGAAAATGGGGGCAAAGAGCACATTGCTGGCATCGGTGAAGCTAAAGGTAAAGGTCTGGCTGCCCTGGGTCACTGTCTTGGTCTTGACGCCATAGCCCCAACCCACATTCCACCAGTTGATATACTTATTGCCGTCGGTGCAGAGATTGGCCGGCGCGGTGGTGTTGCCGGCAAAGGTAAAGTAGTCGCCGCTGGTAAAGTTGTAGGAGGTGTCATAAACCGCGCCATTTTTGGTCATGGGCACGCTGGTATAGGTGGCAAAGGTGGGGTCGGTGGAGACCATCATGTAGACGCCAAGGTTGGCATTGAAGCCGGCCGAAAGCGCGGCCTGCACATAGACCTTGCCCAAAGCGCCGGTTTCTTGCACCTTCCAGACCCGGTTGATACGTTGGTCGCTCAGGCCGGGGGCGGCGCAGGTGGCCACGTTGAGCGCGGTGGTGGTAGTGGCGCTGGCGTTGTTGTTGCCCCAGATCAGGTAACTGAGGTTGCTGGTAAAGACGCCGGTGTTGGCGACGTTGCTGGTGGTCACCGGCCCAATGCCCATGGTGATGATGTCATCGGTGGCCAGGCTCTTGGATTGTTTCTGGTAGAGCGCTTGGGCGTCGTCGCGGCCAATGCCGGCCACATCGTTGTGATAGCTGCTGTTGGCGGTTTTGTCCCATGCTTTGACACCGCCCGTGGTCACATAATCACCTTCGATAATGGTGCCATCGTTATCGGTAATGTCCAGGGTAATGCCATATTTGAGCGCCAGGTAGCTTTGCACCTTTTGGCGAGTGGCAGCGTCGTGCTGCGTCTGATAGACCACCACCTCGGCGATCTGGCCGAGCATGTGTTCACCCAATTGCGGGTCGCCACCGATGTTGAGGAAGTTGCCGATGGTGGGGCCGATCTTTTTACCCGCGCCGGCGTTGGCCACCCTGCCGTCAAAGTGGAATTTCTGACCGCCCAACACATTGTTATCAAAATCATAGCCGGCCATGCGCGTTGCGCCGTTGACCACGGCAAAGGTGGAGTCGGTTTGAAAACTGCCGTTGTCATCCCACGAGCCGATGACGTTGCTGGGTGTCATGCCAAACTGGGGATTGTTACTGTCGAGCGCGCTGGTGCCAAAGTCAACCAGGTTGCGCCAGGTAAGCGTACCGGTTTCTTGGTTGTAGATGACATAGACCGTGCCGTCATTGCTGCCCCAGGGTGCGCTGGTGCTAATGTTGGCCTGCAAGCGCGCATTGGGGTTAAAGTTCACTGAGGGGTTAAAGTTAAAGAGCCCACTGTTGGCTGTGTATTCGGGCTGCAACGAGCCGGTGGCTTGAGCGGCATCGTTGCCCAAGAGCGTTTGGTCGGCCCACAGGTTGATAGCTGCACCGTTGGTGGTGCTGCTGGTGCCGGCATCGGCCTTGAGCCAGAGGGCTAGGCTGGCGGATGTACCACCCGGCGCGGTGACATTGGCACCAAAGGTGAAATATTGGCCGTTGGAAAAGTTAACGGTGGCACTACCACTGCTCAGGTCAAGCTCGGTGACACCGGTGGCAAAGGTGGGGTCGCTGCTGACCAACAGGTGATCGGCACCGTTGCCTTGCACGCTGACATCGCCCACGGTGCCGGTCTCTTGCACTTTCCAGACGCGCGCCATGCGGAAGTAGCCGGCAGGCGGGCTGAAGCCGGTGGGGGTGTAGCTGACGCCGTAGCTGGTCGCCGCGTTGCTGCTGCCCCAGAGCATATAATTCTTGTCAGCAGCAAAGGTATTGGTGTTGGCGGCATTGGTGGCGGCAATGGTACCCAGACCGATGACAGGCTGGAAGCCGGTGTTAATGCTTTTGGATTGTTTCTGATTGAGTGCTTCGGCATCGTCACGGCCAATGCCCGCCACGTTGTTGTGATAGACAGTGTTGGCGGTGTAATTCCACACCTTGGTCGTGCCATCCGTGGCGACATAATCGCCCTCCACAATGGCCGCGCTGAAGTCCAACGTCTCCAACGTGATGCCATATTTGAGCGCTAGATAGCTCTCGACACGCTGTTTTTCCTGGATGGTCAACTCGTTCTCAAAGACGATGGCTTCGGCTTCATTGCCGGTGATGCCAGTCCAGTTGCTGTCCCCGCCCAGGCGGAAATCATCGAACAGGGTGCTGGTATTCACGTTTGCCCCACTGGTATAGCTCTTGCCATTGCCGTTAAAGCGGGTATCATTACGCATAAACAGGCCAAAATTCCCTGCCCCATTGGTCCACGAGCCACCCAGGAGGAAGGGTGTGTTGGCTTGGGCGGACAGATTGGCGTCCAACCCAAAGGAGGAAGGGTAAAAGAAGGCGGGGGCGCTCGAACCGGTGTAGAGGCCAGGATAATCCCCGGTCGCATCAAAGCCCAACAACATCTGCGAACTCCCTGCATTACTGACCGCAGAGACCGAATAGAGCGTACCCGTGGCGCGATCGATAATTTTGCTCGCCCCACTGGGCGTCCACTCCACATAGCGCGTGCCGCCGGCAAACGCCACCGTCGGGTTGTAGTTGAACAAGGTGCTGGTCGAATAGCTGGGTGCCAGTGCCGCATTGGCTTGGCTGACGTTGATGCCGTTGCTGGTCGCATCATTCCATTGCAACACATTGTCACCGTTGGCCGCCGCGGTGACACCCGCATCTTTATAGACCCCCTGGTCCGCGCGCAGCCACAAAGCCGCGATCACGCCACCAGGGCCGGTGGCTGCGATTACCAAGTTATAGGTAGCATTGGTTGTAAAATTGTCACTATCGGTTACGCTAAAGGTGACCGGAAATGTACCCAACGCGGTTGGCGTCCCGGTAACTGCGCCGGTGGCGGCATTCACCGTCAAGCCTGGGGGCAGGCCGGTTGCCGTGTAATTACTATAAGGCGGTGTGCCGCCACTCCCTGTGACACTGCCAGTATAAGGTTGGTTAAGCTCACCCCTTGGCAGATTTGCAATAAGACCAAAGAGGGCGCCGGCCAAGTCATTCGGTTCGCCACCGCCAGGGAAATTGGCATTAGTTTGTGCAACAACACTTAACACATTGGTTGATACGTTATATTGAAAAATATCCGTATTGTTGCGCGCCACGCCCAAGGTGCCATCGCTATTCAGCCACATGCCAGCAACTTCGTTTACACTCTGGCTGAGCACATTGGATTCCGAATAGGAACTTGCCGTTACATCCCAAATTTCAAGGTCATTATTATCCGCGCCATAGACTTTGTTATTGAGGAAAACGGCATCGTCTGAATTGAAACTTTGACCAAAATTCATTTCACTGACATAGGTGATCTGATTGGTCGCCGTATTGACGGTGAAAATATGCCCATACTGGCTGTTTTCCTGAATGGCGAAATAGCGATTGGTGGTGGGATCGTAGGTGCCAACGTTGTAATCTTGCGCACGCGGGATCGAGTTGGTTAGCGTCAGCGCGGTCAGCGCACCGGTCGCCGGGTTGACCAAATGAAAGGTATTGGTCGTGGTATTAAACAGAATACCTTGCGTGCGGTTGATAGACGCCGCAGCGTTGTAATTGCCGCCAGCCAGGGTTGCCACCGTCACCCAAGTCCAGGGCGAGACTGAGCTATTTAAGTAGCCGAAGTCGGTGTGATTCTTAATCCCCCAGATTGCATTGGTGGCTTGCGCCGCCGCCGTTTTAGGTTGCCCCCACAACGGTTGCACCCAAGTGGCCGCTTGGCCGACCACGTTAACGAACCAGTCGCCGAGGCCGGCCTGTTGGGCGACTGTGCGCGCCATCTCTGGCGTGGGCTGTAGCGCGCCGACCGTGGCCGAGCCAAAGAGCGCAAGGATCTGCGCTGTGACTAGCAGCCAAGAGAGGAATTTACGCAAAAATCGATTTTGTTTATACATTGAATTACTCCTGAGAATTACGCCTGAAAAGTCATGATGGATGGCCAAGCGCCACGCATTGAATGTAGCGCCTGCCCACAGACATAAAGGCAATAGCCCTTGGGCTCTACAGCGCGCAGAGATAACCTGGCCGGAAGGTGCGCCCGGCACGTCGATGCGGCAAACTCGATTAATGGGTAAGTGGCAACACAGCTGCGATTTGGGACGCGGCAGCGGAGGTAAACGTTAGCGCGCTGCCCAGAAGCGACCGGTCAATGACCAGGCCGCAACCTGTGCAGCGCAGCAAGGGATGATGATAGCCGACCAAATGGCCGGCGTGGGCTACGATGTGTTATTTCGCTGGTTTGTCACAATCAATTACTTAATGGCTATACTGCGGTTGAAATGAGAACTAGCGTTTTGTCCAGTAGGAAAAACGCTAGTTCTCATTTCAACCGCAGTATAGATAGGGCACAGTGGTACACTAACACCTGGTATGAGTGTTTTGCCACAATACTTACCACATCAGAGCCGTTCCGTTGTCGCGGAATGGCTCTATTTTTTGGCATTGTGACACAGATAGGCAGTCATGTCAGTAGTACCGTAGCGCTAGAGTTACTCGTGGTCAAGGGGAGGTAAAACAGCCACTTACGTTGCCTTACCCTGGTGGCCCACTGGTAATGACGATGGTTGCGCGCGCGGCAACTGTTTTACATGCGCGGATCAGCTTTTTGGCTACGGTCGGGGCAGGTGAGGTGCGGTCAGGGTTGGATCAGCAGTGCTAGTGATCAGGGCACGGCGGCAGCAATAAATCAGGCGGCGATACCTGACTGGCCATTTGGTTTAACAAGTGTTCCTGCTCCAATACTTTTCTGGTCAGCAGCCGATTGGCCGTTTCCCATTCGGCGGTACGCAGTAAGACTTGACGCTCCAAACTTGCATTGGCAGCCTGCAGTTGACGCACTAATTCGGCGATGCGCAGATGGACATTAACCCGCGCCAACAGCTCTTCCCATTGTACAGGTTTAATGACATAGTCAACCCCACCACTCTGAAACGCTTTAACTTTATCTGCCGGTTGCGCCAGAACGGTCAGAAAGATGACCGGAATCCCCTGAGTTGCGGGATCGGCCTTTAACTGTTGACAAAGCGTAAAGCCATGCATATCGGGCAGAATAACATCAAGCAGGATCAGATCAGGCTGGGCATAGCGCGCGCGATGCAAGCCGCTTTCGCCATCTTGTGAGACCAGAACTTGAAAATTTTGGGCTTCTAGATAGTCCATCATCAAGCGTAAATTATCAAGTTCGTCGTCGATTACCAAGATCGTTTGTCGTGGCCTGGTTGGGAGCATTTTTGGTTTCCTTTTTTATTTAGCACGAGGCGGGATGTGCGCCCTTTCTGCTCACCATAGCTACCCGATCCCGCGCGCTGGTATGCTTATAATTGTTCGTAATTTAGCACACAAGCGTGATATGAACGTGATATGAACGTGGAATGAATGTGGCGTACCGCTGGAAAATTTATTCTTCGGCAGCTCGCTGTCATTCGTGCCAGCGTCGCTGCGGCGCGCAAGATCCAGGCCGACTGCTTTGCCCCCGCAACCGTGCGCAGCGGGTTGCCGACAGCCCTAGGAAACGTGTAGTGAGCATCCCCAGATGCGAACGGGCGCGTGCCAAGCTGGGCTGCGCATCGGGGGATGCGCAGTACACTGGTCCCGGCTGCGCATCCCCCGATGCGCAGTACACTGGTCCCGGCTATCACCGTGTGTTGAAACTGGCCGGGGGTCCGCTGGGCGCGAGTACGGATCTGGCGGGGACAGCGCAGATTGAGACGCCTCATCCGGCCGGGGCATTGCAGTCTGCTGGTCAGTGCTGACTCGGATGTATCCTGTCGTACGTACAGCACATGTATGCCACTACTTTTGCACCGGTTCACTCCGCAAAAACTGGTACTTTTTGCCTATTTCTTAACAAATACTTACAGTTTTTGCAACAATGACGATTTTAGATATAATTGAGATCGGCATAAGATATAAACAAAATCCGCACAAGGTTTGTGCAATATTCGCACAATGTCTTTTCATTTATGCGCCAAGTGCGGTGTCGCGCACCATCACGGATGCAGTGCGGCGTAAATAAAGCCGTAGTTTGTTGACGATGAAGGAAGGTTATGATCATCGTCTATTATCTATTGTCGTAACCATTGGCGCACTTAGCCCTCTACACTAGGTATCGGGCTAAAGTGTGTAGAATTCACAAATATGCTCACGCTAAAATTGTTTGGAATGCCCTCAATTCAGTTGCACGACAATCTCGTCATCTTAAAGACGAACAAAAGCCAAGCCTTGCTCTACTATCTGGTCGTTAACCCTGACTATCACAGCCGCGATTTGTTGGCCGATCTGCTGTGGCCGAATATGCAGACGCCGCAGGCGCGCAAAAATTTGCGTGATGCCCTTTCTCACCTGCGCAGCCAGATCGGCGACTATGTAGTGGTCGAGCGGCAAAAGCTGGCATTCAACAGCGCATTGCCCTACCAGAGTGATTTACATGATTTTATGCAGAAAATCGAAGTAGGTAAGATAACCCATAATCCGGCCCTGATCGAAATTGGGCTTGACTATTATCACGGAGATTTTTTAGACGGGTTCCACTTGTTGGATGCAGCTCCCTTTACCGCATGGATGAGCCACCAACGTGAGATCTACGCGCGCGATGCAATTGCGGCAATGACATGGCTTGCCACGGCCTATCTTGAAGACAAAAAGTATACCGAAGGGATTGTCATGGCGCGACGCATTTTAACGCTCGAACCATGGCAGGAAAATATTCACCGCTTGCTCATGCAACTCTTTGTGGGGGAGGACAATTTTGGTGCAGCCGTCCGCCAATATGAAATTTGCCGGCAGCAGCTAATGAATACCATGCGGATTGACCCGAGTTTAGAAACCGAGCAACTGTACCAACAGATCAAGCAAGGTAATTTTCGACTGGGCAGTGACAAAGAGCAGGTGCTGACACTCGAACTGGTGGCAACGGATCTGGCCAACCAATCAGTCTCTAATGTAGTGGCTTACACAACACTTCACCACAATTTACCCGCCTTTACCATGCAGCTAATCGGCCGCGATGAAGAATGCAGCCGCTTACAAGCACTCTTGCTGGACCAGGCTTATCCGTTGATTACCCTGGTTGGTGAAGGAGGGGTAGGCAAGACAAGCCTGGCGTTGGCAGCGGCCGATGCATTGATCAAGCAGCAACAGGTGTGCGACAGCAGTGAGCAACCATCAGCATTAACAGTATTTCCCGACGGCATTTGGTTTGTTGATCTCAGTCAGCTTGGTAAGGAGGTGCAAGGCACAGAGCCGATTGAGGAGACCATTGCCGCCGCCATTGCAACCGCAATGAACATCACACTAGCGATCCATAATCCTTTTAGCCGTCAGCTTGGCCTTACCCTAAAGCACAAAGCGGCGCTGTTGATCCTCGATAATTTTGAGCAACTTTATGCAGGCGTCACCTATCTGATTGAACTTTTACAAACGGCACAATCGCTACAAATATTAATTACATCTCGGCGGCGTTTGGCGCTCGGTGCCGAATATTTAGTCAAGGTAAAAGGTTTACAACTGCCGGCCTCAGCAAAGGCGGATGGCACAGCAGCGTCAACGCCGGCACAGCTATTGCAATATAGCGCGATTCAGCTTTTTTGTGAATGTGCCCAACATACTGCACCGACTTTTCGCTTGAATCAAGAAAATAGCGTCGCGGTTGTGCGTATTTGTCAGTTGTTGGATGGTTTGCCGCTGGCGATCGAGCTAGCAGCCACCATGCTCACCACCTACTCCTGCCACCAAATCGCCGAGTTGCTGACGCAAGATTATCGACTATTGCGCAATGACCAGAGCGAGCGGCCAATCCGCCAGCAAAGTATGCAGGCCGTGCTTGATGCTTCATGGCAGCAGTTGCCGGCGGATGAAGCGTTAATTTTGGCCGGTTGTACGCAGTTACACGGTGCCTTTGACTTGGCCGCCATCCAAGCCACGACTGGGGCGACGGTTGAACAAGTACGCCACTTGGTCCATCGCTCACTGCTACACCAGCAACGACCAGACCATCGCTTCACCATCCATACGTTAGTTCGTCAATATGGGACCGAGGCGTTACGCAAACAGCCACAGCTAGCGCGGCAGATTAGCCAAAAACAGGCAGAATATTTTCTCAATTTTCTGGGAGAGCGAGAATGGAGCTTACGACATGATCCGCTGCAGCTCCGGCAGGTCAAGGATTACTGGGAAAATCTGCCCACCGCTTGGCAGTGGAGTGTACATATAGGTCGGCTTGATCTGTTAACCCGCGGGGCAAGGGCGTTAGCCCATCTCCATCAGCTCAACGGTCGCCTACAAACAGCGATCGCGCTATTTATGCCTGCGCTTGTTCTCGCGCGACAACAGGCTGAGGCCACTGGTGGTATCGTCGAACAACGGTCGCTGGTCACGTTATTAAGCTGTACCGGTGAATTTTACCAATTGTTGGGCCAATCAGCAGCAGCAGCAAGCCTGGCCGAAGAGCTAATGACATGGGGCAAAGCGTTAGCAGATCCACTTTATCAAGCCAAAGCCCTGAAGGATCTGGCTATCGTTGCCAAAATCAATGGCGATTACCACGCCATGTACAGTTATGGCCTGCAGGCGGTCTCCCTCTTACAATCGGTGAGCTTGGTGGCCGACAACGACACCCCCGATCAGCAGCAAGACCTGGAGCGCACGGGGCTGGTGCTAACCACGATCACCACCAGCGCGCCGTTCGTGGCAACAGCGCTAAAACACGCGGTGACGGACAAGCCAACAGCCACCACGCAAGTAGAAGCAAATATGGCAGTGTGGCTGCGCGCGGCTTGTCTCACCTGTGTTAGCACCGCCGGCACGGCATTAACCCTCTTTGATGAGAGCATGGCAAGTGGCCAAGCCGCACTAGTATGCCTGCGTGCGATACCAGATCAAGATCTTGAAGCCGAAGTCAATTTAGATCTTGGGATCAACTCCTACTGCCGCAAAGAGTACAGGCCGGCGTTGGATTATCTCTCGACCGCACTACAGCTAAGCCAAACCAGGCAGAATCAACGCATACAGGCGCTAGCCCAGTGTTACCTGGCGGAGCTTTTCTGCACCCTTGGTGACTATGCGCAGGCGCAAAGTGTCTATGAAGAGCTCTTTACCCTCGGGCAAGAGGATGAGCAATCAATCTGGGAAAGGCAACTATATACTGGCTATGGACGGCTGTTGCATCTACGTGGTCAGCTTGCCGCAGCGGGCAGCTACTATCAGTGGGCCCTTGGGCAAAGTGCGCCCCCCCAAGCAGGGTGGACAACCGCCAGGGCGCTACGCTACTTGGGAGATTTATTGACAGAAGTAGGTGAATGGCAGGAAGCTACGGCGACTTATCAAAAGCTGAAAAACCTGTATACCATATGGCCCATCCCCAACGGTCACGCCGACCGGCATGCCGGATGGGCCATGCTTTATGCGGCGCAACAACAGTGGCCTGCCGCACAAGCGCAGGCAGAACTGGCATTAGCACGCCTGACGGCAGACGGCATTACCCTCTGTGAAGAGCCCTTTGTCATTTACCAGCGCGCAATTTTTGTACTCAGCACCGTTGGCGATCCGCGCGTGCCGGAGTTGGTTCAAACCGCCCAAGCATTGGTACAACACCAAGCTGCGGCGATTCTTGATCGGGAACTACGCCATCATTTTCTCACTAACGTTGCTGCGGTTGTTTCGATTATGGCTGGTGCGTCAGCCGCTGGACAGGTACCCGCGCGGCTTACGCTGAAGACACAAGAGGTACAACAAAGCGGACCATTTAATGGGAATAATCAGGGCAGGGGACCAGCCTTAACTGCATGCAGTGCTCACTTATAAAATACAAAAAAGCAGACCAGGATAACCAGTGGTCTGCTTTTTTGTATACCAGATTCATGTTACGCACTACTCCTGGGAGCGCCGGCATCCGGCCCGCAGCCAGCAGAGATTGCGCTGGAACCCGCTGGATGCCCGGTGCGTACCATGGCTAACTGATTTAATGATAGCTGATCGCAGAGTTTATACTACAATAGCATAGCATCATCAAGTACGTGGCGAATGGTATCGATATTAATATAATCGCTAAAAGGATGGCTAGCTCTTAACGCGCGCAGAATCTGCCATTTGCTCCAGTGTGGGTGTGCGGCTTTTAGCGCACGAATCTCATCAGCAATCGTGGTGGCAATGGGCAGGGCAGCGGTGGCCGATTGCTCTTCAAGTGCAGATGGATCTTGGGCCAATGCGCTATAGCCACCGGTTAGAAAGCGATCTTTCCAATAGTAGAAGGTAGCACGGCTAAGTTGAAGTTTCGCACAGGCATCGCTGACATTGCCGGTAATTTCCCACTGATTAAAGAGTTGCATACGCTGCTCTACCGTAGTTTGTGGATAATAAATGGGTTTGGGCATGGATTTTCCTCTTGCTGGTGAATGCTGTAAAAAAATATGGCTGTAGGGAGGTAGGATCAACAACGATTATGCGATAGTGACGCCGCCAAACCGTCGCTTAATCGTCGCTTAATCGTCGAAAATATAGTGATCAATCAAGCTCACTCATCAATTTTAGAATGATTGGCATGATTTGCGTGCAGCGCCGTGTATCCCTCGGCAGCCGGCAAGCATAACACCTGTACTACTAACTAAGTTGTGTTGACATTTCGGAATTGGCCAGTGGTACACCAGACAGATTATGACAACCGCTGATATACATAAAGGTAAAATCCCTCAAGTTTATGCTGAGACTCAAATTGCTTGGAACACCCACGATTCACCTTGGCAATAGACTTGTTGCCTTAAAAACCAGTAAAAGTCAAGCACTGCTCTTTTATCTGGCGATCAACCCAGGTGGCCACAGTCGCGACGTGTTAGCAGCGCTGCTATGGACAGAGATGAGCAATCAACAGGCGCGCAAAAATTTACGCGATGCCCTGGTCAGCTTGCGTGCCATTTTTGGTGACTATTTAGGCATCGAGGTCCACAAGCTTACCTTTAACCACGAGCTGCCCAGTGAAATCGATGTCAAAGATTTTGTAATGGCCGTTACACGCGGGCGCGCGGTCGGCGATCCAGCACTCGTCGAAAGTGCTTTACAACTTTATCAGGCAGATTTTTTAACAGGCTTTCAATTGCCCAAAACGCAGCCCTTTGACCACTGGGCCTTGCAGAAGCGCGAAGAATTATACAACTTTGCCATCACTCATCTCCAATGGCTGGCAACCACCTATCTACAAACAGCCGCCTACCCGGCTGGTTTGCGGATTACCCAGCGGCTGTTAACGCTGGAACCGTGGCAAGAAGCATTTCATCTGTTACAGATGCGTTTCCTGGCCCAAAGCGGGAATCGCGTGGCCGCGTTGCGCCAATTTGAGCTCTGTCAACAGTTGCTAGCCGACGAGTTGGGCCTTGGTCCCAGTCCCAGCGCGCTGGCGCTCTACGAGCAGATCAAGGATGGCCTCTTTGCCTTGGCACCCATGCCGCCGGCGCGTGAGTTGGAGGAGCGCCACAGTCGCGCATTCGCCCCCCTTCAGGAAGCAAGGCAGGCCGCCATACCCCTTGCAGCAAACATGTCTGCATTACCCCATAATTTGCCACGCCAACTGACCACCTTGGTGGGGCGGGCAGCGGAAATCACCGCGCTGATCGCCTTGATCGATCAACGGCAACCATTAATTACCTTGTGCGGTGAAGCAGGCATGGGCAAGAGCCATTTGGCCTTGGCAACCGCCCGTATCCTCTGCGATCAGCCACAAGCCACCCACAACGAACGCTTTTATGATGGCATCTGGTTTGTGACGCTGGCGGATATTGTGGCGGCGGGGATTCCAAAGGCAGTGTTACGCGAACGGGTTGCGGCCAGGATTGGGGAGGCAGTTGGACTCAATTTTGCCGGTGCGACAAAACTGAGCACTCAATTAGAAAGTTATTTGCGCCAGCGCCGTCTGTTGCTCATTCTAGATAATTTTGAACATCTCCTTGTGACGGCTGATTTAATCTCCGATCTATTGCAGCGGGCAGCCGCGCTCCAGATCGTCGTCACCTCACGTGCGCGCCTCAATTTACATCACGAACAGGTCATGGAAATTGAGGGGCTACCAGTACCAACGACGATCCCGCAAGCGGAACCGTGGATCGCGTTACGCAGCTATGCAGCGTTCGAACTCTTCGACACATGCGCGCAACGCATCAACGCTAATTTTACATTGGATCCAGATAATGCGAAGGCAATTGTGCAGATCTGCGATCTGGTTGCCGGCTCGCCCTTAGCGATCAAGCTGGCAGTCGGCTTATTGGATATTTACACTTGTCCACAGATCGCAACGCTCTTGGCACAAGATTACCGTGTATTAAGCAATGAACAACCAGATCTGCCGCGGCGTCAACGCAGCATGCAAGCCGTATTGGATGCGGCCTGGCAACAGTTGGATCAGGGACAAGCACAAGTGCTTGCCGCTTGTTCGCTCCTCCAACGGGTGTTTACCTTGGAAGCAGCAAGCGCGATCACCGAGGGTACAACCGAGCAATTACAATCACTCGTATCCCAATCGTGGCTACGCTATAATCCAGCGACCCAACACTTTATGATCCATGCGCTTTTGCGCCAATACGCCACTAGACAGCTGGCCGCGTCCCCAACGGCGTACCACATGGCACAAGCGCGTCATGCAGCATACCACATGGCGATCTTACAGTATAAGGAAAGAGCGCTCTGCCAAGATCCGGCAGTTGTCGAACAGTTTCGTCTGGCCTGGAGCGACATCCGCACAGCTTGGATGTGGTCAATCGATCAGCAACGCCTTGATCTGCTGGCAGCAGGGGCACAAGGGCTGGCAAATTATTGTCAACTCAGTGGTACGTTCCAAGAAGCGCGCCAACTGTTAGAGACAGCAATCGAAGCGATTCGCCAACAAATGAGCGGGGCGCAACAGCTAGGCCAACAAGCGACACTAACCCAGTTACGCTGTTGCTCTCTGATTTTTTATTTTTATTTGGGGCAGCAAAAAGAGTTATCTGAAGCCGCCAATGAAGCACGGGCGTGGAGCCAGCAGCTAGAGAATAAACACCTACTTGTTATGGCCATGAATGGGTTGACGCACGCCGCGCAACTCCAAGGCCGTTATCAAGAGATGCGACAGCTAGCCCAAGCGGCATACGCACAGCTTACCCCTACCGAGCAGCCGTGGTTGGTAGCCCAAACCCTTACCACCGTTGCCAGCGCGTTTTGGGCATCCGGTGATTTTGAACAGGGCATTGCCTATTTTCACAAGGTTTTCAAAACTTTGCAGCAAGCGCCTGATCTTGAGCATGAAGCTAGAACTAATCTCAGCCTCGGCTTTCTCTACCAGCGGCAGAAAAAGTTTATGCAGGCGTATGACCATCTGGCCGAGGCCTTGCGCTTAGCCCACATCTTTCATAGCCAACGTACCATTGCGCTGACTCACCTACACTTGGGTGATCTCTGGCGCGATTTGGGGGCCTATGAGCGCAGCCACAGTAGCTATCGAGAGGCAACGATCATTCTGGAGGTGATTGGCGATAAACAATGGCTGGGTTGGTTGCATATTAGTTATGGCCGGCTTTTGCACCTACAAGGGGATCAGGCGGGTGCGCGCAGCGCGTATCAAATGGCCATGCAACTTGCCCAAGCGCAAAATTTTGGTTTGATCAAATTACGCGCAGCTTTAATGCTTGGCCATCTATTGGCAGAACAGGGTAACCTGAAGGAGGCAGCATCAGCTTACGAAACAGCATGCAACCTAAACGGACAACTTGATATGTTACATAGTCGGCTTGATGCTTATGCTGGGCTAGCAGTCATTTCCCTTGCGCAGAACGATCTGCCAGCAGCCCAGTTGCTGGTGGAAGCAGCAGTGATAGGCTTAAGTCCGCAGGGCATTGAATTTGCGGAGGAACCGGCCCAAGTTTATCAGCACTGTATCACTGTGCTTCAAGCCATTGGTGATACGCGTGCAGCGACACTGCGGAGGGCAGCGCAACATTATCTTCAGCAAAAAGTAAACGAAATTGATGATGCTGAACTTCGTTACAGCTACCAGACCCAGGTAACAGCCAATCACAAATTACTTAATGGTGAATGACAAGCGTGAGCAGCTGCACGGGTAAGCGGATCTGACAGTTTAGGATTAAACGCTTGGCTCTTCCTGGATTTCAAGGATCTGATCGTGACAAGCGCAAAACATTCCCGGAATGGGCCACAGCAATGGTCGGTTACCCGAGTCGGTTTGGCCCATTCCGGGCATGTTTGGGCGACCTCCTTGAAATCCATATAGAGCCAAACGCTTTATCCCATAGGAACGGCTGACTTTGGGGCCACGAAAATCATCATCTTTCCCACCTAAGTTCAGCTATCCCTACGGGACAGGCCTAACCGAGCAAACTTGCATGATAGTTAGTCATACTTTTACCACCACAAACCAGCTTCTAAGAGGACGCGGCGGACAGTGTTGGGGCTGATCGGCCCGCGGTAAGCATGCATTGCCGAGATTTCGCGCGCAATTTGCCATTTGCCCCAAGTGGGATGGCGCCGTTTGAGGGCAATAATCTCATCGGCGATCTCTTCAGGAATGGTATTGCGACTCTCCGGGGAGCGTTCGCGCTCCTCTTCCAAGGCGGCATAACCGCCTTCTTCAAAGCGATCTTTCCAATAATAAAAAGTAGAGCGACTAACATGGGCTTCGACGCAAGCTTGACTAACGTCGCCACTCATCTCCCAAATATTAAAGAGGCGAACACGCTGTTGAACAGTGGTTTTGGGGTAATATACACGCTTTGTCATCATCTTCTCCCTTGTTCTGTGATTACTGTCAATCTTACACTGTGTGCATGTAGTGTAAGGTTGTTATGACGTACAAGCGCCGGAGAAACGTCGAAAAATCACCAATTTCCACTCAATTTTACATAAAAGCCTACAAAATAGTACATTTTTCGCTGATTATATAGGCTACAGTACTACTCACTTTATTCATTAAGCAATTGCCAAAGCCCCTGTGTATCGCGGCGGAATAAGAAGGGTATATCGATGCGTTCGCTCGTTGCAATCAGGTTATAGTCAAAAGGGGTTGCGCGCACCAACATATCCCCATTCGGCTCCCAATCAATCCGCCAGGCTTTGAGTGCACGCTCGGGCAGGGCCAATTCCAATTGCGGCTGACCAGCAAAGTCACCAGTTGGGGTTAAAGCAACCGAATAGATCTCTGAAGTACGCGCAATGCCAAAGTAAAGGCGCTTGCCGCTTGCTTCATTGTTCACGGCAACCCCAAAAGGATCAATCCCTTGCAACTCAGCAACCACAGCCACGGTTGCCAAATCAATCCGCACCAGCTTACCTAGCTCCGCTGTAGCAGTGGAGCCGGCAACGGTGGATGCATAGAGACTGTGGGTGTCACAATCATAGGTCAACCCCAATAGTCCAAAGGGATTGACGGTAGAGGCAGGAAAGTCAGTAGTAATGGTCAGGAGCGCAGTTAGCCATGCACTATCCGTGTCGATACGGTAAAGCGTATTCTGCCGCGCCAATGGGTTGTCAAGCAAGCTCGTCCGTGGTACCGGAAAGACATAGACATTGCCCAGCGCATCAAAGGTCATGTGCCCCAGCCAGCCGGCATCATCCCAGGAAGGATCTTGATAAACTTGGGCCGGATTATCTCCGACCGCCGGCTGCACCAGACCGAGGCCTTTGATTTCAGCTGCGGAGGTGGTGAGGTAGGCAGTAGTGTCAAAGCCCAGTGCGCGGGCAAAACGAGGGTGCTTGCGGCAGTAATCAGCAGGGCCTAATGGCGCCGCTGGTGTCGGCTTCAGTGTTGCGGTGCTGACGGCCGCAATGTCAGTAGTCAGGAGGAGCGGCGGCGGCATTGTATCGTTGGCCGCACTGCGCCTGGCAAGCAAGTAAATGACAGTGGTCACAAGTAAAAGGGGAATCACAACGACCCATACCCCAAAGCGATGTAATTGGCTTGGAGGTGCACGCCGGATCGATCCCGGGGCCGGTGGGATAAGCGTGGCTTTACGTGCAGCCGGTTTTGATTTGGGCGCTTTGGCTTTGGACATAAACGGGATCCTGTGAAAGTGAATGAGCTGTTACTGGCGAATCGGCACAAAAAGCGGCCCAGCAAAACACGGATAATCGACCGGCACATAGACGCCATCTTGTAACGTTGCATCTGCCCAACAATATTCCTGGCCTGGCGTATCATCATTCTGCATTTGCGCAACATACCAGATCACCAGTGGACTGTCAGTAATTGACTCCGGAGGGGCGTCAATAAATTTTTCCGGCCCCTGTTGATAATCGGCGTTACAACAGGGGCCAATCGTAATCAAGTCAGCGTCACCTTCGTCGCCAGCTTGCGCAGCTACCGGTTGTGTCGTTGCATGATGGCGGGTAACATAGAGGTAGGGCTGATCGCCCCGCCCGCCATCACCGAATTGACCATTACCCGGCACCAGATAGTAGCCGAGGCCATCACTGCTGTTTAAGCGGAACTGATAGCCTTCGGGGGTAAAATTTGTGGAAGGGCCTTGCCACTGTTCAACTGCCCATGTTTGCCAATCGCTGCCCGTCCAAGCAGCAAAATTCTGGATACCCGCCGGCACCAAGCGCACGACCGGGCGATAGGTCCCATCGTTCCCACAGCCCCGGCCATGATTGGCAAAAGCAACCCGAAACCGCCCATCCGCATAAAATTCATAGCGCTGTGAATAGTAGTAGTTGCAGGGCAGCGGCCAAAATTCACTCTTAAAATCCTGGCGCAGCGCAAAGCCAACCACTTGCCCATCCACCACGATCTCTTCCACCTGCGGGCCATTAAAGGCAACCACAGCCGCCTGGCTAAAGATGGGACAGCCAATGGCATCACTATAACCAAAGCCTTCACGGTTTGAATAGCTCACGTGCCAGTCGACCAATTTGGCACTCTCTAAGACGGGCTGCGCTTGGTAGCGCACATTGCGGATCAGCAACCCATCGGAGCTGGTGAGCAGATATTCCATTGACCAGCCGGCCTGCAACAGGGTATTAACCCGATCACAATAATTTTGGGTGACCACTTCATCCTGCAACAGCTTTTCCGTCACGGCTGGTACACTTTGGACCCCGGCGGCTTGATCGACCGTGCCCACAAAGGTCCAACGCACACCAACCAATGTGCCCGCGGTCAGATCAACAATAGCCCACAGCGCATGATCCCCACGCACAAAGGTAGGCGCAACACAGAGATGGTGCGAGCGCTCACAGCGTGAGGCGTTGAGGGCGGTTTTAGTGCTAGCCATCAAGGCATCGGCGGGCTGGGGCGTGTTACCACCCAGGGCTTGCGTCACTTCGGGGGCGTTGGCGGCAATCTCTTGCGCCACCGCAATTAAATGGGCAGGGAGATCCGGCTGGCTCCCGCTAAAAACATCCACCCGCACAACCAAGTCAAGATTGAGATTAACGATGGCAATCGTACTTAGGTTACGGGCATAGTTATAAAGTTCAACGCGAAAACACTTTTGCGTTTGACAAGCCTCAAGCTCGGCGGTAATGTCGCTGGGCCGAACCGGATAGATACCAAAGATTTCACTGCGCAAGGGGGCACCACTTGCTTCATCGCGCACGGTGGCGGTAAAGCGCGGATCGCGCAAAGCGACCGTTTGTGCCAGTTGTTGATTAGCATCAAGCCCCTCGTCAAGAAGCAAAACTGGCATCGGCTGCTGTAACGCCTGCCGGACACGGTCTAGATGGGCTGCCAACAATGGCATTTCGGCAGCCGACGCACCGGGCGTCACACGGGCGGCCAGTAGTGGTGGTGGGAGCGTCGCCACTGCTGTGCGCTGAATACGGCTCACTTGTACCCTTTGTAGGGTTGGTGAAGCTAGGGGTGATGGTGTTGCGACCGCGGTTGGCAACAGGGGCGTTGGCGGCGGGGATGAGTTACGACCGCAGCCAACAAAAAGAGTAAAGCAGAGCAGCAATAACGCCACCCAGCCGACGGGGAAGAATCGATGTGACAAAAGACGCTCCGTTTATCTCCTTACATTAATGTATGCAATAGATTATAAACGGCCACGTCTGGAAAAGCAAAACAAAGAAAGTTTGTCGTAAGGATTAAATCAAGCGCTTTTTGCCAGGCGTAATACCGTACAGGCTTCTGCCCAGGCCAATGCTGGATTCGCACAACTCTCATAGGTGCCGATCTGCCCTTCCCAGGCCCAGATGTAGAGCGCATCGGGTTGGTGGCGCACCATGATTTCCCCTTGTTCGCGAATGCGCGCTTCGCGCCCCGCCTGTGCGCGCCAACATTCCAGCCATTCATGGTGGACCTTGCCCTGTGCACGGGTGACTGCGGCCATCTTGTCGATAATTGGCCCCATCTCAGCAAGATCGCGATCATTGTTGGTCCAGTAAATGTCGGTGCCAAGATTGTCCAGTGAATCAATCTGCGCAGCCGCCGCCCACATCGCGTCATCGTGGGGCATCAGGCAGCAAAAGGTCTCCAGGTGGCCGTGATTTGCCTTACAATAATCAGCAATGATGCGCACGTAGTCGACCACACATTGTTGCCGGAAGGTTTCACGGGTTGCGAGCGGTGTGGTGGCCAGATCACCACCAAAAGTTGCCTCATATTTATGGCGACAGGCCAGACAGTAACAATCGCGCAGCGGCGTTGGCTCATCAACAAAGTAACCCAGGTAGCCGGCTTTGCTCACCACATCGATCAACGATTGGATATACTGAACGGCTTTGCGATTATTGTAGCAGCCGGCCGCAAGCTGCGAGCCATCCATCCCCACCTGAAAACAGTCGGGGTTACTCAGCAAAAAGTGGCTGGAGCGGCCACCACCAAAGAGATTCAGCGCCCCCCAAAAGAGTGCCAATGGGCGAATACCCTGTTCCTGGGCGATTTGCGGCGTAAAATTAACTTTACCGGGAAAGTTGACGAAGTCATTCTCCTGCAGGCAGACAAAGATCTCATCGAGTTGTAGCTCACGCATGGCGCGCAGATCGGTAGCCAAATGTTTCGGATTGTGGTGTCCCATGTAAGAAACGCCGGTGCGCATAAAGCAGCTCCTTTATCAAGTAATCCCTAAAGTAAAACGTTCGGTAATACGCGCAGAATCATTCAACCGCAGCAACATAACAGTTACGCGTCCAATGCTGGTTAATGGCACGATCTCGCCTTTTGTATAACGAAAATGATTAACCCACAAGTCTTTGCGCGGATTGAAAAGCAAGACAAGGGTTCCAGTCAGTGGGTCAAAAGAAGCAATATCACTGCCTTTATAACGATTGCATTCGAAGCACGCAAATGCAAGGTTTCAACCGTTGTCGCGCCACCATGCTTCTGCGCAATGACATGATCGACTTCATGAGGAATAAAGCCGATCTGCGGTTTACCACAATATTCACAACGTCCATTGGCGCGCAAAATAACAGCACGACGCAGGGCAAGGGGAATATGGGTACTCATCAGTTTGACGGCTGTAGATAGGGCAGTGTACGCGCTTTAAGCATGGTCACAAAATGGTTAATCCGCACATATTCATCGAGTTCACGTGTTTCGGATGCGGTTAGTACGCCACTGCGGTTTTTAGCCAGCAACAGATCAATGCGCGCTTGCATCAGTGGCGTTGGGCCAAAAGCGATAATCTCTTCTGGTGAAGGGTTGCTGATTAAAAATTGGAGAATGTATTGATAAATTTCATTGGGTAGCGGTGATAGCTGTTGCAAGCCATAAGCTAATACTTCTGGTAGGCGTGCCTGTTGTGAAGTTAATTCTTCGGCTAAAGGTTCAGGTACTTGAATCGTCATCTCTAACATATATTTTTACCACCTTCTCAGCAAGCCGCCAGCAACGATAAGCTAATTTTATCACAATCAATGGCTATTTACAATGGCTCCACAAAAATAAAAATTAGATCATTCACATTGGTCTGGGTCGGGCCGGTCAGTAATAGATCACCACTCGCTTGCAAAAAGGGATAGGCATCATGGCGGCGCAGCGCATCGACGGCGCTAAAACCTGCGGCGAGCCCGCGCCCTACAGTCCCTTGATCAGCCATGCCACCGGCGCTATCGGTAGGGCCATCGCTGCCGTCGGTAGCCAGAGAGACAATCGTAACCCCAGGCGTGTTTTGGAGGACTAAGGCTGCGGCCAGCGCCAATTCTTGATTGCGCCCGCCCTGGCCGGGCTGCGCGCCCAAGGTCACCGTAGTTTCGCCGCCGAGCATGAGACAAGCCGGGGCGGCAACTGGCTGGCCCGTCTCGCGCACTTCCTTGGCCAGTGCCACCGCAACTTTGGCGACTTGGCTTGCTTCGCCTTCGACATGAGTAGTCAATAATAGCCCGTTATAACCAACCACTTGTGCTTGTTGTAGCGCCGCATAGGCCGCGACCCGATTATCGGCGACAATCAGATTAACGGTTCTGGCAAAGGCCGGATCACCAATCTTGGGCGTGTCGGGCAGTGTACCGGCCAAGCCGGCACGTAGCCGTTCGACAATCGGCGGGGGGAGTTTGTCGGCCAGGTTATACTTTTCGACAATCGCCCACGCGTCGGCCCAACTGCTCGCATCGGGGACAGTTGGACCACTGGCAATGACATCGAGGGGGCTACCGATCACATCGCTGAGGGCCAGGGTAATCAAAGTCGCCGGGGCCACCGCCCGCGCCAATTGTCCCCCCTTGACCGCGCTGCAATGTTTGCGCAGGCAATTGATCTCGTTGATCGTTGCGCCACAACTGAGCAAGGCGTTGGTCATGCCCTGTTTATCGGCCAGCGTCAGCCCGGAGGCAGGGGCCACCAGCAAAGCCGATCCACCGCCGGAAAGTAACGCAATGACGAGATCATCGGCACCAGCATCAGCCGCCAGCTCCAGGATCTGCCTGCCGGCTTGTACCCCCGCTTCGTTGGGCATAGGGTGTGTGGCTTCGGCAATGGGAACATAGGTCGTCGGCCCACCATGATCAGTTTTGACGACGACTAAACCTGCACTAATCCGATCACCCAAGACGCTTTCGACGGCTTGCACCATGGGTGTCCCCGCCTTGCCCGCGCCGATCACGATGATCCGCCGATAGTGCGTCAGATCATAGCGATGTGTACCAACCAGCAGCGTGTCACCGGCGCGCTGCAACAGATTCAGGACAGCCGCTTTGGGGTCAACCGCAGCCAGCGCAGCCGCCAGAATCGGGATGATTTTCCGGCGGACCGTTGGGTTGGCGTTTAGAATAGATGGGTCAAAGGTCACAAGTACCTCGTCATTCATGTGGGCGTTGCATAGGATTTGGCATTGATGGGTTGACCGATTAATGTTTGGTAGGCGGCCTCTAACGCAGCAATCTCTTGATCTAACTGTTCATGCTTCTGATGTAAAACAACATTTTCAACGCTCATTTGGTCAAGTTGCTTACGTAACTGCTGTAACTGCACAATCAGATCTTGCCCAACTTCATCCTCAGCGCTTTCTAACTTAAGCAAACCGCTTTGATAATTGGTTCGCTCTGCGCCGAATAGTATTTCACCTTGTGCAACACGGTATGTCAACAAATAGGCTCACTTTTGCAATAAGAGTCTTTACTGGGGCCAAGCTCTACGATAGGCGGTGATCAGCGTATCCATCAGCTGGTCAAATTTTTCATCCACGATTTGACGGGCTGGGTCAGCGTCGTACCAGGCCATGACTTCGCGTGCGCCGCGGCGCAAGGGAGTAGTACAGAGAAAATCGGGCACCAGGCGCTTGACTTTACTGTTATCAAAGACCATACTCGCCGCCTTGTCGCCGAGTAAACCGGCACCGAGATTGGCATCATAGGCGTTGATCAGTTCCGAGGGGATATGGACGAATTGGGGTACAGGCACGCCGGCCGCATCAGCAAAAATCGTATAGATCTGGTTCCAGTTGAGCCACTCGTCAGAGGTAATATGAAAAGCATCGCCCACTGCACGACTGTTGCCCATCAACCCGACAAAACCCTTAGCAAAATCAGTGTGATGGGTCATCGTCCACAGCGAAGTACCATCACCATGCACCACCACCGGTTTGCCCTGGCGCATACGGTCGATCATGGTATAACCGCCGTTAAAGGGAAACATCGTCTTGTCATAGGTGTGGGATGGACGCACAATTGTCATCGGGAACTTGTTGGCGCGGTATTCCTGCCAGAGCAACTCCTCACAGGCGATCTTGTTGCGCGAGTAGAGCCAATAGGGATTATCAAGCGGGGTCGATTCAGTCACCGGTAGGCTGGCCGGTGGGGTCTGGTAGGCCGAGGCCGAGCTGATAAAGATGTATTGGCCGACCTTGCCCTGGAAGAGATCAAGGTCAGTTTGGACCTGATCAGGTGTAAACGCGATCCAATCAACCACCACGTCAAAGGTGTGGCCAGCAAGCGCCGCAGTTGCAGACGCCTTGTCGCGAATATCGCCATGTAGCACGGTAACACCATCAGCCACAGGACGGTCGGTTTGGCCGCGGTTGAGCAGGTACATTTCAAAGCCGCGCGCCGCGGCTAAGGGCGTACACGCAGAGCTAATTTTGCCGGTACCACCGATGAAGAGAACTTTCATATCAATACTCCAAAATAATTAATGACGAAAGGAAAATCGTTAATGGGTAAACGTAGGAGTCCTGCTTTATGGCTACAAGGTCAAGCGTTGGCCGGCCGATTTGTATAGAGCCGATGCGCTTGGTCAAAATAGCCATTATAGACCGTTGTATCGGCGTCGGGCAGGGATAGGATAAAGGGGATGCTTTGGCTGGCAGTGGGGATCATCGCCGCTATGGGTAAGTCGTTTAGCGGGTGAAACTCGAGTTCGCCTTCTGTGCAGCTAAGGTCAGTTGGCAGGGCGGTTAACCGGCCAGTAAACCAGAGCAAGATTACCTGCAGGTCACCACGGGTGAGAATGGTCGAGAGCCGCAGCCGCAAGTTAGCGATCAACGTCGGGGGGATGGTAGTCTCTTCGCCAAATTCGCGCAGCGCCGCCGCGGCCAGATCATTACCTTCCCCTTGGTCGAGCTCAACCTTACCACCGATACCAGTGATCAAGTTGGGAAAGAGTTTTTTGGTTGGGCTGCGGCGCAGCAGCAGAATCGCCGCAGCGGTAGGATGATAGAGAACAATGGCAGTACGGACATCAAGTTGCATGATAGTTTGAGAATGAGATTTATGCGCACGTTCGGGTTGGGGCGCGCTGATAACAGCAAATAGTATATCATGTAAGTGGATTGCGCGAAATTCTATTTTATCCGTACGACAACGCAAAAACCCCTCGCCGGCGTCGGCAAGGGGTTGGTTCCATCACAATGGATTGTTGATTCGGAAGACGGAATCGGGTTTAGGCAGCAGCCATTGCTTGTATGCTATCACTGGGCCGACGTTGACCAGTGCGTGAGAATGGCGATGTACTTTCGTTGGGCGTTTGTTCCGCAATTAGCGACGGGCTGGAACCACATGGCAGGTGAGCGGCGCTAAAATGCATGGAGATGGCGTAGTCGAGTTCACTTGCGTAAGCAGCAGCAGCGCGATCCTGGATCAACAGAGAGACATTTGGCATTGGATTTTCCCTTCATCATCGAAGAAAGATTTTCCGGCAGCGCCATTGCTGCCGGTTGGAACAACAGAGGATACTATACCATAAGTTCTGCAAAATCAATCTGACATTGTGCTGACATTTTGTCGATATTTCGCATCTTCACGCGACACCGCCTGCGTCGCGCACGTTAATCGGTCGGCACGGGTTCGCCCAGGGTTAACATCAGCCGGTTTGCCCAGGCAAACATCGCCACCGCGTTGGTGAGATCAAAAATTTCGCCGGCGTCCAGTCCAAGTGCGCGCAAGGGTTGTAGATCGGCCTTGGTCATTAAGTGGGGCGTGCGCGTCAGCTTGACAGCATAATCAACGATCGCGCGGTCGTGGGGATCGAGTTCAGTCTCGACCCCTTGGGCCAAGATGCGTTCCATAATTTCCGGTTGTTTGGTCAGCTGCACATAGCGCTGGACATGGACAGAAGCACAGTAGACACAGCCATTGACACGCGAGGTCGCCACTGCGCCCAACTCACGATCAGCCCGCCGTAGCCCCCGTTTGCCATACATAATCGCGTTGTAGAGGCGCGAGCGTTCGCGCAACGCATCTACATCTTGGACCAGCAATAGGTAATAGGGTGAAGTCTTCGCCGTTGGCGTGCTCTCCTCTAAGACGGCCACCTGCGCCGGCGTAGCAGCGGCCAGGTCGAGCGGCTCTAGCCAGGCCGTCCACCCCAAAGTCGCCATTGTAAAGCCGATTTGCTGGTTCATGCTGCTGCTTCTCCTAATAACTGTAGCGCCACGATGACACGCGCTTGATAGCTGACAAAGGCGATTAACTGCGAAAGGGCCACAATCGCCCGCACACTTAGCCCTTGGCTCTGTAATTTCTGCAGATGGGCCGGCGTTGCCGTGTCAGGTGCGGTCGTTAACAGATTGACATGGTGGAGGATGGCGGCAGTACGCGGGGAAAAGGTTATCCCATCGGTAAATTGCTCGATCTGATCAATCGCGGTGTCGGCTTCGCCAAGTTGGGCAAGCCGGGCACGGTAATGTGCGACCAGGGTAGCATTAGGGGTGAGTGCCGCCGTCCGCAGCGCCGCCTGGGCGCGCTCGACCAACGAGAGATCGCCAGGATCGGCAGGGGTGAGCAAAGCGTCGTAACTACCTTGTGTGTACTGCACCACGTCGGGGCGGAGCGCGCGTACCGCGTGCAAGGGGGAAGTGGGCTCAATCCCAATGAGATAGTCGATGATGTCGTTCGTCGCCAGATTACTTTCCGCGATTGACATTACTTACTCCTTATTTTGTTCGACTGTACGGCAAACCGCGCAATGCGTCTAACCGCAACAGAGATTGGCAAACAGTGATACGGGACTTTCGCATAAATTAACACCCTTTGCACTGGAGCACGTGCTAATGGGTAAAATTAGACAAATTACAGGGCAGTGCGGGCATTGTACCTGATCCGGGCAGAGGCCCCAATCTTGCCGACTGTCACCCCGACCAGCAGCAGTCTATCACACAAGCCAGATGCAGCACCGTAGGGATCTTCCGCCAATCCTGGCCAATTAACCAGGACAAAAACTCACTATTCAAGTAGGCAAAGATCCCGTCAATCCGCTGATTAACTGCGACTAAATCGTGGTTATAATAGCAGTTGACTCATTGATCACAAATTTTTAACACAATCGTTTAAAGTTTGCCAATAGTCAGGGGAGGCAACCGATCCGCATGACAGGAGATCGGTGATAGGGCCGATGCCAATCACATAAAAAAAAGTTATCCTTAAAAAGTTATCCTTATCAGCGGCAAAAGCGTGCAACGGCTTGATTAATAAACATGGCAAATATGATGAGGCTTACCTATCTAAAAACGTTTGTATCAACCAACCCAATGATTTTTGGCACTTTGTTTTTTACTTTTTTATTCGCAATTATCGGTGGCATGCTGATCGTTAACCGCCAACTTGTCGTCAGGCAAGGTGCCATAAGTGCCAAGCGCGAACATCAAATCATCGCCGGCCTGATGCAGTTACAATATGAATATCATCTGCAAGCAGATTTGATACAGAGCGACCAGCAGACTGCAGCGACGCTTACCCAACAGTGGGAGCGTGTTGAACAGACCTTTCAAGCACTGGAAATACTCTATCCGAAGACAGATCAATATCGTGTGGCACAGGAGCAGTTGGCCCAGCTTCACCAGCAGTGGCGTGCCACCCAAGATGTGCTAGGGGGTAGCGCCAGGGATCCCGACGAAATACAGAGCAGGGAAGCGATGCTTTATAACCTGCTCATCCTCAGTGAGCGTGATTTCACCCAACAGATTGACCGTTGGAACGCCAGCCTCACTTATTTGAATCAATTCTTAATCGCAACCAGTGCGCTCTTTATGTTGACAGCACTATTGGCGATGCGGAGCTTTGTAAAGCTTTTTAGGCAACGTCAGCAAGCTGATGATGCGTTACAGGCCAGCGAACGTCGCCACCGGGCCTTATTAGAGACAATTCCAGATGCTGTATTGCGACGCAAACGTGATGGCACCTATACCGATTTTAAGCCAGCGAAAGAATTTGGCCGTTTTATGCCGAGCGCAGCATTTATCGGTAAACATGTAGGGGAAATCTTACCCCCGGCCATTGCCCGCATCAGCATGGAAGCATCGGAAAAAGCACTAGAGAGCGGGATGGAGCAGCTCTATGAGTATCAGATGCATCATCGTCAAACCGGCCTCCTCCGTGATTATGAGGCACGCGTCGCGCCTAGTGGCGAAGATGAAGTACAAGTAATTGTCCGCGATATCACAGAGGACAAAAAAGCGGAAAAGCAGCAACAGCAAGCACAAAAGCTGGAAAGTTTAGGGATGTTAGCTGGTGGCATTGCGCATGATTTCAACAACTTGCTCACCGGGATGTTGGCGCAGAACTCGCTGGCCAAAGCAAAACTTATCCAGGGTCTGCCAGCGCTCGAACATATCGAAAAAGCGATCATTTCCGCCGAACGCGCCGCGGATCTCACCCGTCAACTGTTGGCATATGCTGGGCGTGGGAAGTTCCAAATCACAGCACTAGATCTGAATACCCTAATCCGCGAGAATGCAGGTCTGCTGGAAACCGCCCTTTCCAATCGGGCAGAACTGCAACTGCAATTGTCAGATCAACTACCCCTGTTGGAAGCTGATCGAGGGCAAATTCAACAGGTGGTGATGAACCTTGTCATCAATGCCGCCGAAGCACTCGGACCAGATGGCGGCTATGTTCGGATTACCACCCACTGTCAGCAAATTGACGAGGCCAGAGAATTCAGCGGTTACATGATAGGGGAATTACCACCCGGCAGTTATGTCGCGCTCCAGGTATTTGACAACGGCAGCGGGATGGATGAGATGACCATTAAACGGATCTTTGATCCCTTCTTTAGCACCAAAACCCGGGGCCATGGCCTCGGATTGGCGGCAACTTTGGGCATTATTCACGCCCATCACGGCGGCATCAGCGTCGAAAGTGAACCGGGCATTGGCACAAATTTTGTTGTGCTCTTCCCGACACCCAGCACGCCACTGCGTATTGAGGTCGCACCGGAAGCAGTGCTTACACCAACTTATAATGAGAAGTTATTGGTGCTGGTAATCGACGACGAGGCATCAATTCGCGAGGTAGTAGCCGATATTCTCAGGTCTGAAGGCATTGGTGTGTGCCTTGCGGCTGGGGGCGAAGAGGGCATCGCAATCTATCAGCAGCAGCAAGCGCAGATTGGTTTAGTCCTGCTTGATTTAAAGATGCCGGGGATTAGCGGGCAAGAAACCTTCCGCCGCTTGCACGCCTTTGATCCCACGGTACAGGTAATCCTTTCTTCTGGCTATACCGAAGCCGAAATTGATGATCTCTTCCCAACCACTGATCTTGTTGCCTTCCTGCAAAAGCCCTATGATATTGAACAGCTGTTGCAGCAGGTACACCATGCACTCACACAAAAGCCAGCCCTTGGGCACATTGAAGCGAAATATACAGCAGCGGTGATCTGATAACTATCCGTAAAGCGCAACGCTTTGTGCCTAGCCACGCCCCATGGGCCCTGGTGACTGGCGGCAGGCCACCCACCAAGCCGTGCACAGTTGTGGTCTACTGACTATCCCATTTGACATTAGGTACCACTACAGCCATACGTAACCCGAGATTTTCGTAGGGGCATGCGGTGTGGCGAGACCAACCCAACCGGGGCAGCAAAGTGGTGGCCCTACGGCGAATTGGTTTCGCCACACTCCATGCCCCTACGCGAATTTCGAATTACTTACTTTACAGTGCAGTAATTAGATTTGCGACAAATGTCTGTTCTCTACCTGGGCGCGTTGCTGGTGCAATTTCGCATTGATTGCTGTATCTTAAGTGCTCGATTGGAAATGATTGAGGATATCTTGTGTAGGCGGTTTTTGTAGTCGATGATCAGCCCTCCCACTGCCCGGTATATTGCATCGCGTAAAAGCTGGTCAATCAACGGCAATTCAGAAAAGGTTTTGTGAGTGAAGTGTCTATAATCAAGCAGGTACGTTGGCCCCTTGGCTTGCGCAATAGTTTAGTGGTGGCGCTATTAATCTTGCTCGCCAATATCATGCTCATTTTGAGTATCCAGGAGCAAGCAACCAAGGCTTTCTGGATGAATGCCGGTTTTCCACTTTGGAGTTCCTTGGCAATGCTGGCCTTTGCCTATAGCGCGTGGCAGGTGCGCGCAACTTCACGCCGGCTTGCCATTGCCTGGATTTTTTTGCTGCTAGCCGAATTGATGATAACCGTTGGCAACCTCAACGGGTTACTCCTGGCAATGGGTTTTCCAACCGCAGCGGTGATCGGTTACCTCTGCTACTTCAGCTTCTATCCCCTTGTGCTAACCGGGCTGTTGTTGATGTCAGCCGCCCCCCCTAGTGGGACTACCAATTGGAAGACTGCATTGGATATGGCAATTGTCCTGCTCTCCGCTGCGCTGGTGCTCTGGAGCTACTGGCTTGGCCCACTGATTGCACGACACGGTGACGCCAGCGGGACGACACAACTCATTATCTTAATCGCACCAGTTGGGGATCTTGTCCTGCTTTGGGCTTTATCTTTATTATTCTATCACCAACGGCCAGAGCAACATGCAACACCGCTCTATTACTTAACCTTTGCGATTGGCATGTCGACGATCGCTGATTTCAATTTTGGTTATCAGTTTGTGTTGGGCACCGATAGCAGTGGAAGTTGGTTAGCGCTGGGGTGGGTGGCCGCTAGTCTGAGCTTTGCCCTGGCGGGGATCGCGCAAAGCTGCCCGGCTAGCGCAGCGCATCCATACTGGAGCAGAACAACCATGATCGCAAGCAGCCGACCGTACAATCAGTTACGCAGACAGCTACGGCACTGGTTGACCTACCTACCCTACGGCTGGATCATTACGGTTTACCTGATGCTTGCCCAGGTTTCTAGTCGCGATGATCAGCTTGAGGATTCCTGGCTCGTGTTAGCCGCTGGACTGATCATCGGCCTGGTACTCATTCGCCAAATGATGACCTTACATGAAAATAATCGTCTCCTGGCCCAAGTCCAGCAACAGGCAAACGTCTTGCAGGGCGAGGTCCAAGAACGGAAAAAAGCCGAAACCCAGCTTGCGCACGATGCACTCCATGACGCATTAACCGGGCTGCCCAATCGTGTCCTTTTTATAGATCGACTCCGGCAGGCGATTGCATTGGCGGCGCGCTATCATGGGCGCGGTTTTGCCGTTCTCTTCCTGGATCTGGATCATTTTAAGGTCGTCAATGACAGCCTGGGCCATGCCGTCGGCGATCAGCTCTTAATTGCGCTGGCGCAACGGCTGCGGCTTTGCCTACGCAGTGGCGACACGGTGGCGCGCTTGGGGGGTGATGAATTCGTCTTCCTCATTGAGGATACGCGTATGAAGCAAGATGCAACGGCGCTGGCCGCGCAAATTCTGACCGCGCTACAGCAACCGTTTACCCTCCAAGGACAACAATTCTTTGTAGCAGCCAGCATTGGCATTGTCGTTGATGTTGAACGCTACGAACACCCACATGATATCCTACGTGATGCAGATATTGCCATGTACCAAGCCAAGAGCCAGGGCAAAGCCCGTTGGGTGCTTTTTAGCAAGTTGATGCGCGAACAGGCGCAAAACCGACTCGCACTGGAAAACGAGTTACGTTATGCCCTGGAACGCAACGAATTGGAACTCTATTACCAGCCAATCGTCGCGCTGCAATCCGATGTCATTACGGGCTTCGAGGCGTTGGTGCGATGGCGACATCCCGAACGCGGCATGATTGCGCCCAGCGAATTTATCCCCATTGCGGAAGAGATTGGGTTAATGTTACCGATTGGCAAGTGGGTACTCGAGGCGGCCTGTCGCCAGTTACGAACCTGGCATCTACAATTTCCGCAGCAACCAGCGCTGACCATGAGTGTTAACATCTCGGGATTGCAGTTTGCCGCGCCCGATTTTGTCGAGCAAATTGCCGCAATTTTAGCCGCAGCCGAGCTTGATCCGGCAACGCTACGCCTCGAATTGACCGAGAGTGTTTGGATCAACAGCACGCCGGCAGCGATCACGCTCTTTCAGCAGCTAAATAAAATGGGGATACAGTTGCATATTGACGACTTTGGCACCGGCTATTCGTCGTTGGCCTATCTGCAATATTTCCCAGTCCGCATGTTAAAAATTGACCGCACCTTTCTCAACAAGATGAGTGAAGATAACAATAATCAAGATCTCGTGCGCGCCGTGATTGCAATGGCCCACGACCTGGGCATGGAAACGGTGGCCGAAGGCGTAGAGACCGTCGAGCAACTCAGGCAGCTCAAACTGTTCGGCTGTAACTATGGCCAAGGCTATCTGCTCAGCCGCCCGGTTGATCGGGCAAGCATTGAACAATTACTCGACAAAATCCAACTCGATCAAACTGCACAGATGACAGCAACCACGAATGAGCAATCCGACCAGATGCCCATTGCTGAGCCGGCGATTTCTTATCACCCGCAATGGGCCGGCGTAGCCTAAATTCGTGTTTCCCCTCCCGTCAATCTTTCGATACAATAGGTAGTAAATCGGTAAATCGGTAAAGAAGTTACCGATTTACCGATTTACCGATTTACCGATTTACCGATCTACCGATCTACTTGTATCCTTGTCTACCCCCCCGCTAGCCGTGGAAGAGAGACGAAAGATGCTTGCCCAACGTTATCAACTTACCCAATTACATGATCTACTGACCGTGCGCGAGCGCTGGCAACCCTATCCCACCATTCAGGAACGGGCGCCCTGGCAGGCGCTACCAGCCGCATTGCGCCAAAGCAGTGTGGCTGCCGGCGTTGCGGCGCTTGATTATGGCTGGCCGGCGTTACCCGCCACCCTTTTTCTTCAATTCGCCCGTAACGGCAATCGGCGCAACTATGAGATCCCCCACTTTGAACGGCGCGGTCGCCTCAACGAGTTGGTGATCGCTGAATGCGTTGAAGATGAAGGGCGCTTTCTCGATGACATCGTTAATGGGCTCTGGGCCATCTGCGAGGAGAGCTTTTGGGGGGTACCGGCTCACATTGGCGCGCAGGCCAGCGGACGCGGCCTGCCGGATAACCGCCCCAGAGCGGACGTTGGGTTTTTCGTTTTGTACGCAGTTGAGCACACATGCAAGCCTTACACAGAAGAAGCGATCACATGAAGATCACCACCATCGAAACATTTCAACTACGTTGTCCCCTTGGCGAACCCTTTGGCTGGTCACAGGGCTGGATCGATCACCGCACCACCGGGCTGGTCAAGCTCACAACCGATGCCGGCGTTGTCGGCTGGGGCGAAGGTTGCACGGGACCAGCCGCCGCAGTGATCGGCGAAATCTTTGCGCCCTTGTTACTGGGGGCGGATCCGCACAACCGTAACCTGATCTGGCAGCAGCTCTTCAGTACCCTTTACAATGCGAACCAGGCCGTTGGCTTTGGTGGCAGCGCGCTAAGTGCGATTGATATTGCCCTGTGGGATATTGCCGGCCAGGTGGCCGCGCAACCGATTTCTGCCTTACTTGGCGGCTGTGTGCGCGACAAAGTCGCCGTCTACGCCACTGGGCTCTATTACACGAAAGACGAATTTCCTACCAAGCTAATTGCGGAGGCGAAAGGCTATGTGGATGCCGGTTACCAAGGCATGAAGACCAAGGTCGGTGGCCTGTCAATCACCGAGGATGTCAAACGGGTGGCTGCGCTCCGGCAAGCGATCGGGCCTGAGATCCAGCTCGTGGTGGACGCCAACGAAGGCTACAATGCCACCAGTGCGATCCACATTGGCCGCCAACTGGCCGACCTTGACTTGCGCTGGTTTGAAGAGCCGGTCAACGCACAGGATTTAACCGGCTATGCACAGGTCAAGGCGGCCTTGCCCCTGGCCATAGCCGGTGGTGAAGCCTTGCGCACCCGCTACGAATTTGCCCCTTTTCTAACGAGCCGCGCCTTTGACATTGCCCAACCCGATGTGGTCAACGTCGGCGGGATCAGCGAGTTGCGCCACGTCGCGCTAATGGCCAACGCGTTGGGCATTCAGATCAACCCCCATGTCTGGGGTTCACCGATTATGATCGCCGCGACCTTGCATGTCACCGCAACCCTGCCCCCCTGTCCACCGGCCCGCAATCCCCAGCCCTATGCACAAGAGCCGGTGATGGAATTCGACCGCACCCCCAGCCTGATCCGCGAAACGCTTTGTCGCCGGGCGTTTGATCAGGTGGACGGTTTTGTGGCCGTGCCGCAGGAGCCGGGGTTGGGCATTGTGGTCGATGAAGCGGCGTTGATGGGGTTGACGACGCGGCGAGAGCGGTATGCATTGTGAGCGGGCGGAACATAGCGGGCCGGTAGCAACGATTAGCTAATTTCTGTTGCGAAACGCAATTTCTACCGCCAAGGCTGCGAGGAGCGCGAAGGAATCGCAAAGAAACTTCAGAGAAAACCCTTTGCGAATCTTTGCGTTCCTCGCAGCCTTGGCGGTGATCAAGCTCTTTCGCAACAAGAACTAGCTAGCGCACTACTAATGGTAAATAGACAGCAAGTTGACACGAATTTACACATACCCGCACTGAGTATTGACCGTTCCAAGTCTGGAATTGTGCGTCTTTTACCAAAAGATAGTAAGTACCGGCGGTAATAAAGTTGTAGGTGATAGTTGCTGTACCTGTACGACTATTCCCATTTGGATCTGAGGTAATCTCAGCACCTAAATTATTATAAAGCCACAAACCGGTGGCGCGGGTGGTGGACGCCACATTAAAGGTTTCGAGAATCAGGGTCTGCCCCGCTGCGGCCGTGAAGTAATACCAGTCGTGATCTGCGTCATTCGTGACAAAGCTGGCATGATCGAAAAGTCGATGCGTCTGAGCATGATCGCGGCCAACCACTAGTTCGTTGGCGAGTTCCAGCCGTCCATTGGGTTCGTTATCGTTGGCGGCCTCCCACGCGGCGCCCGGCTCATCATGCCGAGGCAGGATCCGCAACGAATAGGTACCCTGCCAAGCGGCAAAGCGATCATGTCCAACCACAATGTAATAGAGGTCTTGATTGACGAATGTGTGGACAATACGCGCATTCGCATCGCCCGTCCCCTGCTGACCCGAATCATCATTAGCGACTGGGGAACCGCTACTATTGTAAAGCCATAAACCGGTTGCATTTGTCCCTGTGCCTTGGATATTGTAGGTCTCGATCACATAGGTTCGGCCGGCTTCCGCCGTGAAATGATACCAATCATGATCTGGTTTATTCGTAACAAAGCTGGCATGATCGAACAGTTGGTGCGCCTGGGCACTGCTCAAACCAATTTGAATTTCATTTGCCAATTCAAGCACGTTATTGGGTTCATTGTCGTTTGCAACATCCCATGCGGCGTCAGGTTCATTATGTTTGGCAAGGATGCGCAATGAGTATGTCCCTTGCCAGGTACGAAATCGCGCACGACTAACCGCGATATAGTAAGTGTCACTGGTTACAAATGTATAAATAATTCGTGCATTTGCATTGCCTGTGCCATTATTGCCGGATTCATCATTTGTGACCAATGAACCGCTGCTATTATAAAGCCATAAGCCGGTCGCGTCTGTGCCTGTCCCCTGGATATTATAGGTTTCAATCACATAAGTTCGACCGGCTTCCGCAGTAAAGCGAAAGTAATCTTCATCGGTGGCGGAACCGATGGTTATGCCCACTTCTGCATTTGCCAGCCCAATGCTAATGGCATTTGCCTGCGCAATTGAATCATTTGGCTCCGTTTCCGCACGGGCAACGGACGGATCAACAAAACAGAGGAAAAGAGTGATAAAGATGGCAAATGGTACAAAATAAAGGGTATTGATAAAACTTCTAGCGGGTTTCAAATCTACAATCTCCTTTTCTGCGATTTTTATCGCCTGCATTCGGTATTAAAGCAGTTAAATGCCAAGACAAATAAGCACCTACATCAATATGAAGTATTCCCACAGCAAGCAAGATGGACAGATAAGCATGGACAGGTAAAGCAGAGGAATAAGAGCAAAAAAATCCCGTGGGAATCCCCACGGGAAAGCAACGTACCCACCAACGGTTCAGTCATCAACAGGGGATAGTGATTTCCAATGGCAGTACGTCATTGTATGTAGTTGTAGGATAACACGTTTGTTGGCTTACGTCAACGACATTTTGTAGACGAAATGCCAACTATGTTGATACTGATGACAACCCGTTGCGTTGCCCCAACCACCGAGCCAAAGAGGCTTGGCTCTCCGTTGATTTTTTACCCAAGACTAAACCTTCTACGCTCAAGTCTTCATCTAAGTCAGGCCAATGAATGCCTACCCCACGACCAATCAATCGCCAATTTTTGCGCTCAGCCGGCGTACCAGCATATAACCGTGGATACCAAGCAAGTGGCACGCTCAAGGAACGCCCATCACTTAAATCAACTGTGAGTGTATCTTCGCTGACGTCAACATCTTGTATATTAATATTTTGCAGATCAACCACTACAGTGCTCATGCCACCCTCGCAATAACTCTTCCCGTTTTTCGTCAGTCAAGCGCAAGATTCGATTCACTTCAGCCCGCTTGAAACCACCGGTACTTTCGATCCGGATCGGCGTCAGCCAAATCTTAGCCACATTCTCATCACGTTCCACATGCACATGCGATGGTTCTCGGCAATCAAACGAATAAAAGAAGAAGCGGTATGGACCGCTATAAAGAATGGTTGGCATAACGTCATTTTACGCTAAGTTGTGTTTGATGCAAAATGTTTGATTGGCGCCCTCGCGGGCGCATCACCTACGCTCCCGCCACTTTGGGTGATTCACTACTAGCCACCTCCGCCACAATGTTATAGAGTAATCAAGATCACGGTCTGTGTCCTAAAACCAGTGGGTAACAGGAATACGCCTCATGGGCCGCTACGCATAGCGTATAAGCAGCAAACATGATCAGCAACCACCTGAAACTGGTGGGAACAAATTGGTGGGCACAACTGTCAGTAAAGTGGACAGTTATCGCGCACGGCGGCTATTGTGTACGGTATCGTCAACCGGCGCAACAGCTGTGTCACACCAGCACCATCCGCCGTAACTTCCCCCGAGTATTGGCGGAGCGAATTTAGAGGAGAAATTGTCGTGAAACCACAACCAAATCGTCGTTTATTTTTCTTACCAAAGCAACGCAGGCATAGCCTGCTTGTTGGGCTCTTACTGTCAATCCTATTGTTGAGCAGCGGCTGTGCCTTCCCCTTGGAACTCATTTTGAATGCACAAGATGGCACCGCCGGGGAAGCCACCGCAGTACCAAATCCCGTGATTTCGATTGCGCCGGAAACGACCACCCCAGGGGCGACAATTGCCATCGCCGGGGCCGGCTGGCAGGCACAAGATGTGATCACCCTGAAATTGGCCTCTTCCGAAGGCGCAACCGCGCTGGAGGAGAGCTTTGGGGTGGCAACGGTCAATGAGAATGGGGCTTTTGCCGCCGCCATTACCTTCCCCAGCGAAGATCGTTGGTTAGTCTTTACCACCGTAGTCGTCATCGCCGAATCGGCGGAGAGCGGCTTGCGCGTCAGCGCGCCGTTACAGGTGGCCCTGACCGCGAATACGGCCACGCCGGCAACAACCATCACGGCCACGGTTACGGCCATTAGCACAGGGACAACGCCGGCCACCTTTACCCCGACGGCGGCCGCATCACCAACTAGTGTGCCAACCGTAGCAGTCCCCCCCACCGCGACCACTGCGGCGGCAACGGCAACCACGGCCGCGCCGACACAGCCCCCTGCGCCAACCGCAACCCTCGTGCCACTGGGGCCAGATCAGGCTTTTATCACCAGCCGCGCACTCAATGTGCGCAGTGGCCCTTCGACGGCGTATGCCATTGTGACGGCGGTCCGTTATGGCACCATTGTCACCGTGCGTGGCCAGAACAGCAGTGGCAGTTGGCTGTTGGTGCAACTCAACAATGGGACCAGCGGTTGGGTCGCCAGCAACTACACGAGCTTCCAAGGCACCGCGCCGATTGTGCAACCATCGACCACGCCGGTCACAACCGCAACGGCGGTACCGCCAACCGGGGTGCCGGTCACCAGCGTACCGATTACCGACTGGCGCGGTGAATATTTCGCCAACCGCTCGTTAAGTGGTTCGCCGAACCTTGTGCGCAATGATGTTTCGATTGATTTCAACTGGGGCTCCGGGTCGCCGGCAGCAGGCATCCCCAACGATAACTTCTCAGTGCGGTGGAGCCGCTCGATCAGCTTTGACAGTGGCACCTATCGCTTCCATGTACGTGTTGATGATGGGGCGCGCCTCTTTGTTGATGGCCAGTTGATCATCGATCAGTGGCAGAATGGCAGCGAACGCGAGTTCACCGCTGACCGTTACATTAATGACGGCACCAGCACCATCCGCCTCGAATACTTTGAAGAGACCGGTGGCGCGCGGGCCGCCCTCTGGTGGGAACGCATCAAGCGTGACGATGATGACGACGATGATGATGACGATTATCCCGACTGGAAGGGTGAATATTACGATAATCGTGATCTCGACGACGATCCACGCTTCCGCCGCAATGATGATGAGATCAACTTTAACTGGGGGGGCGGTTCACCTGATTCACGGATCGACAATGACAACTTCTCTGTGCGCTGGACGCGACGGGTCAACTTTAATGATGGCCGCTATCGCTTCAGCATCCGCGCCGATGATGGCGTCCGCTTCTACATCGACGGCAATCGTGTGCTGGATGAATGGCACGAAAATGATTACAACAATGGTTACACCCTAGAATTCGACTTACGGGGTGGGCACGAGTTGAAGGTTGAATATTACGAACGTCGTGGTGGGGCGCGCGTCCGCTTTGACTGGGATCGGATTGGTGACATTGTTACCCCAACTCCGGTACCGCCAACCGCAACGCCAACCCCGGTACCACCGACGGCAACACCCGTAGCGCCGACCAATACACCGGTCGCGCCCACGGCGACCCCCACCAACACCGCGCTGCCGACAGCCACCCCCACGGTCATTCAACCGTCGGCCAATGTGCAGCCAGGGGCTGGTAGCCCAGGGACCAGTGTTACGATCAATGGTGGTGGTTTCCCGGCCAACACAACAGTCAATGTCCACTTGGGTGCGCTCGTGGGCGTGCGCAGCAGTGCGACCGATCCGACCAGCTATGCCAGCACGACCACCGATCGCACGGGTAGTTATAGCGTGCAGTTCGCGCTGCCAGCCAATTGGCCAGATGGCGAACTGATCAGCACGGGTCAACTCTTGGTGATGGTGGCAACCGACGACTTCGGGGCCCAGGCAACCACCATCCTGAATTACACGGCCGGCGCACCCACACCGACCAACACGCCGACCAACACGCCCGAGCCAACGGCAACGGCGGCACCAGGTGCAACCGCGACGAATACGCCTGTGCCACCCACGGCGACGCCCACAAGCGCAGTCACGGCCACGCCGGTGCCACAACCCTTTGTCAATGTGCAGCCCGGCGCAGCCACGCCTGGCACACTGCTGACCGTGACCGGTGGTGGTTACCCAGCGAGCGTGACGGTCAGTGCCTACCTGGGGATCTTTGATGGTGCCATTGGCCCGAATGATGCGGCCGTCCCCTATGGCTCGACCGTGACCGATGGCAATGGGAACTTTACCATTACCTTTGTCATGCCGGAGACGACGCCAGGCGGAGTTCTGCTAGGCTCTGGCCGCGTCGCGATTGTGGTGGCCACGAATGGCTTTGGCCTGCAGGCAGCGACGACCCTCGATTTCACCGGCACCGCCCCGACCGCGACGCCGCTCCCCACAGTGGCGGCCGCGGCCAAGACGGCTGTGCCCGCTGAGGAAACAGCGGACTAACAGCTTACAGCAGTAGCGTAGCAACCTGATCCACCAGCAGCGCCGGCATCTAACCATGCCGGCGCTGTTTGCGTTCTGCGTTGTAGAAATGCCCATGAAGAACCAGCACCCGATTCGCATTTCGGGCCTGATATGCTAAGATTGCGGGTAAAAGCTCTGCTAATTTAACAGGCGCAAAGGAGGCGCACTATGAAAAGTTATATCTTTCACGTTTCGCTCCCCGGTCATGAGCAGACCTGGCGTAAACTGGAACTCACCGAAAGCGCCACGCTACAGGATTTACACATGGCAATCCAGCGGGCCTTCGATTTTGACAACGATCATCTCTACTCTTTTTTTATGAGTGGCAAAGCGTGGGATCGCGCCAGCGAGTATACGTTGCCCGATGGCGTGTCACCATGGGCGGCGCTCGATGACGAGGATGATGAGTTTGACGATGATGATGACTTAATTGACGAAGAAGAGGATGAAGAGGATGATCTTGCCGCCTTTTCCTCACTCCCTGGGCTAAGCGCCGCAGGACTGCCCATGCCGACCCCAGACCAGTTACGCGAAATGTTCAGCGCGCTCAACACCGACGAGGCAACGCGCAATGCTTTTATTCAGGCGATGGCAGCCCAGATGGGAATGCCGGAAGCGATGGCGCGCACGCTCTTTAGCAATCTCGATAATGTGATCGGGACGATGTCAAACCAACAGCTCAATGCGATGCTCAATCTGGAGCTGGACGGCGAAGACAACGCGGAGAACGACGACGCGGACGAAGAGGAAATACGCGATGTACGTGCCACGACGCTGGCCGCGTTGGAGCTCAAAAAGGGCAAGAAATTTCTCTATCTCTTCGATTATGGCGATGAGTGGCGCTTCAACATCAAAGTTGACGCCGTGAACCCCAATGCAGACCCCCAGCGCGCCTATCCGCTCCTGGTCGAACGGGTCGGCGAGCCACCACAGCAATATCCGGTGTGGGATGAGAATGAGGACGAGGACGAGGCATAGTGGTTGGTTAGTTAGTTGGTTTCGACAAGCTCAACCAACTAACCAACTAACTAACCACTAACCAACTAACCATCCATCTCCTCCGTCGGCAGGCCGGCGCTACGCATAATTTTGAGCGCATTGGTGGTGGGGCTGGGACCGGGACGCAAAATGTAATCAAAGTACATCCGGCCATCGGCGACTTCGTCACGGAAGTGATAGTTGGTCACCTGCGCTACGGTATTGGCCAGTTGCACCAGTTCCAGATCGTGGGTGGCAACCAGCCCGGCCCCGGTTTCACCAACCAAGGCGCGGATGTAGGCCCGGCTGCCCAAGAGCCGCTCGCGGTTGTTGGTGCCACGGAAGATTTCGTCGATCAAGTAGAAGAGGGGCGGCCCAGCTTGGCCGGCCCCTGCCAGTGCATCAAGCAGGGCCTTCAAACGCTTGACCTCCGCATAGAAATAAGAGATCCCGCCCGTCACCGAATCGCTGACCTTGATACAGGTAAACAGTCGCCAACGGCGCGTCGTTAGTTGGGTAGCATCAACCACGCCGCCCGCCCCCGCCAACGCCAGATTTACCCCCAAGGCACGCAAAAAGGTACTCTTGCCCGCCATATTTGACCCGGTAAGAATTGCAACCGCGCCCAATTCGCTAAAGGTAAAATCGTTGCGCACCTTTGGCGCATTGGGCGCAGCCGGTGGCAAAAGTGGATGACCAAGTCCAACCACACAAAATGGCGGCTGCTTGTCATCCTCGTGCAAGGTGGGGAAGGTTGCAGCGCGGTTGAGATCGGCATACGTTGCCAGCGCGCTTAACGCTTCCAACTCGTACCAACAGTCCAGCCAGCCCGGTAAGTACGTGGTCAGGGCCCGTTTCTCTTCGGCCAGCCGCCAGGCAAAGTAGAGCCCCCACGGCATGGCGGCGTTGAGCAAGAGCGCCACCAGCGGGTTACCTTGTACGCCCGTTGCCGCCGCGATGCGCGCCACGCGGCGTAAATGGTGCGACGGGGCCTGCGCCTGGTCAAGTAACGGCGCGCAGAGGGCACGCAGCCCTGGTGCGTGCCGATAGTGATACCCTTCTAAATAGGCAAAGAGCCGTCCGACCGGAGCCAGTGCGCTTTGCACATCAGTGGCCTGGTGAAAGGTTTCCCCCACCGCACGCCCATGCCAGAATTGGAGCACGGCGTAAAGGCCCAGGGTAATCTGCCAGAGCCCACCGACCAAACCCAACGCCTGCGCCCCCAACAAAAGCCAGTTGACCACGGCCAACCCACCCAGCAGCAGCACCCACGGCCGCAACGAGGAGTTGTCGGCGTGATCCTGAAGCCAGGTCAACAGGCGGTCGGCACGCCAGCCTTTGCCGCCGGCACTGACCACCATGCCAAGGATAGTTAAGCGATTGCGGAACAGGCGGTGTGCAGTTAACTCGCGCACCAGGGTTTGACGGTGGTGCGTTGCGGCCAAAGGTGGCGCAGCAGCCGTTAACCAGCTCCGCAAACAGTCACTGCCACCTTGGGTCACCGTGGTATCAAGCAGGCGGTGGAGCGAATAAGGGCCGACAATGTCCAGATCTGCTTCAAAAGGATGATCATAACCGGGATCACCTTGCGTCGCAGGTGGTAAGGTCGCCCAATTGCGTTCGATACGGGCCACATAGTTACTGGTCAACGTCTGTAAAAAACGAAAGCGTTGCCGGCTCTCTTCCACGCGCGTGTGGTAGGCGACCAGCACGCCAAAACTGACTAAGGTGACCAAAAAGAGCAGGCCACTGCTCCAGAGCAAGCCGGCGTAAAAGAGCACAATGCTGACCAGCGTCCCCAACAGAAAGACCAATGCTCGCGCCCAGGAATAGCGGTTGCCCCGCCGGTTGCGATGATCGATCTGCTGCTGGAGCCGGCGGTGCTGGCGTTCTAAACGAGCAATTTGTTGATGGGTGACAGCAGTAACTAAATTCGTCATGGCTTCAACTTAGCTTCGCATGGTGTGGGCAGGCTGCACAGTGGTGCGAGCGCTGCAATATGGCAAAGAAACGCGCTGCACCAGGTGATGGCTTGGCAACGCGACAGTCAGATAAAACAATGGCTTCACAACTGGTCGATTTTGTTGCTGACCAAAAGAATAACAATTCGCTAACACTTCACTAATTTGCATCTAATCAACCCATGCGCAAAATTAACACTTGGTTGCGCTGGCGGCGTACAAGATCGCGCCGCAATGGAATTGGCGGAGCAGTTCGCAGTCTTGCCAAGGCCAAAACTTCTCACATCCCATACGATGGGTGTAAGATAGCGTAAGCTTACCACAAAAACGCACAAAACACGTAGGTAAGATTCCGGCGTGGATTGGGTTTACAGCCCGATCGTGTGCGCTCGGGTTAAAAACGATTGAGTGGTTCATTGCCACTGTGCAGCGCCAATCGTTTGCAAAACATCCGCAGTTGAGGAGAAAATGTTATGATTGAAGTGCAAGATTTAGTCAAATCGTATGGCGACCTACAAGCCCTAAAGGGGGTCTCCTTACGCGTTGCCGACGGCGAAATCGTCGGGCTGCTCGGCCCGAACGGTGCCGGCAAGACCACCATTATCAAAATTCTCACCGGCTATTTGCAGCCGGACGAAGGTAGCGTTGCCGTTGATGGCATTGATGTGCTGACCCATACCCAGGAAGCACAGGCGCGCATTGGCTACCTCCCCGAAAACGCCCCGATTTATCCAGAGCTCTCGATCCAGGCTTATCTTAAACTCATGGCGGACCTGCGCCAGATCCCCCAAAATGAGCAACGTGAGCGCCTCTCCGACGCGATTTATGCCACTGGGTTGGCCGACCGCCTCACCCAGCCGATTGGGCAACTTAGTAAGGGGTTTCGCCAGCGCGTCGGGCTGGCCCAGGCAATTCTCCACCGCCCCCGCCTGCTGATTCTCGACGAGCCGACCGTCGGGCTCGACCCGACCCAGATTGTCGAGATCCGCAGCCTGATCCGGCGGCTCTCGCAATTCAGCACCATCCTTTTTTCCACCCACATTCTAACCGAAGTTGAAGCGCTCTGTGACCGCGCGATTATCCTGATGAATGGGGCCGTCCGCGCGGACGCACGGTTGGATGAGTTGGCCGGCAGTGCGGACGCCGTGCTGATTCTGGATCGGGCGGTGGAAAGTGCAGCGGGCGCGCTCAAGGGTTTGCCTGGTGTCACAGGGGTAGAAAAGCTGGCCGGCGATAATGGCCATGTCACCTACCGCGTTGTCGGCCAGCGTGAGGCGGATCTCTGTCCTGCCATCTATCAACTGGCCAGCAAACACCAGTGGCCCGTGCGCGAGTTGCGCAGTGATCGGCAGACGCTGGAGAGTGTCTTTAGTAAATTAGCGCATAGTGCGTAAAACGTGATTCGTAAAACGTGATTCGTAAAACGTAAAACGTGATTCGTAATCACCCAGTTGGGAGTATTTAATCATGCGACAAATTCTTTCTGTGACTCGCAAAGAACTCGACAGTTACTTTGGGTCGCCGATGGCGCTGATCTTTCTCGGCACTTTTCTGGCGGTGACCCTCTTTACCTTTTTCTGGGTAGAAACCTTCTTCGTGCGCGGCATTGCCGACATCCGTCCGCTCTTTAAGTGGATGCCGCTGCTGCTCATTTTTCTGGTCGCTGCGTTGACCATGCGCCAGTGGAGCGAAGAGCAGCGCGCCGGCACGCTGGAGATGTTATTGACCCTGCCCGTCAAGCCGTGGCAGTTGGTGGTCGGCAAATTTTTGGCGGTGATGGCGCTGGTGGCCTTGGCGCTGGCGTTAACCCTACCGCTGCCAATCAGTGTCGCCATGCTTGGCCCGCTCGACTGGGGGCCGGTGATTGGTGGTTACCTGGCCGCGCTGTTGTTGGCCGCGGCCTATACGGCGATTGGCCTGTTTGTTTCGTCGCTCACCGATAACCAGATCGTCGCCCTGATCACCACCGCGATCCTGGGTGGGTTGCTCTATCTGGCTGGGACGACGACCCTGGTCGAATACTTTGGTGCGCCTTGGGATACGGTCCTGCGTGGCATCGGCACGGGGGCGCGGTTTGAGAGCATTCAACGTGGCGTCATCGACCTGCGTGACTTGATCTACTATCTCTCGCTGGCCGCGATCTTTTTACTGCTTAACACGCTGACGCTTGACAAAAAACGGTGGAGCCACGGCCAGCGCACCCTGACCTATCGGCGCAATGCCTCGCTCTTTACCACCTTGGCCGCCGTCAACCTGTTGCTGCTCAATGTCTGGATGACCCCGCTGCACGGTTTGCGCGTCGATCTGACCGCCCAGGGTCAATACAGTCTTTCACAGACGACCAAAGATCTGCTCGGCAATTTGCAAGAGCCGCTGCTGGTTCGTGGCTATATCAGCGAAAAGAGCCACCCGCTGCTCAACCCGCTGCGTCCCCAGATCGTTGACCTGCTGCGCGAATATGAGATCGCCGGCAATGGCCGCGTCATCGCCGAGGTGGTTGATCCGGCCAACGATGAGGAGTTGGAGACCGAAGCCAATCAGACCTATGGCATTCAACCTGTCCCCTTCCAGGTGACCGGGCGCTACGAAGCATCAGTGATCAACTCCTATTTTGATATCTTGGTCCGTTATGGCGACCAGAATATTGTGATCAACTTCCAAGAGTTGATTGAGATTACCCCCAACCGCGATGGCACCGTTGATGTGCGGCTGCGTAACCTGGAATATGACCTGACCAGCGCCATCAAGAAGGTGGTCTATGGCTTCCAGAGTGTTGAATCTGTGTTGGCCGCGCTCAGTGAGCCGGTTGAACTGAGTTTGCTGGTTACCCCACTCGAGACGCTGCCCCCGGAATTACAGGCTGCGCCGCAGACCATCCGCGATGTGGCCGCCGATGTAGCGGCGCAGTCAAATGGCAAGCTGATCTTTAATGAGATCAACCCCGACGATCCGGCCAGCGGCGTCACCCGCGAGTCGCTTTATGAAAGTTATGGGTTGCAGCCCTATCTGACCTCGCTCTTCTCGGATCAAAGTTACTATCTGCACATGGTGCTCAGAAATGGCGAGCAACAGCAGCTCATCTACCCTTCCAACGATCTAAGCGAAGGGGGGGTGCGCACGGCCATCGAAACCGCGCTCAAACGCTCTTCGGCCGGCTTCCTGAAAACGGTGGGCCTGTGGACGCCACCGGCGACCCCCACCCAGGATATGTTCGGCCAACAGCAGCAGCCGCTCTCGTCATGGGCGAACATTCAACAACAGTTGAGCCAGGAATACACCGTCCAGGCAGTTGATCTCTCGACCGGCCAGGCTCCGACCAATATTGACACGCTCTTTGTGGTGATGCCCCAGAATCTGACCGACAAGGATCGTTTTGCCATTGACCAATTCCTCATGCGTGGGGGTGCGGTGATTGTTGCCGCCGGCAACTATAGCATCAACGTCGATCCCTTTACCCAGGGCTTGGCCTTACAGCCCCTCGACGGCACGCTGAATGAGATGCTGCTACACTATGGCATTGAGGTACAACCGGCGCTGGTGATGGATGATCAGAATCAGCCCTTCCTGGTGCCTGACCCCAACACGGTGGGCGGTGGGCAACCACAATATGTCGTCGCAGATTTCCCCTTCTTTGTCGATGTACGGCAGGAAGGCATGACCAGCGGCGAAGCGGTGGTCTCTGGCCTGCCCGCGGTGACATTGAACTTTGTCTCGCCGGTGGTGACCAATCTGCCCGAAGAAAGTGGGCGGACGGCAACCGTGCTGCTCCAGTCGAGTGCGGCCTCCTGGACGACGACTGATCCCAACATTCAACCGGATTATGCCCTCTACCCCGAACGGGGCTTTGCCGTGGTTGGCGAACAGAAACCCTATCCGCTGGCCGTTACGGTGCAGGGTAGCTTTACCAGCTTCTTTGAAGGCAAGCCGTCACCACTGGCAGAGGCACCGGCACCGGCCAGCGATGGCAGCGCCCCCGCCCCCACCCCCGTGCCCGACACCGGCCAGATCAACCAGTCGCCAGAGACGGCGCGCCTGATCGTGATCGGCAGCGGCGGCTTCCTCGATGACTTCATCACGCGGATTTCGCAACAGATTGTTGGTGACCAGGTGCTCAACAATCTGCAATTTGCCCAAAACACCGTTGACTGGGCTGTGGAAGATACCGATCTGCTCAGCATCCGTGCCCGCGGCACCGCAACCCGCCTGCTCGACCCGATTGATGAAGGGGAACAGACCGGCTGGGAGTTGGGCAACTACGCCGTGGCCTTACTCGCCTTGGGGTTGACCGCCGGGCTGTGGTATCTACGCCGGCGCAACGAGCAACCGATGGAACTGAGCCCGTCCACGTTAGCGCCGGTGGCAGCTGATTAGTGATGAAGCCGTTAACAATTGTCAATTGATAATTGTTAACGCGGCCCCAGGCAAAGCAATTAATCAAAGAGTGAAAGTGTGGAATCTATGATGAATCGACGCAATCAGATCCTAGGTGGACTGCTGCTTTTACAGATCGCCCTGATCGCCGTGGTCTTCTGGCCAGGGCGCGGGGCCAATGCTTCAGCCGCCCCGATCTTTGGGACAACCACCCTGGATGATATTCAAACTATCACCATTACCGAGGGTGAGAAGCGTGTGCAGGTGGCGCGCAGTGGTGATGGGTGGGCATTGCCCGAAGCCGACGATTTTCCCGTCACCGCGGTTTCGGCCAGTGATACGATCTCGAAAGTTTTATTGATTAACACCAGTCGGTTGGTTGCCAGCAATACGGCCAGCCACGCGCGCCTGCAGGTAACCGAGGCCGATGCAGTGCGCCGGGTTGATCTGGAAACCACGGACGGCGAGACCCTGTCGCTCCTGGTCGGCAGTTCACCCAGCTTCCGCGCCACCAACGTGCGCCGCACCGACAGCAATGATGTTTATTTAACCGGCGACATCCAGGCAACTGACCTGCGCACCGACTATGGCAGTTGGATCGACACCGCCTATGTGGCAATTCCCAGTGCTGAGGCCAAGGAAGTGACGCTGACCAACAGCAACGGCACGCTCAACTTCACGCGGGTCAACACAGAGACGTGGACCTTGAGTGATCTGGCCGCGGGCGAAACCTTTAACCAGAACAACCTGACCTCGCTCCTGACGCGGCTCAGCGGGTTGAACATGGTCCAACCGTTGGGTAAGGAAGCGAAGCCCGAATATGGGCTAGAGACGCCACAGGCGACGGTGAGCGTAGTACACGCCCCCGCTGACGGCGAGAACCAGACAACGACCTTGACCATCGGGGCGCAAATTACCGGCACCAACAACTATGTCGTCAAATCTTCCGCCTCTGAATATTATGTTGAAGTGGCCTCCTTCAGCGCCGAGGATCTGGTGACGCGCAGCCGCACCGACTATCTGGAAGCGCCCGCAGCCACCGGCTCGATCACGGCAACGAATGGGCTCACCGCAACTGAATTTGTCACTGGCTTTGGGCTGATCACCGACACGGTTGGCGTAACCGATACCACCGCGCTTACCGCGACCCAAGCAGTCACGCCTTAGCACGCACAAAGCGCGCAATCTGCCTGCGCGCCGCCACGATTACAGGTGGCGTGCTTAATATATAAGGCCCAAGGCCTCTGGCATGGGACGAGAGCAAGAAGCTTGTCGTCCCATGCCGGAGGCCTTTTTTGTTTACACCACATTTCCTATGACTTCGCCTATGTCTCCCCACTATACCTATTCCCTTCAAAAAATCCCAATCATTCCATTATTATACCATTTCATAAGAATAAAGTTAAAAATAAAGACAAATAAATTTTCTTATATTATTTAATAAAACACAATAATTGCTTATTCATGTCGGAAATGTTAGCCACCGCACCTTAATCAACGACAAGGGACAGGTCAAGCCACTAATGATTGCAACCAGCATTAGGAAATTTCTTTTTCAGCAACCCCAACGTGGCTTAGCGGCAGTAGGACGCCGGTTCCTGTTTACTACGCTGATCGCTGGCCTCTGGCTGTGCGGCTGTACAACACCCAGTGTACGCGAGCCGGCGATCCCCTCCACCCTAGAGCCACAAGGCCCTGCCGCCGCCAACATTGCGGGGCTTTGGTGGATCATGTTTTGGATGGGCACCGCCATTTTTGTTGGGATCACGGCGCTGTTGCTCTTGATTGTCTTTACCCACCGCCGCCGCGAGGCGCGGTTGGAGCCCGATCTACAGGCCCTCGATCACCGGAGTTGGGTCTGGTGGGGTGGGGTGATCATGCCCTTCTTGGTGCTGGCGACGGTGCTCTTTTTTACCCTACGTAGCCACATCGCCCTGGCCAATCCACCAACCGAGCCGGTTGCCGTCATTGAAGTTGTCGGCTGGCGCTGGTGGTGGGAAGTGCGCTATCCCGATCACCAGATCACCACGGCCAATGAAATCCATATCCCCGTTGGTCAGCCGGTCCTCCTGCGCTTGACAGCCGGCGATGTGATCCACAGCTTTTGGGTGCCAGAACTCCACGGCAAAATGGATATGATCCCCGGCAAAACGAATACACTCTGGCTACAGGCCGACGAACCAGGTGTCTACCGCGGCATCTGCGCTGAATTTTGTGGCATGCAACATGCCAAAATGCACTACATGGTAGTGGCCCAATCCACCGCTGACTATGCAGCCTGGCTGGAAGCACAGCGCCAACCCGCCCCGGCACCGGCAGACGAAGCTTTGCAGCAGGGCCAGCAGATCTTTTTCCAGGCCGATTGCGCCTACTGCCATGCCATTAGCGGTACCGAAGCCAACGGCCGGATCGGCCCCGACCTGACGCACGTGGCCAGCCGCCAGACCTTGGCGGCCGGCACGCTGCCTAACAATCGCGGCAGTATGGGGGGATGGATTACGAATCCCCAACATATTAAGCCAGGCAATCTGATGCCGCCCACACGTCTCAACAGCGAAGAGCTACAACTTTTATTGGATTATTTAGCGTCACTTCAGTGATTGCTAGTGCAGCCCGCGCCGAGGGTTAATGGGATTTAAGAAAATAATTGGGTAAAACGCTAACCCCCTCCTAACCTCCCCCTGGTAAGGGGAGGAACAGTCACCCCGGCAACGGCCCCCTCCCTTACCAGGGGAGCGGGTGCCCCTGGGGCGCGGGTGGGGTCCTTTTGCCGAATTTAATTTTTAATCTCCATCAACCCTCGGCTACCAGCTGCCGTCACGCCGTGACTGGGATCGATTCTAAACTAACATAATTTGAATGTTCAAACCATCATCAGCCACTGTTCTGGAGCAACTATGACTACTACTGTCACCACCGTGCAGACGCCTGGGCGACCCAGCGCCGGTAAACCAACCGACAGCAAGCCAACCAGCGTACTCGATACCTTGGAGCAGACCTGGCAATCACCCCCTGGGCTGATGGGTTTCCTGACCGCCGTCAATCACCGAACGGTGGGTGCCCGTTATTTGGTCACCGGTTTTATCTTCTTCATCCTGGCCGGCCTTGCGGCGATCTTAATGCGCATTCAGTTGGCGATCCCCGAAAATACCTTCCTGGACCCTGATCTCTATAATCAACTCTTTACAACCCACGGCACCACGATGATGTTTCTCTTTGCCGTGCCGATTATGGAAGGCATTGGCATCTATCTGGTGCCGCTGATGATTGGGTCCCGTGACATGGCTTTCCCCAAATTGAACGCCTTTGGCTACTTTGTCTACTTGATCGCCGGTGTGAGCATCTGGGTGAGCCTCTTCTTTGGCTATGCGCCGGATGGCGGCTGGTTCAACTATGTGCCGCTGGCAGGGCCACTCTATTCACCAGGGATTGGGATCGACCTTTATGCCACGATGATCACCTTTTTGGAGATCGCCGCGCTGGTGGCTGCGATTGAGTTGGTGGTCACCATCCTCACCATGCGTGCGCCTGGCATGTCAATTAACCGAATGCCGGTCTTTGTCTGGTCGATCTTGGTGATGGCCTTTATGATCATCTTTGCCATGCCGCCGTTGATGGTCGGCAGCATTGAGCTGGCGCTGGATCGAACGGTGAACACGCACTTTTTCAACGCGGCGGCGGGCGGCGATCCCCTGCTCTGGCAGCACCTTTTCTGGATCTTTGGCCACCCAGAAGTGTACATTATCTTTGTGCCGGCGCTGGGTATGGTGGCCGCGATAGTCCCCACCTTCGCCCGTCGCCCGGTCGTGGGCTACGATCTGCTGGTCCTCTCGATCATTTCGATTGGCTTTCTCAGCTTTGGCCTGTGGGTGCATCACATGTTCACCACCGGCTTGACACCCCTGGGTCTCAACTTTTTTACCGTGGCTAGCACGGTGATCGGTATTCCCAGCGGCATTCAGATCTTTGCCACCCTGGCCACGATGGCCTCCGGTCGCCTGGTGATCAAAACCCCCATGCTCTACATTATCGGCTTTGTGATTGTCTTTGTCCTCGGTGGCATCAGTGGGATTATGGTCGCGGCCGTCCCTTTTGACCAGCAGGTGCATGATACTTACTTTGTCGTGGCGCACTTTCATTATGTGCTGGTGGGTGGCGCGCTCTTTCCCCTTTTTGCCGGTTTTCACTACTGGTTCCCCAAGATCACCGGGCGGCTGCTCAACGAACGGTTGGGGACGTGGGGCTTCTGGTTTACCTTTATCGGCTTTAATGTCACCTTCTTTCCCATGCACCTCACCGGGTTCTGGGGCATGCCACGCCGGGTTTACACCTATTTGCCGGGGTTGGGGTGGGAGTGGCTGAATATGCTCTCGACGATTGGCACCTTTATCGTCAGCATCGGTATCCTGCTCTTTATGGCTAATGTGCTACGCTCGTTGCGCCAAGGTGAAGCCGCCGGTGACAATCCGTGGGGGGCCGGGACGCTCGAATGGGCCACCAGCTCGCCGCCGCCGATGTACAACTTTCGCACGATTCCCGCGGTGCGCAGCCGTGAACCGTTGTGGAAACCCTTGCAGGAGGCGGACTATCAGCGCGATCTGGATGACCCGGAATATGATCGTTTTGGGCTGCTCTTTACCCGTCGCGAAACGTTGGGCACGTCGGTGCTGGATGCGCGACCACAGCAACGAGTGCTTCTGCCCGGCCCGACCCTTGTGCCATTTTTTCTTTCCCTGGCGGTTGCCTTCACCTTTATCGGCGTGTTGGTCAACCTCTGGCTGGTTCCCCTTGGGGCGTTCTTTATCTTCCTGTTGCTTGCCCGTTGGCACTGGCCCACGACCCAAGAACGGGACATGGCCTATGTGACAGCCGGTGCGGCGGATGCGCTGCCGATTAGCACCGTTGCCGACAGTGCAGGGGTCAAGCCACCCTTCTGGTGGGGCATGGCGGGGTTGATCATGATCGAGACCGTGGTCTTTGCGGCATTGATCGGCAGCTACTTCTATCTGCGCGCCAACGCGGCGGAATGGCCAGTTGACGGTCTGAGTCCGCCCGATCTGCTCTTGCCGTCGATCAATGCGCTGGTGCTCTTTGCCAGCAGCATCCCGATCTATATCGCTGATCAGGGCATTCGGCAGGGCAACCAGACGCGGCTCAAGGTTGGCCTGGTGGTCAGCTTTGTCATGGGCTTGATCTTTCTGGTGCTCAAATATATCGAGTATAGCAATCTCGGCTACAACTGGGCGACCAATGCCTACACCTCCATGGTCTGGACGATTACCGGTTTTCACAGCGCCCATATGATTGCGCTGCTGCTAAAAACCCTCGTCGTCGGGACCTGGGCCTTTCAGGGCTATTTCAACGAGCAGCGCTATACCGCCATGACGGTAAACGGGCTCTACTGGCACTTTGTGGTGATTGCCTGGGTGCCGCTCTTCTTTACGCTCTATCTCTCCCCGCGTTTGATTTAACGGGTTTGATGACGATAGGGTATGCAGGTGCCCCCCGGCCCCTCCCCGATGTCGGGGAGGGGCCGGGGGGCACTGCCATTAAGTTAAGCGAGTAGTGCGCATCCCCAGATGCGCAACCCCGTCAAGGCGGGCTCAGCGTCTGGGGACGCTACGTACACGTTCCGCCCGTTAACTTAATGGCAGTGGGGCCCGGGGTGGGATGAATGCTTTAACGAAAAAGGATTGTTTGATGGTTACACAAACGGAAGCGCACACCTATCAGACGGTCACCTTGCGTCAGCTCTGGCTGAGCCTGGCAACCGGCACAGTGATCTGGAGTCTGCATCTTGTGGTGAGCTATGCGCTGACCTCGCTCGCCTGTGAGCATGGGCTCTTACAGATGCAGTGGGGCACTTACACTGCCTCGCGCTGGGTAGTGATCGGGTTGACCGTGCTGGCCGCCGCCGCCGTCTGCTATGCCCTGATCCTCGCCTATCGGAACTGGCAACATCTATTACAAACCAATGGCGAAAATGAGGATGAGCCGGGCGGGCGTTTTCGGTTTATGGCCTTTCTGGGGGTGACGCTCAATGCGCTCTTCTTGCTGGGCATCGTCGTTTCGCTGATCCCAAGTTTGATCTTACCGCTGTGTGAATAGCTGGTAAGCAAGGGACAAGCGGTGAATTCATTCACCGCCTGCTAGAGCAAGTACGCTGAAGCGCACTCCTCTTCTAGCCTGCGTATGAACGTTAAATAATTGATTCGGTAAACCGCCCTGGGCTAAAGCCACAGGGCTACAGAACAACGCAGGCTAAAGCCCGCTTTAGGGGGCGTTGTTCTGTAGCCCCGTACCCTTTGGGTGCCATTTATGGCGGGGCTTACTCATCAGCGGGTTTGGCATATCACTCGTTCTAGGTAAGGGAGCAATCGTTTGAATTTCCAACAAACTTTTACCACTGCGCCACCCGCTACGATACGCCGCTCATCACTGCTTGGGAGACGGCTGCGTTGGTACTCGCTGCTCCTGGCGCTCACGCTGCTGGGGCTGACAGGCTGCACCGTCGGCGTCGAGCCAGAGGCGATTATCCTGGCCGGCGAACCGCTCTATGTGACGAACTGCGGTCAATGTCATCAACTTGATGGCAGCGGTGCCGAAGGGCTGATCCCGCCCCTGGCCGGCAACCCGGTTGTTACCCTGCACGATGCTGCGCCCTTGATCGATATCATCATCAATGGGCGTGGCTCGATGCCGGCCTTCCGTAACACACTTGATAGCGAGGAAGCTGCCTCCGTGATTTCCTATATTCGCAACGCCTGGGAGAACGAAGCCGCCATCGTTTTGCCCAGGCAGGTGCCAAGCAATTGAGCAAGGAGCATGAACGTATGAACTTATATAACCTTCGTCTGTTGGGCGGACGGCTGGGCGTGTGGGGCTTAGTCCTCCTGCTGCTGGCCGGCTGTGCAAGCCCGCGCGCCGACGCCGACACGACACCTGCACCAACGCCGATGGATACGCCTGGCGTCATTGTTACTCCGGTGGCCACTGCGGCCGCAGCCGCACCGGCCATTCCGCCGGAGATCGAGCGGTATGCCGCCGAGTGGCCGCTGGCCAATCATAACTACAGCAATACGCGCGTCGCCCTTGATGCCGCAATCAATGGGGATACGATCAACGAATTGGGCATCGCCTGGACCTTCCCGATTCCAGGGATTGGCAGTTATGGCGGCGCGGCCTCCAATCCGCTGATTGCCAACGGCGTTGTCTACTTCCAAGATCTGGATAGTAACGTCTTTGCCCTCGATTTGCAGAGTGGGGAGGTGATTTGGGAACACTGGCTCAATCAACGGGTGATTGGTCCCAATGGGCCAGCGATTGGCTGGGGCAAGCTCTTTGCCCAAGGCGGCGAGAATACGGTTCATGCTCTTGATCTTCAAAATGGGGAAGAGCTTTGGGTGACCCAGTTAGCCGGGCCAACCGGGGCCCAACAGCCCTATGCCTATGGCGGCTATCTTTTCACCGCGGCCGTGGCCGGGGCGGTCGATGCCGAGATTGGCGCGGTTGAATCGCGGCGCGGCTATGCTGCGGGGACGAGCGGCCAGATTTACGCCCTCGACGAAGCGAGCGGCGAAATTGCCTGGAACTTTCAGGTGGTGGAAGAGGGCTTCTGGGGCAACCCGACGATCAATGGCGGGGGGGGAGTTTGGTACCCACCGGCCATTGACACCGAAAGTGGGATCACCTTCTGGGGGACCGGCAATCCGGCCCCTTTCCCCGGCCTTATCGACTATCCCAATGCCGCCAGTCGCCCTGGCCCGAATCTCTACACCAACTCGCTGGTGGCGCTCGGCTATGACAGTGGCGAACTCATCTGGTACAACCAGGTCAAACCGCGCGATCTCTTTGATCTCGATTTTCAAGCGCCCCCCATCCTTGCCACGGCCACCATCGACGGGGCGGAACGGGCGCTGGTAATCGGCTCCGGCAAATTGGGCCGGGTCGTCGCCTTTGACCGCGCAACGGGCGAAACCATCTGGAATACGCCGGTGGGTGAACACGAGAATGATGAACTGGAAGCGCTGCCGCTTGGGGAGGAGATCACGGTTCTGCCTGGCGTGTGGGGCGGGGTCGAGACACCCATGGCCCTGGCCGATGGCGTGATCTATGCACCGGTGCTCAACCTGCCCACCCCCTACACTGCCACCGGCTTTGATGCGGTTGACGGCACCGAAGCGGTCGCCAATGCCACGGGCCGCACCCAATTGCCCGAGGCCACCAGCGAATTAGTTGCGCTGGATGTGCAGAGCGGCGAGATCCTGTGGAATACCACCTTTGATGCACCGGGTGGGTTTGCCGGCGCCACCGTCATCAACGATCTCGTCTTTACCGCCCTCTTTGATGGCACAATTTACGCCCTGGCGCGGGCAGATGGGGCGATTGTCTGGGAATTTTCAGCCCCCGGCGGCATTATCGCTTGGCCCGCCGTGGCCAACGACACCATCATCTTCCCCGTTGGGATTGGCGAGCGCCCCGTGCTCATGGCGTTGCGGCTAGGAGCTACCGGTGCAACCGAACAGGCGGCAGCGGAGCCTGTTGAAGCGGAGCCGACATCGACGCCATGAGTGAGCAGTAGAGTAGGTGATAGGAGAAGATTCATGTTTCAATTGACCGGATGGAAGCAGCTGAGCCGCGGGCTAGTCGTGCTCCTCTTGGCAGGTTGTACTGCCATTCAGGCCCCGACGCCAACCCCCATCGACCCGCGCCAGCCACTGCCCACCGCTGAGATAAGCGCAGCGGGGACAGCAGAAGCACCCGCCGCAGAGAGCGAGGCAACACCGGGCGCAGCGGTGGATGATCAGGCCACCACTGCGGATGCCGCAGCGGCTGAAGAGGACGCTGACCCGGCCGCCGATGCTGAAACCGCGGACGCAGAGAGTAGCGCAGACACAGAAGCCGCCAACGGTGAACCAGCCAATGGTGACGACGAGGAACTGATCGCCGTCGGTGAGGAAGTCTACGCCGCCGATTGCGCCTCGTGTCACCAGAATGAGGGCGAAGGAACCGATACCTATCCCGCGCTGGCCGGCAGTCAACTTGTCACCGGGGAAGATCCGAGCCCGGTGATCGAGCTTGTCCTGCATGGGCAGGGTGAGATGCCGGCCTTCGCCGATAGCCTGGACGAAACAGAGCTGGCCGGCGTTGTCTCCTATATTCGCACGGCGTGGGAGAATGAAGCGACCGCGGTGAGCGTTGAGCAGGTCAGCCAGGGGGAAGCAGGGGAGAGCGCCGACACGGCAACCGAAGCTGATACCGCCAGCGCCGCAACAGCCGAAGACGAAACAACCGACGATGAGGTAACCGAAGACGAGGCCGCGACCTTGATCAGTGCTGGCGAAGAACTCTATGCCATCCACTGCGCCTCGTGTCATCAATTACATGGCAACGGGACCAGCGCTTTTCCGCCGCTGGCCGGCAGTGGCCTTGTCAACGCCGAAGATCCGGCGGGCGTGATCGACATTACGCTCAATGGCCGGGGCCACATGCCCGCCTTTGCCGCAACGCTCGCGGATCAAGAAGTGGCGGCTGTCACCTCGTTCATCCGCGCGGAATGGGATAACAATGCCGCCGCCGTCACTGTCGAGCAGGTGAGCGCAGCGCAGGAACGCGCGGCGGAGAGTGCCGCAGCAGATGACACAGAGGAAGAAGCAGGTGAAGAAGCAGCGGAAGAAGCTGACGCCACAACCGAAGCCGCCGCGGCAGCAGAGGAAGCAGCACCGGCGGAGGAAGTTTCAGGTGATGATGCGGACGCCTTGCTTAGCGCCGGCGAAGAAGTCTACGCCGCCAATTGTGCTTCGTGTCACCAGAGCGAGGGCGAAGGGAACGATAGCTATCCCGCGCTGGCTGGTAGCCAACTGGTCACGGAAGAAGATCCAAGCGCGGTGATCGAGCTTGTCCTGCATGGGCAGGGCGAGATGCCGGCCTTTGCCGACAGCCTGGATGAAGAGGAGATTGCGGCGGTCGTCTCCTATATCCGCAATAGTTGGGAAAATGAGGCCACCGCCGTCAGCGTTGACCAAATCAGTGGTGATCAAGCGGGTGAAGCCGCGCCGGAGGAAACTGAGGAAACCGCAGCCGCCGAAGCGGAGGCAACTCCGGCGGATGAAGCTGAAACAACGGCAACACCGGCAGCCTCCCCTGGTGAGATCGCCTTGACCATCCGCGGTGATGAGGTCTACCGCGTCGCGTGCGCCGCTTGTCATCACCCCAATGGCCAGGGGACAGAGCGCTATCCCGCGCTTGCCGGCAGTGCGGTTGTGTTGGCCGCAGAGCCGGCGGCAGCAATCACCATTGTGTTGCATGGGCAGGGCGAGATGCCCCCCTTTGCCGATATCCTGGCGCATCAGGAAATCGCAGCGGTCCTCTCCCACGTCCGCAACACGTGGGGGCAGCGGGCCGCACCCGTCACGGTTGACCAGGTGGCGCAGGCGCAAACCGCTGCAGCCACGCCGGCCGCCACCTCTACAGCCGAAGTCCCTGAAGAAGCTGCTGCGCCAGCAGACGCGACCGCGCTGATCAATGCTGGTGAAGCAGTTTATGCCGGCAACTGTGCGGCTTGTCACCAATTGCATGGCCAGGGCACAACTGCCTACCCCGCACTCGACGCCAGTACGCTGGTCACGGCAGACGCTGCCACGGCTGCCATTGCCATCGTCCGGCATGGGCAGGGCGAGATGCCAGCCTTTGCCGACATCCTGGATGATGAAGAGATTGCCGCGGTTGTCTCCTACATCCGTAACGCCTGGGACAATGAGGCCACGCTGGTCGAGGTTGCGCAGGTGGGCCAGGTAGCTAGTGAAAACAGCGATGTTGCAAATGACTGAAAGACGAAAAAGCTGCCGCAGCGAGTACGCGCCGCACAAGTTGTTTTGCCGTGCAGATCTGCCTGCGGCAAAAGGTGACGACAAAAGGAGTTGAATCGATGCACAACCAAAGAAATTTACTTTACGTGACGATCGGTGGTGTGCTCATCATGGTGGTGCTGCTGCTGACGTTCTTTCAGCAAGACAACTTCGCACCCACAGTGGCAACGGCCAATATCTTGGCACAGAACGCCACCGCAACGCCGCCGGCAAGTGAAGAGTTGACCGCGACGGAGGAAATGTCACCAACCGAGGAGGTGACCGCGGCCGAGGAGCTGACCGCGACACAGGAAATGTCACCGACCGAGGAGGTGACCGCGGCCGAGGAGCTGACCGCGACACAGGAAATGTCACCAACCGAGGAAGTGACCGCCACCGAGGAGCTGACCACCACGCAGGAAATGTCACCAACCGAGGAAGTGACCGCGACGCAGGAGCTGACCGCCACGCAGGAAATGTCGCCAACCGAGGAAGTGACCGCGACGCAGGAGCTGACCGCCACGCAGGAAATGTCACTCACAGAAGAAGTGACTGCGACCGAGGAGCTGACCGCCACGCAAGAAATGTCGCCAACCGAGGAAGTGACGACCACTGAAGCGACCACGCCCCCCCTCGCGATGGCACCATTGATGCCTTCTGCGCAAATCTCGCCGACGCAGCTCTTTGGGGCGGCTTCAGTGGAGCCAGGGGAAACTGACGAGTTAGGGGCCGCGATTGTGTTGGTCAAAGTCGCCGACGGACTGGCGGACCCGATCAACGTCGTCAGTGCGCGCGATGGCAGTGGCCGGCTCTTTGTGGTCGAACGCAATGGCATTATCCGCATTGTTACTGACACAGGGGAAGTGCTGGAGGAGCCATTTCTGGACATTAGCGACATTGTGCTTGATGCCTTCTTGGAACAGGGGTTGTACGATGTGGAATTCCACCCCAACTTTGCTGAAAATGGGCGCTTCTTTGTCCACTTTGCCGAACTGCTGCGCAACGGCGATTCGATGATCGTCGAGTATCAAGTCACGGCGGATAACCCGGATGTCGCCGACCCCGAAAGCGCGCGCGTGATCATGCAAATTGAGCAGCCCTGGGCCAACCACAACGGGGGCGAACTCGCCTTTGGTCCAGATGGCTATCTCCACATCGGCAGTGGTGATGGCGGCTGGGAAGGCGATCCCCTCAAAGCCGGCCAGGATCTCACCACCTTGCTGGGCAAGCTGCTGCGGATTGATGTGGACAACACGGATGGCCGTCCCTATGCCATTCCGGCCGACAATCCCTTTGTGGCGGCGACCACCCCGCAACTGCTGCAACTCTTTGGGGTGACAGAGCAGGAATTCGCGAATATCCTGCCCGATGCGCGGCCGGAAATCTGGGCCTTTGGCTTGCGCAACCCGTGGAAATTCCAATTTGACCGCCAAACCGGCGATCTCTATTTGCCCGATGTTGGGCAGAACCATTCGGAAGAGATCAACTTCCAACCCGCCGCCAGCCCAGGGGGCGAAAACTATGGCTGGGATTTCCTCATGGGCACCCACTGTTTCCCCACCGAGGCGGCGAGTTGTAATGCGGTGGGCGTGTTGCCGGTGGCCGAATATACCCATGCCGATCACAGCGGCTGTTCGATCATTGGGCTGGGCATCTACCGCGGCGAGGAATTTCCGGATCTGAACGGGGTCTACTTTAGTGGCGACTACTGCTCCGGCAAGATTTGGGGCTTGCAGCAAACCGCAGAGGGCGATTGGCTCTATGCTGAAGTGGTCGATACCAATTTGCAATTGACCGGGGCCGGTGAAGATGAAGCGGGCAACCTCTATGTCACCACCTGTAACTGTAACTATGGCGGTCCCGCCCCCGCGGATAACCCACCCGGTGCACTCTGGCGGATCGTGTCAGCAGACCAGGTGCCCGAGGGGGCAGAAACAGAACCGGCACAGTAGCGGTATCGATAGAAGTTCAGATCAGCTTTCGTAGGGGCACGACATGTCGTGCCCCTACGAAAGGAAATGCGTTGAATCGTTACTAAATTTTGAAATGTCAGTGGTTCGCAGAAAGGCTGTAACAATGGGTGTGTGGTTGCCAAACCGACAAGCAAGCAGGTGCGCTGTGCACCGGCGACAGGGGCTGGGCCAATGCTATCTGCTTTATGCAGTGATCTTAGCCTTGCTCTTGACTGCGTGTGCCGATGCCATGCGCACCCCCCCAAGCACAGCCGCGCCGACGACGACCCTGTTGGCGGACAGTGATCCCGATCGGGGGTGGCAAGCGCTTCAGAGTTATGGTTGCCACACCTGCCATGTGATTCCTGGGGTGCCGGGTGCCCAGGCTTATGTCGGGCCGCCACTGACGGCTTGGGCAGAGCGCGGTTATATTGCCGGTGAGTTGCCCAATACGCCAGAGAATCTCTTTACCTTCATCCAATATCCGCAGTCATTTCGCCCTGGTGGTGCCATGCCCGATATGGATGTGACCGCCGAGGACGCGCGCGATATGAGCGCTTATCTTTACACCTTGCGTGATCAATCGGGCTGGAATGTATTGACGGCGTTTGGCTGGTGATTGGGAAAGTGACTGTTGTTAATTTAGTCACTTTGCAAAGGTGAGATAGCATGGGGGAATTGATTAACGTATGAGACAGTTGACTTTAGGCACTTTTTGGATTGCGATTTACCTGCTTTTGGTGCTGGCACCGCTCTTTGTGTTGCTGATTGGGCCGACGCCACCGGGGCGTAGCTTCTGGCGCGAATTTTCGGTGGCGTTGGGCTTTGTCGGCCTGGCGATGATGGGGATGCAATTCCTGTTGACCGCGCGCTTTCGGCGGGTGACGATGCCCTATGGCATTGATGTGGTCTACCACTTTCACCGCCAAATCTCCCTGGTCGGCTTTGGGCTGGTGGTGGCCCATCCACTGGTGATGTTTGCCGCGAGTCCCGAAACCTTGCGCTACTTAAATCTCTTCGGCGCGCCATGGCGCATGATCGCCGGGGTTGGGGCCATACTCTTCTTTGCCCTCGTCATTGCCATCTCGATCTGGCGGCTGAAGCTGCGCATTAGTTACGAATCCTGGCGGCTCAGCCACGGCTTGCTGGCAACGATTGGCGTGGGGCTGGCGATTGGTCATGTGGTGGGGGTCGGTTACTATGTTAGCGAACCCTATAAACGGGGCTTGTGGATCTTTCTGGGCGCGGCGTGGGTGGGGGCATTGGCCTACACACGGGTCGTCAAGCCCATCCTCATGCTCCGCCACCCCTACGTCGTTGATGAGGTGATCCCCGAACGGGGTGAGACCTCGACATTGGTACTGCGGCCCGACGGCCACCAAGGGATGACATTTAAGCCAGGGCAATTTGCCTGGCTTACGGTTCTGCACTCGCCCTTTGGCATTCGGGAACATCCCTTCTCCTTCTCATCCAGCGCCATGCAGCCCAAACGACTGACCCTTTCGATTAAAGCACTGGGCGATTTTACCAACCAGATTAGCACGCTCAAAGCCGGCACGCGCGCCTACCTTGATGGACCCTATGGGGCCTTCAGCCTGGACAACTATCGCGCCCCCGGTTATATCTTTATTACAGGGGGCGTTGGGATCACCCCGATGATGAGTATGCTGCGCACCCTCGCTGATCGCAATGATAAACGACCACTACGCCTCTTCTACGGCAGTAATGATTGGGAAGAGGTGACCTTTCGCGAGGAGCTTGCGCAACTCCAACAACAGTTAGCGCTGGATGTCGTCCATGTTTTGCAGAAACCGCCGGCCGATTGGACGGGGGAAAGCGGGTTTATCAGCACGGAGCTACTGGCGCGCCATTTACCTGCCGATCGGCTGCACTACGAATACTTTATCTGTGGACCGCCGGCCATGATGGGCGCGGTGGAAGCGGCCTTGACGCAGTTGGGTATCCCGCTGGCGCAGACCCAGATGGAAGTGTTCAATTTAGTGTAATATAATAAGGTTCAGCAAAGGGAGTAACCATGCGACAAGCACTTGCCACACAGTTGGCGGCTGTGATTGGCGTGATGATCATTGTGTTAGCCATCATCTTTGCGTTGTTCCAGACGCCAAGCATTGCCGAAACGACCCTGATTGCCGCCGCGCCGGTCATTACGCACCCGATTGAAGGGTACGAGAATTGCACGAACTGCCACGGCCGCGAGGAAGCTGTGCCCTATCCAGAGTATCACTTGGGTTGGCCGAATACCAGTTGTACCCAATGTCATATCCCGGCTGAGGCAGTGGCGGTGGCGACGGCCGCTGCCGTGTCGATGGCAGCGGCGGTGGATGGTGAAACACAAGCCGACGAAGAAGAAGCGGGTGCAGAGCAGGATAGCGAAGAGGCCCAGCCGGCAGCGAACCAGGCCGCGCAGATCACCAATGGGGAAAGTGTCTACCGCACGGAGTGCGCTGCGTGTCATGAACCAGGCGGGACAGGCCCCGAACTGGATACAGCGGCGTTGGCCGCCTATGGGACGGCGAGTGAGCTTTTCGCCTATACCCAAAGCACAATGCCACCCGCTGCGCCGGGGAGCCTCTCTGATCAACAATATTGGGATGTGACCGCCTACCTGCTTTCGACACGCGCGTTGCTGCCCGCGGAGACGCTAGTCGGGCCAGAGACGGGGGCTGAGATTGAACTCAGCCAACCATAATATAGGTCAGTTCGCGCTGAATACAGTCAAACCAGCAGAAGCGGGTGGGCGGGGCCTACCGCCCTGGCCACCGCCAACTGAAAATTTCGTCCGTGCTCGTCATCTTTGCCTTTACAGCCAGCAGCACGATTTGGTGGGATGTTGGTGGCTTGGTTAATATTCTAGTGGCCGCCGCCGTGCAGGTTGTAGTGCTGCGGGTTGTTGTGCCGTGAGTGCGTCGCCGGACAGGTGCGCTCGGGACCAAATCACCGGCTGCGGATATAAATTAGCAGTAAGATGCCGGCAAATCGGCGTCAATGGCTTGACGCACAAGCGTGGTGCTTGTGCAATTGTGACACCATAAAGGGAAGATCTATGTTAAATCGACAAACCTTAGCGCGATTGGGGTTGGCAGCGTTGGCGCTCTGCTTTTTCACCACAGCAGCCTTTGCACAAGAAGAGAGCGCGCGCTTATTATCAGGACCCAACCTTGGCAGCGCCCAAGCGGAGACCCTACTCCAACAAGCAACCCCCGAACCCACCCCCACAACGGTAGACCCATCAACGCCCACACCCGCTGAGACTCCAACCGAAACGCCGACCGGTAAGCCAACCGAAGAAGAACCCACGCCACCGGCTGAGACCCCAACCGAAACACCGACCGGCAAGCCAACCGAAGAAGAACCCACGCCGCCCGCCACACCAACCGGTAAGCCGACCGAAGAGGAACCCACACCGCCCGCGACCCCAACCGGCAAACCGACCGAAGAGGAACCCACACCACCGGCTGATACACCAACCGCCACACCAACGCCGCTGGTAGAGACACCGACCCCAGCAGAGACGCCAACCGCTACGATGACGGAGGACGCACCAAGACCGACCGACCGCCCAACCGAGACGCGACCACCTGTCGTCGATGAGCCGGAGCCAGTAGCGACAGCAACCTCAACCGCACCGGCGACCCCGACCGTCGTCACCGCCGTGCCGACCATGACAGCCACAGCGCTCCCGCCCCCGACACCGGCCCAATTACCAGTCACTGGTAGCCGAGGGACCGGCTCACCCCTAATGTGGTTTTTGGCTGGGCTGACGCTCTTGGGCTTGCTTGGTAGCGACTATCTCTGGCGACGAAGCAGTCGAAAGCAGTAGGTGCCATCGCCACGATCAGTTCAGTAAAAAAGGTGACAGTCACTGTCCGCAGTATTTACTGTCCGGCATAACCACGGCGGGTAGTAACTGTCACCTGGCTACGAAAATTGGGGTCATAGCGTCATGCAGGCGAGTACACTGTCAGCGAAATTTTGCCAGTTTACATTGTCATCCCGCGCCCAGCAGGCTCCCGGCAGTACCGCCGAGGCATCTCGGTCTGGCGCGATGGAGATGCCTCACCCAAAAACCGGTCCGGAATGACAATTCTGCTACTTTATACTCAAATCAGAATGAGACCCCTAGTTTCGGTCAGCGTGCGTCGCACTGACCAAAGAATCTAGCGGACTGGAAACAGTTGGCGGTCAGTGCGACGCACGCGATCCCGTTAGCCAGCAAAACTCCGATTCTCAACTTGACTTCAGTATAGAATTCGGATTAGTCACGGAGTGACGGCAGATGATAGCCGAGGGTTTTAACCCTCGAATCGGGCTGATGGTGAGGAAAAATTACCCCAACACCAACCGCATCTCTTCTTCATCGTCAAGCGCCGCTCCCGTCTTGACAAAGCCCAGGCTCGTATAAAGCCGTAGCGCAATCGTATTCTGAGGGTGGACGGTGAGCAGCAGATCCGAACATTCGGGGTGATGTTTGCCCAGCCAGGTGATAAAGTGGCGGATGGTAGCGCGGCCATACCCTTTGCCCTGGTGACGGTGGTCGATCAATAGGCCGCCGAGGTAACAAAAGGTGGTGTCATAGAGCAAATGCACATAGCTGTAGAAACCAACCGGCACGCGGTCAACCAGCACCAGGAAGGGATCATAACAAAAATCATTTGGTTCGATGTAGGCTTTGGCAAGGGAAAGGGCAACAGAGGGCGTGAACTCACGCTGGTGGGGCAAAACGTCGAGGTCAAGCGCAGCCAGCCAATTTTCAGCAGTGACTGGCTGCGCAATTAGGTTAAGCATCGGACGATTACACGTTAAAGCGGAAGTGCATGACATCGCCATCCTGCACCACATACTCTTTGCCTTCGACGCGCATGGCCCCGGCAGCTTTCACGGCGCTCTCGGTGCCATATTGGACATAGGCAGCAAAGGGGATCACCTCGGCGCGGATGAAGCCGCGCTCAAAGTCGGTGTGGATCACGCCAGCCGCCTGCGGTGCTTTGAAGCCGCGAGGAATCGTCCAAGCTCGCACCTCTTTGGGGCCAGCGGTAAAGTAGTTGATCAACCCCAGCGCATCAAACCCTTTGCGGATCACCTGGCCGAGACCACTCTCTTCCACACCCAACGAGCTGAGAAACTCCTGGCGTTCGTCATCGCTCAGCCCGGCCATCTCTTCTTCCAACTTGGCGCAGATCTTGACCACTTCGGCATTCTGTTCAGTAGCCAGCGCGCGCACAGAACGCACATAGTCGTTGTCTTCGGTGAGATGCTCTTCATCCACATTGGCGGCGTAGATCACCGTCTTGCCGGTGAGGAAACGCATCTCATTGTTGAGCGCGCGAAACGCTTCGCTTTCGCGGTCGGGGTGGGCGGCGACTGGTTTGCCGGTCTCCAACATTGTCTTCAACTCGTTGGCAATATCGAGCACCGGCTGGAGCTTTTTATCACCCTTCACCAGGCGATTCAGCCGGTCGATCTTGCCTTCAAGCTGTTGCAGGTCGGCCAGCATCAGCTCGGTGTTGATCACCTCGATGTCATCGCGCGGGTCGATGGCCCCGGAAACATGAATGACATTGTCATCATCAAAGCAGCGCACCACATGCACAATCGCCGAGGTCTCGCGAATGTTGGCGAGAAATTGGTTACCCAGCCCTTCGCCCAAGCTGGCCCCTTTGACCAGCCCAGCAATGTCAAAGAATTCGACAGTGGCGTTGAGTACCCGCTCCGGTTTCGCCAGTTCGGCCAGTTTGTCAATGCGCGCATCGGGCAGCGGCACAATCGCCTTGTTCGGTTCGATGGTGCAGAAGGGATAGTTTGCTGCTTCTGCGTTTTGAGTTTTTGTCAGGGCATTAAAAGTGGTGCTCTTGCCTACATTGGGCAATCCCACAATGCCGATACCTAGTGCCATAATATTTTTTGAATTCTGAATAGTTAACGGTTAATGAATGATTTGTGCTGCGTGAAACGTGAAACGTGAAACGTGAAACGTGAAACGTGAAACGTGGAGTTCGACAAGCTCACTGTACGAATTACGTTTTACGTTTTACGTTTCACGTTTTACTAAAAGAACCACTTGGCGATCGAGAGTGCGCCCTGTTTCCAGGGGACACGATGCGAGACGCCACTTTGGCCTTCAAATTCGTGCATATGATCCAGATACCACTGGTAATTACGGATCAGGGCATCCTTATTAGAATATTTGGGTTTGTAGCCCAGTACCCGTTCCGCCTTCTCAATCGAGACAAAGGAATCCTCGGTGACGGTTTCGTAGACCCAGCGATAGAGCGGCGAGAGGTTGAGTCTCTCCAGCACGCGCAGCGTCCAGATCATGGGTGCGGCGGGCAAAGGGACCATCTTTTTACCAAAGCCGGCATAGTCGAGCACCGCCTGGTAATCCTCTTTGAGCGTGGTGAACTGTTTGGCACCGATATTAAAGACATCGTTGACAATCGCACAGTCACCAGTCAGGGCGAGATAGATCGCATCGCAGAGATCCTCAACATCGAGCAGTTGATAGCGGTTGTTGCCGCTGCCCAAGACGGGAAAACGTTTACCATCTTTGGCCCAGTCGTAGAAGAGGGCAAAGACGCCCAACCGTTCCGGCCCAACAAAGGATTTGGGGCGAATGATCGGGATGCACATGCCCTTGGCGCGGAATTCCTGACAAATCTCTTCCGCTTTCACTTTGGCTTCGCCATAAGGGCCAACACCCTCCAGCTTGTCATCTTCGAGCAATGGATGGTGATCCGGGATGCCATAAACGGCGGTTGACGAGACATGGACCACCCGTTGAATGCCCGCATCATAGGCCGCCTGCAAGACGTTACGAATGCCATCTATATCGGTCGAGTAGATATCCTTGGCGGAATAGAGAGGCAGCGCCGCCGCGGTGTGAATCACGGCATCGACGTCGCGCATCGCGCTGATCAAATCGGTCATGCTGCGAATATCGCCCTTGCGCTCGGTAATCTGGTCGCGCTCGGGATAGGTGAAATCCGCAATGTCGAGGGTAACCACCTTATGACCGCGCGCAAGCAAATGGCGCACCAGGTTGATGCCCAAAAAACCGGCCCCACCGGTCACCAATATCGTCTGCACCGCTTGGGCCGCCGCTGGGGTCATTGCCGGCTCTTGGGTGGTTGTTACAGTTGCACTTTGCACCGTTTTACTCCTACAAATTTCATCGTTGTGACAAACATACTATACAGTTTGCTTGCGTTCCGCGTCGTCGGCCATGATAGTTCATGGCCGACGACGCGGAACGCAAGCAAACCACCAATCACTACAACAATTGCCGTTGCCATTGCGCCAACAGCGTATGCGTTGATTCAAAAGCCAGCGCAGCAGGCAGACGGTCGGGCGTGAACCAGCCGGCGGCACAGGCGTCATCATCACAGGTGAGCGTCAGGGCCGCCGTGGGATGCGCATGATAGGCCAACACAATGCCGTTACTTGGCAGCTGGCTGGTAACCATCGGGAAGATCGTTAACAACGTCTGGATCTCCACCTGCAGGCCAACTTCTTCCAACAGTTCGCGCTGGAGGGCCGCCTCCGGCATCTCCCCGGCGTCCATATAACCGCCCGGCAGTGCCCACAAGCCTTTCCCCGGATCAATGCCCCGTTGGATCAGCAGCACCTCGCGGTCATGGTTACGGTCATGGGTAACGAGCCCAATCACAGCCACCTTGGGATCCAAAAAATGGACAAAGCCACATTGCGGGCAAACCGGGCGCAGTTGGCTGTAGCGTTCGCGCGGCTCGAGCTTGGTGGCGCAATAGGGACAATAAATATAATTGGGTCGACTCATCGCTCTTGTTGATTTCGCTCTGTTTGAAAACTTCGCCCTTGCGCATACGTTTTCAAAGCAACCACACCCTTATACAACTTCAACATGCCATTATACCCGCCTTTGCATAAAGCCGAAAAGCCGCAACATATTGAAATACGCTGCGGAGATGCAGAAACCGCGATGGGGCATCCGCTTGCGGTCACGCTGGGGCGACGGCAAGGGTCGGTTACCGCCTAGAGGCTGACCAGAAACACCAAATTTAACGCTAATCTCGATTAATGCATCTCGCATCTCAGCCACCATGTTTGCACTGGCGACAGCTTTACCATATGTAATGGGGCTATCCAATCGCACTGTGACCGGCACAGCGATTTGTGACTTCAGAAAGCAGGATCTATAATCGTCTGTGGCAAATTACACAAACCTTTTCGGTTCGCTCGTCAAATGAGCCACAAATATTACTCCTGTCGCCTGCGGGCGCAACCACAAACCTTGTGCACCACTTGACGACTCAGCTGACCAACCACGCACCTTTTACCATAGTTTCCGATTTTATTTTATTTGCGGTTTATTTACCTGCATTCAAGGAGGCAGAGACTTGAATCTCCACGAATATCAATCCAAACGGCTCTTCGCAAAGTATGGCATTCCCATTCCCAACGGCGAAGTTGCTACCACACCGGCCGAGGCCCGCACAATTGCCGAACGGCTGGGGGGCACAGTCGTCATCAAGAGCCAGGTGCTCGTCGGCGGTCGTGGCAAGGCCGGCGGCATCAAGGTGGCCAAAAATGTCGATGACGCCGAAAAGCTCGCCGGGCAGATCCTGGGCATGGACATCAAAGGGCTGACGGTCAAAAAGGTGCTGGTCGACGAGGCCGCCGACATTAAAACAGAGATCTACTTGGGCGCAGTGCTTGATCGCGCCCAACGCCGCGTCATTCTGATGGCCAGCAGTGAAGGCGGCGTCGAGATTGAAGAAGTCGCCAAGGAGACCCCCGAAAAGATTATCAAGGTGGCCGTGCATCCATTCTTAGGGCTGCGCGACTATCAGGCCCTCGAATTGGCCGAGGGGATCGGGCTACCCAAAGAGCACATGAACAGCTTTATCAAGATCGCACGCGGTCTGTACCAAGCTTATGTGGAGAACGATGCGACCCTGGCCGAGATCAACCCGCTGGTGATCACCGGTGGCGGCAAGTTGGTGGCCCTTGACGGCAAGGTGTCGATCGACGACAGCGCCCTTTTCCGCCACGCCGATCTGGCTGCGTTGCGCGATCCAGATGCCGAAGATGCGTCTGAAGCGGAAGCGCGTGAACAGGGCCTTAACTACATCAATCTTGATGGCGAAATCGGCTGTATGGTCAACGGGGCCGGCCTGGCGATGGCCACGATGGACATTGTCAAGTTCTATGGCGGCAACCCGGCCAACTTCCTCGACGTGGGTGGTGGTGCGACGGCCGAGAAGGTGGAAGCCGCGCTGCGGGTGATCCTCAACGATCCGCGGGTCAAAGCGGTGCTGATCAACATCTTTGGTGGCATCACCCGCTGTGATGAAGTGGCGCGTGGGGTGCTTGCGGCGATCAACAGTCTTAATGTCACGGTACCTTTTGTGGTGCGCCTGGTCGGCACAAATGAAGAAGAAGGGCGTCGGATCTTGGCCGAAGCCAACATGATTACGGCGACCAGCCTGGCTGACGCTGCACAGAAAGCGGTCGCAGCCGCGCAAGGAGGGAACGCATGAGCATTCTAGTGGATAAAAATACCCGCGTCGTCGTGCAGGGCATTACCGGCCGCCAGGGGATCTTTCATACGGAACAGATGTTGGATTATGGCACGCAAGTGGTGGCCGGTGTGCGGCCAGGCAAAGGGGGCGAATGGGGCGTACGTAATGTACCGATCTTCGATACCGTTAAAGATGCCGTCGAGGCCACCGGTGCGAATACGGCTTTTATCATTGTGCCCGAATCGACTGCCCCTGACGCGATCATCGAAGCAGCTGATGCAGGGATTGACCTGATTGTCTGCATCACCGAAAATATTCCGGCGCTCGACATGGTCAAGGTACGCGCCTATCTTGACACGACAAACGCCCGGCTGCTTGGGCCCAATTGCCCAGGATTAATTACCCCCGGCGAAGCCAAAGTGGGGATCATGGCCGGCCATATTCATACACCGGGCAATGTCGGCATTGTGAGCCGCTCGGGCACCCTGACCTATGAAGTGGTCTATGCGCTGACTGCGCGCGGGATTGGCCAGAGCACTGCGGTCGGCATTGGTGGCGATCCCGTCAACGGCACTTCATTTATCGATGTGCTGCAAATGTTCGAAGAAGATCCCGCCACCGAACAGGTGATCCTGATCGGCGAAATTGGTGGCACAGACGAACAGAAGGCGGCGGCCTTTATTGCCGAAAATATGACTAAACCGGTCACCAGCTTTATTGCCGGCCAAACTGCGCCGCCAGGACGACGCATGGGCCATGCCGGGGCGATCATCTCGGGCGGCGAAGGCACAGCTGCCGAAAAGATGGATGCGTTACGCGCCGCCGGCGTTCAGATTGCTCGTCATCCGGATGAGATTGCCGAAATTGTGGCCCGCAATTTAAGCAAGTAAGGACCCAATACTTACTGGAGAACAATTAATCATTAATGATTAATTGTTCTCCAGTAAGTATTAGTAGCTGTTTAATCACTGGCCATGCCTGCCGCAAACTCAGCGGTGGGCGGCAGCCAGCCGTTGTTGATGGCAGCCAATACCACTTCGGTGCGGCTGGTGACCTGCATTTTGGCAAAAATATTGCTCAGGTGGGTCTGCACGGTGCGCTCGGAAATTACCAACCGGCGCGCAATCTCTTTGTTACTGCAGCCCAACATCAGGGTGCGGATCACATCGAGTTCGCGGCGGGTCAGGTTATGCGGGGTGCGATGCTTCCGGGCACGCTTGAGTTTGCTGTTGTTGACTAGCACACGGTTGCTCCGCCCGTTGGCATCCCGGCTGGCCAGGGTGACCGCATGGGAATGGGCAGCGTGGACAATCCGCACCAACTCAATCGCAGCCGATGATTTGACCACATAGCTATAGGCACCGGCCCGATGCATGGCCAACGCCGCATGATCTTCTTCAAGCGCAGAGAGGCCGATCACCTGGATCTTCGGCAGATAATGCTTCAGGCGCTTGGTGGCTTCAACACCCGACATCCCCTTCATCTGCACATCCATAATCACAATATCCGGCACAATCCCATTCTGGACTTGATGAAGCAGCGTCTCGCCACTGCCGGCCTCGCCAATGACTTGAATATCATTTTCCTGCTCCAGAATGGCACGCAAGCCCTGGCGCATCATCTCGTGATCATCAACTAACATTACTTGTATTACTGACATAAGTCAAGGCTCCTTAAATATATTCCTTAAATATATAGGGTGATCGTTTCTCCGCTTACTACTATCTAATATTTTTGGTTGACTTTCAATAGTACCGTTGGCCCATTTCAACACAAATAAATCGCGCTGCATCGGCTAATTGTCTGGTTTCTGCTAGATTCAGCGCAGATTCCAACAGTTTGGACGGGGGGTACTACGCATCCTGTCCCCCAGTGAATGACACTACTACATCCGCTCTGCAAGCATCCCTACAAACAGGACATTACGCCCGCCTGACTTGATCCAGCAATAGTCACCTGGATGCACTTGGGTCTTTACGCCAAGCCACGTATAATCAGGGGTGACTGGATGGCAGGATGACAGGATGACAAGATGAACAGTGCAGAAGCGTACATTCCGACTGACCGGCGCGCCGCACTGCTTACCCAACAAGAATTACCGACCACGGATTGGGGAGCGGTGCTCTTTGTCGATATCTCCGGCTTTACCCCACTGACGGGGGCGTTGCAACGCGCCTATGGTCCACGGCGCGGGGCCGAAGAACTCACCCGCCAGCTCAACCGCGTTTACACGGCACTGATCGATGCGGTTGAAGCGTATAACGGCAGTGTGATTGGCTTTAGCGGCGACGCGATTACCTGCTGGTTTGGGGAAAATGATGACACTCAATCATCAACCCCCTCTAGCAACCATCCTGCCCATACACCGATTTTAGCCGCCGTCAGCGCCGCCCTGGCCCTCCAGACTGCCATGGCGGCCGTCCAGGCCATCACGCTGGCTGGCGGGTCAACCATTAGATTGGGGGTGAAAGCCGCATTGGCGGCCGGTATGGTCCGCCGTTTCATAGTTGGCGATCCGGCCATTCAGTTGATTGATGTGCTCGCCGGCACGACCCTTGATCGTATGGCGGCTGCGGAACAGTTGGCGCAACAGGGGGAACTAGTGCTCGACGCCGCAACGGCAGCGCTGGTGCAAGCAGAATTAGTGGTTGAAGCGTGGCGCGCCCAACCGGCAGCCGAAGATAGCAGTGATGGATTTGCCGTGGTCAGCGCCTTGCGCCGCGCGTCGGTACGGCAACGTCCGCCACCGTTGCGCCCCCTCCCGGAAAAGGTTGTCCGCAGTTGGGTATTGCCGGCCATTTATGAACGGATTCAAAATCAACAGGGGCGCTTTCTGGCCGAGTTACGCCCCGCGGCCGCGCTCTTTGTCAAATTTACCGGCATCGACTATGACGGTGACAGCGCAGCGCCGGCCAAGCTCAACAGTTACGTCAACTGGATGCAACGGATTATCAACCAACACGAGGGCGCGCTGATTCAGTTAACTACGGGGGATAAAGGTAGCTATCTCTATGCCGCCTTTGGCGCGCCGATTGCCCATGATGATGACATGGTGCGCGCCACCGCGGTCGGGTTGGCACTGCGCCAGCCGCCCCCAGAGTGTCCCTTTATCAGCTCGATCCAGATTGGGATCAGCTATGGCATGATGCGCGTTGGTGCCTATGGCAGTGAAGGGCGGCGCACCTATGGCGTGCTGGGCAACGAAACCATCATGGCCGCCCGCCTGATGACCCATGCCCAACCGGGTCAGGTCGTCGTCAGTGCAGTTGTGGCCGAGGCAATTAGTGACCGCTACGAAGTAGTGGCACTCGGTAGCTTTCAGCTCAAAGGGAAAAGTGAAGCGCAACCACTCTTTGCGGTGCTCCAACCACAGCTTGAATCACACATGAGCAAAAAGCTTTACACTACTCCATTGGTGGGTCGTGAAGCAGAATTAGCACTTTTGACGCAGGTGGCCGCGCAAGTCCAGGCCGCGCAGGGGCAGATCGTGCGGATCGAGGGCAATGCCGGCCTGGGCAAAAGCCATCTGGTCGCGGCGTTTACCCAGCTTGCCCAAGGCATGGGGTTTCACGTGGTTGTTGCCGGCGGCCAAAGTACCGCGCAAGACACCGCCTACTTTGTGATTCGCCAGTTGATGCAGATGTTGTTAGGGCTTGAAGCCATTGGGGAGCAGAGGGTTGAGGCACAGATCGCCACGTTAACGCGACAGCTAACCACGGCGAATCCGAGTTGGAGCTTGCGCATCCCCCTGCTCGGCGATCTGCTGGGTTTGCCGCTTGTCGACAACGCCACGACTGCGGCCTTTGATGCCCGGCTACGGCAGGAAGCGTTGGTCACGTTGACGGTGGAAATCTTTCAGCACTATGCCCAGCAACAAAAACGATTGCTGCTCCTGGAAGATATCCACTGGCTTGATGAGGCATCACAAGGAATTGTGCTGGCACTGGCGCGCACTGTACCCAACATGCCGCTGTTGCTCCTGCTTGTCCACCGCCCATCGGTGCGCGAGCAGGAAACTTTTTTGACCCAAATCGCCGCGCTACCGGCACAAACGCACATTGCGCTGCCGGAATTGACCGCGCTGGGGACCAGCGAGCTCGTGGGTCAGCGACTACAAGGCACGATCTCAGGGTTGGCGGCATCGCTTATTCAAATCCAGGCACAGGGCAATCCCTTCTTCACAGAGGAATTGGTCGATGCCCTGCTGGAAAGTGACCAGTTGCAACAGCAGGGGGCAGTGTGGACCCTGGCGCCTGCCTTACAGGAACGATTGCGTAACGCCGGCTGCCTCCTACGCGAGCAAGGTGAGGAGGTGGTCAATCCCGCAGCCTCACTGTCCGCCGTTGATCTCGGTATGCCCAGCACGATCCAGGGGATTATCCTCGCGCGCTTGGATCGCCTGCCGGAGCCGGTGAAGTTGACGGTCAAGGTAGCCAGTGTCATTGGTCGTGTTTTTAGTCATGATCTGCTTTTACAGGCGCATCCCGTCGCGGCCTTGCATGAAACATTGGATCAAGAAGTAGCGACGCTGCTGGCTCGCGAATTTGCGCGGCTGGAAGCCCCGGCCCCCCGCCCGGTTTACATTTTTAAACATAATATTACCCAGGAGGTGGTCTACCAGACGCTGCTGAGCGATCAGCGTAACGAGCTACATTTGGGGGTGGCGACAGCCCTGGAACGCTTACAGCCGGAAAGTATTGAAGCGCTGGCGCTGCACTACTATAACAGCAATCTGGAGCAGCCGCCGATCCGCGATAAAGCCTTGCATTATCTGGAGGCCGCCGGGATACGCACCAAACATGACTACGCGAACGAAACGGCACTCAGTTATTTTGAGCGGGCGCTGGGCCTGGCAACCAAGGCCGATTGGCTAAAAGCCAAAGTTGAGATTTTACATATCCTGGGGCGAAGGGCTGAGGAAGAGCAAACAATCACCCAACTTGCCGAAGTGGCAGAGGCCAAGCTGGGCGAAGTAGCATTACTGCGGGGTAGCTATTATGAAGCAGTAAGTGACTATGAACAGGCGCAACAATCGCTTGAGCAAGCGTTGATTTACCATCGTGAACACAATGATGTCCGTGGTGAAGTAAAGTGTATGAGCCAGTTAGGGTTAATTTTTGTACGGCAAGGGGACTATGAGGCCGCACAACACTCCTATCAACGGGCCTTAGCGTTAACCCAGCAGAGTGCGCAAGCAAATAAAGATCAAGCGCCCTTACTTTACGGGTTGAGTGTGGTTAACCGCCAGTTGGGCAATTATCCAGCCGCCATTTCCCATTTACAAACAGCCTTAGGCTTTTATCGAGACGCCGACAATCGCCAAGGGGAAGCACAAATCTTGAATGCCCTCGGCACCGTTGCTTATTTACAACGGGATTATGGTCAGGCAGAAACCTTTTATCGACAAGCACTGACGATTCAGCAGATGATTGGCGATCGTGCCGGGGAAAGTGGCAGCTTGATGAGCTTGGGACAGACCGCGCGCACCCAGGGTGACTACAGCAAGGCCGCCACCCTCATTGCCGACGCCATGACAATGTTCCAAGCACAAAACAATCGCTGGTGGGAAAAAATTGGCCAGATTGAATTGGGCATTATTGCCCTGCTAACCGGTAACTTGTCACTGGCAACCGGGTATTTTGAACAAGGTGTCGAATTAAGTCGAGCCATCGGCGATACGACAGGAGAAGCGATTGCCCTGCTGAACCTGGGACAAACAAAACGTGATCAGGCAGATTATGCTAGCGCACAAGCGATGCTTTTACAGAGCAAGCGCATTGCGGATCAGCAAGGTGATAAAGAACTAACGGCCCAATGTTGGAGTGATCTAGCCCTTTGTTCACTTTATTTAGGTAGATTCCAGGAAACGATTGAGCGGTCACAGCAGGCCTTGGCCCTATTCACAGCCTTAAAGATCCAGGCGGCGTTGACTACGGAACTCTGCACCCTGGCAGAGGCCTATCTACAATTGCAGCAGCCGGCAGAGGCAGCAATTTACATCAACCAGGCATTTCAGTTGCTGAACGAACTGGGTGGCGAAGGTCCTGACTACCCACAACGTGATTATTTAGTCTGCTATCGCATTTTCAAACACTTGGCACAATTTGAGGCGGCACACCTTGCGCTCGCCAAAGCGGACTTCTTACGGCAACAAAAAGCGCAGCAGATTAGCGATCAGGCCATGCGCACCTCGTTTCTAGAGAATGTCGCCTTCAATCGCCAGATTCAGGAGGCGGTCGCCCAACAAGCGCACCTTGTGCAGAACGCAGTAAGCTTTGTCACAGAGGACACAGGTAACACAGAGGGCACAGGGAACACAGAGCAGGTCATTTCCGCTGTGTTCCCTGTGGTTGATGCGTAACGCCGATTAACGTTGAATCAATGGCAGGTAGACCACGTCGTCTAGTGGCTGCGTTTGCAATACCGCATATATGCCGACCCCCGCGCTGGAAGCTGAGGCCAATTCATTGCCGGCCGGCTCGGTTGCCCGCGTCGTTTCCAGAGGTAACCACTGTTGCCCATCCCAGAAGTGCAGGGCATAGGTTTCAGTCCCACCATTTGCGGCGGCTTGCAAGGGCAAAAGCCGATCAAAACGGAGATTAATCGAACCAGCATCGACTAGACGGTTTGGATAAGCAATCAGGCGGTAAGGCTGGCCGACGAGGGTTGAATTACTGGGCAAAGGTGGAGAACCGGCCATACTTTGTAGCGCAATAAATTCGCCACTCTGCAGGGTCAGCCCAGCCCGTGCCACAAAAAAGGCGCGCCCATTTGAGGAGGAAATGATGGGCGCAAAGCCTAATTGACTCTTCGGCCCCGGCAACCCACCGCCCCCTACCCCATAATCAACCAATGCCTCGCGGCGCGGATCAGTACCATCCGGCGCTTCGCTTTCATCGACCCAGAGTTGGACATAGGCCGCCGGGGTGAAGGGCAGATCCACTCGACCGCTGTAGCTGTTCGCCGCCCCGGTTAAGGTTATTTCGCTGAAGGTAGTCTCATGCTCGGGATAGACGCGCGCCTTGAGCACAACGGCCGGCTCAACCGGCTGGGTCACCGAGATCACCAGTGATGTACCACCAGGAAGCGTCGGCGTCACCGGGTTGATCAGCATGATCGGTGCCCATGCGCCATCCTTTTCGAGGAAGAGGGTGTTATCACCCCCACTAATCGTCTCACAGCCATATTGGTTACGCGGTGTCGCCGGTGCCACCGCATTGCTATCAATGTCGATCAGACAGAGCCGGTCACCGGCCTGCGCACCAAAGAGCTGCACTTGGGTGCTGCCCGCGTTTGGTTTACCCTGGTCGATCACGCGATCAGCGCGGTAGATCACGGCGCGGGCCTTGCTGGAGGCCGTCTCGCCATCGCGGTAATCCAGGTCAAAGAGCTGATTGACCACCGGCGTGGTGGCGTCTGTCGGTGGCACAAAGTTCACCTGAGTCAACGCCGCCGGCAGCGCCGCGGGACCGGCATTAGCCGTTGGGGCGGCCAGCCAGGGGTACCAGAGGCGCATCGTCTCCCATTCGGTCCGCTGCAACTGGTCGTTGTGCGACGTATGTAAACAATTGTTATTCCAATGTGTTTGATCAAAAACAAACTCGGTATTCTCTGGAAAGTAGACCCAGCCCATCGCACTGCCGGTACAGCTATAAACACTCTCGATCACAAAGTCATTACGAAAGCGGAAATAGGTGTCATCGAGGAAGAGCAGATAGTGACCCAACTCATGCGCCAAGACGGACGACCAATCTTCACTGGTATCAAGGGTGGGGCTGATTGGTGCCGTAGGCAAGCCATAGCGGTTCCAGGTCGCGCCCATGTAGGCACGCCCCGGCTCGTAGACCAATTTGTGTTTATCGCCCGTGCCATCCCAAAAGGGATCAACCGTTGAGACGTCAACCATGCCACCAATGTCGGCTTCGGGGCGCATACTGTTGCTGGCAAAGAGCCAGACATCGGCAGCATCCCAATTTTCATAGTTCTGGTGGACGGTGATGGTGCCCAATGCCATCTGCCCATTGGTAAAGTCATAGAATTTGTCCGAGGCGAGCAGCAAGTTGGCCTGCAACTGCGCTTTATAAGTCGGATCACCTTCCAGATTCCACTGTGCCGCAACGTTGAGGTTGTGCAGCATTAAGGGCTGCTGGCGGTCAACCACCAGCGTCATAATGCCCTGCGGGGGGCCATTATAAGCAGCGGCGTTCACGGTCTGTGCCGCGCCACTGGTGTAGTACAAACTATAAGTATCGGTCGCCGAGATCGGCACCATGGCCCAAACACCGGCACCGTCGGCGATCTGGGCGCGGTTGGTGACAAAACCGGCGTTGTCAACCGTATGCACGGTGCCTGTGGTGGTGTTATAAACCTGGGCGTTGGTGGCGGCCTGACAGTTGGTGGCCGATACCCAACAGACACGAATCGGGCAGGTCGGCTGGGCCAATTGGGCCTGCACCCAGGTGACCGGCGAAATCGGGTTCTCACGGGTCGGCCAGCCATAGTCAACGCCGTTGTCGGTGATCCACTGGTGGTAGAGCGCCAGGCCAAAGGGTTGGCCACAAGTCGCGGACAACGCAGCCAAGGGCACTTGAAACTCGGCCACTTCGACATTGCGCGCAGTCGTCGCCGGGGCAGCTACTGCACGCCAGCCGTCAACTGTACTCTGCACCCAAGGGCTGGTTTGGCTGCCGGTCCCCTGGAAAGTGCTGTTCGCGCCATCAACCACGCGCACGCGCAGTGAATAATCCTCAGCTTCCGCATATTTTTCCTGGCCATTATCCCGATCCAGGTAGAGGCCAAAGTGACGTTGGACAAAAGTGCCGGGTGTACCTTCAGCACAGACCCGGAGAAATTCCTGATCCTGCTTAAGATAAAGGGTGCCGACCGCACCATTGAGGTCGACATATTGCTGGCGCAAGGCCCCGGCATATTCGCTGTTCGTATCACAAATCGCATCGAGCTTGCTGCCCGTGTCGACAAGCGGTATGGTGACTTGGGCCGGCGGCGGGGTGTATTCGATGATCAGTTCGGGTGGGAAACGCCCTTCCACGCTGTCAAAAGTGCGACCAGCGGAGAAATTGTCACCATGGATCAGCAGCCCATAATTTTGATGGCGAAAGGGTTGGTAGAGCCAGTTTTCCACTAGCGGCAGCAGATCCGCGCTGACGCGGATTGCGCGCTGCCCCGGCGACGCCAGAGTGACTCTAGACGCCGCCGATGTTGGGGCGCTGCGCCAGGTAACGCTGGACGCACTCCAACTTTCGGTAATCTGATCGACGGCAAGAGTCCAAACGTCATCACCATTAAAATCATTCTGGTACAGACGTAACTCGGCACGCTCAATAATCGAACCGGCGGGAATCGCGCTGAGATCAAAGCGCAGCAACGTGCGCGATTGAATGACCGCGGTGAGATTCGTTGCCGTCACCGCCAGATCAGAAGCGGCCGCAAAGTTGGTATCAGGACGATTGGAAGCAATATAAGTATCCTCGACCGGTGTCAGCGTCACGAAGGCGGTGGTTGCCAGGGTAGACAAAGCAGCCGGCGCAGCTGTCACTTGTGCGTGCGCTGTAACCAGCACCCATCGCCCGGTGATCACAATGAAGAACAAGAGTAAAATGTGTCTACTAAGTCGAACCATGAATGTTTCTCCTTCATTGCAAAGGGCTGGGTGGGATAGGAAAAGCTAGGCAAAACGTGTAGTTCGCATCGGGGGATGCGAACTACACGTTTACGTTCACATCCCCTAATGCGAACGGTCGCAGGCCGAGATGGGCTGCACGTCTGGGGATGCAAACTACACTGGGATCAAATTGCGCATTGCCCGCCCTACCAAGCACTATCACCCTGATTTGCTTCGATGCGGCTGTCCCGTTCGGCGATGACCCGTTCCAGATCCAAGATGGTAATGACACCCTGATCAAATTCGAGCAGGCCACGCCGCCGCCATTCGCCCAGGATGCGATTGATCCACTCGCGCCGCGCCCCCACCATGGAGGCCAGGTCGCTTTGGCTTAGCCCCAGGTCGAGCACATAACGTTTGCCGGCTTCCACCTCTTCGCCGTAGCGTGCGGTGTTGTCGATCAGGATGTGCAGCAGGCGACCGGCCGCGTCAAACTGGGCAATCGACTCGGCATAGGCCGCGGTCCAGCGTAATTTGCCGGCCAAGAGCCGCGCCAGGTTGATCGCCAACCCCGGCAAGGCAGTAAGATGGTGCAAAAAATGTTCCTGCGACATCACGAGCAAGGTCACCGCCCCCATCGCCTTGGCCGCGGTGGAGCGCGGTTCATTGTCGAGCGCGGCAAATTCACCCAGCACATCGTGAGTAGAAAAGATATCGATGGAGGTTTCATTGCCGGCTGGGCTGATTTTATAGATACGCACTTTACCTTTTAAGACGATATAAATTTCCCGACTTTCATCGCCTTGACGGAAGATCAGTTCATCTTTTTTATAATCGCGTGAGCGTAAATCGTCCACCAATGTGGTCAACTGTTTTTCACTGACCCCAGCAAAGAGGGGCACGGCTTGTAAGGTGGCAATGCGTCGCGCTTGCGTGCGGTCTTGCATTTCTTCTCCCATTAGATTACAGTTTATTTTTGATGACGGCTGTGTCCTGCGCAACGGCGCGCCTGTGTCGTAGATCACACGTGCGCGGTGCAGTAAAAACTTGCGACCCGACTGTGTTTTGTTTAGCATAAGTCTCCCGTTCATTTTCGCGCACCCTAGCGCTAATATCAAGTTACTCATTTACAAAGCGTCAGCCCATGAACATATTCACCTGGCTTGTCATCGGCCACCTCGTTGGCGACTGGATGTTACAGAACGATTGGATGGCGCGCGGCAAGGCGCGTCGCCTTTTTACCCAGGCCATTCTTGTCCACTGCACCGTCTACACCCTGGCCATCCTCCTCACCCTCTGGTTCGCCACCACCGGTAGTAAACTCGACCCACCCTATTTAACGTTCATTCTTGTCATTTTTATATCGCACTGGTTGATCGATGCCGGCAATCTGGCGGCACGCTGGGTGCGCTGGCTACGCCAAAGCCGGCTGCTTTTTGTGCGCATTATGGTTGACCAGACGATGCATGTGCTGATTTTGGCAGCGCTGATGGAATGGTGGCTATAAATCTGATAATAATTAATTGAAAATTGAGAATGATTAATTGTTAATGTTCGACCTTCACCCAACTAGCGGAGATAGATATGTCTACATCGACCAAACACCCTTTGCTCACCACTGATCCTAGCTTGGCGCTTTTTACTGAACTGCTAAGCGTCCCATCGCCTTCCGGTTATGAAACCCAACTAGCCACGATTGTCCGCACCAAGCTGGATGCGCTGGGCTATGCGCACACAACCGACAGCGCCGGCAATGTGTTGGTGCGGCTAGATGGGCAAAAGCCCGATACACCTTTGCTTTGTCTGGCTTCGCACATGGATGAGATCGGCTTTGTGGTCACCAAAATCGAAAATGACGGCAGCCTGCGTGTGATGCGCTCCGGCGGGCTCTACCCGTGGAAACAGGGCGAAGGGCCGGTTGAAGTATTGGGTGATCATGGCTCGATTATCGGCGTGTTGGGCATGGGGTCGACCCACACGGCGACTGGCACCAAAGCAATTGAATGGAGCGATGTGCGCATCTTGACCGGTTTAATGCCAAGCGAGTTAGCTGCAGTTGGCGTTCATCCTGGTTCCCCCGGTGTACCAACACGCGACGTGGTCGGGCCGGTGATCTTTGGTAATGAAGCCGATCCACTCGTTGGGGCGTGGACCTTTGATGACCGCATGGGCGTAGTGATGTTGTTGCGCATCCTCACGATTTTGCAGGAACAGGGATTACAGCCAGTTCGTCCCACGCTGATTGCCTTTACGGTCTGTGAAGAGGTCGGTGGCTTGGGGGCGAAGATCGTCGCTCAACGCGAACAGCCAGAGACCTTTATCGCGGTCGACGGTTCCCCGATCCCGCCGGGCGCGCCGTTGCAAATCGATGGCCGCCCCGGCATCTGGAGCCGCGACCGGCTGGCCCCGTATGACGCCGGGCTGTTGCAGGATCTGATGGCCGCAGCCGCACGCGTCGGCACGCAACTGCAACCTGTTGCCTATGACAGTGCGGCGAGTGATGCCAGTTTGGTTTTCGCCGCCGGCTTTGCCCAGCGCATCGCCTGCGTGGGCCATGTGCGCGAAAACAGTCATGGCTACGAGGTGGCACGGGCGACAGTCTTTGAAAATTCGGTGCGCACATTGGTCGAGTTTGTGACGACGTGGGGGTGAAGTTGGTGTAAAACTTGAGGTGCAAGTGTGCGAAGAGAAATACTTGCATCCAAACTGGATTAGAGTTACATTATGGTGTAGTGTTTGAGTTGACCCCTGAGATAACAGTCACCTTGAGCAGGCGGAATTTTGGTGACTAGCATAATGGTTAGAATTAAAGGATAGATGAATGGCATCACCATTTCCTGGTATGGATCCCTTTTGGGAAGCCGCCGATCACTGGCGTGGATTTCACAACCTGCTGGCGGCAGAGATTCTGCGGCGGCTAAATCCATTGCTGGTGCCCAAATATTACGCCGACATCGAAGTACATGCGGCGCTGGAAGAGATTACCATCGGTCAGAGTCATCATATTTATCCCGATGTAGCTGTGTTGGAACGGCAACCACAACTTAGGGACCCAGCAACAGTGACATCAGCGCGGACGGCGACCCTAAAAGCGCCGCTCAAACGGGTGATCGAGATCCCAGAACAATTTAAGCTGCGTGCGGTCCGGGTCTACGAAACGGCATCCAACCTACTAGTCACGACCATTGAAGTTCTCTCGCCGGCTAATAAAAATGGCGAAGGGCTGCGTGAATATCAACGCAAGCGCTCTAGATTGTTGCGCGCTGATATCCATTTAGTCGAGATCGATCTGCTACGCGGTGGGCAACGACCGGGCCGTGAGGTCGCTGAGCCACCACTCGACACTGATTATGTGGTTGTTGTCAATCGGGCGGATAACCAAAACCTGCGCACTTCAGAGATTTGGCCGGTTGCGCTGAACGAAGCACTGCCGCAAATTCCGATTCCACTCATCCCACCGGATCAGGATGTTGTCCTCGACTTGGCAGCAGTTTTTACGCAGATTTACAACGATGCTTATTATGGTTTGAGGGTTGACTATTGCGCGCCGGTGCCATCACCGCACTTACGCCCAGAAATAGCGACGTGGTGGCGACAAGTGACAGTGCTGCCGAAGTGATGTTATAATAACTGTTATGAACGATACACCCAAACCAAAACCCGGCACCATTACCCGGCTGCAGATCCAGCAGAAGAACAAAGAGCGGGTCAACGTCTTTTTGAATGACGAGTATGCCTTCTCGCTCGATCTGATGTTGGCAATGGGGCTGAAGAAGGGGCAAACGCTCAGCAGCGCCGAGATTACCGCGCTGCAGGCCGATGACGAAGTCAAACGGGCCTATGCCGCCGCAATCAATCTGCTTGGCTACCGAGCGCGCAGCCAGACCGAAGTGGAACAGCGCCTAAAGCAGCGCGAATTTAGCGTGCCGGCCATTGCCCAGACCGTCGAACGGTTACAGAGCGAAGGCCACCTGGATGACGCCAGCTTTGGTCAACTGTGGATCGAGAGCCGCCAACGCTCCAGTCCCCGCGGCACCCGCGCCCTGCGCTACGAACTGCGCCAGAAAGGGATCGATCCGACGGTGATCGATGCGGTGATCGACCACACGGCAATCGATGAGACCGCAGCAGCCTGGGCAGCCATCGCGCCCAAACTCGACCGCTGGCGTGTCCTCGAACGTTTCCCCTTTCAGCAGAAGATCGGCGGCTTTCTCGCCCGCCGCGGCTTTGGCCACGATGCCGTGCGCGCCGTCGTCGACCGAGCCTGGCAGCAGTTACTAGCCGAGCAAGCAGAAGAAGAGGAAGGGTAGTAAACTGTCAGCTAAGTTCTGCTAGATTAGCCACGGAGTGGCGGCAGAAGGTAGCCTAGCCTTTTAAGGCTGGGGTCCAGCGGATCCGCAGGTTGAAACCTGCGGCTACCATCAGTCGCCACTCCGTGGCTAATTCCGCAAAACTTAGCTGCCACTGTACTAGCCGATCCAACCAGCTCATGCCGCCGATCATTAACCATTTTCAATTAATTATTTTCCCGCCTTGCCACCAGCCAAAGCAGCCCAATGACCAAGCAGCCAACCAGCTCATCAGCCAAAACCAAAGCGCCCCGCCGCCCGCGCATTCTTGCGCGCATGTGGACCATCGATGACATCCCCGCGGTGATCGAGTGTCACCGCGCCGCCTATCCCGAGTATCCCGAAGAAGCTTATTACACGCAACGCTTCTACGAGATGCAATTTGCCGCTTTTCCCGAAGGGCAGGTCCTCGCCGAAATTGAGGGCAAGGTGGTGGGTTATGCCACATCGATCATTGTCCAGCTCGATGATAATACCCATGCCTACAACTACGAGGAGATCACCGGCGCGGGCACCTTTAGCAGTCACGATCCCAGCGGTGATACCCTTTACGGGGCGGACATTGCGGTTGATCCCCAATATCGGGGCATGGGCGTTGCCGCCAAACTCTATGAACAGCGCAAACGGCTGCTCAAACGGTACAACTTGCGGCGCATGGTGGCCTATGGGCGCATCCCCGGCTACAACGCGCTCGCCGGCAAGATGACCGCCGAAGAGTATGTGCAAAAGGTGATTGGGGGCGAACTCAAGGATTCATCTCTCCAAGCGCACATCAAGGCCGGGTATGAAGTCAAACGGGTGATGCTCGACTTTCTGTGGGACGATTCGAGCCTCAACTATTCGACCTGGCTGGAGATGCCCAACCCCGATTTTCAATCGGCCAAACGCCAGATCGCGGCGGCCCCGCTGCAACGGCCGGTGCGCAAGATTCGCGTCTGTGCCGCTCAATATTACATGCGCCCGATCCGCTACTGGGACGAGTTCGAGCAGACGGTGATGTTTTTTGTCGACACGGCCAACACCTATCACTGTCACTTTCTACTCTTTCCCGAACTCTTTACCGTGCAGCTTTTCAGTCTGATGCCCTCGGACATCGACAGCCGCAACGCGATCCGCCAACTGGCTGGCATGGCCGAACGCTACAACGATCTCTTTATCAAAGCCGCGGTTGACCACGGCCTCTACATCATTGCCGGCTCGCACCCCGTGGTGCGCGACGATGATGTTTACAATGTCGCCCATCTCTTCACGCCCAGCGGCAATGTCTATACGCAGGACGCCCTGCATGTCCCGCCGATCGAGCGTGAAGATTTCGGCTTTGAACCAGGCGAGGAGATCAAGGTCTTTGACACGCCGCTGGCGCGCATCGCCATTCTGGTCTCGTATGACATCGAATTTCCCGAACTGGCGCGGCTGGTGACCCTGGCCGGGGCCGAGGTCTTTTTTGTCCCCTACAGCACCGATGAGAAGAAAGCCTATGATCGCGTGCGTTACACCGCCCAGGCGCGCGCCATCGAAAACTCGGTCTACACGGTGATGGCGGGCAATGTGGGCAACCTGCCGACCGTCAAAAACTATCTGATCAACTATGGTCAAGCCGCCGTCTTTACGCCCAGCGACTTTGCCTTTCCGCCCAGCGCCACCGCGGGCGAAGCCGAACCGAATGTCGAAACCGTAGTGATCACCGACCTCGACCTGACTAGCCTGCAACAACAGCGCGATTACTCGCGCGCCCGTCATCTCTATGACCGCCGCTTGGATCTCTATGACGTGCGCGCGAAGAAGAATATTAAGATTATTCGGACGGAGTAGAGATACGAGACTTGGAGATACGAGACACGAGACCACGCGACTTCACGACTAAACGCCTTTTTGACTTGGTAATCCTGCAGCAACCCGAAATGAGTATTGAATGACTACACCCCGTTTACTCGCCCACAGCTACTGTTCTTACTGCGGTCAACCCTATGGCACCGATGCGGTCTGGCCGCGCCATTGTCGCCACTGTGACAATATCACCTATCGCAATCCACTGCCGGTGGCGGTGGTTTTGCAGCCGGTGGATGGCGGCGTGTTGACGGTGCGCCGCACGATTGAGCCGCGCAAGGGGTGGTTGGCACTGCCTGGTGGTTATATCGACTGGGGTGAAACGTGGCAAGAGGCTGGGGCGCGTGAGGTGTGGGAAGAAGCGGGGATCCGGATCGACCCGGCCGGCTTGCGCGAGATACGGGTCTTTAGTGCCAGCAATTCCACGCTGATGATTGTCGCCCAGGCCACACCTTTGACCCTGGCCGATCTACCCGAGTTTGTTGTCAACAGCGAGGCCAGTGAACGGGTGATTCTGACTGCGCCAGAGGAGTTGGCCTTTCCGCTCCATACCGAAATTTTGACGGCGTTCTTGAATGGTTGATTTGGTTTTCTACAACAGCATCACTGTACGCACTCTGATTTCATTGCCGTCAAGCTTATAGACCACGGCATGACCCTGAATGCGCCAGACGTACATGTTGTCGGGTATCGCGGCAGACTCTCCCGCGACTGGGATGCCACCCGTGAAGACTAAGCCTTCCACGGCAACCTGTAGCTCGAAAGTCAGTTCACCATTGTCGAAAAAATAATTACTGACTTCCCGATCAAGCTTGATCCGCACCATCGCCATACCGTTCTGCCATTCTGGCTTTGTGCTCCTCCAATGTGAACGTTGGGCTATCTTCAGCTTCTTTGCGGTAAGCCGCTGCAATGGCCCGGATCTCAACTTCGGTAAAGCGGCGTTCGGCCAATTGTGCTTCGCGCCGGTTCCAATCTTCGGGAGAAACAAGCACGGCAATTGAACGACCATTCTGGGTTAAAAGCATCGGCCGCTGCGCAATTTTTTTGACGACCTCGTTTGGTCCAGTTTTCAAATCAGAGATGGGGACAGCTTCTAACGCTAGTTGCATCATTACTTCCTTTACAATAGACCATATAAATATTTTTACAGTCCGATTCTATCACTGCTTTGTTGAGCTGTCAATTAGGAATTGAGGCGGGGGCTAGAATTTAGCCAAGCCCGGCTAGCGCAGATTGACGCTGCTGCTAAATAAAACCACCCAAAGTTTAATTATTTCTTACAAATCGCAATTAAGGTGGAATTACAATACCATTTACGATCTGGTATTCTATCGCTATTCCTAAGCTGAACAAGCCAGCACCCAAAACTTTCTACCGCGGAAGCGCCAAGAAGTGCGAAGTATTTCTTTCGGGTCCCTTTGCGTGAACCAACAAAACTAGCGAGAAAGACGATAGGGTTTGGATAGCTCAGCGATAGGTAAAGTGTGATATCGTAAGCATACCCCTAGTTAGTAAACCCATTGTGCAACGCAATCACCAAACGCACGAAAGGAGCAGCAACCGCAAGATCAGCAAACCGATTCAGCTCAATTGTTCGCGAAAGGAAAGCTTATGTACCCATCACCGTTCAAATGTTGTATCACCATGCTCTGCTTGCTCATCACCATGAGCGCCTGTCAACCGATTCAGCCATTGCCAACCCCACTGCCAACACCAGAGGCATTGTCCTTTGAGACAATCGCGGCAGGCCAAGCCTACACCGCAGACAATGTCTTACTGTGGCCTGATCGAGAGCCTGGCTTGTTCGTGATTGCCGGTGCCGCCGACGTAGACGGCGTGCGGCCGTATCTGCGCCCTGAGATTGCCGATACGCTCGCCCAACTGGACTTTACCGACCACTTTGCCCTGCTTGCTTTTGATGGTTGGAAGGGGGCCCTCTATCAAGATTTCCAGATTCAAACGGTGAGCCGTCAGGACGCGGAAGTCTTGATTGTTGCGCAACCCAATCACAAACCCGGCGAGGCTGGTTCTGAGGTTGTGACATCGCTCTACCAGCTCATCAAAGTCTCTAAAAATAGCACTTGGAACCAGACCATCCGCTTCAAGCTTTATTTTGATCCGTCACAAGCAGCAGTAGTGACGATTGAGACATATGTACCCTAACTTATACTCTACACGAGGAAGGTGATTATGCAGCTCTGTAATCCAATTAAACGTGCAACCTTGCTTACCCTTTTGCTTGGCTTAGCAATATTCATTGGGGGGGGGCAAACTATTTGCACCAACATATGCCCAAGAAGCTACGCCGCTTGATTCACCCCTTCCAACCTCAACTCCTGTTATCTCTCCCTATGGTCAGACAGCCCTAGCCTTTGTAGCTGAAAAATACGCAGTGCCGGTCGAACACCTGCTGATCGAGTATGAGCTTGAAACGCCCTATCCCCATAGTGGCCGTAACTTTCACTATTTCAAAATCGCCAACACTCGTGACGCGCAGTGGACAACCTATAGTCTATCGGTCGAAACCACAACCGGTGCGATTGAAGAGGATCTTGCCGTACTTGAGGAGGCAGAACGCGCAGCCTATGTGATCAAATATGGCAAAATGGAGCCGGCACTGTGGGAGCGCCTACAACAAGTTACCGATGATACTGTTTTGCCGGTAGCGATTTGGGTTGCCGGTCGACCCACCCGCACCGATGAAGAGCTTTTGGCGATCCTTGCCGCTGAATTTCCCGAAGCAGGGAAAGCCATGACCGCAGGAGCTAAACCGATCGAGGTCGAGAACCCTGAGCTTTCGCTGCGCATTCAACAGCGCTATGAAGAATTGATCAACGCGAATGTTACTGGGCGTCGCCAACCGGTCGAAGCGTGGTTGACCGAACAAGGGTACCGCTTCGAGCGCATCGAAGGGATGCCCTCATTCACAGCAAAGCTAACCAAAGCGGCGCTGCAAAAACTTGCACAGTTGGACGGTGTAGGGTTGCTTTATCTCATTGAGGCCGAAGCTGTACCTGAAGGATTAGACATTGCAACCGCCAGTGACCGGGTGACGACGCTCTGGCAACGTGGTTTGAGTGGCAATGGAATGAAAGTGGCAATGCTTGATGTTAATCGAATCAACCCCAACTGTTTAACTATTATTGCGACTAAAGCTATCACACTACCATTCGCTGATCATGCTACCAAAGTAGCTAATATTGTTGGATGTAATGCACCTCTCTATAAAGGGGTTGCTTACAGTGTCAGCATCGTAGACGGGGGATTTGCGAATACAAACTCTCAGGCAAACGCAATCAGTTCTTTAAAATGGTCAACAGAACCACCCCAGTATGCAAAGGTAGTTAATGCGAGTGTCGGTTGGGAAGAGGATGGCGATATACGTTGGCTAGACAGAGCATTTGACTATTGGAGCAGATTACGCTGGCTTACTGTTGTCAAATCTGCCGGGAATAATGCCACATATATTTCGACTCCTGGCAAAGCTTGGAATGTGATCACGGTTGGTGGCAGTAATATGCAAGGGACAGTAAATTGGTCGGACGATGGCACGGCTAATTTTTCAAATTACATTGATCCAACCGGAGGTGCATCCGGCACGGATCGCGAGAAGCCTGAGGTTGTCGCACCCGCCGTCGGCATCATCGCTGAAAATGGTAACGCTGCCGGCGACAGCGGTACCAGCCTTGCAGCGCCACAGGTGTCCGGCTTGGCGGCGCTGCTCATCCAGCGCAACTCGAATCTCTCCTTTTGGCCGGAAGCCATTAAGGCAATTCTAATGGCTTCGGCAGTTCACAATATTGAAGGCAACCGAACGCGCAGTGAATATGATGGCGCTGGGGCGATTGATGCTGCCTTGGCCGATCAGGCTGCTCAAATACAGCAGTCATCCCCAACGGTCCCTTGCAATTCCACCTGTTGGTGGGGCATCTTTACCACGAGCACGAGCCCAAGTCAGGGGAGTTCGTTAAATCGTTATTTTAATGCCAATAAAGGTGAGCGCATTCGGGTTGCCATTGTGTGGTCATCCAACGCCGATTCCGATACAAACAACTATAATTTTGACCGCTTGGATACAGATTATGATCTGCGCGTCTATGGTACGAGCGGTACGCCGGTTGCGACTTCACTCAGTTTGAAAAACAACTACGAGATCGTCGAATTTGTGGCTGAGGAGACGACAACTTATTGGATTGAGGTAAAGAAAGCGGCGGCTACAGAAAGCTACAACTCAGTCGCTATCGCCTGGGTCAAACAAGCCACCTACCTGCCTGATGTCCGCAAAAGTAGCAGTGGCTGGACGAGCAGCATCTATGTGCGCAATGAGGGTACAGAACCGCGACCGGTACGCATTAACTTTTTTGATCCAAGCGGCAACCCTAACTCAGTCTTGAATTCACCGACCAACTTACAGCCAAACGAGCTATGGGCACCTGTTCCCCCTAACAATTGGCAAGGCACAGCCATTGTCGATGGCAATGAAGATTTGGCGGTGGTCATCCGTAATGACGCAACCGGCCAAGCGACCCTTGACAACGGCTTTCAAGCAGCTGGTGTGGTTGACCCCGCCTTTGCCCAACCGGCCACGACTCTCTACGGTCCGGCCATCTACGTCAGTAACTCCGGTGGCCTCAATTCCTCGATCTACCTCTATAACCCGAACGCCAACACCGTGAATGGCACGCTGAACCTGCTCGCCCGTACTGGCGCTGACCTGAGCCCAATCCCCTTCTCGCTGCTGAAGAATGGCAGCACCACTATATTATTGGGTGGGCCCACTTGGGTTGGCTCATTGAAGCTAACCGCTAACCTACCAGTAATTGCCAAAGTTACCGAAGGCCAAGGCACCACTGTCATGCGTTCCTATAATGCAACGGCGACCGGTAATCAACTGATCAATGTGGCGGCTGCTTATAAAAACGACCTTGGCTTTACCAGCAGCGGTCTTGTGATCCAGAACCTAGATTTAACCACCGCGACCACAGCGCAAGTGACCTATTGTAATCGCTTGAACAGCACTTGTTACAGTGAAACCACCCCAAGTATCCCCCCACAGCGCGCCTATGGCATCAATGTGGCAACGACGACCGCCATTCCAGTGCCGATGTGGAATGGTTCGGTGAAAATCCAAAGTCAGAACAACCTGCCCCTCGCGGTTGCCGTCACCAATGGCAAGAGTGTCGGCGGCTATGATATCAGTGGCATCAACCCCGGCAGCCGCTTAATTGTCTTACCGCGTGCTGCCAAAAACATGGGCGGGCGTACCACCGGTTTTACCGTGTTCAATGTCTCCAATGAGACCGCTAGTGTGACGGCCAACTTTTATCATCATAACACAACCGGCAATACATTCTGCTCCTTCACCTTTACCCTGAATGCCGGCCAAAGTACTGGTTACTATCAGGATAACACCTGTCCGCCCACAACGACGAGTAGCTGGGAAGGCTCAATCGTGCTCGAAGCGACGCGCCCGATCATTGCGATCATGCGCGAAGATACGAGCAGCACCACGGCCGGCTACAATGGCGTTGCCCGCTAACTGCGGTAAGTGGTGCTGCTTGCTAAGCCGCGTTGGTGTACTAATGTAAACGCGGTGTCACAAAGCAGTCCTAACAGCAATGAAATCTTGTGTAACCACGTCGTCCGCATCAGCGATACGAATGACGTGGTTACATATTTTCTATGTAGGCTGTAGCTCTGGCATAGATGATAAGCTTCCTCTCGTGTAGATGAATTAATTTTATTATCATCTATGCCCAACCGCAGTATAGGCTGTAGCTTAACCATCTCGACGATGTGAAATCCCCTAACGCTCTTCCCTTTTCCGCACAATTGCCCGCTTCACCGACTTATGCGAAAATAGCAGGCAGGACCGTTTGCCGAACAACCAGCAACAGCACGCCAAAGCCGACACGACTGCTGACCACTGACCATTGACAAAGGACAGTAGCATTGTCGCCACTGTGACCACACCACCTATGGAGATAAAACCGTATCAGCTGTTGCAGTTGGCAGGCTGAAGACCCGGAAACCTTGATTGCCAAAACAGTAGATCACAAAGAGCGCGATCTGCGCTTCGGGATATTCACGGCGCAGATCGGCGGCATAGCCTTGCAGCTGTTCGGTATCCTCGGCTTGTAAACGAAACGCCTCAATAGTCGTATTAAGCTTGCGCAATTCCGCATTTGAATAGTATTTAAATTCAATCACCCAGCGCAATCCCGCAAATTTCTCATGATATTTACCGACAAATTCTAGGCTTGCCCTGAGCTTGTCGAATGGGTCACTCTTGCCGGAGGGGTAGGAGCGTTCTAGATTCCAGGTAAACCACTTGGAGAGATAGCGGCTGCAGAGTTCGTAAAAGGTGATGCGGTAAAAATTTTCATTCATCCGGGTAAAAACCGCTTCGGGGAGTTGGGAAACATATTCACGCCAGTAGCCGGCAAACAGTTGCTCCAGGTTAGGGCGATTGACAAAGGCCTGCATCAGCTCAGCATAGCGCGTGGAGACATCAATCCGGTGAATCTAGTTAAAATATTCAATAAAGATCTGGCGCAGATTGAGATTGGGTAATTTCAAGAAAAAATCATCCTGGCGCGTCAGCATCCCCAGGTAGAAAAAAGAGATGGGATAGAAGCCAGGGGTGAAGAACTGGTACATATTGAACTTGGTGGTGAGAAAGTTCTTGTCATAGGCAATTTGATTTTCGCTGGTCAAGGCCTCGACAAACGCTTCGGTGTCGCCAGGGTGGGCACTGGTGAGACGGCGTACCCACATCAGATCAGTCCGTAGATTTAGGTCGGTTAAAAATTCGGGGATCTGGTGATAGGTGGTAAATTCACGGAGAAAGTACATTAAAATGGTCGAATTATAGAGCGCCTCGCCCTCTATGTCGATAAAATGATAGCCATTATAGTGGTTTTTGATAACCGTATCGACCATAGGTCGGGTGCTTGCGTCAAGCGCATAGTCGGCGTAGACCGCATCAAGTAGCTCATTTACTTCACTTTGGGTAAAGCCGAGCATCGCCTCGAAGGCACGGTCTAGGGTCAAAATCGTGGCGATATTAAAGCCGGACGCCACTTCATCAATCAGAATCGGCAACACCCCGGTAATAAAAATATTCGCAATCGTGTTGGTTTCACGCCCTTCTTTCAAGGTTTTGAAGAAGACCTTAAAAAAGCCCTCATCAGTAGTAAGTTGTCGGTACAGTTCGTCTTTGTGCTCGATAATCAGCTGGTTGCTGAAGTTGTCATATTCATCAATGATCACATAGAGGCTCGGCAAGCGGCGGGTGCGCAGATGGACCAGGAGGGTGCGCAGGTTGTCAGAGACCGGCGCATCTTGGGGGAGGGGGGGCAAATCGTCCAGCAAGGGCGCATATTCATAGCGCAGTGAATCGAGAATGTAGTTGCATTGGCGCTTGAAGCTGCTCTCAATCGCCGCAATCGTCGGGCCGGTGACAATCGTCGAAAAGTTCAAGCCCAAGATAAGATACTGATTTTGCCGGCCGGTCGGATGTTGCCCAATCCAGGTGTGTGCGAAGAGTTCCGCAAATTGGTCGGCGTAATTGCGGTCATAGTAGTAGCGCAGGATTGAGCAGAGCAACGACTTGCCAAAACGCCGCGGTCGCAAAAAGACCGGATTACGCACGGGTTCCAATTGCGCGACATAGGCCGTCTTATCGACAAAATAACCATGATCGCGCACAATCGCCGCATAGTTCGCTTCACTGTATAAGACCCGTCGTTTCATTGCTCAACTCCTCAATCCTTTAATACCTGGCAGCTATTGCTGCTGCTAAGTATACCATATTGCTCGCATGCTGTGTTAGCGGACATAACCCGCTCCGACTTTCCCTTTCCTTGCCATTGCTCTCCTGGCTGACTTATGCGAAAATAGCCAGAGATCGTTGACCAATGACTATTGACAAAGGAACGCACAATGCGCAAAGAATATACGATTGTCGACACCGACATCCACCCCGGTGTCCCTAATAGCAAAATTATCCCACGGCTAGCCCAACCGTGGCGGCTGCGGCTGGAGCAGGGTAACCGCTCGGCCAGCACGCTCGGTTATTGGAATCCGAATGGCGTCAATCGCCCCGATGCCGTGCTGGATGATGGCTCGCGCATTGAGGATGATCCTAAGGCACTGGCCGACCATTGGCTCACCCCCAACCAGATTGACTACGGCATTCTCAACACCGGCTCGGTGCTCCACCTTGGCCTTTCGCCGGAAGCAGACTATGCGATTGCCCTCACTTCGGCGATCAACGATGTGATTGTCGAAGAGTGGCTGCCCGCCGACCCCCGCTATCGCGCCTCGATTGCCGTCTATCCCTATGACATTGACGCCGCCGTACGCGAGATCCACCGCCTGGGTGATCTGCCCGGCGTGGTGCAGGTGATCATGCCCAGCTCGGCGCGACAACCCTATGGCCAGCGCTATTTTCACCCGATCTACGCCGCGGCGTGTGAATATAACCTGCCGGTAGCGATCCACCCCGGCACCGAAGGGGTGGGCATCTCCGGCGCGCCGACCAATGTGGGCTATCCCAGCAGCTATTTTGAGTGGCATACCAATCTCGTCAGCAGCTATATCGCGCACATGGTCAGCCTGATCTTGGAAGGGACCTTTGCCAAGTACCCTAACTTTCATTTTGTGCTGCTGGAAGGCGGCGTCTCGTGGGTGCCGCCGATCCTCTGGCGCATGGACAAGAACTGGAAAGCACTGCGCATGACCACTCCCTGGGTCGATCGCCTGCCCAGCGAGATCGCCCAAGAGCACTTCCGCCTGAGCACGCAGCCAGTAGAAGAGCCGGAAAATCCCAAACATTTTCACCAGATGTTAGAAATGTTCGCCGCCGACCAAATGCTCATGTTCTCCACTGATTATCCCCATTGGGATGGCGACACCCCCGATTTTACAGTGCGCCAATTTCCCAAGGAACTGCGCGCCGCGATCATGGGGCAAAATGCGTGTGCGTTGTATGGGTTGCCGGAGTTGGTGTTGGCGTAGTAGACGCTGTCAGCGGATTTTTAGAACGGATTTAGCTGATGGCAAGGGCAAAATCCGTTCTTGGGTCGCTGGTAGAACGGATTTGGGTGCGCTGAATCTGCTCAATCCGTTCTAAAAATCCGCTGACAGTGTGTTTAACTACGCCCTGCGTAACATGAGTAATTAAGTTAAAGATGTCAGCAGATGACAACTATCGCCTGTTATCCTGCTCTTTTACAATTTTGTTGTAGAGGAGAAAATCAACGATGAAACTGAACCATCTCAACCTCACCGTCACCGATGTGCGGGCGGCGAGTGAATTCTTGGAAAAGTATTTTGGTTTACACAGCACCGGCGGCAACGCGGGGATGGGCTTCCTGACCGATGATGACGGCTTTGTCCTGTCCTTGATGAAGGCGGGGAAAAGCACCGAAGTCACTTACCCCGGCAACTTTCATGTCGGCTTTTTTGTCGAGAGCGAGGCCAAGGTGGATGCGATCAACCAGCGCTTGAAAGCGGACGGCTACGATGTCGCGCCGCCTGAACACCATCATGCCTATACTTTTTATGTCGCCGCGCCGGGTGGTTTTACGGTGGAGTGCGGTGCCTAATCAACCAGTAGACGCAACTTATGCACCCAACCATCGCAACATTAACTGAAGAAACTTTCCAACGCGCCGTCCATGATCTCGCAGCGCTGGATCCTCAACTTGGTAACATTCTCATCAGGTTGGGGCCACCCCCCTTCTTTGTGCGCGACCCCGGCTTTCCCACGCTGATCCTGTTGATTCTTGAGCAACAAGTGTCGTTGGCATCTGCAAAGGCGACCTATGATAAATTAGCAGCATTGATTGGTGTAGTGACACCAGAGGGTCTCCTGCACTTGGATGATGAAACACTGCGGGGAATTGGCTTCAGCCGCCAGAAGACGCGCTACTGTCGGATTCTCGCCCAAGCTGTACTCAGTCGAGAATTAGCCCTACCATCGCTACACGAAGAAAGCGACGCGGAAGTACAAAAGAGACTGACCGCCCTCACCGGCATTGGGCCGTGGACGGCAGATGTTTATTTGCTCATGTGTCTGCGCCGACCAGATATCTGGCCCGGTGGTGATTTGGCGATTCAGGTGGCGGTGCAAGAACTCCACGGTTTACCCAAACGCCCCACCGCACAGGAAACCTTGCCCTATGCGGAAGCATGGCGACCGTGGCGCGCCGTGGCGGCCAGGATGCTCTGGCACTATTATCTCACAGGGCGCGAGTAGAGGTGCCAGTCACTGTCCACAACCGATCTGGAATACGACGATGGTGCGGACAGTGACTGGCACCTACGTTAACCCCTCACCCCACAATGTAATCACCAGTCGCCGCCCGCGTGCCCGGTTGCGATGTTCACAGAGATAGATGCCTTGCCAGGTGCCCAAATTTAATCGACCAGCCGTAATCGGGATCGTCAAGCTGCTGCCGATCAGCACGGCTTTGATGTGGGCCGGCATGTCATCCGGCCCTTCGTAGTTGTGGGTATAGTAGGCAGCATTTTCAGGGACAAGTTGGTTAAAGTGCGCTTCCAGGTCAGCGCGCACTTCCGGCTCGACATTTTCGTTGAGCGCCAGCGAGGCGGAGGTATGCTGGATAAAGAGATGGGCGATGCCGACACCCATGCGCGACAGTTCTGGCAGTTGGCGCACGATCTCATCGGTGATCAGGTGAAAGCCGCGCAGCCGGGCGGCGAGGGTGATGGTGTGTTGGGACCAGGCCATTAGATTAGCCTAAATTTTCTGTGAGCAGGCGTTGCAAAAGCGCATATTGTCGATCCAAGAGTTTATATTGCTCGACAATCAATTGCGACTGTTGCGCAAGCAGTTGCTCATAAATTCGGACATCAACTTCACGAACACCACAATACTCACAAGCAAACTGTACCCGTCGTCGCACAAATTCTCGATCCGTAGCAGAAACAGCCATGATAATCGTTAACCCTAAGCTGGCTGCAGTGGTGATGGTTGACGTAGACGAGCTTCTAATCCCACTATCTTTTGCCGCAATACTTCATTTTCGTTGTTTATACTGAAGTCAAGTTGAGAACCGGAGTTTTGCTGGCTAACGGGATCGCGTGCGTCGCACTGACCGCCAACTGTTTCCAGTCCGCTAGATTCTCTGGTCAGTGCGACGCACGCTGACCGAAACTAGGGGTTTCATTCTGATTTGAGTATAGCTTTTGAATCTGCAAAGTAGTGGCAGCAATTTGCGTCAATACGGCGTCAATTTGGGTTTGTAGTGGGTTAACCGGTTTAGCATCTAACACAGGTTGCAAGATGGCACGTTCTTGTTGCTCGTGTTTGGCATACCAGCTAGCAAGTTGTGCTTGCTCTTCGTTGGTGAGCGATTCGCCTTTAGCGTTCCGCAAATGAAGTTGCCAAACAGAATCTTGTGCCGACTGCTCAGCTTTTATGGAGGTCATTGCTTTACTTACCTTTCCAAGCTTACGTTATATATGCTTGTCCACTATATCATGTTTCCGCAACAGATACCAGCGGCAGGGATAACGATCCGGCTTGGCGCGCTCGATTTCGACAACTTCTAAAGCAGGTGCAAAGCGGTCGGCCACTTCGGTTTCGCGCAGGCCGCGCTGCCGGCGGACCGGGTCATCGGTGAGATCGGCCAGACAGTCAAAGGCGTAGAGTTGGTAGTAGCCACCAGGACGCAGGTTCTGCACAATGCCCTGCACATAAGCGTCGCGCAGGTGGGCAGGCAGGCTGTGAAAACAACCTATGTCGAGCATATAAGCAGCACCAGCGCCGAGGATCGGGAGGCAACTCACGTCGCTCTGCACGAAACTCATGCGGGCGCGCAATGGGGCGGGTTCCCCTTGCAGCCGTTGTTTGGCTAGATTCAGCGCGCTGCCGGCCAGGTCGGTACCGATGACAGTGAGGCCAAGGCGAGCCAGGTAGGCGGCATTCGTGCCAGGTCCACAGCCGACATCAATGGCGAGGCCGGTACGCGGCAAACGATCGCTAGCCCAAAACGCTTCCACTTCGGGCGGCGTCTGGCGCGAATCCCAGGGCGTGTTGCCGGTTTGGTAATGGGTTTCCCAGGTGGTGCGGTCGATGGTCATGGTCGTCAATTCTAGACACGAGATACGAGACAAGGAGACACGAGAGGGGGAGATACGAGACAAAGGGGCAACTTCGATTTCGTGTCTCGTATCTCCCCCTCTCGTGTTTAATGCATTAACGCGCGCCCAACAGCAGGTCGATCACCAGCTGATCGAGACGCTCGTAGGGTTGCCCCTTGGCGGCGATGGCGTGGTGGTCAAAGCTGTGGGCCTTGAGCGCGGTGGCCTTGTCACGGCTGTAGGTGCCGGTGTATTGGGCCGTTGAACCGTCGTCAGCGGTGATTTCGGCGAGCAGGGATTGGATCTCGCTGTCGGCGCGGAATTGGGCGGCCTTCTCTTTGAGAATCAGGTAGGTGCGCATACAGCCGCGGGCAAAGGCTTTGATGTCCTCGTTGTCGGCGCTGCGATAGGCGTGGGCATCAAAGTGACGTGAGCCACTGTAACCGACATCTTCGAGGAACTTGACGACGAAGAAGGCTTGTTTGATGTTGTGCGAACCAAAGCGGAAATCCTGATCGTAACGGCCAATGTTCTGGTCATTTAGATCAACGTGGAAGAGTTTGCCTGCGTCCCATGCTTGGGCAATCGCATGCATAAAGTTGAGCCCGGCCATCATCTCGTGGGCAAATTCAGGGTTAACGCCGACCATCTCCGGGTGGTCAAGCGTGGTGATAAAGCCAAGCATGGCACCGGTGGTGGGCAGGTAGATGTCACCGCGGGGTTCATTCGGCTTGGGCTCCAGGGCAAATTTGTAGCCATAGCCTTGGTCGATATTGTATTCACAGAGGAAGTTGAGCGCCTCGCGGAACCACTTGCCGGCGTCGAGCGCGCTTTTGCCGGAATCGGTCTCGGTCCCTTCGCGGCCACCCCAGAAGACATAGACCTTCGCCCCTAGTTCAGCCCCCAAATCCATCGAGCGCATCGTCTTTTGCAGGGCAAAGGCGCGTACTTTGGGATCATTGCTGGTAAAGGCACCGTCACGGAAGACGGGGGCAGTAAAGAGATTGGTCGTCGCCATCGGCACGACAAGGCCGGTGTCGCTTAATGCTTTTTTGAAATCGCGCACAATGCCATCGCGCTCGGCAGCAGTCGCATCGATCGGCACGAGATCATTGTCGTGCAGGTTGACGCCCCACGCGCCCACTTCGGCCAGCAGATGGACAATCTCGACCGGCGTCAACGAGGTGCGCACGGCATCGCCAAACGGGTCGCGGCCGGCATTGGCGATGGTCCAGAGGCCAAAGCTAAATTTGTCCTGGGGTTGGGGTTGATAAGTTGCCATACGGTTCTCCTCCAAAGATGATTAATTTAGATAACTGAGGGCAGTTCGGCTTGACTGGGATCGGGCTGTACCACCGTTTTACTATCGTTGGGCTGCGGCTTAGCCCCATCGCCGTTCTGTGTCACTTGCGCCAACTTTTCCCAGGGGACATCGCGCAGGTGGAGTTCCTGTTGCGGGAAGGGGATCTCCACCCCATGTTTGTTGAATTCGTTCCAGATCATAAAATAGAGATCGCTGACCACCCGCGCGGCATTCGAAGGGTCATTGACCGAAATCGCCAGGTCAAAATCGAGACTTGATGCGCCAAAACCAACAAAAAAGAGCACTGGTTCGGGCTTTTTCAAGACTAAGCCATGGCGATTCGCGACCCCCAGTAGAATATCGCGCACTTTGGTCGGATCGCTGCCATAGCTGACGCCAATGCGCAGGGTCCGCTGCACCACGCGGTCTGTCTGTGTATAAGCCACAAAGGCGGACGTGAGTAAATTTTTGTTGGGCACAAACACATCGGTATTGTCCGCGGTACGAATCACCGTGGCACGCATGCGCAGCTGATCCACCACCCCGCGCTGGCCACCAACTTCGATCATATCGCCAGGGCGCACGGTGCGTTCGAATAGTAGTAGAATACCACTAATAAAGTTTGCCACCAATTCTTGCAAGCCAAAACCGATGCCAACCGAAAGCCCACCGCCGATCAGCGCCAGCGCCGACAGATTAAAGCCCAATGTACCAATCGCCGAGATGATGCCAATGCCGATCACCAGATATTGGCCCAGCGTCAGCACAGAACTAGAGGCCGTGTGATCCAACTCGCCCGTTGCCAGAAAAAGGCGACTGATCAGATCACTCATCAACCAGGCCACCGTAATAAAAAAGTAGAGGATAATGCTGGCCGTAAAGAGCGCGCGCAAAGTCACCGGTGTCTCCAGCAAGGTGAGCAAGATGACTTCACCAATCGGGAAGGTGCTCTCCAACCCGCTGCCCAAAATATAGAGCGTCAGGATCAAGGAGATGGGCACCAGAAAACGCCACTGATAGCGTTGCGAGCGCGGCGGGGCAAAGACCGCCGAAAGTAAACCCGCCAGAATGCGGTAGACCAATAAGAGCCAGAAGAGCGGCAAGACGCGCTGCAAGAGTCCCGTCCGCCAACCTGTCCCTTCAAACAGGGTCACCACCATCTGCCCCACGAGCAAGCCGAGCAGCGGGAAAAAAGTATATTCAATCGCCTTGGCCCAGCGGATCAACTCGAATTGCCAGGTTGGTTTAACCGGGCGCTCACCTTTCCGTTGGGCTTTGCGCCGCTCGATCACCTTGTCCAGGGCGCGGTGCAAGAGTAGCGGCAAGAGCCAGGAAAAGAAGAGCACAAAAAGAAATGCTCCCAATTGGCGCTGCACCACCGGCCGTTCCAACACCAACCAAATCGTATCAATCTGATTGCGAATTGCCTCTAAACGTGGATCTTCCAAAAGTTTGGGCTCCTTTGTTGGGTACACAGGTGACAAGGTGACACGGTGACACGGTGACACGGTGATACTGTTGCACTATCTTACAACGGGATTCAAACCCCATTGCATAAGATAGTGCAACAGTATCACCTTGTCACCCCATCCCCCTCAATCCTCGGCCGCGGCGGCGATGACGGCTTGATCGAAGCGGCGCTTGAGGGCGGCCACCGCGGCGGTTGGGGCGAAATCATCGACGAGGACAGCTTGGTAAGCGTAGTTGCCCATGCCTAGAATCAGCTCCATCTGGGGCGCATTGACCAACAACTGGGCCGTGCGCGCCTGCTGGACAAAGGCGGCCAGTGGCGCGTCGTCCGCCACATCCAGCCCCACATTGGTGGGTACGCTGTCGGCTAATTCCAGGAAGCGGCGCTGACTGTCGATGCTTGTGACATAGTTGATGACTTCCAGCGCCAGGCTTTGCTGTTCGTCGGTGAGACGGGTACTTAACAGCAAACCGGTTGCGCGCAACAGGGGTCCGGCATCCCCCTCGGGGCCGCTGGGCAAGGTGGTTACCCCCACCTTCGTGATGCCCAGTGCATCCTGCAAGGCGCGCAACTCGTCCGGACCGCCCACATAATAGGCACTTTCGCCCGCAATGAAACGGGCGCGCAATGTAGCCCGATCGGTAGAAAGCTGTATGTTATGACTTTCGCGCACAGAGTCCAACCAGGCCAGCCAACTGGCAAAGCCGCCTTGGTCGAGCGTCAAACGCAGATTCGGATCAAAGAGTTGCCCGCCAAAGGCTGAAATCCCCCAAAAACCATGCAGAAACGAAACATCAAGCATGATTGAAAGACCATCGCCGGCTTGGGTGCGCAACTCGGTCACTGTACGCGCCGGTTGGCTCACCAGATCTTGGTTATAATAGAGCGCATCCAATTCAATCGCCGCGGGCAGCCCATAGAGCCCGTTGCCATAGCGCATGGCATCCACGGCCACAGGTCGATAGCGTTGTAACGTTTCGGCATCGACCAGGCCGGTCAGATCGCGCAGATGCCCTTGCGCGGCCAGATCAGGGATCCATGACTGTGGCACGAAGAGCAGATCCAGGCGGCCATTAGCAGCCAGCGGGGTCAGCAATTGTTGCGCCACCTCGGCTTGGGTCACCGCCCGCGCGCTGACAAAGATCGTGGGGCAATCCGTACGCAGCGCGGCGATCACCTCGGTGAGCGCGGCGACCATAGGTTCGCTCAGCGCATAGCCCAAATAGAGCGTCCCCACGCCAGCGCAGAGCTGTTCGGGCGCGGCGTTTACGGCCAGCCCATTCGCTTCGTTAATCGCGTTGGTCACGGCGATGGCGGCCTCGGCGGGTGCCAGGACCCCTTCCAGCACACGCGTATAGGCATCCCCCCCAAACCGCAGGACCGCCTCCATCTGGGGCAGATTAGGCAGCGGGACGGCAGTGCGCGCCTGGGCGACAAAACTCGCGATCATCGGATTAAGCCGCTCGTTGATCCGGACTCGGTTGTTGGCAGGGATCAGGTGGGTGCGGCGCATAAGGGTTGATTGTTGCTCGGCATTGGTCAGAAAGGTCGCCAGTTCAAGCGCCACTTCGCGTTGATTGGCCGAGGAGACCGTGCTGAACTGAAAAGCCTGCACCGCGAGAAAGGGGCCGGCGCTACCGTTGGGGCCAGCAGGCAGCACCGCCACGCCGATCCGATCCGGGGCCATGCTTTCGAGCAGGCTCCGTAACTCACTGGCATAGCCAACATAGTAAGCGATCCCATTAGCGGCAAAAGTGGCACGCAGCACCTCGCGGTTGGCATCCAGGATCATGCCGGGGGCATCGCGCGCCTCATCGAGCCAGGCCAACCAATTAGCAAAGCCACCGCGATCCAGAATCACCCGCCCCTGGGCATCAATCAGTTGCCCCCCAAAAGCTTGCACACCCCAGAACGCGTCCGTAAAATTTGTACTGATCGCAACCCCCTGGCCGGTCATAGCCGTAGCGAGCAGTTGTTCAAGCGTGGTGGCGGGGGTTTCCACCTGCCGCTTGTCATAATAGAGCACCAGGGTGTCGATGGTGGCGGGCAGGCCATAAAGTTTGTCATCATAGCGCAAGGCGTCCAGGGCGGCAGGAATATAGCGTTGGGTAATCGCCTCATCGACTACGGCGTCAATACTGTCGATCAGCCCTGCCGCGGCCAGGTGTTGCACATCATCGCCAGGAGCTAAAATGAGATCCGGCCCCAGACCAGCCTCGGCGGCATTTTGAAATTGGGTTAACATCTCGTCAACAGTGAGAAAGCGCTGCTCTTTCACCACCACATCGGGGTGAACCGCGGCAAAGGCCGCCAGCAATGCGCTGAGCGCTTCGGCATCGCTCTCTTGCCAGGTGTGCCAGAGCAACATACGCCCACGCACGACATTTTCACTTGCGGTGCGATTACAGGCGGCAAGAGAGAGGAGGAGTAAAAGCACAAGGGGCAGCCATTGTTTAGACAAATTCATCGCAAAGATCCACTACTTTATTTCTGACTGGCACGATTGCTGCTGGCTAGCTCAATCTTTAGACCAATTTAAACTATCCACGAAGACACACAAATGACAAGCTTCTCTTCCTGAAACTTCGCTGCCAAGGGATACCCGCTTCGTGGATCATGATTGCTCCAGCAACGTGGATAACGTGTCGCGTTCACTTTCAAGATAGTCAAGCCTGAAGTAATCCTCAAACGTTTCCGCTTCATGAAAATGACCAGCTTCGATGGCAACATCTAGTTCGGCAATTGTGCCCACACCATAGTGCTGCGCCAACGTAAACAACTCACTTTCTACCAGACGCAATTTACGCTCGAGATAAAGCCGCAGACTCGCCTGTTGAAGCTGTTGGGGCGTCATGGCAAAATGTTCGGCAACTCGTTCGAGCAACATGAAAACTCATCCCTTGCTTGATCCACGACCTGTGAACACGCCGTTTGAAAACAATCATCCCACGCATTAGTAAATGAAGCTAAAAGTTGTTTTCCTAACAACCGCAGTGTAGATAGAGTGGTAGTATACCATTACCGGCGCTTGATGGCAGATCAGGCAGCGGAAGTTCAGAAAATTTCAGAAAAATAGAGCGGTAAACCGGCAAAGTATCAAAAAACTTGGGGAACAAATTGGGCTTCCGCGTCGTCGCAAAAGTATATGACAAAACGTAGACTGCACTTTTCGCGTTATCGATTCATGCTGATCCTCTTACTGGTAATCGTGGGCATAGGTACCACCGCGCTTTACCTATGGTTACTCGCCGATCTGCCGCCAATTAGCAGTGCGCTGCAGCGCGCCGTCCGCCCAACCACCCAAATTGTTGATCGCAATGGCCGGCTGCTCTACGAAGTGCTCGACAACGAAGCCGGCAAACAGATCAACCTTGATCTCGCCACCCTGCCCCAAGCGTGTATCCAGGCCACATTGGCCACCGAAGACAGCCGCTTCTATCAGCATCCCGGCTTTGATGTCGTGGCCATTCTGCGCGCGGCCTGGCAGAATTATCGGGCCGGCGGTAACATCGTCAGCGGTGGCAGTACCCTCACCCAACAGCTCGCGCGCAATCTGCTGATGGAGCCACAGGAGCGTTATGAACAGAGCCTACGCCGCAAATTACGCGAGGCCTGGCTGGCTTGGCGGCTTGAACAGCGCTATACGAAAGATGAATTGCTGGCGCTCTATCTCAACCAGAGCTATTATGGCAATTTTGCCTTTGGACTGGAAGCCGCTGCACAGATCTTCTTTGCCAAACCAGCCGCCCAGTTGAGCCGTGCGGAGTGTGCGCTGGTGGCCGGGCTCACCCAATATCCCACTGGCTATAATCCCTTACAAAATCCAGAAGTGGCCAAAGAACGCCAGTTGACTGTGTTACGACTCATGCGCGATGGCGGCTATATTGACGACGCCACCGGCGCGACCATTGCCGCCGAACCGTTGCGCTACCGCTCGCGCCTCTTTAACATCCAAGCGCCCCACTTTGTGATGTATATCCAGGATCTGCTTGTCCAACAAGTCGGGGTGGACCGGCTGCGCCAGGGTGGGCTGCGGGTGGTTACCACGTTGGACCTAACGCTACAGCAGCGTGCCGAACAAGCATTGCGCTATCGGCTGGATCAGATCAACTGCCGCGTCGGCGGCGTTTGCGATGAATTGACCGACCCCAACCGCCGCGTGGATAACGCCGCCGCCGTCGTGCTCGACAGCCAAAGTGGTGAAATTCTGAGTATGGTCGGCAGCCCCAACTATTTTGACGCGTCAATCCAGGGTAATCTCAACGCCGTACTGGCCGAACGGCAACCCGGCAGTGCGATCAAGCCACTCACCTACGCCGCGGCCCTTGACCCGGCGTGGAGCGGCCAAGGCGGCTATCAGCCCTTTACGCCGGCCACAATCATCGCCGACCTGCCCACCACCTTTTATGTCAAAGATGAAAAAGGGGGCAATGTACCCTATGTGCCCGCCAACTATGACCGCGCCTATCACGGTCCGGTGAGTGTGCGGACCGCGTTGGCCAACAGTTATAACATTCCCGCCGTCAAAACGCTGGACCACATTGGGGTGGAAACCCTCAAAGCGCTGGCCACGCAGGCCGGCATCAGCACCTTTACCGGCGAGTTGGGGCTGGCGCTCACCCTGGGCGGTAGCGAAGTGCAACTACTTGAGTTGACCGCGGCCTATGGCATCTTTGGGCATGGCGAGCGGTTGGAACCCCGTGCGATCCTGCGCATTGAACAAACCGGCGAGCAGCAGCCACTGCTTGCGCAGCCCGGCCAAGCCACGCGAACGCAGGTTATTGCGCCGGAAACTGCCTATCTGATCACCGACATCCTCTCTGACAACGTCGCCCGCATCCCGGCCTTTGGCGAAAACGCGGTGGTCGAACTGCCCTTTCCGGCGGCGGTAAAAACGGGGACGACGACCGACTGGCGCGACAACTGGACGATTGGTTATAGCACAGCGCGCATTGTCGGCGTCTGGGTGGGCAATGCCGACAACACGCCTATGCTTGACGTCAGCGGCATTGATGGGGCCGGCCCGATCTGGCGCGACCTGATGTTGGCAGCACACCTGGAGCAAGCCGCCCCTTTTCCCCGCCCGACCCAGATTGAAGAGGCGACAATCTGCGCACCCAGTGGGCTGTTGCCCAGCAAGGCCTGTCCACGTACCCGCCGTGAACGGTTTATTGCCGGCACCGCGCCCACCCAGGTTGACGATCAGTTCCAACCAATCATGGTCGATTTGGCGACCGGCTTGCGTGCCACCGCCGACACACCAACCAACCGCCAGCGGGAACGGGTTTACTGGTTGCTGCCGGCGGCCTATCACGATTGGATGATCGGCCAAGGCATTGCCCTCGCCCCGCCCGATGTATGTGGTGGGGCAGGCGGGGGCTGCGGGCTGACGGTGAGTGACCAAACCGGCACCGTGGCCGCCAAAGTGGCGCGCCCGGCACAAGCATTGGTTTTATCAGCACCGACATCTAACACAGCTTACCAACTCCATCCGGGCCTGCCACTAGCGAACCAACGGATCCGCATCGGCGGTTATGTGAGCACAGGTGGGCCTTGGTCGGCGTTGCGGCTAATGAAAGATAATGTAGTCCTTGCCGAAGCCAGTGATGCGCGCCGCCTCGAAAGTTGGTGGGTATTGGAACCAGGGGGTCATCGTTTCTGGCTCGAAGGCAAAGCCACGGCTGATGCAGAGTGGACAAGATCGGAAAGTGCGTTTGTGTTGGTCGAAGATTTTGCCACGCAAAATGTGGCAAAGAGTGATTGAGATGATCCTTGAGCGGAGGCTGAGCTTGTCGAAGCCGGAGCGGCTCCGGCTTCGACAAGCTCAGCCTCCGCCCAAGGACCTATTTTAGTAATCTCCATCATTCGCTCAGCCAAATTGCCTAAAAATGGACCGAAGCCAGACCAGCCCACAACAGATCACCTATGATATAATTGGTCCAAATTGATTCGGACCTTATCAATAAGACAACCAATCAGTAGGAATACCTTCCCCCTGAACACCATTAGATCATCTGTAAAAGAGGAATGTATTATGCGAAACCGTATTTTTTCCCCAAAAGTACTTGTCCCTTTCCTAGTCGCGCTATTGCTCTTAACCGCAGTAGTTTTACGGCTACGCCCGTTCTTTAGCATCGCGCACGCCACCGATCGACAACCAGTGGCTGGGGTGCCGGCCCAACAATTGGCGCAGACCGTGCCGCAGGATAACCTGCCGCCGGTACTTGTCAGCACCGCGCCCACCGATGGGGCCAACTGGACGGGCGAGGCGGTCACCTTCACCTTTGACCAGCCGCTGGATCCCGACAGCACCGTTGCGTTCAGTGTGGCACCGGAACTGGCCGGTAGTGTAACCGTGAGTGGCACGGTCATCAGCTTTACCCCCGAAGCCGCGCCCGCCGGCGGTGAGCGCTATACCTTTACCCTGGACGCCGACGCGCAAGGGGCCAATGGCGTTGCCTTGGGCAATCCAGTAGAAATTACCCTGGTTGCGGCTTCGCCACTGGCCGTCACTTCGACGCAGCCCAGCGACGGCACCCTTGATGTGGACACCGATAACCAGATCGTGGTGGTCTTTAACCGCCCCGTGGTGGAACTGGTGGGTGTTGATGAACAGGCGAGCCTGCCCCAGCCGTTGACGATTGAACCCGCGGTCGAGGGGGAGGGGTCATGGCTCAACACGAGTATTTATGTCTTTCAACCGGCGCTAGGCTTGGCCGGTGCCACTGATTACACAGTAACCGTGGCCGACCTGACCGCACTTGACGGCAGCACCTTGGCCGAGCCGGTTGTTTTTAGCTTTACCACCACCGCGCCAATTGTCACTGATGTGCAGCCGAATATGAGTCCGGTTGCGCCGGAGAGTGCCTTCCGCATTACCTTTAGCCAACCGATGGATCAGGCCAGCGCGGCTGCGGCCGTGAGCTTGACCAACAACACAGATGGCAGCGTCGCCGTGGGGACTACAGCTTGGGATGCAGCCAACACGACGCTCACCTTCACCCCCACGCAGCAACTCGCCTTTGGGGCCAATTACATCCTGCGCGTTGCCACCAGTGCCCAACCGGCCAGTCAACAGGGCAATCTGCGCGAGGCGTATGAAAACAGCTTTACCACTGTGCCACTGCCCGCCGTTGAAATCGTAGCCCCCGCAAATGATGCCACCAACATCGACCCCGACATGAGTGTGACGATTCGCTTCAACACGCCGATGAGTCGCACGCAGGTGCTACCCTATATCAGCATCACCCCAATGCTGACCACCACCTATGTCTACAGTTACTATCGTGATTATGATAACACCGCCGAGCTGAGCTGGTTTAAGGAAGCGCAGACCACCTACACCGTCACCGTGGGGGCAGAGGCAGCCGATCTCTATGGCAACACGCTCGGCGAACCCTACAGCTTCAACTTTACGACAGGTGACTACAGCACCTTTGTCCGCTTGGGCGTTGAGCGCTTTACCCACTTTAGCGCCTATACCGAGACGCGCGTCAGCACCCTCTACCGCAACATCAGTGCGCTCGAAGCACGCCTCTATCGCCTGCCGCTGGCGGAGGTCTTCCTGCTCTCCGGTGAAAATCAATATGACATCTGGCGCAACTACAGCGTACCCAATCCCGAAGAGAATCTGATCTGGGCGCGCAGTTATGCCCCGCGCGTCGGGCTTAATGTCACCGCGCAACAGGTCATCTCGTTGACGAATGCCAATGACGAGCTGCTGGAGCCGGGCGTCTACATGCTGGCACTTGATTATCCCGACCGCGACCCGGCAGTGGAAATTGACCAAAATGTCAACCCGACGCAAGCGGTTATTGTGATCAGCAATAACAATATCATTATGAAGAAGAGCAGCCAAGGTGATAGCCTGGCTTGGGTCACCGATCTGCAAAGTGGTCAGCCGCTTGCCGGCCTCCCTGTAAGTTTCTATCACCTGGGTACACTAAAGGGCGAAGCGACGACCGCCACCGATGGGACCGCACTCGCCCCGCTCAACCTGGATGCCATGACCGGTTGGACCGCGGCATTGGCCGTCAGCGGTGAGCCGGGGGACACTGACTTTGCGCTCGCTTCCAGTGATTGGAGCCAGGGCATCGCGCCGTGGGACTTTAATATTAATGGCGGCTACGGGGTGGAAGAGTATCGCAGCTACTTCTATAGCGACCGCCCGATCTACCGCCCCGGCCAGACCGTCCATTGGAAGGGCATTGTCCGCCGCATGGTCGATGACCAATACGAGTTGCCGCCGGCTGCGTTGCCGATCAGCGTCACCGTGCGTGATGACCAGGGCAACAGCATCAGCGAAGGGGTCTATACGCTCAACGCGAACGGCACGGTCAGCGGTGATGTCGTGCTGGCACCCGAAGCGATCACCGGCTACTACTACCTCGAAGCGCGCATCATCCTGGGGCCGGATCAGATGGCCTATGGTGGCGTTGGTTTCCAGGTGGCGGCCTATCGCAAACCCGAATTTGAGATTACCGTCACCAGCGATCAGCCTGAATATACCAACGGCGACACGGCGACCTTTACCATGCAGGCCAGCTACTTTAGCGGCGGGCCACTGGCCAACGCACCGGTCACCTGGCGGCTGCTCTCTGAGCCTTATACCTTTGAATGGATGGACGCGCCCGATGGCAGATACTTTAGCTTTACTCCCTTTGACCCTGAGGATACTGACTACGATCCCTATCGCAGCGCCTTCTATGCCGGGCTGATTCAGGAAGGCACCGGCACGACCGACGCACAGGGTAACTTTAGCGTGGAATTGCCGGTTGATCTAGCGGATCTGCTGCAGAGTCAGCGTTGGAGCTTTGACATCACCGCGCAAAGCTCGACCAACCAATTTGTCAGCGGGCGGACCAGTGTGCCGGTCCACAAAGGTGAATTCTACATCGGGCTGAGCCCGCGCACCTATGTCGCGGCGGTTGGGGCCGAGAGTGAAGTTGATCTGGTCACGATCACCCCACAGGGTGAAGCCTACCCAGGGGTCGAGTTAGGGATCACAGTTTACGAATTCAACTGGAACAGCGTCTACGAACAGGGCGCGGATGGCAACTTTGCCTGGCAGACCAGTGTCGAGCGCACACCAGTGCTCACCACCACGGTCACCACCGATCGCGATGGCATGGGCACTCTCACTTGGACCCCAGATCGGGGCGGCCAATATCAGATTGTCGCCAGTGGCGAGGATGATGCAGGGAATGCCATCAGCAGCCTCGTCTTTGTCTGGGTCAGCAGCGATAGTTTTGTCGCCTGGCCGCGCGAAAACAACGACCGCATCGACCTGGTCGCCGATAAACAACTCTATGAACCGGGTGATACGGCTGAGATCCTGATTCCCAGCCCCTTCACTGCCACGGTGCAAGCGTTAGTGACGCTGGAGCGCGGCGGGGTACTCGCTTCCCAGGTGATCAGCCTGACCGGCAACAGCGAAACCCTGTCGATCCCGATCACCGTGGAACATATCCCAAATATTTTTGTCAGCGTGATCCTCGTCAAAGGCATTGACGCGAGCAATCCGACCCCAGCCATGCGCATCGGTTATGTCCAACTCAACGTTGACACCGCAGCCAAGGCCCTGGCAATTGATGTCGCACCGTCGGCAGAAATGGTCATGCCGGGTGATACAGTGACCTATACCTTGACCATTGCCGACGAGGCAGGCAGCCCGGTGCCGGACGCCGAAGTGAGTGTGGCGCTGGTCGATAAGGCCGTGTTGTCCCTGGCCGTTGATGGCGTCCAGCCGCTCATCGATCTCTTCTACTATCAACGCCCGTTGGGGGTGAGCACCGGTGCGTCGCTCAACATCAACCGCGACCGCATCAGCCAACAGCTGAGCGAAGGGGCAAAAGGTGGTGGTGGTGGCGGTGGTGGACCGGGGCTGCTCGACGTGCGCGAAGAATTCCCCGACATTGCCTTCTGGCGGGCCGATTTTATCAGCGATGAAAATGGGGAAATTACCTTTAGCGTCGCCTTGCCCGACAACCTGACCACCTGGCGGCTGGCCGCCAAAGCGATCACCGCCGATACGCTGGTCGGCGAGACGGTGAATGATGTCGTGGCGACCAAGGAACTCCAGGTGCGCCCGCTGCTGCCCCGCTTCTTCACCGCCGGGGATCGCGCGCAGATCGGCGCAGTGGTGATTAATGCAGGGGAAGAGACGACCGACGACGGAACACTGACGATTGCGGTTGAAGGGGCGACCCTTGACGCTGACCAAACTGAGGTCGACTTCGCCCTGGAGGCCGGTGCGCAAGAACGCTTTGACTGGCCGATCACGGTTGGCAGCGAAACCGACGTGGTCACCTTTACCTTTAGTGCCGAGTCATCAGTTGGGGGCAGTGCGTCATCCCTCACCGACGCCGTCCGCTTGGCGATACCCGTACGCCGCTATGAAACACCCGAAGTAGTAGGCACGTCAGGCAGCGTAGGGGCCACCGGGGTTACCGAAGCGGTACGCGTCCCCACGGCGGCCACCGACAACGGCGACCTGCAGGTGACGATTGAGCCGAGTCTGGCCGCCGGCATGATCGAGGGGCTGGAATACTTGGCCCACTTTGAATATGAGTGCAACGAACAGACGGTGAGCCGCTTCCTGCCCAATCTCTTTACCGTGCGGGCGCTCAACGAGCTGGGCATCGAAAATGACACATTGGCGCAACAGCTTAATTTTGGTTTGGGCGTCGGCGTCCAACGGCTCGTCAGCCGGCAGAATGGTGATGGCGGCTGGGGTTATTGGCCCACCGAAGCGAGCAGCCCCTTTATCACGGCTTATGTGCTTTGGGGGTTGGTCAACGCGCAGACCATGGATTACACCGTGCCCGAACGCACGATCAACAATGCGGTTAATTATCTAGACAGCCAATTCAAGGCCCCGAAAGATGTTACCGATAGCTGGCTGCTCAACGAAATGGCCTTTATGAACTTCGTGCTCTCCGAGATCGACCAGGGCGACCCCGGCCGCGCCAGCACGCTCTACGATGAGCGCGAGCGACTGGGCCTTTATGGTCAAGCGCTGCTGGCGATGACGCTTGACAACCTCGGTGAGAACGATGACCGCGTCGCCACGCTGCTGGACAATCTCTACGGGGCCGCGCAGTTGAGCGCCACCGGCGCGTCCTGGCATGAAGCCCAGACCGACTGGTTTACCCTCAACAGTGATATCCGCACCACCGCGATGGTGCTCGCCGCCTTTGTGCGCCTAGAACCCCAAGAGCCAATCCTGCCGCTAGCCGTGCGCTGGTTGATGAGCGCCCGCGAGGCAGGCCGCTGGGCCACCACCCAAGAAAACGCCTGGTCGATCATCGCCCTCACCGACTGGATGGCAGCGACCGGCGAGTTAACGGGCGACTACGAGTGGACCGTGACCCTCAACGGCGACGACTGGGGCGGCGGTACGGTCAATGCCGATAACATCGACGAACAAACCACGTTGCGCACCGCCGTCACTGATCTGCTGCGTGACGAAGCCAATGTCCTACAGATTGCGCGCAGCAATGACAGTGGTCAACTCTACTACACCACCCACCTGCGCTACTATCTCGACGCCCTCGCCATCGACGCCCGCGACCGCGGCATCGTCGTGGACCGGCGCTTCCAACTAGATGACGCGACGGTGCAAACTGCCGCCGTCGGCGATGTGATCAGCGTCACGGTCACCATTGTCGCCCCGACCGATCTCTACCAGGCGCTGGTCGAAGTGCCGATCCCCGCCGGCACCGAACCGATCGACCCGCGGCTGGCGACGACTAGCATCCAGTATGACCAATTCGGCCAGATCGTGCCCGCCGACAGCGGTCGCCCCTGGTGGTGGTGGACGCCCACAAGCATCGACGTGCGCGACGACAAAGTCGCCCTGATCGCCAGCTACTTGCCCGCCGGGACTTACGAATACACCTTCCAGGTGCAAGCCACGGTGCCGGGCGAGTACCGGGTTTTGCCGGTCCACGGCGAAATGCTCTACTTCCCCGAAGTGTGGGGGCGGAGCGCTGGGGCGCTCTTTACGGTGACTGAGTAGGAGTAACAGAAGTTTAGGAAAAAAGGCCAGGACTTTGCGAAAAAGTCCTGGCCTTTTTTGATTACGATGTATGATCAAAAGCTGATGTATGACAATGGTAAATTTGGCATTGCATCAATTCAACGCTAAATTTACTGGTATCCAAGGAGCTCATGTTACACAGCAAGTCCTTAAACACGCTGTCAACAGATTTTGAGAACGGATTGATCAGATGGACCTTACCTAAATCCGTTCTACCAGCTGCCCAAGAACGGATTTAGCCCTAAACTATCGGCTAAATCCGTTCTCAAAATCTGTTGACAGTGTCGCTGGCTTTGTCTGGTACTATAGCACAAGTGACAAAAAGGGTAGCGCTCCCTCTGAGACTTGCCCACCCGTTGGGTGATAGGGAAAGCGCACTGGTTGCGTTCGGCCGGCTTTAGTTGGCATGAGCATCCTCAGCCAACAGCGCCGCCAATGCCGTTACTGTCTCTACTGGCGTGTTATAGGGTGTCCATAGCGGATAGCGCAACGTTGCATCTAGCAAGGGCACCGCTTCTTCCTGGGCTAACGATGTAACCAGTAACTGAAGCAGCTGAAATTTTTCAAACCGCGGCAGCGCATCAACCAGTGGCGCAAGTTCAGTAACTGACATCGCATCTCTCCTATCATAGGGGCAACCACACACTAACGATCCAGCTTATTATACCCTATAATAGAGTTTATCTCAATACGTTCTGCTTGTTGTGTGTGTCCAGAAGAGGTGCCCCTTGGGCCTGGTTCGGAGGGAGAATTGGCGTACCATCAAAAGATGATGTACGACAAGGGTGAAAAAGGATGCCAATGAACAAAATACAAGTTGACGTACCGGCCAAAACGGCGGCGCTCAGTGTTACCACAAAGAACCAGCTAACCCCATGCCAACCATAAACGCGCAACCCGCCCGCCGTCGCACGCGCCGGCTTGCTTTACGCCTATTGGCACAAGCCTTTCCTGGCCGTGTGACCGCGATGGCCGCGCTGGCCATCCTGGCCGGCGCGTTGCCCGCGCTGTTTGCGTTGCTGGTGGCGACGCTGGTCGAAACCCTACCCGCGGCCGTCGGCGGGAGCTTTGCTACGGTGATTGGCCGCCAGCTACGCGATACCCTCATCGCCCTAGGTGGCGTTTTATTTTTGCAAGAGGTGGTGGCTGCCAGCCGCGGGATTGCGATCACCGACCTCTATCGCCGCTACGATGAATATCTGCTGGCACGGGTCATGCGCACGATGCTGGCGGTACCAGGCTTGGATCTCTTTGAAAATCCAACGTTAGCCGCCAAGGCCGACCGGGCGGCGCGTATTGCGCGCTTTGGGCCGGGGGAGTTGGTTTCGGGGTTGGCGATGCAGTGGACGGTCCAAGCGCAAGGGGTGGCCACCACGGTTTTGGTGGCCACCGTTTGGCCCTGGGTGGCGCTGGGGCTGGCGCTGCTTTGGCTGGTGACGGGGTGGCAGTGGCAGGCCGATTACCATCGGGCCAATCCCTTCTGGGCCGATCCCTTACGCCAGGCCCGCTATTTCAAACAAATCGCGCTGATGCCCCTCTGGGCCAAGGAAGTGCGCATCTTTGGCTTGGTTGATTGGCTCGGTGCGCGCTTTGGGCAACAGTGGCAGGTAGTAATGGCCGAACTGTGGCGGGCGCGGCAGGCGGATCAACGAGTCATGTTGCCGCTGCTGCTGGTGGTGTTGGGGGCGAATGCCCTGGTGTTAGTGCTGGCGGCACGGGCTACCTTGCAGGGAACGTTGACCGTGGGCGCGCTGACCGTGCTCGTCCAAGGTTTATTTGGCATGGCCCAACTGGCGAGTCTGGACGGCGACATCTTAATCGAAAATGGTGCGGTCCCCATCCCGGATGTCCTGGCGCTGGAAGCAGCGGTCGCCACCAAAATTGCAGTACCAGCGGGCGAGATATCGGCCACTGGTCTACCACGGCAAACGATCCACTTCACCAACGTCCACTTCACCTATCCTGGGCGCGACCAACCGGTCTATGCGGGGCTTGAGCTGACGATTGAGGCCGGACGTTCGCTGGCGATTGTCGGGCTGAATGGCGCAGGCAAGACCACGTTGATCAAACTGCTCACCGGTCTTGAAAGCCCACAACGTGGCCGGATCACCGTTGATGGCATTGACCTGGCCATGCTGGATCAAACCACCTGGCACCAAAGCGTGGCTGCGATCTTCCAAGACTTTGTGCGTTATGAGCTCCCGGCGCGCGACAACATTGGCTTTGGTGCCATCGAACGGTTACCCAACGACTTGAGCGATCAACAACTCATCACCATTGCCCAACGGGCCGGTGCGGATACCCTGCTGACCGCACTGCCCAGCGGACTGGATACCGTCTTGTCACGCCGCTTTGCCGGGGGGACCGATCTATCCGGCGGCCAATGGCAGCGCATCGCCCTGGCCCGGGCCATGACTGCGGTCGAAGCCGGCGCGCGTGTCCTGGTCCTCGATGAACCAACCGCCCACCTTGATGTGCGCGCCGAGGCGGATCTCTATGATCGTTTTCTCGACCTCACCCACGGGTTGACCACCATTGTGATCAGCCATCGCTTCTCGACCGTGCGCCGGGCGGATCGCATTGTTGTCTTACAGGATGGGCGCATTACCGAGGATGGCACGCACGACACGTTGGTGGCGGCTGGTGGGCAATATGCGCAACTCTTCCAGAAACAGGCGATGCGCTATGCCGACCAGCCGACTGCTACCGGCGCAGAGTTTGGGGAAGACGTTGACTTAGGCGCTAACGGGTTAATTGTTTGAATGAGAGAGAAGAATTTTTGTAAACACGGATAGGAAGGAACGCGGATGATTGATTGCATCCGTGTTCCTTCCTATCCGTGTTTAGTCTTTGGTTATGGCTTGTCCAGGTTAGGAGCCACCGATGCCGACAACGATGAGTAAACGCCCAGCCGCGGCCAATCGCTTGCGCGCCGCGGGGGTCATGCTGGGGTTTGCCTGGGCCGCCGACCGAGGACAGGCGCTCCTGGCCTTTGGCCTGTTCGCCTTGGATGCGCTGCTCTTGGCGCTTTTTGCCTATTGGCTCAAATTGCTCTTGGATGGGGTACAGGCGGGGGCGACCAGCCCCGTGCTGCTGGCCGCGCTGGGTATTGCGGCATCGATTGCGGGCAGCAGCCTGCTGGCCTACTGGGGCAGTCGCGTGCGCATGCGGCTGGCCGAACGTGCGCATCATCTCGTCGAACGGCGCTTAATCGAGCTGGTCGGGCGGACGCCAACCCTGACCATTCATGAAACCCCCGCCCATTTGACCCAACTGGAACTACTCGACGGCGCGTGGGAGTTTGGCGAGGTGATCCCCTCGTTGATCAATCTCTGTGCCACCGCGCTGCGCATTATCACCACCACCCTGCTCTTGCTGAGCGTCGATCCGCGCCTGCTGCTGCTACCGCTCTTTGGTTTGCCGGCCCTGTTGCTGAGCGGCCAAACCAATGGCTTGTTTGAGCGCGGCAATGAGTTGGCCGCCGAGCCAGCGCGGCGGGCCGGTTATCTCTTTGATCTTGCCACTACCGCCCCTGCCGCCAAAGAGGTGCGCCTTTTCCGCCTGGGCGACGCGCTGCTGACCCGCTTTCATGAGGCCAATCGGGCGATTCGCGCCATTCACTTGCAACTCAACATCCGGGGTGAACTCATCGGCCTCGCCACCAGGCTGATCTTTCTCATGGGTTATGTGGGTGCGATCCTCCTGGTCGTCCGTGGCGTCATGGCGGGCACGGCCACCGCCGGCGATGCCGTGTTGACCGCGGTGCTGGCCGGCCAAGTGCTGGGGTTGATTGCCACCTCCGCCGACCTGGTCCAATTTACCTGGCGCGGGCTGGGCGCGGCCAAACGCTATCTCTATCTGGCGGATCTTGCCCAGCAGGCCCAACAGCAGGTCACGGTAGAGAGGGTGATCCCCCAAAAGCTGACCGATGGCATCCGGCTGCACAATCTTTCCTATCGCTATCCATTGGGCCAGGCTGATGTCCTGCACGCGATCAACCTGCACCTACCCGCCGGTGCCACCGTGGCAATTGTCGGTGATAATGGCGCGGGCAAAACGACGCTGGTCAAATTGTTGGCCGGGCTCTACCAGCCGACCGCGGGGCACCTGACGCTGGATGGCATTGACATGGCGAGCCTTGACCCCGCGCAGTGGCGTCAGCGCATTGCCGCCGGTTTTCAGGATCATGCCCGCTTTGAATTGCTGGTGCGGGAAACCGTGGGGATAGGCGACCTGGGGGCGCTCATCACAGACGGCGATGCCAAGGTCACCCTCGCGCTGGAACGGGCCGGCGCCGCGGATTTAGTCGAGAGTTTACCCAAGGGGCTGGCCACCCAACTTGGTCCACAGTGGCCGGAGGGCATCGATCTCTCCGGTGGCCAGTGGCAGAAATTGGCGATTGGGCGCGCCATGATGCGCCCCACGCCCCTCCTCTTATTGCTGGATGAACCAACCGCCGCGCTCGATGCCGAGACGGAACATCGCCTCTTTGAACGGTGGACCAGCGCCGCCCGTGAACTGAGGCAAAGCACCGGCGCGGTGACGGTGCTGGTCTCCCATCGCTTTTCGACCGTCCAGATGGCGGATCTGATCGTCGTCCTGAGTGGTGGGCAGATTGTGGAGGTGGGTAGTCATCGCGAACTGATGGGGCGGGGTGGTCTCTATGCGGAGTTGTTTGGGTTGCAGGCGCAGTCCTATCGGTGAGGGAGGAGTGGGGGTTAAGCTATGAGTATCAACAGAACAGCCCGATCCTACAATGTCGGGCTGTTAATTGGCTAGAGAGAAGTATGTACGCAACAATGTGGAGCACAACACTCCCTCAGTCTGCCGTGTTGTTTGGCAAAGTCGCTTCACTGGCTACCTTTGTTTTTAGGCGTGGGCGAACGGCAGGGGGCGGTTGGCTATTTCGCCGTTTTTGCTGAATTTCCGTCACGATCTCATCAACGGTTAAATGACCGAGAAGCTGTTCCCGCTCTTCGGTATAATTGCCATAGCCCATTGTAAATTGGCTCAAAAACCGAGCCGTATTGACAATACCGATCTCACGGCAAAGTAATTTGATGGTGGAAGTTGTTAATTCTGCCATTGGCATCGCAACTGTAGTCATTCGATAATCTCCTCAGCCAGTTCTAACAGCCATTTTACCATAAAGATTAGCTTTTGACCATCGGCTTTTTACCTTGTTTTGCACACACCTTACGCATCTTGCTACTTGACGAACCGGCGCTACCACTGATAAGTGAGCACCTGATTGTGATACTCCATAGCGCGTAGGTTCTAGAGGAAGGTAGCCTTCGCGAGCTGATGGGGCAGGGTTGGCTCTATGCCGAGTTGTTTGGGTTGCAGGCGCAGGCGTATCGGTGAGATGGGAGGTGAGTATGAAGTGCGGCCAGGAAGGGGCAGATGTGCTACTTTCCCGAAGATTTGGGGCGGATCACAGAGACGCGGCTTACGGTGAAGGAGCAAGTTAAAGGAGGGCTTCCACCTTATTGAAGCCATGAAAACAGAAAGGCGAAGACCGCATGTATTTGGTCTTCGCCTTTCTGTTTTGTATATCAGCTACAAGAATCATTAGCCTTCAAACAAATTCTAACAGTGCATCATCTAGTAGCCTGTGTATTGATACTATTTGTTATTCTTCAAAAGCAGTAGTTTACCCCCAATGAGCATTACCGCTCAACTTTCTAGGGCATTTCAATAATCTAATTGTAAAAGCTTTGTATTCCTGCTCGCACATTACAATCCCTTCGCCAAGTCAGGGAATGGTGTTGAAAGCTGGTTCAGAGTGAATGGCACCGAGCGGGGGCATGGCGTCAAGCAGCTGAGTAATTAAAAGCGGGTCAACGAAATCGGGA
>JALHQH010000038.1 GCA_022842065.1 Caldilineaceae bacterium
AGTGACCAGCACCCCCGGTTCCATCCAAGTGAGAAATCAGGTATATGATGTTGTCGATGACCTTCCTCCACCGTATGCTAGTCCTGCGCTGGTTGCTGCTTTTACTTGCTACCCTCTTTTACTTGTGGCGGCCACCGGTGCTTTATGCCGCGCCGCCGGCTAACACTAATTTGAGCTGTGCCCTTACGCTTGAAATCATGGCAGCCCCTTATGCCATTGTTGATCACAACCATGCCGGGGTGCAGGGGCCCCAAGTCGCGACCATCGGGGTACGGCTGCGAAACACCGGCAGTGCGCTGCTCGAAGAGATCACCCTCAACATTGGGGATGGTACCACTGCGGGGCGCTTTGCCGCGGTCAACGGTCAGCAGCTTAGTCTGCTGGCCAATGAACGCGCCACCAAAACCATTGGTGAGTTACCGCCTGGGGCAAGCAATGTCCTTTACTGGGTGCTCACCTATCCCCTTACCACCGGCAGCAGCTATCCCTATCAACTTTGGGCGGCGGCCAAAGACGGCTGTACCCAAAGCGTGCAGCGTACGCTGACACCCCAGGCCACCTTGAGCACGGCTACGAATAAAATCGCCAGCAGCGGCACCGTGTTGGTCTCGCCCAACAAAACGACACCCGGCAGTACACTGACCGTGCGTGCGACCGGCTTTACCCTGGGTAACATTGGGAAAGGCCCCGGCGATCAGTACGACGCCTGGCTACAGCCGATTGGCAATCCAGACTATGATCCGGCGTGCATGGAGTTGATCCGCAGCGAAGTGCTGTTGCAAAGTATCAGCCCGACCCCCTTTGTCGATCAGCTCTATTTCACTGGCCTGAAAAACTATAGCAAACAGGCCAAGGACTATGTCGAGTATACCTTTTTGGCGCGGGCTGACTGTACGACCACCGTTCAGCTTTATCAACAGGCTGCCAGTGGTTCCCAGCAGAAGTACAATAACGACTATCGCACTGGCAAGCTGACGCTGGTCAGTGAAAATAAAGCTACCCTATTGGTTGATCTAACCAGTGACAAACAAACTGTGCAGACCGGCGACAGCTTCCAGTTGCAGGCACAAGTTGCGACCACCAAAGGGCTGATGGGTCATCCCCAATGTGGTGCGCCCCTTGTCATTGTGGCCGAAGTGCCGCGCCAGACGACCTTTACTCCTGGCAGTGCCACGATTGATGTCGATGCCAAGCTGCAATATAGTCTGGATGGCGGTGCCCGTTGGCAGAATAATGTGCCCCAAAACAGTCGCGTCACCCATCTACGGTGGCGCTTGCGCAAACAGTTGGATACCACCGGTGCCAATCTCGCCTATGCGGTCACCGTCACTGATCGCCTGGAGAGCAACCAGATCAGTGCCAAGACAAGCGCCGGGCTCTTTAATGCGGACCCCATGGCCGAGGACACAATCACCCTTAATGGGATTGTACCCACCCCTACCCCCACCCCTATCCCAACCGCCACGCCAGATCCAGGCGTGGGCAGCGGCGGTGACGGGGGGTTGGAATCTGGTCCCCTGCCGGGTGCGCCGAGCACCTTCCTGGGCGGCATTGGTGATAACCAAACCAATGTTAGTGGCGCAACCCAACCTGGCCAGGCCTGGCACAAAGCGCGTCTGCTGCGCCAGATGCGTCTGCAACTGGATGATCTGATGCCCGTGCAAGGTCCAACCGGCACGACCCCTAAGCCGGCGGTCCCTGTTGATGTGCTGGCCGTGACCAGTGCGCCGGATGCCAAAGCGGTTGACTTTGTCGATGCACAGGGACAGATCGAGGCGGTTGTCCTCGGCATCCTTTCGGTGGGCGCGCCCTATGAACATGATTACGGCGTCTGTAACCGTTTCAAAGGTTATACGCTGCAAAATGTGCGTCCCCACTCGCTTGCCCTGCCGATGGGGGGCACCGGTTGGTTCTGGCATGCCAGCGCCGACAAGGGGGCCGCGATCCATGAAGAGGCGCTGCTCTTTCACCTCTTTGTCGATGAACAAAAGCAACAATTTCACATTGACAGCCGCTGGACCGGCGACAGCTACCCAACCACCTTTGACTTTGCCTTTGATTATGTGATGAACATGCAAGTCTGGAGCAAAGATCTGGCTAGCAGTGAAGCCCTGTTAACCGCGATTCTGGCGCGCGTGCACACGTTGCAAAATGGGGCCTGGCAGGTGGTTTATCACAACCAGCAGGCCCCAGCAACCCCCGGACTCTTTGTCCAGCAGGCGGACTATGAAAGCCATGGCATCACGCTCGCCCTCTTGAATGGCACCGAAAGCGATCTGCCTGTCCGCATCTATGGCAGTTGGCGCAGCCATCTCGACCGGCTGGCCCTGACGCCGGTTGATTACACCCTGACCATGCCGCCTGGGCAGAACGATCTGCGCGTGGGGTTACCCGATCTACTCGATGCCACCCTCTACGTAGAGAGCAACGGCTTTACCGACAAAATTTATAGTGGTGGGGGCCTCTGGTTTGCCGTCAACCCAGCCGAAGGACCAGTCACGGCGTTAACCCTGGGCGACTGTCGCGCGATCGACGGCGTTGACACCAGCGATCTGCTGTTAGCCGGCTGTGTCGATGGCAATCATACTGGTTTGCCACAGGTCGACAGTGTGGGCGTCGGGCGTACGCTCAATCCCAATGGGCTACCCAGCGATGTCAGCCCTTATGGCGCGCTGCGCTTTTGGGCCAAGGGCGATGGGGTGCCGGTGCGCGTGTTGCTGGAGAGTGCCGCCATTCAGGATGGCGACTATTATCAGACTGTCTTTACCCCACAGGCTGAGTGGCGGCAATATATTATGCCCCTTAGCCAATTTCAGCAGCGCGGCTTTGGGGTTGCAACACCCTTTACCGGGAGTGATTTGAAAGCTGTGCTCTGGCTCAATGGCGATAGTAGCGGTCGCCCGTTTACCCTGCACATTGACCAGGTCAGCTTTACCAACAGTGGGCTATTACAGGCCACGACGTTGGCGGAAAATAGTGCCGATACCGGCGCACGTACAGTGCAATTCAGCGCTCCCAGTGGGGCCAATGTGTCTACGCTGCTGCTCTACTATAGCGTAGATGGTGGCCGCACCTACCATAGCAACGCGGCCCCACTTGCCCGCGCCGAAGCGGACAGTCAGCTCTTTCAGGGGCAACTACCGGGGCAAGCGTTGGGCAGCGAGGTGCGTTACTATGTGGAAGCGCAACATGCTAACGGCTATGTCAGCCACCTGCCGCTCGACGCGCCACAGAGCTTTTATCGCTATCGGGTCGATGACCGTAACCTGCGCTTGATCGATGACTTTGGCGGCGAACGGCTGCACAACCGCTTGGGCGCGGCCAGTGGCATCTTCAACGCCGGCACCATTGGTGGTCGCCTGCTGGCCTATGCGGTCGAACAGCAGTTGGTGCTCGACTTTGATGTGACGGCGGCCGGCCAATTCGCCGGCTACTATACGGGGCTGGCCAATCTCGATGCCACCGCCTACACTACCCTCGATCTGTTAGTACGTGGGGAAACGGGCGGTGAACAACTGTTGGTTAGCCTGCGCGACCGCAATAATTATGAACCACGCCTCAGTGTGGGTGACTTCTTGCCTGGTGGCGTAACGACGGCATGGCGCTGGGTGCAGATTCCGCTGGCTGCCTTTGGGCCGCAGCTGGATCGTACTGATCTCACCAGTCTCAGCTTGACCTTTGACAATGGCTATGCCCCGACCAGTGGCCGGCTCTATGCGCGCGAGCTACGGTTGACGGCCCTGCCGACGGCGGTGATCATTGACAATTTTGATGACCAAAATCTGCAAATGAATGGCCAGGGGCTTGGCTACTGGAGTTCAGCGCCGGGCGGCACCCTCGTCGCAACGACCGTGACGGGTGATTCGTTGCATCCCCAAGGGGCCGCGCTCCAACTTGACTATGCGGTCAACAGCCCTGGTTATGCCATCTGGCATAGTGACTTGCGCCCCTTTATACACAACGGCGATCCGACCAACACTTTTCTGACCTTGTGGGTCAAGGGTGCCAATCCATCCGTTCCGGTCAACCTCTATCTGACGGACAGTAGCAGCCGCGCCCATGTCGCCTTAAGTGACTACGTAACGCTAAATGGCCAATGGCAGTTAGTCCGCATTGAGTTGAGCCGCTTTACTGCCCAGGGGCTCGACCTGGCTGCACTTACCGGCTTTGAAGTTGTCTTCGAACTGGGCAGCGGCAGTGGCCGGCTCTGGCTTGACAATATTGCGCTGGGCGTGGATGGCATGCCCCAGGCTGATCTGCGTCTGCTCCAGTTGCAGGACAGTGATGAGCAGATCGTCGCGCTACATGCATCCTCCGGTAGCAGCTGGCAAGTGAGCAGCGATGTGCCTTGGCTCAGCGCCAGGGGCATCGGTGCCGGCCCAGACACCTTAACCGTAAAAAGTGAGCCATCAATGCTGGCCGTCGGCACCTACACCGGTCACCTCACCATCCGCAGTGGGGCCGCGCCAGGGGAAGTAATCACTGTTACCTTGAATGTAACACAAGCCGGTATGGCACCACATCGGCTGTACCTGCCGGTGGTGACTCGCTAACATGAGCAATTGCTAATGCCGTGCTTCCAGCTATCTACCATAAACCAACACAAATCATGGCGTCGCCCACGCCCCAATGAGAAAACAAATGATTGTCGAAACAAGTGAAACCAGCCGACAAGGCCAGCACCGGCGCACCGTCGTGGTGGCCCCGAAAGAGCGTATTGATGCCTATAGCGCGCCGCGCTTACGCGCCCAACTCAACCACCTCTACGAAGAGGGGGTGACCCACTTTATGATCGACCTTGCCGCCACGCCCGCGATGGACAGCGCGGGGATGGCGGTATTGGTCAACCTGCTGTTGCGCTGTCGGCGGGCTGGTGGCGAGGTCACCCTGTGCAACGCCAACGCCCCATCGATCCAACGCCTGTTGCGCCTGACCAGCTTTGACCAGGTCTTTCCCCTGGCCGACTATGCCCTGCCCAAAAACTAGTACAGTGTGACGGAAGTTTTGCTAGTTTAATCGTAGGTCAGCGCCTCCGGCGTGACGGCTCGCTAATCTAGCAAAACTTGGCTGACACTGTACTCGTACAATGTTACACAAATTTTGCGAGTTTAGCCACGGAGTGGCGACTGATGTTAGGCCAGCCTTTTAAGGCTGGCGTCTGGATCCGCAGGTTGAAACCTGCGGATCCAGACGCCGTCACTCCGTGACTCGATCCGCGCGGCGGGCCAAATTGTTAAACTAGCAAAACTTAGCTGACACTGTACGAGTACAATGTGACGGAAGTTCTGCTAGTTTAATTGTAGGTCATCGCCTCCGGCGTGACGGCTCGCTAAACCATCAAAACTTAGCTGACACTGTACTCGTACAGTGTCAAGGAAATTCTGCTGGTTTAGCCACGAAGTGGCGGCAGCAGGTAGCCCAGCCTTTTAAGGCTGGTTTTTGTTAATACGAATGTCACTCCCTCCGTATTCCCCTAATAGTGGGGTGCCTGGCTTAACCACTCTCAACGCCGCGCTGTACCTCAATCGTGCCACCCGGCCTCACATTACGTATGTTTCTTCTAACGCAGTCCCCCCTTACACAAAATAAGAGTATTAATTCGCGTTGCTGCGTTAATTAAGCCCAGCCAAAATGACCTTGCAATTTAGACATTTGTCAAATGTGGGTGGCCGGCTTTGGTGTTAGTATTTGATCTGATCGCGACTATTGTTAGTTTGCGTTAATTTGCATTACAAAGAGGTTTAATTATGTTTCGCTCTGATTTTTTATCCAATCAGCGCCTGCTCGCTTTATTCATTTGTACCTTGTTGTTGAGCATGAACCTGAGCGGGAGCTCGCTCGTTCACGCAGCAGCGGCAATCCCTGCCCAGCCATACATCAAATCAGCCGAACTTACGGTCGATAGTACACTGGTGGATAGTATTGACGATGACAAAGATGGCATTCCTAACGGTATTGAATGTTTGGGCTATATCGGTAAAGTGCCGGTTGCGGTCGTTAATGGTTCTTTCGAAGCGCCCGATATCGACAAGAGCTATTCATTAGCCAGCAAACGCTGGGGATCACCACCGCAAAGCGCTGTAGCCTACAAATCTGCCATGGTTGAAGGCTGGTCTACTACCGCAACTGATGCAGAAATTGAGATCTGGCAGAGTGGTTTCAGCGGTGTGCCAGCCTACCGCGGTGAACAATTTGCGGAAATCAATGCCAACCAAAGCGCCGCGCTCTACCAAGATATTACCACGACGCCAGGCAGCACAATGCACTGGTCTTTTGCCCATCGCGGACGCACGGGCACCGATACGATCTCTTTGCAGGTCGGCCCACCACAAGGACCCTATACCACACTGGGTACCTTCAAGACTGGCACCGGTGGCTGGAGTGTGTATGAAGGTGACTATCTTATCCCGGCTGGGCAAAGCAAGACGCGTTTTTTCTACAAGGCCGTCGCGACCGCCAATGGTGATAATACAACTGGTAACTTTCTGGACGATATTCAATTCTATACAAAAGCAAGTTGTAAACTCGACACGGACGGCGATGGCATTGTCAACTCACTTGATCTCGACAGTGATAATGATGGCATTCTTGATATCCGTGAAGTTGGCTTAAAGGACGAGAATGGCGATGGCATCATCGACCAGGCGGTTGATTTAGGCGCGGCTGCTTCTGTACCCGATACCGATGGCGACCGCTTGCCGGATTTCTTGGATCTCGATGCGGATGGCGATGGTATCCCCGATGTACTTGAAGCACAATTGACGAAAAGCTACATTGCCCCCTCCGGCAAAGTCGATGCGGCAGGGGTTGACGTGGCCTTTGCCGGCGGACTGCAACCGATCGATACGGATAATGACAGTGTGCCCGATTATCTTGATACCGACAGTGATCGTGACAAGTTGACTGACACCGTCGAGGCGAAGCTCAAACTAGACGGCCGGGATGACGATCAAGATGGCCTGGATCGGGAAGTTGATGGCGACAAAAAAAGCTGGGGCCCTGTCCAGGGCAACATTGCGCAGCCACTGACCACCTATCCCAATAACGGCACCGAACTCAATTATCGCGATAATGGTTCAATCTCCACCACTGTCGTCCAAACCGGTGGTAATGGCGGGCTGGAATCTGGCCCACTGCCCGGCGCGCCCAGTACCTTTATCGGCGGCATTGGCAATGAGCCGGCCGGGGCTGACGCTGCGACGACAGCGGTGCAAGCCGACCAAGCAGAAGCATTAGGCTGGCACAAAGCGCGTCTGTTGGCCGAGATCAAGTTAAAGCTGGATGATCTAATGCCGGTCGAAGGGCCGAATGGCACAACCCCATCCCCGGCCGTGCCGGTGGATGTATTGGCTGTCACCAATGCCCCAGATGCCAAAGCGGTTGATTTTGTCAATGAACGAGGGCAAGTACAGGCCGCCGTGCTGGGGATTCTCTCGGTGGGTCAGCCGTATATGCATGACTATGGGGTCTGTAATCGTTTCAAAAATTACATCTTTGATAACATTGCCCCGATCGCGATCAGCGTGCCACCGGCCAATGAGGGCTGGTTCTGGCATTCGTATGCTGGCCAGGGTGAGAGCATTCGTGAAGATGCCATCCTGCTCCATATCTTTGTCAATGAGGCTGACAAGACCTTTCACATTGATAGCCAGTGGACGCAAGATGCCTATGGCAACAGCTTCGATTTTGCCTTCGATTACGTCTTTAATCTCCAAATCTGGAGCAGTGAGTTGGCAACGAATGCCCAGTTGCTTCAAGCAATCCTCATGCGCCTCAACACCTATGAAGAGGGCAGTTGGCAAGTGCGCTATCACAATGAAGAGAGCCCGACCGGGCCAACCGTCTTTGTCCGCCAGGTGCGTTACGCCGCGGATACGGTCTATCTTGATGTCGAATCATTAGCCGAAAGCGATCAACCCGTCCGGCTGTATGGCTCTTGGCGTAGCCATCTGGACCGTCAGACGTTACAACCATTTGAAATGCAACTAATGGTGCCGGCCGGTATGGAAGCCGTGCCCTTAAATTTCCCAGGACTGTTGGATGCCACGATCTATGTAGAAAGTAATGGCTTTACCGACAAAGTCTACTCCGGCGGTGGGCTCTGGTTCAAAGTCGCACCGGCGAGTGGGGCTAAGAGTGAATTGAGTTTGGGCAGTTGCCGACCATTGGCAGACATTGATGCCGCCGATCTGCTTATGGCCGGTTGTGCCACCGTGACGACCGAGCCCACCACGCGGCTGGACGAAGTCGGCATGGGGCGCACCCTCAATCCCAATGGGCGGCCCGTTGACGTCAGCCCTTACGCCGCCGTGCGTTTCTGGGCCAAAGGTGATAGCACACCCGTCCGGCTCTTTTTGGAAACTGCTAGCATCAAGGATGGGGATTATTACCAGACAATCTTTACGCCCGACCAGGAGTGGCGCCAATACATTATTCCGCTGACCGACTTTGCGCAACGGGGCTTTGGTCAGGCCGTCGGCTGGACCGGAACCGATGTCAAAGCGGTGGTGTGGGTGAATGCGGAAGTCACCGGCCAGCCGTTGGCACTGGCCATCGACCAGGTGAGCTTTACCAATCATGCGCTGGTTGAAGCCAATCTCCTCACCGAAAACAATGGCAACACCAGCCCGCGGTTGATCCAAATGGTCGCGCCAACCGGTGCCGAGGTCAGCGCGATGACCCTTCATTACAGCTTGGACGGCGGGCGCACCTTTGTCACCGCGCCGATGGCAGGGGTACAAGCCGCCAGTGTGAATGGTCTTTATCAGGGGGAATTGCCGGCACAACCGCTGGGCAGCGATATTCGCTACTATGTCACCGCCACCCATACCAATGGCTACCTCAGCCAGATCCCGGTTGACGCTCCGCACAGCTTCTACCGTTATCGCGTTGATGATCGTAGCAGCCTCTTGGTCAACGACTTTGGTGCGGGGGATCTCAAAAATCGGTTGGGTGGTGGCAGTGGGCTCTTTAACAATCCCACCAGCGGCGGTCAACTGCGCGCTTACCTGTTTGACCAGCAATTACTGCTTGATTATGCAGTGCCCGAGGCAGAGCAATATGCTGGCTATTTCACCCAACTGCCCCAGAGCGATCTGCGCGCCTATACTACGCTCAATTTGTTGGTGCGCGGCGAAGTTGGGGGCGAACAGTTACTCGTCGGCATGCGCGACACACACAACTTTGAGCCGCGGCTCAGTGTCGGTGATCTGCTCCCTGGTGGTCTGATCACGGCCTGGCAGTGGGTGCAGATTCCGCTGGCCTCCTTTAGCCCCGACTTGGATCGCGCGGCGATTGAAACGATCAGTTTCAGCTTCTTCAATAGCCATACGCCCACCAGTGGTCGGGTTTACATTCGTGAGGTGCGCTTCACCGGATTGGCGACACCAGTGATCGTTGACAGCTTTGATGACGCTAATCTGCAAACCAATGGCCAAGGGAACAGTTATTGGACGGCAGCCCCCAACAGTTCGCTGGTACCGACGATTGCCGCCGGTGACGCAACCAAAGCGGGCGGTGGTGCGTTACAACTCGACTACAGCGTTGGTGCCGGCGGTTATGCAACCTGGCGTAGCAATCTGAACACTGTCGCTGTGGGGGCCGATGCACTCCTCACCGCTTGGGTTAAGGGGGGTAATCAAAGTGTCCCACCCCGCTTTTACTTATCGGATGGGACGCGCCGGGCAGCCATTGCTGTCGCAGCGTATGTTACTTTGCGTGACGATTGGCAGCTGGTGCAAGTGCCCTTGAGTGCCTTCACCGTACAGGGGGTCAATGTGGCCCATCTGACTGGCTTTGAAGTTGTCTTTGAACATAAGGTCGGGAACGGCACCTTCTGGCTGGACAATGTGCGCTTGGGCAACCAAGGTCCACCGCAAGCTGACTTGCGCGTCTTACATCTGCGCAATGATGACAACCAGCCACTGGCCTTGCATCTACCGAATGGCGCGCCCTGGCGCATCAGCAGCAGTGCCCCCTGGCTCTTCACTTTGCCCAACGGCGCTGGGCCAGCGACGCTGGCGATCCAAAGTGTCAATTGGAAATTGGCCCCAGGCGTCTATAACGGCAATTTACAGATCCAAACCGCCGCAGGTCAAAGCGAAGCGGTGATGGTCGTCTTAACGATTACCGAACCAGGGGCAACGACACAAGAATCGTTCTTGCCGCTGATCGCGCGGTAGGCACAAAGGATGTACGTACTGGGAGCGCCGGCATCTCTGCCAGCGTTCCCAGCGCGTAAGCCCCTATTGATCATGTCAAAGTCGGTGGTCAGCTGGCTAACCGTTCCCACAGAAAATCATACGCACGCACGCCGCTGATGCGGTGGCGCCCCTCGAACTCATCAAGTTCCACTGCTTGGGCCGCATCGCCACCGAAAATCGTACAAATTTCTCGTGCCCGTGCCACACTGGCACGCACCGTCTCAATCGGGAAAATCGGATCGCGCGTACCCGCTTCGATCAACAAGGGCCGCGGCAGCAGCAGCCCAACCAGGTCAACCATTTCTCCAATATTCAGCAGCCCTGGCACAAAGTTACAGGTGCAGTGGTTCATCGCCAGGATGCTATCGCGAAAGCTGCTAAAGTAGCCGCTGATCACCGCCGCCTTGATCCGTTCATCTAGCGCCGTGTGGAAAAAGGTCAACATGCCGCCGCCCGAAATCCCCATCGCACCGAGCCGATTGTGATCAACCTCGACCACCGTCGCCAAATAGTCGACCAAGCGCAGCCCATCGCGCACCCGTTGCCCCACCAAAGATTTGCCCAGCATAAAAGCATAGGTCGCCGCGTTGTGGCAGGTGCTCGGCACCGGTTGCCCCAACTTTTGGTTGAGCTGACTATAGTCACTCTGGCGCTCCCCAAAGCCGGCAATTTCCGGCGCAGCAACGACAAACCCACGGCGGCAGAGGGCAACCGCAAAATCCTTGTGATAGCCATCTACCGCGAGCCGCTCCTCACCATCCTCCCACAGCCCAACAATGTCATAAACGCCGTAGCCGTGACCGGCGTAGGCAATCAGAGTTGGTTGTGGCCCAGTTACCCCTTTGGGAATGAGCAGGTAGACCGGCATCTGTGCGTCAGGGGCGGTCGTGATCAACACCTTGCGCCGGATATGATCACCGCGATCCACTTCTTCGATCAGTTGTGGGGCAGGGTCAACGGGCGGCGTATCGAGAAAACCGAGCACGGCAGCCAATGCAGGGCGACAGGCCGCCTGCCACGCCTGGGCTGTGTCTTGGTCGGTGGCGGTGAAGGGATAGCGCGCCGCACCCGCAGCCAACGCTTTCAATTCCTGAGTTGGTTGCAACATCGGCAGCGCTTGGCTGCTTAAACGGATCGTGCTCATGGTGACTTTCTTTGGATGGGATGATTATTTGGCAATCGGGACGCGAATCGCGCATTTGACTAGTTCCTGGGCGGCGTCAATATGGCGCATGACCTTGGCCAGGTTGCCCTGTAGACGGAGTTGACGCTTCATCATCGCCTGCACCGGGTCAAGTTGTCGATCCAGAATTTTGCGCCAGTTAGCCATTGAGCCGACGAGCTTGAACTCGGCCGTCCGGTCGCCCAGATCAGTCAGATAGGTTGCCTCGCGACAGGTGCCATGCCAGAGATCGAGATAGAGGCCGCCCCCGTCCTCAATCGCCAAGATCACATCACCCTCCCATCGTTGAGCAAGGCGTGCATAGAGCGTGCTCTGTTCAATTTCCGCCCGAAATGCATCTGCCCACGCCTGGCTAGGAAAAGGATAAGTCATAGTCACTCTTTTCGTTTGATGATGAGACCGCTGGGCCACAATTTACTGCAACTTTGGAAATTGTGCAAAGTGGCGTAAGATGGTTGGCGTGACAGTCACCCAAATTCTAATTCATCAAACTAAAGGAAACCGAATGAGTACCCTGAAATTTTGCCCACTCAACCTCACCCCGGCAGAGATCATTGAATATAGCCCTGAATGGACCGGCGAACGGTTTGCTGATGGCCGCCCCAAAGTATCCGACGACCTGATCCAGCGCGTACGCAAGGTGACGATTACCGAAGCGTGGGGGGTCATGCGCAACGAGGGGTATCACCATCAGTATGAGGGCAATTGGCTCTGCACCCATCCGGGCCAAGTGCTGGCCGGCCGTGTGTTGACGGCCATGTATATGCCGCGTCGCCCTGGGATGCGCACCGTGATGGAAGCCAAAGGGGCCGAGGCCGGCTGTATCGGCGATCAGATCTCCTGGCCGATCGACATGCTCGTGCCCGGCGATGTCTATGTCGCCGATGTTTTTGGCAAGATCGAGCAAGGGCCGGTGATCGGCGACAACTTGGCCACCTCGATCTATGCCAAATCGGGGAATGGTGTCGTGCATGATGCAGCGGTGCGCGATCTCGATGGCATCCGTGAAATCGAGGGTTTTGCCAGCTATGTGCGCGGCTGGCATCCCACCTATGCCTCGCCCACGATCATGCTGCTGGGGGTAAATTGCCCTGTGCGCATTGGCGGCGTCACCGTCATGCCCGGCGACGTGGTGCTGGGGCGCGATGATGGCGTGGTCTTTATTCCCGCCCATCTGGTCGAGAAAGTGGTGAGAACCGCAGAACTGGTCCAATTGCGCGACCGCTTTGGCAAGCAGCGGCTGGCCGAAGGCATCTACACGCCCGGACAGATCGACACCCGCTGGGAAGATCCCATTGAACAGGATTTCTCCGGCTGGCTGGAAGCGCACATGGATGAGCTGCCGGTGCCGCGTGAGGCAATTCAGGAGATGTTGAAAGAGCGGACGTGGTAGGAGCTACGGTTATCCACAAAGACACACGAAGTTTAGGCTTTTCTTCGTGAAACTTCGTGTGTCTTCGTGGATCCTGCTAACGTGCACCCGGATAGTCAACCGGTGGGCGTTTCAACAGTTCGGCCTCGATCAGATCAGCACCAAGGCCGGGGCGGTCGCTGAGTTTGAGCAGGCCGTGCTCGATTTCCAGCGGATGGGACAAAATGTCGTTGCGCCAGGGCGCGTCATCCTCGTCATATTCCAGAATGTAGAAATTGGGGATGGTGGCCGCCACCGCCGCCGAGATCAGCGTGTTGAGCGGGCTGTGGCAGGCGTGGGGCGCAATCAGCACATCGTAGGCGTGGGCCATATCGCAGATCTTCTTGCCCATCGTGATCCCATTCCAGGCAAAGTCGGGCATGATGATGTCCTGCGCATGAGCTTCGAGAAAGGGCCGGTAACCGTGTTGCCCATAGAGACTTTCGCCAGTGCAGATCGTGGTTTTGGTTGATTCGCGGATCAGGCGCAGGGCTGGTGCGTCAAAGGTTTCGGTCTCCAGCCACATCAGATTGTAGGGTTCGAGGGCTTGGGCCAGCTTGATCGCACCACCCAGCTTAAAGGTAAAAGCAACATCGAGTGCAATCCCGACATCCGGTCCCAGCACCTCACGGAAGGTGCTGACAATCAACTCGGCGTTGCGCAACACGGCGGGGGCGGCGTCGCCAACATGGGTGGTGTAGGCATTGCGGATCGCGGTGGCATCAGGCCGATCTTTGAGCGCAAAAAGGTTGGTCTTGAGCGCGGTATAGCCCCGTTCGCCTACTTCCGCGGCCAAGGCGCGCAACTCGTCAACCGTCTCAACTTTGGGCAACCCCAGCCGCTGCCAACTGCGGTTACGGTTGGTGCCACAGTGGGACCAGTAAAGGCGCAACTCATCGCGCAGCTTGCCGCCCAACAACTGCCAGACCGGTGCGCCTAATACCTTGCCGCGAATATCCCAGAGGGCTGAGTCGATCCCGCTCATCGCTTTCCAAGCAATACCGCCCTGATGGCGCGCCGACGCGGAAACCAGATCCCACCAGATCGCTTCGACCTGCATGGGGTCACGGCCAATTACCCATTCGCTGTAGCGTTCAACGGTTGCCACTACCGGGCCGGGTGAACCCCAATCGGTGCAATCACCCCAACCGACCAGGCCCGGTTCGCTGGTTTCCACTTTGGCAAAGGTCCACGGCCGAAAGCCGCCGTCGACAATAAAGGTTTTGATCGCCGTAATTTTCATCGATAAGGCTCCAACAGGGTAGCCACCCATTGCGTTTCGTCAACGGTGAGCGGTGGCGGTGGGACAGCATCGCGGTAATCAATCTGGGCATCATAGCCACCGCGCTCATAGACTGCGGCCACCACTTTGCCCAGATCAAGCGCAACATCAGGATCTGGATAGGAGAGGGGTATACCGATGACCGGCAACCGAGCGTGAAGCGCAAGCGGCCAGACCGAGACATACGGTCGTCGGTCGGCGTGACAGAGGGTGATGTAATAAGGCGCGACCGGGACAGCCTGTTGGAGCGGGGGACGAGTCCCACCGCGCAGAAAATCGATCTCGATGAGATGGACCGTAGAGCGCAGCAGGTCACGCCGTTTACGCAAATAGTCGGTATAGGCGTCATGGCTAGGCAGCTTGTTGACCGGCGAAAGAATTTCAATCGCAGTAACCAACAGTTCGCTATCACTGCGGCGGATTTCCACGCTAAGCAATTCGAGCGGCTCGTCCAGCGTGACCGTGCTCGTCACGGGCGGCGGATCGAGCAGGGCGACCCCACCCACTGCCCCGCCCTGGGGCGGGCGGCGTTGCATCACTCCGACATCGGGGCGGATGCCCTGGAAGCGCGATTGTAACACTTCAATCGCTTCGTAGGTGGTGTAGGGCGTCAAGCGCGCAAAGTAGTTGGGACGAATCCGCGCGTTGAGTTCGGCGCTGATCTCATCTGCCAAACGATTATGGAAATCCACCCAAAGTTTGCTCTGTTCGATATATGGGTCCATGCCCGGAAATGGGGACGGCATACTACACCTCCAATGCGAATAGCTGCGACACAATTTATCCTATTATACCGGTTAGCTTGCCCCCAAAGCAACTATGGCAAACCGGCCAGGATCGGGTATAGTAGGATATTGACATTGGTGATTGGTCATTAGTGATTGGTCACTTACCTAAGTGACTTGATCCAGCCAATGACCAATCACCAATCACTAATCACCAATTAAGGACCAAATATGACCGAACCACTCAAACCAACCGATCTCGAAATTTATCTCTTTGACCTGCGTGGCTACCTTATCCTAAAAAATGCCCTAACCCAGCAGGAAATTGCAGCAATGAACGCAATTCTCGACAGCGTGCCGCCGATTAAGCAGGGCGAATGGTGGGGCAATGTCCACGCCCACTCCTTTGGCACAACCGATGGGCTGAACCTGCAACAGATCTACGAAGCAGGCGAGCCTTTTGAAGCGCTGATCGATCACCCCTCCTGGATCGAGAAGATCAAGTTCTTTGTCGGCGGTGAGGGCACCTTTGACTACAACCACGGTCCGCTTTTCATCGATGAGAACTTCGCCAACTTCCGTGGACCCGGCGAGGCGATTGGTTTACATTCCGGCGGCCATACTCATACCAAACGCACCCAATTTCACTTCCATAACGGGCGTTTCCACTGTGGCCAGATCAACATCCTATTGCCGCTTACTTCCTTTGGCCCCGGCGACGGCGCAACGATGGTGATTCCTGGCAGCCACAAGGCGAACTTTAACCACCCCGATTTTGAGAAATATCGCATGGCCCACGGCGCTTCCGTCGATGGGATCGAAGGGGCGATTGAAGTCAACATGCAGGCCGGCGACGCCCTACTCTTTGTCGACTCGATTTCGCACGGCTCAGCCAAACGCACCACCCCTGGGATCCGGCGCAACCTGGTCTATCGCTACGGGCCATCGTGGGGCAACTTCCGCCATGGGTATCAACCGTCCGCGACATTGCTGGAACGGCTCACCCCGGCGCGCCGGCAGATTGTCCAGCCGCAGAAGTTAATTCCAAAACCATAATGCATGGAACGCGGATTGAGCGGATTTACGCGGATGAAAATCCGCCTAATCCGCCTAATCCGCTCAATCCGCGTTCTGTTTTTAAAGGTAAACAGCGTATGGAGCAACAAGAATTACGCGTAGACTATCCATTCGGCATCACCATCCCGACGCGCTGGATGGATAATGATGTCTACGGCCATGTGAACAATGTCCACTATTACTCGTTTTTTGACACGGTGATTGCCCACTATCTGATTTACGAGGGTGGCTTGAATTTTGCCACGGATACGGTGGTCGGCTTTGCGATTGAGAGCAAGTGTCAATACCGGCGCCCGATCACTTTTCCCGAAGCGGTCGAGGCACGCATGCGCGTAGGGCGGATCGGCAACAGCAGCGTGCGTTATGAGATTGGTATCTTTACCGAAGGGTACGAGGAACCAGCGGCCACTGGCTACTTTGTCCATGTCTTTGTGGATCGAACCAATCAGAATCGCTCGACACCGGTGCCGGCGAGGATCAGGGCGGCGTTGGCTAGGTTGCTAGTTACAGACGGATAGACTATTACATGTATTTCGCGAAATCTTCGAGTGGCTCGTCAAAATCATCCGCCATGACTATGCCGAGATGTTTGCCACTGCCAAAACGGGGCTTAGCTAGATTGTTATCGTCTTGGATTAATAAAGCTTCAACTTTTTCGTCTATCTCTGGGCCTAATTCATGATTGAGGTAAAACTCGACAAACCGGGTTATGAGCATTTGCTGCGCAGTTAATCCACGATTTTCAAGCTGTTGACCGAGCGTTTTGGGCAGTTCAATGACTAATTCTGTCATTTTGCACTTCCTTATGCCAAAATTATACCTTATCGATGTTTTGCCAACAACAGTGCAGTCAGCAATTGTCAATTATAACTTGATACCTGTGTACTCAGCATCTGGGGATGCTGAGCCCGTCTCGGTTGACAACCGTTCGCATCTGGGGATGCTTACTACACGTCCCCAAATTGAAAATTGCTGAGCGCAGTAGAACAACGAGAATTTTATGCACTTTTATAAATACCAAGCCCTCGGCAATGACTACATCGTGATCCCGCCCGATCTCCTCGATGCAGAGCTGAGCGCAGCCCAAATCATCCGCATCTGTGACCGCCACTATGGGGTTGGCTCTGATGGCATCTTGCTCGGCCCATTGCCCTCTCAAGCAGCCGACTTCGGGTTGCGTCTCTTTAACCCCGATGGCGGCGAGTTTGAGAAGAGCGGTAACGGTCTGCGCATCTTTGCCCGCTATCTGTGGGATGTGGGGTTGGCCGACGATGCGCCCTTTACGATCATGACACCGGGCGGACGCGTCACCGCGCAAATCTTTGACCGCGGCCGTCGGGTCCAAGTTGATATGGGGCAGGTCAGTTTCGACAGCACCAAGATTCCTGTCTTAGGGCCACCACGCGAAGTGCTCAACGAAACGATGACGGTTGGTGGTGAAACAGTACGTTACTGCGCCGCGACTGTGGGCAATCCCCACTGTGTGGTGCTGATGGAGACCATCGATGCCGCGCTGGCCCATCGCCTGGGACCGCTGATCGAACATGAACCGCGCTTTCCCAATCGCACCAACGTACAATTTATGCAGGTGCTCGACTGCAACAATATTCAGATTGAGATCTGGGAACGGGGCGCAGCCTATACGCTGGCGTCGGGCAGCAGCAGCAGTGCAGCCGCCGCCGTCGCGCATCGGCTGGGCTTATGTGATCAGGAAATTAATGTCCACTGCCCCGGCGGCATCATCGAGATTGCCATTGGCGACGATTGGTCGATCCGCATGACCGGTGCGGTAATACGAGTCTGTCATGGGGAAGTGGCGGACGAGGCGTTTCTGGGGTAACTGTATTGATAGCGGAGGCTGAGCTTGTCGAAGCCGCAGCCGCTGCGGCTTCGACAAGCTCAGCCTCCGCTTACCTAACTATTTTTTGCGCCCTCATTCATTCGGAAGCTACACCACCGGCACCCCTGCCACCTTCGTGCGAATGCGGTAGAGCGAAGTCTGCGCGGTGACATAGAGGCTCATCCGGTCGGCATCGCCCCAGGCACAGTTGGCAGGGCGTTCGGGCGTGGTGACCACACCGAGCAGCGTGCCATCTGGTTCAAAGACCCAGACGCCGGTGGCGCCGGTCACGTAGAGATGGCCTTCGACATCAATCTTCATGCCGTCGGGTGAGCCGGGCTGGGGATGATCCATGTCGGCGATGATGCGGCTGTTCGCCAATGTGCCGTCCGCACGCACATCAAACGCACGGACGTGACGGCGCGGGGAGTCATCAATATAAAGCATTGACTCGTCAGGCGAGAAGGCTAACCCATTGGGGCGGTCAAAGTCATCGACCAACAGTTCGATCTTGCCATCAGGGAAGACGCGGTAGACGCCATTGCAAGGCTGCTCCCGCTCTTCCGGCTTGATGCCATAGGGTGGGTCGGTAAAGTAGATCACCCCATCTGACTTCACCACGACATCGTTGGGACTGTTGAGTCGTTTGCCCTGGTAGCTGTTCGCCACCGTGGTCGCCGTGCCATCAGCCGCAATGCGCGATACCTGTCGCCCGGAATGTTCACAGGCCAACAGCACCCCTTGGCGGTCAAGCGTCATGCCATTGGCGTTGCCGGTCGGCTCGCGCCAGACCGTAGCCCCTGTTTCCGCGGTCCAACGATAGGTGCGGTTGCCAGGAATGTCGGAAAAGAACAACGAGCCATCGGCCTGCCAGACCGGCCCCTCAACAAATTGAAAGCCCGTCGCCAGTTGTTCGGGATTGCCGTCTTCGATTAAAGTTTTCAGTTTCAGCATGGTCTCTCCTTGAAAGGGGAATTAAACGTAAAACGTAAAACGTAAATGTGGTCGACCCCGTCTTCACGTTTCACGTTTCACGTTTCACGTTTCACGTTTCACGTTTCACGTTTCACGTTTCACGTTTCACGTTTCACGTTTCACGTTTCACGTCTTCACGTCCTACTTCCCCATTTTGCGTAAGGCGTTGATACAGCGGGCGACGGCTTCCAGTGGCGGATAGGCGTCACTTTCGTACTCGACAATATACCATTCCGTGCCGCCGACGGTTTCACAGGCGTAGAAGAAATCATTCCACGGTACACTGTCCTGGCCGATGATCGGGCGGAAAGCTGCTTCATGGTCATTGGGATCGGTGCCCTGGGTATAGGGCTTCAGGTGGACAGTAACGGCGCGGCCAGGATAATCCATCAGGATCTGAATCGGATTGCCACCGCCCATGAGGGCATTGCCATTGTCAAGCTGCATGATCACCGAGGAATGGGTGTTGCGGAAGAAGGCATCCCACGCCGTCTCGCCGGTGGGCGTGCCATTGTCAAGCGGCGTAAATTCCACATGGTGGTTGTGATAGCCGGTAACCATGCCATGCGGGGCTAATTTATCGGCCAGCTCGTTAAAAAAGTCGGCTAGTTTGAGCCAGTCGGCGTGGGTCTGGCGCAGTTCGGCGGGGATGCCGGGGATGATAATTTTGTTGTTGCCCAAGGTCTGGTTAAACGCAATCGTCGCGGCCAACTTGTCATCCTGCACCAGCGCCAGCGGGGTGTGCCAGCCACAGCAGACCAACCCGGTCGCATCGAGAATGGACTTTAGTTCTTCCGCGCTGTTGTTGGGCATGCCGGCAAACTCAACGCCAGCGTAGCCCATCTCTGCGACGGCGTGCAGCGTGCCGCGTGTATCAGCCTTCAGTTCATTGCGCACCGAGTAGAGTTCGAGTGCGATTGGAATCTGCTTAACGGTTGTCATTGAATTCTCCTTTTTCTGCCATCGTTTTAGCTTGACGAAGCGTCATCATGCGTCCTGCGTGCGCTCCGCCCCGTTCGCCTGTAACCCTGTGAGCAGTTGCGCTAGCGTTGTCATCGCTTCCTCCAGGGCTTTTTCCGGCTGCTCAGCCTGGGCAATCCACAAGGCTGCTTCATTCATGGCGCCAGAGAGGAGATGGACAGCCGCAGGGATCGAAGCAACGTGAATCCGCCCCTCCTGCACGAGCGCGGTCAAGATCCAATCGAGCGTCTGCATCGAATGTTGGGCATCAAGCGCGCGCCACTTTTCCCAGCCCAACACTGCAGGCGCATCGAGCAACAGGATCCGGCGCACTTCGGGATCAAGGGTTGCTTCCAAAAAAGCACGACAGCCGGCTAACAACTGTGCCCACAAGTCCACCGCGGCGTCGGCCGCGGTCATGATCCGTTGCGCCACATCCTGTTGGACCGCAGCCACCACGGCGTAAAATAAGCCTTCTTTGTTCGCAAAATGGTGATAGAGCGCTCCGCGCGTGACCCCGGCTCGCCGCACAATCTCCTCCGTCGGGGTCTGCGCATAACCGAGTTCCGCAAAGAGCGTGCGACTGGTCGCCACCAATTTGGCGGTTGTTATGGTGCGCTGTTCAACTTTGGTCTGGCCGCGTCTGGTGGTCATCGCGCGTTCCTTCATTACTTTCACTCGTTGGCACAACGTTGATTTAGGACTTACGCAATTACCGGCGGCTGAGCGGGGGCCCCTCGGGCGCGAAGCCAGAGGTAATTGCGTAAGTCCTATCTATGATTGATAGACACACCTTAGTCACTTGACATACATGCAGTCTGTATGTATAATGCATGCAGCCTGTATGTGTCTGTGCTGTTATTGTAACGAATGGAGTAAGATGATGCAACTATCGGCGTTCTATCCAGTTATTTGTACCAATGCTGTGCGTGAGACCAGTGCCTTTTATGGGAAATACTTTAATTTTGTCGAAACCTTTGCCGCTGATTGGTATGTCAGCCTGCAAATGGTTGACCGGCCTGAATATCAGTTGGCGATTCTCGACTATACTCATCTCACCATCCCTGCCGGCTTTCGGCAGCCAATACAAGGGCTGCTGCTCAACATTGAAGTCGCCGATGTGGATGCCGAGTACGAGCGGCTAATCAAACAGGGCAGACTTCCTCTCCACTTGGACATCCGCAGCGAAGCATTCGGCCAGCGTCACTTTATCACGGCCGACCCTAGCGGTGTCCTCATCGACGTGATCACGATGATCCCGCCCAGTGAAGAATTTGCCGCACAATACGCTACAATGTAAAACGTGAAACGTGAGGCGTGAAACGGCCGCGAACACCTGATAATCACGTTTTACGTTTTACGTTTTACCGCATTCGCGAAATGGACATCCACATGTCGGGGTTGTTGCCCAGTTTGGCTTTGACTGGTTCGGTGATGCGCGATAGTTCCGTTAGGACATCAGGGGCGAGTTGCAGATCAAGGACAGGTAAATTCCAGGCGAGTTCTTCTGGTTTGCGCGCACCGACCAGAAATGAGGTGACGCCGGGCTGTGCTTTCACCCAGGCCAGGGCGAGGGTTGCCATTGGTTGGCCCAATTCATCGGCAATGCGTTTGATGCCTGCCAACGCCGTAAAGACCTCTGCTTCGCACCCAGGATCGCGGTGTTCCGCCATCGGCCGCGTGCTGGCATAGAGGCGTGTACGTGACAAACCATCAGGCACCTCGTCGGCGGAAGCATAACGGCCAGTGAGCAATCCCTGTGAGAGCGGGCTATAACAGATCAACCCCACCTGATTGGCCAAACATAGGGGCTGAATTTCCTGCTCAATCACCCGCCAGAGCAGGCTATAGGGCAGTTGGTTGGTTTCACAGTCGCTCAGCTCGAGCATGGCCGAAAGATCCTGCACGGCAAAGTTGCTGACCCCAATCGCCCGGATTTTGCCCTGTTGCTTCAACTGTTGCAGCGCCTCGACCGTTTCTGCCAGATCCACCTGCCAGTTCGGCCAGTGGATCTGATAGAGATCGATATAGTCGGTCTGCAAACTAACCAGACTCTGCTCACAGGCCGCGATCAGATCCTGCTTAGCCAGATGGGACGGGCTGACCTTCGTGGCGATGATCGCTTCCGCCCGTCGCCCCTTGAGCCCACGGCCCAAGACCCGTTCGGAATGACCATTTTCATATCCTTCGGCGGTATCAAAAAAGTTAATCCCCGCATCCAACGCTGCGTGAACGGTGGCAATCGAGACATTGTCATCTTGTTCACCCCACACCGCACCGCCGGCAAAGGGCCAACAGCCCAGCGCCATCACCGAGACTTGCATATCCGTGCGGCCAAGTTGACGATATTCCATCGGATAATCTCCTTCATGGATCAGTGGTGAAGCGATGATTGGCCGACCGGTGCTTGCGCTTGTCAAAGGCAGCGGTCGGTCGATCTGGCATAGCGCGATCATACCGCTTGGCAAGGGAATGTGCAAGTTGCTGAAAATTGATAGATAAACGGTCGCGTAGGTATGCAAATCCTGTTGACTTATCTGCTAACCGGATGTAAGCTCTTTTCTGTCCAAAGCTTTATCATTTATGTTCGACAGAGAACAGTTATGCCAGAGCCATTGGCGTCAAATTGACCGTAGCGCTTGCCTATCAGCAACAGTGCTCGTGCTCGCTTGTAAAAAATATTAAATGATGACAACCGCTGGTAGAAACGACTGCGGACGCCTCATCACTAAAGCTGTTTTTGCCATGAATCTGATTTTGACTTGCGCATGTTGGGGAGTAGAATAGAATCGTCCTTTACATTATTCCCAATACAACAATTAAATCAATCTGTCACATCCCCAATCCAGCGTTAACGCAAGATTACCAGAGAAGGAGAAGATGGCATGAAGTGGACGAAATTTATTTCGCTATGTTTTACGCTCGTGTTGCTGTCGTTGAGCGCCTGCGCCGCGCCGGCACCAACCGGCGGTGGTGCAGCTGCGCCGGCCGCTGATACAGAGGCGGCGGCAGCCCCGGAAGCCGCCGCCGCGGGGATAGCTGAAGTGCCCCGCAATCGTACGCTGATCGTCGCCCACCTCGGTCAGTTTTTATCACCGGAGATGTGGAGCCCCTACAACCTGGGCGGCACCCATCAACAGGGCGTCGGGCTTTTCCATGAACCGCTGGTCTATGCCGACATGCTGAACGGTCACCAGTACCCGTGGTTGGCGGTCAGTTGGGAATACAATGACGACAAAACTGAACTTACCTATCAACTGCGTGATGGCGTCACCTGGAGCGACGGCGAGCCATTCACCGCTAATGATGTTGCCTACACGCTCAATACGCTGCGCGACCAGGGCGGTAATGTGCGCCAGGGCGGTGTTTTCCAGACCTTTGTTAAGGCGGCGGAAGTCGTTGACAATCTTACCGTTAAGATCACCTTTAATTCACCTTCGCCGCGTTTCCATGACGAGGTGATCGTCGCCAAGGGCGATTCGGCGACCTTTATTGTGCCGGAACATATCTGGAAGGATGTGAACTGGGCCGAATACACCGCCTACAATGACGGCCAAGGGCCGGTGACGACAAGTGCGTGGCGCTACGCCTACGCCGACGATACGCGCCGCATTCTTGACCGCGTCAAAAGTTGCGACGAGTGGTGGGCCTGTAGCACCGGCTTTGCCGAATTGCCGGATGTCGAGCGTTTCGTCATGCTCTTCATGCCTGATCAACAGGCGCAAGCCACTGCCCTGATCCGCAACGAAATCGACCAGACACATGACATTCGCGTCGACCTGATCGAACAGATCTTGGCGCAGAATCCAGACGCGACGACCTGGACAGGGCGCGAAGGCCCCTATGGTATGGTCTCGTGGTGGCCGACCTCGATGTATATGAATGTCAAAGTTAAACACCTGGATAACCCCGACGTGCGCTGGGCAATCAACCTCTACGTTGACCGCGACAAATTGATTGACTTTGCCTTCAACGGCAATGGCCAGAAGTCCATTTGGCCCTTCCCGCCTTTTAACGGCTTACAGGCGAGCATAGACAACCTGGCCGAGTTGGCCGCCCAATATGATCAGGGCCGCTATGACGCCACGGCTGCCGACGAGCGCCTGACCGCCGCGGGCTACACCAAAGACGGCGAAGGCTACTGGGCCGACGCCAGTGGGGATCGCATCAAGTGTAACGTCATCAGCCTGCCCCACTTCTCCGACTCAGGTCCAGTCCTAGTAGAGATGCTCAATCAGGCCGGGATCGAGACCTCGTTCGCACAACCGCCCGACATCGGCACCCTCTTGAACGCAGGTGACTTTGAATGCGGTCTCTTCGGCCACAGCGGTGCCATGTCCGGGGATATCTACCGCACGCTGCTGCTCTTCACAACCGGCAGCATCGGCGGCGGCGGCAACTTTTCCCAATATTCCAACCCGGAATTTGATGCCATCGTGAGCGAGATGGCAACGGCAACCACCGATGAGCAAATCCGCACGCTTGAGCGCACGGCTATGGAGATCTGGCTGCGCGATCTGCCGGAAGTGCCGTTGCTCCAGTTCTACAACCGCACCGGCAACAACGGCCGCTATTGGACCAACTGGCCCTCGACGGACGCCGATCCGTACATGAACGGCATCTGGATGCATACGGGCTTCCCCTACACCATGATGCAGTTACAGGCAACCGACGCGCAATAGTGCTATCGGTAGTATACAGCAGGGATTCGTAGTAGCAACAGGGGCGCACCATACTGCGCCCCTGTTGCTGAAAAGCCCAAGCCGTATGCCCCACACTCTGTATGGGCACCAATTCATAGAATATTCTTCGACATTCGCAGGATCCACCATGACGCTTAGCTACTTTGTGAAAAGAGTCTTGCAGTTCTTCGTCGTCGCCTTCATTGCGGCTACGATCAACTTCTTCTTTCCGCGCATGTCCGGTCAAGACCCAGTCCAGCAGAAGTTATTCCAATTGGCGACCGAAAACGTGAGTGTCAGTGACGAAGATGCCAAAGCCCTGATAAACACTTACAATGAGAAGTTTGGCCTAGATCAGCCACTCTGGCGTCAGTACATCAATTATCTGGGCGACATGGCGCGCTTGGATTTTGGCGTCTCCATCTCTGAGTACCCATCGAGCGTGATTGGCAGTATCCAGCGCACCCTACCGTGGACGGTTGGTCTGCTATTGGTGGCAACGCTAATCAGCTTTGGTATCGGCACCTTTGTCGGCGCGCTCTTGGCATGGGATAAAGCGCCCTTCTTTCTGCGCACGATCTTCCCGGTGTTCTTTACCTTCTCCGCCGTGCCTTTTTACCTGATGGGGATCATCCTCGTCTACCTCTTTGCCTTCCGGATCCCAATCTTCCCCCTCGTCGGCGGTTTCAGCACGCAGAAGATTCCGAACTACAGCCTTGATTTTGTGCTGGATATTCTCTATCATGCGATTCTGCCCGCCCTCTCCATTGTCCTGGCGCAAGTCGGCTTCTGGGCCATGAGTATGCGCTCGATGATGGTCACGATCCATGGCGAGGATTACATGTTACAAGCAGAGGCCAAAGGGCTAAAAGACAAGCGCATTTTCTATCGCTATGCCATGCGTAATGCCATTTTGCCCCAACTCACCGGGCTGGCCCTCTCGTTGGGGACGATCATCTCCGGTGCCATTCTGGTCGAAGTGGTCTTCTCCTACCCCGGCGTGGGAAGCCTCTTACTCAAAGCCGTGCGTGGTTTCGACTGGTTCGTCATTCAGGGCATTGTCTTTCTGATTATCCTGAGCGTCGCCTTTACCATGCTTGTCATCGATCTAATTTATCCACTACTCGACCCGCGGATTAATTACAGAAGTGAGTGACCATAACGGAGAAGACAATGCAAGCCGCAAACCAACCGGCAATCCCGCATAGCGTAGTGGCAGCCCCGCCCGCGAAGCGCATGCGAAACTTTTTCCTTTATCTGCGCCGTAATCCCTCGCTGATCTCCGGTACGTTTCTGCTGCTCTTGATCGCGCTCTTCGTCGTGGTCGGGGCGAATGTCACCGAAGTCGACGATGCGCGACCGCTGGCCTACCGGCCCAGCCAACCGCCTTCTGCCGAGCATTGGCTAGGCACCGATCGGCTAGGCAAAGATATTCTGGCCGTGATGGTGGAGGGAACGCCACAGACCATTCGTATCGGCGTCATCGCCGGCGCGATTGGCGTCGCCATCGGCACGATCCTCGCCTTTTTCAGCGGCTACTATGGCGGTGCGTTTGATACCCTGGTCCGTTCCACCGTTGATATTTTGCGGACGATCCCGCCCCTGATCGTGCTGGTGATCATTGCCATCTCGGTGCCATGGGATATGTCGGTGGAGATGATGGCGTTGATCATCGCGGCACTCTCCTGGCTCGGCCCCACACGGGTGCTACGTTCACAGGTGCTGGTGATCCGCCAACAGAACTACGTAGAACTGGCCCGCTTTACCGGGATGAGTGGCCCTGAAATCATTATTCGCGAGATGATGCCCAACCTGGCCCCCTTTATCGTGGCTGTCTTCGTCTCCGCTGTTTCGGGCGCGGTGCTGGCCTCCATCGGTCTGGAAGCGCTGGGCCTCGGCCCCTTTGAGGCAAACACGCTGGGGATGACCATCTACTGGAATATCTGGTACGCTTCGCTGCTCAATGGCTGGTGGTGGTGGTGGGTGCCGCCGATTGTGGTCATTGTCATGCTCTTCGTCGGCCTTTTTCTCATCTCCCAAGGTCTTGACGAATGGGCCAATCCCCGCCTGAGAAAGAGTGTATAATGGTGCAAACTATACCACCACGTGATCAGGCCGCGGCCACGCTGCGCGGCACCGCCGCTGGTGCGCACGAGCGCGCGGAAACGGTGCTTCAGATCAACAACCTCCATGTACATTACCTCACCAACGACGGTGCCGTCAAAGCGGTGAGCGGCGTCGACCTGACCCTGAAAGCGGGTGAGCGGCTGGCGCTGGTCGGCGAATCCGGCTGTGGTAAGACGACATTGGCGCTGGCGATCATGCGCCTGTTGCGCCAACCGGCAAAAATTGTCGAGGGCGAAATTTGGCTCGATGGGCGCAATCTGCTGACGTTGAATGAGGAGGAGCTGCGCCTCACCCGGCTCGCTGATGTCTCGCTGGTTACCCAAGCCGCCATGAACGCGCTCAATCCGGTCATGCGCATCGAAGAGCAGATTATCGATGGCTTGCAGGATCATGGCTATCACTTGAGCAAAGCCGAGGCGCGGGAACACGTGCGCACGTTGCTGGTAAACGTGGGGCTGGACGCCGGCGTGGCGCGTATGTATCCCCACGAATTGAGCGGTGGGATGAAGCAGCGGGTCGGCATGGCGACGGCCACAGCGCTCAGGCCCAAGCTGATTATTGCCGACGAACCGACCAGCGCCTTGGACGTGGTGGTCCAACGCCAAGTGATGACCACCCTGGGTCGTCTACAACGCGAGACGGGCGCCGCCGTGATTCTAGTCGGTCACGATATGGGGCTGGTGGCGCAATTTGCCGACCTGGTTGGTGTTATGTACGCCGGCAAGTTAGTGGAGTTGGCCCCGGTTGAACAGATCGTGCGCAACCCCCAGCATCCCTATGCCAAGTTGCTGTTACAAAGCGTCCCCAGTCTGGAAGAGAAGAGCGAGCGCCTGATTGGCATTCCAGGGATGCCGCCCCGGCTGATCGATCTGCCGCCGGGCTGTTTATTTGCGCCGCGTTGTCCGTCGGTCATGGATCACTGTTTCCAGCACGCGCCGACGTTGGTGCCGGTGGCTGGGCATGGCACAGTGGCGTGCCATCTCTACCAAACACCTGCGGCCACGAGCGCCCGACCAGTCCAGCTTGAGGAGAGAAACGCGTGACACCGATCTTAGAATTGCGAAATGTCTCGAAAGTCTTTGGGAGCGGCTTCCTCAGTCGCAACCAGACGGTGGCGGTGGACGATGTGACCTTCTCGATTGGGGCGGATGTGCCGTCGATGACGGCGGTTGCGGGCGAGAGCGGCAGCGGCAAGACGACCCTTTCCCGCCTGCTGCTTGGCGTGACCCAACCAAGCAGCGGTCAGGTTCTGTATAAAGGGGAGGTGCTGGCAAGGCTGAAAGGTCAGCGCCGGCGCGAGTTTCTGCTCGACGTACAACCGATCTACCAGGACCCCTTTGGCGTCTTCAACCCCTTCTATCGGGCTGATCATCTGCTCTTTGCGGCGGTCAACAAGTTCAAGTTGGCAAGCTCGGCGCGTGAAGGGCGGCGCTTGATCGAGGAGGCGCTGGAAGCGGTCGGCCTACGTGCGAATGAGATTCTGGGCCGCTTTCCTCATCAACTGAGCGGCGGTCAGCGCCAGCGCGTCATGATCGCCCGCGCACTGCTCCCGAAACCGCATGTGATTCTGGCCGACGAACCGGTCTCGATGGTCGATGCCTCGTTGCGCGCCACGATTCTGGAGAGCCTGCGCACCCTCAACCGGGACTTCGGCATCTCGATCCTCTATGTCACCCACGACTTGACCACCGCGTACCAGATCTGTACCAACATTATGGTGATGTATCGCGGCGCAGTCGTCGAGGCGGGGACGGTGGAGGAAGTGATTCGCAGCCCCAAACACCCTTATACGCAACTGCTGATCGACTCCATTCCGCGGATGACAGCCGTGCGCAATTGGGAACGGGAAGACGAAGAGAGCGCCCTTGACAGCATCGGCGTGACGCGCCAGTCGGCCGGCTGTAAATTTGCGGATCGCTGTCCGGCGGTGATGGAACAGTGTTGGGTGCAGCCCCCCAGCCTCTACCGCACAAGCGAAAACCGTATTGCGCGCTGTTTCCTCTATGCTGATCAACCGGTGCTTGCCGAGGCCGATGTGGCCGCAACCTTTGCCCGGCCCCAGCCCCAGCAAGTCCAAATTCAGTAGATGGCAACGCGTAGCGGCTGCGCGCCCAAGGGCAGTTGCCTTCAGGCGCGCAGCCAGCGTGCGTTGCGGTCTGCTGATGCTAAATTCACAGATGAGTAGTCGTCGTTTTCCCCCCGACCCCATAGAGAAAATAGCCGGCGGTCGTCATCACCGCCACCGTTAACCCCGCCCGTTGAAAACGGGCCGCCAGCTCATCCGGTTGAAAGAAATTCTTGATAATCTGGAAAGTGCGCCCGTCGTTAAGGCGGCGGGTCATCACCTGTTCGCCTTGGTCCGGTAGCCGTTGATCCGGCGAGGTGGCGGTCGCTTCGCGCAGGTTGTCAATAAAGAAGAGCTTGCCCCCTGGCCGCAACGCTTGGGCCACCATCGCCAGAAACCCATCCAGCCGTTCCAGCGGCACATGCGAAAGCCAGAAACCGAAGAAAACGCCGTCATAGAGGCGGTCGGGCTGCCAGGTAAAGAGATCGGCCTGTTGGTAGGTGATCGGGGCGGTGGGAAAACGCGCCTGGTTGATCTCGATCATGGCTAGCGAAGCATCAACGGCGGTGATCGTATTAACAGTCAGCAACAGCCGTTCGGTCCAGTTGCCGGTGCCGGGGGCGAGTTCGAGCAGGTCGCCGGTCATCGCAAAATTGGACAGGACCGCTGCCACTTCGTCAATCTCAGCGAACCACTGTTGATTTTGAGCCTGGCCGCGATCATAGCGCCCCTGCCGTTGCCACCACTCGTCATATTCCGGTGCGCGGGCGGTGTAGTAGTCTTTCATTTCGTCGAGGAGTTGGGGTGGGATTGGGTTGTTCATGACGTGTTCGGCTTTCCGGTGGTCTGAGTATTGGATGCATTTCACGGCGGGGACGCATTGCTCAACTCGCTAATCAACAAGCATCGGTAATTGCTCAACACATTGATGTTGTTATTGGAATGAGGAGTGAGCTAAGTGACCAAGTAGTTTCAAATAGTTTACACAAAACGTCGGTATTTGCAAACATCTACCGACGTTTTGTATCATCATCCCATGCAACCAACTGAGCAACTACGCCAACTCCTAAAAACCAAAGGGATTATCCGGCCACGCGATCTTACAGCACATGGCCTTTCGCGCAGCGCGCTCCACACCCTACTCGACCAGGGCCAAGTCATTCGTACGGGCCGTGGACTTTACATGTTGGCGGATATTGATTTTACTGAGCACCACGCCTTGGCCGAGGTTGCCAAGCGCGTGCCACATGGCGTGATCTGTCTGCTTTCGGCCCTGCGCTTTCACAACCTTGGCACACAGAATCCGCATGCCGTGTGGTTGGCAATTGACCAGAACGCGCGACGGCCACAATTGGATTATCCACCACTAACGGTCGTCCACTTTTCCGGCGCGGCCCTGGGCGAAGGGGTTGACCATTATGAAATTGAAGGTGTGTCGGTGCAGGTTTATAACCCAGCCAAGACCATTGCTGATTGTTTCAAATATCGCAACAAAATCGGCTTAGAGATTGGGTTGGAGGCATTGCAAAGTTGCTTGGTTGCCAAACAATGTACACATCAAGATCTTTGGCACTATGCCAAAATCTGCCGGGTCAACAATATCATGCAACCTTATCTGGAAGCAATGATTATATGAAAGTGACGCAATGGCAGGCATTTCTCAAGCGTAACCAGCTAACGGTCAACGAGCGTTCATTGCTGAAATTGTTACTGAGTTGGCGACATTTTTACTGCCCCCCGTGCGAGCTTTGGCGCAGTCAACCCCTTTTACACAACAGTGGACAGCGGAAACAAAGTGGCGCTAAGCGGCAAGGCGTGCTCACGCCACCGCAAACTCTGTAAATGGTCGCTTGTAGGGTGGTTGGAAGCCTAATACGATATCGCTATTCGGCACGCCTTTAGCCAGCAGTTGATCGGCGATACTTGGTTCAGTAAAGTCCCGTTGCACCCAGATTTTTCCATCGATGATATCGACGTGAGCGATAATGTGTAAAATACGTTTTAGTTCATCACGCCAACCAAGCGTCAATAGTTGGTAATGATTATGCTGGGTATCAAAGATGAGTTGTGGGCCTTCTAGGCTCTGCTCACCGTCATAATAGCCACGTAAAATCTCTTGGATATATTGTTGGTAAAGTACTATTTTTTCCATGTTACAATCACCTTGTGTATCGGATCGTAGACGATCAACGTCATCGCTTCATCGGTTACCAGCGTTTGAGCATACTCGGTCATAAAAAATTCTTCATAAGTATCAACCGGAATCGCTAAGAAAAGTGCTCGCTCTGGCTCTTTATCGCGCAAAACACGTCGATAGCCAATATACTGCCCTAACGCCTTATGGAATTCAGAAATCGGTGACGAGCTGAGAAAACTTTTAATTTCAACAGCTATCTTCTCATTGCCCCGTTCCGCAGCAATTAAGCGTTCTGCACCTAGGTCAATTTTAATCGTTGCACCACCCCACTCAATCTTCAGAGGATCATCGGTAATGGCCCAACCGTCTTTCCCTAAAGCATCGCATACCGCATCATGAAAGAAATCTCGTTTAGACATAATGCTCGTTTATCAATTAGCTCAACAATCAATATAGACTTCATTATACCACAACTTGTCGTTTTACATTGCGCGATATTTGCAGTATCCTGACCTCTACCATGCAACCACCCCCGCCCACCCAAGGAGACCTACCCATGATCGACGCCCACATCCACTACGGTGACAACGCCCCTGAACTGCTCGCCTTGCTTGATGACTTCAATCTCAAACTGCTTAACATCTATGTCGCCGAGGATAACCAGGGCGCTTGGCGCGACCAGGCAACGACTTACGCCCGTCTCACCCAAACCGATCCCAAACACTTCGCCTGGTGTACGAGCTTTGACCTGCCTCGCTTTGACGATCCTGGCTATATCGACACAGTGCTGACCGGTCTCGACGCCGACTTTGCCAACGGGGCGATTGCCTGCAAAATCTGGAAGAATATCGGCATGGAGGTGCGCAAGGCAGATGGCAGCTTCTTCATGGTCGATGATGAGTACTTCGACCCGATCTATGAGCACATGGTCGCCAAGGGTTGGCCGCTGTTAACCCACATTGCCGAGCCATTGGAATGTTGGTTGCCGCTCAAGGAGGGCACTCCCCACTATAGCTACTACAGCCGTAATCCTGAATGGCACATGTATAACAAGCCCGAATACCCGTCACATGCGACGTTGATGACGGCACGGGACAATGTGCTGGCCAAACACCCACGCCTGCACATGATCGGCGCGCACTTGGGGAGCTTGGAGTACGATGTGGATGAGGTCGCGGCGCGGCTGGATCGTTATCCCAACTTTGCGGTCGATATTTCGGCGCGGCTCAGCGACCTGGCGATTCAGGATTCGGCCAAGGTGCGAGAATTTTTTATCAACTACCAGGATCGCATTCTCTTTGGCACCGATGTGGTGATGCGGCAGTCGCCGTCCACTATGCCCCCTGTGGAGCGTGACCAAACCCTGGCTGCGCTCCGCCAGGTTTATACCATGCACATGGCCTACTTGGAAAATCGTGGGCCAGTGACTGTCCGCACCTATCAAAGTCACGGGCTCGCGTTGCCCCCTAGCGTGCTGGACAAACTTTATGTGACCACTGCGCAGCGCTGGTATCCTGGTCTATAATCAGGTTGCGTTCGGATTGATAGGTTACTTTTTGAAAGCATCTATTCGCTGTAGACCGTCTGGATCAGGGCGCGGATGTAACCAATCGCATAAGCTTTGCCCAGCCAGGCCGACGGTCCATGGGGAAAGTGAGGGGTGTGGTCCATCATGTAGGGGCCGTTAAAGCCATTGTCGCGGTAGATCGCCATGGCGCGGCGCATGTCAATATCCCCCTCATCCAGAAAGACCTCGGCAAAGCGGGGTAACTGGCCGCGCACATTACGGAAGTGGACCCAGGCGATCTTCTGCGCCGCGGCCATTTCCGCAATCGCACCATAAACCCCCTGGCCCAGCAACTCGGTCATACAGCCCTGGCAGAACAACATGGCATGGTTGGGGCTGGGGACGGTGGCAAAGATGCGCCGGAACTGCTCTAGTGTCGAACAGATCTGCGCAACGCCGCCCAGGGGCTGGGGCACCGGCGGATCATCAGGGTGGAGGGCCATGGTCACGCCCGCCTTTGCGGCGACGGGAATGACCGCGTGGAGAAAACGCTCCATGCGTGCCCACATCTCCATTTCGCTGACCGCTGGCTCATAGGGCTGTGGCCGCTGCCGGTCAAACGCGGCCTGATCAAAGGTGCTATAGGTGACGCCGCCGCGTCCGACATCCGATGTTGTGCGAAAGTTGCCCATTGGTTTAAAGTTCCAGCCCAGGTAGGGAATGCCGGCGCGGCCCAGGCTCTCCAACATACGGCCCCACGCGGCAATCCGCTCATCCATCGCCGGCGCACCCAGCGGGATCTCGCGCCAACAGGACATAAAGATGTTGTTAAGGGTCATGCCGTGCGCTTCAACCGCTTCCCGCGCCGCACTCAGTTGATCGGTGCAGTCACGTCCTTGGCGTAACTCGTCGCCCAATGCACTGATCGTACTCACCCCTGTCCGAATATCGAGGTGGATGCGGTCCACGCCGAGGGCACGGTAGAAGCTGAGGATCTCGTCGCGGCGTGTGGGATCGACAAATTCATCCCAACTGATAGCTTCTTGAATATACATGAGTTGGCCTCCTCCGGCACAGTGATTGGGGCATGGCGTGGTTGCTATTGTCGCACGAAAGGCGGCGCAGTCAAAATGGCAAAAATGGGGTAAGGTTGCAAAGTTGCAGCGCGGCAAAGTCATCAACTTTGCCGCGCCGCAATCAAAAGGCCGCGAGTGCTTCCTGGGCGGGGACAAAACGCTGATTAAGTTCGAGCGCTTGTTGTAAGGCACGGCGGGCTTCGTCGGGGTTACCCAGCGCGACCAATGCCCGCCCGCGCCAGTAGTAGATCTCTTCAATGCTCTTGGTGGTGGCCAGGGTCGTATCGGCCATCGTCACCACATCTCCATAACGACCGACGGCGTAATAGGCGGCAAAGGGTTCATATTGATACCAGAGCATCCGCCAAGGCAAGCCGAGCTGGCGCGCCTGGTCATAAGCTTGCACCGCCCCGCCATGATCACCAAAGGCATGCAGGCTCGTCCCCAAGTTGAACCAGCCATAGGGATCGCCAGGCTGCTGTTCGACGTCCGCCCGTGCATCTTGTAGCGAACCTTGCCACATGACCGTGGGGTCGAGCGCCTCGCCAAAGATTGTCTGGACGGTTGGCGCGTGGGCCTCGTCATAAATCAGCAGGTAGGTGTAATTAAAGACCTTCCACAACGCGTTTGTCTCGCCATAGGGCATGCGGATGCCCTGATAGTCACCAGCTGGGTTGACCAGATTATCGTGGTAGTAAGAGTCATAGCCGATCCAGTAACCGCCCGCATCATCATAGCCGGTGAGTAGACGGTAGTGGCCCATGCCATCATTCGGCTCCTCTTCCAGCCAGGTTTCAATCAGGACGGGGATGCCATTGCTGAGCAGTAGCTTCATCAGCGCGTCATCGCCATTGACACGTACTTGCGCGTAGTAACCCTGGCTTTGGGCAAAGGCGGCCAACTCGACCGGGCCAACATTTTTGTCATCGTCATGGGTGCGCAACACATTGCCAATGTCGGCCTGGCCTAGGGTGCTGCCAAAGTAACTCAGATTCATCGCCAGCGTGGCGGGACCACAGTTGTTCCACGTCTGCCACATGTGGCTGAGGCCGGTGAGCGCAACGCTGGCTTGTGAGGGATTATAGGCTGAGATGGGGGCCGCGGTCGGGGGGGCGGGCGGCGGTGTGGCGGTCGCCACTAACGCATTGGACACTGTGTCTGATCTGGTTGGTGCCGGCGTTGGTATTAGTGTATCGGCTTGGGTAATGCCACCGGTTATTGGCTGTAGCGCGGTGATTTCGGCGACGGCACTGGGGGCCGCGGTAGCCGGCAAAGCGGCTGCCATGCGCGCTGCGCGGGTGGCAACATCAGCTTGCAGGGTATTCAACTCTTCCTGCTTCTGCGCGCCACAGGCTACAACAATCGTTGCTGCCAACGCAACAAGCAGCAAGGCTAACCCAACGGGGGTGCGCAGGATCTTCATCATTACTGTTCCGTTTCTCTCGATCTATCACAATTGCAGGTAGCGGCACGGCATGCCGTGCCGCTACCTGCAACTGCCACATTGTGGCGAATTACAGTGTACTAACTTTAGTAGACGCTGTTAGCCTTATTTTTGTTCTCTGTTGTTGGGATCGTCGGCCGCCTGAACCGCAAAGTGGCTGCTGGCCGAGCGCCCCCAGACTGTTGCATCATACATTGGATAGACTTCGGTTGGCAAGGCCACAAAGGTACCAGTGGTGACCACACGCGCCAGGTAATCGGTCCGCCACTCGCCATCGATCGCGGTGACAAAGAAGCTGACCCGTTCCCGCCGCACTTCTTTGTAGGTATAGTTGTAATGATCCGGTGCTGCCCCCATGTAATCGGGCATGTCGGTGCGGTAGGTGCCGGTGTTCAGGCGCTCGTTGAGCGCTTCCAGCCCGCCGGGCAGCTGATCCTCGATCAACACATAACTAGTTGGTTTGGTCACTTTGGCCGTGATCTGCACCTCGACCAATTGCCCCGCCACTGTGCTGGTGATGGGATAGCGCGTCAGCGGGTCAATGTACTCGCGATAGACCTCGATGGTGCCGGCGCGATTCAGCGCGGTCTCCGCCTGATAGCTGCGGGTGTTAACCCGGTAGTAGAGCGGCTGCCCAGCGGGGCTAGTGATGCGCAACGTACTGTTGCCTGCGGTCAACTGTGTCGCGTCCAGCGTGAAGGTTGCCACCGTGGTGCTTGTCATCAGCGTCCCTGTGCCAATCATTTGATCATTTAGTTCAACCTGATACGCGGTCGCTGCGGTCAGTTCATCTTTACTGTGCAAGTAATCAGTTAGCGCCAGCAAGGTAAAGGCGGTCTCATTGGTAGTGCCCCAGCCATAGCCCTGCCGTTGTGCCATCAGCCAGCGTACAATCGGCGGAATTGACTCATGATCAGGCCGGATCTGGGTCAACGCGCTGAGGGCAAGGGCCGTGCTGCGCACGCTGGAGGCCATCGTTTTGGCGTTGTACACGCCATCGCTGCCGTCAATCGGCCAGTAGAGGGTTGCCCCCTCGTCTTTGGCAGTGGCTAAGAGCAGGTCAAGCAACTCGTTGGCCTGATCGGTTTCGCCGGTCTGGGCAAAGGTTAGCGCCAGCGCCGCCAGGCTGAAGCTATCTAGCTGTGCTCGTTGCGTGGAATCCTCCATCAGATCCAATCGCCAGTGCGCAAGGGTCGCGGTACTTTGGGCGGACAAGGTGGGGCTGCCCGTCAGTGCATAGAGCACAAAGGCTTTGGTACGCGTGTCGAGCGGGCCAAAGTGTTCGATCAACCAGCCATTGCCGCGCGCGATAACCCCCTCGTCCACCAAATAGCCCGCCTCGCGTATCGTGCGCAGGCCAAAGAGCACCCACGCCGTCTGATAGGCATCAGATTGATCATCATACCACCAGCCCCAGCCCCCATCATTATGTTGGAAGCCATAAAGCTGCTGGCGACTGGCATCGATCAGCGCGGGCAACTGCGCCTGCAATGCCCTGTCATTCACGCCAAGCTGGGCAAAGAGCCGCCCGACCACAGCGTTGGGCAGGGCGCGGCTCATCGTCTGTTCGACACAGCCATAGGGGTAGCCGGTGAGATAGGCCAACCCTTCGAGCATGCTGCCGGCCAGCGAACGGTTCAGTTGGATCTCGACGCTGCTCAACTCGTGCAGCGTCGTCGGCAAGGTAATCGGCAGGGTCACTGTCCCGGTCAGTTGCCCCACCTGGCTCACCAGATTCGGAATGGCCAGCGGGCGTAGCGTTAATGGCACCTGCACGGCATCACGGCCGGCAGCTCCGGTCACGCTAAAGAGCAGTTGTACCTCGGCTGCGGTGGCGGCTTTGGCCCGCCAGCCGATGATCTGCGTGGTGCCTGGGGCCAGGGTAACCGGTTGCGCCGCTGCGCCCTGTAGCACAAGCGCATTGATCAACCGGGTTGGCGACAGCGCCACGCTTACCGTCAACGTTTGGGTGGCCGCCGTGTAATTATGGATGCGCGCGGAAAGCACGGTTTCATCCCCCACGGTCAACGCTGGGGGTAACAAAGGTTGCACGCTGACCGGCTGACTGGTGACGACGCTAAGCGTGGCTTCGCCCACCTGGGTCGCCGCGGTGACCGCCTTCGCCACCAAGCGCCAACTGGTCAACGTATCGGGCAAGGTGAGCGTAACGGTGGCTTCACCTTGCGCATCTGTTTGCACCGTCGGCAACCAGGCTGCGGTGTCGGGGAAGTCACGGCGTGGATTGGCGCGGCTAAACCCCTCGCCCCCACCGCCGCCGCGCCCGCCACCGAATGAGCGGGTCGGTGCCAGCGCGTCATAGGTTGCCACCTGATGGGGGCGCGGTCCATAAAAGGTGTCAAGCAACGTGGGGGTGAGATCCGCACTCAATTGGTAAATCGCCTCATCAACCAACGCCAGCGAAAGCTCAGCCGCGACCGGCGCACCCGTGGCAGCGGTTACCTGCACCTGGAACGTGGCCGGTGTGCGCGGTTGATAACTAGCCTGGTCAGCCGTGATCGTCACGGTCAATGTTTGACTGGTCGGCACTACCGCCACTGCCGCGGTTGCCGTGCGCAGGCGATAGTTTGGCTGGCTTTGCCAGTTGTCGGTCTTCGGCTGGGTCGGCGTCCAGGCGTGGACGGTCACAAAGATATTCGGCGCATCGGTGGTCGTGATGGGCAGCGTGATCGGCGTGCGGGGCGGCGTCAACGCCACCACTTGACTGCGCCGGACCGTGCCGCGTTCGACGGTCAGTAGTGCCCACTGGCCAAAGCTCGACAAGATCTCTATTTGCGCCACATCGCCCGGCTGATAGCGCGGTTGATCCGTGCGCAGGGTCAACAGTCCATCCGCGGCCTCCACCCAGGGTTGGGTTGGATCATTGACGAGCAGATAGCCATCCGCCGGGGCTGTGCCCACCCCTTTGTTGTCATAAGTGGTCAGCTGGAGTTGATAGTAACCGGCGTTGTTGGTCAAAAAGGGCACGCGCAACTGGCCCTGCTCATCGGTGTGCAGATCAAAACCAATGATGCCGGGCGTACGCAGCGGATCACCGACCAGTGGCGTGACATTGAGGCGCAGTTGTTGATAGGCCGCCGGGTTGCCGGTCGGATCGGTGGCCTGCACGGCAAAGGTGAAAAGCTCGCCGGGCGCTCTGGGCATGGGACCGGGGTCAAGGGTCAGCCTGGCAACCTGGCTCTGGTAGTCCAGCATGGCATAGTTGCTGACGGTCTGGTTGCTATCGTCGTTGACGGTCGCGGCCACGGCCAACCCCTGGCTGTTAGTATAGCCATAGAAGCTAAACGGCTCCTGGCCCAGCACCACGGTGGTGGTAAAGTGGCCGGTGGCATCGGTAAAGCCCTCTTGTACTTGCGCCGTGTCGAGCCACGGGGTGGCGCTACCCAGGCCATTGCTGCCGTGGTTGGGGCTGAGCAGATATTGGCGCAAGGTCACTCGCCCCTTCACCACTGGTTGGCCCGTCAGGTAATGACTCGCCACGTTGACCGTGACGGTTGCCCCAGCGCGTATCACCGGGGCGTCCAGCTTCACCGCGACCTGATAGTCCGGTTTGTGATACTCTTCCACTTTGAAGGGCTGACGCGTTTCCTCGCCGTCCACCTGTAGGACCAGACTGTAGTCGCCCACCATTGCCCCTGGGGCTAGCTGAAATTCACCGTTGACTGTACCCAGGGCATTAGTGGTCAGGGCGAGTTCGTTGACCAGGTTATTGCGCGCATCGTGTAAAGTGACCGTAACCGCTGTGTCAGCCGGCGGCAGCGTGAGTTGGGCGTCCTCGTCACGGCGCACAATGCCTTTGAAATAGACCGTCTGGCCAGGCGCATAAAGGGGGCGGTCGCTGTAGAGGTGACTGGTATAGCGGCGTGGTTGTTGGAATGTCTCCGGCGGGAGATAGGGTGTGCCGGCGGTGGGCCAGCGATCCGTGGCAAGCGCGCCAACTTGCGCCGGTGTCGTGGGGGCGACCACAATCAAACTCTCGGCTGACAGCAAGGCTTGTGGCCCTTTCATCAGATTCATAGCCATTGTGGTTGTCAAGGGATCTAGGCCGGTAAAGCCATAGCGCCCAGTTGCATCGCTCTTGCCTTCGGCGAGCAGTTGACCGGCGCTATTGTAAAGCTGTAGCGGCTGATCTGCCCGCGCTTGCCCGGTAAAATCGGTCACCCAGGCCCATAGTTCATCGGCGCTCCGTTTTAGGACGAGCGTGGTGTCCGTCAACGCCACCAGCAGTTGATCGTTGATATAGGGACTCTCCAGGTTGAGCACATAGAGGCCAGGGGTAACGGTGGCCGGCAAAGTGGCCGCCAGCACCGGTGTGGTGAAGTCGTTGTTCCCGGCCGGCAACGTCAGCGGCCACCGCGCCGCGACTGTCAGCACGTCGGTCGCCACCAGTGGATAGAGCTTTGCAGGTGGTCCCGCCGCCGTGAGCGCGGCCAACAGCGTAGCTTGTTCAATGGGATAAAGCGCCATGGTGATGGGGGGCAGGTCCGCGGGTTGATTCCCATAAATTTGAAAGGGGCTCTGAAAATGAATGACGCGCGGACCCGTCGCGGCCATACTCTGTAGTTTCGGCCCATAGCCAAAATCAACCCAATGGGTAAGGGCGTTGGTGGTGAAGTGCCAGGTCGCCGGCCCCGCCGTGGCCGCTAACCCCATGGGATCGGTGAGGACGGGCGTCACCTGCACCTGATAGCTCGTTTCGGGATCGAGATACCCGCGCGTGGGTGTAAAGACAAGCGTGTTCTCGTGCCAGCCGACCGACCCCGCAACGGTCGGTGAGATTTGGAACGATGCCGCTGTGGCGGCTCGATCGATGGGCGGATGTACCCCCACATTAATGGGCGTAAAGGGCGAAGCCGTGCCCAGTTGCGCGTGTGGATAGGCATTCACGACCAATGGCGGCGTCGTAAAGGCTACCGACTTGGGATAATTTAAGGGCACACCCTGCTGATCGCGCAGATTCGCTGGTAACTGCACCGTATAGGTCATCGCCGGCAAGAAGGCAATGGCAGGGGTCAGGATCAAGGTGTCCCCTTGCGTATTCCACGCGGTCGTTAGCGGCAGCGTAGGGCTGATCGTAAGCGCCTGTGCCACGGTTGGATCTTGCAGCGGGGTGCTAAACCGCAGCAGGAAAGGTTCCCGCCGATGGCTCAACTTGGTCACGCCTTCGTTGAGTAGCCGATGGGGCACCAGATGCTGCCAGCGATAGGGCGTCTCCAGCGCGACACCGTTGCGATTGGTGACCGTGCTGTCAAGCGTAAAGGTATACATGCTACCGGCCGTTAGCGGCGAGACCGGCTGAAGATAGAGCGTATTGGCTGTCCACTTCAAGTCAAGCCTCGTCGTCGGGCTGACATGCAGCGCTTCAACCACACTTGCTGCATCCACCGGCTGATCAAAGGCCAGATAGATCGTCGGCTGGTTATCTGCTAGCCATACTTGCTGCGGCTGACGAAATTGGACGCTGGGCGCTGTCGCGACAAAGGATGCTTCGATATTCGGTGCATCCAACGGCGAATCGGTGGGCACGGCCGCCGAGGCAATGACGGGTGCCTGGTTGGCATTTTGCTCGACACTGGCTCGATAATTCTGCGAAAAGAGGGCAAAGCCGCCAAGAATCAGCACACTAACACAGAGTGCAATAAACGCAGATCGTGACATAGGGGGCCTCGCTGATCGAAAACTCCGTCTACCTGCGATGAGTGCGTAGACGGAGCGGGATGAAGGTTTAGCCCTATGGTATGCGATCTAAGGATCGAACGCTGGACAGAATCGGGTCTTGAAACGGACCAATAGTATACAGTGCTACCGAATTGGTGACTGCTGGCTCGTTCCGCTGCGCAGCGGCGGAATGCCGTGCGGACGCACCGCTTCCTGTGACTTGACGCTTTAGTGTACGTCCACGCGCCCACACTCGACTTTGGTGGGGAGCGCCTGCCCATTCCCATCCATTAACCCAATCACCACGGGATAGCTGCGGGCCGGGGTAACCGGGTTGAGGTTAATGTCCACCTCGTCGCGCACAAATTCGCCAGTTTGCCAACCGCTCGTCGGCCAGCGCCGCAGCGTTTCATTTTCGCGATAGAGGCGCACGCCCCACGCCCCTTCCGGCCCAATCACTTCGGCGGTGGCAATATAATCAGCCGCCAGTGGCGCGGTGGCCTGCCACCAGAGGCGCACATGGACCCAACCGCTGGGCGGGTGGAGACGCGTATCCTGGGCCGCGACCCGGGGCGTAAGCACTTCGCAGGCGGCCAACTGAAGACCCGGTGTCAACATAGCTGCTGGGTAAATGGCCGCCGGTCCAAGGGCTGGTAGTTGTGCAAAATGATGTTGCAACATGTAGCCGGTGACCTTGATCCCTGCCGGATAGAGTTCGGTGACCAGCGGAAAGTGGCGGTTTAACCAACCTTCGACCAACCGCTCGTCGTCTACGCCATCCAGATGGCTCTGCGTTAACCAGAGTGTCGCAGCTCCACTTTTGACAATGCCTTGGAGCGGTGGCGCAATGACCGTTTCGACATCGGCCTGCGTCAACGTGCCGCCATAGGGGAAATAAAGGGGCAATGCGGCGAAGGGGAAGGCTTTGCGCAGATACCATTCCAGCCCCAGATGGGTATAGTCCACATGTGCGACCACGGTATCTGGCAGAGCCGGGCCAGCGCGATGGTAGGCGGTGATATAAGTGGCGGCAGCGCGCCAATCTTCGCGCAACAGGGCCGGGGTCCACAAGCGGGGTAGCGCAACGGCGAGCAGCAGCACCACGCTGATGCCGCTGACCGTGCCAAGCAAACGCACGTAACTGCCCAACACGACAATCCCACGGGCCAGTGCCCAGAGCACAAACGGGGCAATAAAGAGAAAATAGCGATCCTCCGCAAAGACCGAGGCACTCCGACTCAAGAGAATGTTGCCAATCAACAGCGGGACGCCAATCCATAGCCAGAGCCAAACGCGGTCCGGCCCAGAATTCATTCGGCGCTGGGTGTTTCGCACAAGCGGGACAACCAACCCCAGCAGCAGCAAGAGCGCACACAGCCCGACCCCAGCTGCGACCAGCCACTGTGGCCAGTCCACTCGCCACACGGTAAAAATTTGTAACAGGCGCCAGAGATTCGCCCCAACATTGGCAAAGGCTTCGCCCGGATCACCTTCACTGGCGTTGACAATCCAGGCATTGTAAGCTAGGGGTAAGAAAAGCGCCCCTGCTACGCCCACTGCCAGCACGCCGCCGAACAACCGTCGCCAGCGGTCGGGTTGGGTGGAGCAAATAAAGAGGGCCAATACCGTCAACCCTGCTGCCGGTAATAAAAACGCACTAAAGAGATAGCTATAGAGCGCCGCTTCGAGGGCAACCACGAAACCCACCCACCACCCTAGCGCGCGGCTTGGCGAAGTTGCCTCCCATGCGCGCCACAGACAATACGCGGCACAGACACCCCCGGTTGTGGCCGGCTGAAACATGCGCAACTCCTGGCTATACCAGACGAGCACAGGGCTGAGTGCCACGAGGAGTCCCGTCAGCCAGCCGACGGGGCGGCCGCTGGCACGGGTCGCCAGTGCCATCATACTCCAGACGGTGAGGACGCCCAGTAATACGCCCAGATAGCGCAGTGCCGCGTCGCTGGTGGTCGCGTTAAAGACGCCCAGCAACTGTTGCCAGCCATGTAACGCCAAATAGTAAAGGGGTGGATGTTTATCTTCCAGCAGCGGAAAGGTCTTTTGCCAGATAAAGAGCGCATCGCGTCCGGCCCATTGCAGGCTGACTGCTTCATCAAACCAGACACTGTGATATGCTAGTTGCCAACTGCGTATGCTGAGCGCAAGCAGACAAATTGCCAGCTCAATCAAACGGGCGGCGCCGCGCTGTGTTTGCTGCCAACGCGTAAGGAATGATATGGCCATGACCCTGGGCTGGTCAGGCTGATTAATCGTTAAATTGGGAATCGCCCTGTGGTAGCTGAGCTGATGGGACATAGGCTGCCGGTATCTTATCGCTGCTAATCGGTTGCCGGTTCTCATTCCGGTTGTCGTTCTGGCGCGTTAGTCTAACCGTAAGCGTGTACCGTGGCAAATCAATTAGTGGTAAATCAATCGGCGACAAATCAATCAGTGGCGCATCACCGGCATCCATTACGGGCGCACTATTGTCGCGATCAACGCCGAGGCAGGCGTGATGTGACAAGCGCGTGGTTTGCAACTAGCTCCCACCATCCACATGAAAGGCCAATAATTCCGATTTGTTAACCAGGACGACCGAAGTCTCCAATGGTCCCTCCGCTGCCACGTTCAGCGAGATAGCGGCATCCGTGACCGCAAAAAAGTTCTTGAGATCGCGTGATAGAATCGCCGTTGGATTATTCGAAAGGCGGGGCAGATGAATGGCACCGCGCACGCGTGCCGCGCCCAGCACCATGAAAGCTTCACAAAAATCACGCCGCACTCGGTAATTTTGGCGCTTCAAAGGCGCTTCGTGGCTATCGACCTGTAACAAGGCTAAGAGGACATTCTGTTTGGCAATCACACAACTGTCGATTGCTTCCACCGCGCTGGCGTTATTCAGCGTCGTCCCCACTTGTACTGCACGCAGATGCAGATAATCAGTGAGCGAATCGTTGAGAATATCTTGTAGACGGCGGCCACCGGTGGCCAATTTGCCAAAAAAACAGTAGCTCTTGGTCAAGATCGCCACCGGTACTTCTTGTTGTACAACGTTGTTCATCTTATCTCCTTAGTGGTTATACTGCGAAAGTGACGGTCAAACAAAGTGACGGTCAAACGACGAACAGTTGATCTGCGTTCGCAGCAACGGGGGTTGCTGCGAACGCGCCTTGGTTTGCTCGCGTAATCGCTACGCGTGATTAACCAGTTGAGCCCTTCACACTCCAGACCGAGCCGGTTGTATAAGTGTTGCGTTCGGAACAGAGAAATTCAACCACCTCGGCCACCTCTTCGGGGTCTGAATACCGGCCCATGGGGTTGCCCGGATTGGCAAGAAATTCCGGCGTAAAGCGTGGCACGACCATATCGGTCAGCGCTCGGCCTGGTTCCACCCCATTGACAAAGACATTCTCTTTGGGATAGGCATTGCCCAGGGCAGCGACAAAAGCATAGACCGCCCCCTTGGAAACCCCATAGGGTACCTGGTTGGTTGCCCCGTGGCGCGCGCCTGATGTGATCGTGAGACAGCGGCCCCACCCGCGGGCGAGCATATAGGGAATCGCCGCCTGGTGGGCATGATAGACCCCATAGAGATTGATCTTCATCACCTTATCGAACTGGGTAACCGGCTGTTCCAGGAAGGGCTTTTCCCACCCCAGGATGCCGGCGCAGCAAACCAGAATGTCGAGCCTGCCAAAGTGGGCAACTGTCTGCTCGACCATCGTTTGCACCGCGTGTTCATCAGTCACATCAGTACGGATGTAGAGTGCCTTTTGACCGAGTTGCTCGATTTCTTGTACAACCGCCTGGCCCTGCTCATCCAGCATGTCGGCGATTACAATATCGCGTCCTTCTTCGGCAATGCGCAAGGCACTAGCGCGCCCTAGGCCACGCGCTCCACCTGTGATAATCGCTACCCGGCGTTCTTTCGGGGCGGCAAAACGTAAATTAGCCATACTTCCTCTTTCCAATGCTCAGTTCAATAATTAAGGTTAATGCCAATCGCGCTCTTTGTATAGCGACAAATGGCGGAGTTTATCTTAAATGATGCTGACAGCTTACGAATTTTAGGATACACGCTGATAATAGGTTGCGCGGCCTGTCCCTTTGCGCTCCAACAAGCCTAATTCGATCAAGCGCCGAAAGTCGAGGCTACGGGTTGCCTTGGCGCGCTCGGTCAGCCGCGCATAATCTCGGTCTGTGATAAAGCCATGTTGATCAACATACGCCAAGATCAGCTGGTGATAGCTGGCGAGTCTGGTTTCTGGCCGCGCTGTTTGCTGTTGTAGCTGTTTTTCCAGATGGCGCAACTCGTCTAAAATCCCTTCGGCGAAATACTCTAGCCACGGCGTGAAGTCAACTGCTGGGGCCAGGGCATAATAATCGCCGTAGAGACCAACCATTTGAAAATAACGGCTGACATTCCGATTGTAGTAATTTTCAAAACTCAACAGGTGAAAGAGATTAATCCCTAAACCAGCAAGCAGCAGATTGGTTGCCAACCTTGCCGTGCGCCCATTGCCGTCGACAAAGGGATGGATGATCACAAACTGTTTGTGAAAGATCCCCGCCAGCAGCAGTGGATCTAACACCATACGTTGCGTTTCAACAAAAGTCACTAACTCGTCCATTAGCTGAGGGACCGCTGCTTGATCTGGCGGCAAGTAGACAATCCCGCCGCTACGTGGCTCGTGGACAACAACCGGTTCCTGCCGCCAACGACCGGTTTGATGTTTCGGCAGCAACCCTTGGACAACTCCTCTGTGAATTTCTAACAGCCGCGTCGTGGTCAAGGGTTGTCGTTGGTCCTGATAGAGTTCTTGCAAGACGCGATTGTAGTTGATCACTTCCCGCTCACTTTGCCGCAGGTGCGCCGGCTCGGTTTTTAGAATACGACGCACCTCAGTCAGTGGTAATGGATTGCCTTCGATGCTGGTCGATGCGTAAGTCGATGTCGCCATCGCCTCGGAACGCAGCTCGGCAAAGCGTGGTTCGGGTACCTGCCGTTTGTTTAGTTCATGGACTAGAATCGTCACTTGTTTGATGGTGTCGAGCAACACGGGTGAAACGTGATAGATCGGTTGCAACATAGGCTTCTCCTTTCGTCTAATTATAGACGAAAAATAGACGAAAGGAGAAGTACGCGATAACGAAATTAGACTTCCTCGTCCGCGCCCAAAACGCGGATCCCTAACTCCTTGGCCGTTTCATGAAAGAAGCGGCTGACTTCGGGCAACTCTTCAGTCTTGTTGCCTTCGGCAATGACAGGAAAGTCAGAATTAAGCGCTTCCATGCGGCGGAAGAGGGTCTTGAAGTCCAACAGCCCTTTGCCGGGGCAGCCATCTTGGAGGTGGAGGGCCAGTCTGTTCTCGATCCAAATATCCTTGGCATGACAACTCACCATATGTTTGCCCACCACATCAAAGTGATGGTTGAGCGCACGCCCGGTGTCATAGATATCGTCCAGGGTAATCCAGTTGGCCGAATCATAGTCACAGCGCACCCACGGCGAATTGACCGCATCCAACACCTCACGCGCAATCTCCGGCGTCTTCAGCGTCACCAGTTGATGACACTCCAGGCTGAGGAAAACCCCAGCCTCTTCCGCGGCACCTTGGCACTCTTTCAGCGTTTTGATCAACTGCACCTTGGCCTGTTCGGTATAGTTATAGGGATGGGGAAACCAGGGGCCATCGGGGTTCATGGAACCAGGCCCAGTGTCGATGCCACGCACCCCCATCCAACCGGCTAGCCGTAATGCCGCTTGGATCGTGCGCACCGATTCTTTGCGGACATTCTCATCGGGGGTCACCATGTTCTGCCAATAGCCGGTCGCCTGGTAGAAACGCAGCCCCTCGCCGGCCAGCAGATCGCGTACCCGTTGCGCCTTGTGGCGCGGGGTCGTATGCGGGTCATTGGCGCGAAAGCGGGTGAAGATGCCGCTGAAGCCCACTTCACGGACCCGGCGACACATCTCCGGGGTCAGCTCATCCATATCCGCGGGGAGAAAACAGCCACTCATGCCAAAACGCATTGGATTTTTACCTTTCGATTCTTGGTTGGTTAGTTGGTTAGTTGTTGGTAACGACTAACCCCTCCCGCGCCTAGCAGGCAACCGCTCCCCAGCTTGGGGAGGGAACCGTGTCGGCTCCTCCTCTAAACTGGGGGAGGCTGGGAGGGGGTGGCTTGGTAGTTACGCTAGTTGATTAGTTGATTTAACCGCTCGCGAGGGATTGCCAAATCCCGAGGCCAACGCCGGGATTTGACAATCCCTCGCGAGCAAAAGGGCATTGGTCTTCACGTACTTCACATTTTGGGTAAACGAAAACGGATCGGCCAGCGATAGCGTAACTCGGACGGTGGGTGGTCGGGCATGGGCGCGCTGATGCGCCCAAACATGAACCACGCCACTGCCATCATCACGATGCTGATCACAAAGATGCCCCGATCCGGCATGCCAAAGCGCAGTAGACTCACACTGATCAGCGGCGTAAGCATGCCGCGCAGGCCAACGACCGTGCCCTGCACTGCCGCATACTCAGTGACCCGATCGGCGGGGGCCAACTGCATGCCGGCCGTGATCATCCCCATATCCCACCCGGCGCTGATAATGCCGGCGACGGCAAAGGCGGGAATCAACATCCACGGGGTTGTGGCCCAAATATAGACAAAGGGCATCAACATCGCAATCGCACAATTGAGCCGCAGCACCCAGACGCCGCCATGTCGGTCAACCATGCGCCCCCAAAAGAGATAGCTAAAAAACCAGAAGATCGACTGGACCAGCCCCAGCCAACCCAGCATGGAGTAGGAAAGATGCAACCGGTCCACCTGGACCAGCGGGTAGATCGTCCATGACATCAGCGAGCCCGCGCCATAAAGGCCAAAGGTCGTCAGGTAATACGAAAAGCGCTGGTCGGTGCGCAGGATCGCCCAAAGTTCACTAAATGTCTTCGTTTCGCGCGCGGCCAGTGGCCCCTCATTCACCTCCAGCCGCAGAAAGAGCAGCACCGATAGAATGCCAACAATGCTGCCAATCGGAAAGAGCACGCGATAGCCCCAATGGTCAAGCGCCCACCCCGCCAGTGGCGTGATAATCACGACGACGGCGATGCGCGCCATCCGCACGGTTGACATGACTTTGCCGCGCAACCCGTCAGGATAGATCTTTTGTAAGATGCGCGTATAACCAGGGTTGGGGAAAGCCTCTAACAGCCAAAAGCCTGCTCCCAAGACCAACATCCATACAGGGTTGACGATAAACGCAAAGAAAAGAATCAACGAACGTGAGATCAGCCAGCAGACGACGATAATGTTCATCGTACGCCGTCGCCGCATTAGGACGATGCTAAAGGCGGTCAACACCGAGCCGATAAATTGCTGCGCGGTATAAAGTGCCACCATTTCGGCGGTGGCCCCGCTCCGCCGCAACAACACCGGAATAAAGGGTAACGTGGTCGCGTAGAAGACCCCGTAGGCAATCGCCACCCAAACTTCGGTCAGCATATTTTTGCGCACCTGCGCCGGCAATTGCCCGGCCAGCAGGGTTTCCACTTGTGCGCCGAGGGCGCGCAACGATAGCTTCATTGCTATAACTTTCTGATGCGTGATGCGTAAAACGTGAAACGTAATTCGTAAATTGCCGTCACGGACGCATCACGTTTCACGTTTTACGTATCACGTTTTACTATTCAGCCGCCAGGCGTAAAATCGCCGCCAGGCTGCGTTCGACATCGGCTTCGGTGGTGGCCCAGGAGGAGACGCTGATGCGCATCGCTGCGCGCCCGTGCCAGACGGTGCCGCCACACCAGCAGGTGCCATCCTGTTGTACGGCATGGATGACGCGCCGTGTTTTCTCATCATCACCAAAGTTGACCATCACCTGGTTGATTACCACATCGTTAAGGATCTCGTAGCCGGCGGCTGCCAGTCCTTCGGCAAAACGGGTGGCGTGGCGACACGTGCGCTCGATCAGATCGGCCACCCCGCTACGCCCCAGCGAACGCAGCGCGGCCCAGACCTCTACCCCGCGCCCGCGGCGTGACATCTCTGGCGTGTAATGGAATGGTTCACGTGCCTCTCCCTGGGCGAGGTACGCGGCCGCCGTGGACATGGCATTGCGCAGCGCATGCCCATCGCGACAGAAGGCAAAGCCGCCATCATAAGGGGTGTTGAGCCACTTGTGCGCATCGGTCGCCCACGAGTCGGCATCACCCAGGCCGGCGGTGAGGTGGGCACGCGCCGGGGCGACGGCCGCCCACATGCCAAAGGCCCCATCGACATGGTGCCACGCGCCCTGTTGGCGGGCAAGGGCCGAGAGTTGATCAAGCGGATCGATTGCCCCACTGTTGACGTTGCCGGCCTGCGAGATCAGAATCGTCTGTGCATCCAGCGGTGGCAGCGCGTCAGGGCGCATCCGCCCTTGGTCATCCACCGCCACCCGCACGACCCGTTCGCGCCCCAGCCCTAGTAGGGTCAACGCTTTGAGCACACTGACATGCACCTCGTCGCCAACCACCACCGTCAATTCCGGTGCGTTAAAGAGCCCACGTGCCTCCACATCCCAGCCCTGACGCATAAGCAGCGCATGGCGCGCCGCGGCCAATGCCGTAAAATTCGCCATTGTCGCCCCGGTGACAATGCCACCCGCGGTGCCTGCCGGCAGGCCAAAGAGATCAACCAGCCAGCCCAACGCCACCTCTTCCAGCTTGGCATTCGTCGGCGACATAATCGAGAGGCCGCCGTTGTTGTCCCACGCCGTGGCCAGCCAACTCGCGGCCAACGCCGCGGGCAACGTCCCGCCGGTGACAAAACCAAAGTAGCGCCCCCCCGCATTCGCCGTCACTGCCGGTGAACCGACCTCATCCAACAAGGCCAACACCTGCGCCGGGTCAGTCGGTTGGGCCGGCAACGCCTCATCAAAGCGCGCCAATCCTGCCAACGCCGCCCTGGTTGCCACCACCGGTCGCTCCTCCAGCCCCGCCAAATAACTGCCTGCCCGTCCTGCTACATCGTGCAATAATGTTTCCATAAACCCTTTCGTTTTCTTGTGATGCGTGATGCGTAAAACGTAAAACGTGATGCGTGATTTGTGATTCGTACTGCGTGATGCGTACTGCGTAATTCGTAATTCGTAAAATATACTTCCTGTCTCGTGTCTCGTGTCTCGTCTCTACACCCGCGCCCGTTCCTCCAGCCAATCCATGGTAATCTCCAGCCCGAAGCCCGGCGCGTCGGATGGGACGAGATAGCCATCTTTGATCACCGCGGTGCCGGGCAGACGGGTCATCTCGGCGAGGGGCACGCCGGGCGCGGAGACTCCTTCCGACCGTTCACCCCAGGTGATGGCGGGCAGGGCATAGGCGAGATGTTGGCCATAGGGATAGTTCATCCCGGCATGGGTGATCACCGCAATGCCTGCGGCCTCGGCCAGGTGACAGATCTTGACGACCCCCGTGATGCCACCGCCCCAGAGCACATCGGGCTGGAAGATATCGACCAGTCGGCGGCTGGCCGCGGTGGCAAAGGTGTTGGGCAGATACCAATGTTCGCCGCTGGCCAGCGTTTGCCAGGGCAGGCGTTGGCGGATGGCACCGTAGGCATCAAGGGCATCGGGCATCACATAATCTTCGATCCACTTCAACTTGTATGGGCGTAGGGTTTCGGCCAGCCGCACGGTATATTCTTCATCCATGGCGAGCCAACAATCGAGCATTAACTCAACCCGATCACCGACCGCGGCCCGCGTTTCGGCCACCAACTCCTCATTTTTATACAGGCCGTCCAGCCCATCTTCCAGCCCATAGGGGGTGAAGATTTTGGTTGCCTTAAAACCCTGTTCTACATACCAGGCGTTGTCAAAACCGGTGGCATAACAGAAGATCTTCTCCTTTTGGGGACCACCCAACAACTCGTAGACGGGGCGCTGTAACACCTTACCCTTGAGATCCCAGATCGCACAGTCGAGCGCGCTGATCGCATAGCTGGCCAGACCGCCACCATAGGGCGCGCTCATTCGTACCAGCATATCCCAGAGCTTTTCCGTCGCCATACAATTCTCGCCGATCAGCGCCGGCCCCAGTTGGTCGTTGATAATGCGCACCACCGGGCCGCCATGTACCGTAAGGCCAAAGCCCCATGTGCCATCTTCCCCGGTGACGACGACCGCGGCGCGTTTCCAATCCGGGTGGCCATGTTTGCCTGCATAACGCGAGACTGGGCGGTCCATCTTGATCGTGTCGGCGCGGCTGGGGGCGCGCGCTTTGGTCAGCGGGGCAGGGGTGACATCAATTTCGACGGCGCGTACAGCGGTAATCTTCATCGGGTTGCCTTTCTGGTCGCGATCTTTGCGCGTTGCCTTCTCAATTCGTTGTCGCTTTGTTTGGAACTCGCTTTTGTAGTACCATTGGGTTCCCGATATTATACAGCGCTAGCCAAAAATCAACGAGTAACAAAAAAATTACTTTCAGACGGGTACGCTTGCCATGAATCTTGAATTACATGCCATTCCCGAACGTGACCGCTATAAGCTGATGATCGGTGCCGTGGTGCCACGCCCGATTGCCTGGGTCAGCACGATGGACGCCGATGGCAATCTCAACGTCGCGCCTTTCTCGTTTTTTAACGCGGTTTGCAGCGACCCGATGACCCTGATGTTTTCAGTCAGTAATACCGATAAACCCGCTGGCAAAGACACGGTGCGCAACATTATGGCCATGGGCGAATTTGTGATTAACTTTACCAACGAAGCCACCGCCGCCGCAATGAATTTGACCGCCACGCCGCTGCCCCCTGGCCAATCTGAATTTGAATGGGCCGGTTTGACGGCGACACCGAGCAAAACGATCCGCGTACCGCGTGTTACCGAAGCGCCGATTGCGTTTGAATGTCGGTTGCAACAACTGCTCAAGATCGGCCATGGCCCTGGTGGTGCATCGGTGGTCTTCGCCGAAGTCAAAGGGGTCTATGTGCGCGATGACCTTTATCACGAGGGGCGCATCTTGCTCGAACCTTACCAACCGATTGGCCGCTTGGGTGGCGATAGTTATAACCGTGTCAATGATACCTTTGAGATGGCACGGGTGCCGGCCCCTGGCGGTGAATGAGCGGCGGTGAATGAATTCACCGCCTGATATGCAAAACCCGTTAAAACGGGTTAATGGGCCCACCTGCGTAATACGACAACGTTAAATTATGTGTCTAGCTGGTCACGGACCAGCTAGGCACAGAGCGAACAACGCCAATTTAACATTGTTGTATTAGTTACACCCCACAACCTGGAGAGTCAAGCGACGATGAGCAGCACAAAAAATTATCTAGCCTTTGATTTTGGCGCGGAGAGCGGGCGGGCGATCATGGGGAGCTTTGACGGCGACCGCTTGGCACTGGCCGAGGTCCACCGTTTTCTCAACACCCCTGTGCGTTTGCCTGGTGTCCTCCATTGGAATATCTTGCAACTCTGGCAGGAGATCAAAAACGGGATCGAACGCGGCGTCCGCAACAGTGGCGGCGCGCCCGCCAGCATTGGTATCGACACGTGGGGGATCGACTTTGGCCTGCTCGACCGCAACGGTGCCTTGATCGGCAACCCGACCCATTACCGCGACCAGCGCACCGATGGCATGATCGATGCCGCCTCTGCCCGCGTACCCAAGGCCGAAATCTTTGGCCAGACCGGCATCCAGTTTATGCAGATCAACACGCTCTATCAGCTCTTCGCGATGGTGCTAAAGCAAGATCCCGCCTTGGAAAGCGCTGCCACCTTTCTCACCGTGCCCGATCTTTTCAATTACTGGCTCACCGGGCGCAAAGTTTGTGAATTTAGCAACGCTACAACCACCCAAGCCTTTAACCCCGCCCATCATGGCTGGGCGACCGATTTGCTGACTCGGCTCGGCATCCCCACCGACATCTTCCCGGAGATCGTGACGCCAGGGACGATCCTGGGGCAAATGCAGCGGGCCATCGGCGATGAGTTGAACATTCGCACCGCGATTCCCGTGGTTGCCCCGGCCTGTCACGACACGGGCTCGGCGGTGGCCGCGGTGCCGGCGACCAACCAGCGCTTTGGCTGGATCAGTTCGGGCACCTGGTCGATTGTCGGTGCGGAAGTGCCGCACGCGGTGGTCAACGCCGATACGCTGGCCTATAATTTAACCAATGAAGGTGGGGTGAATGGCACCTATCGTCTCTGTAAAAATGTGGCCGGGCTTTGGCTGGTGCAGGAATGTCGCCGCACCTGGGCGCGTGAAGGGACGGAGCACAGCTACGCCGAGTTGACCGCCCTCGCCGCCGAAACGACCCCATTCCATGCGATCATCGACCCCGATCACAGCCTCTTCCTGAAACCGAGTGAACTAGGCGATGACATGCCCAGTCGCCTCCGTGCCCGCTGCCAGGCGACTGGCCAACTGCTGCCGGAGAGTAAAGGCGCGATCATCCGCTGCGCGCTGGAAAGTCTGGCGCTCAAATATCGCTGGGTCTTGGAGAAGTTGGAGCTGATCCTGGGCTATCGCCTCGAACCGTTGCACATTGTCGGCGGCGGCACCCAAAACCAACTCCTCTGCCAACTCACCGCCGATGCCACCGGCCGCCAGGTGATCGCCGGGCCGGTCGAAGCGACCGCAATTGGCAATGTGATCATGCAGGCGCTGGCCCTAGGTGATCTGGCCTCGCTGGCCGAAGGTCGCGACCTGATTCGCCGCTCGTTTGACGTGGTGAGTTATGCGCCGACCACCGACCGCGCGGCGTGGGATGCGGCGTATGACCGGCTAGGGAAGCAATTGTGAGCAAGCTAATTTCGATTATTCCCCTCATCGCTGCCGACGAAACCCTCTTGGCTGAAATGAGCTACCAGGCGATCTTTATTCCCGCCGGCGGGACACCGCCATCGCGGACGATGCTAGAAGAGCCAGGCCTGCGCAAGTACTTTGTTGCCTTTGGCACATTGGTCGGTGACATTGGTTGCAAAGCGGTGGAAAGTGCGACCGGCCAAGCGGTGGGCGCAGCATGGGTCCGGCTCTTACAAGGAGAGGCGCGGGGCTATGGCTATGTCAACGACACAACGCCGGAGCTGTCGATTGCCATCGATCCGGCCTACCGTGGGCAAGGGATCGGCCAACTGTTAATGACTGCGCTTTTTGCCGCCATTGCCCCCCACTTCAATGCCATCTCTCTGAGCGTCTGGCTGGAGAATCCGGCCTATCGGCTCTATCAACGGCTGGGCTTTACCCTGGTGTCGCCGGTTGGTGATGGCCCCGATGTGACGATGATTAAATATTTAACCCCACCCTAACCCTCCCCAGATTGGGGAGGGGATCTTGTCGGGAAATCTTTGTTCCCTCCCTGTACTCGGCGAGGGTTAGGGTGGGGTAGCTAATGCAAAATCAAGAATCAGGAGCAATTTTTCAAATGAGTAACCATACGAAAGCCTATGAAGTCCTGGCGGAAGCGTTAACCGCCCAAGGCCTTGATGTCGAAGCAATTAAAAGCGCGCTCAAAGCGCAAAAAATTGAGACGCCCAGTTGGGGTTATGCCAATAGCGGCACCCGTTTCAAAGCCTTTCCTTGGGCCGGCGCCGCGGTGACCACCCGCCAGAAAATGGATGACGCCGCCATGGTCCACAAAATGACAGGCATCGCGCCTTCGGTCGCCGTCCACATTCCGTGGGATGTGCCGGAAGATGGCGACTACACCGGCCTGCGTCAATATGCCGAAGCGCAAGGGGTGAAGATCGGCGCGGTCAACCCGAATGTCTTCCAGGACAACGAATACAAGCTCGGTTCGCTGGGCAGCCCCGATCCTGGGGCGCAGGAACAGGCACTGGATCACCTGCTCGAATGTTGCGAGATTATGGAGAAGACCAACAGCGACCTGCTCAGCCTCTGGTTTGCCGACGGCACCAACTATGCCGGCCAGGATAACCTGATCGCGCGCAAACGGCGCTTTGAAACGCATCTGACCACCGTCTACAAACAACTGCCCACCGGCAGTCGCATGTTGATCGAATATAAATTTTTTGAGCCGGCTTTCTACAGCACCGATATTCCCGACTGGGGTACGGCCTATGCGTGGTGTCTTAAACTGGGCGAACAGGCGCAGGTGTTGGTCGACCTGGGCCACCACGCCCAAGGGGTTAATATTGAGCAGATTGTCGCCTTCCTGCTAGCTGAGGGGCGGCTGGGCGGTTTCCACTTTAACAACCGCAAATATGCCGACGATGACTTGATGGTGGGCGCCACCAATCCCTATGAACTCTTCTTGATCTACAACGAGTTGGCTAGCGGCGAAAAGAGCAGCGACGACGTTGTGCGCAACACCGCCAACAACCTCGCCTATATGATCGACCAGGCCCACAATGTCGAGGGGAAAGTCGGGGCGATGATCTACTCCGTGCTCAACTGCCAGGAAGCGTACGCCAAGGCGCTCTGTGTCCCCCAACAGCAACTGGCCGACGCCCAGGCCAGCGGCGAAGTGTTGCTCGCCCACCAACTGATCACCGATGCCTTCCGCAACGATGTCCGCCCGCTGCTCGCCCAGGTACGCGAGGAGATGGGTGTCCCGGTTGACCCCATGGCCGCCTATCGCGCCAGCGGCTACGACGCCAAGGTCGCCAAGGAACGCGGGTTGGTCACGACGAGTGGTGGCTATCAGTAAACCGTAGCCGTATAGGGGGGAAGTTGCTGGTGGTATAGACGCGGATTTAGGATGCGCGGATTTAGGATCCGCGCATCCTAAATCCGCGCCTATACCCCTACTCCAGCCACTCCGCCAAGTGCGCCGCCACAAACGCATCATCCTGCAATTGCCCATAGGCTGCGCAAACCCGTTCCAACTCCGCCACTTGGCCGTCCGCCAACTGCTCATGCGGATTCAGCGTCCAAGTCCCTTGTAGCAGCCCCTGGCGTTGGAGGATCCAGTGAATGCCGGGCAAACAGCCGCGATAGTTGTGCGCAGCGTCAAAGATCGCACCATTCGCATCGGTCAACTGCGCACCATAGGTAAGCCAGTGGCGATAGTCCAGTGTTCCCGTCGCCCGCTGTGCCTGGATCGCTGCCAACATCTCTACCATCGTTTTGGTCCAGACGGCCCATTGCCCCAACAACCCGCCGACAAAATGCACCGGCGCTGCCCCCTCGGCAAAGACAAAATCGGTGAGCAGGTCGGTGACAATGCTGTCATCGTTGCCGGTGTAGAGCGCGATCTGGTCGCCCTGGCCGGCCTCGGCTACGGCACGCACGACATCAAGGGTCTGATAGCGGTTAAAGGGGGCAATCTTGATCGCCACCACGTTGTCGATCTCGACGAAGCGTCGCCAGAAGCTGTATGGTAATACGCGTCCGCCCACGGCGGGCTGCAAATAAAAGCCCACGATGGGCATCACTTCTGCCACTTGCCGACAGTGGGCCAGCAACTCATCATCGGTGGCAAGGCAGCCAGGCTTAACAGGCCGGCATGATAGCCCAGTTCAACGGCCAGTGCTGATTCGTGTAGTGATTGTGGGGTTTGTCCAACCAAGCCGGCAATCTTGATAAAGGGGCGGGGTTGCCTCTGTAACATCTCATCCACGGTCTGCGCGGCCAGCGCCAGCACTGGTTTGAGCAGCCCGCGCGCCGGTTCATGGATCTCAAATTGAGTGGTGTGGACGCCGACGGCTAAGCCATCGACCCCGGCGGCGCAATAGTAACGGGTTAAGGCCCGTTGGCGGCGCTCGTCAACGGTTAACGCCGCGGTTAGCGCAAGGGGATGGGCGGGGATCACGGTGCCCCGATGCAACAATGCCAGTAAAGTGGGATCCAAGTTCGCCACTAGAATCTCCCATCGCGCGTTTCAAAGTGGGTGGGTTTGTTGAGGAGGGTGCCCCCTTGCTGCACCCAGGCCGCAATCCAACGAATGAGTCGTGATAGCGGCACGGTGGGATAACCGAAGTGTGCTTGCGCCTTACCGGCATTGCTGAGTAGCGCGGTAGGCGCTTCGCTGCCGGTAAAGTGCGGCTCTATCCCAAAAATGGTCCCAAAGTGTTCTGCCGTGCGCCGAATTGAGACCGTCTCCGGGCCAGTAATATTGAGCACGGTTGGCGGTGTGCTGCAAAGCGGTAACATCGCCAGTGCCTGCCCATTCGCATCACCCCTAGAATCACCAGGTCGCTGTCGAGCGTTTGCAGGGCAGCCAACGCAGCCGGCGTTGGCCGTGTCAACAGCTCTTCCAGTTGGGGCACGGTTTCAATCGTTGCCGGCCATTCGATAGTGGTATCTGCCAAAGGTAATGTACTCATATGGCTGGCCTTTTGCTGGTGGTGATGTAGAATTTAGTGGTTGTCATGATGCTGCCACGCCACGGTGACCGCCACTGCTCAAACCTGGCGTGGTTAGCCAGCATCATGGTGGATAGGTCATTATACTGCGCTAGTCGGCCAGTCCCAGATCATCCCCCGCTGCGCGCGCCTGTTTCGGCAACGCTTTGTGATGTTCCACTGGGGTCACCACTTCATCGATCAGCTTGCGCGTATTTGTCACATTGAGCTTCTCGTAGAAGAAGCGAAACTTCTCTTCCATGGCCATGAAGAGTGCGGCTTTGGTATCTTTGTCCATACCCCACAGTTCAGGTTTGAAGGTCCCCATGGCCTTCTTCCGCGTCTTGTAGTAGAACTGGGCGTTGGTCTCATTTGCCTTGCGCTCATCGGCATTGTGGACATCAAGATAGCGATAGATGTCCTGCAGCAGATCGGCTGGAAACGCTTGGTGTTCCATAAAGAGATTTTGGAAGCCGGAGGCCAGGTGAATTTCCAGGGTCTGCTTTTCGGGAAACTTGGTAAAGAGATTTTCGGGCAACGTACTGGCCCCATGTTGCACCGCGCCACCGGCCCCGTAATGGCGAGCCCGTTCGCCCAGGACCCCCAGTGTGTCAAAATCCACCGCCACATCCGCAATCGAGCCATCGGGCAACACAATGCCGCCGTGCGACGTGCCCGTTTGGACGCTGATCTTACTCAGGCCGGCGTAATCCCCCAGTTCGGCCAGGGCCGTCTGATAGTTGGTCACATAGGCATCAAGCTCTGCCGGCGTCGAATTCTGCTCGCCGACTTCGCCGATTTCGCCACCAAGGCTTACCGTCACCCCGGCTGGCTCTAGATCGCGCACAAATTTGGTCAACTCGGCCGAGCGCATGTAATTGTGGTACTGCTGCGCGTTTAGATCATCCAGGTGAATGTCAACTAATGTGCTGGTATCAATGTCGATATTCCAAAAGCCGCCGGGAATTGCTTCGGCGATTAGATCTTTTACTTCCTGAATCGCAGCTTCTGGTTTTTTGGCGTAAAGTGATGCCTTCACCTGGAAGTGATCGCCCTGGATAAAGAGCGGATGGAAGTAGCCCTCTTTGATGGCCGCCGCGATGACGGCGGTGCTATATTCTTCCGGCGTTTGGAAGGTATAGCTCATCTCACTGCGCGCGATCTCAAAGATCATCGCGCCGGTATTACTCTTTTGGGCGGCGCGCAAGGCGGCGCGGACCGTGTCATAGGTGGTAAAACGAATATTCATCGCCGGGACAGTGCGGTCGCGCCATTTATTCTGGGCACGGGCGATGTAGAATTCGTGAATGCTGGCCGGTCGTGCGCCCAAAGTCTGTCCGATCTCCCAGATCAGCCAGCGGCTGAGAGCCTGCACACTGGGCGTACCAAAGACCGCATCGCGCACTAGCGTATCAATCGCCTCGGTCCGCAACCGTTCAACATCAAGCACCTCAATGCGGCCACCATTAATGCCGACGATGCGTTTGAGACTTGTGCGCAGCTCATAGACTGACTCATGAATCATAATGAAAATCCCTTCCTTTCGCTTTTACCGCAATGCTTATGGCTTGAATCAGCTTTGCCTACATCATACCATAAGTAGCTTATGGATAAATTATCGGTAGACCGCAGTGTCTTCTGCATCCCCTACTGCAGACACCCGTTTGCAACTGAGGATGCGAACTACCGTTGTGGTCTACTGATTATTGACTGTCATGCTCAAGTTGAAAATGATGATTCTGTTGATTAAACTGGGGTCCTGGTTGTGCCATTAAACGCGCAACGGGCCGTAAATCCATCCACCATTGCTGCTTGGGGCGTTGTTTTTCCATATCATAAATCCGGCGCATCTCATAAAAAGGCGTCAGTTTCACCTGATCTTCCATCATGCTCAGCCCCACCGCGGGTGGCTCATCGCCCTTGCCATCGCAGGAGCTTTCAATAAATTTGATCGCCTCGCTGGCCATACGCATGGCCATAATGCGGTCGGATGGGGTCGGATTACCGCCCTGTTGCATGTGCCCCAAGACCGAAGTGCGCACATTAAAGAGATCCTTGCTTTCTTCTTCAAAGAGGGCGGCCAAAAAGGGCGCGGTGTAGAGCGGATTGGCAAACTCATTGCGGATCATCAAGGCCAGCCGTTTGCCGTGACGAAAACCGGTGGTAAGCAGCCGAATATCCTGTTCCAGATCGGAGAGGGTCACCCCTTCTTCATTGAGATAGACGCGCTCCGCGCCGCTGGATAACGAGCTAAGCATCGCTAAATAGCCACAGTAGCCACCCATCACTTCGATAATAAAACAACGGTTGGACGCGACGGCTGACTGCTTGATCTTATCAATGGCCTCGGTAATCGTGTTAAGCGCCGTGTCGGAACCAATGCTATACTCAGCCCCAGGCAAATTGTTATCAATGCTGGCGGGAATGCAGATAATCGGGATGTTAAAGGCGGGGAAGTTGCGGCGCTCTTCATAGAGGGCATTCACGGCTTCATAGCCCGCCCAGCCGCCGACCATGATAATCGCATCAATCCGATTTTCTTCCAGGGTGCGGGCAATGGCATAGAAATCGCCGCCGTGGGGCGTACGCCGACTGGTGCCTAGTTCGGAGCCACCGGTTGGTGCCCAGCCGTTGACATCCATCCAGTTGAGCTCTTTCACCTGATTATTGATCAGCCCGCGAAAGCCGCGAAAGACACCGATTGGCTGGTGGCCTTTGTCAACGCCAAGGCGGACAGCAGCACGCACGGTGGCATTCATGCCTGGGGCCGGTGCTCCTGCATTGAGAATCGCAAAGCGTAGTTGCCGTTGTCCCGGCTGGGCCGGATGTGGAAAGGCGCGCACCAGGGTCCGCAGAATATCAAACGAGGCCTTGAAGGTCGGGCCGCGCAACGCATAGGCCTTGTCAAAGTCGAGCGCTTCAATCGCCCGGTTGACCCCCTGATTGGTGTTGACACATTCCATCAGCGGGGAGAGGTAAATCCGGTTGTTGCGAATGCCCACCAGGCAGGGTTCGCTGTCCGCCGTGGCATTGACGATCACCTTGGCGGCGGCGTGGCCGATCAATGTGCTCATAATACGATCGTAGGCGCTGGGCGAGCCGCCGCGTTGGACATGGCCCAGCACTGTCACGCGCACATCTTCCCCCAACCGATCTTCCAGAATTTGTTTCACGTAGTGAGCCGTGAGCGGGTTGCCTTTGCGATCAACCGCCCCTTCGGCGACGACCACAATGCTGTCGCGGCGGCCAATCTTACGCCCTTCCAGCAGAATCCTGCACATCTTGTCTTCCCAATTGTCTCCTTCGGGCGGATTTTCGGGAATGAGTGCAAAGTCGGCTCCGCTAGCCAGGGCCCCCATGAGCGCGAGGTAACCGCAGTGCCGCCCCATCACTTCAACCACAAAGGCGCGTTGGTGGCTGGCCGCGGTGCTGGAAATGGCATCGATCGCGTCAGTAATGCGATGGAGGGCGGTATCGGCCCCAATGGTCATGTCGGTACCAAACATGTCGTTGTCGATCGAGCCGACAATGCCGGCAATATTCAGGTAGGGATGGCGCTCGCCCACTTCGCGGCTGATCTCACCGCTGGCGACCAACTCGCGCACAGCGTCACGCCATTCGCGGCGTAATAGATCGGCACCGGTCAGGCTGCCATCACCGCCAATCACAATCAGCCCATCAATTTCCTGGCGCAACAGGTTACAGATCGCCTGGCGGCGGCCCTCGCGCGTACGAAAGGCCTGGCAGCGCGCCGAGCCAATCATGGTGCCACCTTTGTGCAGAATGCCACCCACTTCATCCCACTCAATGGGGCGGATGCGCGAGCCACCGTCGATCATACCCTGATAGCCTTCATAGATTGCAAAAACCTTTGCACCGAGATCAAGCGCAGTACGCACAGCGGCGCGTAATGCGGCATTCATGCCTGGTGCGTCACCGCCACTCGTTAAAACACCAATTCGTTTCATCAGCAATGGATTCCCTTTCAATAAGTGCTGCCCACAGGTTGTTTTCCCCACGTGGCACACTGACAACAGCGCCGCCAGCCGTAGATCGAAGCACCTGCATTTTATACTCTTAAAGTTAAGACCTGGGCGTTAAGACCTGGGCATCATTGCTCGGTACACCTGCTAAATACACTCCTATTTATCATCGCGCAGAACACAACATTGTGATATTCCAATTATACTTGGCTCCCGAATTATTGGGAATTTCGGCTTTGTATCGTCACAAATGATTCGGCTGCGCAAGTCCTGTTAGCGTAGGATTGACAAATTGCAGATGCATGTCTATACTCGCAGAGAGAATATAGTGAATCGCGACAGACCGCGGCAGTATGTATACCAGCGTTTGTCACCAATAACCCTTTTTATCCTGGCAAAAGTGTTATTGGTGAGAGCGCCAAGGATAAACTGCACCGGTAAGATGGAGGCCCTATGGCAAGACGACGCAGCGCCGTGCGGATCGGCATTACTGGGCTGGGCGAACGGGAAGAGCTGGCGCCCGGCATTTTTATTAACACCCACTACCGTGGTTGTACGCCTGGTTTTGTCCACACGGAAGAGGGGATTGTCATGATCGACGCCCCCCTCATCCCCAAACAGGCCATGGATTGGCGTGATCAGATCGAAGATGAGTACCCAGGTGAGCCACGGCTCTTTATGATCAATACCGATCATCACCGTGGTCATGCGTTGGGTAACCAATATTTTATGCCCTGTCAGGTGATTGCCCATGAGCGCGCCCATAAAGAGATGTCGGGCTATACCGAGAACTTCAAGGAGCGGGTGCGCAACAGCTTTAAGCGCGAACCGGAGATCCAGGCACAGCTCAACAATATTGTGATTATCCCCCCCCATATCACCTTTACGAATCGCTCGACCATGCTTTATGGGGGGCGTCGCTTGGAGCTAATTTTTGTCGGCGGCCACACCCCTGCCACCAGCATTGTCTGGCTGCCCGAAGAGAAACTCTGTTTTGTTGGCGATATTGTCTGGGTCGATCAGCACCCTTACATGGCGCAGGGCAATACCCTGGAATGGCTGCGTGCGCTTGAGTTGATTCGCGAATTAGGGGCGGAGCGCCTTGTGCCAGGTCATGGTCCTGTCTGTACGCCCGATGCCACCTATCGCGTTGGCGAGTATATTATCTTCATGCGCAATCGCGTGCGAGATTACTATCTGGAAGGCAAGAACAAAAACGAGACCAAGAGTGGCCTCGTGGGTGAAATGCTCGATTGGTTCCCCGTCCCCCCCGAACGCAAGGCAAAGATCGAAAGTCAGATTAAATCTGGGTTGAATCGCGTCTACCGCGAGATCCAGCGTGAAGAGGAAGATGGGGGCGGTGAGCTTGACGATTTGGATGATGATGATGCGGATTAAAGGAGCGCAGGTGGTTGGCGTGCAGTGCAACAAAGGGCGACAGCAGAGCCAGTCGATAATCAGCTGCTTATCAAACAGGGCGGAGTTCAATGGCCTATTCAGTTGAAACCAAAACGAATAACCCTGCCAATGCTCTGCGTGATGCGCTTGATCAGGCAGACCGCCAGTTTGGCCAGTTGACACCGCAAACGGTTGAAGACTATTTGCTGCTACTCGATCGGATCGAAGACGCCTTTACCACGTTGGCTGATGATCAGATTGATCTGCGTTCTGAAGAAGGGCGCTGGCAAAGCCTCCTGAGTCGGCTTGATTCTAAACCTGAAGGGTTGGTCAAGGCGGCGGCGCGGGCTGGCGGTTTGGCTCAGTTGCGCGCAAAACATCCGCCCGCCGACAGCTTCTGGTGGCAACTTGATCAAGAAGTGGCCCGCCGGCGGGCACGCATGATCCGCCGATTAATCACCACCGTAGTGGCCTTTGTGGTGATCGTTGGTGGCGGCTACCAGTTGCTCAACATCTTTTTCCCGCCGGATCCGGTGGCGGTACGCATGGTTGAAACCAATGCCGAGCTAGAAGCGTTGATTGGGGCACAAGATTGGCAAGCGGCCCTTGATCTCGTCCTCGCGCGCCAGCAGGAATTGCCCGATGAGCCAGAGTTAATCCTCTGGGAAGCGGTGTTGGCCGAGCAGTTGGGCGACAGTGCGCACATGAATCATGCCCTAGAGCGGGTGCGGGCACTTTTGCCTGATCAACAGCCCGAAATTTTGGTGCAATTCGGCACTTACCAGTTACAGGTCGGCAACGTAGCCGGTGCCACCCAATCCGGCACAGCGGCCTTGGCCTTGACCCCCGAAAATGCCCAGGCAACCTTTCTGCTAGGCAACATCGCCGAGGCGACCAACGACATCCCGACCGCCATCGACATGTTCAACCGGACCTTTGATCTGGCGGAGCAGGATAACCCGCAGTTGGCAGTGGTGGCCCGCGTCCGCATGGGCAACCTGCTGCAGCGCGCCCCGGCGATGGAAGCAACGAGCGTGGTGACAGCGACCGAGACTCTGAGTGCAACCACACCCATAACTGCAACCCCATGATCACCCGTGACCGTAACCAATCCTACCAGCGGTGGGATTGGCGTTACGTCGGTGTGTTGTCCCTCTACACGCTGGCGGCGTTGCTGCTCACCTGGCCACTCGTTCGCCATTTCACCACCCACGTCCCCGGTGACGGCATCGACGACCCATCGCTGGCCTGGAACCTCTGGTGGATCAAGGTACGCCTGGTTGATCAACTGAACCTCGATATTTTTCACGTTGACTGGATGTTCCACCCGATCCAGATCAACCTGGGCTTTTACACCCTCACCCCCCTCAATGGGCTGCTCAGTGTACCACTCCAGACCGCGTTCAATCTGGTTACCGCTAGCAACATCCTTTTGCTCTCCTCCTTTGTGCTAGGCGGCTTTGGTGTTTACCTCCTCACCCTGCAGGAACTGAACCATTCACAATTGACAATTCGTCATTGTAACGACCAAGCCACCCCCTCCCAACCGGGGAGGAGTTGTGACTGTTCCCTCCCCAGCCTGGGGAGGGTTAGGGCGGGGTTAGTCGTTATTCGCACTTTACACCTTGCCGCCCTCTTTGCCGGCTTCCTCTACGCCTTTGCCTCTGCCAAATTATTCTACGTCGCCCTCGGCCAATTCAACATCGCCAGCAGCCAGTGGATCCCTTTCGGCGCGCTCTACACCTTGCGCCTCGCCCGCAGCACAAACTGGCGCGACTGCCGCCGCAATGCCATGCTCGCCGCAATTTTTCTCATCTTCCAAGCCTGGGCTGAACTCACCTATGCCTCCTTTCTGCTGATCTTTATTCTATTCGCCTTTCTCTGGTCACTCTGGGAGAACCACGCATCACGTATCACACATCACGCATCACGTTTTCTCGCCTTCACCCTCTTTGCCCTGATCTTCGTGCTGGGCATTGCCCCCTTTCTGTGGGCGATGGCCCCCGATCTGCTGTCGGAGGGCGACTTTTTTGCCAGCGGTGGTGGCTTTGCAGATCAATATAGTGCCGACCTGGCCGGCTATTTGTTACCTACCCAGCATCATCCTTTATTAGGCCATTGGGTACAGGATCTCGCCTTTCCCCATGACAAGGGCCAGCAGATCTTTATCGGCTATACCGCGTTGCTGCTCAGTGTGGTTGGGGCCGTATCCCTTTGGCGGCGCACTGCCGCCCGCTATTGGGGTAGCTTCTGGATCGCGGCCACCCTCTTGTTCTGGTGGCTGACCTTGGGTGCACAGGCGCGCTGGTTAGGCACCGCCTTACCCATCCCCGGCCCCTTTGCCCTGATCAGCCAACTGCCCTTCTTCAGCGGCAACCGCTATCCTAGTCGCTATAGCGTCATGTTGCTGCTAGGGGTCGCGGTCTTGGCCGGCGCGGGGCTGGCGTGGCTGTTGAGACAGGGGACACAAGATACGAGACGCGAGACACGAGACACGAGATTGGGAGATACGCCACGTCGTTCTCGTATCTCGTATCTCGTATCTTGCTTCTTGCTTCTCCTCTTCCTCTGCGAACACCTCTCCATTCCCCTGCCGTTGAGCGATTTCCGCGTGCCGGCGATCTATCAAAGGTTGGCGGCACAGCCGGGGGATTTTACCGTGCTCGAATTGCCGACCGGGTGGCGCAATGGGGCGCGCGTGATGGGCAAATCCGACATTCTGATTATGATGGAGCAGTGGTATCAAACCCAACATGGCAAACGCCGCCTAGGAGGGAATACCAGTCGCAATCCAGCCTACAAATTTCAGTACTTTACTAATGCCCCCCTGCTTGGTGATCTGATCGCGCTGATGAATGCCGAAGCGGGTGCCGATCTGGCGAAAAATGAAATTGCCCGCGTCGTGGAAGGTAACTTTGCGGAAATCGTTGCGCGCAATCAAGTACTGGCCCCCACGGTGTTGGCTTTCCTGGATGTGCAATATGTAACTGTGCATGTCGAGCAGGCAACCCCTGCCCTGTTGCGCTTTATCGACGAAGCGCTGCCGTTGACGCTGGTTGACGAATGGCAAGGGCCGGATTGGCGTGGTACACCAAGCACGATTCGCCTCTACCGCGTTGCCGCGGTGCCATCACCGGTGGCGCGGTCACTTGATTTGGCCGCCTCATCGAGTTCATTGTATTTGGCGGAAGGCTGGTCTAATTTACCCTGGCAAGGCTTCCGTTACAGCACGCGCCCATGTGCGACGCTATTGCTAAACCTGCCGTCAACATCGGGTCAATTGACCTTGCATTTAGCCGCTGCGGTCGATGGACTTACCTTTACCTTGAACGGGCGCACACTGACCGCCGACATCGCCGATGCAAAGAGCGTCAACCTGGCCTTGCCTGCGGGGATTGCGACCGAGCCGATTGATCGCTTAACCCTCTGTGCGCCAGTACCGAGCCCTTTGACCACAGTGACGGCATCACCCACCGATGGTTGGCCAATCGGCAAGAGTGGTGTCAACAGCCCGGTCAATATTGTGGTCGAAAGTGCCGGCAACGATGTCGGCAACTTTGCGCAGATACTGATTGATGGCAAAGAGATAATGCAAGCACAAACCGGCTATAATTTGGCGGCGCTCGATCCAACGGGCGCGCTGCTGGCGACGCAGACTTTTGATACCTTTGCCGGCCAAGCGGCAGCCGACGCAATGGCTACGTGGTTGGGGCAGTGGCCGGTGGGTACGCTCATTGCCGGTGCGGTGATGGATGAGGCGAGTAACAGTCTCACCGCTGCTGCCGTCACCGCGCTGTCCCAAGTTGGTGTGACGACCGACCTGCGCAGCCGTTTTCGCTGGAGCCATGCCTTTGTTGGGCTGGTGGGCAGCGCGCCGGGGAGCGCCCTGGAAATGGCGTCACTACTTCAGCCAGCGACTGTGGCGGTCGGAGTGCCGATCGCCGCGCCGGTGGTTTATGTAGGTGTCGGCGCGCTAAGCTACCATGCGGTTGACTAAAAATAATCTGACAGTAACGAGGAACGTTCATGTCCTTTCAAACCAAACCCATCCGTATTGCCCAGATTGGTCATGGCTACTGGGGGCCAAATCTGGCACGTAACTTCTATCAACTGAGTGATGCCGAACTGGCCTATGTCGTTGATGCCAGCCCTGATGCCCGTGCTACGGCAGCACGTCTCTACGGTTGCCAAACGGCTGCGACGCTGGAGGAAGTGCTGGCCGATGAAACGGTCGATGCCATTGCCCTTGCTACCCCGGCGCGCACCCATCATGCCTTAGGCACACAGGCATTACTGGCCGGTAAACATCTCTTTATCGAAAAGCCCTTGGCAATGAGTGTGGTCGAAGGGGTAGCACTGGTCAAACTGGCTGCTGAACGCAACCGCGTGCTGATGGTGGGCCATGTCTTTGAATACAACCCGGCGGTCCACTACATCAAACGGGCGATTGACGCCGGGGAACTGGGCGAAATCTTTTACCTCTACAGCCGGAGGGTCAACCTGGGGCGGGTGCAAAGTGATATTAACGCGCTTTGGAGTATTGCGCCCCATGATATCTCGATTGCGATCCATCTCTTAGGGCAGGCCCCAGAAGCGGTTAGCTGCCAGGGCGCGGCGTGGCTCAATGGCCAGGTGCAGGATGTAATCTTTCTCACGCTGCACTTTGCCGGTAATCTGCTCTGCCATATCCATGTCAGTTGGCTCGACCCGAGCAAGACGCGTGAAATGACCGTGGTCGGCAGCCGCAAGATGATTGTCTACGACGATGTTGCCACCGAAGGCAAGGTGCGCATCTATGACAAAGGGGCCTACCGCAAGGGCGATCCCATTTATGGCGAGTTTCAGTATAAGCTGCACAGTGGTGACATCTGGATCCCGCGTATCGACATGCAAGAGCCGCTGCGGCTGGAATGTGCACACTTTGTTGAGTGTATCCGTGAGGGTAAGCGCCCCTTGACGGATGGCGAAAATGGGCTGCGCGTGGTGCGCGTGTTGGAGGCTGGACAACAGAGCCTGGATCAAGGTGGGGTAAAGATCGCACTGGTGTAAAATTTTCCCCAGTCCCTGCTACAATTCCAGTTCAACCCGTCGCCTGTTGTATAATTTAAGAACGAGCATTCAGCGGTGGTAGGCAAGATGGAGTCATGGTATGGCACGATATATTGACCCTAAAACTGATTTTGGCTTCAAGCGGCTCTTTGCCCAGGAAGATAGTAAGGATATCTTAAAACAATTCCTCTTTGATGTGTTACCTCTAACCCATCCGATCCAGGAATTGAGCTACATTCCGAATGAGCAGCTACCGCAATCTGCTGATGAACGGGTTGGGGTTTATGATGTTTACTGCACGGATGTGCTTGGCCAGCGCTTTATTGTCGAGATGCAGCGCGGCTATCAGACCTTTATTCGCGACCGCGTGCTCTACTACAGCACCTTCCCGATTGTGCACCAGGCCAAAAAGGGCACAACCTGGCAATTTGAGCTGATCCCGATCTACTGCATTGCCATCGTCAACTTTGCCATTGATGTCGAACCAGCTTATGTGCGGCGTGTCCAACTGATGGACACCACGGCGAAAACGGTCTTTTATGATAAGCTGACTTATGTTTATATTGAATTGCCTAAATTTGATAAAGAAGCTGGCGAACTGACCGAAGCGATCGACAAATGGATCTATTTGCTCAAATATATGCCGGAATTGCAGGACATTCCGGCCGAGCTAGCCAATGATCCCTTTCCGCACGCCTTTGAAATCGCGCAAGAAGCGGCCCTTTCCCCGCGTGAACGGATTCAATATGAAGCCAGCCTCAAAAGCGCCCGTGACGCCTACGCCGAAATCATGAGTGCACGCCAGAAGGGGCTTGAAGAAGGGCGCGAAGAGGGGCTTGAAGCAGGGCGGGAAGAAGGGCGGGAAGAAGGGCGGGAAGATGGTAAACAGGAAATCGCCCGTAATATGTTACAAGCCGGTTTCGCGGTGGATGTGATTGCCGGCCTGACCCAACTCACGGTCGAACAAATTGCCACCCTGCAAAATATACGTGGTGCAGATGCCAGCGGCAACAAGTGATCAGAATAAAGAAGCATGCAACCGATTCCATTAGTTGACCTACACGCCCAATACCAGACCATTCGCGGCGAGATCGACCGCGCCATCCAGGGCATTATCGATACCTCCAGTTTTGTAATGGGGCCAGCGGTACAGCGCTTTGAAGAAGCGTTCGCCGCCTTTTGTAATGTCACCCATTGTGTTGGCGTGAGCAACGGCACGGCGGCCCTAGAATTGGCGCTGCGTGCACTCGACATCGGTCCTGGTGATGAGGTGATCACCAGCGCGCATACCTTTATTGCCACCGCCGAAGCGATTAGCAATGTTGGTGCAAAACCGGTTTTTGTCGATATTGATCCATACACCTATAACATCGACCCGGCGGCGGTGACCACCGCGATTACGGCCACAACAAAGGCGTTGCTGCCAGTGCACATTTATGGCCAACCGGCGGATATGACCCAGCTGAGCGCGTTGGCGCAACAACATGGCCTGGCCCTGATCGAAGATGCCGCCCAAGCGCACGGTGCCACCTGGGCGGGGAAACAGACGGGTAGCCTGACCCAACTGGCCTGTTTCAGCTTTTATCCCGGCAAAAATTTGGGCGCGTATGGCGATGCCGGCGCAGTGACCACTGACGACGAGACGCTGGCCGAACGTATCCGTTTGCTGCGCAACCACGGTCGCCGCTCCAAATATGTGCATGATGTGGTCGGCACGAATGAGCGGATTGATGCCCTGCAAGCGGCGATTTTGCGTGCAAAATTGCCCTATCTCGCCGGGTGGACGGCCCAACGCCAAGCCCTTGCGGCCCGCTATCATGAATTACTGGCAGACGATGAGGTCGTCTTACCGCAGGTGCATCCCCAGGCAACGGCGGCTTGGCATCTCTATGTGATCCGCACCCCGCGGCGCGATCAACTTTTGCATTATCTCAAGGAGTATGGCGTGGAGGCGGGTATTCATTATCCTGTGCCGCTGCATCTACAACCGGCCTATGCGGCGCTTGGCTATCGCCTGGGTGACCTGCCGGTGACCGAAGCGGTGGCCGATAGCTGTCTCAGCCTGCCTCTCTACCCGGAAATGACCGAAACCCAACAGGATCGTGTGGTGGAACTCATTCACACTTTTCTTGCCACAGCCTAACGATTGGTGAATCGCGTGCCATTCTTGAATCCACCAGCAAAAGTTGCCACAGCGGCCACACCTGAACTGTCAGCCGCACCACGCGCCACGGTGATTAGTGTTGTCGTGCCGGCGCGCAATGAAGAAGGGACGATCGCCCAAGTTGTCGAACGCAGCTACGCCGCCTTTGCCGAGTTGAATTGTGGCGGTGAGGTGTTGGTTGTTAATGACGGCAGTACCGATCAAACCGGTGCCGTCTTAACGGCGTTGCAACAGCTTTATCCTGGGTTACGTGTCTTTACCCACCGCCGCAGTCAGGGGATGACCAGCGCCTTACAAATGATGTTCAGCGCCAGCCGCGGCGACATTGTGATCCTGATCCCAGCCGACATGGAGTCCGATCCGCTGCTGGATGTGCCAGCGTTGATTCGTCACATGGAAGCCAATGATCTGGATGTCGTGGCCGGCTGGCGGCAGGGGCGGCGCGACGGCAAAGTGTTGGCCAGCGGCATCTACAACTTGGTGATGCGCACAATGGCCAATGTGCCGGTCCACGATGGCAACTGGATCAAGGCGATGCGTCGCGAAGTGATCGAAAATCTGCCTCCCTTGCGCAGCGATTGGCACCGCTTCCTGCTCATGATCGCCGTGCAACAGGGTTTCCGCCTGGGCGAAGTGCCGACCCATTACCAGCCGCGCCCTGCCGGCAGCAGCAAATTTGGCTGGGAGCGCATCCCGATCAGCTTTCTTGATGTGCTGGTGCTCAAATTCCTGCTTACCTTTAGCCAGAAACCGATGCGCTTCTTTGGCGGTTTGGGGTTGACCGGCATCCTGATCAGCCTGCTCACTTTTCTCTATTTAACCGGCCTTTATCTCTTTACCAACACACAACAGCGCCCGATCTTTATTGCCGCCGGGGTGTTGGCAATTATTAGTGTACTGTTGCTGTTGGTTGGTTTCCTGGCCGAGTTGATCGTGAGCCAGGGCGAGCGGATCAACGAGTTGGAACGCCGTTTACAGCGGCAAGCCAACGCAATTGAAGCTAGCGTACAGGAGAACACCAATGAAAATCATGGAAACCGCCCGGCTGTTGCTGCGCGAATTTCGCGAAAACGACTATGAGGATATTCTGGCCAATGTCTACACCGACAAAGAAGTTTGGGGCATGTACAGTAGCATTGGTGGTCAACCGGATCAGGTACGCCAGCGCTTTCTAAACCGTTGTTACCAACCGAACAACGCCGAATTTGGGTTTCGGGCCGTGGAACTCAAGGCAACCGGCCGGGTGATTGGCCAGGTCCATCTAGAGCCGCATATCCTCGATCATCGCTCGATCCCAGGCGATCAATCCTCGCCATTTGGGACGATTGAAGTAGAGCTGGCCTTTGCGTTTGGCAAACCATATTGGGGGCAGGGCTTTGCGTATGAAGCCTGCGTGGCGCTCGTCGACTATGCTTTCCTCGACCTGAAGTTGCCCAGATTGGTGGGTGGGGCAATGGCCGAGAATGAGCGCTCGATTGCCCTGCACCGCCGCCTTGGCTACATCGTCACCCCCGATCCGCTGGACGAAACTTTTGTCACCGCGGTGCTAGTCAATACGCGCCTGGGCGAAAGTTGAAAGCCCAGCCATGAACCCTTCAGCCAGCAGTTATGATGCACTTGTCGTGGGGGCCGGCCCCAATGGGTTGGCCGCGGCGATCACACTGGCGCGCGCGGGTTGTCGAGTGCTTGTGTTGGAAGCAAAAGCGACGGTCGGCGGCGGCACTCGTACAGCAGAACTAACTTTGCCCGGCTTCCGCCATGACATCTGCTCGGCGATTCATCCGTTAGGCATGGGTTCGCCCTTTTTCCAGAGCTTACCCCTGGCCAGCTTTGGCCTTGAATGGATCCAGCCTGATCTGCCCCTAGCTCATCCGCTCGATGATGGCAGTGCTGTTGCCCTCCATCAACCGATCGCGGCGACTGCGGCTGCGTTGGGCCGCGACGGTGCCGCCTGGCAGACACTCTTTGCACCGGTAGTGGCTAATTGGGACAAACTGGCACCGACCTTGTTGGGGCCACTGCCCTTGCCGCGCCATCCGATCGCGCTCACCCAAATGGGCCTGCGGGCGATCTGGCCGGCGGTGCAATTGGCGCGTTTGCTCTTTAAGGAAGAACGGGCCAAAGCCCTTTTTGCCGGTATGGCAGCTCATGCGTTGCTGCCGCTCGAAGCACCTTTGACGGCTGCTTTTGGCCTCATGTTGGGCACGCTGGGTCATGTGGTGGGGTGGCCGTTACCCAAAGGTGGTTCGCAGGCGATTGCCGATACGATGGCCGCTTATCTGCGTTCGCTGGGCGGCGAAATTGTGATCGATCACGCGGTAAAGTCATTAGATGAATTACCCCCAGCAAAGGCGATTTTATTGGACGTAACCCCGCGTCAACTCCTGCAACTGGGGGGCGACCGTTTGCCCGCCGCTTACCGCCGTCAACTTAAACGTTATCGTTATGGCATGGGTGTTTTTAAGATCGACTACGCCCTGGCCGGTCCGGTTCCCTGGCGGGCGGACGAATGCCGCCACGCAGGAACGCTTCACCTGGGCGGCACACTGGCTGAGATCGCGGCCAGTGAACGGGCGGTGGGGCAAGGGCAGCACCCCGAACGGCCCTATGTGTTGGTTGCCCAACAGAGCTTATTTGATGCCACCCGCGCGCCCGCCGGTCAACAGACCTTATGGGCCTATTGCCATGTGCCCAACGGCTCGACCGTCGACATGACCGCCGCCATTGAAGCACAGATCGAACGCTTTGCCCCTGGCTTTCGCGAACTGATCCTGGCCCGTCACGTGACCAACACGGTGGCCTTAGAACGCTACAACGCCAACTACATCGGTGGTGATATCAATGGCGGTACGCAGGATTGGCGGCAATTCTGGACCCGCCCCGTCCCAAGCTGGAATCCTTATGCCACGCCGGTCAAGGGGCTCTACCTCTGTTCCTCTGCGACACCACCAGGGGGCGGCGTCCATGGGATGTGCGGCTATCATGCCGCGCAAGCTGTGCTCCGTGCGCTGTAGCATTAAGCTGTGCCTACTGGCTTTGACCGCTTCGGCCGCACCTTTACCATTAGCCTGCCGCGATAAGTGCTGTCAACCACGGTTTACTCAACCAGGGGATTGATGATCTGATCAAGGTCCGGCTCCCCTTGTAGCAGCCCTTTCTCCAGGTAAAAGCGTGTCAATAAGCGTCCACTGGCAAAGAGCGCCGGCGGCGCGGTGGCATCACGCGCAAAGAGGGGGCGGGCAGATGCTGTTGAATAGAGGGTGAAACCAGCCAGCATGGCGCGCACTTCGGCAACCGAGAGGCCAGCGCGTTCGGCGATGATCGCGTCGCCGGCCGCTGGGTTGGCTTGCCACCAGGCCAGAGCACGTTCATGGGCGTGGATGAATTCAAGCCAACTCGCTGGCGCCTGGGCCACAGTATCCGGGCGGGCAACCAGAGAATCGACCAGCAGACCGGGAAACGCGCTGCTGGAAAAGAGCAGGCGCGCCCCTTGTGTGCAAGCCTGATCGATATGGGTGCCCCACGTATGGCCGGCATCGATCTCCCCGCGTTGCAGTGCCTCCGGCACCCGCTCACCGCGCAGATCAACCAGGATAACGTCGGCCTCGGTCATCCCGTGGCGGGCAAGAATCTGCTGGATCAACACATGGGGATAGGAGAGTAGCGACAGCCCCAACCGCTTCCCCGCCAGCGCCTGTATAGTGTCGATCTCCGGTCGGCAGACCACCCCATCGACCCCGACGCTGAGATCACTCGCCATCAGCAGCCGTAGATCAACGCCACGCCCAACCATCAACAGCAGATCGGCCAGTGACTGGAAGTTGCCATCAAGCTCACCGGCGGCTAAGAGGTCGAGCGTCTGGTCATACTCTGCCACATCGACAATGGTGAAGTCCGGGGGTAATAAGTTCAGCGCTTCCATACAGTAGAGGGGAAAGAGGCCCGCCCAGAGGGTGCGCCCAATTCTAAATTTAGGCTGAAATGTAGCCGTAGACATCTTGCTCCTTACATCAATGCTAGCGTGGTCACTAACTTTTTTTCGTACCAAACGGTATGATGATACATGGCGCGGTACGCGGCATCGGGGTCACGTTGTTGGAGCGCAGCCAGGATTTCATGGTGCTGGCGCGCTGAATCAACCACCGGCGCTTTATCCACGTTCCACAAGAGCGTCCGAATCCGCATCACCTGTTCTTCCAGGCTGTGAATCGTCTGTGCCAGGTAGTCATTGCCGACAATTGTATAGAGCCAGCGATGAAACTCTTCGCCCATTTCTCGACAGCGCACAAATTGGTCAGCGGCCAGTGCCGCATCGGCCTCGGCTAAAAGCTGTGCCAGTGCGCACAATTGTTCATCTGTAATGATCTCGGCGGCGCGGCGGGCAATATGTGCCTCCAGCGCGGCTTCGGTTTCCACAATTTCAAGGAGCGTTTGGGCCGAAGGGAGAATGACTTGGGCACCCCTGCGCCCATCAATACGCAGCCAGCCCTCGCGTTCCAAGCGAATAAACGCCTCGCGGACGGGTGTTGGGCTGATGCCATAGCGGGCCGCAATCTCCCGGATCACCAGATATTCGCGCGGTTTGATCGTCAGCGCCAGAATGTTCTGCTTCAAGACCATAAAGACCTTGTCAGCCAGGCTCAACCCTTCCCCATTTGGCAGCTCGGCGAGCTCTGTCACAATCGCGTTACCTTTCCCTTGTTCGCGCTGATCACGCAACGTCCGCTTGGGCGCGCACATAGGCGGCGATCTCGGCGTAGGTGGCCCACCACACATCGTCGAATGATTTCATATAGGTAAAGAGGCGATGCAACATCCGCAGCCGTGCCGGTCGGCCCAACAGGTTTGGATGAAAGGTGGTGCTAAACAAGCCGCCATAGTGGCGCAGCCCGTCAAATTCCTCGCGCCAGATTTGATATGCGTCTTCCGCCGGTGCATTCACGCCACCGCCATTGGGAAACAACGACCCGCCAAAGATCTCCCAGTCGTCCAAGATCAAGCTGATCGGCAACTCTACCAAAGTGCCGGCTGGCGACTCGATCAGGTAGGGGATATCATATTCCATCAGGCTACAATCGTAGTGCATCCCCATGTCGATCAGAATGTCCACCGTGGTAGCGCGCATTCCCCAACCGGGCGCGCTCCAGCCCACCGGTCGCTGCCCCGTAAGATTTTCCAGAATCGCGGTGCCGCGCGCAAAGGCGACCCGTTCGGCCGCCTCATCCAGGGTAAAGACATTTTCGTGCATATAGCCATGATGCGCAACTTCGTGGCCGGCGCCGACGATGGCCCGCACCATGGCCGGGTGCAACTCGGCGACATAGCCGGGGATAAAAAACGAGGCAGGAATCGCTAGTTCCCGGTGCAGATCGAGGATACGCGGCATCCCGGTCGATACACCATAGGCTCCCTCCGATAGGGCCGCCAGGTGACGGGCGTTGCGTGGGTCGGCGGCAATTGGGCCGGCCTCGCCGTCCACATGCCAACCGATGGCCACGGCGCAGCTTTTCCCTGCCGGCCAGGCAAAATTGGGGAGCAGGCGGCTCTGCAAATGTTCTGTCCTGGTTTCCATTGGTCTCCTATTATCCATCTAGTGCTGCGTGTTACGTGTTGCATCAGATAATCAGGCCCGTAGCACGAATCACGCATCACGTTTCACGCAGCACGTTTTACGCATCACGTCACAATTTTGCAAAATGGCCTTAGCGAGTTTCCGTCGTAGTGATGGTTGGCCCGAAGGCAAAGACCTTCTTCTCAAGATAGTGGGAGAGCCAAGCGATCAACCCGATCACGATCATATACAAGAATGCGACTTCGAGCAACACCTCGACAAAATAAAACGTGTTATAGATGATGGCATTCCCTACTTTGGTCAGTTCGTTGACCGCAATCACGGACAACAGGGCCGAGGCTTTGATCACGTTGATCAACTCATTGGTCAGCGCCGGGATCATCCGGCGCGCCGCCTGTGGCAGCAGAATCAACCACAAGGTCATGCGTTCGGTCATGCCAATGGCCAGGGCGGCCTCGCGTTGCCCCTTGTTAACCGATTCAATGGCGGCACGCACGATCTCCACCTCATAGCCCACGGCAATAAAGGTTAAGGCGACAACGCCGGTCCAATACTCATTGAGGACAATGCCAATGCGCGGCAGGGCAAAGTAAATGACCAAAAAATGAATGATCTGCGGCGTCCCCCGGATATAGTTCACCAGCCATTGGATGAGGATCTGCGCCGGACGCGGCGCCAGGACCCGCAGGCTGCCCAGAGGAATCCCAATCAAGATTGCCAAGAAGAGGGCCAGAAAGCTGATCTGGATGGTAACCAGTAAGGCTTGCACCATTTTGGGGAAAATCTCGATCATGAAGGTCACATCAAGTCCCGCGATGATGGTCGGTGCGGCGTCCATCAATGACCTCCAGGGGCAAAACCAGCGAGGAACGCTTGGGTACGCGGGTCGCGTGGCTCGGTAAAGATCTGGGTAGGGGTGCCTTTTTCAATGATGCGCCCCTCATCCAGAAAGCCAACTGTATCGGCCACCTGCCGGGCAAAACCAAGCTCGTGGGTGACAACAATCATCGTCATCTGGTCGAGCGCTAATTCGAGCATGACTTCCAGCACTTCGCGCGTCAGCCGAGGGTCGAGCGCCGAGGTTGGTTCATCAAAGAGCATCAACTGCGGTTCCATGGCCAGCGCGCGCGCAATTGCCACCCGCTGTTGTTGCCCGCCTGACATCTGTGCTGGCAGTTTGTGCCCATGATCGGCGAGATGCACCTGCTGGAGCAAGCGATGGGCGCGCTCTTTGGCCTCTTGCTTGGGGAGCTTCAGCAGCCACTGCGGCGCGATGGCAATGTTGTCGAGGGCGCTCAAATGGGCAAAGAGGTTGAACGATTGAAAGACCATGCCCATCTGCCGCCGTTGGTGGGCCAGTTCGTGATCGGTGGCCTTCACCCATTTGCCATCAGCCGTAAAGTGGCCGCCGACATAGGTGCCATCCAGCCAAATGGTTCCCTGGTCGGGAATTTCCAAGTGATTAATGCAGCGCAGCAGCGTACTCTTGCCGGAGCCGGAGGCACCGATCAACACCACGCGCTCGCCCCGCTTAATGGTCAAGGACGCGTCAATAAGCGCATCGGTTTTACCGAAACGCTTCGACAAATGCTCAATACGGAGCAGTGGCTGCGCTTCGTCCGTGTCACCGTTCACGATGATGCTCCTGTGGTTGGTTGCCCGCCGCGATAGGTAAAGAGGTGATGCTCCAGATAGGCCGCCCCCCAACTGAGCAACTGGATGGTTAAAAAGTAGAGCGCAGCCACCAGGATTAGCACTTCGGCAAATTTATACGATGAAGCGATGATCGCTTGTCCGGCCCTGGTTAGCTCATAAACGGCAATGATCGAGAGGACGGAGGATGCCTTCACCAAATTGGCCAGCTCATTGGTCAGCGGGGGGATCATGCGCCGCGCGGCTTGGGGCAGGATGATCAGCCACATCGCCAGCCACTTGGTCATGCCCAACGCGGCCGCGGCCTCCTGCTGCTCTTTGTCCACCGATTCGAGCGCCGGTCGCACAATTTCGACCTGATAGCCGGTGGAGTTGAAGAGTAAGGCGATGACGCCAACGGCAAAGAGCGGTAGATCCAGCCCCACCCGTGGCAAGAGAAAGAACGCCGCATAGACTTGCAGGGCAAACGGGGTGCTGCGCACCAGGAAGACATAGATGTCAATGAAGGGATGAAAAAAGCGGGGGCCGATCACCCGGAGTACACCAAAGAGCAGGCCAAAGACCGTCCCCAGCAGCAGCGCGATCACGCTAATCTGCAGCGTGGTCATCAACACACGCAACAGCCGGGGGAGTATTTCGATCATAAACTCAATGTCCACAGCCTGTTCCTTTATCCAGGAATGACAAATTCGCACGCAGAAACGACTGGTGACAATTTATAGCGACAATTTGCAACCGCACGAACCCTTTTACCAGAGCACGTGCGGTTGCAAGCCACAATGACGCTATCCCAAATTTGTAAACCAGTTCGTAAATTATCCCGCGCCGTTCGATCTGTGTGCGCTTACCCTTACTCCCAAACCGGCGGATTGTTGGGCAGATCAAAAGTCTGGCCGAACCACTTCTCCTGGAACGCGGCCAGGGTGCCATCCTCTTTCATGGCAATGAGCAACCCATTGAAGACGGCCCGCAGCGTCTGATCTTCCTTGCGAAAGGCCGCGGCTGTATATTCCGCCGGCCAGTTGTCAGACTTGAAGGGAATCACCTCGAAGCCAGGGTTTTGGCTAGCCCAGTCCAACAAGCTGACAATACTGCTGGCATAAGCATCGACACGGTTTGTCTTCAGCGCTTCATAAGCCGCCGCGTCGTCATCAAAGGTTTTGATCGCTTCGCTGTAAGTGATACCGAGCTCGGCGGCAGTCTCTTCGAGTTGCTGTACGGAGGGTGTCCCTTCACCGGCGGCGACGATCTTGCCGGCCAGATCCTTACGCTCTAGAATCCCCTCACCGGCGCGCACCAGCAGACCCGAGCTGCCATCCATATAGGGTACAGAGAAATCTACGCGCTTGTAACGTTCACCGTTGGCCGTCATGCCGCCCAGAATAAAGTCGAACTTCCCGTCATAGAGGCTCTGGATGACAGCACCCCAACTAGTATCGACCGGCCGCGCCTCCACCCCCATGCGCTTGCCGATCTCGGTGGCAATGTCAATATCATAGCCGATGATTTCGTCATTTTCGTCACGAAATTCAAAAGGACGGTATTGCGCTTCAAGACCATAGGTGAAGTAGCCCTGGGCATAAATTTTTTGCAGTGCGGCGTTGCTCGGGGCCTGATTTGCGGTCGCGGTGGTCGGCGGTGCTTGCATAACACAAGCGGCCAGCAAAACGGTGACGGCGATCAGCGAAAACAGGTGAAATAACCTTACACGCGTCGTGTACATGGCGTAGCCCCTTTCGGGTTGTCAACAAGATAGGGTTGATGGAAATGTCGATCAATCGACCAGTGCACCAGATAAAGCGTGACTGACCGATTAGTTTACTGGTATAGGTTGATCATTGCGTACTACAGAGGTTCTGGTGCCGAGCTGGGGAGCGCGCTGTCGTTGTCGGCGCGATTATATAGACGTTCGATCAGATGGTTCGTCATCACTTCTTCAGGCACGATTGCACGGTCGAGCAGCTGATCATGGTGCAAATAGTCGATGCTGTCATGCCAGCGATCCGGCGTCATCCAGCCAAGCCGGTGCAGACCGACTGTGCCCTCGAAAATCGGTTGCATGGCAATCAACATTCGCTCCTGGAGCCACGGGTCGGCATCCGGCAGATAGTCAGCCACAATGATCGCCGCCGACTGCGCTGGGTTGGCAAACGCCGCCCGCCAGCCATCAAAGGTAACTTGTAAGAAGCTGGCCAGCTCATCTTCCCGCTGTTGGATCAAGTCGTCGGTGGTGGCAAGCACCTGTGCGTAGACTTTGTAGCCCAAATCAAAGCCACGGATGGTATTGACTTGTTGTCCTAGCGCCGCCAGTTCCAGTGGCTCAACCATCAGTAAACATTGCATGGCATCGACCTGCCCACTTGTCAACAGATCGGCGTAGTCATAACCAACCTCCTGAATCTCCAGATCGGCCGGGGACATGCCATATTGACGCAGCGCCAGTTGAATCGCGGCCTCGCCATCCGGGTGGATGCCCAGCCGTTTGCCACGCAGGTCGGGAATGCTGTGGATGCCGGATGCGGCCAGCGCCATCCAGCCGATGCCCGAAAATTGCATCATGACGCCGATGGCTTTCACCGGCGCGCCCTTGCTGCGGGCGCGAATCAACAAATTGTCTTCGGTGCTGACGATCAGGTTGCTGTCACCGCTTAAGGCATCGACCTGATTAGTATATGGTGCCCAGTTTAGAATCGTTAGATCAATGCCGGCTTGGCGATACCACCCCTGATTCTGTGCATATAGAATCCCGGCAAACTGGGCATTGGGCAACCAATCCAGCTGTAGGGCAAGCGAAAACATACAATAAAACTCCATAAAGCGCATGAAAAACGAATCTCATTTATGATATATCATGTGCTATATGAAACCATATATAATTCAAAATATTAATAGATAACTTGCATGAATAGTGCCACTGGCCGTTGTGCATTCTAGCCAAAGCGTGCTTACTCTCTCCTTCTCATCCTTATAGACAAAGCAAATAGAGTTGACACAAAGCGGGCTGCGCATCAGGGGATGCGCAGTACACGATTGTGCCAGGTTTGATTGTGTTATCTATTAGGTCATTGCAAGAAAATAAATCCGCCGTAGGTACCTAGCACACAACCGCAAGTGCGGTTGTGTGCTAGGTACCTACGGCGGATAGCGTATGACTGTACCGCTGCTCTTCTTCGACGCCGCCCCCTGGCGGTGTACATGGGATGTGCGGCTATCATGCCGCGCATGCAGCGTTACGTGCGCTGTAGCATTCAAGCGCTGCTATTTGCTCGGTGCCGTTAAGAAGGCTGCCAATGCTTCGATCTCACTGCTTTGCAATTGCAGATTCGGCATGGCGGTCTGCGGTTTTACCGCCTGCGGATCTTTCAGCCAGTGGCGTAGATAGTCGGTATCCTTGGTGTAATAGGTCAGATTCGGCCCTGCTTCGCTGCTCCAACCACTGCTGACGGCCCCATGTAGGTGGCAACTTGTACACCCTTTGGCCGCAAAGAGGGCTCGACCGTACGCAATGGTTTGACTTTCTGGTGCTGTTGTCGGTTGTGCCATTTCCCACCCGTTGTTTACCATCAACAATGCCGCGCGTGCGCCGCCAACAAGCAGGGGCGAATGGTTGACCAATAAGAGCTGTAAGCCTTGTAAAACCCAGGGCTGCCACCGGTACGGTTGCGTGTCATGTACGGCGGCTGGCACAACGGTGATGGCGGTCAATTCCACGGTGGGAAAGCCACCGGGTTGAATTTCCCATTGCCATTCGCCAGCCGTAGGCAAAGTTACCACAACCTGGTAGTGCCCTTTGGCCCCTTGTTGGGTGGCCGCAAAGGTCAGTGCGGTGCCGCGTGTTGTTGGGGTGGCACGCAGCTCTACACCGGTGATGTTGATCGGTTCGCGCCCATGTTGCTGGACAGTAAACCCCAAGGTGATGCTTTGCCCCGCTTGTAGCTGGTGGGGTAATTTATCCAACGTGACGACTACCCAACCGCCGGCTTGTGCCGTTACACTGCTGAGCAACAACAATAGGATTGTTACGGGGAGCACGATCAAATACTTTTTCATCTTTGTCTTCTCCTCTTGAAAAACTTCATTCCAACGATTCGGCAATCCGAATCGCCTCTGCCAGGGGCAAGTTGCTTTCCAACCGATAGGTAATCGCCCCTTCGGTCCAGAGTAGGACATGCCCTTGGACTAGCCGCACAGTATCCCAATCGCCGTTGCGTACGACAAGCAGATAGGGGCCGCTGAGCCAAAAGGCAGGCCGGTTGTGAACGTAACCACCGCTTTCAATGGTCGGCTGCATCTTCCACGCGGTCGCGTCAGAGGTGAGGAAATGCAATGTTAGCCGCACCTGGGCTGGGTCAGCCTCGTCCAGCCAGACCAAGACAACGACATCTCCATCCAGATCCTGCTGATAGACCCGATCCGGCGGGCCGAGATCAGTTGGGTAGGCCGGCAGCCGTAAGGGGAAGGTGACTTGGGCTTGGGCCGCGGCCAGTGTCGTCTCGCCACCAAGATTTTGTAAGGAATGCAGATCGACTGGCGGCGAGGCCGGCGTTGACGTGGCGATCACCGTTGGGGTTGGCTCGACCAACCAGATGCGCACCGCCCCCACCTGTAACCATTCCAACAGGGTGGCACGCACGGGTGGGACGGCAAGCAACGCGGCCAACAGTAGCGCAAGGGTGGCCAGGATCGCCCAACCAACCCGGCGGGGTGCCACTGATCCAGCATCAGGCAAAGCTGTGCGCAATCGCTGTTGCTCTATGCCGGCGAGATCAGGGGTTGCTGGATAGGCAAAGTGGCGCGCCTGTTGTTGGATTCGTGCTGCCCATTGGTCATTGCGTTGTTCTGTCATTCGGCTACCTCTTCGTGCGCGGCCAATGGGTGCAATTCGGGAAAGTCACGGGTGATCAGCGTGCGTAAGCGTCTCAACGCGCGGGAGAGACGTGATTTTACCGTGCCTTCGGCGATGCCTAGTGTGGCGGCCGTTTCACTGACTGACATTTCCAAAAAATAACGCAAGTAGATGATCTCTTGGTCGCTAACCATTAGGCGCTGCACAGCCTGCCAGATCAATTCACTTTCCATGCCCGCCGCGGCGCTGCTGGAGTTGGCAATTGCGCTTTGACCAGGGCTTTGCCACCAGCGTTGCCAGGTTGCCAGATAGCGCCGCACCGAACGCCGCCGATTACGGGCCCGATTTTTGGCGATCTGCAAGAGCCAAGGCCGCAATGGACGCGTCCGGTCAAAGCGTTGCAGATGGCGAAACGCCTGTAGAAAAGTTTCCTGGGCCACATCCTGGGCGTCGTCCGCATTGCCCAACAGCAGATAAGCCATGCGAAAGACCGCTTCCTGATGGTGCGTCACCAGGGCAAGCCAGGCGGCATGGTCGTGCTGTTGGGCACGCCCGATCTCTTCAGCTTCATTCACAATTGCCTGCTTCATCATTCATGTACATGACGATTTCTACTTACTATATACGCTACTATACACCGCCGCAGCGAGAATGGTTCCCAGCACTTTATGACGCCGGCTGGCTAGCGGCTGGCCCAATAGAGCAGTAACAGACGCGAATTATACTTGATGGATCAGTAGATAGAACACAGCTTTTGTCTATGGATACCGCCTTCGTACTTAGTCTTTTGTAAGAGCAAACAGCCGCTTTGCCCCATTTTTGCAACAAAACTGTAAGAATTTTATTACATTGTTCGGTGTAAGATCAGGCAGACAAAGAGCGCGGTAAAAATCAAAGATAAGTAATACATTCATCAGATTGATACCGTCATATGACGATTGTCACGCGAAGAGAACGATCGAGACAGAGCTGATCCGATGACTATTCACGCAACCGCAGAAATTTCACCCAAGGCCATGATCGGTGACCGCACGCGCATCTGGCACCATGCTCAAATTCGCGAGGGAGCGACCATTGGACATGATTGCACCGTGGGGCGCGATGTTTATATTGACAGCGAGGTGCAGATCGGCAACTGTGTCAAGATTCAGAACAGTGCGCTGCTTTACAAAGGAGCAGTGCTGGAAGATGGAGTCTTTATCGGCCCCCGCGTCTGTCTGACGAATGATCGCTACCCGCGCGCCATTACACCTTGGGGCACGTTGAAAGGTGTCGATGATTGGGTGCAGGGTGCCATCCGGATCAGCTATGGCGCATCAATCGGAGCCGGTGCCATTATTGTCACTGGGGTCACCGTTGGTCGCTTTGCGATGGTGGCCGCTGGTGCGGTTGTCACGCATGACGTGCCCGACTATGGGCTCGTGATGGGGGTACCGGCACGCCTAGTGGGCTATGTCTGTGCTTGTGGCCAACCCCTAGAGGGTATGTGGCAGCCAGCGAGTTATGCGCCGGTCACCTGTCCACATTGTGCTGCCTTGTCGATGACGGAGCACTTACAACTGCGCCATCTGCTACAGGAACAAAGTTAAAAGGAGTACAAGATGAGTGCGGTGCGCATTGGGGTGGTTGGGGTTGGACGCATGGGGCGCAACCACTGTCGCGTCCTCGCCAGCCTGCGGAATGCGGTGTTGGTTGGGGTCTTTGATCTAAACGAGCGGGTGGGGCAGCAGATTGCCCAACAATATGAGACAACCTTCTATCCCCAGGTCGATGCCTTGCTGGCCGTTGTGGATGCAGTGGTCATTGCCACCCCTACCCCAGCACACTTTGCCTTGACCATGCACTGTCTGGCCCAAGGGATCCATATGCTCATCGAAAAGCCGATTGCAGCAACAGTAAGTGAAGCAACCCAGATTGTGGCCGCCGCGGCGCAGAGTAAGGCAGTGGTGCAGGTTGGCCATATTGAGCGTTTCAATCCGACTTATATTGAGCTAAAACATGTCATGGAAGGCATGAATGTGGCGGCGATCAATCTGCGCCGGCTCAGCCCTTATGTGGGCAGTAATACCGATGTTGATGTGGTGCTTGATCTAATGATTCACGATCTGGATCTGTTACTCGATCTGATCCAGACCCCACCCACTAGTATCCACGCCGCCGGTTTGACGGCCTTTAGTGGTGATGTCGATCACGCCACCGCCCAGTTTATCTTTCCCACCGGCCCACTCTGCACTGTCATGGTTTCGCGTCTGACGGAACACAAAGTGCGCACGATTGAAGTGACCGGATTGGATGCCTATGTCGAAGCCGATCTGCTCAACAAAAGCATCTCACTCCACCGGAGCATGACCGGTGAATATTTGAACTACAACCAGCATAGCGTGAAGTATCGGCAAGAGAGCTTGATTGAGCGCATCCATGTGCCGATTGCCGAGCCGCTATTATTGGAGTTACAACATTTTGTCAGCTGTATTATGGCGAACCAAGCGCCACGCGTTTCCGCGGCAGATGGCCTTGCCGCACTGCGGCTTGCCACCGAGATCCGTGACACGATTCGCCAGCAGTTGATTGTGGTGCCGCAAACGCAACCACCGCTCGGCCAACCAGCGTCAACCTGGAAACAAGCGGTCGACGTTGCCATCTAAAGGGTAGGGTATAGATGATTGTCACTGTCCACAACGCGTTTGCAGGCGTAGCGCAGTTGTCGGATAGTGACAGTCACCTTCGGAAATCGCGTCATCTTAATAGATTAGCCGCAAGTAGAGTGGGAGTTACAACGTGGATCTGTCGATTATTATTCCCTGTTATAACGAAGTGGAAAATGTGCCAAAATTATTGGCCGAATTTCTACCGGTCGTTAATGGTCTGGTAAAACGGGGCAGCGCCGGCCACATCCAGACAGCCGAGATCGAAGTCATCTTTGTCGATGACGGTAGCCGTGATGGAACTTTTCCCCATTTGCTCGCAGCCTTTGCGGATCAAACGCTGCCAGGGATTAGCTTCCACTTTACCCAACATCGCCTCAACCGCGGCTTGGGGGCGGCGCTCCGCACCGGGATCGATCTGGCCAAGGGTAACGTCGTCCTCACCACCGATTGCGACGGCACCTATCACTTTAGCGAGATTCCACACCTGTTGGCGCGTCTGACACCCGCGGTGGATCTGGTGACAGCCTCTCCCTATCATCCGGAAGGGGCGGTAGATGGCGTGCCGGCCTATCGCTTGTTGCTGAGCCGCAGTTCATCGGCGATTTATCGGATGTTGACCGATCGGCGCGTCTATACCTATACCGCGCTCTTTCGCGCCTATCGACGTGAGGTAATCCAGAATGTGCCCTTCACTTCGGATGGTTTTTTGGCTGGGACCGAACTGTTGGTCAACGCCATCCGGATGGGCTATCGGGTCGCTGAGCATCCCACCGTTTTACATTCACGTGCGTTTGGCGTTTCCAAGGCCAAAATCGTGCGCACCGTACGCGCACATCTGGGCTTTCAATTTAACACGCTCTTGCCCTGGCACCCCTATGGCTGCGTCGTGCGCGGCAGCGGAGCCACCCTTTATCTATATGAGCAGGGCCAAAAGCGGGCCTTTCCGTCACCCGAGATTTTTCTTTCGCACGGTTACCACTGGCAGCAGGTCGTTCAGATCAGCGATGCCGAATTAGCCGCACTGGCTGATGGTCCGCCACTCACCTTTCGCGATGGGGAACTGCTGCGGGGCAATGACGAAACTGTTTATATTGTTGAACATGGCTATCGCCGGCCCTTTGTGGCAGCCAGTGTCTTTGAGGCGCTTGGCTATCGCTGGGAAAATGTGCTGACGATTGCAGCAGACCAGTTACAAACGTTGCCCCTGGGCGAAGCAATGACCGCCACCAGTCGGCATGCCGATGGCACCCTCTTACGGGGGACGGATGATACAGTCTACCGCGTCGAAGGGGGCCGCCTACGCGCCTTCCCTTCCCTCCAAGTCTTTCGCTCGTGGGGCTTACAGTGGGAACAAGTAGTGGTGGTGACGCCAACGACACTTGCGAGCTATGCCGGCGGTGAACCACTCGCCGCACAGCCAAGCCTTTTTCACCACTGGCGCACCCTTTATAATCGTTCGCTGCCCCGCCTGGATTACCAAGCCAATGGGAGCCCTTTGCAATTTTCGACCTAAAGTCGGCTCGGCTTTAGGCGCTTGGGAGAGTCAACTGTGAAAATTCTTTCGATTGTCGGCGCACGGCCGGAATTTGTTCAGGCCATGCCGGTCAGCCAGGCGTTGGCAGACCGCCACGAAGAGATCCTGGTCCATACGGGGCAACATTATGACTACCGCATGTCGCAGATCTTTTTTGATGAACTGCCAATTCCCACCCCCGCTTACAACCTGGAGATTGGCTCCGGTTCGCACGGGCAACAGACCGCGCAATTGCTGACCCGGCTGGAAGAGCTCATGCGCAGCACCAAGCCGGATGTGGTGATTGTGCGCGGTGATACGAATTCAACCCTGGGCGGGGCGCTGGCCGCCAGTAAATTACAGATCCCGCTGGTGCATATCGAGGCCGGCGAACGCAGTTTTAACCGCCAAATGCCCGAAGAGATCAATCGTTTGGCGGTGGACGCCATTGCCGATCTGCACCTCTGCGTCAGCCGCAAAGCTGTACGCCAGCTCGGCAATGAAGGACGCGCCGGCAGTGCCCATTGGATCGGCGATGTGATGCTGGATACGCTGCTGCAAAGCTTGCCCATCGCGCGCAAGCGTTCCCAGATTTTGGGGCGGTTGGGTTTGCAAGCGGGCAGCTACGGCTTGGTCACCGTCCATCGCGCCGCCAATGTGGATGACAGCCGCCGGTTGACTGCGATTATGCAGGCGCTTAACACATTGGATCTGCCACTTGTTTTTCCTGTCCATCCCCGCACCTATCAAGCCATTGCCCGCTTAGATATCACTCCCGGTCGCCACATTCAGCTGATTGAGCCGGTGGGTTATCTGGATATGATCATGTTGGCAGCCAATGCCTGGCGAATCGCCACCGATTCGGGTGGCTTGCAGCGGGAGGCTTACTATCTGCGGGTGCCTTGCCTGACCCTGCGAGATGAAACGGAGTGGACAGAAACGGTCCAGAGCGGGTGGAATCGGTTGGTCGGTGCCCAAACGGGCCACATTGTCGAGAGCTGGCACAATTTTGTGACACCCAGCAGCCATCCCCCGGTATTGGGCGACGGCAAGGCCGCAGAACGCATTGTGGCAAATTTGGAAATCTATATGGGCGTGACAGAAGCCACGGCACAGCAGGAGTACGCGTAATGAGTGTGGCAATTATCGGTGGCGGCATTATGGGGATCAGCCTGGGCTATTATTTGGCCAAGGCCGGCGTCGCCGTCGAAATTTATGAGGCATCCGCGGTCCTGGGCGGCCTGGCGGGGCCATTGACATTGCACGACGGCACCGCCGTTGACCGCTTCTACCATGCAATTCTCTCCAGTGATGATCAGCTACGGACGCTCTGCGAAGCAGTGGGCATTGCCGATCAGCTGCGCTTCCAGACAACCAAAATGGGCTTCTATCATGATGGCGCGATCCACCCGATGAATGGCGTGGTCGATTTCCTGCGCTTTCCACCACTTGGTTGGCCGGATCGCTTTCGGTTGGGGCTGACCGTATTGGCAGCCCAAGCCGTGCGCGATTGGCAGAGGTTAGAACAGATCAGTGTGGCCGAGTGGTTACAACGCTGGAGTGGTCGTAACACCTATGAAAACTTATGGCGCCCCATGTTGCGGGCCAAGTTTGACGGTGAAGGCGGCGATGCCATCTTTGAACAGGTGCCCGCGACCTGGATCTGGTCACGGCTGGTGCGCATGAAGTCAACGCGGCGGGGGGCCAACCAGAAGGAAGAGGCCGGCCACTTGATTGGCGGTTATGCCACGCTGCTGACTGCGATGGCTGCGCAAATCCGCCAAACTGGGGGGAAAATTCACCTGAATTGCCCAGTCCAAGAAATCGTCATTGAACAGGGTCGTGCGCAAGGGGTATTGGTCGCCAATCAAATGATCCCTCACGACCGGGTAATCTGCACCATGCAAGCCCCAGTTTTCAGCCGTTTGATTCCCAACGCGCCCGCCGCTTACCGGCAAGCGCTGACTGATCAGGCCTATTTAGGCATTATCTGCCCACTCGTCGTGCTCAAACGTCCCCTTTCCGGCTATTGGACGCTCAATATCACCGATGAACGGGTACCATTCACCGGGGTCATCGAGACTACGGCCTATATCGAGCCCCAATTTGTGGGCAACCATCACCTGGTCTATCTGCCGAAATACACGGCGCCGGGCAGCCCGTGGCAGCAGAAAAGCGACAGCGAGATCGAAGCGCTGTGGATTCACCATCTGCAACGCATGTTCCCGCACTTTGATCCGCAGGAGATTGTTGAGTTCCGCGTTCATCGCGAACGCTTTGTCGAGCCACTGCATGGCCTGAATGAGACCGCAAAGATTCCCACCTTGGAAACCCCAGTCGCCGATCTATTCCTGGCGACGACGGCGCAGATCTATCCAGCGCTGACGAATGGGGAATCGGTTACGCGCCATGCCGATTGCGCAGGGGCGAAGATCGCCGCAACGATGATGAGTGCGCCGCGTACGCACCCAACTGCCATGCCGGTAGTTGCGCCGGCTTTTTAACAGCTTTTATAAAGCTAGAATAAAGCTTTTACATAAACAGCTGGTCCCATAGGCCATTGTGAAGCAGCAATTCTCAATATGAAATTAGGACCAGTGTACTGCGCATCCTCAGATGCGCAACCCCGTTCGCATAAGGGGATGCTCACTACACGTTTCCATATTGAGAATTGCTGATTGTGAAGAGAGCCATTATGCACCGCCTGATGGTTTATAAAGGCTGGAGATGTGTAAAATTCAGTCTACAGCAAAGTTAAAGTCGATAAAAAGCTTCCAAAAAGCGCGCAGAAGACGAGTCAACATAGATGCCGAACAGACAGCCACTTGCCAGCCTCTCCCTTGATCTAGACAATAAATGGTCTTACCTGAAAACACATGGTGATGCGACCTGGGCAACGCTGCCCTCGTATTTTGAACTGCTGATCCCACGGGTGCTGGACTTTTTGGCCCAACGCCAACAGACGATCACCTTTTTCGTTGTGGGCCAGGATGCGGCCCTGCCCCAACATGTCGAACTGCTGCGCGAAGTCGCCCAGCATGGGCACGAGATCGGCAATCACTCCTTTCATCACGAGCCTTGGCTGCATCTCTACAGCGAAGCCGCAATCGACCATGAATTGGCGCGGACCGAGGAAGCGCTGGAACGGGTCACCGGTGTGCGCCCGGTCGGTTTCCGCGGGCCAGGTTATAGCTGTTCGGAAAGCACGCTGCGGGTGCTCTATCGCCGCGGCTATCAGTACGACGCCTCGACCTTGCCCACCTTTCTGGGGCCATTGGCCCGGCTCTACTATTTTATGACCGCACGTTTGAGTCCGGCGGAGAAGCAGGAGCGGAGTAAACTCTTTGGGACCGTGCGCGACGGCTTGCGGCCCCTGCACGCCTACCGCTGGACAGTGCCCGAAACGGGCGGCAAACAAGGGCTGGTGGAGATTCCGGTGACGACCATGCCGCTGCTCAAGATTCCGATTCACATGAGTTATCTGCTCTACTTGAGCCATTTTTCCCCCATCGCGGCGGTGGCCTATTTTCGGACGGCGCTGGCCCTCTGTCGATTACAGGGCATACAACCCTCGCTGTTGCTGCACCCGCTTGATTTTATGGGGGTGGAAGATGATCGCGATCTGGCCTTTTTCCCCGGCATGGGTCTACCCAAAGCGCATAAACTGGCCCTGGTCAGTGATCTGCTGGGGATCTATTGCCAACAGTTTCAGGTGGTCACTATGGCGCAACATGCCAGCCATGTCGCGACACAGCCGGGCGTGCCTACCGTTGACGCGCGCGTCAGTTTTGCCCATGTGACGGCATAAGGGTCGCGACCATGACACTTGTGCTGCATTGTCCGGTCTGTGCCGGCCCGACGCGCCCCGTTTTTGTTAAAAATGGCTATACCATCCACGATTGTGTGCCGTGTGGCCACCGGGCGGCGGCGCTAACAACCACGGCCACCCATGTTGACAAGATCTATGGTGACCACTACTTCAATGGTGGGGGTGACGGCTATCCTAATTATCTGGGCGAGGGCGCGCTCGTCACAGCGCACGGTCAACGCTACGGCCACTTGTTGCGCAACTACCTGCCGGCCGGGCGCGTCTTGGATGTGGGCGCGGCCGCCGGTTTTGTTCTGTGCGGCTTGCAGAAAGAGGGTTGGCAAGGCGTGGGCCTGGAACCCAATGCGCAAATGGCGGCCTATGGTCGTCAGCAACTGGGCTTGACCATGGTGACCGGCGACCTGGAAAGTTATGCGTTGCAGCCTGGCGTAGCAACCTTTGACCTGGTCACCATGATCCAAGTGATTGCCCACTTTTATGATCTACGGCAGGCGTTGCAGCAAGCTGCGGCGCTGACCCGACCGGGCGGCTACTGGCTGGTGGAAAGTTGGGATTATTCCAGCTGGCCGGCGCGGCTGCTGGGTGCGGGCTGGCATGAATATAGCCCACCCAGTGTGTTGCACTGGTTTTCGCCCCAGGGACTGACAAAGCTGGCCGGCCAATTTGGCATGACCTTGGTGGCAAGTGGCCGGCCGCGCAAGGAACTCAACGGTGCCCATGCCAAGTCACTGCTGCGCCATAAGTTAGCGCAAAGTACCGTCAAACACGTGATTAACCGTCCACTCGATCTCATTCCTGATGACTTGCCCATTCCTTATCCTGCCTTTGATCTCTTTTGGTCGCTCTTCCGGAAAGCAGAGAATGAATAATGGCCTTCCTTGATACACCACTGACAAAACACAAATCGCTGAGAATGCCCACTGCGCTGACACAGTTGTGGGCGCGCAGACGAGTACGCACCCTGCTCCACTTGTTAGGACTGGGGCTGTTGGTCTTGATTGTCTACTTTGGCATGTGGCACGCCTACTTTGCCAGCCTGGATGATTTCTGGATCACCGGTTGGGTGCGGCATCGTGCCAGCCTGTGGGTGGCATTACAAGGGTACGGCAGTGGCGTGCGCTTCTTAAATTACGCGCCGATCTGGTTCAAGACCCAACTCTTTGGGGCTGAGGCTATGCCCTATTTGTGGAGTGGGCTGCTCCAATTTCTGGCCGTCGTGTGGCTGGTCTATGCGCTGGTGTTGCAAGCAGCCCGAAACTACAGCCAGGCGCAGGCGATCGCCTTACTCACTGCGCTCTGTTTTGCAGTCTCCTACACCCATTATGAAGTGGTAACCTATGTGTCGGCCTCTGATTACACCTTGTGGGCCGTTTGTTATCTAGCCACGCTGTTGCTCTTTCTGCGTTATCTACAGCAGGGGCAACGCTGGGCTTATCTGGGGGCAGTGGTGCTCTATGGGCTGCTCGCCTTTGGGCATGACTTTACGCTTAATCTGCCGCTGGTCTTGTTAGCCGCCCAGCTTACGGTCGGGTGGCGAAAAGGTTCGCTTTGGCAGGCACGGGTGCGCGATCTGCTACCCCATCTGCCCTTCTGGGGGATTTGGGCACTCCACGTTAGCCTACAATTTTATCTGGTCTTTGCCGGCACGTCAGAGGCGGTCTATTCGGACAATGGCTATGGGCCAGGGTTACACATGATCAGCAATCTGCGCTATCTGATCTTCCTGCTCCTGCCCAATATGATGATTGCGCCCATTTATAATTTCCTTCAGGGGCAGTTAAGTGTGAGCGCGCTTGACCTGTTCTGGCAACTGTTCATGGGCTTGGGGGTACTTTTTCAGCTGGTCATGGTCTTGTTGGCCGTCAAAGGCAACCGGTTAGTCCGCTTTGGCGTCGCCTTGATCTACCTGCCCTTCTTACAGTACACCCCCTGGCATGGTCACTTTATTGAAGCACCGCGCTACTTGACCTTGCCGTCCATCGGCCTGGCACTGTTGCTGGGGATCGGCATCAACTATTTGTTTACGCGTGCCGCCCAACAGCCCAGCACACAGCGCCGACAACAGCGCCTGATCTTTGCCGGGATTGTGCTCTTTGTCTTTGCCAATGTGAGCGTCATTCAGATCTGGGTGCAACAACATGTTGCCAATGGCGTACTGCGGCAGACCTTTGTCGCAGCGCTGGAGCACCACTATCGCGACCAAATCGGCCCCGAGGCCGAACTCTGGATCGAAGTCCCTGAAACCAAATATACGGATCTGGCTGCCGCCTGTCGTCTGGTCTTTCCCTATTATGTGCCCTGTTACACCTTTGTCGGCAATGGGGCTGAAGCTACGCCGCCGGGGCTAGATCTAACCAAGCCGGCCCTTTTCTGGCTAAAAGCAACCCCGATGGGTATTATCCAACGCTTCCCAAGCGAGTGAAGGTTACGGGCGGCGCGCAACGGCCTGCCAGCACCATATGTCAGCACAACAACAGCGTTTTTGCAAAACGCTGTTGTTGCTGTGCTTTATTGCAGGCTGGACAAGCGACTTGCTGCAGGCTGGCGAATTGTCCAGCTTTACCTAGAACTTCCGTCGCGCGCTGGCTTCGCGCCAAGGGGCTCCTGCTCAGCTGCCGTGCACGGCGGAAGTTCTAGCGTGATTATTACTGCCCCCGAACTTCGGGCAAGACACGCACTTTATCGACAGCCATCACCAATTGCATCGCCAACGTCAAGGGGTCAATTATGCTCAATCGCAGCTTTACTATGCAGCTCTTGCTCACCACGATTGCGGTGGCACTCTGGTTATGTTATTTAGGCGGACGGGCGCACCTGGCACGGCGGGGCGAAGGTGCCGCTCGGCGCTTTTCCCAGCTTTTTTATGGACTATTGACCACTTATGCCATTGCACAGATTGGTTTTGTGCTCTACGCCTGGATCAACCGTGCGCCTTTTCCCCTTAATTTGGAGACAATGGAGCTGCTCAAGTTGCAACATGTCCGCCGCCTGTTGGCTGGGCTACCGCTCTATGTTGAACCCTCAGCCGGCTTTATCCCGCTGGTCTACAATCCACTTTATTACTATGTGGCGATCCCCTTTACCTGGATCCTTGGCCCCGATCTATTAGCCTTACGCGCCGCTTCGATTGTCGCGACGATTGGGGCCTATGCGCTGGTTTATCTGGCCGTGCGGCGGACAACCCAGTCGATTTGGTGGGGGTTGATGGCCGTGGGGCTGATGGCCGCCGCCTTTCGGGTAATGGATACCTATCTGGACAATGCCTCACCCGATGCGTGGGCACTCTTTACGATTTTACTGGGCTGCTACTTGATTAGTTTGGGACGTGGGCGCTGGGTCAATGGGTTGGGGATCGTTGCGCTCTGTGCGGCCTTTTGGTTTAAACAATATGCGGACATTTTCGCGATTGGCGCAGTTTTGTATCTAACCTGGCAGGAGGGCTGGCGGCGCGCCTGGCCCTATTGGCTCGTCGCGATTGGCCTAGGCCCACTGCTCTATGTCTTGATGCCGGTGGCGTGGCTTGGCCCGGCCTTTCACTACTACACTTGGGAAGTACCCAAACAGTGGACGGAATTTTCGGTCAATGGTACGCTGGTCCGTGTCGTCAAATTTATGGGTAAACATTATGCCTGGCTGACCCTCTTTGGCGGCAGCGCCTTTCTCTGGCAGCTCTGGCATGACCGGCGCGGACTGACGATCTGGCACTTTATGTTGCCATTTGCCCTGCTCAGTGGACCGTATGTCGCGCTCGACCCTGGCAACAACAACAATGTGTTTATTCCGCTGGGGACGTGGCTGATTATTGTCGGTGTCATCGGCTTAGTCGAACTGCTGCGGGTGATGCCTCGCTTACCGCAGTGGGAAGCGCCCATCTTCCTATTGCTGACCTCCTTTGCCCTGCTGCTTTACCAACCACTCACCGTGCTGAAACCAGCCACCGTGCCGGCCGTCTATCATGATCTGCTCGAAACGTTGGCGGCGCTCGACGGCCCGGTCTATGCCCCTAGCCTGGGGGAGTTGCAAGATGCGAAGTTACTTTATCCCACCGTACACTGGGTTCCGCTGATCGATCTGATCCGCGCGCCTGGTGCCGATCTTTGCGATCAACCGTTGGCGCGCACATTACTGGCCCCGGTGCTGCATCCCACCGGCCCAGCCTATATTTTAATGGAGCACCCCTTAGAGGAAGATGCCATGCTCGCCTTCCTCAGCCGCGACTATGTGTTACAGACAGATTTTGCCAATCGCTTTATTGCCCTGCGCGATTCACCGAAATTGCTGGAGACGGGCTGGCCTACCTATCTCTATCGCTATGCGCCGGCCGCGGGTGCTGTGCCGCACAGTAGTTGCAGTTGAGCGGTGAAACTCCCTGCGCCCTATCGTAAACAATCGCAGCGCTTAGGGTTCACTCACTTCGCCACTATCGAGATCGAGCACCGATTGTTTGCCATCCAAGTCCATCAGCAGGAGGTGACTTTCATCAACCCAGTCAACAATCCGAAAGCGGTGTTCATCCGCCGGCAGGACCAAACGGACATCCTCGCCCTGACGGTCAACTATATAAAGCGCATGGCGCCAATCCGGCGGCTGGCAGGGCGCGTCAGCAACGGTAAAAGCCACCTGCCCACTATCGGGTGACCAGACCAGGTTGCCGACCTGCACATTCGTTTCCGCCATATCTAGGACAATACGAACCGTCGTATCAGTGGTTGGATCGAGCAGCACCAGTTCGTTCGTTTGAACATAGGCAATCGTCCCATCTGGCGCCGCTGCCAACGTCCATGTGCTGTTAGGAGGCAGGATTTCAGCGACTTCGCCGTTGGTAAGATCCAGCTTATGCAAATCCGAGGCGTTGACAAAGAGCGCACAGCCATCAGGGTTCGGCGCATTAGTGAAGTAGAGGGCCTGCCCATCAGCCGACCAGTGAACAAGCTGCGGCGTGGTATAGCCCAAGCCAAAGTTGCTCCACTCGGCGACAGGCGTCCATGTGGTTGTCCCATCGGCATTGGTGACGCTTAGTTCCGTGTAATATTGGGCATCACCATTTTGGGGTGTTGCGACCACACCGGTTGCTGTCCAAGTTTGGTCGGGGGAAACATCAAACCAATGCTGGACAGCCATATCAGAGAAGTCAGTTGAACTTGCTGTGGCTGTTGGATCGTGGGCAACCGTCGCGGTGTTGGTGATTGGTTGGATGCAGCCAGCAAGGCAGAACAGCACACAACAACGTAGCATAGTGGTGACAATTTTGTCGTTCATCTGGTAAGCTCCTTTCAGTCCTGCTAGTTTGCTTTGTCGTCATCCTGGACAACCATGAGCAGATAGTGGCTGCGGATACAGGACGCGGGCGGTGCGGCGTTGCCACCGAGCACCACGTCACCGGCGGGAAATTGTTTTTGATAGAGCTGGAGGTTGATATCACTGGTTGCGAGCTGCATGTCGCTACGTGACCAATCGCGCAGCCACGCCGGCAACTGGCAGGCCGCTCCGTCAATAGCAACATAGAGGGTTGCGGGATGATAGAGGTGGAATTTTACATAAGCGTCTGTATTCTCATGCATCTGTTGATTGGCAAACTGAAAGTATGGTTGATTGCGCAAGGGTTCTGATAACTCAGTAAAGATATAGTCACGGTCGTGATAGATCGGTTTGCCCACCGCTGCCGGCTCAATCGCAAAAACCACATAGTAGTTGTCGTGGCGAATCTGTTGGGTATCAAGCAGCGGTTCGGCAAGGGGGCGGCCATTATAGGTTGCCTTGACGGCAGCCTCAGTAAGAGTAACCGTGATGAGACCAGGCGGCAGTGATATTTGCGTGGTTGTGGTAATCTGCATTGTCGTTGCACTCATCCAGCCGCTGACGGTCTGGGGGCCATTAAAAAGTGGGATGGGTTCAAAGCGCAGTTGCAGGCGCAGCGCAAGCTGCTGATCGCTAATCTGCCACAAGGAGAGCCGCAATGGGTTTTCAAAGCGGTTGAATAGGGTAAAGAAATGGCGCTCATCCGGCGCCATGATGGGAGCGGACGGGAGCAGCAACTTTTCGCCATTGTCCTGACGCACCAGGAGATACTCAGAGCCTTCGTAATATTGAATATGCAACAGATAAGCTTGGAGTGGGGGTAGATAGTTGATATAACTATAGAATGCCCAACCACCGCCCCCTTCCCCTTCAGTGTCTGTATAGCGTTCAACGGTCCCATTGGCAAGCGTCAGCACCAGTTGCTGCCCTCGGCGTGTGACCGTTGCGACGCCGGCTGCAATCTGTAACGCCTCAATCTTCTGCGCACAGTCACGATTGTATGGATCGGTCAACCTATAATAGGGTGCGCAAATTTCTGGTGGGATCGGGTGTGCGACAGGGGTGGCCAACGCAGCGGGCAGCGCCGCCGCTAGCGTCTTTTGATAGCCGACTAGTTCAACCGGGCGAGTGACGGTCAACGCTTCTCGGTAAAGTTGCGGTGACCAAGACGCAGCAGCCTGGTTGGCTGCCGGCAACGGCGGCGCAGGTGCGGTGGACAACTCAGGGTGAGGAGTTACAGTTGGGATCAATACGCCCGCTGGAGTAGGCGACGCCACGGATTTCCCGATAGCGGGTACGCGCGGATCGGATTGAAGGGTAAGGCAGCCAACCAAGAGTAAGCTCATGAACAGTAGGATGGGTCGAACCGGGAGATACATCGCTTTTACGTCCTTTTTGGTTAGGCCTTACGCAGTTACCTGCGCACAAGTGCCTGATCACGCTGGTCATACTTGCTTAATGCGTAAGTCCTATTAAGATGGGTTATTGCACTCACGGCAGCTGCAACACAAAACGGCTCCCCTTGCCTTCCACGCTCGTCACCGTTACCGTGCCGCCGTGCGCCTCACCAATCCGCTGGACAATTGCCAAGCCAAGGCCACTGCCGCCATTCGTTGCGTTCCGTCCCCGATAAAAACGTCTAAAAATCTGGGTTTGTTCCTCCGGCGGAATGCCGATGCCGGTATCTTGCACCCACAGCTGCACCCCCGCCCCATCAGCCATCGCGCCAATCTGGACAGTGCCGCCGGCTGGCGTAAATTTGAGCCCATTTTCCACTAGATTGGTAAGGGCGCGCTCGATCTGGTGATGGTCGGCGCGCAGCACCAGCGCGAGGTCAATCGGCTCAACCATAAGGGTGATGGCGCGTTCGTCAGCCAGCGGCCGCAGCGCAGCTATCACCTCTTCCACCAGATCAGCAACCGGCAGCGCTTCGATGGTTAGCTCGACGAGACCCCCTTCCAGGCGTGAAAGGTTCAGTAGATTCTCGGTAATGCGCTCCAACCGGCGGATCTGCAAGCCGCTCTCCGCCAGAAAATCAACTTGCGCCACTGCATCCTGGGCTGCGCTCCCCTGCAATAATTCGTTAAAGGTACGCAAGGCCGTAATGGGGGTGCGCAGTTCATGCGAGGCATCGGCCACAAAGTGCCGTAACGCATCGCGCTCGGCAGCCAAAGCGCCAAAGCTCGCCTCCAACGCCGCGGCCATCCGGTTAAAGGCATGAGCGAGCGCGCCGATCTCGTCATTGCCCTGCACCGGCGCACGCGCGGTGAGATCGCCTTCGTTCATGCGCCCAGTGGCCAGGGTCAACGCCTGTAATGGCGCCGTGAGCGTCCGGCTGACCAAGAGCCCGGCCCCGCCGGCCACAACCGCCACAATCGCCGCCGCGCCCAGGAAGAGTTGGCGCAAGGCAGCCAGCGCCTGGCTGGCAATGCCGGGCGCGCTGGTCAACTCCACATAGCCAACCACCTGTTGACCGGCTTGGATCGGCGTCATCACAGTACGGAAGCGATCAGGAGGAGGGCCGACGGCACTCACCCACAAGCTGTCACCCGCAGGGAGGCCGGTGGTGATGAGTTGCGCATCTACGGTGATAAAGTTCGTGGTGAGCGGCTGCGCGGCCATCGCCATGAACTCCTCTTCAAATTGCAGGACAGGTCCCCAGGGTCCAGACGCGGCCCGGCTGACCCGCACTACATCGACCCCTGGCAAGGGTGTTTGGCCAGTGTCACTGAGCACCATTGTGAGCGCAGGCAGGGCAGGGGCGGCCATGAATTGAACCGGAGTCAATGGTGCCGTGCCGGCTACCGGTGGTGGCGCAGCAACCGCCGGCAGCGCAATGACGCGTGAGGCAAAAGGCGGCCCCGAATCGACGACCGTCTGTGCGGCCGCATCGAGCAATTTGACGCGAAAGTTGCCCAAGACCGCGGCCGTCCGCGCCATACGCTCCAATTCCGCCGCCGGCGCGGTGCGGGCAGCCAACAAGGTAACCGACTGCGCCGCAATCGCTTGGGCATTTTGGTTCAAGTAGCCGGTTTCCTGGGTGGTGACATAGCGTTGCATGGCGCTTAGCACCAATACGCCCAGCGCACTGACCGTTAACAGGGTTAATAGCGTAAAGCTGGCGACCAAGCGCCAGCGAATGGAATGGAAGATGGTCATGATTTATTAATTGGCAAGGTCGCAAGGTTGCAAGGTCGCATCATACCTGTAACCTTGCCACGCTGCAACCTTGCCACGCTGCAACCTTTACCTAAATCTGATCATCCAGGATTTCGATCTGAAACTCCTGGTATTCCTCGGTCGGCGCAGCCATGTGCGGCAGCGCCGGTAGGACTTGCGGCGCTGCCGGCCCAAAGGACCGCGCGTCGGCCGGTGTCGCCGGGACAGCCAGGCGTGAGATCGTCACCGCTGCTTGCCCAGCGGCGCTGGCTACATCCTCTGACATTGGCAGTTGCTGGAAGAAGAAGTGCTGTGGCTGCACCGACTGCGCCATCCCACATTGACACCAAGGGCTGGTCGGCAGCGGTTCGGCAAAGCCATGGTGAAAGCGTTGCACGCCCGGCGTGCTGGGTCGCGCCTGTACCTCACGCGCCATGATCGTCACCATGGGCGCCATGCGAATGCCCAGATAGGCGGCGCTTTCATCATCGGGGGCGGCAGCCAACGCGACTGTCACCACCTGGGTCGCTGTCACAGCTTGCGTATCAGTCAGGGCAGCGGCCACCGTGAGGGTCAACACATCGCCAGGTTCGTGACTGCGGACAACCTCGACTAGCCCTTGGTTCATGCCAAAGGCCTGCCCATTGACGCCGACAATCTGCTGGCCAACTTGTAAGCCAGCCACCGCGGCCGGACTATCCGGCAAGATCTCGGTCACCTGGAAGCTCACTTCTTCGCCCTGATGGCCAACCGGCGGCACCGGTGGCATCGCCGGCATACCGGGCATGGCAGGCCATGCCGGCATAGGCGGACCAAACTGTGCGGTTGCCTGCGTCACGGCCTGCGCGCGATAGGGGGTGACCCCCAGGAAAGCTTGGCCATTGCGTTCGCCCAGCGTGATCTCCAGTTGGCGTTCATCATCCCCATGCAAGATATCCAGGGTAACAGTGGCCTCAGCGCCAGCCGCGTGCACCACGGCGGCAAGTTCTTCGGCATTGTCGAGTTCGATCGCATTGAGCCGGAGGATAATGTCCCCCCGGCGCAGCCCAGCCGTGGCCGCAGCACTCGCGGGCTGGACAGCCACAATCACGACGCCGGTCTCTTCTTCTGCTGCCGCCACGTCCTCCTGTGCAAAGGCGGTCGTTTGCACCAAACATAGACAGCAGAGCGCAGCGACGAAGCCCACGACCGTTCGTTTCATCTTTTCGCTAATCATAAAGTGTTACCTCAGTTGAATGTTTGCTAAAACCGGTACGGAAAGGCCTTTCCGTTGCTCAGCATAGCAGACTGAGGTTGCCGCAGTTTTGCGCCCAGGTTAAGATTTCGCAACATATAGAACGCTGATTGCGCGGAATGGGCGGATTCACGCGGATTTTCTCGGCGTATCATCGATTCAGGGCGCGAACTTATAGCCGGCGCCACGCACGGTGACGATCCAGCGCGGCTGGGCAGGGTCGGCTTCGAGCTTTTGGCGCAGGTGACGAATGTGAACATCAACTGTGCGCTCAGCCTCGACGGAGCTATCATAGCCCCAAACCTGCTCGATCAACTGGCTACGGGTAAAGGGCTGATTGGGGTGGCTGGTCAGGTGAAAGAGCAGGCGAAATTCGATGGGCGTCAATTCCACCGTCGTGCCTTCTCGTATAACGGTCAACCGCTGGTGATCGATTTCCAGCGCGCCGTAACGCAAAGGTTGTGCGCCGGTCGGTTGCGCAAATTCACCATAAGCACGGCGCAACAGCGCACGCACACGCGAAAGCAATTCACGCGTGCCGTAGGGCTTGACCATGTAATCGTCCGCACCCAACTCCAGCCCCAGCACCTTGTCGACCTCTTCGTCACGCGCCGTCAACATGAGGACGGGTTGCAACTTGCCCTCGCTGCGCAACTGGCGACAGATATCAAAGCCCGAGCGGTCAGGCAGGCGGATATCGAGGATGATCAGGTGGGGTGAAGCGGTCTGTACGAGGTCAAGCGCGGCTTTGCCAGTCTGCGCCCAGTGGACAGTATAGCCTTCGCTGCGCAGGGCATATTCGAGGCCGCGGGCAACGGCCCGTTCATCTTCGACCAGTAAAATTGTTTGTTGCAGGCTCATGGTGATCAGTCAGTTGGAACTTACGGATTTGCCACAGAGAGCACAGAGAAATGATCGCGACGATGATCTCTGTCTAAAATCTGTGTCGGTCATGTTACTCAAAGATCAGAGTCTCGGCAAGGTGGCGAAGTTGTGGTGCGCTGGCGTAGAGGACAAAGATCGTGTACTGATAACTGCCAATCGTTTGTGGTTGGGGGTAGATGACCACCAGTGCGGCCTGGTTGCGCATGCCGCCTGGTTGACTAGGGGCGGGGAGAATTAGGCGGGCATCCTGGTTGGCAACCAGTAGGTTTTCAACTTGTGGGTTCGTGCCATAGGGGAGCAGCGGGTGATTGACCTCGTTCTGGACAAATTGGTCAAGGCTCACATTGCCAGCAGCTTCGATCACAAAGAAACCGTCTGCCCCCTCATAGTGGGTGGGGTTGTCCTGAAACGGTTGCCAGTCGGCTGGATAGTCAAAGGCCACGCCATAGCGCGCGTTGCGATACTGGGCCAAAGCGGGAGTGGCATTATCAATCAGGGGTTGCTCATTCACCGGTGTTTGTTCTGCAACGGGGCGTTGTTCGGCGACGGGGCGTTGTTCGGCGACGGGGCGTTGTTCGGCGACGGGGGGTTGCTCATTCACAGGGGGTTGTTCGGCAACGGGAGCCTGTTCCGCAACGGGGGACGGTTCAGCCGCCAGCCGTTGCCAACGCAGTTGCACCACCGCGGAACCAGTGCGCTCGTAATATTCCACCTGCATGGTTACGGCACCGCCGAGCAGTTGGATCTCACGCTGGTCGCTGCGTTCCCCTTGTGGCGACCAGCCATCGATCAAGATCTGACCATTGACAAAGAGGCGGGCGCCATCATCGACCGTCAACGTAAAGCGGTAGTTCCCGGCTGGGAGATCCCACACACGTGTCCAGCGCGCGGAAAAATTGTCTGTGCCCACCTGCTGGCCGGGGCCACCATTGCCCCAGGTGAAGTTGATTTCGGGATCGGCGCGCACGAGTACCGGCGCACCGCGCAGCAGGGTGTTATTAAAGTATTCGCCCTGCCAAACGCTGGCAACTGGTGGGCTTTTTAGGTTCCACACAACGTTGGCAACCGCGGTGCCGGTGCGCTCATAATAGTCTACCTGCACCACGTGTTGACCTGGCCCCAGTAGCTTTTCCGCGGTGAAGCGCTGCGCCGGCTGGTCGGCCCACTGATCGATGAGCAGTTCATTGTTCACCCAAAGGCGAATCCCATCGTCGGCTGTGGCGGTAAAGCGGTAGGTCCCCGGCGTGACTGCAATCGTGCGCACCCAGCGGGCCGAAAAATTGTCACCGTCGAGCGCCGGATCAGGCGAGCCAAAGCGCCAATCAAAATTCAGTTCGGGTTCGGTGCGTTGCACCAGTGGCGTGCCGGTCAGCGTGGCATTGGTCCAATAGGATGCCTGCCAACCCTGATCCGTTGGGCTGGGGGGAGGGCTGGGGGGCAGATCCTGTGCAAACAGGGTGTGTGGCAAGAGCACAACACGCAACCATAAAAATGAAATAAGGGCTAGAAAATTGATTTGACGCATGATTCCTCCTACGGCTGGTCGCAGATGAGTGGCAAGAGGGGCGGTGTGGATTGCGGTGTAGATTGCAGGATGGCTTGATGTTGGCAGGTCGACGATGATCGCATGGCAGGCGGCTGTTCCGACGAGATTAGCACATAATTGATGATTGGTATATCCAGTAATGGGCACATTATCTCAGAAATGACCACGCTGTCAACAATGTGGAATGCTCGTGGCAATTATGGCCGGGCATGGTATACTTGGCCAACAAAAGCTGTTGCGCATACCCAAAAGCAGAAGCAACCATGACCAACTTACTTCACCAAACGTTCAGCAATCCCCCCCGTGACTATGGCATTCTCCCCTTCTGGTTCTGGAACGATGACCTGGAAGATCAGGAGTTGCTGCGCCAAATCCATGAATTTCACGCCAAGGGTTTTGGCGGCTTTTTGATCCATCCGCGCGTGGGGCTTTCGCGCCGCGTCGGCTATCTGACCGCCGAGTTTTTTCGGCTGGTGCGCCTGGTTGTCGAGGAAGCGGCGCGCCTGAGCATGAAAGTCGTCCTTTATGACGAAGGCTCCTACCCTTCCGGCTCCGCCGCGGGGCAAGTCGTGGCGCACAATCCCGACCATGCGTCGCGCTGTATCATTGCGCGGCAGCAGGTGATTGTCGGCCCAGCAACTGGCTATTGGCATCCCAACCCTGGTCGCGCCCTTAACGATGAACTGCTCGCGGTCGTGGCGGGACGGGAAGTGGCACCTGGTGTGCTTGACCCAAACAGCTTGACCTTGTTGCCAGTCCAAGCACCCGAGTTGGTGCGCTACGAGTTGGGGGCCGGCGACTGGCGCTTGATCGCGATCTGGCATGTCCACAGTGGCGGCACGATCCGCGGGGTCTTTGCCGAACAAGAGGATGGCAATGCCCTCGCCCCGGCCGCTGGTGATATCCTTAATCCTGCCGCCGTTGCCAGTTTTATGGCGCTGACGCATGAGCAATATTACGCCCATCTGCACGATCACTTTGGCAGCACGGTGGTGGCCATGTTCACCGACGAGCCAATGGTTTTGGGCCGGGGGGCGCGCCGTGGTCCCCAAGCGTGGCCCTTTACCCCTGGCTTTTTGGTCGATGTGCAGGCCGGTTGGCCGGAAGAGGTGACGCGCTGGTTACCCGCGCTCTGGCTCGACTGTGGCGCACAAACCGAGGCATTTCGCCAACACTACACGCAGGCGATCCATACACGGCTGGAACGGGTCTTCTACCGTGCGCAAGGCCAGTGGTGTGCGGATCATGGCATCGCCCTCACCGGTCATCCCGCCGAAAGTAATGATTTTGCCGCGCTGCGCCACTTTCAATGGCCGGGGCAGGATATGGTCTGGCGCTGGGTGACGCCCAGTTCCCCCTCGGCGTTAGAAGGGCCCCATAGCTGTGCGCCGAAATGTGCCAGCAGTGCGGCCGTCTTACAGGGCAGTGCGCGCAATGGCTCGGAAGCGCTGGGCGCGTATGGCTGGCAACTTACCTTGGATGAAACCAAGTGGCTGCTCGACTGGCACCTGGTGCGCGGTAATAATCTCTTCTTTTTACACGCCGCCTTCTATTCAGTTCGTGGGCGCCGCGCGTATGAGAGTGAGCCGGATATTGGGTTGCACAACCTCTGGTGGCCCTACTTTGCCCGGCTCGGCGATTATTTGCGCCGCCTCTGTTGGCTGTTGGCAGAAAGCAAACAGGTCTGTCGGGTCGCCATCCTGACTGATCCCAATGCCGCCGCTTGGGCTGCCGCCAAAGTGCTCTTTCAGCACCAGATTGACTTTCTCTATGTTGATGCCGCTGCGCTAGCCGGTGCCCAGCTTGACAGTGGGTGCGTGGTGATCGGGCAGCAGCGCTTTGATCTGGTGATCTGCGACCCGCCGTGCGCCGTGTTATCCAATTTCATGGCGAGCATTGCCAGTACAGGGGTCGCGATTATCAATGCGTGGCAAGCAACCACGCTGGTTGCACAGGTGCGCGCCCGGATCGGCCAGGATCTCGATTGGCCCGCTGCGCCCGATCTGCGGGTGTTGCACCTGCAACAGGCCGGGCAAGAATTTTATCTGCTGGTCAATGAAGGGGAAAGCGCCATTGAGGGGGCGCTGTCACTTGCGGTGACTGGTGCGCTGGCACGCTGGGAGCCACTTGCTGGGACAACCCAACCCTGGCCGGCCAACGTTGTCGATGGCCGCACCCACACCTACTTGCGCCTGGAGCGACGGGAAAGCACCTTGCTGGTGGTCGATCCAACGGCAGCACCACTCGACCTGATCGCCTTACCACCGACCCCCGGCGCGACCAGCATCCCGCTGGTTGGCCCGTGGCAAACAACCGATGAACAAGGCAAACCGGTTGCGATCCCTTGTCCGGGGGATTGGGCGCAGAGATCGGGTTGGGAAACTTTTGCCGGCACCCTGCATTTTACGACAACTTTTACGCTGCCGGAGCGACAGCTAACCCAGCCGCTCTTCCTCGATCTAGGCCAGGTGGGGGACATTGCCACCGTGTGGCTCAATGGGATCAACGTGGGTATTTGTGCATGGGCACCCTACTGCCTGCGCATTGATCCTCACGTGCAAACCGGCCCCAACCAATTGACGATCCACATCACCAACACAATCGCCAACTTTTACGAAGGGCTGCAGCGACCGTCCGGGTTGCTAGGGCCAGTGCAACTTTTGACGACAGTGGCGTAAGGGTGGTGGCATGACCCCCGCGAGCTTCGATAAGCCCTTCGACTGGCTTAGGACGAAGCTCAGCCCGCAGGGGTCATGCACTATTCCCAGATTACCCTTGTTGGTAGGCAATAACGCGCTCATCGGCCAGCATGACACTGTTCATAAAGAGCTGCCCTTGATGGATGGTACCAATGGCAAAGCCGGAGTTGTCGAGCGTGCGCAGGTTGCGTTGCACGCTGGGATCAATGCCATAGAAGACGGCCGGCGTGGTAAAGGAAACCGTGTTGGCAAAGCGGGTCACATGGTTGTAGTGAATGTGGCCACTAAGGATGCCCAACACATTGTCATGCAGGGCAATGACGGCGGCCAACTCAGCGGGATTGGTCAGCATAATTTCGTTAAGCATGGCGACCGTACAGTAGACCGGTGGGTGATGAAGGGCGATCAGGTGTCCCTGGGGCATGGGGCGCGCCAGTTCCGTCGCCAACCAGGCCAATTGGGTGGGATCAAGATAGCCATGGACAGCATTGGGCACATGACTGTCGAGCATAATCACATTCAGGCCATTAATCTCTGTGCTGTAATAGTAGGGCTGGGCACCAACTGCACTTTGCTCGCCCAGCACCACCTGGCGAAACATATCACGCTCATCATGATTGCCAAGACCAAGCAGCACAGGGACACCAAAACTTTGCAGCTCCGACAAAAGGGTGGTCAAGACAAGGTACTCTTCTGGGCGGCCATTGTTGACCAGATCGCCGCTGATGAGGATGAAGGCCGGAGTAATCTCCATCTCCGTCACCCGCGCCAAGATGCGGCGAACTCGGTGGACAGGGAGAATCCCATTGACTGCGGCCGCTTCACTCTCCAGCAGGTGAAGATCCGTCAAGTGGAGAAAGGTAAAGGTAGAGGATTCAGCAGGTAAAGCAGACATGATGAGTTGCAACACTCCCGTTATGATTAAGGTTAACAGATGAGGGAGATCCGCTGTTGATTAAATCGCTTCATGTCTGCTATTATACCGCGCTTCTTTTCAAAATGGTAGTGATACTTTTTTGCAGTGAATTTCTCTTTGCGGTCGCGTTCCGGCTCCCCGTAATGTGCGTCGCACTGGTCAAGCGTTGTTTCGTCGACCAGATCGCGTCCGACCAGCGCGACACACACGAGTTGCCCCAAACTAATAGACAAAACAAATAGAGTTGACACAAAGCGGTCTGTGCATCAGGGGATGCACAGTACACAATTGTGCCACGTTTAGTTGTGTTATCTATAAGCTGCTCCCTTTTTTAGCGATGCACAAGCGGCAGATAGGCCACCTGGCGCGCAGCCAGGGTGCGAATCCGCAGCCGTGCGCTTTGGCTGACCGTGCTACCCTGTTGGTTGCTGATCAGGCAGGCAAAGCGCGCCTCATGATCACTAATGCTAACCGGTGCAACCGTATAGGTCGGTCCCGTTGCGCCGGCAATGGGCAGGTCGTTGCGCAACCACTGGTAGGTCAACGGGTCGGGTGCTGGGGTTGCGACGGTAAAGGTGACACTAGCACCGATTTCGACCTCTTTCGGGAGCGGATGTGCGGTGATAACCGGGCTGCCTTCGCGACCATGAACCTTGACCACCGTCGCGGCACGCCCGGTGGCCCCCTCATCGTCCGTGACCACCAAGGTGATGGTGAAGAGCCCCGACGCCGTATAGTTATGCACCACCGTGGGTGCCGTGCTAGTCGCCCCATCCCCCAAGGTCCAATCGTGGCCAACCACGGTACCATCGTGATCAAGCGAGTTACCGCCCGCAAAAGTTACCGTGAGGGGTGCCGTCCCCTCTGTGACATTGGGGGTGATATGGGCAACCGGTGGCATATTAGGCGTGAAGCCTGACTGCTCGACATTGAGCGGCTGGGTGTTGGTGGCGGTGGCCCCTTCGTTGTCGGTCACCGCCAGCGTGATCGTATAACTACCAGGGGCAGGATAGGTATGTTCAACAGTAACCCCCGTTGCCGTTGTCCCATCACCAAAGGTCCAGTGGTAGGTTTGCAACGTGCCATCCATATCGTCGGCGCTGGTGGCATCGAAGCGCATCGTCAGTGCCGACCCGTCTACCACCGGTACAACCGTAAAGCGAGCGGTTGGGTGTTGATTAAGTGACATTGCAGGACCAGCGCGGTGATGATGGCCAACCATATCCGCGGCCATGACACAATTGTAGAAAGCGACCCGGTGCAATTCGCCCAACCACTGGCGGTTGCCATCCAGCTCACTTCCTAACGCCAGCCGAAAAGTGGGATCCCAGTTGGCAAAATCGCCAGGCAGGATGGTCCCTTGCAGTTCGATTCCATTAAGAAAAAACTTTCGTTCGCCTGCTGGGCTGTGGGTGTAGACCACATGGGCGAGCGCCACGGCAACACTATCAGCAAGGGTGCGTAACGACGGTTGACCGTTGTCATCAGTCGCCGCGGTGCGCATACGCGCATCGTAAATGGCACCACCGGGATGGTCGCTTAGGTCCTGCCCCAGCGTAAAGTTACGCTGGTAGATATCCGCGGAGAGCGTAATGATCCGCGCCGGGCCTTGTTGTTCCAGGAGGGCGGGCTTAATCCAAGCTTCCACCGTAAAGGCTTGGGTCCGCTGGCTGGCGTTGATCACCTTTGTGGCTGGTCCCGCCGAAGCGATTAAGGTCGGCGTATGAATTTCCAGCCCTTGCCCACTTAGCCACCGCACATGCGCAGCTTGTTGGATGGTTAGATCCAGCGGTTCACCGATGCCGCTGACATCAGCAACCGTTGTTCCACTGCCGCCGGTAAAATTATAATGGGCTTGCAACCCGCTGGCACCACAGGCTGCTTGCGGTGGCAGTCGTGGACCTGGGGTTGCGGTTGGAAGTGGCGTTGGGATGGGGGTCGGGCCGGCGCCGGCACAATCCTGCTGATTTTCATAGAGGACCACTTGATTGCTGGTCCAGCCAATCGAAACAACATCCTGATCGCCATCGCCGTCAATATCAACGACATGTGCCCCCGCATGGTGTTCATCGCCCTGATAGATCAGCTGTTCGCGCCAACTGGTCCCCAGCCCATCCCTGTTTTCAAAGAGCAACATGCGCGCCGTACCGGGATTAGCTGGGTAATGTTCACCGACCACCACATCCAGGTCGCCGTCATTATCCATATCAACCACGGCGAGACTCATGGGGCCGATGACTTCCGCAATGAGGTGTTCCGTCCAGGGCGCGGTGGCATCAACGCCCTGGGCATACCAAGCCACCTTGTCGATGGTATTAACCGCTTCGTAGCCAACCACTGCATCCAAGCGGCCATCACCATTCAGATCAACCAGCGCATTGCGGTCGGCTTCGGCGGTTGTGGGGTGGAGGGTAAAAGGCTGCCAGGTGGGCGGATCACCGCCCTGATTGCGCAACCACTCGGTCCCCAATAGCAGATCGAGCTGGCCATCGCGGTCAATATCACCGGCCTGCAGATCCTCACCCCGCCCCTCATTGGTCAGCTTTTGCCAGCGCCACTGTTGCGTAGCCGGGTCAGCCGGCACCGTTAAAGTTTGTAAGCCACGCCGCCCATCATGCCAGGAGAGCACGACCGCTTGCGTGTCGCCCCCCAGGATCGGTGCCATGGTGACCCCTTGTAGGAAGTTGCCATCGGCACCATCAATATTGTTGAGCAGCGTAAAATTCCCGGCCCCATCATTACGCGCCCAGACAAAGGTGGCATTGGCCGTATTGCCCTCACCCCCTGTGCCCAGAATATCGGGATCGCCGTCGCGGTCAAAATCGGCGACCAGGGCCATGTTATTCAAGCCAGCCCCAATCGGATGGCGAAGCCAGTTGCCCCCTGGTGTACCTGGATGTTGATACCACCAGCCACCCGTAATCACATCCACATGACCATCACGATTAATGTCGGCACTAGTGACAAAGAGCGTACGCCAGGGTTTGGCCGACTCGATCAGATGGCGCTGCCACCGGGCATCAGTTGCGTCACATTCGGGGACGACATGGTTGTTGAGCCAGATATCAAGCCCCGGCGTCTGCCAGTTCCAGGGCTTACTCAAAATGTCAAGGTCGCCATCGCCATCAAGATCCCCGACGCTGGATTCATGATTGTCCAAGCCGGTGGCGACCACAGTCTGGGTAAAGTTGCCGGTGCCATCTCCCAGAAAGATCCAGCTCTTGGCATCCGGATTGTCGCCATTCAGGCGCATCTCCGCCGCAAAGATATCAAGGAAGCCATCACCATTCATGTCGGCAACGGCCAAACTGTGACCATGGTCGATATTGCCGGGCAGCAGGTTGTGTGTCACCCACTGCTGGCCATCCCATTCGTACCAGCGTAACGGGCCGGCCCAATCGCCCGCGCTAAAGACGATCTCCGGGCGGCCGCCAGCTTTTAACTGGCCAACCGCGGCCTGGGTAAAGTGCTGGTCCGCATCAATGACTTCCGGTTGATAACGTTGGTTGCCGAGAAATTTAAACCACCGCCCACCACCGATCAGATCGACCAGACCATCACCGTCAACATCGGCTTGGGCGAGCCCTTCATGCTCTTGGTCACCGCTCCAACGATAGATCTCGGTGTAAGGCCAGGGACCATGCTGCCGCGGATCGGCGGGCACTTCTGCAAGAAAAAGTTGTTTGCTGCGTTGATTCCAAAAGACAAACTCAGCTTGCCCATCACCGTCAAAATCGCCAAAGATCATGTCATGATGTTTCGTCGCCCCATCATCTTTGATCAGCCGGCGTGTCCACTTGCCAGCTGCCGTATAAGTGGGATAAGGATTTTCCCACCACCAGATCTGATTACTTCGGGAATCACCACCCAGCACAAGATCAAGGTCACCATCGGCGTCAATATCGTGAAAGGCCCCCCCTGCTTCAATGTCAAGCACCGTATCATCAATCACCAAACGATTCCAGCCCGTGGCATGGCGCTGATACCAGACTACGGCCGAGCCGGCCTCGCGCCGGCTGGCGATCACAAAATCATTAATGCCATCCTTGTCGATATCGAAAATAAGCGCCGCCGGCTGATAGATGCTGCTACTAGGCAACGGCAGATCACCCTTGCTGGTGGAAAGGTGGGTCCAAGAAAGCTGATTTGGCTGTGCTGGGTTTGAGAAAGCGACGGAAGAGTGCAGTGGGGCAGCGAGCAAGCCAGTAACAAAAAGTAAGAGTAGCAGGGAGAAAAATTGAAAAGATTTAAAGTAAGCCACGTGGGGTACTTCCTTTCTCAAGACCAGGTAGGCAAGTCCAGGCTTGGTACAAAATGCCTACCATTGAAAGCAAACCATGCTTTCAAATCGCGTTACGGACGTAAAGCAACTATGGCTGGCCCTTACCAACCTTTACCAACTGCACAGAAAACCACGATTGCCTACAGAGCCGAAACAGACTGCTGTCGCCAGCGGCGCCACTGGTGCGCGCGGAACCTTATCAATCGCCTTTGGGGCAATAAAGTAGACAATTCCCAATTGTGCCCAAAAATATACCTTCAAAGGAAAAAGATATACACTGTTTCTTTAATCATGATTACGATTTAATTAACAATCATTGCAAATACCATAGTGCGTTATCTGCATTTGGTAAATAGTTAATTTGGCCCAATCTGTGACATGAACACACTTTAGGCGGGCAACTTGGGAAAGCATCCCAGGCTTGCTATAATCAGTAGACAACCATCGCCACGAAAAATCAGGAGACACGCCTCATGACCGATCTTGCGCTACTACCCTTGCTGACCCTTGCCCCGCGCATTGCTGACCGCACCCTCTCCCCGGTTGCACTGACACAACAGTTACTTGCGCGCATTGCCAACCTTGATCGCCGCTTTCACAGCTATGTCACCGTGCTGGCGGACCAAGCGCTGGCCCAAGCGCAAAGCGCCGAAATCGAAATCGCCGGCGGCTACTACCGCGGGCCCCTGCATGGCATCCCAATTGCCGTCAAGGATCTCTGCTTTACGCCAGGCATACCAAGCAGTTGTGGTTCACAAATGTTTCAGGACTACACACCTGTGGACGATGAGGCGACCGTTGTTACCCGACTACGTGCCGCCGGTGCGATCCTGCTCGGCAAATTGCATATGACCGAGTTTGCCCTGCGCTGGCACCATCCCTATCGCCCGATTCCGGTTAATCCATGGGGCGCGGATCGCTGGCCCGGCGTCTCCTCCAGTGGCTCGGGGGTGGCAACAGCGACGGGTCTCTGTTATGGCGCAATTGGCACCGATACGGGTGGGTCGATCCGTTTTCCGGCGGCATGTAATGGGGTCGTCGGCCTTAAGCCAACCTATGGCCGCGTCAGCCGGGCCGGGGTCTTTCCCCTGGCCGCGTCGCTGGACAATGTCGGGCCGTTGACGCGCAGCGTGGCCGACGCCGCGGCGATGTTACAGGCAATGGCCGGTTACGATGAGCGCGACCCAACCTCCAGCCGACGCCCGGTGCCCGATTATGTGGGTTTACTCCACCAAGGAGTGGCTGGTCTACGGATTGGGGTAGATGAGGCTTACCTGACGCAAGGGGTACAACCGGCGGTCAGTGCGGCCATGTTCGAGGCGGTTGGGGTGCTGCGTGGCCTGGGGGCCGAAATTGTGGCAGTCAACGTACCGGAGCCAGATCTGGACAAAGTGGTACGCGCCTGGTATGTGCTCACCGCGGCCGATGCGCTGGTCGCCCATCAAGGCATCTATCCCGAACGGGCGGCTGAATATGGCCCCTTCCGCGAGTTGCTCGATGATGGGGCAAAGATGACAGCGCAAGAGTATGCCCAGGCCCATCAACTACGTGAGGAATGTGCGGCGCGGCTGCAACTGGTTTTTGAACGGGCGGACATCCTCCTCTCACCCAGCATGCCCTCCACCGCGCCACAGATGGACGCCCAGGGCAATGCGATCATGCAGCCAGGGCTGGTGCGCGCCCGCTATACCTATCCCTTTAACTTCAGCCGCAACCCCACGCTATCGCTACCCTGTGGCTTTGACGAAAACAGCTTACCGATCAGCCTACAGTTGATTGGCCGTCACTTCGAGGAAGATCTCCTCTGCCGCGCCGGCCATGCCTACGAAGGTGCGACGACGTGGCATGAGGCGGTGCCGACGTTGCTGAGGGGGTGACAAGGTGACAAGGTGAGGGGGTGACAAGGTGATCGCTACTTACCTGTCACCCTTTCACCTCCTCACCTTGTCACCCCCTCACCTTGTCACTCTCCCACCTTCCGTTGCAACCGGGCAAGCCGGTGTTCCAGCTCGGTGAGGACGCTGGTGGATTGTTGCCAAGCGGGGGCGCGGCGCAGGGTGTGAAGGGCCCAACCGGTCCACATGGCGGCTTGGGCGGGGTCTTTGCATTGCCATTCGGCATATTTGGCGAGTTCGACATAGGGGGTGACATCCACGCCGGGTACGGTGGTGAGCCAGCGCTCCCAGGTGGCCGCGGCTTCGGCCCAGCGGCCCAGGCGTTTTTGTAGGGCGGCAAGGGCCGCAAAGGCGTCGGCTTGCGCGGGGTTGCCGTGCAGTCGTTCTAGCGCCGCGCCAAAGGCTTCCTCAGCCGCTCCCCAGCGTTCCTGGGTGACATAGCAGTTACCCAGTGCCAACCAGTCCAGGCCAGGTAATTCATGTTTGGGACTGGTCTCACTGCCGAAAGTGGCGCAGAGGGCCGCGGCAATGCCGACCATCGAGACAATATCTTCGCGGTTGTGGTAGAAGATCCCGCCCATGGCACTGGCATCACCGTTGCGCAAATAGTCAGTGTAAAGCTGGGGGATCAGGCTGCCGGGGACATCCTCTTCACTGCGCGTGCGCCCCAGGATCTGTGCTTCCAGGTTGATTAGCCGGCAACTTTGTAGCCGCCGCTTCCAAAGGCGCCGCGCCGGATGCAACAGATCCAGATGCGGACGGTTGGCATCCAGCAGGCGGCCACTGCCGCGCAATTCGGGATAGATATGCTGGTTCTGGCGCAGCCGGGTGCGCAACAGGGGCAAGTCAAAGGTGCGCCCATTAAAGGTCACGCTCATGCCGTATGCTTCGAGCAGCGCCGTCAACGCCAGCAGCAGCGCCCCTTCTTCACCGGGTTGACGCATAAAAAACTGGCGCACGACAAAGTCGGTCTGCGCGGGCGCTTCAACCGCGGCTTCAAAGGTACCAACCCCCACCATAAAACAGTAGACCCCCGCGCCGCCACCGAGACCAGTCGTTTCGGTGTCGAGAAAAATAGCCTGGCGAAAGTCACAAGCATCATGCAGGCCAAAGGTGGGGTGCAACGGGGCAAAGGTAAATGGATGGTGGGCGAGCAGATCGGCCAGCGTGTGGTTGCCCCGGTCCGCATCAACCGCAAAACGCTCGGTGACCACATAACAGGTGCCATGGTCATTTTCAAGCACCGCACCAGGCACCAGACTTTCCAAACGGGTATCGGTGCGGCGTGGAGATCGCACGGGCGACGCAGGGGGTAGCGGTTGGGCCGGCACAGGGGTGGACATTGGAGCAGGCGCGACCTCATCGTCCGCCGCACGGTCGCGTTGCGGACGTGGATTGTGTAAACGGCGCAGGCGCTCAATCGTAGATGACATAGGAAATAGCATACCACACGTCAATCGATCCCCCCAGTTTTGGCCTCCTCCCAGCAATCATCTATAATCTACCCACTAACTTGTGATACGTGATGCGTGCTGCGTGCTGCATAACTCAGATCACGTATCACGTATCACGTTTCACGCATCACGTATCACGTTTCACGTAACCCAAAACCTATGCCACTGCGTCAAGCAAAAAATTGGGTGATTCAGCCACCCGCCCCCCAAGCGTTACTCGATCAGATCCCGGAACACCCCCTGTTGGTACAGGTGCTCTATAACCGCGGGGTGGCGACGCCGGACGCGGTGCGCGCCTTTCTCACGCACGACGACGCGGTGCAGGATAATCCTTATCGGCTCAAAGATATGACCGAGGCGGTGGCGCGCCTGGTGCGGGCGATTGAGCGGGGGGAAACGATCTGCGTCTATGGTGACTTTGACGCCGACGGGGTGACCGCGACGACGCTGTTGGTGACCGCCTTGCAAGCGGCTGGTGGCCGGGTTGGTCCCTATATTCCCGACCGCGTTGACGAAGGCTATGGCCTCAACCTGGAAGCAATTGAACGGATCGCCCAGCAGGCCAAGCTGATTGTGACGGTGGACTGTGGCATTCGCAGCGTCGCCGAGGTGCAACGGGCCAAACAACTGGGTATCGAGGTCATCATCACCGACCACCACTCGGTGGGGCCAGAATTACCGCCGGCGCTGGCGGTGATCAATCCGCGGCGCAAGGATTGTCCCAGCAAATTTTCGCGACTGGCCGGGGTGGGGGTGGCCTATCGCCTGGCGCAGGCCGTCTTGCGGGCGATGGCGAACAAACGGGGCGGGAAACTGTCAGAAACGCAGGCGCGTGATGTAGAAGAAAGCTTGCTCGACCTGGTGGCGATTGGCACAGTGGCTGATCTGATGCCGCTGCTGGGCGAAAACCGGGGATTAGTCCAGCGCGGGCTGGCCCAGTTAAACAACACCCAACGGGTCGGGCTGGCCGAACTCTTTGCCCGCGCCGATCTCACCGCCGGGCATATTGACGCCACCGCGATTGGTTTTCGCATTGCGCCGCGTATTAACGCAGCCGGGCGGCTGGCCCATGCCAAGCTCGCCTATCAACTGCTGCGTACCACCGACACGGTACAGGCCTACAACCTAACCAGTGAACTCGAAGCGCTCAACCAAGAGCGGCGTGACCTCACGGAATCGGCGCAGAAAGAGGCCGAAGCGCAAGTGGCCGCCCAAGTCGGTGATGATGCACCGCTCTATGTGGTCCATAGCCCCAACTTTCGTGCCGGCATTGTGGGGTTGGTCGCCGGCCGGCTGACCGAACGTTTCTACCGCCCAGCCCTGGTGATCGAAGAGGGACCGGATGAATCGCGCGGCAGCGCCCGCAGCATCCCCGAATTTGACATTAGCAGCGCACTGGATGAGGTGAGTCAACTGCTGGTGCGCCACGGTGGTCACAGCCGCGCCGCCGGCTTTACCGTAGCCACCGCCCAATTACCCGCTTTCAAAGCGGCCCTCTGTGAAGTCGCCCAGCGCGAACTGAGCATTCATCCCTCCTTGCGCCCCAGCCTGACGATTGACGCCGCCATCGAACTGGCCGAGGCAACCTGGGCGGTCCAGGAGCAATTTACGCGGCTGGAACCAACCGGCCAGGAGAACCCGATGCCCGTGTTGCTGGCACGGGGGGTGCGCGTGCGCGAGGCCAAGCCAATCGGCGGCCAAAAACAGCATCTGCGCCTGATCCTCGACGGCGGGGTAAATACCACTGTGGTCGATGCGGTCGCCTTTCAACAGGGTGCTTGGGCCAAGGAATTGAGCGAAGGCAGCCGCATCGACATCGCCTTCCAGCTCGAAGTCAACGAGTGGCAGGGGCGGCGGCGATTGCAGCTCAACGTACAAGATTTACGCGCCCATGAGGAGTGAGGGATGACAAGGTGACAAGGTGACAAGGTGACAAGGTGACAAGGTGACAAGGTGACAAGGTGACAAGGTGACAAGGTGATTTGGTAGACAAGGTCATCTTGTCACCCCTTCACCTTGTCATCTTGTCATCCTCTAGTGGGCAATTCAAGATGGGACAGACAATGAAGTTTTCAGGAGCGATCAAAGTTGGGCTGGGTTTTGGCCTGTTGGGGATTTTATTAACGGTGGTGGGGATTGTGCGCGGCAATGTGCCGTTGCAGCCCGCCAGCATCGGTATGGCGTTGTTGATAGGGGGCGGGGTCTGGTTCGTCGTCGCCTGGGCCGTTGCCACCGCCGCTGCCGATGTCGAACAGGATACCGTTGAAAGCGTGCTTGTTAATGAAGAGCGTACATCATAAATCGATAGGCGATTTTTCAGATTAAATATCTTTAGTTTTGCCACAGAGGTCACAGAGAACGCAGAGGTCACGGAGAAAAACTCTGTGTTCTCTGTGACCGCTGCGTTCTCTGTGGTAAAGCGTGTAATTACATCAGTCGATAGCGAAGATCAGGAGCGATCATGGCGGAATTAGCCGAAGCGGGATTGAAACTGCGCCAGGTGCGGGCAGTTTTGTTTGATATGGATGGGGTGATCTACGTGGGGAACCGACCGTTGCCCGGTGTGCAGGCGATGCTCGACTATCTTGACCAAACAGGGCGGCGCTGGCTCTGTATCACCAACAATGCCAGCAACACTTCAGAAATGTTTGCCGACAAGCTGGCCAAGATGGATATTAAGGCACAGCCGATCAACATCCTGGGCAGTGCCGAAGCAACCGCGGCCTGGCTGGGCGAGCAGGCCCCGGCCAAGGGCAAGGTGATCATGTTGGGCATGGAAGGCTTGCGCACCGCCCTGCTCAACGAAGGCTTTACGCTGGTCACCGACCCGGACGAAGCCGAGTTTGCTGTGGCGGGGATCAACTTTAACCTGACTTACGAGGATGTGGCGAATGTGGCGCTGGCGATCCGCAACGGCGCCCGTTTTGTCGGCACCAACATCGACCCCACCTATCCCGCCGAGCGGGGGCAGATCCCCGGCACCGGCAGCATTATCGCCATGCTCAAGGCCGCCACCGATGTCGAGCCGGAGATTGTGGGCAAACCCTACCCAGGCATGTACGAGTTGGCCATGCACCGCCTCAGCGCCGAGCCCACCACCACCCTCATGGTCGGCGACCGCTACGAGACCGACATCGCCGGTGCCACCAAGTTGGGCCTCGTCACCGCCGGCGTGCTCACCGGCATCAGCAGCCAGGCCGACTTTGAGGCGGGCAATCCACCACCGGATCTGATCCTGGCGGGGATGGAAGCGCTGCTGGCTGCGTTTCAGGCGGCGGATGGGGAGCGATGACACCCATAGCTGTATCCTGAGCTGGCAGAAGGCTGGTCAGCGTGTAAGAGGTAAAGATGCCGTCGCGGCGTCACTAGGCGGCCTTGACAGCCCCTGCCGACTTTTGTAAAATAGGAGCAATGAAAGCACAACCCGACAATCACGACGACAAGCCTAACGACGACGAGCTTCTGCAATATCATCGGGCCGCAGGGCTGGCGTTGACCCCGGTGATGCAACAGTTGGGCTACGAGACCGAAGTCGAGATCGGCATCTCGATGAAGAGCCAACTGATTGACATCATCAGCGTACGGCGGGAAACGGTGGTTGAACCGACGCTACCGCCCATCTACTGGCAGGTCTTTGGCGCATTGAACGAACACAATCTCTTCTCGTTCAAGTCCTACAGCGAATCGTTCAACGGTCACTCGCTGGAAGAGTTTTATGGGCACCTGACCAACTACTGCAAGGTGAAAGAGGTTAAGCGCGACGCGGTGAATCTCTATGTGCTGACCAGCCACTTTCCGCGCAACTTGCTCAATCCGCTGCTGCAGACAGGGCAAGCGGTCGCCACACAGAACAACACGGTTTATGATGTCACCATCAGCACCCTGAAGCCAGTGCGCTTTATCATCTGTAGCAGGACTGATAACCCGGTATTAGCACTCTTTTCGGACAAGATCGAGCGTGTGATTGCGGCCTACACGACGATCGAGCGGGAACCCACCCTCTTTGCAGACGTCAGTATCTACTGGAAACAGGTGTTGCGGCAATTCGGAAAGGAGATTCCAAATATGTATACCAAAGAAGATTTTTTGCGTGACTATCCTCCCAGCGACGAAGATCCCTGGCTCTTCACCGTGCTAACTGAACTGGCTCAGAAAAAACTGCAACAAGGCATTGAACAAGGCATTGAACAAGGCAGCTATCGTACCCTTGTCGCCATGTTGAACCATCGCTTGGGCACCATCCCCACGGCGATCGATGAGCGGCTGCGCGCCTGCACCCTCACCCAACTCAACACCCTCGTCAACCCGGCACTCGACGCCGCGACGTGGGACGAGTTTGTGGCCGCGTTGCCCCCACAGCCGCAGTAAGGAACGACAGCGTAAATAAAAAAGGGTGTTGTGCAGGGGATGCACAACACCCTTTTTTATTTACGCGGAAATGGAACGAACCTGAACCAACCACGGCCGATCACCCACAAGAAACCTATGCACCACAGCCACGGCCAATGAAGTGCCATTTTCCCAGTTTAGGCCATTTTGGTAGATGTCATCAATGCCATAACCCACCGAGACCGCATCCACCACCGTTTCCCACACATGGCCACTGCTGTCGGTCAGGCGCAGGGGATTCCCAGCCACATACATGTAGCGATTGTAGGCGAAGCGGTTTGTCGGATCCGGCAC
>JALHQH010000039.1:0-26660 GCA_022842065.1 Caldilineaceae bacterium
GACGGAAATTTTGCTGGGTTTTTCGTCCCAGCGGGACGGTTGACCTTAGGACCAAGAATATCATGATATTTCCCGGCTAAGGTCAACCGTCCCGCTGGGACGAACGCGGCTTTTAATCAAGCATAACTTAGATAACACTGCACTAGTTGACAACAAATTGACCCAAGAGTACGACACAGATCAGTACCAGCCCGACCCGCTGCTCGAAGAGCAGAATTTCATTTTTTACCCAACGTAACAGAAAATAACGCTTAATCTGTTCTTCGCTCAAATCGTTGGCCCACACCCAGCAAAAGACCATGACCGCCAAGAGTAGCGCACAGACAAAGGCGATCCCAAGCAGTTGATCTGACAAAACCCCTTGGGGTACCGGCTGCCACGATAGATTGGCCAGGTGAACTGCTATCACCACCGTGGTTACATGCAGCAGTTGATCGATGATAAAGGACAGAATGGCCCGTCGGCTCTGAAAGATAACCTTGCAAGCATCGATCACGAAATGGGCAAGCCCCAAACCGAGTACGAGAGGCCAGTAGCGTAAAGGTTGTTGCAAAAGCAGCGCAGTTGCGCCCATATAGATCAAGACATGGATCAGTACACCCCGAATACTCGATTTTTTTAGCCGAGCCAAACTATTTGACTGCAGTGGAAAATCAGCAAATAGATGGGCAAGCAATAAAGTTGTTAGTAAATGCATAATGCGTCTCCCTCATTTTCACAATTCATTGATGGCGGCGACAGAGACAGAAGCGGAAGTTGTGGGGTTCACGCGGCTGGCTCATTTGCTTCAGTGCAAGAGGAAGTTTATCGAATAATCAAGCATATTATACGTCAAAAGTGACGGAATTTTTTGTTACAATCTTGTACACTGATCCATAGACGATTTGAAACAACCTGATAACTTCGCCACTAGCGCATTCTGCGTTACTTGCGTGACTGAGGACGAGGTACCATGCGCAGTAAAACTAATTCGCAATGAAACCAGTCAATTTACAAAAGGAACGTATCATTTTTCTGGTCAACCAGTTGCTGACCCGTGCCGGCCTCAACATCGATCAAGTGGTGGCACGCATGGAGTTGACGGGTTGCCAGATTACGCGCAGCACCTTTGAAAATCGTTTTACGACGCGCGTACATCAGAAACCTAACATTTCTGCACAGTGGCTCTTAGCCTTGATCCAGGCCTTTACTTATCAACTCGCCGCAGAAGAGCGCTGCCAAGCAATCGAAGCTGTTGAGTTAGCGCAACTAGCCGGCTTACCGCTTGATCACTATGCCGCATTGGGGCAAATTTTTGCGTCAGCTGATTTCGCCGCGGCGATGGAAGCGCTCATTCCGTTATCATACTTTAGTATCAGCCAAAATACAACTTTAGCTGTCAATTCGCTTACAAAGAATGTAAGCAAAAAGGCGCAGCCGATTCGCCAAGACCAATCAGAACAACCAATCAGCGCACCTGCCGCGGCAAAGCGCAGCGCAGATTGGGGCGAAGCGCCGGATGTGACGACCTTTCTGGATCGGGTGGCAGAGACAAAAAGCATCGAACACTGGATGATCGATGAAAGCTGCCGCTTGGTCGGTCTCTTTGGCATGGGGGGGATTGGCAAAACCATGTTGGCGGCCCATGTTGTCCATCGCGTGCAGGAACGTTTCGATCGCCTCTTCTGGCGCTCATTGCGCAACGTCCCTGCGCTTGATGAGTTTCTCGATGATCTGCTGCTTTTTTTGTTAGGCCCGGACGTAACCAATCTCCCCACGACGTTGGAACGCCGACTATTGCTGGTGAACCAACAGTTGCGTACCTACCGGTGTCTGTTGGTGTTAGATAATTGTGAAGCACTCGTCGAAATCGAAAACAGGACCGGTAACTATCGCATCGGTTACGAAGATTACGCAGATTGGCTGCGTCAACTAGCCCAAGTGCCCCACCATAGCTGTCTATTGCTGGTCGGGCGCGAAAAGCCGGGCGCATTTGCTGCATTGGAGAGTAATGATGGCCCCGTGCGCTCGCTGCGCTTAGGTGGCCTCTCCCTGGATAGTGTGCGCATCTTATTGGCGGGCAAAGGGCTACATGGGCTTGTGCCAACCTGGGCAGGGTTAATTGCCCGCTACTCGGGCAATCCGCTCGCGTTGAAGTTGGCTGCCGACCCGATCCACGAACTATTTGATGGTGATATTCGGGCCTTTCTGCAAAATGAGGCGGGCCTCTTCCAGGATGTCCGCGATTTACTCGACCAGCAATTTGGGCGATTGACCTTACTGGAGCGCGATCTGCTCTATTGGCTGGCCATTGAACGCGATCTGGTCGGCCTGGATGTACTCCAGCAAAATACGGGCCATACGATTTCCCGCAGCGAACTATTAGAAGCCTTGCGCGCGCTGCATCGTCGTTCGCTACTAGAGCAATCACAGCAAGGCTTTAGCGTGCCGACGGTTGTCCTCACCTATCTGACGGAACGGTTGGTAACACTAGTCGTCGAAGAGCTGCGCGCGGATATTCCCTTAATGCTTGTCAGTTTTGCCTTACTCAAGGCAAAGGCGAAAGAATATTTGCGCGATGCCCAAGTCTATTACCTGCTCTTACCGATTTTGGAACGTCTCACAAAATTTGTCCACCAAGCTGAGATTGAACAGAAACTTTTTGCCATGTTGCATGCCCTGCAACTGGCGGCAACCCCTCAGGATAATTACTGTGCCGGTAATCTACTGAATTTGCTGGTCCATCTTAATACCGACCTGCGGGGCCGCAACTTTGGCGGCTTATATATCCGGCATGCTGATTTGCATGGGGCTAATTTACAAGATGTCAATTTTGCGGGGACAACTTTTCGGGCAGCCCGTTTTCTCGAGACCTTCGCCAGCATTGCTACCCTTGCCTTTAGCCCGGATGGGCGCTACCTTGCCGCCGGGATGACCAATGGCGATCTCAATCTCTGGCAGTTGGGCACCAACGAGTTGCAACTTAAATTGCGCGGCCATACGGATATGGTCTGGACGGTCGCCTTTAGCCCCGATGGCACAGAAGTGGCCAGTGGCGGTGAAGATCAGTGCATTCGTGTCTGGGATATCCGCAGCGGTGAATGTCTTTGGTCGCGCCCTGCTCACCTTGGTTGGGTCAAAAGTCTTTGTTATCGCCGCGACGGTGCCCAGTTATACAGTGCCGGCCATGATGGCTATGTACGCGTGTGGGGACGGCGAAAAGGGGAGCCGCAGGGGGAATGGCAAGCCCATTCGGCCTGGATTTGGTCACTTGCGCTCAGTAATGACGGGCAATGGCTTGCTACCGCCAGTGAAGATCATTGTGTAAAACTGTGGGCACTGGCCGACGGCCGCTTGCACCACACCTTGTCCGGCCACAGTGCAACGGTGCGGATGGTTTGCTTTACGGCTGATAGCCAACAGCTTATTAGCGCTAGTTTTGATCAAACGATCAGGGTCTGGGATGTTGCTACCGGCGAATTGCACCATACGCTCCACCGCCATACCAATTTCATTTGGGCGCTTACCCTCAGTCCCGATGGCCGACTGTTGGCCAGTGCGGGTGATGACCAAGATATTCATCTGTGGGATCTAAAGCAAGGCACGCTGTTGCAGACCCTGACCGGCCACTCGAATCGCGTTTGGGCCATGGCCTTTAGTCCCGACAGTAAGTTTCTAGCCAGCGGTGGGGATGACCAAAGCTTGCGGCTGTGGGATGTAGAGCACAACCAGTTGGTCCATCGGCTGCAAGGCTATGCCGGCCAGCTCTGGGCAACAGCTGTGAGCAGTGCGCGCCACTTGTTAGCCAGTGGTGGTGATGACAGGATCGTGCGTATCTTTGATCAGGAAGGGGAACGCAGTCTACTCTTACTCGAAGGGCATACCGAACGGGTGCGCACCGTCGCCTTTAGCCCGGATGGTGCCCTGGTAGCTAGTGGTAGTGATGATCAGACCATCCGGATTTGGCAGATCCGGCGCAATGTCTGTTTACATACACTATACGGCCACTCAAACCGCGTCTGGTCAGTGGCTTTTAGCCCCGATGGGCGTCAGGTCGTCAGCAGCAGCGAAGATCAAACCCTCCGGATTTGGGATGTCGAGACCGGGCGGACCGTGCGCACATTGCACTCCAGCTATGGCCGCATCTGGTCAGTCGCCTACCATCCCCAGCGGCCGCTGCTAATTAGTGGCGGTGATGCGCCAGGGCTACAGTTATGGGATATTGAACGGGGCGAAGCAATCCAACTCTGGCCCGGCCACCAAGGTCGGATTTGGGCCGTTGCTTTTTCGCAAGAGGGGGCGTTGGTTGCGAGCGGCGGGGCTGATCACCAGGTCTGTATTTGGTTTACCGAAACTGGTCACTGTATCCACCGCCTGGCTGATCATACTGACGCGGTCTGGGCCGTGGCCTTCAGTCCAAATGGGCGGCTCTTAGCCAGCGGCGGCGATGATCAACGGCTCCGCATCTGGGAAGTCGAGACCGGGCTACTGTTACACACGCTCACCGGCCACAGTGGTTGTATCTGGACCGTGGCCTTTCTCAATGACGAACGGCTGGTCAGCGGCAGCCAGGATGAGACTATTCGCATTTGGGATATCAACCATGGTGAATGTATGCGTGTGGTGCGCAACGAGCGCCCCTACGAACGGATGAATATTACCGGTGTCAAAGGGCTGACCGAGGCACAAAAATCCTCGTTGCGCGCGCTCGGTGCCCTGGAAAATGAATAAATGATTTTAGAAAGCGAGTCCTTATGCAACTAAACCAACCAATGGCCGATTCGACGGCGCAAGTTGCGCTTGAGTCAACCGTCATTACCCACGGCCTACCCTATCCGCACAATCTGGCTTTGGCCCGCGAAATGGAGGCAATCGTACGCCAACATGGTGCGCAGCCAAAGACGATTGCAATTCTTGGCGGCGAGCTGATTGCCGGCCTCAGCGATGCACAGATGGCGCAATTGGCGCAGCGCAGCGATGTGCGCAAAGTCAGCCGGCGCGACTTGCCCATTGTCACCGCGCGGGGGCTTGACGGCTCCACTACGGTGGCAACCACCATGTGGATTGCCCAACGTAATGGCATCAATGTCTTTGCCACCGGCGGCATTGGGGGCGTTCATCGCGGTAATGCTGCGGACATTAGTGCCGATTTGCAAGAGCTTGCGCGCACGGGGGTGATTGTGGTCTGTGCCGGGGCCAAGGCAATTCTCGATCTGCCGGCCACGCTCGAATATTTAGAGACCTTTGGCGTAACCGTTGTGGGGTGGCAGAGTGATGAATTTCCCGCTTTCTACAGTCGCACGAGTGGGCTGCGCGTGGATGTGCGCTGTGAGGATGGGGCTGCGGTGGCGTCACTCTGGCAGGCCAAACAGCGGTTGGGCTTAGAGGGTGGGCTACTAGTCACCGTGCCCGTGCCCAGCGCCGATGAGATTCCCGCCGCCGAAATTGAACCATTGATCGCGCAGGCGGTTGCCGAAGCCCAGGCCCAAGGGCTGCGTTCCGCCGAGGTTACTCCTTATCTTTTGCGGCGGTTGGTGGCGCTCAGTGGCGAACGCAGTCTCCATGCAAACCTGGCGTTGCTCAAAAACAATGCCAGGGTGGCTGCACAGATTGCTGTTGCCCTTACTCACTTAACGTGAACGCACTTGGTGCCGGCTACTTCTGCTGAATGAGACCCTGGGTCTTATTTCAACCGCCGGATTGCAACAAAAAACCGGGTTCTGCTGCAGAACCCGGTTTTGGACCATCAGTGTATTGACGACACGTTAATCAGCGGCGGCCGTCGGGGCCGGGGCCGCTGCTGAGCCATCAAGCAAGCGCAGGAATTCTGGGCGATCAATAACTTCTTTTTCCAAGAGCAATTCGGCTAGTTGCACCAATTTATCGCGCTGATCCAGCAGGATCTGCTTGGCTCGATTATGCGCTGAGTAGACAATGCGGCGCACTTCTTGATCGATCTTACGCGCCACATCTTCACTGTAGGAACGTTGCTCACCGATCTCCATGCCCATAAATGGATTGCTGTCCCCTTGTTGCAATTGCATCGGCCCAATCAGGTCGCTCATCCCAAAGCGGGTGACCATTGCTTTGGCCAACCGACTCACACGTTCTAGATCTTCGGACGCTTTAGTGGTGGGCTCATTGAAGATGAGCTCTTCGGCTGCACGGCCACCCAGCAAAGCAGCAATCATATCCTCGTATTCGGCCCGGCTACGCAGCCGTTTTTCCTCTTCCGGCAGTGACATGACATAACCAAGGGATTGACCACGGCTAACGATGGTCAACTTGGCAACGCGGTCCGTATGCTCCAACGCCTCAATTACCAACGCCCGGCCTGCTTCATTATAGGCGACGACCTTACGATCCTTTTCATTAAGAATTCGACTGTGCCGTGCGGGGCCGGACATGACTCGTTCAATCGATTCAATTAATTCGTCCATGCTAATGGAACGTTTGTTGCGCCGCGCCGCGAGAATCGCCGCTTCGTTGATCAGATTTTCCAGATCAGCGCCGACCATGCCCGGTGTCTGCGCCGCAACTACGTCGAGGTTGACATCGGGTGCAATCGGTTTACCCCGTGCATGGACTTTGAGAATCTCTTCCCGTCCTTTACGGTCTGGGCGATCAACAATCACTTTGCGGTCAAAACGACCAGGGCGCAAGAGCGCCGGATCCAGGATGTCCGGCCGATTGGTGGCGGCGATGATCACAATATTCGTATCGGTGTCAAAGCCATCCATCTCCACCAAAATTTGGTTGAGCGTCTGCTCGCGCTCGTCATTGCCGCCGCCCATGCCAGCCCCACGATGACGACCGACCGCATCGATCTCATCCACAAAGATGATACAGGGCGAATTCTTTTTGGCCTGTTCAAAAAGATCGCGCACGCGGCTGGCACCAACACCAACAAACATCTCGACAAACTCAGAACCAGAGCTACTAAAGAAGGGCACCCCAGCTTCGCCCGCCACGGCTTTTGCCAACAGCGTCTTACCCGTGCCCGGCGAGCCAACCATCAAAACGCCCTTGGGAATGCGCGCACCCAAAGCCGCAAATTTCTGTGGCTCTTTAAGGAATTCAACCACTTCCTGCAATTCTTGTTTCGCCTCATCCGAACCAGCAACATCATCAAAGGTGATGGTGGGACGGTCGGCATTCTCAAGCTTGCGGGCGCGACTACGGCCAAATTGCATGGCGCGGTTCTGACCACCGCTCCCGGCTTGGCGCATAATAAAAATAAAGAAGCCGAAGATCAAAATCATCGGCAACATCATAATCAACCAATTCAGAATGATCGCAGTATTAGGCGCGCTCTCGACGTTGATCGGCAAACTTTCCAGCGTTTCGTCCGCAACCCCCAGGGCCTGCAACGTATCCAAGAGGCTTTCGCCCCCTTCTTTACGGGTCCGCACTGGTTCATCCTGGTTCTTCAGGGTGACCATAACGGCTTCGCCCTGAACCGTGATTTCACTCACCTTGTCTTCGTTGATCAGACGCGCCACATCATTTAACCCAACGGCGTCACCCAAATCAGTCGTACTGTTTAAAAAGAAGCGCGAACCAAAGAGAATCAAAATTGCCAGGACGATCCAAAACCAGCCGCGGCTAAAAAAGTTGCCGCCTTGACCTTTGGGTTCCTGACCACCACTTGGCTTACGCGGGGGGGAAGGTTTTTTCTCTGGTGCCATTGCTGTTTACCGTTTGCTCCTTAAAATATGCGCTGACTGAAGATCGTGCTGTCACCCTAGTAAAACTAGTATGGCATGAGTTGCTGCGCTTGACAGTAAGCTCTCATGCTGTAACTACTGCTGCCGGGTGGTGCTGATCCTACTTGAGGGCCTCAAGCTGTGCCTGAATTGAGGTGCCGACCCGATGTGTTTCGGTTTTGTGTAGCGGCTGATACTCCGAATCGGGCCGGGTTGGGCAGGATGCCTCAAAGGGCTTGTCGCTCAGACAGAGCATTAGCGCACCCCGCGTTTTCAACCAGGCTGACAGATCGCAGACTTCCTGCGTCAAGGTAATCTCCTCATTGAGGATGGTCTCGACCCCGGTATTATCGGCCACGTTGCCCATATGGGCGGCCGTGCTGCGGAACTCTTCGCGGCGAAATTGTTTGAACGGGGTCGGATCACCAACGCGCAGGCTGGCCACAACGGCTTCATGCACCTGGCGAAAGGCCTCACCCATGCGTGGTGCTGCCATCATCCGGCTATCAACCCAACGCAAGAACTGTTCAAAATCGTTGAGGCTTTCATTATTGATTTCGCTGAGCAGATCTTCATAACCGATCAGGCCCGTATTAAGAACTAGGCAGATGTAGGCCAGATAATCCTGATTATCTTCCGTCAATGAATGATAGCGTGCGCGATTCAGTTCCCCATATTGGCGCTCGAACGCGGTGCGGTCAAAATCGTCGCCCAGTACAGAGTCCATGGTGCGATAGATGCCTTCCAACCGGGCCCGGTCGATTACCTGATCGTTGCGTCCCTTGGCCCCAAGCGCCGTCTTATCAATGTCAACGATCAAGAGTGTGCGCTCATCCAGGCGGAATTTTTGCTCATGTAGCCACGCCACCCAATCGCCCAATGCCGCCCACCGATTGGCATTGTAGAGCAGCTGATTTGCTTCAATCTCGACGTCTGGTGCATGTTTAAGTCGATCAGCGCCAATAAAACAAGAGCCCTTCCAACCGCTCACTTTGACAATGTTCCGATAAGCTTGCCCATCATTGAGCAGCGTGTCGCCGACAAAGAGAATCTCTTGTAAGGCCGTCGTGGTATGGCGTAGTTTTTGTGCTTCTTCGGCAAACCAGACCGCGGCTTTGGCATAATCAGGCTCAAATTTACGGGGGATGCGATCGCTCGACAATCCCATCTTGTAGCCCGCCGACTTCAGCCCGCGCAAGCGTCGATCCAAAGGTTCCAGATTTCGATAGATCACGAAATCCGCAAAATAATCTGACAGACGGCCGCGCCCAAAATTACGCAGTTCGACCGTTGTCTCAGCAGTTTTTAGGGTGGCTGTGGTCGATAGACTCATTTTTTTCTCCTTCACACAAACACCTCGCCTTGAGGGTTCTTATCATTGTACTACATGCCTGCATAATTTTCTAACAAGCGCAGCCGCCTAAAATGTAGTTCATTACGCCCTAAGCGATCTGCAAGCCACGGGCCGTCGCTTTACGTTCCACCCCAAGATAGCCCTGCGCCACCAGTAATTCAGCGTTAAGAATGCTGCCACCAGCGGCACCGCGGATGGTATTATGACCCAGCGCCAAAAACTTAAAGTGGAAAAGGGGATCTGGGCGCAGCCGGCCCACCACGGTCGCCATGCCTGGGACCGTTCCCGCCAGGCGATCAAGCCGGGGTTGGGGACGATCTTGGCGGTCGTCGTAGATCAGCGCCGGTTGGGGCGCGCTGGGCAAGCGCAGTTGTTGGGGCAGCGGCTGATATTGTTGCCATGCTTCCAAGATATCACCAGCCGTTGGCTTGTTGGCAAACTCGATGCTGATCGCCTCCAGGTGGCCGTTGCGCACCGGGACGCGATTGCAGTGCGCGCTGATTACAATCTCCGCATAGTCGATCTGCTCATTGCGCAAGTGGCCTAACAGCTTTTGTGGCTCTTTCTCTTCCATCTTCTCTTCTTCGCGACCGATGTAGGGCACCACATTATCGAGAATATCCATACTGCTGACGCCCGGATAACCCGCGCCACTGACTGCCTGCATGGTGACGACGAAGACCTTTTTTACCCCAAAGGCGGTGTGCAAAGGGTGCAAGGCGCTGACCAAATGGGTCGTACTACAATTCGGATTGCAGATAATAAAGCCGGGCCAATTGCGGTTGCGCTGTTGCACCGCAATTAACCCCATATGTTCTGGGTTGACCTCGGGGATCAAGAGCGGCACATCAATTTCATACCGATGGTTGCTGGAATTACTGCATACAATATAACCAGCCGCGGCAAACGCCTGTTCAATCGGCCCGGCCACATCGGTGGGTAAGCCGCCAAAGACAAGTTCACAGTCAATCGTCGGCTCGCAGGGTTGCAAGATTACATCGCGCAAGTGGGCCGGCATATCACCGCGCAAATTCCAACTGCAAGCCGCCGCATACCGCTTGCCGACACTGCGTTCGGAAGCACAAAGTGCTGTCAATTCAAACCAGGGGTGGCCCTGTAACATCTGGATAAAACGCTGCCCAACGGCACCGGTTGCACCGAGTACCCCCACTTTAATTTTAGGATTCATGAGTTCAGCCCTCACTAATTTGTATAAGCTAAGTCAATGATATCACTCAACACACCGGCGGCGGTGGCATCGGTGCCTGCGCCTTTGCCCTGAATCACCAGGGGATTGGGGCTATACCAGCCAGTGAGAAATTCAACCAGATTGTCGGTGCCGGTCAGGCGGCCCAACGGACTTTCGGCCGGGACCAGGACCGGCCCTACCGTGCATTGATTTTCGGCCACTTTGGCCGCATAGCGCAACACCTGGCCTTGCGCTTTTGCCGTCTGCACTTGCGCGGCAAAGTCGGCGTCGAGCTCGGGCAGTGCGGCCATAAAGTCGGCCACAGAGAGCGCGGCCATGCTGGCCGGATATAACCCATTCACCTCGACATCCTCCAGATCCAGCCGCCAGCCAATGCCGCGCGCCAGGATCAAGGCCTTGCGCGCTACATCAACGCCGCCCAGATCATCGCGCGGGTCGGGTTCGGTATAGCCTAGTTTGTGGGCTTCGTAGACAATCTCACTAAAAGGGCGGCCCTGACCGAGACCTGTCATTACATAACCTAGGGTGCCGGAAAAGGTGCCGGTGATCTGCATCACCGGATCACCACTGGCGACTAAGCGATTGAGGGTGACAATCACCGGTAGCCCGGCACCCACGGTGGTTTCCCAGCGGCAGCGGCCCAAGTGGCGCACCGGCGGTTCGATGGCTTCGCCTTTGCGGCGCTCGGCTGCCGGCGCGCTGGTCAGGCGGGTGTAGATCTCCTGTTCGACCGTCAACGGCTTTTTGTTGGCCAGGACGATGCGGTAGCCTCGGCTCAGTGCCACGGTTAACGCCCCGACGGTATCCGTGCTAGCCGTGCAGTCAACGACAATGGTGCCGGCATGACCGGCCATCTCCACAATGGCCGCCGGATTATTTTGTTTGTCACCGAGTGGGTGCTGCGCGAGCCGCCCGCCCGTGGCTTTATAGGCTAACAGGTCACGCAGATCTTGGTCGGCGATGCCTTGGGGCGCAAGCACGGCCCCATTACGATCACAGAGTGCCACGACACTTAAGGTTAAGCCGTAGGTGGTCGCGTGAAAGGCGCGGTGATCGAGGATTTGTCGCAACAGGGCGCTGGCTACGCCACCGGCCCCAAAGAGAATGATTGGAATCGTACGCATGGTTCTCTACCTGCATTTCATTTGTACGCTATGCTGCGGTTGAAATGAGACCCCAGTTTTGTCCAGCAGTAAAAACGTTGGTTCTCATTCCGCGCGAAATATAAATGAGCTGGCACCGCGTCAGCCTTTCGTCCGGGCACAGATTGCCAACCGCAGTATATCATAGGCTTTGATTGTTATACCATATCATCTAATCGTTTATCTTAGATTTACCATTGATTAACATAAAGTGTGCCAAGCCTTGATACGCTAGCGGTTGTCATCATTTATTAACATTTCCCACACGGTTGAAAACGTTAAAATTACGACAGCGTCAAGGCGCAAAGTTGCTTCGGTTGCCCTTTGCCTCGTGTACAGCCTTCGGTGTGGGCGCAAAGGCGTTCGACTTAGCGCAACTTTAGGGTTCGCTCGGCGCTAGGCTTGTGCAACTCAAACATGGCATGGATCGACTGTACCGCGGCGTTGGCATCACCATCATCCACAACCAGGCTGACATTGGCTTCACTTGAGCCTTGGGCAATGGCAATTACGTTGATCTTCTGCTCCCCAACGGCGCGAAAGATGCCGGCGGCCAAGCCTGGGGTGCCGCGCATGGCACTGCCCACCACTGCCACAATGACAATATTGGGGTGACCATTGATCTGGTCGATATAGCCCCGCTCCAGTTCGCTCTTGAATTCTGCCTGTAGCGCCTCGATTACGGCAACGGCGTTACTCTGCGGCACGACAAAGCAGATGCTCTGCTCACTGCTGCTCTGGCTGATCATCAAGACGTTGGAACTTGTCCGCGCGACACTGCCAAAGGTCCGGGCTGCAATGCCAGGGACGCCGATCATCCCCCGCCCGGCAACTGTAACCAAATTTAGATCACGGATGGCAGTCACGGCTTTAACCCCCCCTTGCGCCGTGTAATCCACCTGCTCGACAATGCTGGTGCCGGGATGGCTTGGTTCAAAGGTGTTGAGCACACGCACTGGGATCTTCTTGGCAATAGCCGGCTTGACTGTCTTGGGGTGCAACACTTTGGCGCCGTAATAGGCCAATTCAGCCATCTCTTCGTAACTCAACTGCCGTAAGCTGCGTGCATCTTTGACCACGCGCGGATCTGCCGTCAAGACGCCGTTGACATCAGTCCAGATTTCGATCTCATCGGCATCGAGCACTGCCCCTAGGATCGCTGCCGAATAGTCGGACCCCCCGCGGCCAAGTGTCGTCGGCACCCCGGCCTTGTTCGCACCAATAAAGCCGGTTACCACCGGCACAATCCCCTGTTCGATCAAGGGCAAGAGGCGCGCACGGGTAGCGGCTGTTGTTTCCACCATTAACGGTTCCGCGCCATCGTGCATATCATCAGTAATGACGATTTCGGTGGCATCAATGGATTGGGCATTGATGCCTTTGGCGCGCAGCACAGCGGCCAAGAGCGGCGCGCTCAGCCGCTCACCCAGCCCACTGATCACATCAAGGCCGCGGTCGGTCAGCTCACCGAGCACGGCAATACTGCTGCACAGCCGGCTAAACTCGCGCAGCCGATCATCCCAAACATGCCCCACCGCCGCGCGTTCGCTGCCATCATCGACCAATTGACCGGCGATCTCCTGATGTTTGACGAGGAGCGCATTGGCGGTCTGCTCGTGGCTCTCCTCATCACCGGTCGCGGCCTTGCGTGCTGCGGCGATCAGCGTATTGGTAACGCCACTCATCGCGCTGGTGACAACCACGACCCCGGGCTTCGCCCGCCCTTGTTCGGCGGCAATCCGTCCGGCAACAATGGTGGCGACTTGGTTAAAGGCCGCCACGCTGCCCACAGAGGTGCCGCCAAATTTCATCACATTCATCGGTAATTGCTCCTTTATAAAAGATTAAAGGCATAAAAAAACCCCTCTCATCAGTTGGTGATGAGAGGGGTTGGTTACCCAGCGACTGTCTGCGGTCCACTACCAGCGGCGCGTACAACTCACAGACTGTGCTCTCATCGCCCAGCGCTTGCCCATCGTAGTTGTCGTAGTCCCAGTAGAAATTAAGTTGTGGCGTTGACGTGCTGACATCTTAATCATCCAATGAATGGTCACTACAAATAACAACAGGTAAACGTTGGCGGCATTGGCACCGTGCTACTGTGTAGCGACTGTTAATAGCAGCGCGGTTGCCGAGGCTTCACAGGGCCGATCCCTCCGCCTCTCTCGATAAGAAATTTTGTTGGGTGGCAGTGTAGCAGGGGCCGCATGGTTTGTCAAAAATGGCGTTGAAGTTGACGCATCGTCACAAGGCATTGGCGTAACCGGGAAAACTCGTTTTGCTCTTCCACACTGTATAGCAGATATAGAATGATTCAATTCGTTCTTAAGGGCGCTTGACCAACCCAATGGCAAGGTGTACAATAGCCGCAGTAGAAATTGCGCCTTCTGTTCATTGTGTAACCGTCCGACTTTTGACAGCTTGTGCCAGAGGCACCATTTACCGTAGGGCTTGCGCCTACTCTTGGTCTGTTCAGCTTGTTTGCGTACAGCAGTGATGCTTCTTACGTAACATACCAACACACCATCTCATGCGCGCGCAAGTCGTTAATAGGATCTTGCGCAGCTATGAAAATGCAATATCGTGTCCCGCACCGCTCTTTGCCCCTTGCGTTGGCGCTCCTTGTGCTTCTCGGTGGCTGTTTTGGCCAGGCACAGGAAATGGTCGGCGCACGCCCTGCCTCGCGTCTCCCGGCTGTGGTCGAAAGTTATCTACAAAAATATCAACCAGGACCATTACCCCGCCTGTTTCAAACCACCTACCTCTATGACCGCAATGGCGTACAAATTGCTGAACTCTTTGGGGAAGGCCGACGTACGTGGGTCGGCCTTAACCGCGTTTCGCCCCATCTGATCGACGCCACTGTTGCCACCGAAGATGCCAGTTTTTATGACAATATGGGCATTGATCCCTTCCGCATTGCGGTCGCCGCCTGGCAGAATCAACAAAGCGGTGAGGTGATCTCCGGTGCCAGCACGATTACCATGCAGCTGGCCCGCAACCTCTTTCTTGGCCCCGAAGATCGCTACGATCCGTCAATGGATCGCAAGCTGCTCGAAGTCGGCCTCTCGCAGGAGTTGACCAGCCACTATACCAAGGCTGAGATCCTGGAAATGTATCTCAATCTGCTCAACTATGGCAATCTGGCCTATGGCCCAGAAGCTGCAGCCCAGACCTACTTTGGGAAAGATGCCGCGAATCTGACCCTGGCTGAGGCGACGATGTTGGCTGGGATTCCGCAAGCGCCGGGCGTGCTCAATCCCTACCGCAACTTTGAACAAGTAAAGGCCCGCCAGCGCATTGTGCTTGATCTGATGGTCAAGCGGGCCCTGCTCACCGCACGGGTAGCCGATGAGACCTATCGCCAGCCAGTAAAGTTGAGCCGCGATATCAGCCCCGCGCCGATGGTTGCCCCGCACTTCGTCCAGTATGTGATCCAGTCGATCGACGACCGCATGGGCGAAGGCTATACTCGGCGCGCCGGCTTTAATCTCTTTACGACCATCGATCTGCGGATGCAGGAATTGGCCGAAAAGACGGTGCGCGAACAGGTTGCTAAAGTTAAAGAAAAACATGATCTGGGCAATGCGGCCTTGGTTGCCCTGCGCGCCGGTACCAGTGAAGTTTTGGCCATGGTCGGTAGCGTTGATTTTAACGATGAGCTGATCGATGGCCAGGTCAATATGGCACTCAGCCCCCGCCAGCCGGGCAGTTCGATCAAACCGCTGCTCTTTGCCACGGCCTTTCACGATAATCTGATCAGCCCAGCTTCGGTTTTGTGGGATGTGCCCGTTACGTATGATCTGGGGGCCAACCAATTCTATAAACCAATCAACTACGATGAGAAATTTCATGGGCTGGTCACCACCCGTGCCGCCCTGGCCAACAGTTATAATGTCCCTGCGGTGCGGCTGCTCGCCGCCATGGGCACCAAGCGGATGGTTGAAAACGCTGACCAGATGGGGCTACATAGCCTGAAAGCAAACAAATTCTTTGGGCTCGGGCTTGCGCTTGGCAGTAATGAAGTCAGCCTGATTGATATGGCCAGCGCCTTTCATACGCTGGCCAATGGCGGTGCCTACATCGCCCCCGAAGTGGCGCTGACGGTGCTCGATAGCCAAAGTCAACTGATTGAACCGCTGCCCAAAGTCGCCCCCGTCCAGGCGATTTCGCCCGCGGCTGCCTTCCTAACCACCGATATCCTCAGTGATAATCAAGCCCGCACGCCCATGTTTGGGGCCAACAGTCTGCTCAAACTGAGCCGCCCCGCCGCGGTCAAGACCGGCACGACCAATGATTTTCGCGACAACTGGACGATGGGCTTTACCCGGCATCTGGTTGTTGGGGTCTGGGCGGGCAATGCCGACGGCACGATCATGCGCGACAGCACAGGCCTCACCGGCGCGGCGCCAATCTGGCATAAGTTTATGGAAGCGGTGTTGGCCGATCCCACTTTACTGGCGGCGATCAATGCCCCAGCGGATGCCAAAAATTGGGAATTCACCCCGCCCGCGGATGTCACGCTGCTTGATGCCTGTCCCCCGCGGCTCGCCTGTCGTAATGGTACAAGTGAATACTTTAGCCAGCAGTGGATCGAACTGGCTGGTGCCGGTGGTCCCCTGGCCGATAGCTTTGAGCGCCAGCCAACCGTCCCCATCCATGTCAACCGCTATGGCGGTTCCTGGCCCATCTACTGTACGCGTGAGGACGGGGAGGTCCGCAATGTGTTGCGCCTCTCCAATCAGATTGGGCTGCCCAACCAAAGCAAAGCACCCGCCGTCAGCACGCTGGCACAGGCTAACGCCTCGATGCTGCCGTTGGTCAATTCACTTTCGGCGGCGCGTAGTGCCGACGGCGGTTATACGATTACCTTCTACCCAGAAGCAGAGTTAGAACGGCTACGCAAGTTGCGCTGGGGTCGCTATTATGGACTGGCCGTCAGCATCGGTGCGTGTGACTCGCTCGAATTCTATGCCGTGCGTTCGGGTGATTTCTGGACGCGCCTGGCCAGTCGCTTCAGCCTGACCCTTTCTGAGTTGCAAAATGCCAATCCGCACATTATGCGTGACGGGGGCGTTTTGCACCCTGGCGATCGCTTGCTGGTGCCCACGGGCACGCGCATTGAGATTGGCACCCAAGGCCGCTTCTACAAGGTGCAAGAAGGTGACTCGTGGCTCAAGATCGCCAATGACTATGCCCTGCCGCTCAAATTGTTACAAACGATTAACCCTGAGCTGATGCGCCCCAACGCGATTCTGAAACCGGGGGATGAAATCTTTATTCCAACCAGTATTACGCAGGGACTCTAGGCGAAATTGTTGGTGGCCAGTACCTGTCATTGGTGCCGGTTATTGGGCGTAAACCGTTGTTGTGTTAGGCAATGGCCCAACACTTGGGAACCTTGGCCGGCCCAAGCACGTTATAACAGTACACATTGCTGCACTTGCACAGTGATATAATCAAGAGCACAGCAACACAAAAAGGGCGCACTGCGGTGCGCCCTTTTTGTTCTCTGCCTGATCAGGCAGTTGGCTTATCGGTGAGAATGATGTCGGACTTACGCAGCACCCTCTGGCTTCGACACGCTCAGCCGCCGGGTGCTGCGTAAGTCCTATGATGGATTGGAACGATAGGTTGGCATCGTGGCTGCCTACGTGTGATTTGTTCGAGCGCTAAAGATCGCGTATGATGAAACTTATGAACCTTAAACAACCTGTCGTGCCTAAGCCGCGACTTCAATTGTGGGGGGTGCTCTTTACCCTGGCGCTCGCGTTAACGGGCTGCTGGGGTGATGATGCTGCTGAGGCACAAGCACCCACTGCCGCGCTGGCTGCGCAATCCCAGCCGCCGGCGCAAGTTTTGCAACCAACTTATACGCCCACCGCGGTTGCCGCCAATGGCGAGCCGATTCGTCAGACCTTGGTGGCAACGCACACCCTGCTGCCGCCGGCTACGCACACCCTGCTTCCGACCCCAACCCCGCGGACATCACCCACGGCGACCTTACTACCGCCGCAACAGTTGGCCCTGGCGCGCCAACTATACCGGGTGGGTGATTATGCCGCAGCCCGCGCTCTGTTGACCGGCCTGCTGACGACCGCCGCACTTGACGCCACCCAAGCCAATGAAGTGCGCACCCTCTTGGCGCGTACCTATCTGGCCGAGGCTGCCCCGGCCGAAGCGCTCCCGATCCTCAACAGCTTGACCTTAACGACTGTCCCCAGCCAGAGTGTAAACAGCGCGCATGTGAGTGGCCTCATTTCGACCACGGCCGGCATTACGTTGGCGACGGTGGCCGACGCCAGGGCACAGGCCGATTTTTTACGGGCGGTTGCCCTCAATGCGGTGGGTGAACAAAGCCAGGCCATCGCTGCGTACTGGCGTTTTCTGGAAACCTATCCATGGATGGCTGAATTTGTGCAGCCGCGCATTGCCACTGCCTATCTGGCGCTGGGCGATAGCGATGGTGCCGCCACCGCCTATCGGCGCGCCGCCGATGCCGCAACTGATCGGGTGGCCAAGGCGCGCCTGCTCGAAGTGCTGGGCAGCACCTATGCCGGTGCTGGTCGCTATACCCAAGCGGTGCAGGCCTACGATGAGATCCTGGCCCTGGCGCAAAACCCCGGCTACCGGGCGGAGATCCAATTGCTGGCCGGGCAGGCCCTAGCCAGTGGCGGCGAGCTTACCAACGCCATTGCGCGCTGGCGGGCCGCCACCGAAGAGGCCCCCGCCAGCGGTGCCGCCTATCGCGCCCTGGTCGAGCTGGTAAACCGTGAGATTCCCTTTGACCTCTACCAACGTGGCTACATCGACTTGCAAGCCGGCGCGCTCTTGCCGGCGATCAGCGCCTATCAGGCCTATATCGACAGTGTTGACCCAACCGACAGCCGGGTGGGGGTGGCCTGGCAGGAGATGGGGCAGGCCTATCTTCTGGCCGAAAATTATGCCTTGGCGATCGAAACCCTGGATCGGGTGATTACTAACTATCCCACTTGCACTTGTATTGGCCAGGCCTGGCTCGATAAGGCCGCGGCGCAGTTGGCGCAAAGTGATGTGGTCGGGGCGCGGCGTACTTATCGCACCTTTGCCCGCGAATATCCAGACCATGCACTAGCGGCTGAGGGGTTGTGGCGCAGTGGCTTGCAGGCTGTGCGCGCCGGCGAGCAGATCGAGGCGGCCCAGGATTTTCTGACCTTGGCCGATGCCTTCCCCACCAGTGACCGTGCCCCGTTGGCCCTCTATCTAGTCGGGTTGGGTGCCTACCAGCGGGGGTTATCCGATCAAGCCGTGGCGCTCTTTACCCGGCTCCAGCAGGATTATCCGGACTATAACTGGCCGGCGGTAAGTTACTGGCTGGGGCGGACGCAGCTGGCGGCTGGTAATGCGACTGCGGCGCGCCAAAGCTGGCGTGATCTGGTCGAACGCGCCCCCGATATCTACTATGGCGTCCTGGCGGCTTATGCGTTGCGCGAAACACCGTTGGTCTCCGGTAATTTTCTCAACGGCATGTCCACGGTGAGTGGCCCGGCCGGAACCCTGGCGGGCGATGATGGCAGCCAATCGTTTGCCGAGCAATGGCTGACGGCATGGCGGGCAGTACCGGGGGGCAGTTGGTCTGTGCTACCGGCGGCGGTGGCGAATGATATTGACCTGGCGATTGGGGCGCTGCTACTCCAACTGGATCAACGGGCCGAGGGGTTGGCAGCGCTGGAGCGGGTCTACCTGCGTCACCGGGATGATCCCCAGTCGCTCTATGCGATGAGCTTGACCTTTGAACAGCTGGGGGCCTACCGTCTTAGCCTGATTACGATGGCTCGGCTGCTTGAATTCAGTCCGGCCAACCTGGTGGAGGACGCGCCGATCTTTCTGCAAAAGCGCTCCTACCCGCAGCCCTTTGATGATCTGATCACTGCGGAAGCGCAGGCCAACAAAATTAACCCATTGCTCTACTTCAGCCTGATCCGTCAGGAAAGTCTCTTTGAGGAGGGGGCCTATTCCTCCGCGGCCGCGCAGGGGCTGGCCCAGATTATCCCTGATACGGGCCACTGGGTGGCGACCCAACTTGGTCACCCCGAATATAGCAACGAGATGATCTACCGCCCGCATATCAATCTGAAATTTGGGGCTTATTACCTGGCTTGGGCCCGCAACTATCTGGATGGTAATATCGTCTCTGCCTTGGTCGGCTATAATGCCGGCCCTGGTAACGCCGAGTATTGGCGCGAAGTGGCTGGGGCCGATGATCCACTCTTTGTTGAGCTCCTGACGGTCACCGAGCCGCGCATCTATGTGCAATCGATTACCACCGGGCTTTATCACTACACCCGGCTCTATGGGCGTGGCGGTTAGCAATTGCGCAATTTCTCTCTATATGGTGTGCCGCGTAATTTGCCCATCGCTGTGCTTGCACTATACTATAGCACGGTCAATTTGTTGCCTTCCATGGGATCTACATCCCTTCCATCACTGTTCAGGCAAAGGACAAGCTGTGCGCGCACTTGTAACGGGGATTGCCGGTTTTGCTGGTAGCCATCTGGCCCGCTATCTGCTCGAAACCACCGACATTGAGATTCACGGCGTGATCCATCGCCATGAACGGCGGATTCAACAGTTGCGCAATGATCTGCAGCTTCACCGCGGTGATCTGCGCAACGCGCTGTGGGTCAGTGAATTGGTGCAAGCGGTGCAACCGGATGTGATGTTTCACCTGGCCGCTTGGAGCGACGTGGGCGGTAGTTGGCAGCAGCCTTGGACAACCTATGAGCTCAATATTCAATGTCAGCTCCATTTGCTCGAAGCGCTGCGTCGTTGGGCCCCGGCTTGTCGGACGCTTGTCGTGACCTCCAACGAGGTCTATGGCCTGGTCCAGCCCACCGATCTGCCGATCAACGAAGAAACGCCCTTCCGGCCCAATAATCCCTATGGGGTGAGCAAAATCGCACAGGATATGATGGCACTCCAATATTGGTACAGCCATCAGCTGCCGACCATTCGGGTGCGCAGCTTTAACCATATTGGGCCGGATCAGGCCGATGACTTTGTCGCCAGCGCATTTGCGCGCCAGATCGCCGAGATCGAGCTGGGCTTGCGTCCACCCCAGGTGGCGGTGGGCAATCTGGACGCCGCACGGGATTTCACCGATGTACGCGATGTGGTTCGCGCCTATTGTCTGTTGGTGGCAAGTGGCCAGGGTGGGGAAGTCTATAATATTGGCAGCGGGTGCCACTACACCATTCGTCAAGTCCTCGACCTGCTCTTGGCGCAAAGCACCGTGCCCGTCGAGGTGGTCATCGATCCGACCCGCCTGCGCCCGAGCGATGTCCCCATCAGTATTTGTGATAACCGGAAACTGGTGGCGACCACTGGCTGGCAGCCACAAATTCGGCTGGAACAGTCACTGCGCGATTTAATCGATTACTGGCGAGTAAATCTTGCCACTGCAAAAACATAAAAACCTAGAACGCTATAATGGAGGAAAAGGATGCCAACGGCATTGATTACAGGGGTAACAGGGCAGGATGGCAGCTATTTGGCTGAGTTTTTGTTAGAACAGGGGTACCGGGTGATCGGCATGGTGCGCCGCACCAGTACCTTGAAGTTTGAGCGCATCCACCACATCCAGGATCAGATTGAGATTGTCCAGGGTGACCTGCTCGATCAGATGAGTCTGATCGGCCTTTTACAAGAATACGAGCCGGATGAAGTTTACAACCTTGCTGCCCAAAGTTTTGTTCCGACCAGCTTTACCCAGCCGGTGCTCACCGGCGAATTTACTGCCTTAGGCGTTACTCGGATCTTGGAAGCAGTCCGCTATGTGGATCCAAAAATTCGGTTTTATCAGGCTAGCAGTAGCGAAATGTTTGGTAAGGTAATGGAAGTGCCCCAGCGTGAGAGCACGCCCCTTTACCCCCGCAGCCCCTATGGCGTCGCCAAGGTCTATGGCCATTGGATCACGATCAACTACCGTGAGAGCTATAATCTCTTTGGTTGTTCCGGGATTCTCTTTAACCATGAAAGCCCACGGCGCGGGTTGGAGTTTGTCACCCACAAAATTACCAATGCCGCCGCAAAGATCAAATTGGGGCTGGCTTCCGAACTGCGCCTGGGCAATCTGGATGCGCGCCGCGACTGGGGTTATGCCAAGGACTATGTACGCGCAATGTGGCTGATGTTACAACACGAGGTGCCCGACGATTATGTCGTGGCCACCGGCGAGACGCACAGCGTTGAGGAATTTGTCCAAGAGACGTTTGCCTACCTCGACCTTGATTGGAAAGAATTCGTAGTCCAGGATGAACGCTACTACCGGCCTGCCGAGGTTGATCTGTTGGTCGGTGACCCCAGCAAGGCCGGCCGCGTTCTGGGTTGGGAACCGAGTGTCGATTTCCGTGGTCTGGTCCATCTGATGGTGGATGCCGATCTGGCTGAATTGCAGAACAGCTGACCCGGCCTTGTGCGTGCAACTGGAGCTTGTAATGAATATTTTGGCATTGCAATGTGGCGGGCCTACCCCTGTCTTCAACGCCACATTGGCGGCCATGGTCGCGACAACCCAAGCCTATATGGGGATCCGGCACTTTTGGGGTAGTCGGCTTGGCTGGCAGGGCCTGGCGACCGGCGATTGGGTTGCGCTTGGTGATCTCTCCTTTGATGACCTGGCGCAGCTTTCACAACAGCCGGGGGCTGCCCTGGGCAGTGGCCGCTATCCCTTGCGCGATGATCTGCTGCCTCAAGTCATGACACAGCTACAAAAACAGCAGATCAACGCGGTGCTGGCGATTGGTGGTAACGGCACCATGCTAGCGGCCCACAAGCTCTTGACGTATGCCGACGCGGTCCATTACACCGTCGATGGCATGCCTTTACGGGTCGTTGGGGTCCCCAAAACCGTTGATAATGATCTGGCCGGTACGGACGTAGCGCCCGGCTATGGCAGTGCGGCGCGCTGGGTGGCGCAAACGGTGCGTGACATTGCCTTGGATTTGCAGGCCATGCGCAACTTCGACGATGTCACGGTGGTCGAAATCATGGGGCGTCATGCCGGCTGGTTAACTGCGGCGGCCGCGCTGGCGCGTGGCCGCGATCAGGATGCCCCTCACCTGATTCTGCTGCCTGAACTGGGGCTGGATGAGGATCACTTTTTGCAGCGCGTCCAGGCGATCCACGCGCGCAAAGGGATCTGTCTGGTCGTCGCTGCGGAAGGGGTGCGCGATCGGGAAGGCAACTTTTTGGCCGAGAAGCTGGGCACAACCGAGCGTGACGCCATGGGGAACCGTCTGTTGGGGCTGGCGCCTGGGGTGGCCCCCTATCTGGCCAACTTGGTCCGCCAAAAGCTGGACCTTCGTTGCCGGCGTATCTGCCCGGATGTGATCCAACGTTCTAGCAGTCTGCTGGTCAGCGAAAGTGATCGCTCGCTGGCCACCCAAGTGGGCGAAGCCGCGGTGGCCGCGGTGGTGCAAGGTGTTTCTGGGGTCATGATCGCGCTGGCGCGTCAGGGCAATAGTTGGCAGGCTTATCCTGTTGGCCTGGAAACTGTGGTCGGCCAAGAGCGGCTGCTACCGCCAGCCTTCTATGCCGACTGTACCTATGATGTCAGCGATGACTTTCGAGCCTATGCCGCCCCGCTGATTGGCGAATTACAGACCGGGGCCGTTTTGTTGTAGGGTGATAGGGGCGCTTGGCTTGCTGGGTGCCGCTGGTTAAGCGGCTGTGCCCAAGCGGCGACGGAGACGCCAAAGCCGAACGGTGCCCAACAAGTGGATGGCCCCCAAGATTGCCCAACTGATGAGGCGTGGATAGTGGGCAAAGAGGTGTTTACGATAAAAGCGGGCCATGGCTTCGGTGGAGAGTTTGGTCACGCGCAATTTTGTCGCCGCGGAGGCACTGGAGAGATCACTGGTCTGTTTGCGTACCCCGACACTTGCTCCTTTGTAGTGCAGCACGGTAAATTGCGGCAAATACATCACCGCATAGCCGGCGGCTTTCATTCGATAACAGAGATCCACATCCTCGCCATAGAGAAAGAAATCCTCGTCCCAGCCACCGATTTTTTCCAGCATGGCCCGCCGTATCAACATAAAATGGGAGATACAGAGGTCAATCGCGTGGGGTTCGTCCAGCTTTTGGCCCCCTAGAAAATATTGGTTGAAGCGCGGCGAATGGGGGAAGAGTTTGTTAAGGCCACTAAAATGGGTCAGCGAGGCCCACGGCGTCGGAAAGCCCCGGTGCGCGTCCATGTCGAGCGTGCCATCGCGTAGGCGCAACTGCGCTGTGGCAATTCCCACCTGTTGATGGGCGACCAGATAGTCAACCAGACCCGGCAGCGCGCCCGGCTGGGGGAACGCATCTGCCCCCAAGTAGAGCAAAAAGTCGCTGCGCGTCGCCTGCAAAGCCAGATTGGAGGCGACGGTCAAGCCGCGGTTTTCGGCCAGCGCCATCAGGTGAACCGTTGGAAAATTGGCCTGCACCAGCGCCGCCGAGCCATCGTTCGACGCGTTATCAACTACGATGATCTGGTCGATCAGCGCTGGTGTTTCCGGCAATGTGAGCAGATGGTTCAGGCAATCCTGTAACAAGCCGGCTGTGTTGAAGTTGATAATCGCAATGGTTAAGAGTGGCATGATGATGTGCGCAAGTGGATCGATTTACCCTGTGTTGGGGTACGAACTAGCGTGTCCTATAAGTATCCAGCAAAGCGACGGGGCCGCCACGCCGGTGCGCCCCAAGGGCCCCCGAACCACCGGCTGATAAACAAAGCTGCGCTGAAGCGCACTAAGCTCACCGTACCCCAGTGCGCTTCAGCGTACTTTGCCTATCAGCCACAGGGCTTCAGCCTGTGGCACTTCAGCCTGTGGCACTACGGAAGCGAATCGCTTTGAACTCGCGCGCTTGGTTCTCAATCGCCGGCTCGGTGGCCAGCCGCTCAATGCTTGAGGCCCCAAAGAAGCCGCCGATGCCCTCGGTGTGATCAAGAATATATTGGGCATCCTGTGGCTCCGCGATCGGCCCGCCGTGACAGAGCACGAGGATTTCTGGGTTGACCTTGACCGCCGCGTCACGCATGGCCTGTACCCGTGTGGCCGCTTCGGCCAGGGTGAGCGCCGTGTCCGCCCCAATCGAGCCTTTGGTCGTTAACCCCATGTGGGGCACCAGGACATCCGCGCCCGCGGCGGCCATCGCGGCGGCCTCATCGGGGTTGAAGACATAGGGACAGGTGAGCAGATCAAGTTCCCGTGCCTGGCGGACAAGGTCAATTTCCAGGCCATAACCCATCCCGGTCTCCTCCAAGTTGGTGCGGAAGAGGCCATCGATCAGCCCGACGGTGGGAAAATTCTGGATGCCGTCAAAGCCCATGGCCTGGATCTGGCGCAGGAAGGCAGGCATCAGCCGGAATGGATCCGTGCCGCAGACCCCCGCCAATACCGGCGTATTTTTCACGACCGGCAGTACTTCACTGGCCATATCAACCACAATCGCATTGGCATCGCCATAGGGCATCATGCCCGCCAGGCTACCACGCCCGGCCATGCGATAGCGGCCCGAGTTGTAGATAATAATCAGATCAACCCCGCCGCGTTCACAAAATTTGGCGGAAATGCCGGTACCGGCCCCCGCCCCGATAATTGGTTTCCCCGCAGCCACACTCTGGCGCAGGCGGCGTAAGGATTCTTGTCTTGGAATAAAAGGCATGGTTTGCTCCTTTGCTTGGCTCGTTCCGCCGCTCTGCGGCAGAATGCCGTCTTGACGCGCTGCGTCAAGATGCAGGACGCAGCGCGTCCGCGCTGCATTCCGCCGCAGAGCGGCGGAACGAGTGGTTCGGTTCTTTATTTTCCGGCCCTCAGATAAGTCAATAACTGTTCGACGACGGCCTGGGCAAAGGCAGCGTCGTTGATGTTACAATCCAATTCGTGCACGGGAATATCACTGCGCACCTGCGTTTTGATCGCAGCATAGAGCGCCTCGTTAGCAGCCGGTTGCCAGAATTCCCCGCCCGGCGAGTCGAGCACAGAGACCCCTTGTAAGGGCAGATAGAAGGCGACTGGCGCGCTGCTCAAATTGGCTTTGCTGGCGAGGATGCGCCCCAATTCGGCATTTTCCGCAACCGTGGTGCGCATGAGGGTTATGTTGGGATTCCACTGGTAGAATTGCCGGTCGGCGAACTGTTCCGGTACGGTATTGCGCGCCCAGAAGTTGACCATATCCAGACAACCCGGTGCAATCACCTGGGGAATGCCCGCTTTGGCTGCGGCTTCCAGGCGGGTCGGCCCTGCCCCCAAGACACCGCCGACCAACTCATCCGCCCACTCGGTGGTGGTTAGATCAAGCACGCCATCGACATAACCTGCCTCGATCAGACTTTCCATGGTGCGCCCGCCGGTGCCGGTGGCGTGGAAAACGAGTACTTCGTAACCCTCGGCTTCTAGCAGGTGGCGACATTGGTCCACCAGTTTGGTGGTATTGCCAAACATGGAGGCGGCGATCAGCGGCTTCTCCGTGCTTTGGGGGGGTGTACTCTCCACCATGCCCACGATTGCCCCTGCCGCATTGGCAAAGATGCGCGCACTAATACGGTTGACCCCGGCTACATCGACCACCGCCGGCATCATCACAATGTCACTGACCCCGACATAGGGTGCCGTATCGCCGGATGCCAAGGTGCTGACCATCACTTTGGGCAGACCAATGGGCAGGGCACGCATGGCGGCGGTCCCCACCGCGGTGCCCGCCGAGCCGCCCATGCTCAATATGGCATCTATCTTGCTCTGGCTATGCAGCTCTTTGACGACGACCGCCGCGCCCGCAGCCATCACTTGGATCGCGTTGCCGCGGTCGGCTTGGGTGCGCAACTCTTCCAAAGCGGTCCCACCGGCCGCGGCAACCTGGGCAGCAGTGATGTCGGGGACAAAGGTTGGTTCATCGATCACACCGGTGTTGATGACTAGCGTATGATGACCGCGGCCTTCAATTTGTGCTTTAACAAAGGCGAATTCCGGCCCCTTGGTGTCCAGGGCACCGATGAGGACAATCGTTTTACGCATGGCTCTACCTCGCTTGCTGGTTGGGGAGGGATGATGGAGCGGTAGATAGGTACATCAGTAAATCAGTATATCGGTTTCGTCTTTCCTAATCTACCGATGTACCGATTTACTGATGTACCGATGTACCGATGTACCGATGTACCGATGTACCGATGTACCGATGTACCGATGTACCGATGTACCGATGTACCGATGTACCGATGTACCGATGTACCGATGTACCGATGTACC
>JALHQH010000039.1:26670-111359 GCA_022842065.1 Caldilineaceae bacterium
ATGTACCGATGTACCGATGTACCGATGTACCGATGTACCGATGTACCGATGTACCGATGTACCGATGTACCGATGTACCGATGTACCGATGTACCGATGTACCGATGTACCGATGTACCGATGTACCTATCCACTAATCCCCCCATTATAGTCCTAAACCACGGCTTTGTCCACGCGCCCCAGCAGTTGTTCATAGCGGTCCAGCACCGCCGCGGCATGGGCTTCGACGGTTGGTGGGGGGGTGATGCCTTGGCGTAGAGCCGTCAGTTGTTCCGGGTGCGCGCTTAGTTCCGTGAGTAGCGCGGCTAGTGCCCCGCTGTCACCGGCGGGGAAAAGGCGACCACTCTGGCCTTCCTGCACCTTTTCGATGAGCGCGCCCAGGCGGCTAGCGATCACCGGCACGCCGACCACATAGGCTTCCTGAATCACCAGCGGTGAATTTTCATACCAGAGCGAGGGGACGACCAGGGCATCCAAGCGGTGGAGGGCCGCCCCTACTTGGTCATAGGCCAGGGGGCCGGCAAAACGAATGTGGGGATGGCGGGCCAAGGCACGCAATTCAGCCCCATAGTCGGGAAAAGCCTGGTCGCTGCCATAGATGGTCAGCGCCGCGGTGGGGGGGAGTTGGTTAAAGGCCTCGATCAGCACATGTACCCCCTTTTGCCAGGCCAGTGACCCCAGAAACCCAAAGTGAGGCCGGCCAGGGGGCGGGCGCACTTCCCCCTGTGGCGCAAGCAAGCGCCGGCGATCCATGCCATTTTCCAGCGTGACGATCTTGTCACCGGGCCAGCCTTGCCCAATGTATTGATCGCGCAGGAAGAGGCTGGGGGCAATAAACAGGTCAATCTGCTCGGCCATCCGGCGTAAATAATGGTTGCGATAGGCAAAGGGCAAGGCCACAAGTGGACGCAGGGCACGCAACCCTTGTAGATCGGCACGCGCCGTGGCGCAGTCAACACAGTTCCAGTTGCCGGCTGACGGCCCCCCGCAGGGCTGGCGGTCGGGGCGGATCAGTTGGCTGTTGGCGCAGAAATACCAATAGTCATGCAGGGTTGCCACGCGCGGTAGGCCCTGTGCCAACGCAATCAGCCGGGCCGAAACTCCCTGGACATGTTGGAAGTGGATCAGGTCGGGGCGGGCTCTCTGCAAAAAATCTTGGAACGCACGTTCAATCGCCTGGTCGCGAAAGGTGTGCCAATATTGGGCGGCCGCATTTTCATGGGCGCGGGTGGGGTCTAGTGGAACTTGCCAGCGCATCACGCCATCTGCCTCCACCTGCTGCGTGATGGTTTGCACCCTGTCAGAAGGATAGAAAACGGTCACCTGGTGGCCCAATGCCACCAGCGCGCGAGCGAGGGTCAGTGTGTAAATTTCTGTGCCCCCCAGACTCTCTGGTGGGTATTTGTGGACGGTGAAGGCAATGTGCATGGTGCTCAGGGTCTCTTCAGGGCATAGAACTGCGGGTGGTTAGGGCTGCCATCATAAATCAGATCAAAGGGCGCGATTGTGGCTAGCTCGACGACTAAGGCTTCGGCCTGCCATTCGGGGCGTAATGGGCCAATAATCACAAAGTCGATTGCCTGTTGCCCCAGCCAGTGCTGTAACTCCGCTGCCGTCCGCAGCGTCAGCGGGGCCTGGACGACGCGGTGTTGCAAGCGCGTTCCGGCGGCTAGATAACTTTGGTGGCTGTAAAGGGCCGCGATGGTGGTCGGCTGTGGGCTGATGCGGGTCACCACCTGCGGCAACTCACCATAGGCATGGAGGCGGCGTTGTTCGCGCAGTGGTTGCAACGCTAGCGCACCGCCCCACAATAGCAGCACCGCGCCAACCACAAGTAATTGGGGATAGGTGGTCACGAAGGATTGCAAGCGGTTGCGTAACGATAACAGGCGATGCTGGCGGCTCAGCCCAAACCAACCCGCCACGAGCAAGATAAAAACTGTAACCGCCAGCAGATAGAGGGTACTGCGTTGGGCCAGCCCCAACAGCCCAAGCAGGCTGCCCAAATGGGGCAACCAGCGCAGCCGACCAGGGAGCTGCGAGCCACCCAGCGCGGCCAACAGGGCCAACACGGCACTGGCCGCCAGTGCAAACCGAAAGCTTTGCCCCAACCACTGCGCGGTTAATTGATAACCGTAAGAACCATCATCACCACTATAGGGGGTGACCCAGTAGATTGCAACCAGCAGGCTACCCAGCAAGGCCAGCGCGCCAACCGCCCGCCACTGCCAGCGTCGGCGCCGCCGTGGCCAGCAGAGGCAAAGGGTCAATATGCCGAGCATCGCCCCGGCTATGCCACCTTGCTGCCAGAGTTGCATGCCCAGCGCGCGCCAGTGGGCCAGATCGCCAGGGTTAAAGATCGATAGGAGCATGGTGCGGCGTAACGCCTCACTTGTGAGCGCCCCTGGGAAGAGCGTCCAACTACCCAACTGGATCGCCACGGCCCCTAGCGGGTTGCCATTATAGTACCAGTTGTTCAGATACCAAAAGCTCGCCGCTGCGGCAGTAAGTCCTAATACGGCACCCAGGGCACGCAGGTCACTGTGATTAATCAGCGGTCGCATTTGCCGCAACCAGCACGCGCCCAGGATCAGCAGCAAAAGTAAGCCATAGATCAGGCCGCTACTTTTACAGGCGGCCAAGAGCGGTAGACAAAGCAAGGCCAGCAGCAGATTGCCCTGCCGCCGCGTTTGGTGATAGAGCAGCGCAAAGGCCAGCCCCATGGTAAAGAACGCGGCAATGGCCAGATCAACCCGTACTGTATTCAGCTGATCAATCACCAGCGGCTGCGTTAGGAGGAGCAAGACAGCACTGCCGGCGGCGGCGGGTGAAGCGCCCAGTCGTCGTGCGAGGCAATAGAGTGCTACCCCCCAACTGCCCCACACGAGTAGATTGGGTAAGGTCACCAACAGGTCCTGTTGCAAGGGCAGGACGAAGAGCGCGGCCAGCGTTTCCCAACCAAAGGGGTACCAGGCCACCACCGTCGCCACCGTAGCGGTCGTTAGACCCCCCGTGGCATGGAGATTGGCCACAAAGGGCAGGTGGTAGTAGAGCGAGTCATAATCAGTGATCGGCTGGCTCAGCAGATTGCCAAAGAGAAGCAGGGTAACGAACAGCGCGGTCCAGCGGGGTAAACTTAAGCGTAGGCGCAAATTGGGGCGCATGGGCAGGCTGGCTTGCCAGTAGAGCCCAATGCCCAGCAGCAGACACTGCCAAACGAAGAGGCCGGCTAGCGTAAAGTAACCACTGGCCGCCAACAAGGTCGTACCGCTCAGTTGGAGCGCCAGCCAGAGCAACGCCACTGCCAACCACTGCTCGCCCACCGTGGTTGACCAGGGGGGCAGGGCGCGCACACTAATGGCGCGGCAGAGGGGTAATGGCCCGCCCAGGATGAGTAACAAGGTGATAAACGCACTGACCGCGGTAAGCAGATTCATCCCTTCATCTTAGCGCCCGTATGCGTTGGATGCAAACTTAGGAGTTGTTAAATAGGTGTATTAATCGTCAGCCGCGGGGCGTGCCGGCCGCAAGGGACGAAGTTACACCACGGCAAAACGAAGCCCGGAATCGTCCCAGATTCCGGGCTTCGTTTTGCCTATCGCCCCGACTTGGGGCCACCGACCATCAATTACCAGCCAACGTGATTACGAACTGGGCGCGCTTACGGACCGGGCACATAATCGAACATGCGTCCATAGCCGTCAAACCAGCCACAGGGGCAGGCGCTGCGGTCGCCATCGGGCAAGACCACGGGGGCGGGCGGCGCGGTGGAGATGAGGGGCAGGTAGACCGGATTGTCGCGCTGGGGGGCGCGGGCGACCGCGGTTGTTGAGCGTGCGTCAGTGCTGGCCGCGGTTGTCACCGCCGCCGAAACTTGGTCAACTGTGGCGGGGGCGGCCATCGTTGTCCTTGTTGCCGCGCGTGCTGCACTCCAGTTTGGCCCGACCTGCTTAATCGGTAATTTGGTCAGCCCTTCGGTGGTGCGGCTAATGTTGTAGTAGTAGATCGTCATCGTCATTTCAGTGTTGCGGACCTGTTCGAGCAGGGCATCCGAGCAGCCACCGTTGGTCATACAGGGATCAAATGCAACACCCGCCGGCACAAAATATTCTGGGCTGGCTAAGCGTGTGGGGCTGTTGAAAAAGGACAAATACTCACCGCCACTCTGATCCGCATCCTGCCACTGGCCATAGAGCGGCATCGCCATGCTGTTGACATGATCGACCGAAAGCATGGCCCCCGGGCCGTTGATACGGTAGGTGCCGCTGCCCGGCATAAAGGCGTTAATTTCCGGCTGCCCCATATAGGGATCAACGGGCGTAGGCGGGTATTTGACGAGCACATATTCGGCGCCGGTTGGCGGGTGCAGGTCAAATTTATCGTGGCGGGTGCCATAACGGCGCATCATCTGCCCATTGAGATTGGCAAAATGGCCGGCATTGCCCGCCCCGGCGTAGGAGCGAAAGGTAAAGGTTTCGCTCCCCAACGCTTCGACATTGATGTAATTGGTCGTTTCCACTACAAATTGGGCCGTTAGATTTTCCCGCCGTCCGCCTACGGCATAAGCGCAGCCCATATTGGCCGGGACATCGACTGCCCCATCGGCGGCAAACTGGACCGGCTGCCCCCACGAAAAGTCATAACGCCACCAATCCCGACCGCCATTGCTGGGTAGCACCTGGCCCGCCGGCACATAGTCAACACTGCCCGTTACTTGGTTGGTAATATCCCGCCCACTTTCAAAAATCCGCATTTTGGATGGAGGCATGGCGACTGTCCACTCATCGGCAATGGCGGCTTTGCCCAAACAGCCAAAGAGGGTTGCCCAATTGCTGCCATCGGTCCAATAACGCTGGCCAATACGGACGTTTACGGTTACCGTGTTGCCAACACGTGTACCAGAAAGATATTGAAGAATCCCCGTACCGACGCGCCAGCTTACAATCGTCTCGCTCAGATGATCTTCTGGCACCAGGCCGACCAGATCAACTACGCTTAGCCCGCGCGGTTCGAGCCAATCGGCTTGCGGGACTGTCACCGTGCTGTTGCTTTGCTCTTCGGCCCAGACGATGTTGTTTGGGGTTAATATGCCGATTAGCAACAAAAGTAACATAATTAGCTGATGCCAAAGCGATCGCGGGGAAAACGAATTTTGGGATTTCATAGATGTAAAGAACCTTTGAACTATAGTTGTTACACTAACGGCGTGCGAACTGCATGGTCAGTTTATCATTGAGCTGCGGTGCGAACAAGATTTCTAATCGGCTGGACTGCGTCCCCAACGTGTAAGCTACTTGGGCTAGGCGCGATTAAGGCTGCATAGAAAATTGCGTTAACTGTGTCCAACCATCCAGTCACAATGGGCGCATACCATCGGCTACTCTCTGCACCGCGACGACTGTACCGCGTCCCACTTGGGGTGGATGCCAGAGGTACAAGTGAATGATCTGCGCCGCCGGTGAAAGGGCGTGCTGAGGTCGTTCAATCGCAGCCATATCCAATTCGTTTGCAACATCGATTAGCTTATGCGCGTCAAGCGACTGTGAGCGCTAGGCTAGCAACTTTCCGTGCCGATTCGTCAGTTCGACAAAAAGTTCAGCATTATTGCGGGTGTTGCAGTTGTAGGGAAGACGCCAGGTAGTCAGTCGCGGTGGCGTAGTGGTTCTGAAGTCTGACCCTGCTAATGGGGATGGTGACGACATTGTCTATCACTGATCAGCGCGAAGGAACGATAGTCGTAGCCCATGAATCGATCAGTGACAGACAGTGTTGGGATCAATGCACTGACCGATTACTCGGCCAGGACCACAGGCAAAAAGGTTTTTTCACGCGGGAGCGGCATCGCCCATAACTCTTGGCCGGTACTGCCATTATCTGCAATGATGTAGACAAGTTGATCAGTCAAAGCAAGAATGTTTGGCTCTGAATTTAACCCATTCGCAGCAAGATCTTGCAACATATAGGTCCCACCCTTTGAGCCATCACTCAGCCAAGGTTCATACCCGTGTGTAGCATCGGCATGGGTGAAAAAGAGCCTGTTACCTAGTGGGGCGAAATATAAAAATGCGTAAGATTCACTGTTACCATCGAGTTGGACAGTACCTGCCGGCGTGCCATCACTTGTCCACAACTCACTTATATTTTGTGCATTGAGCACTAAGAAGAAGAGGCGACCATTTGCATTGACCAATTCATATTTGCCTAGCGAGCCGGTATCAGAAAGTTGCATAAATTGTTGCGTACCATTGCTCGTGCCATCAGTGACCCACAGATAATCGTCGGCATTGGTATCTGAGGGGATCGAAGTAATAAAGAAAAGCTGATTCCCCAGCGCGGTAAATCGTTGTGGACTGCTGGCAGTTGGGCCTGGATTAATATCATGAACCAAAACTGTACCATCCGGCGTCCCATCACTGCGCCATAACTCAAAGCCATGCGCTGGCGTTTCAGCGGCGAAGTAAAGCAAATTGTTGAATTGTGCCAGTGCCGTGGGACCTGCGCCGGTGGCACCAGGATAGATATCTTTGACCATGACGGTCCCGTCTGGTGTCCCGTCACTCTTCCACAATTCATTACCATGGGTGCCATCATCGGCGACAAAAAATAGCGTATCACCCATCTTCAGAAAGTTGTTTGGAAATGACTCTGTTGGACCAGGTTGAATATCTTTGAGCAATCCAGTTCCGTTTGGCGTGCCATCGCTTTGCCAGAGTTCAAAGCCGTGATCGGCATCAATGGCGGAGAAGAGTAACTGTCCGTTAAGTGCTGTGAAGCTTGCGTACCTACATTGGCGTGGGCAGCTAATGAGACTATCTGCCGGACCAGGGTTGATATCTTTCAACAGTGCTGTACCAGTGGTTGTCCCGTCACTGATCCACAACTCTGCTCCTTTGTCCGGAAAGCCACCGCTCTTGTCAGTATAGCCACCAAAAAAGAGGCGATCACCAAAGACGGTCAAGCCAAAAATGCCGGGTACCTCATCCTCGGGTGAGGTTTCTTTCACTAGGTAAGTGCCATCGCCCGTACCGTCGCTCCGCCACAATTGGCCAGTTTGTTGGCCGTTGCTGGCGGAGAAGTAGAGAATATCATGCATGATAGCCGGCGCGCCAATGCTTGAACTATGAGGTAAGGTCTCAGTGGCAAAGGGATTGATATCTTTGACAAGGTAGATGGTATCGTTGCTTTGTGCCGCAACAGCATGATCGTCAATGTCTTGTAAAGAAAAGAGGAAGAGAAGTAGTAAACCGAGCAGAACGAAAGATGAAAGAGCCCGTAATTGTCTGTAAGTGGCGGATATAGTGAATTTCATAGGGGTTCTCCTATTTGAAATGAGATCGTAATCAACATTCCATTGTTGTGACTATTATAACATCGCAGCCATGAGAATGCATATGGAGATACACCCTGTATTTGATGTTTTCTCGATCACTGTTATCCGTTTGTGCTATTCTGTGGTTAATACTAATAGCGCTACATCTCTTTGCGCAGAATGATCACATCTTGATAATCTGACCCCTCTGGGATCAGCTCAAGTACTGTAAAGAAGCGTGCCCACTGCGTCTGCAGATACTCATGGGCATGAAAGACGTGCGTATGTACCCCTTCTGGTACACGCCAGCGGTAGGCAATTCTGGCACCGGGGAATGGCTGCATAAAATCTTCGGGGTGCAAGATGCCGTCGCGTTCATCTTGGATGGCGAGCAAGCTGTGGTAGAGCGCATGCTGTGGACCAAGGATCTGCCAGGTATGGTCAGTATGTAATGTAATATAAGCGATCCCACCCGGTTGGAGGATACGCCGCAACTCTGCTAACCAAGTCAATTCATACTCGTCAATATGGGTGAAGACCGAGAAGGCCATCACCAACCCCATTGCGTTGTCTTCCAGCGGCAGATGCGGTGCAGGTGAATTCTGAAAAAAGCGACCGCGCTGTCCTAGGTACTCAAGTAACCAGCGAATATGTTCACCATTGAGGTCGCTACCCCATACCTGCAATTGTGGCTCTTGACAGAGAAAGTGCCGCAAAACGCGGCCACTAGCACAGCCCAATTCAAAGATGTTCTCCAATGTTGCCAGTTCGCAGCCGTGGTGGGCCAGCCGCTGTTTAACCAGCAGATAGTCCTTAAGGCCGCTAAGCCAGTAATCGTAATGCCGTTCACCATGATAGCCTTCCCGTTGACTTGCGGCTGGTAAGGGTAGGGAATCAAGGTCAATATAGGTTGCCAGCGGTCGCGCCATTTCAATGCCAGTCAGATCAATCCAGGGCGTTGGATCGATCTGACCGGCGACGCTTGGGAGCGCAGCTTGGGGAGGTGTCGCCATGTCTGTAGGCATAGCGACCGCGGGTGGCCGCATCAAAAATTTTTGCCGAAGTTTACGCAGGGCAATATCCCATTGCTGCATGTTGGTGCTCCTTCTATTGTTCAATTTCCCCATTGGAAAGAGGAATGACAAGCCGTCCGCTATTGTCTACCTGCCCACGACCTGGTGCAATCGGTAGCCGTGCTTGGGTCGTTGGATTCCACAGACCAACTCGAATGGCCGCTACCGCTGTCTTTGTGTCTGCCCATGTTTCTGGCATTTCTGCATAAACATAGATCCGTTTGGCTGGATCCCACTCTTTTGGCGGCAAGAGCGATTGATCGCTTTGCAGACCAAGCACATGATCGAGCTGAAAGAATAGATTGCCGTCATTATCTGTAAAATGCACAAAAAGTGTCCATGCTACGTCTGGTTGCGGTTCGTCAATGAGCCACTGGGTTTCTATGTATAGGTGTGGTTGGCGTTGCCAACGACGATCTCTGCCTAACACCCAATCGGTAATTCGTACATTGGCCAGGGTGAAATTACCCACTCTTCCTACCGGTGATAGTTGGCAACTACTGATCATCGTATCAGCCCAGGTAGAAGAAATCTCACCAGAAGAAAAACTTTTGAGTGCCCCACAGTCACGCTCCCCTGGGACATAACCATCCAAAACATAATAGTCCGGTTGCAGTTGTGCAATACGCTCTGAGGGTGTTACCAAACCAGCTCCATCAATAATATAACGCTCTGATTGGTAGCCGATGTGTCCAATTGCACCCGCTAGTACCTTGCTATCCGGTGGTGTATGGGTGCTTAACCATTCACCGGCTTGTATTCGTCCCATTTCAAGCGTTTGTAGGTTATGTTTGTGCCCAGTTACAGAAGCAACCAGATGGGGTAGATAGAAGCCTAGCCAAAGTACGAACAGCAGGCTGGCGGCTAGAAAGGAAATTGGCTGTATACGGGGCAATCCTGTAGGGAAAGCAATTGCTTTAAAGAGTATATCCAGCCCTGTACCTACCGCAAGCGCCAAAATTGGATAGATGGGCATCAAGTACCATTCATAAAAATCGATGCCGACAATGGTATAAGCCGCCAAATAGGCAGATAACCAGAGGATAGGCACAAGCCAATCACTACGTTGGCGACTCTGTCGATACAAGATCAGCACGCCGGGCAATGCTAGTGGCAATAGGAAGCGTGGCGCACCAAACGCAGTAATAAAGAGATGGTCCCAAATCCAATAACGGCTGCTCCCTGCTTCCTGTAAATGATGTTGTTTTGCGATCATCGAAAGCGGAATCGGTGAACCAAAATACCAGAACGCAAAGAGCACCCAAGGCAGGATTGTACAGAGATAGACGAGCGCTTCGGTAAAAGGAATTTTTCTACGCTGGATCAATAGGCCAAGTAGCAACGACCCACCCACAGCTAGTCCATCAAGTCGCATGACAAACGCTAATCCCGCCAAACAAGCTGCTAGCCATGTCCGCCGCTGAACAACGGCCAGAAAAGTCGTCAGGATCAGCAATGTATAGAGCGGGGTTTCCATGCCGGCCATCATATAGCGTACAAACGAGCCTTGTAATAACAAATAGACCGCTGCGAAAGCTCCAGCCACAGGCGAACCACTAAGCTTGGCGGTTAGCGTCATTGTTACCAAAACCACAGCAATACTACTTAAGAAGTTGAGCGCATTGCTTGTGAACGGGATTGCTCCCCCCAATTTTCGTATAGCCGCCAAGATGAGCGTGTAAAGTGGTGTACTCGTGCCTAAAATCGGCTCACCTACATTGTAGGTAAAGCCTTGGCCAGCCGCAAGATGCTCTGCATACCGATAAGTAATCGGTGCATCATCGACATCAAACAGGCCATTGCTCCATAATGCCACTGCGGCCGCGACACAAAGCAGGGGCAACCAAAGCCAAAAGCGTGCATGATTGTTCAGCAATGTAAGCATAAGCGGAGGTCTCTTGGTTTTTACACTAAACTAATTGATTGATTACCCGCGCTTGCGACCATAGATCGTCAACCCATCATACGCGTGTAGCAAACCGACCAGTAGCCCGGCCCCAATCGACTCGCCAATCTTGGGTATGCGTCCAATGGTTTGCAGCAGCAATTTCCAGCGTGGCGGCAGCAGATGGGTATACTCGCTCCCTCGCATTAGCTGGGTAACCCGCACGTCGGCGCGCTGAAAGGCACGATAATAGTCCCACAGGGTGTAGACATGTTCATTAATGCCATAGCCCTTCTCCTTGGCCTGTGAGGCGGCATCCTGCGGGGCGAGAAAGGAGCGGATGCCTTCATTCAGCCCAGCGACAATGCCACCGGGGGCGGTGACCCGCGCCATCTCGCCCACCATTTGCCCCAGGTTGAGCGCATGATGCAGCGCGGCCACGCCAAAGACGAGATCAAACGCACTGTCAACAAAAGGGAGAAATTCCGCATCACCCGCCACCACATGGTAGCTGAGCCCCGCCTGCGCCATGTAGAATTTGGCCCGCCCTAGCCCGATATTGGGATCGGTGACCAGATCGCACGCGGTATACTCACAGCCGGCTGCCACCAGATAGCGACCCGCCCAGGTGCGCGCCGCACCAACTTCCAAGACACGCATACCAGGCCGCACATAGTGGGTCAACATGTGGGTAAAAGAGTGTTGTGTCCCGACCCAGACTGAGGCTGCCGTTGGATCCCAGCCCAATTTGCCGACCACATCCGGCAGCGCCAGATCAATCTCGTCCGATGGGGTGTACCAGCCCTCGGCTTTGGACATATCGACCCAACCCTGGGCCTCGCGTAGCTTATCCGCATAACCCGGCAACTCGGGCGCAAGCATCTGCGGAATGCCTGCTTCAATGGCAAACAGATGCCCATTCGTGCAGCGCAATTGCCCGGTTTCGACCACACTGTCGGTCGGCGACGCGGTGGTAAGTTGCAACTGGCTGCGGCACAGGGGGCAGCAGAGATAAGCGAGTAAGGATCGGTTCATGGTGGTGTACTCGCAGTAAGCGCATAGAGATTAATCGCATGCGCAAATTCCCAGTAAGGGGGTGGATAGGGTGCACGGGTCTGCCCAATCAGCGACGATTGCCAGACCAGTTGATCGCTCAACGTGGCGGTGTAACCCGGTGGGACCAGGGCTGGCGGCACGGTGGCCGATTGGCTAATCAGGTAAACCGGGCGTCCCGTTGCCTGCAACCCCGTTACCGCCTCAGCCAGTAGTTGTGGATCAGGCGTATCGCTGTCCAAGAGCAGTGCCCAATCACCATAAAGTGAGTAGAGCGGTGCCGCCAACCACCCCACCCACGAATCATTGTCCTGCGTCTCAAAGAGCAGCACGCTATTTGCCGGGACGCGTTCATGCACCTGTTCGATCAGCGCCAAGGTGCCGGCCCCTTCCTGCTGCCCGATGACTGGCCAACTGAGCAGCAGCATCCAACCACAGGCTACCGTCGCAATTACCCACCGCACTTTTGACCACTGGGGGATCGGCCAGGGGGCGGCCAATGCCAGCCCGGCCAGCAGTACCAGCAGCGGCACCACATCACTGATCAGCCGGCGCAAGGAGACGGGATAGACATTCGCTGAGGTGTAGCGGTAAAAGAAGACGGCGGCTAGGCTCAGAAAGGTGGCCAGCAGCCAGAACTCTTTGGCATTGTACCCACGCCAAAGCAACCATCCCACCCCGGCCAGCGCCAACCAATAAAGCAACGGCGTGAGGTAGTAGCTGCTGTACCAGATGATCTCCTGATAGTTGCGCGTTGTTTCTGCCGTACGCCAGCCATTGGGCACCGTCGCCCATAAAATGATAAAGGCCAGCACGGCAAAGATCAGCAGGTGGAGTAGCCCGGCCAGCCGTTGGGCAAAGGCCACCAGTGGTCGCCCCCAGCGCCAGATCACGGCCGTCCCCACTAGTAAGGCGATCCACAGCGCGACTAACGCTTGCCCAAACCAGGGGCGGGGGCGGATCAGGATCTCATAGGTGGCACCAACATAAGGGCCGTTGGTGCTCAGGGCAATCAAGGCCGCCGCAAATGGCAACCCCATGCCCAGGGCGGTCAACCCGCGGCGATCACGGGCATAGGCGGCGTAGAGTAACAAGAGTCCGGCCGCGCCTAAGAGCAACAGTGCATCCACACGGCCAGCCCAAGTCGTAACCCATGCTCCCCATGCGGCTACTAACAACCAGGGTGTGCGCCCATCCAGCCAGCGCAGGGCATAATAAATTCCGGCTAACGTCCAGAACTGTCCCATGATCTCGCCATAGGGTGCCCGGCCAAAGTGAATCTGTGGATAACTCACCGCCAGCAGCAGGGTGGCCCACAAGGCAATGGATCGGGGGTAGAGGCGGCGCCCAATGGCATAGAGCAGTAAGAGTGACAAGGTAGCAAAGAGTCCGGTATTGTAAAGCGCCAGCCGTATTCCCACCAGCCGTTCCAACAGTGCAAACCAGACTTCACTTAGGCTCATGCGGCTGGTCCGAATGGTGGCGCTGCTTTCGTCAACCACATAGTACCCGCCATAGACCATGCCCTGATAGGATTGCAGCGGCCCGGTGGGATATTGTTCCTCGTTCGTGATGTAGAAGAGCGTACGCGCCGCCGCCGGCACCGCGGCTAAGCCTTCATGCACGGCGCGAAAACCACCGGTGCGGGCAATAAATGCCCCTTCATTGGGATAGATCGCGGCATCACTGGAGAGGGGCAGATGTTCGGCTGGTGGCGTGTACAGGAACGCGCCAAGCCCACAGAGTAAGAGGATCAGCAGCCGATCAATGCCTGGCTGCCGCCACCAGGCCAGCGTCGCGCCAACCAGGGCAATCGCCAATGGTAGCAGCGCAAGTGGCCACCAGCCAAAGAGTTGGAAACGTGCCAATCCAATCAACAGCCAACTGGCCAAAGCGAGGCTGATGATGGCCAGGTCATGGTACTGGTCGATCCGGCTGGTGGTTAGGGTAGTGGGGCTTGGGCTGGTTGGCGGCATAGTGATCTTCTGGTGTGCTGCTGATGTGGTCTTTGCCATTAGCGCAACGTCGGCGTTGTTAATTGAGCGAGGGGCAAGGGCGGTCGGTTCACTTGGTACTGGCCGGCAATCTGCCGGTAACAGAGCTCTAGGCGATCAATAAAATGATCAAAGTCATAATTGGCGCGTGTCTGCCTGCTTGCGCATGGCCCTAATTTTTCGTATAGCACCTGATTCTCCATGAACTGGGTAATAGCTGTGGCCAACGCCTCTGCATCAGCCGGGGGCACAAGCAGCCCGGTCGCTTCATGTACGACCCCCTCGGCGGTACCGCCGGCGGTGGTGGCAATCGTCGGGATGCCGCTGGCCAGTGCTTCTTGCAGCACAATCGAAAAGGGTTCATCCCAGATCGAGCAAAAGAGAAAGAGATCATGGGTTTGGAATTCGGCGGCCAACTGTTCCCGCGGAATGAGCCCGCGCAGGTGGACGTGGGGTGCCAGCCCATAGGCATCAATCAGGGCGCGCAGGCTATTCACAAAGCGTGCCGTGCCACTGCCGTAGATGTTTAACTCCACTTGGGGCAAGGCCAACTGATTGCGCAGCCGGCTGATGGCTTCAATTGCGATCTGTGGACCCTTGCCCTCCCACAACTGGCCGGCAAAGAGCAGCCGCCATGGCCGTCCCTGGGGGTGCGGATGGAAATGATAGGGATAGCGTGCCACGGGAATGCCTAAATAGATCGCCTTGCTGTGTGCTGCACTAAAGCCGGCGGTGGTATGAAAATCCCGTATAAACTCAGAGACGGCCAGAATATAGTCAGGTTTACCCCAGTGGTGAAAGAGAGGCTGCAAGCCATGTTTGATTAAACGTAAGGCGGCGCGGTGGCGTAGCGTGTTCCCGGGGACTAACTTGCCCAGATCGCGTAACAGGTAGACCAGCCACTTATCCATCGGTTGTACCACCAGTGGACAGGGCAGGCGGCGTGCCGCCAGCAAAGGGGCGGCCGACGCCATGTACAGATTGGCTGCAATTACCAGATCCGGTTGGATCGTGCGCAGTGTCTGTAAAACCTGGCGGTAGGCGGTCGGGCTAAAGAGGTGCCATTGGATCAGGCGCGCCGTGGTCAGCGGCAAGCCGCCCAGAAAGATATCTTCCTTGTGATCCAGTTCAAGATTAAGCACCTGATGCAGATCGGGATCACCCGTAAAGTGTTGCCCCCGGCCGGTGAGGACATGGACCTGATGGCCGCGCGCACGCAAGGCGGTCACCACATTTTCGGTAAAGAGTTCATTCCCCCCGACCGCATAGGGCGGATAAAGATTGCTCATAAAGGCGAGCGTCAACGGTTGCTGGCTCATTGGCTGCTCTGTCCTTGCCCATGCGTAGTGACAATCTTACCGCAAAAATCGGCAAAACTTTGGCCGAGTGCGTGCCAACTATACTGTTCCTCCACCGCCTGCCGCCCCAGTATACTCAACTCGCTGCGCCGGACCCGATCGTGCAAAAGGGTGAGTGTCTGTTTGACAAAATCGCTGGGTGTGTCGGCCACGGCAATCAGATCGGTGCTGATCGCCTCTAGCCCCTGGGCCCCGACGCTGGTCGAGACCACCGGCAGGCCGGCGGCCATCGCTTCGACAATCTTTAAGCGCGTCCCGCCACCTAGGCGCAAGGGCACGGCCAAGAGCCAACTGCGCCGCATGTAGGGGCGCACATCCGGGACACTCCCGGTCACGGTTACGCCTGGCAGATCGGCCAGTTGCTGAATCTCCGGCGGTGGCAGGTGGCCGACAATCAGCACTTGCAGATCCGGTCGGGCCTGGCGCAGCGCCGGGTAGATCGACCGGAAGAAGTAGAGCACCATATCAATGTTGGGCTGATAATGCATGGTGCCCAGCAGTAGCAGGGTCGGTGCCGGATCGGGCTCACGATCAATGGTAAAATAGTCCACATCGGCGCCATTGACGATGATCTTGAGGGCCAGCTGCGGCCCTTGTGTTGCGGCAATGGCCGCATCGCCCTTGGAGCAGACTACGCCGCCATGAAAACGCCCCATCATTGTCTGTTCAAACCTCGCTAACCGTCGTGCCTCCAACTGATCGAGCAGCCGTTGCGTCCCCCACGGCCGATTGTCCGCGATCTCCTGATAGTGGAGGTAATCGATCTTCTGGCGCATAACCACCCGCGCCGTCTGCTCATGGCCCGGCAGCCCGGTAAAATAGTTGGCCATGGAAATCTCATCACAGACCAGCAGATCATAGCGATCCGTGAGCGCCTGGCGGATCGTGGCCAGACTTTGCGCATCCTGAAAATAACGCACAGAGCGGGGCTCGCGCACCAACCAATCCTGCATGACCCGATAGCGATGGGGCAGCGGCTGTAGTGCGGTCACCTGGACGCGCCGGCAGAACTGTGCCAGGGCCGTGGTCACCGGCGGCGCGCCATAGCAGACCGTGTAGAGATCCACGGCAAAGTGCTGCGCCAATCCTTTGATCAGATGGTAAGAACGTAATTTCCCGCCGGTATCGGCCGGCCAGGGATAATATGGGGTAACAACCGCCGCACGCAAAGGGCGTAACTCCTCACTGATTTTTGGCTAGCGTTGATGTTGCTTATGGTCAAGCGTAACGACCAAGTTACCCCCACCGCGCCCAATGGCGGTTGCCTACTAGGCGCGTCCCCCCTGCTAAGGGGAGGAACAGTCATGCCGTCAACCCTTCCCGTCCCAAACAGGGAAGGAACAGTCATGTCGTCAACCCTTCCCTCCCTTAGCAGGGGAGGGTTAGGGAGGGGTAGCTTGTCCCACTTCAGCACAAAGTGTGGCAAATTGTTGGCCGAGGGCTTGCCAACTGTAGGAGGATTCTACCAGTTTACGCCCTGCTTCACCCAATCGGCGCTGCAATGAGTCATCATTTAGCAGACGCAAGGTGGCCGCGACAAAGGCCGCGGGGGTGTCCGCCAGCAGTAGATTGTGCTCAGTGGTCACCTGCAAGCCTTGTGCGCCCACGGTGGTCGAAGCGACGGGCAGGCCGGCGGCCATTGCCTCGGCGATCTTCAGCCGCGTGCCACCGCCCAGGCGTAGGGGCACCGCCAGCAGCCAACTGCGCGCCAGATAAGGGCGCACATCGTCAACACTGCCGGTGACCGTGACGCCGGGTAGATCGGCCAATGCTTGGATTGCAGGCGGTGGCTGGTGTCCAACAATCAGCACTTGCAGATCAGGTTGGGCCTGGCGCAGCGCTGGGTAGATCGTTTCAAAAAAATAGAGCACGCTATCCACATTCGGATAGTAATGCATTGTGCCCAGTAATAGGATGGTTGGCCGGGGATCCGGTCGCCGCTGCGGGGTAAAAAAGGTCGTGTCCGCGCCATTCGCAATCGTGGTGACCCTGATCTCTTTGTTTTGTCGCCGTGTGATCGCACCATCCTCATCCGAGCAGACCACGGCCGCGTCAAAGTGGCGCAGCGCCGCGACCTCATAGCGCCGCAACTGTTGCGCCTCCCACCAGTCGAGCACTTTCTGTGTTCCCCACGGGCGCTGTTGCGCCATCTCGGCATAGTGCAGCGAATCGATTTTCGGGCGAACCAGCAGGGCAGGGCAAGCCGCCTGGCGTGCCACCAGGCGCGCATAGGGTGCCATCATCAGCTCGTCGCAGATGACTAGATCGTAGGTCGTCGCGCTGCGCGCAAGTAGCTGCCGGCGCGCCGTGGCCGCATCGAAATAGGCCACCGAACGGGGCAACGGGCGCAGCAGATCGCCAAGTTGCCGCCAGCGCGTATAGCGGGGGGCTAGCGGCACTAAGGTGACGCTGGCGCAAGCCTGGGCTAATGGCCCAATCCCTGGCGGCGAACCATAGTAGACGCTAAAGAGATCGATCTGGTGTTGCTGTGCCAGCCCAGCCAGCAGATGGTAGATCCGTAATTTTCCGCCGGTATCGGGTGGCCAGGGCAGCGTAGGGGTCAACAGCGCAACATGCAACGCGGCTACTCCTCGTTGTCGGCTGCGGCGGGGGCAGCTTCATTTGCTGGCGAATTGTCCGCCAGTGTGGCGCTGGGCGGGGCCGCTTTGTAACCCAGCACAAAATGCTCGCGCGACTGGTAGGGAAAACGCAGCGCGTTACTTAGCTGTTGGAAGCGCAGTTGGTGCTGCGCCTCATGTTGTTGGACCTGGGCACTTAGGTGCTGTAGCGCGCTTTCTAAGCCCTGGGCATAGCGCCGTTCGGCCGTTAGCGCATCACGCAGCGGGGCAATATAGGGCTCCATAAACTTTTTAAAGACAAAGTCGACCACACGAAAGGTCACGCGTTGGCGTAAGGGCGCATCGGCAGGGGGCGGCGGTGGCAGGGGCGGCAATTCACCCAGGGGGGGTAACGGCAACGGAGTTTGCCCCTCGCTCGCTGCCGGCAACGGGATGGGGGCCAACATGGCATCCATCCCTTCCCAGGCTGCGGCGGCATTGTTGCCATTTTGAATCTGGGTAAAGCCGGCATCGGCAAAGAAGAATTCAAGCAGTTGCCGACTGTACAGGCGCACATGGGTGGGATCGCGCCAGAACTCGTAAAATTGAACGATCAGCGATTCGGGGTTGGGGGTGCCGATCAAGAGCAAGCCATCGGGGCGTAACGCGGTGTACGCGCCCTGGATCAGCTGTTGCACCGTCTGGGCATCCATATGCTCAACCACATTCGAAGAGAAGATGGCGTCAAAGCTGTTTGCCTGCGTGGGTAACCAATCCAGCACATCAGCTTCATAGGCCGTGAGGCCCTGTGCGGTACAGGCGGCCACCATCGCCGGATCGATATCGACCCCCACCGCTTCGTGACCGGCCGCGACCAGCAATTGCAGAAATTCACCATGCCCACAGCCAATATCAAGCACACGCGTTTTGTCCCTAAAATAGGGTAGATAGGCGCGCAGCACACCCAACAGGGCGTCGGTAGTCGCATAGCCCTGGTTGCGCAAATAGCCATAGTAACGATGTTCGAGGTCGCTGCGTGGATCGCTTTGGTGACTAGTAGTCATGGGCAAGGTTCCTCGTTGCGCTGCCAAGCGCGCGATGACGATTTATGTTGACGAAAATCACCGCCACAGGCTGAAGCCCTGTGGCTGCTAGGCGAAGCCCTGCTAAAGCAGGCTAGAACAGGAGCGCGCTTTAGCACACTTTCGCACCCACTGCATGAACGTCGGTCGCCGCTGCCGGCGTGCTATGGCTCCACTGGCTGGGCATCACCACATCGCCGTGGATCACTGTCGCCGAAAGCACCTGAAATTGATAGAGTTGTTCGTGAAAGTCGCTGGGCGTTGACCAATAGGGGGGATCCGGCTCGGGATAGGCCGCGGCGGAGAGGGCATAGCGCCCGGCCGTCAACGCCAGCGCGTCGATCTGTACGGTCAACACACCGGGGCCAGCTTCAATAATCGCCGCCACTGGTTGGTCATAGGTGTTGCTGGCCCAGAGATAATGGCCATCCAACTTGTGGATTAAAATGCTAAAGATTGGTTCGGCAACCGGTTGGCTGGCCTGATAAGTAACCTTCACTACCACTGGCTCTAAAGGCGCAAAGGACCAACTAGGCTGCCCTGCTTGGTGATACATCTGTACATCGGTAATGCGGATCGGCCCAGCCCCCCAACGTCGCGGCGGGGCGCTCAGCGGGGCTGCGTGCGCAGTGGGTGTTTCATCGCCATCGGCGAGCAGCCGGCGGGCGTTCTCATCAAGCAACTGTTGCGCGGTCTCTTCATCCACGGCGGCTAGGTAACGGCGTACTACCTCGCGGGCATCACCCATGGCTTGAATCGTGCCGCCGTCGAGCCAGAGACATTGGTCACACATGTTAAGCACTTGATTTAGACTGTGGGAGACCAGGAGAATGGTCACCCCGCGGCCCCGTAGCCGTTCAATCGCATCGAGACAGCGCCGTTGAAAGTTTTCATCGCCCACCGCCAGTACCTCATCGACCAGCAGGATCTGCGGCTCGACATAGATCGCAATGGCAAACCCCAACCGCGCATACATCCCCGAAGAGTAATGTTTCACGGGTGTGTCAATAAAGGGGCCAATGTCGGCAAAACGAATGATGTCGTCTAACACGCGGTTGACTTCGGCGCGTTGCATCCCGAGTAGCGACGCATGCAGGTAGATATTCTCGCGCCCGGTTAACTCAGGATGAAAGCCCGCGCCTAATTCGAGCAAGGCCGAGACGCGGCCGTTAATCACAATCTCACCGCTGGTCGGCTCGAGGATGCGGCTGATCAGTTTGAGCAGTGTACTCTTGCCGGAGCCATTCTCGCCAATCACACCAACGGTGGTGCCTTGGCCAATGGTAAAGGTGACATCGCGCAGCGGCCAGAAAAACTCCTGGCGGCGGCGGCGGCCAAAGAGTTTGTTGATCAGATCAAAGACCGTCCGTTCCTGTTGCCGATTGAGGGCGAAATGTTTGGAAACGTGGTTGAATTGAATCAACGGTTCGATTGCGGCAGGGGTCACATTAAACCTCTTCCCCAAAGCGGCTGCTGTACTTGCAGAAGAACCAATAGCCAAAAGCGAGAATGGCCAGGGCCGTAATCGTGGTGCGGATAAAAAAGTCAAAGTCGGTGCGGTAACCCCAGTAGAGCAGATCGCGGTAAGTGCCGATAATGGAGGCCATTGGATTCAGAATATACATAAGTCGATGCAGGTCAAATTCCATCCCCAGCAATACATAATTGCGCGGTAATTGGTCGATGGGATAGAAGACCGGTGTCAGAAAGAACCAGGCCAGGATCGCCACATCCATCACCATCAACGTATCGCGGTAAAAGACATTCAGCGTACTTAGAATAAACGCCAACCCCAAGATAAAGCAACTTTGGATCAGGATGACCACGGGGAGTAACCAAAGCCATGCGCTAAAATTCGCCCCCACGATCAACAATGCGCCAAAGAGCACCAGCAGGGTCAACAGAAAGTTGATCAGGTTGGCCAACACTACGGCAATGGGCAGCACTTCCCGTGGAAAATAGACTTTGGTGACCAGATTGGCATTGCCGACAATCGCATTGATGCTGCCCATGACCCCAGCCGTAAAATAGTTCCAGGGCAGCAACCCGCAGAGAATGAAGACGGGGAAATTTTTCAGTTCACTGTTTTGGATAAAGACGGTGAAGACCATCGTAAAGACGAGCATCATCGCCAGGGGATTGAGCAGACTCCAGAAGAAGCCCAAGACGGTGTTTTTGTAGCGGGCTTTTAACTCGCGCAGGGCCAAACTCAACACCAATTCGCGGTAGGCCCACAGCGCGCGCAGATGCCCAGGGACATTGGCTCGGTAATTGGCCGGTGGTGGAAGTGGTTGGGCAGCAGTGGTAACAGTCGGCATCATTGTCATGTTGGCTCGGTTTGTGCAGGGGGGTGATCCGGCGGATTTTCTTTCAAGTCACAGCGGCCGCTGTGGCTGCTCTACCAACTAAGTTATGAGCGGTAAATTCTACCCCCTCCCAACCTCCCCCAGCCTGGGGGAGGAGCTGTTACCCCGTCGGTGGCGTGGCAGTTCCCTCCCCAAGCTGGGGAGGGTTAGGGAGGGGTTTGCAACCGATCATAACTTAGTTAACAAAACCCTACTCGTAAGTGGCCTGCAGGGCTTGATAATTGTTTGTAGCATATTGACGGAATTTGACCCCAGCTTCGGTAAGGACTTTGGTGTCAATGTTATACAGAGCCGCATGGGGATTAAAATCCCACCCCACATCTTCCAGGCTAAACCAGGCCCACTTCTGGACCAAACGATGATCATCGGCGGCATAACCCAGCGCCGCATCCTTGGTGTTGAGGAAGTAATCAAAGGTCCAGAGCATAAAGTCGTGTACAACTTGAGGATTCTCCAAGTTGTACTGATCTGGGTTCGGGCAACCATTGTTACAGGGAATGCTCGCATAGAGTACACCATATTCGGTGACGATCAGCGGCTTCTGCTGTTGGCCCCGGTCCTTCATCCACTGGCGGAAGTCGCGGATCTGTTTGGCAAAGGTATCGCGGTCGATATGTTTCCAATCGTTACCGACATATTCACCGCTGCGCGACGTTTCGCCGGCTGGTACGCCCGCGCCCCAACACTTATAGACGCGCCCGCCGCCGCTGAGCTCTTCCCAGCCGCATAATTCGGCAATCACAAAGGCGTGGATATTCCACACATCGACCGGCATATCGGTGCCATAGAACTCTTTGTACTTGTCCCAAACGGTGGTGAGATACTCAAGCCGCATGGGGGTAATCTGAATCACGCCGCCAATCGCGATCTGGGCGGTGGGATCAGCAGCTTTAATAATATCGCGAATCTCTTTGTAGGCCCGCGCATAAACTTCCGGCAGCATCTCATCCTGGCCGCCGCCTTCCCAGTCCAATCGATCCATTTCATTGCCGATCAGCCAGGTTAACCCCGGGCTGGCGCTGGCGGCACTGGCAATGGCGGCTGCATCTGGATAGGTGGTGTAGCGATAGGGGGTAACATAGGGACAGGCGACCCGATCGGGCGTGGTATGGATGGGGCAGGTCAAATCTTGATGGACGCGGACCATGGGCATATATTCCATGCCACCCGGTCGAACGGCACCCGGATTGACACGCCAGTCCACATACCAGCCGGCATTCAACCCGGTGACACCAGGGAAGGTAGTGATGGGGCTGACCGAACTGCTAAAACCCAAGCGATCGGCGACAAAGGGATTGTGGTCGCGATTCAAGAGCGGCAGAAAGAGCGTGGTGGCGGCTTGATTCTGCGCAGCCACCGCTGGCGGCGTGGCTGGCGGTAGATCCGCTTGGGCCGCGGCGGGCGAACTTTGCTGTAGGATTAAGGTAATACTCAGGCTAAGTAGTAAACAAAGCCCGATCAGGACGTGATAGGTAGAAAAACGCCGAAGCGCGCTACGCAACATGCAAAATCTCCTTGTTGTTTTGCATAAAGCAGCCAGCGTGACATAGCTGCTTACTAGAATTCAGGGCAGACATAATCAATGCTGAGGCTGCGTTCCCAACAACTGTGAACAAACTACTTACGAGTAGACTTGAAGTACAAACTTCGCGCGGACGTATACTAGTGCTTGTCATCATTTAGCATTTTCTACACGCGTAAAAATGTTAAATGATGGCAGAACCAAGTATAGATTGAATTAGCGCTCTGAGATATACGAACGAAAGCGCTCACCGGTTACTGTCATTTGTTTCGTGGTGGGATCATAAAGGCGGGCGTAGGGGTTAAAGGAGCCCCAAATATCATCCAGGCTATACCAATTCCACATCTGGACCAGGCGGCACTGATCGCTACGAAACCCAAGGGAGCAATCTTTGGTATTGTAAAAGTAATCAAACGTATCAGTCATAAACGCATGGATCGATGCCTCATCATTGGCGGGCAACCCTAAGAGACCGTTGTGGAAAAGCACCCCATATTCGCTGACAATCAAGGGCTTGTGCTGTTGCCCGCGATCCTTCATCCACTGCCGAAACGCACGAATCTGGGCATCAAAGATTACCATGTCAATGTGGGTTTCCGGTTCATCCACATATGCCCCAACTGTCGCGGTGATGCCGGTGGGAATGTCCGCACCCCAACTGCGCGCTTTTTCCTGAATGATAAAATTGTGGACATTCCACACATCGACTGGCATGGTTGCCGTATAGGTTGCCTGATAGTGATCCCAGATGGCGCTCAAATATTGCAGACGTAGCGGTGTGGCCTGAATCACCCCGCCGATCGCGACCCGCGCTGTTGGGTCGGCCGCTTTGATGATGGTATGCAGATCGTGGTAGGCCACGGCATAGGTTTCCGGCAGGATCTCATCTTGGCCACTGTGGGCAATGGTGTTGCAATGGCTGCCTTGCCATTCTGCGCAGTAGGCCCAATCAATCCGATCCATCTCATTGCCAATCAACCAGAGTGAGCCCGGATTGGCCAGCGCAGCGGCCTCAATCGTTTCGCGACCGGGACTATACACATAGTCCAGCGGGGTGGCATATGGGCAGACGTTGCGATCACTGTGGTAGTATTCGGCACAGGCCAGCTTTTGGTGTACACGCACCATCTGGACATACTCCATATTGCCAGGGCGCTCTGGCGCAACGCGCACGCTCCAATCTAGATACCAGCCGGCCCCGAGATCGGTGACATCGGTATAAACACTAAGCGCACTCGCCGTGAGCCCATAGCCCATCCGCGCCGCCAATGGCATGGCGTTAGGGGGCGTGGAGACAATGGGCAAAAAGGTGGTGGAATCTATTTGCGCCAGGATGGCGGCCGCCGTCGTGGCTTGCAAGTGGCCAGCCGCGATACATGATGCGGTCAAGGTGAGGACCGCGCTAATGATAACAAGGCTAAACGCAGTTTTGGCCCATTTGAGGGGGGAAAATAGACGTTGCATGGGTTCCATTTCATCGTTTGAATAATTTATCTGCGCCTATCGCAGATCTCAACATTGCTCCAGTTATGACAATCACGCCACGCTTCGCTAGTTTCTGCTGCGCAAGCGCTTGATTACCGCCAAGAGCGCGAAGGCCGCAAAGTTTCGCAAAGGATTTCCTCTGGCAAATCTTTGCGCTCTTGGCGGCCTTCGCAGTAGGAATCGCGTTTCGCAACAAGAACTAACTAGCCGATGCGGGACGGTTGCACCGGTTGGGTCGGGACGCCGCGGCGGGCATCATGGCGATCACCGCGCTGTTGGGTCAACTCGTCATACGCGGCCACAATTTGCTGGCCGGCTTTCGTCCAGCCAAATTGTTGTACTGCTCGTTGCCGCAGCAAATCGCCCAAGTGCGGCGACTCCAGCGCCGTCAGCAGACAGGCCGCCAGTTCGGCGACATTGCCCCGTTCGGCCAGCAAGCCATGCGCCCCCAAATATTCGTGCGCGACGGGGGTGTCAAACGCAACCGTGGGCAGGCCGACCGCCATATAATTGAGCAATTTGCCGGCGCTCTCGGTGACACTCAGTTTTGGGGCCGCGGCGACATCCCCTAGCGCCAGATATTTGGGCGCATCTGCATAGGGAATGCGCCCGGTTAAACGCACCGCGTGGCTAATCCCAAGGGTCGCGGCCTTGTTGCTGTAAATGTCAACGCCGGGAAAGCCCATCAATAATAAATAGACGTCGTCACGTTGCTGGAGGATACGCTGCATTGCTTCTAAGAGTAGCCCCGTGCCCTGATACTCGGCCAGCAAGCCCAGATAGACGATAATTTTGCCCGCAGGTGGGATGCCAAGTTGTGCCCGCAGCGCCGCTAATTCGGCGGGGTCATAAGTTGTTGGCGGCCGAAACGTATCGGCGTTGACACAATCGGGCAGCGCGCGTACACGCGTCTCCTGACAGTCGAATTGGTCGAGTAAAATGCGTCGGGCCTCAGTGGAGCTGGTGAAGATTACCGGCGTACTCTGGTCGATCCACTCTTCTAGCCGGCGCAGTGGCCGATAAAGCGGACTTTGGCGACGTAGGAACTTGTGATCGATCATCTCTTCGGTCAGGCTGCCTTGGAAATCAAAGACGACTGGCAGGCGAAAAAGCCGCCCCAAAACCAGCGCGATGAGGGCTCCTTCATGCAGATGGGCATGGATCACATCGTACTGCCGCCGCGCCAGCAGTTCCATGCTTTTGAGGCCCAAAAGCAGGTCAAACGCAAGCTTATGCCGGCTGGAACCAACTTCATAGTGGCGCCGCCATGGAATGGGGAGGGTCCGTTCGATCGCCACATCCGGGACGCCTTTCCCATTGTGATAGGTCGCAATGGTCACCTGATGCCCCAACTGCTGGAGGATACGCGTCTCTTCCAGAATGCGGACATGACAGCCATAATCGGCGAAGAAGCTGGTCGGCGCGATCATCAGCACGCGGTAAGGTTGTTTTACGACCGACAGGGCCTCTGGGTTAGGCCCGGTGACACTTGTCGCCGCTAAGTTTGCGTAGGGGATGGCTGATGGGGTGGCGCTCTGTTCCGGCCGCGGAGGCTGTTCTACAATGGGTTGTGCATTGGTCATGGTGGGTTCTTTTACCAAATTTCAAATTATTTTCAAAACAAGCGCAGTATAGTCCAAGCGGGGTGCTTCACCAAATTGTGCGCTTTACTTGCTAATGCCCCATGACCTACGTTTTGCCCACCACCCAACGTAAGAGTTGCCAGTCTGCCCGCGCGAGTAGCCCTGCACCCCAGGCCACGCCCACATAGAGCAGCGTACTGAGCAGGGCACGCCACGGCCAGGCCAGTGGTAAGTAGAGGCTCAAAAGGGCAGTCACGAGTACCAGCGCAACGGCCACCCAAAGCTGCGGCTGCCCTGCGATCACCGTACGTGGCATCTGCCAATAGCGCAAGAGATAGAGACTGCTGGCACCCCCTGCGCCACTTGCCAATAGGGCGGCCCAGGCCGCACCCTCTGCCGCCCCAGGCAGCAATCCACCTCCCTGAACGCTACGACCTACCAACAGTGGGAGTAGAATCAACAGGACGAGCAGGTGCAAACCGGTAATCTGTAGGCTGTACAAGGGGCGCCGCTCGATCATCAACAGGGTCTGGGTATAGCTCTCCAGCAAATAAATGGGCGCGCTCCAGAGTAGAATTTGCAGGACAAGCGCGGATTGGGCATAAGCCGAACCATAGATTAGCCCGAGCGCTTCCTGGGTAATCCCGGCACCGATTGCGGCTGCGCCAAAGAGGGCAAGCATGCCATAGCGCAAGCTAAAATTGCCAAGGCGACGATAGTGCGCCTGGTTATGGTGATAAAGACGGCTGAGGGTTGGGTAGAGGGCTGCCCAGAAGTTCTGGACAAGCTTCAAGGCCACCCGCACCAGGTTGTACGCCGCACCATAGATCCCCGTGATTGCCTCACCGGCCACAATGCTGAGCAAAACTACATCCGCCCGTTGGAGCAATACATCCGCCAATGCCAGCACATAGAAGGGGCCTGCCCGTTGCCAAAGCATTGACCACTGCCACGCGACCTTTTCCTGGGGCAGGTCAAAGAGCCGGCTACGGCGTAAGAGTACTGTACTCACAAGCGCCGAAATCAATTGGGTTATCACTAAGACGGCGGTTAGATGCAGGGTGGTGCCGCCACGTAGCACCACCGCGATGCTCAAGAGCAGAATCAGCGTGTTGATGCAAAGCTCGACCCCCATGACAAATTCCATGCGTTCGCTGCTCTGAAAGAGCGTCTGCGTCACCGAAGTGATGGCATAGAAGGGCAGTGAGGCACCGACAACCCAGAGAATAGTTTGGGTGGCCGGCGGTAGCCCCAGCAACCAGGTAAAGCCAACCAGCGCTGCCCAGGTAAGCAGGCTCGCGCTGAATTGAATGACCAGCCCGATGCGGTAATAACTGACGCGCCGCGCCGGCAGCTGCGCTAGATCGCGTACCAGCAGCGCGGGTAAACCCAACTCGCTGATAATCTGGCCGACATTAAGATAGGCCAGGGCAATGGTATATTGTCCCAGGCCGACTGGCCCGAGTTGGCGCGCAATGACCAGTTGCAGGATAAAGCTAGTGACAATCCGCCAGAGGCTAGAGCTAGCCAGCGCGCTGGTATTGATCAGGATGCGCCGACCAGTGCGTTGGGTGGCCGCGGCATCGGCCGCACTGGGGCTGGGCGCGTTAAGCTGTTCACTCATGGGCGTACTTTGCCAGGTGGAGTAACCTTACCCGTCCACAAAAAGTGGCGCAGGCGCGGCCATTGATACAGGCGGTGACGCCAGCCAAAGAGGAGCAATGCCAACAGGCCACCCACTTCCCAGCCCCACAATTCGGGGCGCCGTGTAAAGGTAACCCAGTAGGCTTTGGCGATTTCCGGTTGTTCGCTGCCACGCTTGCCCCAAACGTGAAAACGCCACCCGCGTAGGGGCCAATAGAACGTATCCGGAAAGAGCCATAGTCGATCCAGCAAGGCATGACCGCCAAAGGCGAACATATAAATCCACTGGCCAGGGCAATGGCGGCCAGTAAGCCAAAAGAGGAGTACGTTAACGAGCAATGTATGCGCAAAGAGCACCGCTGACTTGTACTTCTTGTAGAAATAGGCCCAGGCTAATGGTTTATCGACCAGATCTGGCCCCATTGCCGCCAGCGCGATCAGTCGGTAGTCAGCATCGAGGGCGATTTTAGCTTGGGTTTGCGCCAAGCTTAGGGCAAGCCAGGTATAGGCAACGTGAGCAGGAGGCAACATGCTATTTGCCACGTTCCTCGCGGACATAGGGTAAACCAAGCGCTGCTGGTGTACCCATCCGCCGCCGTAATGCCTCGCGTGAGCCTAGAATGAGGACGATGATCGTAAAAAGATAGGGCAACATATTCAGGAAGTAGCCCAGATAGGGGCTACGCAGAAAAAAGGCCAGATTCTGCATATCCAGCGGTAGACGGCGAATTGCCCCAAAGAGGTAGGAGCCCAGGGCCGCATGCAGAGGGTTCCAGCCGGCAAAGATCACCAAGCCGACTGCGATCCAACCCTGGCCGGCGGTTACGCCTTCGACCCACAGCGGTGTGATGGCCAGGGTCAGCGCCCCACCCCCCAGCCCTGCAAAGAAGCCGCCCACCATTACATAGAAATAACGTTGGCGATAGATGTTAATCCCTAACACATCCGCGGCCGCTGGGTATTCGCCAATGGCGCGTAGCTCTAAGCCGGCGCGGGTGCGATAGATATAGAACCAAGCCAGCGGTGCCAGCAGAAAACCAAGGTAGACCACAACATTGTGCTGAAAAAAGATCGGGCCCAGCCAGGGTAGCTCACTGAGCCAGGGAATGTTGAAGTTGGGTAGCCGGGGTACCTGATGGACTTCTACCAGGCCGGCCCCTAATACCGCGCTCATGCCGGCCCCAAGAAAACTCAACGCCAACCCACTAACGACCTGATCCGCCCGCAGCGTCACGGTAACAAACGCATGGAGCAAGGCCAGCAGCGCGCCGACTATCGCCGCGCCCAACAGCCCCAGCCAGGGGTTGCCGGTCTGATGCGCAATGCCATAAGCACTCATTGCGCCCATGAGCATCATGCCTTCAACGCCCAGGTTCAGCACACCGGCGCGCTCACTAAAGATTTCACCGATGGTTGCAAAGAGAATTGCTGTGCCAGAACGAATCCCGGCGGCCAATAGATTGACTACGAGTGCCAGTTCCATCGTGCTCCTCAAGTATACTTGGCTCTATCACCAATTAACATTTTGCCCATTGGGGAAGAGTTAATTGGTGACAACCGCCGGTCTAAAAGCTGATCAATAAAGTCACATTGGTTTTGTCGACAGGTTGGACCGTCTGGTGAAGCGCGGGGCAGATGGCGCTTCAACCGGCAGACTCAGTATGCAGACTCAGTATATCGTCATAGTCAGCTGTATGAAGCTGGTACTATCGTCATCTACCATAATTGCCAGATGCTATGTACACTGTAGCCACGTAGCTTGCGGTAATGTAATCTTTATGTAAGCATGGATTGGGTTTACCCAAATGCAACACAATAAAAATGCCACAGGAATATCCCTGTGGCATTTATCCTGCAAGAAGTGCGCCAGGAGGGATTCGAACCCCCGACACTCGGTTCCGAAGACCGATGCTCTAGTCCACTGAGCTACAAGCGCATGCTAAGTTAGGCTGCGTGCTCTCTCCCTAATCATTATAATGTTAGTTTATCACAGGCTAAACGTTGTGCCAAGCAGACAACAGGAAAGTAGACATAATCCTTATCGAACCCACAAATAAAGCTGTCTTTTAATTGAAATTTGTAAGATTGTTGCCTACGACAAATGCTGTGGTAGACGCTGCGGTTGTACTACTCTACCTGATCACCACTTTTACTAAACTGTGTTCGAAATTTACGCAATTTTATCCTACTAATAGGTGGTTTATTCGACAAATTGTAAGCATTCTGTCATAGCAATCAGTCACATGTGGTGCTACTATCTTCCTTAAATGGCATGTCAAAAAATTTGAGTCACGCCAAAAGACGTAGTAAAATAAGCGAAATTGCTTAATTTTTTGTTTACTTGTGTAGCGCGCTGTTTTGGCCTCTCTAATTGAGTTATTTTCATATTTGGCGCTACAGTTGGGCTTCTACATTGTCACCTTCTCCGCTGCTAATACAATTGCCTCAGGAAACCCTGGCAAGCCAGTGTAAATGGAATGCTTGTCAATATCGGTCATTGCTGTGTCTTGCAGCTACCATATGACAATTGCTTTGTAAGCATAAGTGTAAGCTATTCGGTCCACTTTCTTGCTTTTGTAGCCACTTGGTTACGCCATTTTGCTAATAGATTGAACGTCGATTTCCTAAGTCATCATCATGGGCCTCTTGCTCAATAAGTTTGTAATAAATATTGGCAAAATTAAGGCTATTTAGTTGTTTTTCTGCAAATTGTATTTCATCTTTGTCTATTTCACCTTCATCCATGCGTTGAGATTCCTCAGCCATGTGATAAACGTTCGGGCAGTCAACCGTGGGGGCTTGAAGCTCATATGAAAGATTACTACGACGTTCTGGATATTCCGCTTAGTGCAACCCCAGAACAGATTAAGTCGCAATATCGACAGTTAGTCCGGATCTATCATCCTGATCGTTTTATGGACAAAACCGATAAGGTCTATGCCGAGGAGAAGTTGAAGGAGATCAACATCGCCTTCCAGGTCCTCTCTGGCGCTTTTGTCCGGGGTGAAACACCAGAAACGATGCCCGCCCCGCGGCCGGTTGCCTACCCACCTACGCTTGATTTTGGCACCATGCGTGTCGGCGAAAAAGGCATGCGCAGTGTGCAGATCGGCAACTTAGGGGGCGATGCCAAGAATCTTAACTTTGTTTATAGTGTTGAGCAGCCTTGGTTTAAAGTCTCTAAAGGCAAGCGGGTCTATGCGGATCGCCCTTTCCCACTCGACTTTCAAATTACGGTTGATACGAAACGGTTGGCTGCGCAACGCAACTATCAAGAATGGCTTACCGTAGAGCTTGATGGTGTGCCTGTGCGCGTCCCGTTAGCCCTGACCGTGGCGGCACGACCGCGTGCGCTGCGCATCTCGCCCCGTTGGTTTTGGGGAGCACTCACTGCCGTCTTGCTGTTAGGCTTTCTGTTGGCGGCCCCGCTCCTTGGTTTGGATAAGTTAACGTTAGACCTTGCCAGCCCCGCGCTCTCGGCGCGACCGGCCTACGCGTTACATCCCAACGAAATGCTTTTTTCGGTACGGGAAAATGCGGCCTCTACACTTTACGTCGGTTTGGATAATGCAACGGTGGCCCCACGGCGGCTAGGGGTCGTGGGCAAACACGCGGTGGGTACGCAGCGCAGTCAACAGATTGCTTATCTCAGTGGCCCTATTGGCAATGAGCAACTTTACCTCTTTTCGCTAACAAACGGCGAAACCAAACAACTTACCCAAAGCCCCGAGCCCAAGTCGGCGTTAGCTTGGTCACCCGATGGCACGCACTTGGGCTACTTAGTTGGTACCGATACCGCACAGCGGATTGGCATCTATGATGTACAACGTAACCAGGAACACTATCTGCCTGGTGAGGTCGCTGCTGGCGTTGGCAACTTTGTGTGGGCGCCGGACAGCCAATCCTTGCTCTTTGATCTAGCGCAGAATGATGAACAACATGTGTACCGCATCAATGTCCAGGGTGATAAGTTACAACAACTCACCAGCTTTGACAGCCGTGCCGGGGCCTGGTCGCCGGACGGTGGCCAGGTCGCCATTGCTGCGGCTGAGGGCCTATATCTGCTCAACAGTAATGGTGAGGGTTTGCGCCAACTAAATGAAACCGTGGCAACGAATGTCAAATGGTCTGCTGACGGTGCCTGGCTCGCTTATGCCACGGCCGCAACCGACGCCGGGCAAGGTGGTGCCCTCTGGCTGCTGGATGTTGCTGGTCGGCAACCAGAGCAGGTGGTTGACAACAGCCTTTGGCACCTGTGGAGCCCAACCGGGACCACGCTTGGCTATGTGACTGGCACCCTCAGTGGTGATGAACCGCTGCTCTATCTGTGGACAGTGACGCCAGGTGGCACCCCTAAACTTGTGGCCGAGGTCAGCGACCCATTCTTTGCCTGGCCACAGTGAGGTTGTTCGTGTAATTCATCTGGCGACCTGCACCCCTTTTATGCTTATAAGGTCGCTTTCTAGTGACTGAATTTGTGTAAGTATGCTATTGCTTTGGTTGATTCTGACAGCCAATTGTAACAAAATCTGATTGACGTTACTTGCCCTATTGGGTGTATGCTTTAAGCGGTGTCCATGTCTTTGCACTCTATCTTCGCCTCCGCAAGTACACATGAACGTGACACGGTAAAGTATCTATCACTGCCCAGGTAAGGAAAGTAGCGTGGAGCAATACTACCTTGAGCTTGATCTTGCGCCAACCGCCACACAAGAGCAGATCAAAAGCCAATACAAACAGTTGGTCCGTCTGCATCACCCCGACCGCTTTATAGATCCGGCGGAAAAGGTGGTTGCCGAAGAACGTCTAAAAGTAATCAACGAAGCCTATCGGATTTTGTCCAGTCGCGCGGTTGAAGGGCAACTCGTTAAGTTTCAACAGCGCGAACTGGGGTTGGTTGTTCAACCTGCCATCCTTGACTTTGGTCTACTTACTCGCCGCCAGCGGACAACCCGTACGTTTCAGGTGCAGTTCGAGAAAGATGTCGAGGGCGTAGATTTTATCCCAAGCGAAGAGAATAGCTGGTTCCGCGTGGCGCGGGTCAGCCACCTCTATGGGACGGAACTTGGCTCACTCGAATTCGAGGTCGAAGTCGATACCACTGGCCTTGAGGCCAAAACCTATCAAGCTTGGATCGACATCTATCTGGATAGTACAATGTCGCGGATGCCCCTGACTGTGGGCGTGACCGGGCGTAGCTGGTCCTTGCGCAGCCAACCCCGCGTTGCAACAGGGCTGGCAACGGTGCTACTGGCGCTATTAATACTGGTTGGTATTTTTGCGGTGACCAGCACACGTTCCTTTACTCAGCCACAAGCCCGTTCCGCCGCCGCAAGTGCTGACATGCAAACGGACCAACGGCTGCTCTTTACAATCCAAGAGCGAACGGGGCCTGCTATCTATACGGCCCAGGTAAATGGTACACAGGCTGTGCGTTATAATGTTGTGGGTAGCCAAGCGGCCGCCATTCAAGCGGGCCGCCAGATCGCTTATCTGGATCGCAATGACAGTACGGGGCAGCTTTATTTTGCCGACTTAAAGACCGGCAAATCGCTGCAATTGACGACTGATGCTGCCCCCAAATCACAACTGACCTGGTCGCCCGATGGTCGTCGGCTCGGCTATCTGGTCGGTACCGGCAAAGAGGCTAGAATCGGGATCTACGATTTCGAGCAGCAGGAGGAGTATCGCTTACCAGGCGCTGTGACCTCCGGGGTTGCCCATTTTGCCTGGTCACCTGATGGCAAAACATTGCTCTTTGATCTCTGGCAGGGTGAGGAGCGACGGGTCTATCGGATGGCGTGGCCCGATGGTGCATTGGAGCAACTGACTAACGTTGACAGTTGGTCGGCAACATGGTCACCTGATGGTAAACAGATTCTGGTCGCCACTGCCACGGGTATCGAACGCTTTGACAGTGCTGGGCGGCAACGTCGCCAAATTAATACAGTCAGCGCTGAATGGGTAAGTTGGTCTGCGGATGGAGCCTGGATTGCCTATACAACGGTCGCCGACGACATAGCGAGCGTAGCGTTGTCGGCTGGTGCCACGACCACAACTGCTGCTGAGCGACAACTCTGGCTGATGCAGCATGATGGCACCGCAGCGCAACGAATTGGCACTGCCGTGCTCTGGTCTGCATGGAGCCCCGAAGGGGCAACACTGGGCTATGTCACCGGGAAGTTGAGCGGCATGGATCATTTGCTTTACCTGTGGGCATTGGCCCCGGGGGCTGCGCCCCAATTGGCCGCCGAAGTTAGTGAACCATTCTTTTCCTGGTTGCAGTAAACGACCCCTCCGTGAGCAGCTTAGTTTGGGAGCAACCCGTGTGCGTCGCACTGGTCAAGCGTTGTTTCGTTGACCTGATCTCATACGACCAGTGCGACGCACACTAGTAGAAACTCGCCCCTACAAGTGAGATACTCCCGCCCAGCCGTGAGCCTTGACACGCTCACGGGTAAATCTTTATCGCTGAAACAACAAGGCTGTGGGTAATTCTACCGTGACTTTGCGTGGTGACAGGCTTGCTTTGCCCAAGAGATATATCAGCCGACTGATACGTCTTTTCTTGCTCTGTTCGCTGTTGATCTGGCTGACCTTGGTTGCTGGTTTACCGCTGCGCGCATTCCCCGCGGCGCAACCCACACCGCCGGCCACGCCGCAATTACTTCAGGCCACACCGCCGCCGCAGCGCACGCCGGCCACGATTCAACGGATCCGCAACCGCGGAAATCTGTTGATTGTGGGGACGCTGTACGATTACAAACCCTTTGGCTTTTTGAATGAAGCAGGCGTCGTGGCCGGTTTTGATGTGGACCTGGCGCGGGCGCTGGCCGAACAATGGGGAATTGAGGTGCAATTTGTGCCGGTCACCCCATCTACGCGTCTCCAAAGCCTGATGGCTGGGCAGGTCGATCTGGTGGCTGCTGCTTTGCCCCATACCAGCGCGGGTGAGGCAACCATTGACTTTAGTAGCAGTTATTTTACTGATCGTCCTGCCCTCTTGCTCCGCGCCGATGGCCCGGTTTCGCTGAATGCGCTGGCCGGCCGTGTCGTTGCCGCCATTCAGGGTGACAGCGCCCTTGCCCAACTACAACTAATGCTTGCCGAGAGTGAGACTGCGCTCACCGTACTCCCTTTTCAGGAATACGCGCAGGCCTTGCTGGCCTTGCGCGCCGGGCAGGCTGACGCGCTCTTGGGCCATAGTGTGCATTTAGCGCAAGTGGCACAGGAAAATCTCGGCGTCAGCCTGATTCTACCGATTGACGGCAGTAACACCTTTGCGCTGGGTGTTGCGCCGGGCGATGCCCATTTTCGCGCGCTAGTTGATGCCACTTTGCAAACCTTGCAGGAGAATGGCAGCTATGCCACCATCTATGCTAAATGGTTTCCCGGTCGCGCCCTGCCCCAATTGGCCACGCTGCCGGGTGAATGGCCTTATACCCTGGCCAACTTACCCGCTACGATTGCGCGCCCCACCCCTTCCCGGCTAACCCAACTGCGGGCGCGCGGTCAACTGGTGGTGGGGGTACCCGTTGATCTGCCTCCTTTTGGTGTTGTTGCACCTTCGGGCGCGACCAGTGGCTTTGACGTGGCAATTGCCCAGGAATTTGCACAACGCTGGTTGGGTGATGCGACTGCACTGCAACTGGTGCGGGTTAGTGCCGATACGGCGCTGCCGTTGTTGCAAGCCGGCCAGATCGATCTGGCCATCGCGGCCCTGCCCCATACATGGGCGACTGAAGCTGAAATTGACTTTAGTCTCACTTACTTTGTCGATACGCAGCGACTATTGGTGCGCACTGATCGGCTGATCACCCAACCAACTGACTTGCTCAATAAGACAATTGCCACGGTGGCCGGAGCTGATGGGTTGCCGCTTATCGCCACCCGTTTGGCTGCAATTGGCCTGGGGCAGGTAGACCTTTTACCCTTTCAAGAATATCGCTCGGCCGAGCAGGCACTGGTGGCGGGCCAAGTCGATGCCTTGATCGGGAGTACCGTTGTCTTTTCCACGGCGATCCAGAGCAATGTCAATTTGCAGATGTTGCCGGTTGTCATCGACCGTCAGCCCTATGCGATTGGCGTCGGTCAATTTGATGATGAGCTGCGTGATCTAGTTAATATCACCTTGCAGGCAATGCAGACCGATGGCACCTATGCCGCTATTTATCAGCGCTGGTTTGTTGATGAGCCGTACCGCCTGACGACCTGGAGTGACACCGCGCCCGCGTTGGCCGCCGCATCCCAAATGCTGCCTACGCAACCGGCTGCCACGGCGCTTACTGTGACCGGCGCGCTAACCGGTAGCGAGGGGCTCAGTGAGACGCGCCTTGTCGCGGTTGAAACCAGCGTCGTGGCCACTGCAACTGTTTCTGCTGTGGGTGCCACAACGCAACGCACGATCTTGGTACCCACGGCAACCCCAGCCACCTTGGCGGCGCAAAGCAACGTGGCAAGTTTGACGCCAACCGTGACATTGACCAGCGTCACGACTGGCGCTTCTACGCTTATGTCTACCATCACGCCCACTGGGACGACGAGCCCACGGGTTACGCTGCGGACCGCGCTATCGACGACCAGTGGGGTGACACCCACCAACCAACTGACCGCGACCCTGACCCCAACCAGCAGCACCGATCTACCCCTGGTGACTACGCCGCGCCCTGTTACATCGCCGCCAACCGCAACCCAACAGCCTGTAGCAAGGGCAACCACAACTGTAACGCCAACGCGGCCGACCACGGTCACGGTGCTCAGCACCCTCAATCTGAATGCGCGTACCCGACCAGAGGCGGCGGCCCCGATTTTGATGGTGCTGCCGGGCGATACCCAGTGGCCGGTGGTCGATGTGACTGCTGATGGCGCGTGGGTACGGCTACGGCTGTCGAATGGCTTGCAGGGGTGGGTCCTGCGTACGCTCTTAGTCGAGGCGGCTGCCTTTCCCACCCCCAGCGTACCGTTGGCGACCCCAATCCCAACCGCAACCACAACCCCCGTCATCTTATTGCTTGCGACCCCTTCTGGGGTGCCTAGCCCCGTTGCCACTGATGGTAGCACGCGTCACCGCATTGCGGCGACCGATACATTGGCAACGATTGCCCAACAATATTATGGGCAACAGAGCTTGTGGACGCTCATTTATCAGACCAACCTTGAATTGATCGGCGCTGATCCCAATGCCATTCCCGTCGGTGTCGAGCTGATCATCCCGCCGCGCCCTTAGGCCACTTCACAAAATTTAAGTTATCCACGAAGACACACGAAGGCTTTTCTTTGTGAAAATTCGTGTGTCTTCGTGGATGGCTTACAGCCCACTTCATGAAAATTATTTGTTTGAAATGGCCTTAGCGGTAGCCGGCACAGTCATGTTATGGCTGAGCGGCAAAGTGGACGCTATAACGCCGCAAGGCATCTTCTGGGTTGAGTGCTGCTTGATCGGCCAGGGCAACAATGGCCCACAGCGCCGCACCCAGCGTCGCTTCATCCAATTTTTGCGCGTTCAATGTTTGCCCCGCCAGGGTCAGGGTAACGTTGTCGGCAAGTGTGGTGCGGTCAAGTAAGGCCGCCTTTGCCGCTTTGGATTGCAGGGCGCGCGCCCGTTCCAGCGCGGGGAGTGCTGCTGGTACGCCAGCCAGGGGATGGGGGGTAACCTGCCCTTTGGCTGCCTTCTCCTGTGCTTTAATGGCATCCCAATTGGCCACTACATTGGGAATACCATCGACGACAGTATCGCTAAAGACATGGGGGTGGCGACGAATTAGCTTGGTGACAATACTGTGCATTGCCGCGGCCATCTGAAAGCGGCCGCCATCAATGGCGATCTGTACGATTAGCACGCCGGCCATAAAGAGATCGCCCAACTCTTCGGCAATGTGGGCACCGTTATCAAACGTTGCACTGTCAAGGTCAATTGCTTCCAGCACTTCGGCACATTCACCCAACAGATCGTGACACATCGACGGTAAGGTCTGCGCACGGTCCCAAGGGCAGCCTTCCGGCGCACGTAGATGGGCGACAATCGCTTGCAAGGCGCTAAAGCTGCTACCGGCGACCAGCGGTGGGACAACCAACGCGATCCCTGCTGCCGGCTGGGCCAAGGTGCTCAACGCATGCAGGGGTACCGTTACCGTTGGCGCGCCCTCTTCACTGCTGGTGCTGGCGATCGTGATTTGATGATCCTGGCCATAGGCATTGGCAAGCGTCTGTTGGAGCCGTTGATAGTCGGCAGCTATCGCCTGACCGCTAACTAACAAGGGTAGCGTTACTTCAACAATGGGGTGATATTGCTGTAACAACTTGTGCAGCGGTAGCCACTGATAGCCCTCCTCAACCGCTAGCCCGGCGGCCGTCAACAGCGGGTGCCAGAATGGCGGTAGTAGTGATTGGTCTTCGCCTGACATGGTGCGCTCTTTTCTTTGCGTGTAAGTTAACCGTGGCCCACAACTTCACCACGCCCTGAGTCTATCACCGGCACAAACGATCATAAAATCAGCGATTTACCGAATATCCAACTTTACGATCAGTTGTGATATAATGGCGTGAAGTTTGTGCTGAAAAGCAGTTTTTAACGGGTCTTTATGATCAAAGTGTCTTTACCATAAGGGAGAGATTGGGCCATGAATCGCAAGAAGTATACTCGTAACGAAAAGATCTTTTATGCCCTAAGCCTGTTGATTATTTTTAGTATGCTTGTGGGCATGATTGCTGTTGCTGTAACCCCACCGTTGTGATCACCATCGTTACGGCGTAGTGAATTCGACTGAGCGGCAGGGATTGCTCTATGTTGCCATTGCTGCGCTCTTTTTAAGCCTGAGTCCAGTTTTGGTACGGTGGGCTGCCGTAAGTCTCTCTGCCTATGAAATTGCTGCCGGTCGTCTATTGACTGCCGGCTTTATTGTATTGGGGCTGGCGCTTAGTCGGCGGCAAGCCCTCCCTTATGGGCAAGCTAGCCGGCGCTTTCTCTATTTTGGGCTGGTGACCGCGCTCCATTTTGCGTTCTACATTGCTTCGCTCGAATATACGACGATCGCGCATAGTTTAGCGATCGTCTATACAGCCCCCATTTTTGTCGCCCTCTTTTCGCATTTTTTTCTACAAGAAGGGCTGGCCGGGCGTAAGTGGGTTGGCGTGCTGGTGGCAGTCATCGGTGTGGCCATCCTGGCCGGGTTTGAGCCGGCCCTTGATCGGCGTATGCTCTTTGGCGATCTGCTGGCGCTGGGCAGTGCGATCTGCTTTGGCCTTTATAGCGTGGCCGGCCGCGGCGAGCGCCATCGGTTTGACCTCTTTGCTTATGCTGGTACGGTTTATACCTTAGGTGGACTTTGGTTGTTGCCTGCGGCCTGGGCCACCTTTTCGCCCGCTGGTTATACCTGGCCGGCCATTGCCAGTGTAGTGGCCTTGGGCGTGTTTCCTTTGGCCATGGGCCACACCCTCTACAACGCGGCTTTGCGCCGCACCAACGCCACGCTAGTCAACCTGGTGGCGACCCAAGAAATCACTGGCGGGATTATTCTTGGTATCCTATTCTTGCAAGAGATCCCCAGTCTAAACAGTATCATCGGCGTGCTGGTGACGCTGTTGGGCATTGTCCTGGTGCTGATTTAATCAACGATACACTGGGGCATGATCAAGATTCATTTTCACATCATCGCAAAAGGAGTTCTGCGCCCTTGGCTAACGAACAACGTCTCCACCTTTTCCCCCTGACAACGGCTGTGCAAACCGCTGCTGCGTCCCTTGTTGGCGCGGCAGCTACGGCCCAACTCACCATCGCCGGTTGTGATCTAACCGCACTAGCCGCGCAGTATGGCACGCCCCTTTATCTCTATGATCAGGCGACGATGGATGCGGCAGTAGGGGCGTACCAGCGTGCCTTGGCGCAATATTATCCAGGGGAGGGGGGTGTCACCTATGCTGGCAAAGCCTTTCTCTGCGTGGCAGCGGCCCAGTGGACCCAACGCCACCATCTATTGCTCGACTGTACGGGGGCCGGTGAATTGCAGGTGGCCGCCGCGGCCGGGGTAGCGCGTACCCACATCCTGGTCCACGGCGTCAACAAAACCGCGGCGGATCTGGCGGCGGCGGTGGCCCAAGCGGGCATCATCGTGGTTGACAATCTAACCGAGCTCGAACGGTTGGCGACCCTGTTGGCAAGCCACCCTGATCAGCCGCAACTCTGGCTGCGCGTGCGCCCTGGCACGGCGGTCGAGACCCATGCCTATCGCCAAACGGGGCAGGAGGATAGCAAGTTTGGCCTCTCGCCCGCTGAAGTAAAAACCGCCGTTGCTTTCTGTCAGGCCAAGGGGTTGGCGCTGACCGGGCTCCATTTTCATCAAGGCTCGCACTTTCACGATCCAGAGCCGTTGGTCCCGGCGTTGGAAGTGGTGTTGGATCTGGCGACTGCACTGCGGGACGACCTGGGCTGGACGCCGCAGACCATTTCGCCGGGCGGGGGCTGGGGGGTGGCATACCATGAGGATGATCTGCCCCAGCCGGCGGTTGAAGCGTATGTTGCCTTTGTTGGACATCACCTGGCGCAGGAGTGCCAACGGCGCAAGCTACCCCTACCGCGCCTGCAACTAGAGCCAGGTCGCAGCCTGGTGGCGCGTGCGGGGGTGGCGCTTTATCGCGTCGGGGCCGTCAAACAGACCGCTACCCGCCGTTGGTTACTCATTGATGGGGGACTAGCCGACAACCCACGCCCGGCCCTCTATGACGCCTGTTACTCAGCGCTGCCGGTGAGTGACCCCTTCCAGGAAAATGAAGGGCCGGCCTGGTTAGCCGGCCCTTTTTGTGAAAGTGGCGACATCCTCATTAAAGGCCTTGCGCTGCCGGCGGTGGCGGCTGGTGACCTGCTGGCGGTGCCGGTCACGGGTGCCTATCAGCTAGCGATGGGTAGCAACTATAATGGGGCGCGCCGGCCGGCCGTACTCTGGCTACAGCAGGGCAACGCACACCTGATTCAACGGCGTGAGGAACTAGCTGAGCTAACCCGGCGCGATTTTCCCTTGCCGTCATTAGTACTAGAAAAATGATGACATGATGTTAACACTCCTATGAAAAAGTGTTAATCCGGAGCGGTTATCCTAGCTTTGCTAGCAGCGTTTGTTGGGAGCCAAGCGCTCTGGCACACTTCTCCTCTGGACTTTCTCCAACTGAAGCACCGTATGCAGTCCTCGAAAAGAGGCTACGTCGCACAGCGTAGCCTCTTTTCTATTGGATCCGCCGGCTTTGCTTGGTGGTTATCCGGCCATGATTTGGACTACCGTGTTGTAAAGCGCCACCAAACGCTATTGTTAGCATTGGTGGTGCCGTTGGCGTTAATGGCGCGCACCTGCCAGTAGTAGCTGGTCCGTCGGGCCATCCCAGAGATAGTAGCCTGACGGGCGCTGCCAACCGTGGTCCAAGTGCCATCGCAACTGCTGTTGTTTGTGGTATCGATACAGATTTCGTAACGGGTGGCACCGTTACTGTTACCCCAGCGTAAGGTTGTATTGACGGCAACCCCTGTGCTGCCGTTGCTCGGCGACGATTTGTTAAAGGCGCTGGGTGGGCTACCGGCTTGGACGGTAAAGCGCCACCAGCTGTTGTTATTGGCATAAGTGGTGCCGTTGCCATTCGTCGCCCGCACCTGCCAATCGTAAGTGCTGCCGGCGACTAGCCCGCTGACGGTTGCCGTAGTGCTACCATTACTGCTCGTCCAGGCGCTATCACAACTGCTATTATTGCTGGTATCGAGACAATATTCATAGCTGGTGGCCCCAGCGCTGGCGCCCCACCCCAGCGTAGTGCTGGTGCCTTGGATGGTCCCGGCATTGGCCGGGCTACTCTTTGCAAAGGCGGCCGGCGGCGTGTTCAGCAGCCCTTGGGCTGCCGCCACCGCGGTCGCGGCATTGAGAATGCCAGGACCACAGTTGGTTGTGGTACAACTGCTGCCACTGGGGAAGGGGGTAATATTGCCTTGCAGCAGCGTGGTGACCTGGGCCGGGGTCAGGCCGGCATTGACAGAGAAGAGCAGAGAGACAACCCCGGCTACATGCGGGGTTGCCATGCTTGTCCCCTGATAGTAGGCATAATTTGCCGCCGCCGGTACGGTGGTGCCGCTATTCAAGGTCGAAAGAATGCCATTACTGGCGCCGGTGCTGGTATCGCCACCTGGTGCGCTAATTTCAACGGTGGTGCCATAGTTGCTATAGTAGGCGCGCCCGCCATTGCGATTGGTGGCGGCCACCGTGATCACATTGGCGCAACTGGCCGGCGTGAAATTGGCGGCATTGGCATTACTGTTGCCGGCGGCTACGACAATAACGGTGCCGGCACTGACCGCCGCATTGATCGCGCTCTGATAGGCGGTGCCACAGGTGCCGGAGCCGCCCAGGCTCAGGTTGATCACGCGTGCTGGATTGGCGTTGGCCGGTACCCCGCTGACACTCAGCCCGGCGGCCCACCGGATGCCATCAATGATATCAGAGCTATAGCCACCACACTTGCCCAGTACCCGCACTGGTAGCAGCTTGGCCTGCCAGTTGATGCCGGCGACCCCTACCTCATTATTAGTGGCTGCGCCAATCGTGCCTGCTACATGGGTTCCGTGCCAAGAGCTATTACGGACCTGGCAACCAGCAAAGAACCCACTCGCACTTTCGGACGCGGTGATCCAATCGCCTGCATCGGTGGCATCATTATCGCGGCCGTTGCCATCGTTGCCGATGCGGCTGTCGACAATAAAGTCATACCCTGGCACCGTGCGGCCCGCCAGATCGGCATGGTTCGTGATCCCTGTATCAATGACCGCGACCACGACTGAAGCGGCTCCTGTACTTTTGTCCCAAGCAGCAGGCAAATTAATGCCATAGGTGCCGGCGGTCGGTGCAAAGTAGTGCCACTGACTGTCATAGTTTGGATCATTCGGGGTTAGCAAGGAGGTCATCAGCAGATCAGGCTCGGCATACGCGACTTCCGGCAGTGAGAGCAGCTGTTCTGCAATCGTACTGACCGTGGAGAGCGCCAACCATTCCCCCAACTGCACGACAATGGCATCGGTCGAGAGCTCGCGTACATAGGTTAGATCAACACCGGCGACATCGCTGAGCGCGCTAACTTGAGCCGTATGATCGACACCAGCTGCTTGGGCCTCGCTGGCATAACCGACAATAATCTGGTTGGTGCGACTCTCTGTGAGGGCCGCTGTCTCAGTCGGCTGCGTGGCCGCAACCCCAGCACCCCCAATCAATGGCAAGAAGATCTGTGTTTCTCCTGCGTCATCGCCATCCTGTTGCGCGAAAAGCGCGGAGGTAGAAAGCATGACAAGCACCAACAACAGCATGATGGTTGCTGACTGACGCCAAAACTGATTTTTCATTTCTAAGCCTCATTTACTTGGAACTGCGTGAATGTGCCATATTGATTTGTGCGCGCTGTGAGGGCGCATCGGGGCTGGGCGACTGTCTGCAAGTATAAGGTGAACCAATTGTCATTGTAAAGTGTCTAAATCAGGAGAAATTTGTGGCTTTTGACTGAAAATGTGCGCGAGAAAAGTAAGGTGTTAACTATAAATTAATGGGGCTCATGCTTATCGTGATGCCCCATCAATGATGCGACCTGCTTTAAACTAGTGCAAGTTGTTGATGATGTAACTCCAGGCGTGATTCTGTGTTGGGGTGATGTAAGGGGACGCCTACACTGTTTGGCAAGAACGCTTTCTGATCGGGCAAGTGGATAATGAAGCAACTGCCGGCCCCTGGTTCACTCTCAACGCTAATCTGGCCAGCCTGGGCCTCGACAAAGGTCTTACAGATCCAGAGCCCTAACCCGGTGCCGGCCTCTTTGGCGGTGCCGGCACGTTGCGCACTTGTAAAGGGTTGAAAAAGTGCAGCACAGGTGGCTGCATCCATCCCCAGTCCACTGTCACGTACCCGGAAGATCACGGTACCGTTTTGATAGGCGGCTTCCAACGCAATTGTGCCACCGGTTGGGGTAAACTTAATGGCATTAGTCACCAGATTGGTTACTAACTGTTTTGTCTTGGCAACATCCAGGCCGACCGTTTGCTCGGGCGTGCTGGTGACCTGCAAGGTGTAGATCAGGCCCTTGTGTTCTGCTTGCAGTTGGGTTTCGGCCAAGATCTCATTGCTCAACTTCTGCAAGTTTACTTCGCTGATCTGGGTGGCTAATTTCCCCGCTTCGGATTGCACCAACACGAGCGTATTGTTCATCAGCGTCATCTGTTGCTGGGAAGCTGCCCGAATCTTGAGCAGATGGCGTTGTAGGCGCGCGGTGTCAATCGTTGGGCGGGTCAGCTCTCTACTCATCAGGTCGGTGGCTAGCGTAACACTCGTGATTGGGTTGCGAATGTCATGGGAGAGAATTGCTAATAGATTCTGTTTGAGCTGTAATAGCCGGTCTAGATGAGTGATACACTCCTGCGTGTTCGCCATCAACTGTCCAGCTTCGTCGGTGAAGCTGGTCGGTAGGGTCGGCAGTTCACCGTTGGCCATATACCGATTGAGTGCGGTTGATGCCTGTAGGATCGGGGCCAATGCCCGTGCTTGCACAAACATCGTGATTAATGAACCGAGCACGGTCGCGACCACGCCAACCACAATCACCGATAGTGCCGTCGTCCAGTGAATCGTGACGATGGCTGTATAACTAATCAACGACAACAGGGGAATGTGAACGCCGAGAAAGGCGATCAGCAGCATTTTACCCAGATAAGACTTGGGCCACGTAACCCGTGAAAGATATTGATAGAGGGTGAGAGAATGGTTCATAGGGCGCTTTCTTGGTAACGATCCGGGTGCTCAGCACGACAAACGTATAGACCAGCGGTTGTCAATTTTTACTCGGGTAGAAAATGCTCGATGATGCCAGCGTCGAGTATAAATACGTGGTCAGGCTAGTACTACAGTATAGGGGAAGCCAGTGCCAGTGCCATCGTCTTTTTTCTGTATCAGGGGCTGCTGTGGTGGATCGAAGTAGCTCTGCTTTTTGTGGGAACAACTCGCCGCGTGGCCGGCTGATTTGGGGGACTGGGAGGGGCGTTTTGGAAAATTAGGTTGTTATGTCATTCCGTAACTCGGAATGACATAACAACCTAAGATTTATCAATTCTGTCGTAGCGTTACTTTAGCAAACCCGCTCAAATTCAATGCCCCAAATGGCCGCCAACTTTTCTAGCTTATTGGCGACATGGCCCACGCCGATGGCACAGTGGTGGGATGGACCGGCCTTGGCCCACGCGTTAATATAAGCTTTGGCGCCAATCGAGAAGCGGTAGCGGCTGTTGGTATTGCCGATCTCCATAATCGGCCCAGGGACGGTTTCCCCTTCGGCGACGAGTAACTTCACGGCCCCGCGCCGGTCCTGGCAGACTGAGAGGATCGTAACCGGACCATGTTTGACGCTCATTTGGATCGAAAGCCCTTTGCCCGGCTTGCCGTGGTAGACCATCAGTGGCACCAGTTGCACTTTGCCCTCAGCAATCGCGGCATGGGCGGGACCATCGTGGCCGAGCAAGACCACGTCGTCATCAAAATCCATCAGGTAAAACTCGGAAAAGGAGCCGCCGGTGCCCAGCGTGTCCATGATCTTCATTGCTACGGCATTTTTGACTTCGTATTCGCCTGCGACGGGCACATGTTTTGCCGTCAGCAGGGTATTGCCGGCAATCACCGAAGTGACAATATCCTCATGTTCGCTGCCGGGTTGCCCTTCGTAGTAGTAGGCCAGCCCTCCCAGCCGATGTTTCTCGACCAGCTTGTGGAGCGCGACGCTGGTGTGGGCGGCCCGCCGCAACTCCTCGGTGCTGCACTCGCTGCTTACCGCAAAAGTGCTGCGGAATTCGGCGAGCATGGCCTCAATTTCCGCGTCGGAGGTACGCTCGCGCAAGGCGCGCACCTCGTCGATCTCCACCAGCGTAAAGTGGTTGCCAAAGACGCTCGCCAGTTGTGTGTAGTCCGAATAGACATCCAACATGCCGTCATAGTAGTGGCCCATCAGGCCGATGCGGCTGGTGCGGAAGACCTTGGCCACATAGATTGCATCGACCCAATCGCGCATCTCTGCCCACGCTTCCTCATCCTCCAGCGTGCCGGTGACTAGGTGATAATCGATCCGGGCGCGGTTGAAGACACTGGCGATCTCCGGCACGGAACAGGCTTGACAATGGGCCAGCCATTCGCCAGTTTTTTCCTCGCGGCTGGGTAGGCTGTTAAAGGCCGCATAATCGATGCTGCGCACCGGCTGGAGATTTAACACGACCACGGGCACGCCAGTCTTCTGTACGACCGGCAAAACGGTGGAACTGAGGGCATAGGTGGAGATGTAGAGGAAGATCAGATCAACCCCTTCGCGGCGGAAAAGCTCGGCGGTGGTGGCTGATTTGTCCAGATTGTCTACCAGCCCGGCATCAATGACCGTGACCCCGTCGCGTTCTAGCCCCGCCCGAATTTGGTTTTGGTAACCAACGAGTTTATCCTTAAGTCCTGTGAACTGTGGCCAGTAGGTGTCAAGTCCAATGCCGAAGAGCCCGATCTTGACGTTTTGTGCATTACTTGTCATGGTTGCATCCTTTGCTTGGTTTAATCGGCAACAGGATGTGCACATTAGCTGTCCTGCCGCCGAAAGTGTGGTTGTGAAAATACGCTACTTTAATACGTAGCGCACACTTTGGTTTGAATATGAGTGAATGGTGGGTTTTTGCTGCGCTACAGAATAGAACAAAAATGATCACTTGGCAATTGGCGGCAATCCCAAGCGCTAACTACTCAGCCACCCCCTCCTAACCTCCCCCAGCCTGGGGGAGGAACAGTTACATCGTCAATGCTTCCCTCCCTTACCAGGGGAGCGCGCCTAGAAGGCAACCGCCTCTGGGCGCGGGAGGGGTGAGTAGTACGACAACGTTAAATTAGATAATACAGCGGGCATATAGACCCGGATCGAGAAAACGCGGATTGCATGGGACCCATCCGCGCCGCCTGAATCCGTGTCTATAGCACCGGCTGCCAACCTAAGTTAACGTTGTCGGAGTAGTTACCCCAAGCGTAAGCTGAATCGTTACCTACTATAAATGTCAGGTGACCGTCAATTGTCTGGCCCGTGCACAGCCTCGATTTACAAAAAGTTGTGCGTTTTGTATAATGACAAATAATCTTGCTCTGCATATGATGAAAGTGGCGTGGCCCGTGCCTCCCCACGGCGTAGCGCCAGTCGAAATTTATGTGCCATTCTCCGCCCGGTAGTTGCTTCATTTGTTACAAAACTGATCGAATTTGTCGCTGCTTTCCTGTATACAATTCGTGATCAGGGTGCTGAACGCTGCGACTGCGCAAAGTGGCGTACAACATCTGATCAAGGCGCTCCCGTTGATTAATTGCCAGGCAAGATTCGTACAAGTCACTTATTGAAGGGCTTTAAGGTTGAAAGCATTCAAGACTGAATTAGATCCCAATAATATCCAAACCACTACGCTACGACAGCACTGTGGCGCGGCGCGTTGGGCCTATAACTGGGGTCTTGAGCGCATCAAACAGGCAACCGAGGCGGGAGAGAAGTGGCCGTCCGCCATTGATCTGCACAAGCAACTGAATGCGCTAAAAGGCACAGACGCTTTGTCCTGGGGCTATGAGGTCAGCAAGTGTGCCTTTCAAGAAGCATTGCGCAACCTGGAAACGGGAATCAGGAACTGGCGAGCTAGCAGAAAGGGAGCGCGCAAGGGTGCCCAAAGAGCACCCCAGGTGAGCTTCCCGCGGCGCAAGACGCGCAAACGCGGACTTGGCGGGTGTCGCTTCACCGGCATCATCAAGGTGTTTCGTGGTGCGATTCAGTTGCCACGGATCGGCCTAATCCGACTGAAAGAACACAACTACATCCCGATTGGGAAGTACGGACAGGCAACCATCACCGAGCAGGCTGGACACTGGTTTGTGTCGGTGGTGGTCGGAAGTGCAACGATTCAACCTACACTCACCGACGATGTGATCGGGCTCGATGTCGGGATCAAAACTTTGGCGACCGATTCAGACGGCGATACCTTCGCTAATCCAAAGGCGTTAGCTGCGAAAACCAAGCAGTTAAGTCGTTGGCAGCGCAGACTATCCCGACGCGTCAAAGGTAGTGCCAACCGCAACAAGGCGCGGGCAAAGGTGGCTACGTTACACAAGCAGGTTGCCGACATTCGCAAGGATGCCCACAACAAAGCCTGTCGGGCTATCGTGAATAAGCGGCCGGCGATTATTGTGATTGAGGATCTGAACGTTAAAGGCATGTTCAAGAATCGCAAGCTGGCGCGTGCTTTGGCCGATGCATCGCTTGGTAACTTCTCTCGTGTCCTGTCCTACATGGCAGCAGACGCCAGAATCGAAGTGCGTGTGGCTGGTCGCTTCTTTGCGAGTAGCAAGCTTTGTTCTTGCTGCGGCTGGAAGAAAGAAAACCTCACGCTCTCGGATCGGGTATTCGCTTGTGACGACTGTGGTCACACGATGGATCGTGATCTGAATGCAGCAATTAACCTAAAAAATACCGTCAGTTCGACGGGAATTCAAGCCTATGGAGATCGTGTAAGACCGGAACGCGCAAGCAATCTGGCGATGGTCGGTGAAGTAGGAATTTTGTCTCAAATGTCTACAAGTTAGGCATTTGTCTAAATCAGAAAGAACGGATCCTGCCCATGAGCAATAAACCTGCAGCAACCGATGCGCGCCACGGCCAATCACCGACTACATTGACCCAGAGCCAGGGCAACCAGAGCCAGAGTAATGGCGGCCAATCACAGAGCCAAAGTAATGGTGGGCAGACACAAAGCCAAAGCCAGGGCGGGCAATCACAAAGTCAAAGTCAATCGTTTGCCCCCCCCTTTACCCATTATGAACTGAGCAGCGCTTACGACGAGATGTTTGGTGGCCCCAATCAACCCAGGCCCCACTATGATCGTCTTTACGAGCGCTTTAGCGAATTACCCATGGAAGTATTGGAGCGGCGTCAACTCGCCGCCGAACGTTCCTTTCTCCATCAAGGGATCACCTTTACGGTCTACAGCGACAATAAAGGGACCGAGCGCATCTTCCCCTATGACCTCTTGCCCCGCATTATCTCCAGTACCGAGTGGGAGACAATTGAGCGCGGGCTGCACCAACGCATCACTGCGATCAACCTCTTCCTGCATGATATTTACCATAAAAAGCAGATCCTGAAAGACAAAATCGTGCCCAGCGAACTGGTTTATAGCTGCAAGCACTACCGCACCGAGATGCAAGATATCGACGTGCCGCAAGGGATCTATATCACCGTCGTCGGCAGCGACCTGATTCGTATGCCTGACGGGCAATTTGCCGTGCTCGAAGACAATCTGCGGGTGCCTAGCGGCGTCTCCTACATGATCGCCAACCGCCGCGTGATGAAGCGCGTCTTCCCCAACGTTTTCCGCGATTATGGCGTGCGCTCGATTGACCATTACAGCCGCACCCTGCTCGCCAGCCTGCGCATGTTAGCGGCGGACAAGGTCGAAGATCCGACGATTGTGCTGCTCTCGCCCGGTATTTACAACTCTGCCTATTTTGAACATGCCTTCCTCGCCCGCGAAATGGGCATCTCACTCGTCGAAGGGCGTGATCTGATCACCCACAACCATCATGTCTATATGCGCACGACCTCTGGCCTGCGCCGGGTCGACGTGATCTACCGCCGCATTGATGATGACTTTATCGATCCCAAAGTCTTCCGTGCCGATTCGGTGTTAGGTGTGCCTGGTCTCTTTGATGCTTATCGCCGTGGTAATGTGGCGGTTGCTAATGCGCTGGGCAATGGGGTGGCCGATGACAAAGCGATCTATGCCTACACGCCCAAGATCATCAAATATTATCTGCAAGAAGAGCCGATTCTGCCGATTGTCGAGACCTATCTGCCTGAAGATCCCCAACAAGAAAAATATGTGTTGGAGAACATGGATAAACTGGTCGTCAAGGCGGTGGGCGAATCAGGCGGCTACGGCATGTTGATTGGGCCACACAGTACTAAGGCACAACAGGATGACTTCCGCAAACAGGTGATCGCCAACCCGCGCAACTTTATTGCCCAACCGACGATTACCCTTTCGCGTACCCCCTGTTTTGTGGATGGGCAACTGGAACCGCGCCATATCGATTTACGGCCTTTTATTTTATACGGTAAAGAGATTACAATTGTGCCTGGGGGGTTGACGCGCGTCGCTTTGCGCCGTGGCTCCCTAGTCGTCAACTCATCGCAGGGAGGCGGCAGTAAGGATACATGGGTGCTAAATTCGTAGAACAAAGTTCGTCGCCGTTCATGCTTTCGCGCGTGGCGGATAGTCTATATTGGATGAGCCGCTACCTGGAACGAGCCAAACATACTGCGCGCCTGCTCAACGTCCACTTTGATCTCATGCTGGATCAGCCGCAGCAGACGGCTGATCAATATCGCCAATATATATTGGCGGCCTTGCAACTGCCTTCGGATTATGATAAGGCGCGCGATGATTATAGCTTGACCCGTTGGATGGCTCTTGATCCCGAAAATGAGAACTCGGTCAGTGCCTGTATCGCTGCCGCGCGCGAAAATGCGCGCCAAGTGCGCGAACAGATCAGCACTGAAATGTGGGAGCAGATTAACCAACTTTATCTCTTTCTCTCACAGGTCGATATCGATGCCATGTGGGCGGCTACGCCCCAAGAGTTCTTTCAAAATATCAAGAGTGGGATTCATCTTTTCCTGGGTGTGACCGACTCGACCATGATTCACGGCCAAGGCTGGGACTTTATCCAGGCTGGGCGTTTTATGGAGCGGGCGATTGCAACCTCGTCGCTGCTGGATGTCTACTACTGTCCGCAGCATCACTTGCCGGAGTCAACCTTGCAAGATCCCCACATCCCAGAGTATCTGCTCTGGCTGGGCTTACTGCGCTCATGTACCAGCTTTGAGGCCTATTGCAAACTCTACACGGCGGATCTGCACCCGCGCGAGATTCTCGAATTTATGGTGCTTAACCGTGAGTTTCCCCACTCGATCTGCTATTCGGTGCAATCGGTGCGTTGGGCCTTGCAAGGTATTGCCGACACGACCCAATCAACCCGTTCCGAGCGGGCCTACCGGCGGGCCAGCCGGCTCCATGCTGCGCTTCAATATGCCCAGGTCGATGAGATTGCCGAGAGCGATCTGCATGCCTACTTTACTGATATTCAGGAGCAGGCGACGCAGATCAATGATGCCATTTACCAAACCTACATTACTTACCCGGTGACGGTAAGTACGTTGGCTGACTGACTTACTGATTGCCGTTGAATTGAAAACTGGCTTTTATACCGGCTTGACCAGCAAGCACCGCCCGTTTTCAAACAGAGCGCAGATAGATCGAGACCTATGTCCATTCATGTTGCTGTACATCACAAAACGAGTTATCTCTACGACCGCAACGTTGCGCTCTCGCCCCACGTCTTTCGGCTACGGCCTGCGCCGCACTGCCGCACGCCAATTGAAAGCTACTCTTTTCGCATTCTGCCGGCCGACCACTTTATCAACTGGCAGCAGGATCCCTTTGGCAACTACCAGGCGCGCGTCGTCTTCCCAGAAAAGGCGCGTGCGCTGGTCGTCGAGATCGATCTCGTCGCCGACATGACGGTGATCAATCCGTTTGACTTCTTTGTCGAAAGCTACGCGGAAACTTATCCTTTTGCCTATGATGAGCTATTGGCCAGCGAACTGACACCTTATCTGGAGATCAAGGAAGCTGGGCCAGGGTTGCAGGCTTGGCTGACCGGCGTTGACCGCAGCACGCTGCCGATTGTTGACTTCCTCGTCGAGATCAACCGCCGTCTCTGCAGCGATATCGCCTATTCAATCCGCATGGAGCCGGGGGTCCAGTCCTGTGAAGAGACGCTGGAACGGGCGATTGGCTCCTGCCGTGACTCGTCCTGGCTGCTCGTGCAGATCTTGCGCCACTTGGGGTTGGCGGCCCGTTTTGTCTCCGGTTATCTTGTCCAATTAACCGCCGATATCGCTGCCCTTGATGGCCCCGTCGGCCCAACCGCCGACTTTACTGACTTGCACGCCTGGGCCGAGGTCTACATCCCCGGTGCCGGCTGGATCGGGCTGGATCCGACCTCCGGCCTTTTTGCCGGCGAAGGACATATCCCGCTTTCCTGTACGCCCGATCCAGCCAGCGCAGCCCCCGTCACTGGTTACACCGACAAGTGTGAAGTCACCTTTGAATTTGAGAATTCGGTGCAGCGGCTGCACGAAGATCCCCGTGTCACCAAGCCCTATACCACCGAACAATGGGAAGCATTGGTCGCCTTAGGCAACCAGGTAGACGCTGATCTACTTGCCGGCGATGTGCGGCTGACCATGGGCGGCGAACCGACCTTTGTCTCGGTCGATGATATGCAAGCGCCCGAATGGAACACCGCCGCCGATGGCCCCCACAAGCGGCAACTGGCGAACGGGTTGGTGCGTCGCCTCCACGATGCCTTTGGCGAGGGTGGGATTCTCCACTATGGCCAGGGCAAATGGTATCCCGGCGAAGAGTTGCCCCGTTGGAAACTTGCCGCCTTTTGGCGTACCGATGGGGTTCCGCTCTGGCGCAATGAAAAACTGCTGGCCGACATTAGCAAAGATTACGGCCACACGGTCGCTGATGCCGAACGCCTGTTGACCAAGATCGGGCAATGGTTAGGACTCAAGTCCGACTATGTCCAGCCTGCCTATGAAGACTCCTTTCACTACATCCTGGCCGAGGATCAACTGCCGGTCAATGTCGATCCGCTTAAAGCCAATCTGAAAGATCCGCTGGAACGGCGGCGTTTGGCCAGCCTGCTCCAACGTGGTCTCGATACGCCAACTGGTTACATCCTACCCATGCGCTGGGACTATGCGATCCAAGGCTGGGACAGCGCCGCATGGACCTTTCGCCGTGGCCATCTGTTCCTGATTCCCGGTGACTCGCCGATGGGGTTACGGCTGCCGCTCAGTTCACTGCCTGCGGTGGCCCAAGAAGAATTGGAGCCAAGCTTTGAGCGCAACCTGATCGAAGAGCTGCCGCGTCTGCCCGATTATCATGATCTGCTCCAAGCGCGCCTGGAAGAGGCTGTTGCCACCCAGCCGGCCCTCTCTAGCGAACCTGTCACCCTGCGCGCCCCCCAACAGCCGGTGCAACAGGTTATTCAACAGACGATTGCCAAGCCGCGCGTCTGGAAAGAAGTGCCGCGCACGGCCCTTTGTGTCGAGCCGCGGGGCGGCTGCCTCTATCTCTTTATGCCACCGCTCAGTTATCTAGAACATTATCTGGAACTGCTGGCCGCGATTGAGATGGCGGCGCAAGAACTTAACTTGCCCGTGATTCTCGAAGGCTATGATCCGCCCACCGATTATCGCTTGCAGAAGATCCTGGTCACCCCCGATCCCGGCGTGATCGAGGTCAACATCCACCCCGCCCACAGTTGGCAACAACTGGTTGACAACACCGTCAAGCTCTATGATGAGGCGCACCTCTCGCGGCTGGGCACCGAAAAGTTTATGCAGGATGGTCGCCATACCGGTACCGGCGGCGGCAACCATGTCACCCTGGGTGCGGCCACACCGATGGACAGCCCCTTCCTGCGCCGGCCGGATCTGCTGCGCAGCCTGGTTACCTACTGGCAACACCATCCAGGGTTGTCTTATCTCTTCTCCGGCATGTTTATCGGCCCGACCAGCCAGGCCCCGCGGGTTGACGAAGGGCGCGATGACCATCTCTACGAGTTGGAGATCGCTTTCCAGCAGATTCCCGCACCAGGGACCCCGGTCCCCCCGTGGTTTGTGGACCGGGTGTTGCGTAACCTGCTCGTTGACATCACCGGTAATACCCATCGCGCTGAGTTCTGTATCGACAAACTCTTTTCGCCTGATTCCTCTACCGGGCGGTTGGGGTTGGTTGAGTTGCGCGCCTTTGATATGCCGCCCCACGCCCAGATGAGTTTGGCCCAGATGTTGCTCGTGCGTTCACTCCTCGCCTGGTTCTGGCGTGAACCCTATGACCACAAGCTGATCCGCTGGGGTACTGAGTTACACGATCGCTTCCTGCTGCCTCACTATGTCGAAGCCGATCTGTGCGAGGTGATGGAGGATTTGCAGCGCGCTGGGTACGATTTCCGGCTGGAATGGCTGGCCCCCTTTTTCGAGTTCCGCTTCCCCCGTTTTGGGACAATCAACCTGCGCGGGATGGAGCTAGAGGTGCGCATGGCCATCGAACCCTGGCATGTGCTGGGGGAAGAGGTCAGCAGCGCCGGCACCTCGCGCTTTGTCGATTCGTCGGTGGAAAAGGTACAGGTCAAAGTCAAGGGGTTGACCGCTGAGCGTTACATCGTCACCTGCAATGGTCGCCGCCTGGAGCTACGCAGCACTGGGGTGCCTGGTGAATATGTGGCCGGGGTACGCTATCAAGCCTGGCAACCACCCTCTTCGCTCCACCCCACCTTGCGCGTGCATTCGCCGTTGGTCTTTGACATTGTCGATAGTTGGAATAAGCGCGCGATCGGTGGCTGTACCTATCATGTGGTGCATCCCGGTGGGCGTTCGTATGATGATTTCCCGGTCAATGCCAATGTGGCCCAATCGCGGCGCGTCAGCCGCTTCTGGGAGTATGGCCATACCCCCGGCGGCGTCTTCTACTATCCGACCACACCGGCCCCGCGCCAACGGATCTTCCGCAGCGGGGGCAGCCGGCTTGGGCTGGTTGAACTGCCGGCGGCTGAAACGAATCCTGAATTTCCGCACACGTTGGATCTGCGATGGAAGCCAACCGTCTTGTAACGCCAGCGGGCGCCACCTCCCCCGCCCGCTGGTTGCACTACGCACCTATGGTCGAGACCCACGATGAAATGCGGCAGGCAGATGGGCAGATCCGTCCCCATTGGCAGCAGTTGATGGGCATGTTTGGCGCGCTTGGCCTGGGGGGCATGGCCCACCTACAGCAGGATGTGCGTCGGTTGTTGCGCGACAATGGCGTCACCTACAATGTCCACGGCGCGCCCGATGGGCTACAACGTCCTTGGCCGCTCGACATGATTCCGCTGATTATTGCCGAGGATGATTGGACCACGATTGAGGCTGGCGTGATTCAGCGGGCCGAACTGCTCAACCTGGTCTTCAAGGATCTCTATGGCGAGCGCAAGTTGATTGCCCAGGGCTTGATCCCGCCCGAATTGGTCTATGGCCATATCGGCTTTCTGCGCCCCTGTGACCGTGCCCTGCCCGACCGCGAGCGCCAACTGGGCATTTATGCCGCCGACCTGGCCCGTGGACCCGATGGCCGCATGTGGGTACTCAGCGACCGCACACAGGCACCCTCTGGGGCCGGCTATGCGCTGGAAAATCGCACCGTGATGGCGAGCGTCATGCGCAGCATGTTTGGCGGCGGGCAGATTCGCTACCTCTCCAACTTCTTTCGCGAACTGCAAATGGCGCTGATCGATTTGAGTCCGCAAGCGCGCGAGAATCCCCGCATCGTGGTCATGACCCCCGGCTCGCACAACGAAACCTATTTTGAACATGCCTATCTGGCTGCCTATCTTGGCTATTCGCTGGTCCAGGGCAATGATCTGACCGTGGTTGACGGCACGGTAACCCTTAAATCGTTGGCGGGCTTACAGCCGGTCGATGTGATCCTGCGCCGCGTTGATGACAACTTCTGTGATCCGCTGGAATTGCGCGAGGATTCTTTTCTGGGCGTAGCCGGCTTAATTGAAGCGGCGCGGCGGCAGAAGGTGGCCGTTGCCAACCCGTTGGGCAGCAGCGTTTTGGAGAATGCTGGTCTGATTCCCTTTCTGCCGGGCCTGGCTAAGCACTTCTTCAACGAAGCGCTGATCCTGCCGACGGCGGCGACCTGGTGGTGTGGTCAGCCACGTGAACTGCACTATGTGCTCGAAAATTTGACCAACTTGGTGATCAAGCCGATTGCGCGCCAGAGCCGCAGCAGCACCGTCTTTGGTGAGCGGCTGAGTAAAAAAGAGCTGAGTGCGCTGCGCAGCCGCATTCAGGCGCAACCCCACCTCTATGTGGGGCAGGAGCAGGTGAGCTTTTCCACCAGCCCTTGTTTTGTCGACGGCCAGTTGGAGGCGCGCCACACGGTGCTGCGCAGCTTTGCCGTCGCCCGCCCCAGTGGCTATGTGGTGATGCCCGGTGGTCTGACCCGCAGCGCCTCGACGAGCGATAACTTTCTCGTTTCCAACAGCTTTGGCGGGATCAGCAAGGATACCTGGGTGCTCGCCAGCGATAAGCAGCAACATGTCAGTCTCTGGCTCACCGGCAACCGCAGCGAGTTGAGCCACGCTAATGAAAATTTCCTGCCCAGTCGCGCCGCCGAGAATCTCTTCTGGGTGGGGCGCTATACCGAACGGGCTGAAAATACGGTGCGCCTGTTGCGGGTGATCTTTGAGTATCTGGGCGGCGAGACGCTGCTGGCTGATGAGATCGAAAAAGCTTCGCTCCATCAACTCTTGCGCGCGCTGACCCATGTCACCATGACTTACCCCGGTTTTGTGGGTAAGGGCGCAGAGGCCCAACTGCGCGAGCCAACGTGGGACTTGCTCTCCTTCTGCCTCGATCCAAAGCGGACGGGCGCATTGGCCGCTGATCTGCGCGCGATGAGTAGCGCGGCCTATGCTGTGCGCGATTTTTGGGGGAATGACACCTGGCGCATGATGAATGACATGGAAGAGTCGTGGAGCGCGCTGCGTGGCGGCCGCGGCCCCGGTCTTGACGCCGTGCAGCGCGAGTTGAATAACCTATTGACGCGGCTGATGGCGTTGGTCGGCCTTCACACCGAGAGCATGATCCACACGGCGCGCTGGCAACTGCTGGATATGGGGCGCCGCTTGGAACGTGCCCTGCGCACCGCCGCCTTTTTGCGCGCCACGCTGGTGGTGCAGCAGCCGCAGCTTACGCAACAACTGCTGCTGGAGAGTGTGCTGAAGGCGACCGAAAATGTGATTACCTACCGGCGGCGCTATCGGTCGCACCTGCACCTGCAACCGGTGCTCGATCTGCTGCTGCTCGATGACAAAAATCCGCGCGCGCTGATCTACCAGATCAACCAACTGCAAACGCATGTCGGCAAGTTGCCCCACTTTGTTGACGACTATCGCATGAGCGCGGAGGAACAATTGCTGCTGCAAGCGTACACCCGGTTGCGGCTGGCCGACACTGCAGTGCTGGCTAAACCGTTACCCGACAGTGGCATCTGTCAAGCGTTGGACGATCTAATGCGCGATCTTAGTGGGATGCTCAGCGAGCTTTCCAATGAACTAACCCAACGCTACTTCACCCATGCCCAACCGCCCCGGCAATTCACCGCCATCCAGAGTGATCTCTTGACCCCACTGCTGGTCAGTGTGGCGGATGGGCTGCCTGTGGTGGAGCAGCTATGAATCAAGTCGCCACCGCCCAACCGCCTGCTGAAGTACGGCCCATGACCACCTATCGGATTGTCCACAAGACCGAGTATCTCTATGACCGCAGCGCCAGCCTCTGTTACAACGAGGTGCGCATGTTGCCGCGCTCCTTTGTGCAGCCACGCTTGCAGCAACAGTGTCTCGAAACGTATGTGGTCGTTGAACCGGTCTGGGGTGATCACCGCGAGCGGGTTGACTATTATGGCAACCGTGTGCTCTTTTATGCGATTCGCCAGCCCCACAGCGCCATGTCGATTACGGTGACCAGTCAGGTGCGGGTTGAGCCACAGCCCTTGTTGCCGGCTGATCTTGCCGATGACACCGTCGCGCGGGATCAAGCCGCTTTGTACAACTTATCCTGGGAGAAGGCCTCCACCCACCTGCGTACCGAACTGACGCCGGCCAACCTGGAGGCGCGTGAGTTTGTCCTGAACTCGCCGCTGATCACTGGGTTCGCACCCCTGGCTACCTACGCCGCCCCTTCCTTTCCCAAAGGCCGGCCCTTGCTCGAAGCCGCACAGGATCTGATGGCGCGCATCTACCATGACTTTGACTTTGTCTCCGGTGCGACCACTGTCGCGACGCCACTGAGCGAAGTCCTGGAAAAGCGCCGCGGGGTCTGCCAGGATTTTGCCCAGATCATGGTCGGCTGTCTGCGCACCAAGGGGCTGGCCGCGCGCTATGTCAGCGGCTATATTGAAACCCTGCCCCCACCTGGCCAGGAAAAGTTGCAGGGCAGCGATGCCTCCCATGCCTGGTGTGCGGTCTACCTGCCAGGGGTCGGCTGGTTTGACTTTGATCCCACCAACAACCTGGTGCCCACGGACCAGCATATTATTGTGGGCTGGGGCCGCGACTTTGCGGATGTGACACCGCTCAAAGGGGTTTTCTTCGGCGATGGCCGCCATCGCTTGACGGTGAGCGTGGACGTGATGCGCGTGGAAGCGTAACAGTGCAAGCGCCTGGCGCGTAGGCCCCTTTACCGTGTAGTCTGCCGTTGCCGTGTGTAGTCTGCATCCCCTGATGCAGACCGGTGCGCATCGGGGGATGCGCACTACACGTGGCTGAGTGTGGATGTGCTGCGCGTGGCAGTGTAACGGTGCAAGCGCCTGGCGCGTAGGCCCCGTTACCGTGTAGTCTGCATCCCCTGATGCAGACCGTTGCGCATCCCCTGATGCAGACCGTTGCGCATCCCCTGATGCAGACCGTTGCGCATCCCCTGATGCGCACTACACGATGGGTGGTGGTTGTGGTAAACTAGGCCCATGGAGACGCTGATTTTAGCCACCAAGCTCTATATGCCACCGCCCCATCCCAAAGCGATTGCGCGTCCGGCCCTGTTGGCAAGGTTGCAGCGCGGATTGGAAGGGAAAGTTACGTTGGTGGTTGCGCCGGCGGGGTGTGGCAAATCTACCCTGCTTAGCCAGTGGTTACAGACGCTGGATCGACCGGCCGCCTGGGTGACGCTCGATCCGGCTGATAATGAGCCTACCCGCTTTCTGACCTATTTGATCACTGCGCTGCAACGGTTGCAGCAGCCTGCTGACGCACGCTGGGGTGAACAGAGCTTAGCGCTACTGGCGTCACCCCAACCACCGCCCATTGTTACTGTCCTCACCACGCTCATCAATGAAGTCGCTTACACTGCCCGCTCTCTGCTGCTCGTGCTCGACGACTATCAGTTCATTGAAGCCGCGGCGGTCCACCAACTGGTCGATTTCCTCATCGCTTACTTGCCTCCCCCCTTGCATCTTGTCATCATTAGCCGCCAGGAACCACCCCTGACCCTTGCCCGCCTGCGCGCGAGCGGTGCGCTAACCGAGCTCAAAGCGGATGAACTACGTTTCTCAACCGCCGAAGTCGCCGCGTTTTTTGCGACCACAGTTGCGCTCCCCCTTGCCGATCGCAAGGTGGCAACGTTGACTGCGCACACCACTGGTTGGGCGGCTGGGCTGCGGCTGATGGCCATGCGTTTACAAACCGGGGCGGCGGGGATTGATCGTGAAAAGCTGGCTGCCACCATTGCCAACCTGCAGCGCGATCAGCGTCCCATCTTTGACTATCTAACGGTTGAGATCTTCGAACGGCTGCCGGTTGACCGGCAGCACTTTCTCGTCCAGAGTGCCCTATTGGATCGCCTATGTGGCGACCTCTGCGTAGCGGTCACCGGCAATGCCCAAAGCCAGCAATTGCTGGCCGAATTGGCGCAGGAACAGCTCTTTCTGACGGGACTTGATGATTGTCACCACTGGTATCGCTACCATGGTCTCTTTGCCGATTTTTTACGTCATCGGCTGCGTCAACTGGACCCGGCGCTGGTGCAAGAATTGCATGGGCGCGCCGCCCACTGGCACGCAACCCACGGCCTGCCTGCTGTCGCGATTGATCATGCGCTGGCCGCACAGCATTACGCGCTGGCGGTGCAGGTGATCGAAACGAATGTGATGCAGATGGTGCAGACCACCGAGGTCGCTAACCTGGCGGGCTGGTTGCGCGCCTTGCCGGCGGATCTGGTTGCGGATCGGCCCCTGCTCGCCTTTGCCCAGGCGGGCACCGCGTTGTTACAAGCCCAATTTGACCAGGCAAATCAGTGGCTCGACGTTGCGGAGCAGCGCTTGGCAGCGCTCCCGCTCACCGCACCGCTGCCGCTCCCGCTTGACACGATCCACGGTTATCTGGATGCACTGCGCGCGACGACAATGGTCAACTTGCGGCAGGAAGTGGCATCAATCATTGCCGTCTCCCAGCGCGCGCTGGCGCAGCTACCGGCGGATGAGAAATTCTTGCGCGGCGCAGTTGCCCTTAATCTTGGTGATGCCTACTGTTTGCAACAGGAAAACAGCCGGGCCGAGCAAGCCTTCGCCGAAGCGGTGGCCCTGACCCAACAAGCTAATAACTTGACTCCCCATTTGGCCGCTTTGGGCAGTCAAGGTGGCCTCTATGCCCGCCAGGGTGACCTCCCGCGCGCCGCGGCGATCTATTGTCGGGCCATTGAATTGGGTAAAAGTTGGGGCAAACCCACCGGTGAGGAACATCCGGCCACGGGCAAAGCTTATGCCTTTTACGCCGCCATCCTGTATGAATGGAATCAGCTGGCGGCAGCTGAAGCAGCAGCGCGCCAAGCAATTGCTTGCTGTCAACGCTGGGGCCATCTTTACCATCAAATGGATGGTTATGTGCAGTTAGTCAATGTCCTTTGTGCCCAGCATAGATTTGAGGAGGCCGTGGCTACGCTGACCACGGCCCGCTTGCTGGCCACCGCACGTTGGCAGCAAGCCCAGCAACAAGCCGCCCCGACTGCATTGGCTCATCAGCTCATGGGCGCGGTCGAGCAGTTGCAACTGTGGCTCTGGTTGCGCCAGGGCCGGCTGCCCGCGGTTGCACAATGGCTAGCGACCGAGCAACTGGCCGATCGGCTGGCCCTGGCCCTGATGCACACCCGGTTGGCCCTCGCCCAAGCCCAATGGGAGACCGCGGCCCACTGGCTAGATGAACTGGCGCAACAGCTCCGTCGTCAAACCAACAAGAGCGGCGAGATCACCTATTTACTCTTGCGGGCACAATTGCAACAAGCCCGTCACGAGCCGGCTGCTGCCCACCGCGTGCTGGCCGCAGCGCTGGCCCTGGCCACGCCCTCTGGCTACCTGCGCACCTTTCTCGATGAGGGGGAACCGATGGCGGCATTACTTGAGCAGGCCGCGCAACGCGGGCAGTTAAGCGACTATGGTCGGCAGGTACAGCGTCACTTTGCCCCTGGGTTGACGGTACCGCCCTCGGCTACCCCACTGCTTACCCCAGCCACCACTTTGGTCGAACCCCTGAGCGCGCGCGAACTGGAAGTCTTACGGCTAATGGCCGCCGATCTCACCCACCAGGCGATTGGCGAGCAGTTGGTGATCAGCCTTAACACCGTGCGCGCCCACGCCAAAAACATCTACAGCAAGCTCAATGTCAACCGCCGCAGCCAGGCAATTGCGCGGGCGCGAACATTGGCGCTGTTGTAAACCGCCGGCTTAGTATCACACTCTATTCTTCACCTTGTTTTCCGGCAATTTTCAATATGGGAACGTGTACTGCGCATCCCCTGATGCGCAGCCTGGAAACGTGTACTGCGCATCAGGGGATGCGCAGCCTGGAAACGTGTACTGCGCATCCCCTGATGCGCAGCCCAACTTGCTTACCGCCCGTTCGCATCTGAGGATGCTCACTACACGTTTCTGTTCACCAATTACATCATCAATCACATCATGATGTGATTACCTGCCCCGTTATCGCTGCTACACTGGGGCAAGCGTGTACGAAGTAATCGGAAATCGTCAGGAGGAGAACGTGGTAACAACGCAAAAAACATTCGTGGCGCAGCCGGTCACCGGGCAAAGCGGGGCGCGATCACGCACCGCCTACATCGATAACTTGCGGATCTACCTGACCCTGTTGGTGATCTTTCACCACGCCGCGATTGCCTATGGCGGGGCCGGTGACTGGGGGGTGATGGATCGCGTAACAGATGAAATTAGTCCGATCCTGTTGTCGATCTTTAATGGGGTGAATCAAGCCTACTTTATGGCAGCCTTTTTTCTGCTGGCCGGTTATTTCACCCCGGCCGCCTTTGACCGTAAAGGCGGCCAACAATTTCTGGTGGATCGCCTGCTCCGGTTGGGAATTCCGCTGCTGATCTATAGCACGCTCATCATCAACCTAAATGGCTATCTGTTGGATCGGTTTTATCAGGGCATACCGTTTCAAATACGTATTGGCTACGAGCCGGGCCATCTTTGGTTTTTGCAGGCGTTGCTGCTGTTCGCCGTTGTCTACCTGCTCTTGCGGCTGGTGACTGGGCGTGGCACGCCGCCAGCGGTTAGCGCGATGGCGCATGCCTTCCCGGCTGATCGTCGCCTGTGGCTCTGGATTGGCCTCCTGACCATCGCAACTTTCGCGGTGCGGCTGCGCTTTCCGGTTGGCGTCTGGTGGCTGGGCATACAACCAGGGCATTTTGTCCACTATATCTTTGCCTTTTGCGCTGGTATTCTCGCCTATCACCATGGCTGGTTTGACGCGTTGCCGGCTGCGCAAGCCCGGCGTTGGGGGATTGGTGTGCTGCTGGGCATCCCCGCCTTTGGGCTGGTCGGCTTGCTGGCGGGGATCTTGAACGATCCAACCGCCATGAACCGTATGATGGGCGGTCTGCACTGGGAAGCCTTGCTCTATGCGCTGTGGGAATCGTTTTTCTTGCTTGCCGCTATGATCTTTCTGCTCCAACTCTTTCGTACCCGTTTCAATCAGGCGGGGCCGCTATTGCGCTTTATGGCGGTCAATGTCTATACCGTTTACATCATTCACCAGACGGTCCTTTACGTCGCCAACATTGCGCTCTTGTCGGTGGACTTGCCGTCGATTGTTAAGTTTTTCCTGGCGGCTACGCTGACCATTGTGCTCTGCTTCCCGCTGAGTGCGCTGCTGCGCCGGTTGCCGGGCGCAACGCGCATCCTCTAGGGCACATAATAACCCCCTCCTAACCTCCCCCTGGTAAGGGGAGGAACGGTCTTAGGGTCAACTGTTCCCTTCCCAAACTGGGGAGCGCGCCTAGCAGGCAACCGCTCTTAGGCGCGGGTGGGGTGGCTTGGTCGTTACCATAAAGTTAGGATTAAAGAGTTTGTATTGCGGCTGTCGATTTGCTACCCTGCCATTCGTCATCTTAATCAGATGGCAGTGGACACGGTACTATGCTTGCGCTACCGTTCTTTGCTATCTCAAATCTAACAAGCACCAAATTCATGTAGATGTTAAGGAGATAAGCAGATGAATACCCGTACTCAGCAACTTTTTGCCCAATTTGAAGCAGCGAATCAATCGATCATTGCCGCAGTTGAGGGCTACAGTGTCGCGGATTGGGGAAAAATTCCCGCCGGTGAGCAACGCTCGGTTGGTGTCCTTGCCTATCATATTGCAGAGGGCTATCCAGCGATCTTTGGTTTTGTCCAGTTGATCGTCCAGGGCCAACCATTGCCACCATTGACTCTCGATATGCTGCATCTGGGCAATGCACAACATGCCGCAACCTTTGCGCACGCTGATCAGGCGGGCGCACTGGCGCTGCTCCAACGCAATGGCACGCTAGTTGGTGAACAACTCCGCGCCCTTACCGACGAACAATTAGCCTACACTGCCGAAATTTTTGGTCAGACCGTGACCGTAGAGGGCTTTATTGAACATACACTCATTGGCCATATTCACGAACATGCCGCCAGCATACAGTCCGCACTGACTGCATAACCCAAAAGTAGGGGTACGGCCTACCGTACCCCTACCGGCAAATCCTGCATAGATCTGGAGAGCAAAGAATGATGGATGCCTATCTCGTCGCCACCAACGTTTGCAAACAATATGGCCAGGCAATAGCGCTACAAGATGCGTCGCTGACCCTCTATGGCGGCGAAATCCTGGCCCTGCTTGGCCCGAATGGGGCCGGCAAAACGACCTTCATCAAGATCCTGGCGACCCTGCTGAGCAAAGATCAGGGTCAGGTCGAGATTCTGGGCTATGATTTGGACCACCAGGCCGATGCCGCGCGCCATCTCTTCGGCTATGTGGGGCAGGATACCGAGCGCTCAGCCTATGCGCGGCTGACGGTGCGTGAAAATCTGCACTTCTTTGGCGCATTGCGCGGGATGAACAAACGGGAGATCAACGCCCAGATCGAGAAGTTGGCCAATTATTTCGACTTTACCGGGCAATTGAACAAACTCTTTGTCCAACTTTCCGGCGGGCAGAAGCAGACGGTGGTGATTATGCGGGCCCTGCTCCACGATCCGTCGCTGATCTACCTGGATGAACCAACCAAGGGGCTCGATCCCATTATCGCCCAGAAGATTCGGCGCTTTTTGCATGACTATGTACAGCAAGAGCGCAAGGCATTGTTGCTGACTTCGCATATTCTCACCGAAGTGGATGAATTGGCCAATCGTGTGGCGCTGATTTATCGGGGCCGGATTGGTCGAGTCGATACGCCAGAAAATCTCAAAGCCGCTGTTGGCGCTGACGATCTAATTGAGATTGAAAAAGCCGGTTTACCAGTGGCTACCCAGGCCCGCCTGCAAGCGTTGGCCACTGTGCGCTTTACACTGGCGCGTTCCGAACAGTGGCTTTCACTGGCGGTGACTGACGGGCTGGAGGGGATGGCCGGGGTGATCGATATCTTGCGCCAGGATGGCGTGCGCGTGCGCGTGCGCCAACAGACCGTTTCGCTGGAAGATGCCTTTATCCACCATATCGGCGCACTGAATGAAACATTTGAGTAGAAGGAGTTTGTCATGCAAACAACATTCACCGCGGCACCAGCGTGCTCAACCGCTAGCGCACAACAATTGACTCTGAGCCTTTCACGCACGCCCTCGCCCTGGCAGGTGATGGTGAGCACGGTGGTCAAGGATCTACAGATTGCCCGCCGCTATCTGCCTAACCTGGTAGGCACTTTTGTGGAGTTGGGCATTCGGCTGGCCTTCTTTCTACTCTTGGCGAGCGTGGTGACCATGGACGGGCGGACCAATCTGGGGGTTACGCTGGAAGGGCGCAACATGTTTATCTTCTTTCAGGGCGCCCTATTGCTCTTTGTCTTTATTCGCGCCACCTTAGGCGGGCCACTGGAGGCGATCACCAACGATCTTTACAACGGCACGCTAGAGTATCTCTACAGTAACCCGATCTCGCGTTATGCCTACTATGTGGGCACGGTGGTCGCCAAGGTGATCGTGAGCAGCGTCGTCTTTTTGCCGCTCTATCTGTTCCTGGTCATCTATAGTCAGGCCAGCCTGCGCAATGTCGGGCTGATGTTGCTGGCGAGCGTCGTTGTCCTCGTGGCGTTGACGGCGCTGGGGATTCTGATTGCTTTGCTGGCGCTTTTGTGGCGGCAGGTGGGGGCACTCGTCGCGGTGCTCTCGATCCTCTTTGAGATGCTAAGTGGGGCCTACTTGCCGATTACTGCCTATCCACACGCCGCGCAGATCCTGGCCTATCTGTTGCCCTACACCTGGGGCTATGACCTCATTCGCTACTACAGCTTTAACGGCCGTTGGCAGCCCCTGTTACCGATCTGGCAGGAGTGGCTGATCTTGTTAACCTTCGCCGTCGTCTTTACCTTACTCTCGCGTGCCATGCTTGCCCGCGCCGAGCAACGCGCCAAAGTGGTGGGGTTACATGTGATCTAGGTGGGAGTCGCGTGGTCGATTGGTCGTGTACTCATGTAGTCGCTGGGTTGATGACCAACTAACTAACCACGCAACTACGCAACCAGCTGCGTCATCGTCTGCAAACTCTCTTTGAAGAAGTCGGCAAAGCCGGACTTGATTTCCAATATTAGATCCCCCTGATAGGTGGGCAGGCGCTGAAAGACCTCCCCATAGGGAATCGACCCCCAGCCGGGCGGCAAGTGAATGTCCGCTTCGCCGTAAGCCCAGCGGTCTACTTCATTGTCAAAGCCCTGATCAAGGCGGCCAAAGTTATCGTTGGCGTGCAGATGTTTAACCCACGGCGCGGCCGCAGCCACTGCGGCCAGGTAATCAAAGCCCAGATCATGCGCGGCGATGTGGAGGTGGGCAATATCCAAGGTCATCCCAACATTCGGGTGATCAATGGCTTCCAGTTGGCGCACAATTGGCCCGATTTGCAAGCGGGCGTGATGTTTGGCAAGGGCAGCCCGTGGTTGACCAAATTGTGCGATCAAGTTGTGTTCCCACTGATGCGAATCGCCATTCTCCATGCCGATCATCACGCCAGCGTCGGCGGCCAGTGGCGCTAATGTTTTAAGCGCGGCGACTTCCAACTGTGTCCCGGCGACCAATTCCTCATCACTCAGCAAAGTGCGGCGCACCCCAGCTTGCAGCAGATCGAGCGCTTGCAACCCACTGTGATAAACGATCACCGCGGCACCAACCGCCCGGCAAACTTCGATCTGGCAACGCATGATCTGCGCACACAGTTCACGGCGTGGGTCATAAGCGAGGTTGAGCCGGTTCAAACCGTGGATAGTATAGCGCAAGTCAAAATTCTTTAGTACCGCCACATAGTCGGCCAAAACCTCCGGCCGGATTTCGCCATTGACAATCACCGCCAACGAGTGCGGATTCATCTCGACTAATCGGTAGCCCTGGTCGGCAATCCAGCCAAGCCCCTCTTCCAGCCGCGCCCACCGCCGTGCTCCCGCGGAAATCCCAAAGGCAATCCCGATATTGTTGATCTGCATAGATCGTGCTCCTTGTGCAAGGACGCCAAAAACCCGTTTTGCGGGTTAAACATGAATGCGTTTATGGACATTAAGCAAATAATTCGGCAAAAGAACCCCTCCCGCGCCTAGAAGGCAACCGCTCCCCTGCTAAGGGAGGGAGCAGTTGTCGGCGTAACTGTTCCTCCCCTTACCAGGGGGAGGTTAGGAGGGGGTCATGGTTTTACCTAATTATTTTTTTAACTTCCATTAACGCATTTTGCGTCTCAACAGCCGATTTCAATCGGCTGTACCAAAGTCCGCAATTGGCCTAACGGACCACAAGTCCTGAAAGGTTAGGAAAGGCGTTACGCTGCGTGACGCACCCAGTCCGGCCAGTTGATCGTCATGCCATCACAGCCGGCGGCGAGGACAGTGTGGATCAGCCGCTGGACCTCTGCCCCTTGTTCTGCTTTGCTCCCCTGCAGGCCCCATGCGCGTACTTCGGTGACGACGGCGCGGGCTTGGGCCACGGCCTCGGCAGTGACCTTGTCGGCGCGTGGGCAGAGTTGAAAGAGCCCCAGCGCTTGGCTGCCCGCCAGCGTTTCTACATTGATTTCCGCCACAAGCCAGCCCAGGCGCATGGTTGGATCAACCATTTGCATCGCGACCAGTGAATCATACGCAAATGAGGTAATAAAACAGTGATCGGCCAGGCCATGGTTGGTAATGATAGCCTGGGTAGCGGCGGCGAGACCGGGGGTTTTGCCCTTGAGCTCTACATGATAGGTTAGCCGGTCGCCAAAGTGGGCAAAGAGCGTATCGAGGGTAAGCAGCCGCTTGTCATGGTGTAGGTACGGCGAAAACCAGGAGCCCATATCGAGCACAGCCAATTCGGCCCAGGATAATGCTTCGACGGTAAGATCGCCATGCCCATAACGCGCTAGCGTATCATCATGGCAGAGCACCGCAACGCCATCCCGCGTCAGCCGCACATCAGTCTCAATCTCGGTGACCCCCATGTCGAGCGCTAGTTGAAAGGCGGCCAACGTGTTTTCCGGCACGTAGGCCGAAGCGCCGCGGTGGGCGATAATGCGAAAAGGCGGGGGGACAGTGATCGGTAAAGTTGGCATAGGCTTCCCTGCTCAATCGGTTATTTCGATTTGTTTATACGCGGCGCACGGCTAGCAGCGTTACATCGTCGCTCTGCTCCGCGTGGCCGACAAAGTGTTGCCGAGCCTGGTCAATGCGCGGCAGTAGGTCGACAAGGGGCAACGCTGGCTCTGCCAGCAAGGCGAAAAGGCGCGCTTCGCCAAAAAAGTGGCCGCTCGCATTGCGGGCCTCGGTAATCCCATCCGTGAAGGCGAGTAAGGTATCACCCGGCGCTAGCTCGGCCTGATGGATCGCAAAATTGCTGTCGGGCAACAGCCCAATCGCCGGGCCGGTTGCCCCCAGGCTCTGTTTGATCAGCCCATTGTTGGCGATCACCGGCGGGTTGTGGCCGGCGTTTATATAGTTCAGGCTACCCGTGAGGGGATCGAGCACGCCAAAAAAGAGCGTGGCAAACATATTGGTGTCACCATGATTGTCAATGATATAGTTGTTGGTGAGGCTGACCGCATTTTTGAGCGCGTTTGCCCCAATCGATGGCACATTGTTGCGGCGAAAGTTGGTCAGCCCTGCCAACGGATCGCTTGGTTTTGCGGCCTGTTCCGGCTCCAAGAGTTCGCTCCAGTTGATCGCATAATGTTGCTGGGCAAAGGCGCGCAGCAGGCTGCGACAAAGCGCCATAAAAAGCGCGGCTGCCACCCCCTTGTCGCAGACATCGGCAATCACCAGCCCCATGCGGCGGTTCTGAACCATGGGAAAGAGATCATAGAAGTCACCCGCAACCTCACGCGCTGGTTGAAAGTAGGTGGCCAGCTCCCACCCGGCGACCTGTGGCAGCGTTGGTGGTAAAAAACTCTGTTGAATCTGGCGGGCGATCTCCAGATCGCGTTCAAGCACGGTTGTCATCAGGGGCTTCGCTCCCAATCTTTGAATAGGACCAGCACGTTGCCGGTGACGGGATCACTGCTATACTCTAACCGATCGACCACCTGCTGAACCAGATGAATCCCCAAACCGCCAATGGTCCGATCTGCCCAATCGTCGCTCAGATCGGGCGGATCGGCTTGTTGCGGATCAAACGGTCGGCCTTGGTCTTGGATCGTAATCTTGATCTGCGGCGCGGTATAGGCAAAGGAGACCGTTAGTGACCCTGGGGTTTGATTCGCATAGCCGTGAATAATGATGTTGGTGCATAGTTCATCTACTGCTAATTGCAGCCCAACACAGACGGCTTCGGTAATCCCATATGCGCGGCACGCCTGCTCCACAAATGCGCGCAAGCGGGCTAAGGCATCCAGATCAGCGGCCGCAGTGATGGTTAACATCGCTTTCAGCTACTTGCCTTGGCCGAAGTTGGCACAATCGAAATGTGACTGTGCTTGATCTTCGCTTGTAGATCGCGCTGCATGGCGTCAATCACGCCTTGGACCACCCGCATCTGCTGTTCGGGGTCGAACTCTAGCAAGATCTCCACATAAATATCGCCGCCCGCGCGCCGCGAGTGAACGCCATGAAAGCGCTCGTAATGGTCAAAGTAGGTGGCCAGCTCCTGCAAAATCACAAATTGGAGCGTCTCATCCAGCGTACGGTCGAGCAGGTCGTAGACCGAATTTGTGGCAACCTGGTAGGCTGAGCTTAAGAGAAAACCACCCAGGATCAGCGAGCCGATGGGATCGATGTAGACGGACCAGGGTTGGCTACGCAGCAAGGTACTAAGCCCCAGTGCCATAATCGTACAGAGATTCGCGATCGTCTTGATGCGATAGAGTCGCCACTGTGCATCCATAATCGGGGAGGGCTCTACGCTGGTCAACTGGTGACTACGGCGCCAGAAGTAGAGATTAAAGCTGCCACCCGCCAACGAAATTAAGAGGCCCAACCAGACGGCACCCACAGGGGCAGGATGTAAGAAGCGGTAGGTCGCCAAGGCCACCACGATGGTAAAAGAGAAGACCATCACCCCGGCTATCCCCAGGCTGGCCAGATTTTCCAATTTGCCATAGCCATAGTTGTATTGATGTGTGCGACCCGCGGCTAATTTGCGCAGGCTAAGCCAGGCCAGCAAGGTGGCAATAGTCTCGGAGGTCGTCTTCACAAAGCCGGCAAAGAGCGTGACTGACTGCCCCATGAGCAACGCCATCAGATCGGGGATAAAGACCACTGCGCCAATCAGAAAGGCGGCGCGGACTGAGCGTGTTTTGGTTTGTAAGGTGTTCTCTGCTGGGCTTAATGCTGGTTGATTGCTCATTGCTGCTCCTACTTGGCGCTAGGCCGCTCAGCGCATGGAATAGATCGTAAAGGCAACGTTGTGCATAGAGGCCGGGCTAATCGCACGGAAGCGATGTTGCAAGAGCGAGTAGAGAAAATAACTTAAGGGCATCAAGATCCAGAATTCAAACCGGAGTAGACTGCTAAGCCAGATCAGCGCCAGCACAATGCGTACCACCAGCGGCGCTTCAAAGACGATCTGCCCCGGTGTGGGAAAGGGGATGGTACTAATCATCAAGCCGGTAACCAACATCACGAGCAAGGCCGCCAACCAGGGTTGCGCCGGCCCACAGCTATAGACAATGGTGCCGGCAAAGGCCGTCGCAATGCCGGTGGGCAAGCCCGTGAAATGAGGATGGCGATCCGCCGGGGTATCAAGATTGTAGCGCGCTAACCGGCTGACCCCGCAGCCCGTAAAGAGGAGCACGGCTGCGAGCCCCCACCAGCCGGCCAGTTTTAACGAAAAAGCATACATCGCGACGGCTGGTGCGACGACAAAGGTAATCACATCGGTCAACGAATCCAACTGTTTGCCAAAATCACTATTTGTGCGCAATAGACGAGCCACGCCGCCGTCAAAAATATCCAGCCAAGAGGCTAGAAATAACAGCCAAAGGATTGTGCCATAGTTAGGGATCGGTTGGGTCAGGAGCAGGAGCACGCCAACGCCACAGAGCAAGCTGCCCATTGTCAGGCTGTTGGGTATCCACGCGCGATAAGCAGTCATATTTTCCTTTTACCTAAATTCGTTCTCAAGATGTAAGTCGTATTCGCTTTAGCTCCACCAGTGCACCAGCCCAATGACCGCCAGGTAACGCACCAGCTTACCCAAAATGACCCAGCCGCTAAAGGTGAGGATCGGCAAGTGTAGGGTGCCACTGACCAGCGTCAGCGCATCACCAATGATGGGTGCCCAAGCAAAAAAGAGCGCGGGTGCCCCCCACCGTTTATAGACCTGATGGGCCCGTTGCAAGGTGGTTGGCGCGATATGAACCCAGCGGCTGAGCACAAAGTCGCCCCCCCACTTGCCGACAAAATAATTAGCCAGCGATCCCAAGGAGTTCCCTAGTGTGGCGACGAACAGCACGGCCCAACTGTTATAGCCTCCTAGTAACATCGCTGTCACAAAAACCTCGGAGCCGATGGGTGCCAGCGTCGCCGCCACAAAGCTGATGACAAAGAGCCCCAGATAGCCGGCTGCCAGCCAAAAGTCAGGGTCGAAGAGCGCCGTAAAGGTGCTCATCGCCCGGTCTGTCTATAGTTTGCCAGCGCGGCGAGAATTTCCCGCTTCTTCGGTTCCAGGGCGCGTTCGCCCATTTCAAAAACCAGGGGCAGGGCATCGGCCTCCCACATTTGGATCACCCGGTCAAAGTGCACATCAAGCAGCACAATTTCGTGATGATGGAGGTCGATGGCCAGCGAAAGCTCGCGGCTCTCGTTGATGTTCGTCGTGCGCCCCATAAAGGAGATGGTATGTTCCAAGAAGCTTTTGGGGACGGCGTCATTGAGATGCTGGCGAAAGGCCGCCGCAATGATCACATCCATGCCGCGGTTGACTGCTTCGAGGACGGGCAACGAGGCGCTAAAAGCCCCATCCACCAGCCATTTCCCCTCAATACAGATGGGTGGCAAGAGCGGAAAACCAGCCGAAGAGGCATAAACGGCGTCTGCAACCAAGCCGTGACTCAGCACAACCCCTTCGCCAGTCACGACATCCGTCGTTTGAATCACCGTGGTTGGGCGCAAATTTTCGATGCGTAGATCGCCAAAGATTTTATGATAAGCTTGGCGGATCTGCTCGGTTTTGAGAATGCCGCTGCCCAGATCGAAATGGCCAAAGGGCAGATTCGCCATGCCGAGAAAGGTGCGATAATCCACTTGGGCGAAAAGTTTGGGATTAAGGACATCGGCGATGACCTGGCGGATTTGGGGCAATGTATAGCCGGCGCCATACGCAGCCACCGTCAAGGCCCCGCCACTGCAGCCGGCCATAAAGTCCACCGTAATCTGGTTGGCCTCTAAAAATTCAAAGAGTGCCAATGCCGCAAACGCTTTGATCCCACCACTACCGACAACAACACCAACCTTGGGTTTCCCTTCCGGTGGGTTTGTAGTTGTTTCTGACATCTTGCACTCGTTTCATGGAAAGCGATCAGTAAGGCGGGGCTTCGACCGGCTCAGCCGCCGCGTACTTAGCGGCCTAGTGGGGGGCGGTCGCTTTAAAACTATGTACGGCATCAGCAACGGTGGCAAAGCGTTGAAAGAGGGTATGAAAGCCTGTCATCGTGAGCACTTGGTCAACCGCTGGCTTGGTCGCCGCCAGCCGAAAATCGCCGGCACTGCGCCGGGTCTCTTTCAGCGTAGCCAGGAGGGCGCGCAGCCCGGCACTGCTCATAAAACTCACTTCCCCCAAATCGCCCACCAATTGGACATGGCCGGCCGCAATCTCAGTCGCGAGTTGGCGCGCAAAGCTATCGACCGTCTTGGCATCAATTTCGCCGATGGGGGTCAAGATACTAACTTGCCCTTGGTGTTCTACTTTGATCTCCATTGGATTATTCCTTTGCAAGTAACTGCGCCGCTACGGATCGGTATAACGCGGTAATCGGGTGGTCGGGATAGTGCAGCACAAAGATCCCGCCACTGGCCAATGCCATCATTTCGTCGGCGTGGGGCAGCACAGCGGCAACTTTGGCTTGATAGATCTGCTCAACCCGCGCCCGTACGGCGTCGGCATCAAAGACCGCCGGCATCTTGTTGATCAGCAGCAGCAGGCGCGGGACCTCTAATTTGCGCGCCACGGCCACCGTGACACTTGTGCCCTGATAATCCTGATTATCCGGACGTAGCACAATTGCCAGCGCGTCGGAAATGGCAAGCGAGAGCAGCGTCTCTTCATTGAGCCCTGGGTGTGTATCAATCAGGAGCACATCCAAGGCCAGCGCCGCGACCAACTGGCGAAAGCCCTCACTTAACAGGCTAACATCATAGCCCTCGCGCAGGACACGGGCAATTTCCCCCACCTTAATGCTTGAAGGAATCAGATAAATCTGCCCAGCAATGGCCGGGCCTAGCCGTGCCGTCACATCGTAGGCGGCATCGGTAATAGCACAATTGCCATAAAGATAGTCGTTAATCGCAAAAGGCATCTCGTCTTCATCAAAGCCAAAGAGGACATGGATGCCTGGTGATTGGATATCGGTGTCGATCACCCCGACCCGGTAGCCGTCAACCGCCATGAGGGTGGCCAGATTTGCGGTTGTATTTGATTTGCCGGTGCCACCTCGAAACGAGTGAATTGAGATAATCTTGCCCATTGTTGCCTTTTATGATTTCTGGCCGCGCAATTCGCGCGCCTTTTCCTGCAAGGTGCGAAAGTAGTCAGTCTCGGTAATCGCGGCGACTTGGCGTGCGGTTTTACCTTTGTCAATTTCAATGCGCAACTGCTGCACCTGTTGGCGCAACTTTTCTTCGCGGGCATAAACTTCGCGAATCATGCGCTGAAAGACCCGCGCCAGTTGCCCCAGCGCATCTGGCCGTTCGGTGACATTCTCGATCTGTTCCGGCGCATAGATGCCCTCTTCGACGGCTGAAGCGGCGGCGGTCAATTGTGCCACCTGTTGCAGATAGTGGTAATCCTCCACCATCACTGTCGTCCGCGCCCGCAATTGCCGGCAAAGATTCTGCAGCAAACCCATCGCAACTGCCGGTTGGGTGGCAATGAGTTGGGTCAACGAGGCCCGCGATAGCCGGAGCAACTTGGTGCTGGTCAGGGCCGTTGCCGCGGCGCTGCGTGGCTCTGGATCGAGGATGGCCATCTCGCCAAAGACGCCATCTTTCTCCATGGTGCTGAGTATCCGCCCACCACTGTGGATCTGGACACTGCCTTCCACAATTACATACATGGCATCGCCATAGTCGCCTTGGGCAAAGATCGCCTCCGCGGCTTGAAAACTAACTTCCTGCACCAACGAGGCCATCTCTTCGATCATGGCATCAGGCAACTCGGCGAAGAGTTTGACAACGCGCAGTGCTGCGGATTTTTCAGTATAGGCGGCCATTTTTAACCAATCTCCAGTTTAAGCCATCAGCGCGTGGAACAAGCTGACAGTTTTATTGCAATTAAAGCGCGTTCTCTTTGTAATCAATCATTTCCGGCGCGGTCGGGTGGGGGCTGGCTAGAAAGCCCTGCGCCACAAAATCATGCAAATAGCGAGTGACCTGCGCCGCCGTGATGGCAGTAAAATCTAGCCCGCTGGTGGCCAGCGCCGCCCGTGTCTGCGCGTTGACAAAGCGGGGGGCGCGCTCGGCTAGAAACAGTTCGGGTAAGGTCAGAGGTGACGCCGCGGACAGGCGCTTTACCAACAACGGTAACAAGAGCGCCAACGCGTTATCCTGCGGCGTGCGTGCGGCCTGGCGCAATGTCTGCTGCCAAAGGGGCAATGGCAGCGCGGTAAGGGGATAGCCAAAGTCCTGTAACCAGCCGCCTAGTTGGGCCATGCCTAAACTTGCGGTCGTCACCAGATGATAGATCTGGCTCGCGCTCGCAGGCTGTTGCGCCAGGTGAACAATGGCTTGGGCCACCAGATCGACCGGTGCCACGGGCAGATCGGCGTTGACGGCCGGCCAGCAGCCTAACTGAATACAGCCTTTGATCAAGCGGCAAAGAAAATCGTCATGATTGTCCCACCGCCCATGCCGACTCTCCCCCACAATCACACCAGGCCGATAGATCGTAATCGGTACGCCGCGTGCCCGCGCCTGCGCGAGCAACTGTTCGGCGACCCATTTGCTTTGGAAGTAGCCGATCACCAGTTCGTCTTCGGCGGATAAAGGCTCTGTTTCACTGACGGTGCGCACCGGGGTGGCTGCGCGTGGCCCAAAGACAAAGACGGTCGAGACATAATGGATCGCTTTGCGCTGACCCTGCACCGCCAGCCTGATCACTTCCTGAGTTCCCGCGACATTCGCCGCCCGTAATGCCCGGTAGGGCAGGATAAAGTTGACCAGCGCGCCATTATGGTAGATGACCTCGATTTGGGTGGCCAGTTCATCAAAATGGGCCTGGGTTAGCCCAAGGTTGGGTTGCGCCAGATCCCCGATCACCGGCACAATGCGGGAGCGAAAGCGTTCCTCCCACAGGGCATTGGCGGCCAACTTTGCTTGTATGCGCGCCAGTCCACTTGGTGCGTCCGCGGCGCGCACCAGGCAATAGATGGTTGCGCTGCGCTGTTGAAGCAGGGCGTGGAGTAGATAGGCCCCCAAAAAACCAGTCGCGCCGGTGAGCAGAATGTGTGTGGCGGCTGCGGTTGGCACAGGGTCAGCTTGTGTTGCCGATATTTCAAGCGCCGGATCAAGGCATGCCTCGGCGACTAGATCGAGCACTGGTGGCGTGCTGATCGGCTTGGGGGCGGTCCCATTGCTCTGTGGGCTGGTCATTCGCCAACTCCTTGTGCCGTTGGTGCCACGGTTGGGTTCACGGTTGGGTTCACGGTTGGGTTCACGGTGGGGGCCAGGGTCGCGAGGGTACCATCCAGAAAACCAGCCTGACAGGCGTGGCGTTGGATCTTGCCGCTGGAGGTTCTGGGCAAACTACCCGTCTCCAACAGGACAAGCTGATAGAGTTGCAGTTGGTGTGCTTGGGCGACCGCCTGGCGGACCTGGGCCAGCACTTCGGCACTGTCCACCGTGCGCCGGTGGCTGCGCCGCACTTCATGCACAACGACCAGCCGCTCCTCGGTGCCAACTTCAATCGCAAACGCAGCCCCGCCATCGGGTTGCAACGCTGCATGGGCCTGCACAACCGTCTGTTCAATATCCTGTGGATAGTGATTTTGGCCGCGAATAATAATCAGCTCTTTGCGGCGGCCCGTTACAAAAAGTTCGCCGTGGCGGAGAAAGCCCAGGTCACCGCTGCGTAAGAAGGGCCCTGCCCCGGTATCAGCCAGGTAGGCGGCAAAAGTCGCTGTCGATGCCGCGGCCTGTTGCCAATAACCCTGGGCAACACTCGATCCGCTGATCCAGATTTCACCAATCGTATCATCAGGCAGGCGTGTGTGGCGCTCTGGATCAACGATCACCACCTGATGATCCAGCCACGGTTGACCACAGCCGACCAACATCTGGCCAGCGGCCTCTGGCTCGATCCGCTGTTCAGTGGCCATGAGCTGTTTGTTCACTGTGAGCATCACCGGTCCTGTCCCCCGCACCGGGCCGGTCACCATGACCGTGGCTTCGGCCATGCCATAGCAGGGGTAGAAGGCCTTAGCTGAAAAGCCAAAAGGGGCAAACCGCTCACTAAAGCGGGTCAGCGTCGCCGCCCGCACGGGTTCGGCCCCCACGCCGGCTAAATGCCAGTGCTGCAGATCGAGATCGGTACACTGCTCTGATTTGATCTGTTGCGCACAGAGATCGTACCCAAAATTGGGGGCCACCGTGGTGGTGGCGCGATAAGTGCTGAGTGCACGCAGCCAGCGCACCGGTTTCTGAATAAAGGCCAGCGGCGGCATAAAAATCATGGTGGCACCCAGGTACAGCGGCTGAAAAATATTGCCAATCAACCCCATGTCATGAAAGAGCGGGAGCCAACTGACGCCTACATCGGTGGCACTAGTCTGGAAGGCCGCATTGATCACCCGCTGATTATACATGATGTTGCCGTGACTGAGCATTACCCCTTTCGCCGCGCCGGTAGAGCCGGATGTATATTGGAGAAAGGCCAAGGCGTCGGGCGCAGGGTTCGTGTGCGGTTGCCAATCGGTGCCAGCCCCTTCGTCGAGTTGATCACTGCTGATAATCGGCAACTGGGCGGTCTTGGGATCCTGGGCAAATTGCTCAGCGATTTTCTGCTGGAGGCCGGCAGTGGTCAAGACCAGGGCCGGTTCGGCGTTGTGGGCGATGGCCGCCAAACGGGGTGAGGGTCGCCGCCCGTGGGGTGGGTAGGCCGGGGTTGCGATCATACCGGCATAGAGACAACCGAAAAAGCCGGCAACAAAGGCCAGCCCTGGCGGGTAGAGTAAGAGGATACGCGCGCCTTGCGGCGCCGCGGCCTGCAGATAGGCGCCAATCGTGCGCGCTTGCGCATCCAATTGCGCATAACTTACCTGCTCTATTGCCTGCTCACCATCGACCAAAAAGGTAAAGGCCGTCTGCTGTGCTTGGTGCTGGGCACGCCACTGGAGAATGGCGTGAATCGTCTGCCCGTTGGCGAAACCGTGCATGAAACCCTTTGTCAATAATGCCCTTATTCGGCAAAAACATTGTTACGAATGCCAAAGATATTTTGTGGATCCAGGGCGGCTTTGGTCTGTTGGAGCAGCGCAATATCCGTCGGTGACAACGTTTGGCCCATGAAATCCTTGCGCAGCTTGCCCACCCCATGATGATGCGAGAGCGAACCTCCTGCTTCCAGGATCACCTGGCGCAGGCTCTGTTCGATCGCATGTAGCACCTGATCCGGCTGTGCGATCCCCTTGATGCAAATCCCGTAGGTAAAATAGATACAGACCCCGGTATGATAACATTGGGTGACCCGCGCCGAAATGTAAGGGCGGCCAGGCAGGTGATATTCATCGTGCGCGACTGCCACGCGTGCCGCCACTGCCTGACAAACCGCATGAATCTTACTCCAGGGCACAGTCGTTTCAAAGGTCTCCCCAATAATGTGATATTGCATGAGGAAATCACGAATATAGGCGATGGCATAGGTGAGCATATAGCCGCGTTTGCCCGGCCCCTCGCCACCGGCGACGCCACCATGTTGACTGGCAATGCGGCTGATTTGGCGCTGTTGATAGGCCACCTCGGCCTTGCTGCCCTCCATCACAATCGTTGCCGCCGCCAACGTATTGGGGTCAAAGCCCTTGACGCGCAGCAGGTAAAACTTTTGCAGCCGGCGTAACCACCGCGCCAGCGGCGTTGCCTCGGGGCGCAAGGCACTGCCAAACCGAAATTGGAAATTGTCTACCAGCCGCACACTAGCCGGCATCACCCCACTACGGGTGAGCGCATACAGAAAATCAACCCCGGCCGCAAAGGTGGGAAAGACCACAGAGCCATATTGTTTGACCGCCGGCAGGCGATGGATACGGATGACCGCCTTCGTAATCAGCCCCAGGTTCCCCTCATTGCCAAAGATCAGCTTGAGCGGTTGCATGCCAATCGCGAGCCGCGGCATGGCTTCGCGCTGGGCTAAGGTGCCGGTGGGGGTGACGAGGGTCACATTTTCGACGATATCCTCAATGTTGCCATAACGATTCTTTTTCATGCCACTGGCGTTGGTCGCAATCCAACCGCCGAGCGTGGAGAGTTCGATGCTGTCCGGCTCATGGCCACAGATAAAGCCCTCGCGCCGCAACTGCTCTTCCAAGGCCAGCCCGGTAATCCCGGCTTGTACACAGGCTCGGTAGTTTTCCTTGTCAATCCATTCGATCTGATTCAGCCGGCGCATGTCAACGGCAACGATCATGCGCCGTTCGGTTAGGGGCAGTTGCAGGGCACTGCTGACACTTGTGCCACCGCCAAAGGGGATCAGACAAACATCATGCACCCTGGCCAGGTCGGTGATGTGGATGGCATCGGCTTCGGTTTCACAGTAGAAGACGAGATCGACGGTGCGCGCTAATGCCCCGTACAGCACTGGATAGACCTCATCGCCGGTGGTCTGGCCGTGGCTGTGACAAAGCCGAGTGGCATCCTCTACCGAATATTGGGTCGCGGGAAAAGCCTGTTGCAGGGCTGCGTAGAAAGCTTCATTAATCGCCGCCGCCGTGACCTTTTTGTCAGGGCATTCAACCTGCATCGCTTGCCGATCGATCTGAATGCCCAGCATCTCTTCCAGAAAAGGGACAAACTCCGGCATCGGCTTCCCAGCCAGCTCGTAGCGGTTGCCGGTCATCAGGACAGTGCGATCAGGGCGCAGCTCCATTGTCGTATCTTGAAACCCCCAGCGATGGCCATGGAGGCGATCGGATGTTGCCTTGTTCATCAGCTTCTTTGCTTTCTTGGGTGGGGGTGGAATGGTAGACAGGTAAATCGGTAAATCGGTAAATCGGTAGATAAGTATAACAGGAACGTTGTGGCAGTTTTACCTTTCTACCGATTTACCGATGTACTGATCTACTGATCTACCTTTCTACCGATTTACTGCTCTTCCTGTCCCGCAACCTCGGCCAGGTAGACTGCTAACAGGGCAATATTAGGGTAATCCCACGCCAGGGTGACGGGAATTTCCACGCCCAGCCACTCTTCCAAATCGCCGGTCATGGTGACGGCAATCAATGAATCGACACCATAGCGGTCAAAGGGGGTTTCAAGATCGATGGCACTGGTTGGCAGATTGAGCGCGCCGGCCAGATGACTGATCAACCACTGCTGGATCGCCTCGACACTTACGCGCTGCTCTCCCTGAATCATTACGGTTAACTCTTTCTACTACTTGGCGATTGCCGGTGTACTGGGTGCCGGTGTACTGGGTGCCGGTGTACTGGGTGCCGGTGTACTGGGTGCCGGTGTGCTGGGGGCCAGTGCAATCGGCACTGTGGAAAAGGTCTGCTCTGTCTGCTGTAAACGTTGCGCTTCCGCCATGGCCCCAGCCAGATAACTAGGTGGCAAGGCGGGGCGTTGTGGCTGTATGCTGGCGAGCAGGCGATCAAGGGCCAACACCAGCCAACTCCCCTCGGCAAAATAGTCGCCCAATGTTGTCCGGTTATAGCACCAGTAATGAAGGCAAGCCGCCGCGGCATGAAGCGTACAATATTGTTTCGCCAGGGCAAGCATGGCGGGATCCTTGTGCAATGCGCCTTGGACGGTGCCCACCGTACTCAATTCTTGCAGCTTGCCTTCTAGCTGCGTCAGCTGTGCCTCGAGCTCTGCACTCAAACGCTGTAAATGAAGCAGTGGTGTACTACCAGTCGTGGCCGTCAATTGCAGATCCTGCAGCTGTTGCTGCGCCAGCGGTAGACCCTGGAGCAACGCATCACGACCACGGTTAAAGAGGGTGAGGCGCGTCGCCGGGAAAGGGGGAAGCGTCTTTGTCAAGGCAAAGATCGCGGTGAGTTGGCCATTCAGTTCAGCTTCGAGTTGCGCCTGCCCAGTCTGTAATTTTTCATTCACCTTGGCCCGGTGGGCAAAGAGCGAAGCCAGTTGCGTACAGATGACATTCAGATTAACCACTGTGCTACCGTCAAAGAGACTGACAACGGCATTGTCACGCATGATTTTCTGGAAAATCGCCGTCTGCGTCCCTTCGCGTAAATAATAGCGTGCCCCTAAGACAATTGCCAAATCATCGATCATCCGCTCAACTGTTGTCGGGACCCAAAATTTAACAATGGCCGACCAGAGACTGAACTGCTCGGGCAGAATGTGTAGCCCACGCGCCGCGGCGATGGCGACACACTCTACCGTCAATAGATCGATAAAGGCGGTGCCAAGCAGTTGCCGTACATGGGGTATCGCCAGGATCGGCTCACCATAGAGCTGACGCTGTTCGGCAAAGTTCAGCACGGTGCGCAGGGCACTGTCGCCGGCACCGAGAGAAAAGCCGGTGCAGAGTGTGCGTGTTACTTGTAAACCTTGCAGGGCAATCTCCAACCCCGCGCCGGCTTGCCCGATCAAGCTGTCCGCGGGTAGCGTTGCCCCCTGAAATTCGATGCCACTGATATCGGCCCCACGAATGCCATGCGTTTTGATTTTGGGCGCATGGTGAAACATGGTGGGGGCTAGCAAGGCTTTCTCGACCAGAAAAAGCGAAAAGCCACGCGGTCCGCCGGCGGCTTTGGTACGCGCAAAGACTGTGAGCGCATGGGCGCGTGTGCCATTGTTGATCAACCACTTTTCGCCATGCAGCTGATAGCCGGTGGCGGTCGTTTCGGCATAGACCTCGCTGGCCAGCAGATCACTGCCGTGGTGGCGCTCGGTCAGGGCAAACGCCATCACCCCTTGGGCCCGAATTAATTGCGCCACCTTGGCTTGCTGTGCCGGCGTGCCCGCCAACCAAACATGGATCGCACCCAGATAGGTCTGCCCCAAGGCAATCGCCACGGTCAGATCGCGGCGCGCAATGGCGCGTAAAAGGGCAAGTGCTTCTTCAAAGGACGCTAACTTGCCGCCGACATTGGTCGGGATGAAGAAATCGCCAATGCCCCACGCTTGTAGCCAACGCCACGCCGCGGTTGGAAATTCCTCTGCTTCATCCAGGGTCAGTTGCTGGGCAAAGGAAAAGGGCCCACCGTCAACGGTTGGATCACCTAATGCCTGCTCCAGGGCCACTGCTTGCTGGTAAGCCGGCAATGCTAAATGCTGATTCATTGCTTATCTGCTGATATAAAACGCTATTGTCGTTTGTTAATGGCTTGAGGGTTGTGCTGATGATGACAGAGGAGCGTCAAAAAAACGTCAGAAGTGTGGAACGAATTTCTGCCGCGTTTGACCGTCACGTCATTATGGGCGCGGTGCAGCCTTGGGCGGGCGGCTTACCCCTTACCGATTGCGCCGGCGGCGGCGCATGTTATTGGGGATTGAAGGCGGGAAAGTAGGCATCGGCTTGGAGGGCCCCGTGGAGATAAGTGGTTTGGCCCACCTGATGCAGCGCGACTTGGGCCGGATGGATGGCGCTGCGACTGGCCGTGGTCGGCTCCAGCAAGCTGCGGCTAACTTCGCCCGGCTCCCCTTGTGGCCGCGCCATGATCTCCCACAGCGGGCGACCGTCGATCCCTTCCGGCTGTTCCAGACCGAGTAAGGTGGCAATGGTCGGCAACAGATCGATGGCTCCCGTTGGAATGAGCGAATGGTGCCCACACTGAAACGACGCTCCGTTGGCAATCAGCACCGCGTGCAGATCAAAAGGCGAAGCTGAGCCATGCGACGAACGCAGCGCGGCTTGAGTCGTCAGCGACATTACGGCACCGGGTACCCCATGTTCATTGGGCGCGCTGCTCCAACAGGGGGAGACGGCTAAGAGGGGCGCACGCTCGTTATGCTGTCCATTCCAGATGCTACGCAGGTCAATCACGCCCGGCAACTGCGCCAACTCGGCGTCACCCGCAAAGACGACGCCACACCACGGTTGGGCCAGCAGCCACTCGACCAGCGGCGCAAGGTCAGCGGTGGTGGGGCGGGCGGCACCGGGCTGGGTGTAGATATAATCGCTGGCGGTCGTCAGCGGCAAGCTATAACCGAGCGCCTGCGCAGCCTGTTGCAAATATTCGCGCAGCGTATGATGCGCGTTCACGGTGGAGTGGCCGTGGTCGGAGATAAAAAAGAGGTCGAATTGATCACGTAAGCCGCGGCGGTCAAGCGCATCGAGCAGGTGCGCGACACAGCGATCAACGCCCTGCATGGCCGTGATCGCTTGGGGCGAGCCAAGACCATAGTAGTGCTGGCTCGAATCTGGTTCATTGAACCAGAGGACGATTACCCGATTGGCTGGATCATCGAGATACAGGCGAATCACCGCATCGGTGGCATAACGTTGCCGCGCCAGTTCTGCCCCTTCTTCGCGCGCCGGAATCTCGCCCAACTTTTCGCGCAGATCATAGAGGTCGGCAATGCCAAAGGCGCTATTGGTGTTGACAATGCGGCTCAGATGGCGGTGGCTCCAGAGCATGCCCGCCCCGGCACTACTGGTGCCGGCATGGGCCAGCCGCTCCCCACGCGCGGCGAGCCGATCACCAAGACTAGGGACAAACAGGGCAGCACCCTGGCTGGCTGCTTCCAATGCATTGATGTGCTGGTAGTTGGCCGTATCGATGATATGATCCGCGGTGGCGTAGGGGACGAGCATGGTATTGGCCATGATGCCGTGGCGGCCAGGCGTGCAGCCGCTGGTCAAGCTGCTCATGTTGACGCGCGTGTGGGTGGGATAAACCGCATGGTGATCCCAACAGCGTACCCCGCCCGCGGCCAACTTAACCACGGTGGGCATGACACTGGAATCGAGTAGATCAGGACGCAGACCATCGGCACCAATGACGAGGACGCGACGTGGTTGGCTGGCGGCTTGGCTCATGGCTGTTCTTCCTTGTGTAGGCGCTAGGCCTGTTCGTGTCGACAATTTTTGTCGATCTGCTGTATCGCAGATGCTTCAATCATCAGTCGTTTCTACGCTGCCCTTTTTCCTTCTTCCGGTCGAAGGGCAGGTGCGGCGGGCGATGATGGGCAATGCGCTGTCGCGACAGCCCATAGGTGACCTCGCGCAGGTGATACAACAGTTCCTTGCGTTTTCGGATCGGGGCTAACTCCTGATAAGGAATGGGATCACCGATGCTGACATGAATTGTCTCACCACGCTTACGATTGACCTCGTGGATGATCAGTGCCAGGCGCAGGGTCAGGCTAAGGTGGCTGGCTAGTTGAAAGATGCGACTGTTCTGCCCATGAAAATAGATGGGAATGACCGTGGCCTCTGTCATCTGGATCAGCTTGGTGACAAAGAGCTTCCACTCCAGATCGACGGCATGACCAAAGGGGCCGTGGACGGTGGTGGCAATCCCACCTGCGGGGAAAATAATGACCGCATTGCCGGCCTGCAAGGTAGCCAGGGCACGGCGTTTGGTCTCAATATTGAGCTGGGCGGCGGCCTCGGTTTCGCTAAAATCGATGGGCAACATAAAGCGTTCAATGCGCGGTTCGCGACAGAGCGCACTATTGATCAAAATCTTAAAATCAGGGCGAATCTGGGCGGCGAGGTGGCAGATAATCAGCCCATCGAGCACGCCATAGGGGTGATTGGCAATCAAGATCACCGGCCCGGTGGCGGGGGCTTTGGCTACCTGTGCATCGTCGTAATCAGCTTCGACCTTTAGCTCGCGTAATGCCGCGCTCCAGAAGTGGCGCTGATCTTGTCCCGCCAATACATTGTCATAAATACGTGCTAACTGCCGTTGCCCGGTCAACGTTTCAATCGAACGAATCAAAACCCGTTTCGCCAACGGATCACCAGGCGAGGCATAGGTCAATTTTGATTGCAAACTCATGCTTTTTACATACCTCAACGAATCGCGCAGGGGTTAAGGCAAGAGCATGTGAACGCGCTCGCTTGATTGCCCGTTACGCTAAGAGAATTGATGATTTACACAGAAGACGGATGTAAAGTATACACCAATCCGCTTAAGGCAGCCATTACAGCGTTCTGTCGGTAACGGCTGCGCTGCCACCGGCCTACTGCGATCCCCGACTTGTCCCGGCGCCTATCCAGTCTATGTTACTGTAGGGTGAATTGAACGATAGCTTGTCACGACCATGTTAAGCTTTGGGATCAGCTTTGTTTTGGTTTGGTAAACAGCCGATTAACGTTATCGCCGCCACCGGCGATCTATCCCGTCGCCGTTGACAATTCCATAACATGGCTTTAATGGTCTGGTAACCAGCGCGCGTTATGCTGACCGCAACTTGTAGTTGCATGAACAGTATGGCCCTATTCCGTATGCCGTGGCAGCGTAGATCGGAGCAGATGATGACCGTAATGACGAAGGAAAGTGGTGTTGAAGGCGCGGTGATCCAGCGCTGGCTAGCGAGCGTGGCTTATTGGGTGTCGCAAGTGGGCAGCCCGCCCTTGACTGGTATCGGTGCTGCTTTAACGGTGGGCTATATACTGGCCACGACCGTTGCTTGGCAATGGACCATCTTCTATGTGGTGCTAACCATCTTGGCCCCTTGTCTTTATATTATCTGGCTGGTGCAGCGGGGCGCAGTCAGTGACTTTCACTTGCCGCAGCGCAAAGAGCGGATCCGCCCGCTGCTGTTTTCACTGGGTGTTGCCGTGATTGTTTGGGTGGTTTTCCATCGGGCCGAGGTCCCCACCGGGTTAAAGATGTTGGCAAGTGTCAATGGGCTGCAAGCGATCCTCTTTTTTCTGATCACCTTGCGCTGGAAGATTAGCCTGCACTGCGCTGCCGCAGCCATTCTGGCCGAATTGCTGTTGGTCTACTTTGGCCCAGTGGCCGTGCCCATTGCCATGAGCGTACCGCTGATCGCCTGGTCGCGCCTTTACTTGCGCCGTCACACTTTGGCACAGACGATTGCCGGCACAAGCCTGGGGATTGCCCTGCTCACGCCCATGCTCTTTTTTTATGGCTTTTAACCCAACAAACGCTTTTTTGAAAATTGTCGTTTAGTCGCGTGGTCCGGTAGTTACGACCACGCGACTAAACGACTCCTTACGCCTTTCGCTCGCGAATCGTTGTCAACACTGCCTCGGCATGCTCCTTAAACTGCACATTTTCCCAGAGCTGTTCGATCGTGCCATCGGGCCCAACCAACAGCGTGGTGCGCTGCGCCCCCATAAACTTTTTGCCGTCCCACTCCCGCTCTGCCCACAGCCCAACACTATCCAGCCACTTGCTGCCCACATCGGCGAGTAGGGGGAAGGTGAGTTCATGTTTGGCCGCAAAGGCATGATGCGAGTCAATATCATCAGGGCTTAACCCGTAGACCTGTACCCCTAACTCCTGAAACGCCGCCAGTCGATCACGGAACTCCGTGGCTTCGACCGTTCAACCATAGGTATCATCTTTGGGGTAAACAAAGATCACATAGCGCGTACCCAATAGCCCGGCACTCGACACTTCCCCCACCCGATCGGAGGGGAGGGTAAAGCTGGGAATCGGTTGCCCTTCTTGTAACATGGTAGCTCCTTTTTTATGGACAAGGTGACAAGGTGACAAGGTGATACTGTTGCACTAACTTACGAAATGGGGTTAAAACCCCTTGCTAACACTGAGAAGCCGCCTCAGCGGCTGGTCAATATTTTGCTAGCCGCTG
>JALHQH010000040.1 GCA_022842065.1 Caldilineaceae bacterium
CGGTCAGTGCGACGCACGCGATCCCGTTAGCCAGCAAAACTCCGGTTCTCAACTTGACTTCAGTATAGCAAGGGGTTTTAACCCCATTTCGTAAGATAGTGCAACAGTATCACCTTGTCACCTTGCCCCCCTTACAAACTTCGACTCATCCCCACCCGCTTTAATTCATCATCCAAGATCAGCTTGAAGATCTCCAATCGGGCAATCGGCTGTTGTAAGTTAACCGTGTTGATGCGCTTGTTCAAGGTCCCGATCTCGTCTTGCCAGCTTACCAGTTGACGCTGCCAACCAGCCTGTAGCTGCTCGTGGGTTTGGGGATTACTGGTGGCGTGCCACGCTTGGGAGTAGCCCTGGGCGCGGCTGCGAAACTCGGTGCGAAATTTTTCAATCAGTTGCAGGGTGGCGGTGCGATCGGTGATCCACTGCGGGGCAAAGCCATTATTTTTTAACAGATCATTGGCTAGCCGCTGATCTTGGCGTACAAATGGATTGTTCTCCTGGGGCAGCGGTTTGCCCTTGTTGCGTAGATTATCAAACGCCCCGGTACGCATCGCCTCATCAATGCGATGGCTGATCAGATCGTTCCATTCGGTCTCCGTGCGCGGGCCGGGCTGTCGTTCCTTGCTTTCTGTTGCTATCGCGGTTTTATCTGTCTCCGCGGTTGCAGCGGGAGATGTAACCTCTTTTACCTTTTCTTCTTGGTAGGCGGCACTTTTTTCGCGCGCCCCCAACTTTTTAAAGATTGATTTCATTATTTCTCACTTATCAATCGAGTGAGTCGTCGCCTTGGATCGTTACTGCTCTGGTTGACAGCGACTCGCATCTGCCCTGTGCTGCGCGACCCATTGTGGTAGGTTACGCATTGATCGGGTGTTGCCCTGTTGCAATTTTGTACAAATTGCGCCAAACTCATGATCAAGCGCAGTATAACAAGATGGCTGGGCTATGTAAAATCTGTGTAATTCCCAAAAAATAGCAGCTTACTACCGCCTATAACGCCGCAACTAACTGAACGTTGCGCTGATCTTATAGAAAAAGCTCGTAAAACCCAATTCTTTAGGTTTGGGATATAAGGGCGTACCGTTGTACGCTTCGCAAGCTCGCGCCGCGTACTCAACGGGGGAACGCAGCGCGCCCAAGGGTCACCGACCTTCAGGTCAATAGTAAACTTCAAGTTGAAGCTAAATTTCTTATGTAGATACCTTTGTCCTGACATGTTGCATAAGATGTGCTATACTTCAGGCTATGAAAACGTACAAGTATCGCATTTACCCAACCAAAGCCCAGGGAACAATTCTTGGCAAGATGCTTGAGGAATGTCGCTGGCTTTACAATAAGATTCTTGAGACTCGTAAGAACAGCTACGAGCAGCAAGGGATCTCGTTAGGTAACTACGATACGATGACGATGATTCCAATCTGGAAGAAAGACCGGCAAACCCTCAAGAACGTTCACTCTCAGGTCTTGCAGAATGTTAATATCCGCGTCGATCTGGCGTATCAGGCTTTCTTCCGCCGTGTCAAGGCAGGCCAAGAAGAAGCTGGCTTCCCACGCTTTAAGGGCTATGGCCGCTATGATTCGATGACCTTTCCGCAGTACGGTAATGGCGCAAGGCTTGACGGCAGTAGCCTCATTCTTTCCAAGCTTGGTAACGTCAAGGTTAAGCTCCATCGCGAGCTTTGCGGTACACCAAAGACCGTCTGCGTGCGTCGGTCCAGTAACGGCAAGTGGTTTGCGACTTTCTCTTGTATTTGCGAAGCCACGCCCTTGCCCGATGAGCCGAAGCGAGTCGGGGTAGATGTTGGGCTGCAGAGTTTTGCCACCCTCAGCAGTGGCGAGAAGATTGCCAATCCCCGTTTTTTCAAGCGGGAGCAAGCTGCACTAGCTAAAGCCCAGCGGCGCATGGAAAAACATGCCAAGGGTACGCCGGCAAGAGCAGCGCGACGCAAGATTGTTTCCCGTATCCATGACCGAATCACCAACAAGCGGACTAACTTCGCTCACCAAGTATCGCGCCAACTGGTCAATGGCTATGGCGTGATCGTCCTTGAAAAGCTGGCCGTCACTGAGATGATATCCAACCACACGAATGTCTTTGGCAACAAACTCAACAAGAATATTACTGATGTTGCTTGGAGCCAATTTGCACAGTTCACAGCCTACAAAGCGGCGGATGCTGGTAGATTGTTCTTGCAAGTTGACCCACGCAACACCAGCAAACGTTGCTCTCGTTGTCAGTCGCTAGTTGTCAAAGACCTGAGTGTCCGTATCCACGATTGTCCTCATTGCGGCTTGGTCCTAGATAGGGACCACAACGCCGCGATTAATATTCTCGCTTTGGGATTACAAAGCGTCAACGCTACTCCGGTAGATGAAGTTGTAGAAGCTCATCGCCTTTAGGCATGGGAGTAGTCACTATGGGTATTGTATAGTGGGTATTGTATAGTAGATGCGCTGTAATTTTGGTGACTTTGTATTCTGGAAAAATTAACAGGTACAGGTATACTTATGGTTGAAGATTGCCTGCCTAGCGAAAGATAGGACGCGAGCACCCGATGCGTTGGATCAGTGGGCTCTTTTGGAATCGAACAGAGCGGCGATTACGGGCCGGTTGGCGTGTGCTTTTGCACCTGAGCTTATGGGTCATGATTCAGATTGCCTCTACCGTGGTAATTGGCTCACCGCTGACGACCGTGCTCAGTACAATTGCGCCGGCACTTGCCCCCATCGCTGGTGGTCTGCTCTTCTATTTATTAAATCTGTTGCTCGTAATTGCGGCCACCTGGTTAGTTGCGCGCGGCGTCGATTATCGGCGTTTTAGCGCACTGGGCTTGCAACTGGATCGTTACTGGTGGCATGATCTTGGTTTTGGTCTGGGCTTGGGGGCGCTGCTCATGTCCCTGATCTTTGTGGCCGAGTGGCTGTTGGGCTGGGTCACGGTGAGTGGTTTTTGGCAGACCGATCTCCTAGTAACGCCATTTTATCTGGCCATCTGGCAGCCGATTGCCCTCTTTGTGGTGGTCGGCATCAATGAAGAGTTGCTGGCGCGTGGCTATCAACTGCGCAATCTGGCCGAAGGCTTCCACTGTGCCAAGTTGCTCAATCGTTTGGTGATTGGCTGTGACTACCGTCAAGCGATTGTGCTGGCCTGGCTAACCTCGTCCGGCCTTTTTGGGCTATTACATATTTTTAACCCGAATAGTACCTGGCGTAGCACGATGGTATTAATGTTGGCCGGGATCTGGTTGGGATTAGGTTATGTGTTGACCGGACGCCTGGGTATTTCGATCGGGTTACATATCACCTGGAATTTTTTTCAAGGCAATGTCTATGGTTTTCCCGTCAGTGGCAATATGCTCAGTGCCACGACCGTTGTGCGCACCGTGCAGCATGGTCCCGATCTGTGGACGGGCGGCGACTTCGGGCCGGAAGCCGGCTTGATTGGCATTTGTGCGATCTTGCTGGGGGCCGGGTTGACATTACGCTGGGTTCACTGGCGCTATGGGGTTACACGGCTGGACCCGGCGCTTGTCGATTATCAACCGTATCAAGCGCTCCCCAATATTAATCAGAAGCTATCATAGAGAAGTTATCATAGAGAAGTTATCATAAAAAAGTTATCGTAGAGAAGGAAGTAAGGGATCATGGCTAGTAAATTATGGGGGGGACGTTTTACCGGCAAAACTGACCCCCTGATGGAAGCCTTTAACGCTTCTATCGGTTTTGACCAAAAACTCTGGGCGGTTGATCTGCGCGGCAGCCAGGCCTATGCGCGTGCCCTCGCCCGCACCGGCATTATCACCGATAGTGAGGCCGCCGAGATTGTCGCTGGCCTGGATCAGGTGGCCGCCGAATGGCAGGCCGGTCAGTTCACCTTGGTCGCAAGTGATGAGGATATTCATACGGCCAATGAGCGGCGGCTGACCGAGTTAATTGGGCCGGTCGCTGGTAAACTACACACGGGGCGCAGCCGCAACGATCAGATCGCGACGGATATCCGCCTCTGGCTGCGTGAGCAAATTACAGAACTGCGCATCCACCTGCATCAACTGATCCGGGTGACGGTGGAACGCGCCGAAGTGGAAATTGATCTGCTCATGCCCGGCTACACCCACCTGCAGCCGGCCCAACCAATTCGGTGGAGCCATTGGCTGTTAAGCCATGCTTGGGCCTGGCAGCGCGATGCCCAACGTTTGGATGAGCTCGCGGTCCGCGTGAATGTCATGCCGCTGGGCAGTGGCGCGCTGGCCGGGAACCCCTTTGCCATCGACCGTGTCGCCTTGGCGGCTGATCTGGATTTTGCGGACATCACCCATAACAGCATGGATGGCGTGGCTGACCGCGACTTTATTGCCGAAATGCTCTTTTGGGCGACGATGACCATGGTCCATCTGAGCCGGCTGGCCGAGGATCTGATCATCTACAGCAGCCGCGAGTTTAGTTTTGTCACGTTGGCAGACGCCTATAGCACGGGCAGCAGTATTATGCCCCAGAAGAAAAACCCCGACGCGCTGGAATTACTGCGTGGCAAATCGGGGCGGGTGATGGGTAGCATGACCGGCTTGATGACGACGCTGAAGGGGCTGCCCTCGACCTACAACAAGGATCTGCAGGAAGACAAAGAGCCACTCTTTGATGCTGTCCATAATCTCAACAGCTCGATCCAGATTGCCTGTGGCGTGATCTCAACGCTGACTCCCAATCAGCGGGCGCTCACCGCTGCGCTCAGCCCGGAACTGTTGGCCACTGATCTGGCTGAATATCTGGTGCGTAAGGGCGTGCCCTTCCGTGAGACGCACCATGTGGCCGGGGCCGCGGTGCAGATGGCCGAGATGCAAGCCATTCCGCTTTCGGCCCTAACCCTGGATGATCTGCTGACGTTGCACGACGCCTTTACCGAAGATGTCGCCCAAGTTTGGGATTTTGCCCAGAGTGTGGAACGGCGTGACGCAGCCGGTGGGACGAGCCGGCGGGCTGTGCTGGAGCAGATCACCTTGCTGCGCAAGTGGCTTGACGCCGAAGGAGGTCAACCTTAAATTTTCAAACCTCTTAAAGGCTGTTTGACAAGTCGAATAAAGTTTGTTACGCTGATAGTTAGCCGCCCTTTATTAGGCAGGTTTGACACAAGTTTTACAATGTGGTAAATCCTGTACACACAAATCCTCCACTTATTGTGTGAAAGGCTTTATACAAACTTTTGCCAAAGGTTCTTCATCTGTTGTAACATACTTTGAACCTCATCTACTACAGCAGTATATACGATGATTGCTTTGAAAACCGCAGCGTCTATCTCGTCTCCGCATGAGCAGGACGTTCGATTTTTAACCAGCAGACCGTATAAACGTTTTCTCATCAGCAAATTGCTTAACCGATCGCTGCATACACGCTACTTCCTGGTCACCTTACCTCTGGTGTGACATCATTCATTGCATCGGTGAGCTTTGGTGAGCGCGACTCTATGTATGGTTGACGATGTATGGTTGATGATACTAGGCTAGCGCAAAATTTAATGTGAGGCCCATGAATCCATCTTTATCTTCTATTCTTGATTTGTCTATCTGTTATTGCAAGAGGAGCGTTTATGGCGAAATTGCTTGAAGTGAAGAATTTAAAGACGCAATTCTTCACCCAAGACGGCGTCGTTCACGCAGTAAACGGCATCACCTACTCGGTGGGCGCCGGTGAAACTGTCGCCATCGTTGGTGAATCTGGTTCGGGCAAAAGTGTCGGCGTCATGTCGCTGATTCGTTTAATCCCACAACCACCAGGAAAAATTGTTGACGGGCAAGTGCTCTTTGATGGGCAGGATTTGCTCAAGCTGAACGAGGAAGAGCTGCGTCATGTGCGCGGCAACCGGATTGCCATGATCTTCCAAGATCCCATGACGTCGCTCAACCCGGTGTTGACGGTCGGGCGACAGATTACCGAGGCGCTCGAGTTGCACCTCAATATGTCACGCGAACAGAGCCGTAAGCGCGCGATTGAACTGTTGCAACTGGTCGGGATCCCTGGCGCCGAGTCACGGATTGATGATTATCCTCATCAATTCTCGGGCGGTATGCGGCAGCGCGTGATGATCGCGATGGGGCTAAGTTGTAACCCACAATTGCTCATCGCCGACGAGCCCACCACGGCGCTCGATGTGACGATTCAGGCGCAGATTGTTGACTTGGTTGGCCGTTTGAAAGATGAACTGGGCATGGCGATCATCTGGATCACCCACGATCTAGGGGTTGTCGCTGGGATGGCGCAACGGGTACTCGTGATGTACTCCGGCTTTATTGTGGAAGAAGCGCCGGTCAATGACATCTACGCCCAGCCCTTCCACCCGTACACCCTTGGTCTGTTGCGCTCTATTCCTCGGCTCGATTTAGGCCGCCAAAAGCGGCTGATTCCGATTGAAGGGTTACCACCCGATTTGCTGGAAGCACCCTCCCATTGCCCCTTTGCCCCGCGTTGTTCGTTTGCCTCCGAAAAGTGCTGGCAGGAAAATCCACCACTAGAAACAGTCGCACCCGACCACAAAAGTGCTTGTTGGAACTGGCGTGATCTGATTGATGTCAAAATCCAAGTTTCAGAGAAGAGTGAGGCGGTGGCCCCATGAGTGAAGTAAACGGGAACACGGCCAATGGCCGCGGTGGCAAGTTACTCGAAGTTCGTGATCTAAAGATGCACTTCCCGATTACGCGCGGGATTATTGTGCAGCGTCAAGTTGGTGCGATTAAAGCGGTCGATGGCATTGATTTTACCCTCTTCCGCGGGGAAACGCTGGGCTTGGTCGGTGAGTCGGGGTGTGGCAAATCAACGACTGGGCGCGCCATTCTCCAACTGCATCGCCCCACCCACGGTGAAGTCCTGTTCGAGGGCAAGGATCTGACCAAGACCAAGGGCGAAGAGTTGCGCAAAATGCGCCGGCGGATGCAGATGATCTTCCAGGATCCCTACGCCTCGCTCAACCCACGTATGACGGTCGGCAGTATCATCGGTGAGCCACTGGAAGTCCACGGGATTGGTTCTGGACGTAAAGATCGCCAGGAACGGGTCCAGGCTTTGCTGAAGACGGTAGGGCTTAACCCTTACTTCGTCAACCGCTATCCTCACGAGTTCTCTGGTGGACAGCGGCAACGCATTGGGATTGCGCGTGCGTTGGCCGTCAATCCCTCGTTCATTGTCTGTGATGAACCGATCTCGGCGTTGGATGTTTCGATTCAGGCGCAGATCATCAACCTGCTGGAAGATTTGCAGGAAGAGTTGGGGCTGACCTACCTCTTCATTGCTCATGATCTCTCCGTGGTGCGTCACATCTCGGACCGGATCGCCGTGATGTACCTGGGGAAAATTGCGGAAGTGGCGGATCGTGATGAACTCTACGCCAATCCCATGCACCCTTATACCCAAGCGTTGCTCTCCGCGGTGCCGATTCCCGATCCGAAAATTGAAAATCAGCGGCGGCGCATGATCCTCGAAGGTGATGTCCCAAGTCCGGCCAATCCCCCTAAAGGTTGCAACTTCTCGACGCGCTGCCCACGGGTGATGGATATCTGCAAGGAAAAAGATCCGCCCTTCAAGGAATATAGCCCTGGGCACCAGGTTGCCTGCTGGCTGCACGAATAAAGCACGCCTTGTTATACTTCGCGCTGCATGAGAACTCCAGTTTGGTACAGTGGTAAAACTCGGTTCTCATTTCAACCGCAGGATAAAATAGTAAAAACACCTGACATCTGCACACGTCGGGTGTTTTTATTTCAATGTTCGCAATTTCAATATCGTACAATCACCGTTTGGCAGCGCGACGTACCTGATCACCCCCCCACCCTTGAATTGGTACCATTACGCTTGAATTAAGAACCGGCCGTCTTGCTGGTGTCGAAACCTCCATGCTCAATCAGCGCGCAGTACACGTTGTAACCCTTTTGCCTATAGAGTATAAGCTGTTCTATCCTTTGTCAACGTCATCTGATCCATTACTTCAGCGGGTATGGCTGTGCAAGACGTAAATATCGCTGTGCCGTGGCCACCCATGGCTCTATTACCCAATACCTATGCGGTGCCGCAAGAGACACCTGAATTGGTGCGCGGCTTTCAGCAGGGGTCAGCTACCGAAAAAGCACACACTTTTTCGGCCATTTACAACCGGTATTGCCGGCCGATTTGGGATTATATCTATACTCAAGTTGATGGTGCCGACGCTGATGCCAAAGACATCTTTGGCCAGGTTTGGTTGGTTGCGCTAGAAGAATTAACGCGTTTTGAATATCGGGCCGAAACCGCCGCCGATGATCCCTTGCGCTCCTGGCTCTTTCGCTGTGCAGCCAACCGCGTGAAGCAATATTACCGTGAGAAACATACGAAGGTCCCGCTGGAATTGGTCGAGAGTTTTGTTTGGGCGCGGTTGGATGGGCAGGATACGACCCTCTTTGAATTGTTTGTGCCCACAGTAACCACTCAGGCCAATCAACTGGTCTATAACGCAACGCGGACCTTGAATCATGAACAGCAGGTGATCCTGCGCCTGCGTTACAATGGGGATATGACCTTTGCCGAAATTGGTGACTATCTGGGTAAAAGCGAAGGATCTGTCAAGGTTCAACACCATCGCCTACTTAAAAAGTTGCGCACCTTGTTGGAAGCTGCTGCATAGCAGTTGGTCGTAGGTGTTTGGGCAAATTATACATAGTGTAAATCAATTATGCCGCGATTGAATCAGCCATTGAACCAGTTGCAGGTGGGTACCCCCAACCGCAAAGGTCAGCCTATTGCCCCGTATCTGCAAGCGGTGGGGCAGTTGCTTAAACAACAGGTGGCAACCCCACCATTGCCGCATGAGCAGTTGGCGCGTACCCGCTTTGGTCAATACATTCAAAGCGCCCGCCAATATCATGGCCTTAGCCGCGAAACCCTGGCCACCCAATTAGAGCTACAGGTCGCCCAAATCTACGGATTGGAAGAAGGCTTATTGCCAACGGCGCAGATTGACGCTACCTTGTTAACTGGACTGGCGCATGCCTTGGATGAAGATCCAATGTTGCTCCATCAACTGCTGCGGCCTGCTGCTTATCATCACCACGCGCCGCCCCTAAACCGTCAATGGTCTCGTTGGGGGCCGTCACTTCTCACCCTGCTTGGGGCATTTTACCTGCATATTGCGAGCAGCTTTCATGCTTATCTTGTCCAGGTTGGGGATAGCTGCTTACAGTGTGGCCGTGATTGTAATTTGTTGAATCGGTGGCAACCGAGTAGACTTACCTTGTATGTAATTACGGTGACAGCAGCCATTATGCTTTCATTTCTGCCAGCACACTGGCTGGCAGCTGGGCAACGGTTGGCGACTAGTTGGCTTTTTGCAGAACCCGGGACACTGGTGGTTTTACCGACATCGGCTAAACCTAGCCACAACATTACCAGTAGTAATGTTACCAGTAATAACGTTAGAGGTGCGGAGCCAGTCGTTAATTCGCTGACAGACGATGGTAAAGTCACGGCAACGCTGCCCGATCGCGACCGTGATCCCAGACATTACCAGATTGTCTATGCGGTAAGTAAACCAAGCTACAAAAATGCGCGTGCCGCTTACATCACCGTTGATGAAGTACAGGTCGCGATCATTATGTTAGATGCGCAAGTGGTCCCCTCACCCCAAGCGCCCTGTAGTACTGATGGTAGATTCGATCTTTGTCCCATTTAAACGGTTGTTTTTAATCACGTGTACTGTAACCTGCTGGGCATCCCATCGGATTAACTTTGTCCTACAGTTGCTTGGAACGCTGCTGTTTTACCCAGGCTCCCTTATGCTGGGCATGCGGCTGTCAAGCTGTGCGTTGGATTGTAGTGACCTGTTGATGCTATGTTCTGATACGTTTGTTATATCTTAGCCAACCACACCCACTGCTTTTACGATGGTTGCCCATTGTTATTGCTGGATTGGTTGATAAGAAACTTTATTTTCACAAAAGGAGTGCTTGCATGAAAACAAAACCGTTTGCCTTTTTGGCAATCCTGATGGTGGCGGCGATGCTGATCAGCGCCTGTGCCACTACACCAACCGGGCAGATGCCTGGCAGTGCCCCGGCCGGCGAAGCGGCCAGCGCTGCTGAAGATCTGAGCCAGCCACACCCGCTGCTCAGCGATGTCAACGTGCGTCAGGCGATTGCCCACTGTATTGATCGCGATGCTTTGATCGATGCTGTTTACACCTATGTGCCAGATGATGTTAAGGCGTCGTTGCGCATGGACAGCTTCTTGCCCAAGACTCACTGGGCCTACGGTGGTCCATATACCGATTATGCCTTTGATATCGAAGGGGCCGGTGCCCTACTGGACGAAGCCGGCTGGACTTTGGATGAATCCTCCGGCTACCGCGTCAATGCCGATGGCGACACTATGGAACTGACCTTGACCACCACCAATGCCCAATTCCGCCAGACGTGGGCCGCTGTGGTCGAACAACAACTGGCTGCCTGTGGCATCTTGGTCATTCGCCAACATACCCCAGCTTCCTGGTGGTTTGGTGATACGACTGGTTTAGCTCGTCGCGACTTTGAACTTGGTGCCTTTGCCTGGGTCGGTCAAGCTGATCCTGGTGGCCGCACCCTCTACGCCTGTGACCAGATTCCCGTCCCAGCCAACAACTGGGAAGGCCAGAATGGCATGGGTTGGTGCAATGAGGCGGCCAGCCAGAATATCGTCCTGGCCACCAATACGCTGGAGCGCGAAGCCCGGATCGCAGCCTATAATGTTGTCCAAGATGAGTTCGCTAAGGATATGGTCTCTCTGCCGCTCTTCCAGCGCGCCGAAGCCGAAGCCTGGAGCTTGAACTTGGAAGGGCTCGTGACTGACGCAACTGAATATGGCACTGCCAGCGCTGCGGCTTGGTCGTTGGCTGATGGTGGTGATACCATTGTTTTGGGCTTCTCTCAGGAGCCGGCCAGCATGTTCACGCTGGTGGAAAGTGCTGCCGTGCAACGTCAGATCGCCCAAATGGCGATTGGGGTTGCCAATACGCAATATAATTATGATTATCAGCCCGTCCTCCAAGATGGCTTGAGCACGATTGAATCTGGCTTGGCGACGAACGAAATGGTCGCCGTTGCCCCTGGCGATATGGTCTATGCGGCTGATGGCAATCCGATTGAATTGGCCGAAGGCGTCGAAATTCTGGTCGATGGCGAAGTGGTGGCCTATGATGGCACCAGCGAACTGCAACTGCCGCAATTGGTGGTGACCTACAAGTTCAAGCCCTATACCTGGAGTGATGGTACCCCAGGCTCGATTGCAGATTTCCGCCTTGGTTTCCAAATCAAGTGTGATCGTCAATCTGGTGCCACAACCTTTAATGGCTGTGATTCCTATGGTACCGAAGCCGATACGTTGACGAATATTACCTTCAGTGACAGTGCATTAGAATATACCATCAAGTACTGGCCCGGTGTACAGGATCCCACCTACTTTGTGGCACCCTTCACCATCGGTGATGAACCAGTGTACCCAAGCCACTTGGTATTGGCCGATGGCCGCAATCTGGCTGATGTCCCCGCTGCCGAATGGGCGACCCTGCCGGAAATCGCCGAAATGCCGTTGAGCTTTGGTCCCTTTGTGATTACTGAGTGGATCAAGGGGCAGAGCCTGACCATGGAAGCAAATCCGCACTATGCCGGGGGCACGGGTGCACAGCGCATCACCGTCCTCTTCATCTCGGACACCAACCAGGCGGTTGCGCAATTGCTGAGTGGTGATGTTGATTATGTTGAGAAGGCCACGTTGGGTGGTGGTGCCGAAGTGCAGTTGGTGGCCGATGCCGCCGCCGCCGGCAACATCAACTTCGAGATTATCGCCAGCCCCACCTGGGAACATATCGACATGAACATGTTTGTGAAAGAGCAGTAAGCGATTAGGTGATTGGTGATTAGGTGATTGGCGAACTTACCAATCACCTAATCACCAATCACTCTTTGTATTTGGAGCGCGGGCCTATGACTGGTTATCTAATTCGTCGTCTTTTTCAGATGATTGTGGTGACATTGCTGGTTGCAGTGGTCACTTACTTTCTGTTCAACATTGCCCCCGGTGGTCCGCTGACTGGTTTACGCCAGCAGCAACAGCGGTTGCAGCCAGAAGATATTGCCCGCATCCGCGCCAAATATGAATTGGATCTCTACTGGCCAGTGCGGTTTTCGCGCTGGCTGATTGGTGTACCGACCGGCCCGATTACGATCGGCGGCACCGATTGGTTCGCCAACCTGCCCGTTGGCTGCTATCTGCTCAATGACGATAATAGTTGCGCTGACTATGTCTATCTGGCCGAGATCCCCGATTTACACCCGGCTGTGCGCAGCAGTAAGGGGGTCTTACGCGGCGATTTTGGTCAATCGACCGTGGTGCGGATCGGCGCGCCGGTCAGCGAAGAACTAAAAAGTCGGATTATCCCCACGCTGGAACTAGGCTTAGGCGCTTTGCTACTTTCGCTGTTGATCGGGGTGCCGATTGGGGTCTACAGTGCCGTGCGCCAATATTCACGGTTTGATTACTTTTTTACCACCATCTCCTTTGTTGGATCCGCCATGCCCGTCTTTTTCTTTGGGCTTTTGATGATCCTGCTCTTTTCCGTGACGCCGATTTTTCTGGCTGAACAATATCCATGGATTCCACGCTTACCATCTGGGTTACGCACTGCCGTGCGCGGCTATGATGTGGCAACCTGGCTCCCGCGTGTAGAACCAGGCAGTTTTGCTGATCGCGGCCTCCACCTGTTAATGCCGTTAGCAGTATTGACCTTTTTTAATACCGCGCAGTGGAGTCGCTTTGTGCGTTCCTCCATGTTGGAGGTGCTGCGGCAAGATTACGTGCGCACGGCCCGCGCCAAAGGGTTAGTCGAACGGATTGTCATTATGAAGCATGCGTTGCGCAATGCCCTCATCCCCTTTGTGACGATTCTCGTCTTACAAATTCCTGGTCTCTTTGCCGGTGCGATTATTACGGAGACCATCTTTGCCTGGCCGGGGATGGGGCGCCTATATATTGACGCGCTTAACCGTTCTGATTGGCCGATTGCCTTGGCCTTTATCTTTATTATCGGTGTGCTCACGGTCTTTGCGACTCTGATTGGTGATATCTTATATACGGTGGTTGACCCGCGTATTAAGTATACATAGTGTAATTTTAGACTGTGTGTGGCATGGTCCGTGACCTGACGCCAGTCACCGGGGGCCCATTGGGCGCGGCTCGGCACAGTGAGTATACCTAGTGTAATTTTAGACATACGCTGCGGAGATTGAATCGATTATGGCAACTGCTGCTGGCGCGCTCCAGCCTACGACCCGGTCGGTAGGCAAAAAACCAGAGAGCCAATTTACGCTTGTGTTGCGTCGTTTTACGCGCCACCGCATGGCTGTCTTTTCGTTGATCCTTATCACCTTGATTTTACTTGCTTCTTTACTGGCACCGGTCATTACCTTCTTCCCACGCGACGAAATTGATATCAGCACCGCGATCCGCCCTGCCCCGCCCGGCATTGTGGACAGCCAAGGTCGTGTTCATTTCTTTGGGGTGGATTTCCTGGGGCGCGATCTCTTTACCCGTGTCCTTTATGCCGGCCGGATCTCGCTGACGATTGCGATTGTCGTGACGGTAATCTCTGAATTGATTGGGATGATTATTGGGGCTGTCGCTGGTTATTATGGCGGTTGGGTTGATTCACTCGTGTCGCGTGTGATTGAGTTCATGCTCTCGATCCCGCTCTTACCCATTTTGCTGATTCTCTCGGCGATCTTGGTGAAGGGGGGGCAAACGCTGCCCATTCCTGATTTTGTGGTACAAGGGGTTAGTGCGATCTTGTTGACCCCGCCGCGCGAAGCGCCGCAAGTCGTTATGTTGATGCTGGTCTTGATCCTCTTTGGTTGGTTGGGGGCTGCGCGTTTAATGCGTGGTATGGCACTCTCGCTGAGTAAACAAGATTTTGTCGAAGCCTTGCGCGCACAGGGGGCCAACGATGCCCGGATTATCTTCCGCCATATTATTCCCAATGGCTTGGCCCCGATTTTGGTCAATGCCAGCTTGAGCTTGGGCGGTGTCATTATTCTGGAAGCGGCCCTGAGTTTTTTGGGCTTGGGTATTCAGGATCCCACCCCGACGTGGGGCAATATGCTGGCCCAGTCGCAGAATTATATGTTTCAACACCCGTGGCTGCCCTTAGTTCCTGGGATTCCGCTGGTATTAGTCTCACTCTGTTTCAACTTTATCGGTGATGGCCTGCGCGATGCATTGGATCCACGCCTGAAGCGCTAATCATTTCATTAAAGTATGATTGTTTTGTAGGTAGGGACACGATACATCGTGTCCCTACCTACAAAACAATCATACGCTAACTCTATAATTTATATTGGATGCAATGACCCAACACGAAGTAGATCAAACACAAAAGCCGCTCCTGGATGTTAAGGGGCTGAAGACCTATTTCTACACCGAGGATGGTGTGGTGCAGGCCGTGAATGGGGTGGATTTCGCCATTCGCCCTGGTGAAATTATGGGGCTAGTCGGTGAATCGGGCAGTGGCAAGAGTGTCACTTCACTCTCCATTATGCGCCTGCTCAGTGCCTCTGGCCAAACTGTGGCTGGTGAAATTTGGCTGGATGGCCGTGATCTGGTCAAACTGGAAGAAGATAAGATGGTCAAGTTGCGCGGCAATGAGATCTCGATGATCTTTCAGCAACCAGCCAGCTGCCTCAACCCCGTCTTTCGCATTGGTGACCAGATCGCTGAAACGATCAGTGTCCACCAGAAGGTGAGCAAACAAGAGGCGCAGCGCCATGCCATCGAGATGTTGCGGACCGTGGGGATTCCTGATCCGGCACGGCGCGCCCAAGCTTTTCCCCATGAAATTTCTGGCGGCCAGGCGCAGCGGGTGATGATCGCAATGGCGCTCTCCTGCCTGCCCAAGATGCTGATTGCCGATGAGCCAACCACGGCCCTCGATGTCACCATTCAGGCGCAGATTCTCGATCTAATTCGCAACTTACGCGATGAGACCAACACCGCGATCCTGTTGATCACCCACGACATGGGGGTGATCGCCGAAATGTGTGACAGTGTGGCGGTGATGTATGCCGGCCAGATTGTTGAATATACCGATGTCTATACCCTGTTTGACCGCCCATTGCACCCTTATACCGAAGGGCTGTTGGCCGCCATCCCCGTATTGGGCGAGGTGACTGATCATCTCGCTGTGATTCCGGGGAGCGTCCCGAATCTGGTGGAGTTGCCCCCTGGCTGTAAATTTGCAGCCCGTTGTCCTTATGTAAAGGAGCTCTGCACAGCACAGGAACCTGGGCTAGAAACTGTAGAACCCAATCATAATGTGCGTTGTTTTATGCGTCAGCCTGCCACTGCTCACCTGTGGGCTGGGGTCGAGCGCACCGACTGGCGCTTCAAAGGCGAGGAAGTCTTTGTCGAAAACGTAAAGTGACTGGAAAATGACTGCGAGTCAACACCTAAACTATGGCTAATCTTGGTAATATTTCGGGCAATCGTTTGCACAAAGATCTGCTTGTCGTTGAGGGGCTAAAAACTTACTTTCCGATCCGGGCTGGGATCTTTCAACGCGTCGTGGCCTGGGTCAAAGCGGTTGACGATATCAGCTTTAGCGTGCGCGAAGGCGAGACCTTTGGCCTGGTGGGCGAGTCGGGCTGTGGGAAGACCACCGTCTCGCGGACCATTTTGCGTCTGCAACCGGCCAGTGGTGGCACCGTCTTCTTTGATGGTGAAGATGTCTTTGCCAAGCGTGGTGGTGAACTGAAAGCCTTGCGCCGCAACATGCAGATCGTCTTCCAGGATCCCTATTCTTCGCTCGACCCGCGCATGCCCGTCGGTGACATTATCGCCGAGGGACTCTATATTCATGGCGTCACCAATGGCAACGAGCGTCGTGAGATCGTGCAGGAGATGCTGGCCAAAGTGGGGCTAAATCCATACCACGCCCAACGCTACCCCCACGAATTTTCCGGTGGTCAGCGTCAGCGGATCGGGATCGCGCGGGCGTTGGCTTTACGCCCCAAGTTTATTATTTGCGATGAGCCGGTCTCCGCCCTTGACGTTTCGATTCAGTCGCAGATTCTCAACTTGCTGCGTGATCTACAACACGAATTCGGTTTCACCTATCTCTTTGTGGCCCATGATCTTAGCGTGGTCGAGCATATCAGCGATCGCGTTGGTGTCATGTATTTGGGCAAACTCGCCGAGGTAGCCAGCCGCGAAGAATTATACCGTAACCCCCTTCACCCCTATACCCAAGCGTTACTCTCTGCTATCCCGGTGCCTGATCCACGCCGCAAACGCCAGCGGATTGTACTGAAGGGGGAAGTGCCGTCGCCGGTCAATCCACCAAGCGGCTGCCGTTTTCACACACGCTGCCCACTCGCAATTGATATTTGTAAACAAGAAATTCCACCGCTGGAAGAAAAACGCCCTGGTCATTGGGCGGCCTGTCACCTGGTCGACCAATCCGGTAACATGCCGGTAATCCCCGCCGGCGCGCAATCACCAAGTGGTCTCGCCATCTGACGTGACACTGCAAAAAACGTAATGCGCAAAGCTGAACATCGCGTTTTACGCATTGCGTTTTACGTTACTCTATCCGTTTTGTTTGAAAGGAGCACTATACATGCATAGACAACTAATTCGTTTCCTCTCCTTAGTTGCCGTCTTTTCGCTGCTGTTGGCCGGCTGTACCCAGCCGATCCCAATTATGCCCAGCGCGGCACCGGCTGCCGAAGAGGGCGACGCTGCCGCCAGTGAAGAGAGCAGCGCACCCGCGGCCGAAGGACAGCCCGGCGGGGTCTGGACCCGCGCTTCCAGTAGCGACGCCTCAATTCTCAACCCAATCCTGAGCAGCGAAACTGCCAGCAGCGCCGTGAATGGGATGATCTTCCCAACGTTGATTGGCCAGGATCCCTTTACGGGCGCTTTAGTGCCTGATCGTTCGCTTTCCGAAAGCTGGGAGACCTCTGAAGATGGGTTGACCTGGACCTTTACTTTGCGTGATGATGTCTTTTGGAGTGATGGCGACCAAGTGGATGCCGCTGATTTTAAATTCACCTATGATGCCATTGCCAGCGATCTGGTTGAGACGCCACGCAAGAGTGTGGTCGAAAAGATCGCCAGCATCGAAACCCCCGATCCGCAGACCGTCATCGTCACCTTCAACGAAGTCAAATGTGATGGGCTTGGTGATCTGGGGTTGGGCCTACTGCCCAGTCACCTGTACGCCGATGACTTTAGCGATATCATGGAAAATGAGTTCAACGAAGCGCCGCCGGTCAGTGCCGGTCCCTTTACCTTCCAAAGCTGGACGCGTGATGACAATATCATCGTCGTGCGCAACGAACAATACTATCTGGGTGCGCCCTTTATGGATGGGATGATCTACAAGGTCATCCCCGATCCCGGTGCCCAGTTGGCGGCCTTGCAGAGCGGTGAAATCAGCACGATGGGGCTGCAACCCACGCAGATTGCGACCGTCGAATCTGATGCGAATCTGGAACGTTACCGCTTTAATGATGATGGTTATGATTACATCGCGTTGAACCTGGCCAACCCGGACAACCCGCAACCGGGCCAGGATGAGGACGGCAATTTGGTTGAGCAGGATCCCCACCCGATTCTGAGCGATCTCAATGTACGCAAAGCGATTGCCCACAGCCTAGATTACGATGCGATTATCGCTCAAGTCTACGGTGGTGAAGGTTACCAGATTGCGGCTAATGTGTTGCCGGCTGTGCCCTGGGCCTATGACGAGACGATTGCCCCTTATAACTTTGATCTTGAGATGGCGGCGCAATTGCTCGAAGAAGGGGGCTGGGTTGATAGTGATGGTGATGGCGTGCGCGAGAAGGATGGTAATCCACTGGCGCTTAGCCTGCTGACCAATGCGGGTAACCGTGTGCGCGAGGATCTGGGTGTGTTGGTGCAAGATCAGCTTAATTCGGTGGGCTTCGAGATCACCTTTGAGGCGATTGACTTTGGCACGATGGTCGGTCAAATGCTGGGCCAGGAGTATGATATGGTGATCATCGGCTGGACCGGCTTGGGTGCCGACCCGAACGATGACGCCTTCTGGAGTTCACTATATGATACGCCTGGCAGTGGCTTTAACTTTGTTAGCTACCAGAATGCGGAGATCGATGAACTGCTTGAACAGGGGATCAGCATTCCCGGCTGCGCAGAAGAAGAACGCGCCCCGATCTACAAGCAGATTCAACAGCAGATCCATGATGATGTCCCCTATGTCTTCATCTCTGGTGGGGTAGGGAATACCGCCTACAGCAGAAGCTGGCAAGGTGTTGATCCGGGCGAGTGGAGCCTCTACTGGAATGTGGAGCAGTGGTCGTTGACACAGTAGGATGAAGGGATGACAAGGTGACAAGGTGACCGGATGACAATAACATCTTGTCTCCTTGTGATCCTGTTGCACTAACTTACGAAATGGGGTTAAAACCCCTTGCTATACTCAAATCAGAATGAGACCCCTAGTTTCGGTCAGCGTGCGTCGCACTGACCAAAGAATCTAGCGGACTGGAAACAGTTGGCGGTCAGTGCGACGCACGCGATCCCGTTAGCCAGCAAAACGCCGGTTCTCAACTTGACTTCAGTATAACAGCGAGAAGCTGCCTCAGCGGCTAGCTGAATATTGCCCAGCCGCCGGGAGCCCCTTGGGCGCGGCTTCTCGATGTCAGGGCGGGATTTGAATCCCGTTGTAAGGCAATGCAACAGTATCATCTTGTCATCCGGTCATCTTGTCATCCCGTACCTATACCTATACCAAACAAATCGACCATCTATGATCCGTTACATCTTCCGCCGCCTCTTGCAGGCGATCCCCACGTTGTTGGGGGTAAGTGTCCTTAGTTTTATCCTGGTCTATGCTGCGCCTGGTGATCCGGTCACCTTTATGGCCTTCGATCCCAATATTACGGCAGAAGATCGCATCCTGTTAACGCGCCAATTGGGGCTTGACCAACCGATCCCTGTCCAGTATCTAAACTGGTTTGCCGGGATTGGGGTACGTGCCGGCGATCAGGTCGCTGAATTCAGCGATGCACGTAGCCGTTGTCGTTACTGGCCGTTGCTTAATGTCACCGTCTGTGACCGCGGCGGCGGCATCCTGCGCGGCCAGTTGGGGACGAGCATTCAGACCAAGGAACCGGTTTGGGATCGTTTGGTTGAACGCATGCCGGCGACCTTGGAGCTAGGTATCGTCAGCCTGATCCTGGCACTGTTGATCGGCATTCCACTCGGCGTGCTCAGCGCGGTCTATCGGGGTGCGATCTTTGATAATGCGGTCCGCTTTTTTACGGTGATTGGGCAAGCGGTGCCAGATTTCTGGATGGGCATTATGCTCATCTACCTTTTTGCTGTCGTCTTTGGCATCCTGCCGACTGGTGGGCGGCAGACGGTTTCGCTCACCGGTGAGACCGATTTGCTGGATCGGCTGCAACATATCATCCTGCCTGCTCTGGTTTTAGCCTCTGGTCGGATCGCTCTCTTCGTGCGCCTAATGCGTACAGAAGTACTCGAAGTCATTCACACTGATTACATCCGGACTGCCCACGCCAAGGGTATACGCAACTCAACGGTTTGGTTTGCCCATGCTTTGCGCAACGCCTTGATCCCGATGATGACGGTGTTAGGTCCGGCGATCTTTGGTTTGCTTGGTGGTGCCGTGGTCATTGAATCAATTTTCTCTTGGCCTGGGATGGGACGGTTGACTTTAGCCGCAGCTTTCCAGCTCGATTATCCCATGGTCTTGGGCGCGGTGATGTTCTTTGCCGTCTTGATTATCATTGGCAACCTCTTTTCGGATATTTTGTACGGCATGGTTGATCCGCGTGTGCGGCTTTCGTGAGAATCGTTAAAATCGGTGTAGGCACCGGAGTCATCTTATGAGTGTTCAGTCTGCAACTGCTTTACCGTCAGCAGCGCGTCCAGGGCAGCGCGAAGAGATTCAGCTTAAGCGCAAGCCACAATCTTATTGGCAGATGGCGTTGCAAACTTTGCGCCATGATCGCATGACATTGACGGCATTAACGATCGTCTTGCTGCTTGGTTTACTTGCCCTTTTTGCGCCCATTCTGACCCAGCTGTTAGTCGGCGTCGGGCCGAATCAGACTAACCCCAATAATGCCTTTGCCCAACCCTATCTGATCCCTTATCTCAAGTGGCAACTAGGGCTGGATCCGACCACGGCGGCAATGATGTTGGGCGAATCCGGCGGGGTTACTCATTGGTTGGGTACGGATCAACTGGGGCGCGATCAACTGGCACGCTTGCTCTACGGGGGTCGTGTCAGCTTGGGGATTGGCTTTGCGGCCGCCTTTATTTCCTTAGTCATGGGGGTCGTGGTTGGTTCACTGGCCGGCTACTTTGGGGGCTGGGTCGATGATTTTATTATGTGGTTTATCAATACCATCTCCTCCATTCCCCTCATCTACCTGTTGATTATTGTCTCGGCGATCTTTAAACCTAACGCTTCCACCCTGATTCTTTTTCTCGGTTTTTTGGGCTGGTTTGGCACCGCGCGTTTTATGCGGGGGAACGTCTTCAAAGTTAAAGAGCTGGATTACACACTAGCCGCCCATGCGATTGGCTCACCCAACTGGCGCATCCTTATCCAACATATTATTCCCAATAGCATCCCCATCATTATCGTGGTGACCGCAATTGATGTTGGCGCGTTGATCCTGACCGAATCGGTCTTGAGTTTCCTTGGGCTTGGTGTGCAGCCGCCCACGGCGACTTGGGGCAGTATGTTGAGCCGCACCCAAGGTTACTTCTTTACCATCGATCCAGTGACCGGCAAAAACATCGCGCTGCACCTGATGCTTTCCCCTGGGATTCTAATCTGGGTGACTGTGCTCTGTCTTTATCTGATTGGCGACGGTCTGCGTGATGCCCTTGATCCAACGCTACGTGACAAAAAGTAGGCTGATCTATCGCTGTGAAACGTGTTCATTATTTACAACTGTTGTTGCTCTTCACCCTGCTGCTGGTCGCGCTGACGACGACGCGGCGCATTGGTGAACCGAGCACGGTGGCTGACGAGGCCGCAGTTGCAACCCAAACGGCCAGTGTGCAAACACCGATCACGACAACCCTGACCCCAGCCGCTGTCGTGACCAGTACACGCTCTGGTTTGCCTGGCACTGCGCCGCCTGTGGGCACCTTTGTCCAGGCCGTAGCGGTTGATGCGGATCGCCTTAATCCCCTCTTTGCGACGAATAGCACGGCTCTGGCGCTGGTCGATCTGCTCTTTCCACCGTTGATCGGCCAAGATGCCACCACCGGCGCGGCGAATACTGCCGGCATCGCTGAAAAGTGGCGCTTTAGCGACAACGGGCAAACGCTGACCCTAACCCTCTATCCTGATCTGATGTGGAGCAACGGTGAAAAGTTGACTGCGCACGATGCCGCCTTCACCTATGCCGCGCTTCTGGAACCAACGCTTGGTAGCCCCTACCGGGATAACTTTGCCAACGTTGCCGCGATCACGGTACTAGATGAACGCCAACTCGAAGTGCGCTTACGCACGCCCGATTGCACGATTTTGCAAACCTTACACCAGCCGTTGCTGCCTGCCCATCTCTTTCTGGCTGATCCAACCACCTTTGTCGCGCCCAGCCCTGACACGCCCGCCCTTGACCGTGCCACCGTTGATCTCGCACAGCTAAAAGCGGATGAACCTTTGCTGCGCAACCCCGTCAGTGCCGGGCCTTTTCTGTTGGAAACGTGGGAAAGGGGGCGCCGGATCAATCTGGTTCGCAATCCAACCTATACGCGCGGCGCGCCGCTGTTGGCTGGTTTTGAATTCCGGGTGATCGCTGATGCCGACGAACGGTTAGCCGCAGTGACCGCGGGCGCGGTCGATCTGGTGCAACTCACCCAGGCACAGCTAAACGCGTTGCCCTCCCTGGACGCGCTGACGCGCTATACGGCACCGCTGGATACTGTTACCTTTGTCGCCCTGAACCTGGCCGACCCCACTGCGCCCCAGCCTGGACGCAGCGCTGATGATAGCGTTTTACCCCAATCGCCCCATCCGATCCTCGGCACCTTGGCGGTACGCCAGGCCCTGGCCTTAGGCATTGACTATGAAACGCTGCTGGCGAAGGCCTACGGCGCCAGTGCTTTGCCGCTGACCAGCTACACGTTGCCGAGTGTGGCATGGGCCTATAACGCGGAACTGCTGCCCAACCGTTATGCCCCAGCCGCGGCCGCCCAACTCTTGACCAATGCCGGCTGGGTTGACAGTGATGGTGATGGCGTCCGTGAGCGCGAAGGGCAACGCTTACGCCTTTCCCTGCTCACCAATGAGGATAGCCCGGCCCGTGTCGCATTAGGGCAGGAATTACGCACCCAGTGGGCCCAACTGGGCATCGAAGTGCTCTTTCAGGCGACCCCCTTCGAAACGCTGACCAGCACCTTACTGGCGCAGCGCTATGATCTGGTGTTGATTGGGTGGGATAATTTGGGGGCCGAGCCGGCCAACAGCGACTTCTGGCATTCACGCCAGGATCTGCCGGTTGACAATGCGGGTGTAAGCGCGGGCGGGCAGGAAAATGGTGGGGCCAACTTTGTTAGCTATCAAAATGTGGCGGTCGATCAGTGGTTAGATGATGCCCGTACCACGCCGGACTGTGATGGCGGCTACCGCGCCTTTACCTATCGGCGGATCCAAGAGCGCGTCCATGCTGATCTGCCCTATCTGGTCCTTGGTGGTCAGCAACAGGGATGGGTTTATCGCCAGGGCTGGCAAGGCATCGACCCTCAGCCCTGGGACTTTGCCCACAACGTACAGCGCTGGTCATTCGTGGGAAATTGATTGCTGCGCCAGCGCCGCGGGACAATTAACTTTCCGCCACTTTCCGAAAAGCCAACGTACCCCGCATCACGCTTTACGCATCACGTTTTACACATTCCCAGCGTTTACTGTTTCAAGCTGTGGCTGAAGAACATCTCGCAGACGCTGACAATATCTTCGGGGCTGGCCATCCAACGCCAATCAAGTACTGTATCCATCTCGGTGTCAATCACGCCTGGGGTTGTGCGCACCCAACTCATCACATAGCCCGTCAGCACGGCGATATTTTTGCCCAGCAATAACATGGTCAGATCAGCATCTTCGCTGTGATAACAGTTGAGCAACCAAACGCGCCGGACATCTGGGTGCGGTGGCAAGTCAAGCAGGCCCTGAAAACATTGGCGGTCCATGCCCGGCTGTACATCGATCATCACATTGGCGGCGATGGTCTGACTGTTCGGCCCAACTTCCATCTCCAATTCGAGCAAGGCATCAAGATCGGCACGCCCGCTAAAGCTAAGCACCGTTCGCGTCTCGCGCACATATTCAACGTTGCGCACGACATCAAGCATAAAGTCATTAAATTCAGCGAGGTCATGGGTCAGGCAGACGAAACGCAAGTCTGCACGGTGGCGCAACCAGTTGACCCATAACGGCGCGACGCCAGGTGATTTGTAGCGCTGCAAATTGCTGAGCAATTGTTCGCGCGCGATCTCATCCTTGCCGCTGACAATGTCAGCATCTACTGCTGCTAAGACGGGCCGCGCAATGATGCCTGATGTTCTCTCTTTACGCCCTACCGATGGTCTTTTCATTTTTGCTTTCTTTATAAAGGGTGCAGAGTTGCAGAGTTGCAAGGTTGCAGAGTTGCAAAGTTGCGACTCTGCAACCTTGCAACTCTGCGACCCTGCAACTTTCACCTACGCCTCTTGAATGCCGCCTTCGGTCAGTTGACGGGGATCGAGCAGGCGATCCAGCTCTTCTGCCGTCAAATCGGTCAATTCTAGGGCAACCTCTTTCAAGGAGCGCCCTTCTGCATAGGCCTTTTTGGCAATCTTGGCACCCATTTCATAGCCGATCACCGGATTCAGTGCTGTCACTAGGATCGGGTTGCGCCCAACCAGGCTGGCAATGTGTTCTTCATTAACGGTGAAGCCGGCGATCGCCATGTCGGCCAGCACCTGGCTGCCCTTTGCGAGCAGACTGATACTCTGCAGCAGATTATAGGCGATGACCGGCAACATCACATTGAGCTGAAAGTTGCCCGATTGTCCACCAATCGTGATGGTCACATCGTTGCCAAAGACCTGCGCACAGACCATCGTCACCGCTTCGGGAATCACCGGGTTGATCTTGCCAGGCATGATGCTGCTACCCGGCTGAAGCGCCGGCAGCGAAATCTCGCCAAAGCCGGCAATCGGCCCACTGTTCATCCAGCGCAGATCATTGGAAATTTTCATCAGCGTCACGGCAACGGTCTTAAGCTGACCGCTGACTTCGACTGCTGCGTCTTGTGTACTCAGGCTTTCAAAATAATCAGCGCTTGTGCGCAGGGGCAAACCGCTCATTTCGGCCAGTTTGGTGGCAATGGTTTTACCAAAGAGGGGATGCGCATTAATCCCCGTGCCAACGGCTGTGCCACCTTGTGCCAACTCGGCCAGGCGGGGCAAGGTTGCTTCGATGCGGTCAATGCCATGTGCAATCTGGCTGGCCCAACCACCCAACTCCTGGCCCATTCGTACCGGCATGGCATCCATCAGATGAGTGCGCCCGGTCGTTACCACATGGTCAACTTCCTTGGCTTTTTTGCGCAAGGTTGCGTGCAAATGGCGCAGGGCCGGCAACAGCTCTTCTGTAATCGCCAGGTAGCCACTCACATGAATCGCGGTAGGGATCACATCATTGCTGCTTTGGCTCATGTTAATATGGTCATTGGGGTGAACCTTACTCCCCAATTTCTGCGTTGCCAGGTTGGCTAGCACTTCATTGGCGTTCATGTTAGTGCTGGTGCCCGAGCCGGTCTGGAAGATGTCAAGCGGAAAATGAAGATCGTATTGGCCGCTTTCAACTTCCTTGGCGGCGGCCAAAATGGCCTCGGTCATCGCGGCCTCCATCAACCCCAACTCATGGTTGGCGGCGGCGGCGGCGCCTTTGATCATGGCGAGCGCTTTGATAAAAGCGCGCGGAAAGCGTAGATCGCTAATCGGAAAGTTATCGACCGCACGCTGCGTCTGCGCACTGTAAAGTGCAGTGGCAGGTACTTTGACCTCGCCTAAACTGTCGCGTTCAATGCGATATTCTGGTGCTGACATTGTCACGGTACTCCTTGAATTTAATCTAATGCTAAGCTTTGTTTATATAAGGTATTTACATCGAGTGCTTTGTCGGGTAAAGATCAGCCACCTATCAAAGATGAGTTGCTTGATCTTTACTATTTTATCGAAGGTTATTTTATCATTCATTGGCAGTGAATGCACGTTGTCCGCTGAAGTAAAGGCATTTTGTGTGCCTGTATGATGGCTGCGGTGGGCGAGTTGTCCCCTGTGCTTCTGAATTATTTGACATTTCTGCTGCGACTGCCTACAATTTTGCTAAGGCAAACCGCTTGGGGATAACAAGATGAGGACTTATCCATGCCTGTTGTGTAAGTCATAAATATAATGGTAGAGCAATGATTATGGCAGAACGTATTCTTGTTGTGGAAGATGATCGACGGATCCGTGACTTGTTGCGCCGGGGTCTGATCTTTGAAGGCTATACGGTTGACAGTGCCGAGGATGGCGAAAGTGCCTTGCGCATGGCGCGCGAAGAGATGCCCGATGTCGTCATCCTGGACTTGATGTTACCAGGTGTTGATGGGCTGGAAGTCTGCCGGCGGCTACGGAGCGCGTCGAATGTGCCGATCCTGATGTTAACGGCGCGCGATACTGTGCCCGATCGGGTCACTGGTCTCGATGCGGGTGCTGACGACTATATGGTAAAGCCCTTTGCATTTGATGAACTATTGGCACGGTTGCGCGCCCTGTTTCGCCGCCATCGGATTGAGGCTTCGCCGGAAGTTCATCACTATGCCGACCTCAAACTAGATCGGCGTACGCGCCAGGTCTTTCGCGGCAATGAAGAAATCCAATTGACGGCCAAGGAATTTGATCTGCTCGAACTCTTTCTGCGCCATCCCAACCAGGTGTTGACGCGTGAACAGATCTTTGAACACGTCTGGGAATATGACTTTGGCGGTGAAAGTAACATTATTGAAGTCTATGTGCGTTATCTGCGCACCAAACTCGAAGCTGATAACAAGCCGCGCCTGATCCAGACGATTCGGGGCGTTGGCTATGCCCTCCGCGAGAGCTAATTTCTGTTGACCTTGTTGGGTTATCAACGGCTGACCGCGAAAATCGCTGGCAGGCGCTGCTGGCGCGTCAGTTTTTTGCGATAATTAGACCCTAGCCTGCCCTTTAACCTCGGTTCATATTGCATTCATCTTGCCAGGGTAAACTGCGGTAATGGCAGGATACAAAACAAGCGTAGGTCGAACTGAGGCACTGGAGAGATTACCCATAGTGCCTGTGCCTTCGACTAATCCGCCGGTGATGCCTTTTCCCACTTTTATGACCATACGTTTGCGATTGACTATCTGGTATACAGCCTTGCTGGGCGCCACGCTGATTCTCTTCAGCGTGCTCGTCTATTCTTTGCTTTCCAATAACTTGTGGAGCCAGGTGCGCCAGAATGTCGTGCGCCAGGGCACCGATATTTCCAAGTTGGTGACCGGGCAACTGTTGCGTACCCAACAATTGGTGGTGATCAGTGAGAGTGGCTTGAGCTTCCCCGAACTGGATCTTTTTACCAGTGGTGCCGGCGCGCAAGTTGTCGGTGCCGATGGGGTTGTCTATTTGCAGAGTCGTAACCTCAACGGTATGAGTGTCCCTGATTATAAGAGTGCCCTCTACAGCATTCGCAAGGGCAAGTCCCATAGTTACTATATCAATAATAATAATGTCTCCTTCCTGGTCTATAGTACCCCACTAGTGACTGAGCGCTTTGGGGTGTTGGGGGCAGTGCAGATTGTCCAACCAATCGATTCAGTAGAAAACGCGATCAACCAGGTGAGTCGCTATCTGATCCTGGGAACAGCGCTGAGTTTGGTGCTGGCCGCGATTGTTGGCGCGTTGCTCGCCCATCGCGCCTTAGCCCCGATTGCGACGATTACGACGACGGCCAATAGCATTACCCGGACACGCGATCTTGGCCGGCGTTTACAGATTGGTGATCACGCCAGCGAACTTGGGCAACTGGCTGCTACCTTCAATGACATGCTCGACCGCATTCAAAAGCTCTTTGATACCCAAGAGCGCTTGATTGCCGATGTCAGCCATGAACTGCGTACCCCGCTGACGACGATGCAAGGTAACGTTGAGCTATTACAGCGCATGGTGGTGGGGGCGAATGCCGGCAGCAATGCCGGCCAATCGACTGCGCTCTTCCAGGAGGCCCTGGGCGAAGTCGAGCAGGAGACCAGTCGGATGAGCAAGATGATCAACGATCTGCTCTTACTGGCGCAGGCAGACAGCGATACGCTGCAGTTGCAGTGGAATCCAGTAGAGATGGATACGTTGATGCTGGAAGTTTACCGGCAGACGAAGCGCATGGCCGATGGACACAAGGGCGTCAATGCGCTTGATATTCGTCTTGGCCATGAAGATCAGGCATTAGTCTGGGGCGATCGCGAGCGGCTGCGTCAAGTACTGGTAAATCTGGCTGAAAATGCCGTCAAATATACACCTGAAGGTGGTACCGTTACCTTCAGTTTAATCAATGAAGACGAGTGGGTTAAGATTCTGGTCAGTGATACCGGGATCGGCATCCCCTTAACTAGCCAAGGGCAGATTTTTGACCGCTTCTATCGCACTGACAAAGCGCGCAGCCGTGAACTGGGGGGTAGCGGCCTGGGCCTGAGCATTGTGCAATGGATCGCCCAAGTGCACAACGGCCGTGTGACAGTCGAGAGTGTACTGCAGCAGGGCAGCATCTTTACACTCTGGTTACCGCGTTATACCGCAACCGAGCACCTTTGATCTGCTGCTGATCCGTCGCAAGACCAACGCCTTCACAATGTGCTGATAAACTAACTCCGCGCAAAACCAGTTATTCAAAAAGGCAACGCAGGACAGGCATCACCGCATGCCTGTCCTGCGTTGCCTTTTTGAATGACTTCCGCACCCTGTTGCTGTTTGACAATCTGGTAATGTTCATACTATTATCTGATAACAAACTTGTCTGGTAAACAGCACTATTCATTAATAAAATCTACTGGCACAAAGGACTACGTTTGTTTCTTTACAAAAATCTCTTTTGTGGCCACTGCGCGTGCAATTCCACTTTGGCGTGACCGCCCTTGCTTCTCTGCCTTCACCCGTATGACCCCCGGTCGCTGCCTAATCCGTAGAGGAGGATCGATCATGTTGCGTCGCCAGTTGTTCATCCAACTTGCCCTTGTCAGCTTGGTACTTTCAGGCGTATTCTTCGTCGTCGATCCAGCCGTGGTGCTACCGTTGCAGGCTGGGCAATTGTTTGCGCCCAACCCACAGGCCACCTTTGACTGTACCGCAGTGGTGACCATTCCACAGAGTGAGTGCGAGGCATTGGTGGCATTTTATAATGCCACTGATGGAGCTGGTTGGAGGGTAAAGACAAACTGGTTTTTGACCAATAATCCTTGTCAGTGGGAGGGGGTTCGTGAATGTCTGAATGGGCATGTAACAAACCTTGGGTTTGCCGATAATCGATTGGCCGGCGAAATTCCGGCCAGTATTGGGGCATTTACGCACTTACATACCCTAAATTTATTTCAGAACCGGCTAACCGGCACGATTCCCAGTGCCGTGTCAACGCTCACTGCGTTGATCCAATTGCGGGTTGACGATAATTTGTTGAGTGGATCGATCCCAACTCATCTGGCGAATCTCCGTAACCTGGAAGTGCTTAACCTACAAGGTAACAATTTTAGTGGCTCGATCCCTGCTGAAATTGGGACGATGACATCGCTACGTAGCCTTGTGCTGCATCGTAATGCGTTGGACGGAACGTTGCCGGCAACATTGACCAACCTAACAAACCTATACCGGTTATACCTCCATCAAAATTTCCTAAGTGGGTCATTGCCCGCCACGCTCGGCAATATGTCTAGCTTACGCGAGTTACTTTTGGATAATAATCAGTTTTCTGGTGAATTGCCGAGTGCATTGGTTACTTTACAAGCTGCTTTGGATCCGACGAAAACAGGCTTCAGTTACAATCGTTTTATCTCAACCAACAGCGCCGTCCGTACTGCGATGCAAACAATTGACCCGGATTGGGAAACAACACAAACGGTGCCTCCTACCAATTTGCAGGGAACACCTGCCTCGTCGACTTCCATTCAATTGGACTGGACGAAGATTCCCTATGAAGGGGATGGTGGCTATTACGAGATCAGTGTTGCTGTTTCCGGTGGAAATTACACCGTACGTGGCGAAACCCAAAACAAGTCGACTGATCGTTATCTGTTAACCGGATTGCAGCCAGCCACTACCTATCAGATCCGGCTGCGTACATTTACACCAGCACATGGGGATCAGAAAAATAGTCTTTTTAGTGACTATACCCCAGCGATCCTGGTGATGCCAGGCCCCATTCCAACCGTTACCCCAACGCCCCAGCCGACAGTTACCTTCACACCACCGGCTACAGATACACCTACCCCGCGCCCAACGGTGACATTCACGCGGCAGGCTACAGATACACTCACACCAACAGCACCAGCCACCGTGACGCCAACCTTTACCAGTCAATCGCCCACGCCGACCCCAACCGTTACGGCAACGGATGTAGGCGGTACCCAAACGACTCTGACACCTACTTCAACCGCTACTGATGTGCTGCCTAGTTGTGGGGAACCATCAAGTAGCGCGCTAAATTGCCGTAGCTACCTACCCATCGTCGCGCTCCCCCCAACCCCAACCTTCACGCCGACTTTTACACCGCCGTCGCCTCTACCACCGGCATGGCGGCAGTTGACAGGTGGGTTGAATAGCGCGGCGTTGGCTGTGCAAGGCAATACCCTTTTTGCTGGTGTGATTGGGAATAGTGGTGCGGCACGTGGTCTTTATACTGGTAGCCTAGCCAATTGTCCTGCTAATGTAAACCTGACTCAAGTCAGCACTGTCAATCGCCCAGGCGGTGAGAGTGTGTATGGCATCATTTTTGCCGGCAATAATGGCGTTGTGGCTTCGTATGATGGTGGGGTTTATTATAGCGCGGATGCGGGTAATTTCTGGCAAAAGCCGACAACGAGCTTACTCCGCCCGCGTACCGTTACCAATGTCCGCGACACCTTTTTCGTCGGCACCCAAGAAAACGGGATCTATCAAAGTAAGGATGGTGGTCGGAATTGGAGTCAAGAAGCTGGCATTGACTTTCCTAATGACATCAACGCTGTTGTTGCCGATACGATTGACTCGGCCAAGTTGTGGATCGGTGCGGAAGACACTGGGGTTTGGGCTTACACGGTTGATTTGAATCGCCAGCCCAGCAATCCGATTCAAGGACTTGCCGACAGCGCGAGAGATGTGTGGGATATTGTCTTTGATCCGGCCAACAACATCTATCTGGCGACAGGTGGCGGTGTCTACCGTGGTAACGGCGTGACTACTTGGACTCTTTATGGTGCTTCCCCCACGGGTACGCGGTCGCTGGCTTTAATCAATGATACCCTCTATGTTGGCGTCAGTAACAATGGTGTCTGGCGGCGCCCACTTAGTGGCGGCGATTGGGAACGCGTCACCTCTCCCGGCTGGAATGACAATAGCACCGTGCGTGATCTGCTCTATGACCCCACCCACTGCGGTGGGTTGCTGGCCGCGACCAATGATGGGGTCTGGTTGTATCCCTTGCCGTAATGGCTGCCGTATATCGACCATTGCAAACCACCCTTACCGCATCGCGGGTGATTATTTGATTTACGAAGGTCATATTATCTTGTTTTTCGCTGGCGTGACCGCTCTTGATTCTCTGTTTTTGCTTACGAGACCCCCGGTCGCTGCCCCAACTGATAGAGGAGAATCGATCATGTTGCATCAACAATTGCCTATTCGTTTTGTGTCTGTCAGCTTTATAATGTTGGTGATAGCGCTGTGCGCCGCGTCTCAAGGGCCTATGCCGCTGCTGGCTGGACAATTATTCGCGCCAAAAGCGCAGGTAACCTTTGACTGTACAGCCGTGGTTAGTATCCCTCGCACTGAGTGTGAGGCGCTTGTTGTTCTTTACAATTCGACCGATGGTCCTAATTGGCGCAAACAAGATAATTGGTTTGTTACTAACGATCCTTGCAACTGGCATGGTGTGTTACTCTGTGCTAATGGTCGCATCGTCCGCCTTGGTTTTTTTGATAATAAGCTTACTGGCGAAATTCCTGATGCAATTGGGGCATTTACACAGTTAACCATCCTAAATTTGCATCTGAATCGACTGCGCGGCACCATCCCCACTGTGCTCTCTACCCTGACCTTGTTGACACAGTTACGACTTGACCAAAACTCGCTGCTTGGGTCGATTCCGCCTGAGTTGGCAAATCTGCGGCAGTTGGAACTTCTCAACTTGGGTTTTAATGATTTGACTGGTTCGATTCCACCTGAATTAGGCTCGATCACTTCACTGCAACGGCTCATTTTACAAGACAATGCATTGGTTGGCCCGCTGCCCGCGACATTGACTAATCTTACCGGCTTGGTGCGCTTGTATGTTGGCAACAACCGTTTGGAGGGGCCCTTGCCGGCTGATCTTGACAAGATCAGTAATTTAGAGGATTTTCAGGTCCATAATAACCAATTCTCCGGCGAACTGCCGGCCGCACTGGTTGCCCTGCAGGATTCGCTGGATCCAACGGAAACCTTCTTTGCCTACAACCGCTTCACCTCCACCAACAGTGCCGTTCGTACCGCAATGCAAAGCATTGATGTAGATTGGGAAAGCACACAGACGGTGCCGCCAACTAATTTACAGGGGTCACCTATCTCTGCGACTTCGATTCAGTTGACCTGGCAAAAAATTCTTTATGTCGATGAAACACACGGTGGTCATTACGAGGTCAGCTATGCTCCGGCTGGTGGCAACTATACCATAGTGAGTAACAACCCTAGTAAAATAGCCGAAAGTTATTTGTTGACCGGTTTGCAGCCCAGTACCACCTATCGGATCCGGTTGCGCACCTTTAGTCCCGCGCATGATTTTCAGCAGAACGATCTATATAGCGACTATACCCCTGAACTTTCGGTGACAACCCCCGCATTATCGACCAACACGTTGACGCCAACTGCGACGCCCTTCCCCACCGATACGGCGACTGCCACCGCAACCTCAACCGCAACCCCGACACTAACGCCTACGTCCATTTCTTCCAACCCAACGGAGACCGCGACGCCCTCTCCTACACTTACACTTACACCTACTCCCGAAGTCACAGGGGTCGGGGGTCCCGACGGCTGCACGGTCGTTGATCGCAACAGCGGCGCGTTAGTCTGCCAAAGTTACCTGCCTATCGTCGCACTACCCCCAACGCCCACCGCAACGCCAACCCTATTGCCAATTGCGACCGTTATTCCCGTCTGGCAGCAGTTGGCGGGGAATGGCTTGAATGTTGTCACACTGGCTGTACAAGGTGACACCCTTTTTGTCGGCACGAGTGGGAGCAGTGGTGCCAACCGCGGTCTTTATCGCGGCAACCTGGCTACTTGTCGCACCGGTGTTACACTCGCCCCAGTGGCTGATGTTAACGGTGCTGGCCCCCACAGTATTCAGGATCTTGTTTTTGCCGGCACGCATGGGGTCGTTGCTTCGCATGATCGGGGCCTCTATTTTACCAATGATGGTGGCAACAATTGGCAAACGGCTAATCCTGCCCTACCGAATCCTAGTACAGTTGCCTATGTTAATGGCATCTTTTATGCCGGGACCGCCCTTGAGGGCATCTATCAAAGCCTCGATCAGGGGGCAAATTGGACTTTGTTATCGCGCGCGCCAAGCAAGATCAATGTCATCCGCTTAGATGAAGCAGTTCCTGATGTGCTTTGGATTGGGACGGAAGATGACGGCGTCTACTCGCTAAGGAGGAGTACCCTTACCCAAAACAAGAGTGGTCTTGATGCTGCCGGCCAGATTGTCTGGGACTTTGCCTTTGATCTGGCGACAGTCTATGTTGCTACGGATGGTGGTATTTTTGCTGGTAATGGTAGCGCTGCTTGGACGCCTTATGGCCCTTCGCCCAGTGGTGTCCAATTCCGCAGCTTGGTGCTAATCAATGACACGCTTTACGCCGGCGCTAGTGGCAATGGGGTCTGGCGGCGGTCGCTGGTTGGCGGCGATTGGGAACGCGTGACCTCCCCCGGCTGGAATGATAGTAGCACCGTGCGTGATCTGCTCTATGACCCCACCCACTGCGGTGGGTTGCTGGCCGCGACCAATGATGGGGTTTGGTTGTATCCGTTGCGTCGGTAACACACCCCGATCAAAGCAGATAAAAAAAGTGGCCGCTTGTGCAAGCGGCCACTTTTTTATCTGCTTACTTTACTCCACAATCACCCGATCCGCCGCGCTCCGTCCGAAGACTTCGGGGGAATACATCTCCTCTGCCTTGGCTGGCGGGACGACGAACTCGCCAGGCGTCGTGGCACGAGCCACATACGAATAGTTGTAAACGCCATCCCACAGCAGGGTGGTGAAAGCTTCGGCCCGTTCGTCGCGCAGGTTTTGGTGATCATACCAGGTGCTCCACCACCACCAGCCATAAGAACGCTCGCCGGGATCTTGGGGCACATTCTCGCTGACGGCCAACGCCGGGTTGATCGCTTCTAGCCCAGCGGGCAGCGGGTCAACCAGGGCGACGTGGTAGCGGCGGTTGTCGGCAACCAGGGTCAGGCGTACCCGGACGCGGGCACCAGCCTTGATATGCCAAACGCCCTCTTCGTCACGGCGCACGTCCTCGACATCATCGACCGCTTCGTAGACGCGTTCGACGACAAAACCCATGTCAACCGGCGGCATGTTCAGGTCGGTCGGGGCATAGCGTAGGCCCAAGCGATAGTAGAGCCGTCCATCCCCTTCTTTGCTGATTACCAGATCCTGCGTTGCGCCACTGGCTAACTCGCCATCCGTCAGATAGCTCATCGGGATCTTGGTTTCGTTGCGCTCGGTGGTGCGCCCTGCGTAGACATGTTCGCCGGCATAAGTTTCGCCTAGCCAGAGACGGGCCACGAAGTCGGGGGTCTGCGCCTCAAAGGTATTGAAGTAGCGGTCAAGCGCCAGCAAGACAAAGGCATTTTCTTGCGTGTTGTTCCAGCGCCCGGCGGTGCGATTAGCCAGCAGACCGGTCACCACCTTGGGAATCAGGTCGCTTTCTGGCGCATCTTGGATCAGCGCATCAAGCACAATGGCATCGGTGCGCCGGCTGGAGTGCAGCAGTAGGTAGGCCTCTTCGCCATAGGAGGTAGTGAAATTGGCCGCGCCGGCCGTCTCCACCACGCGGTTGTTAATCTGCGTGCGGATCGCTTCGACTTCCTGGGCCGAAGCTGCATCGCCACTCAACACCTGCCAGATCCAGGCAATCGCTTCGAGCGACTGTTCTTCCAAGCTCTGCTCGTTGAGCAGGTTGCGCGCCTTGGCGGTGTCGACATCACCCATCAGTGCGCGCACATAAAGTGCATAAGCGCTCAGACTGTGGCGCACCGGTTGGCTGTACCAGTAGGGATAGTAATTCTCGATGTTGCGCAGGTGGTCGAGCGCCCGGCTCATCAGCTCATCCGGCACATCGAAGTCCTTCATGCGCGCCTGCTGCAAGGCATGGGCGATATGGATGCTGTAGTAGGGCACCGACTCGTCGCCTTGGGTCCAGACCGGCCAGCCGCCATCACCATTCTGCAACTGTTGCAGCCGCGTAATATCGCGCTGCACTGCGGCCTCCATCGCTTCAGGCGAGGGTAAGCCCTCAGCTTTAAAGGCGGTTAGCACATCACGTAAGGCCGCTACGCCGAGAATGCGCGAGGCCAACTGCTCCGAACATTCGAAGGGATAACTGGTCAGGTAGAGCACGGCATCGGTCAGCGCCTGCACGGCGGTGGACGAAGTGCTGATCTCCAGCCCGCCAAACTGCGAGAAGACATTCTGCGGCGCGGCCACCGGTTGGGCTACCGCCCCTTCATCCACGACGCCGTAGACTGCAAAGGCTTCGGTTGTCGCCGGGGTGTAAACGGGCAGATCAATGGTGGCGGCATCGGCATAGTCACCGGCGGTGGCGGCAATCTGAATGCGCACCGTACCGGCACTTTGGGTTGTCGCCGCAAAACGTACCTCAACCCGATCATTGCCCCCAATCGTGACTGACTGCCCACTGGTTGAGAGTTCGTCGATGGTCGTGCCATCGGTCAGGTTAAGATTGCTGGCGCGCACGGCAACATCAACAGTCATTGTCTCTGCCGTCTGGTTCTGCAAAACAATTGGCAGGGCAAAGCGGTCACCGAAGTTGAGGAAGCGCGGGGCAGAGGGGCGCACCATGAGGGGTAACCGCGCCGTCATGTTTGCCTCACCAGTGCCAAAGTACTTGCCCTCTGCCACGGCGACGACCATGACGCGATAGCGGGTCAGATTGTCGGGCATGGTAAAGTCCACGGTTGCTTTGCCATTACTATCGGTGCGCACTTCGGGAGCAAAGACCGCGAGCGGATCAAAGTTGCTGCGAATGGTGATCGCGGCACCGGGGGCTTGTGCCGCACCGGCCTCACTCTCTTCGGCGAAGGCCATATCGGACGCAACTGCTTCGGTCGCCATCGGTGGAGCTGCGCCGGCTGCCATAGGCATCTCTGCCGAACGTGCGCTAAACATCATCGACTCTTGGGCGACATTCGCCACCTGGCTGGCCAACTCTTCTGGATTGGCCAGAATGATGCTGGAGCGGGCATAGTAGCTGCTCACATCGCCACCGCGTTGGCTGTAGAAGATGCCAACCGGATCGGCCAATTGGTAATTGGTCAGCGCCAGTACCGCCTCATCGACCACGACCAGGGCCAACTCGGCATCAGCCACCGGTGCACCGGTGGTGTCGGTCACGGTGACGGCCACCGACGTTTCTATGCCTGGTTCCAGTGCGGTCGCTGCCGGCACCGCTTCGACCTTCAAGGTGCGACTGACCGGTGGCACCGCCAAGGTCAGCGAGCCAGTTGCATAGGCGGGACGCTGGGGCACATCCGGAATCGTGCCGCCGGCTTCATCAGTGCGTGGGGTCGCCCCGGTGAGATCAACTTGGATATTCAAGTTGGGAATGTGCTCTTCGGCAATCGGGATCTGCAGGGTGTAGCTGCCATCCTCAATCGTGAAGCGTTCGGTGTAGAGCAGCCCACTGCGACTAACGGTGAGCAGCCCTTCCGCTGGGCTAAAGGGCGCTTGCACCAGCACCTCGGCGACATCACCGGGCTGATAGTTTTCCTTGTCGGGGATGAGCACCGCTTCTTCTTGCTGCACGTTGCGGGCGGCTGGGCGTTTGCCGCCGGCTACCCACATCGTCAATTCACTCTCGTTGAGCCGCTCGCGATCATCGCGGACAGTGGCCGTGACTTTGTAAGTGCCGCCCTGTTCTGTCGTGAATTCACAGGTAACGGGTGCGGTCGTAGACTCAACCACACACTCCTGTGTGTCAGCGGCGACCTCTTGCCATTGCCCCTGGACATATTGCCACTCCTGCCGTGCCGCGCGTACGGTTACCTGATGACCAGCCATTGCGTTGCCATCCAGGTCGGTGACTACAGCCTCCACAACCAATGGTTCACTCTGTTCGACAAAGGCGCGTGCGCTGCGCAGACCGACATAACGATCCGCCGGGTGGACGAGCAGCGAAGTCGTTGCGGCCCACGCCTGGCGGTTGACATCCATGACGACCGCTTCCGCCATCACGCTGTAGGGGCGTGGCTCCATCGTCCCTTGTTCGCCCGTGTCACTTGCCGTGCCGGTTTCAGCCGCAGTGCCATCAAACTCCATGCGCAGGTAATGGTTGCCGCTGGGGTCGGTGCGACTGCTGTAACTTTGGGTGTTGGTGCCAGCTACGCCCCCATCAAAAGCCCCATAGGCATATTCCGGGCCATAGGGTCGCCACCAAGGCACCCATTTGCCAAAGGTGAAGTCGGGCCAGCCGGGCGGTGAATAGCTGCTGGGCGTGCTGCTCACATTCCAGGTTGTCTCGGCACCGGGCAGTGGCCCGCCGGCAAAATATTGCGCGGCGACGGCGACCACGGCATCATCGCCGACAAAGAAGGGGCCCATCCCCTCGTTGCGTGCGGTCACTTCGAATTCGGGACGGCGGAACTCTTGGATCTGGAAGCTGTGATAATACTCGGCGCTGTAGACGTTAGCGACATTGCGGGCCGAGAGGTAGATATTCGCATAGCCCAGGTTGGTATTGTCGGGCAGGCTAAAGCTGAAATCGAAGCCGCCCAACTCGCTGACCTCAATCACCCCGTCGTCGAGTTGGTTGCCCTGCGGATCCATCACCTGGTATTGGATTGTAATGTCAGCTGGGGTTGCGCTGGGTAGCAACACATCGCCCTGTTGTTTGGCACCAATCCGGCGCAGCCAACCTTTGAGATGCACTTCCTCACCGGGGCGATACATCTGGCGGTCATCATAAACATACCAGCGTAACTCATCATTGGGCGTCGAGCGCAGCCAGCCGCCCTCACCCCAATAGTAGCTATTCTGTGGTAACAGCGCAACATCATCGCCCAGCGTGCCAAGCAAGACTGGTGCGCTCTGATCCGGCAGGGCAAAGCGGGCAATGCCACTGTCATCGGTCGTCGCGCTGGCATCGGTATTGAGCAATTGTAATTTGACGCCGTTGAGCGGTGTGCCATCCTTCAGCGCCGTAGCCCAGGCGACCATTTCACTGTGATCGACAAAGGCATCCAGCGCAATTTGGGTCACCTGCACCCAGGTCATTAGCCGGGGTGGCTGCCCACCACCGCGGCCAAAGGGTAGCTGCGAGAGGAAACTGGAGAGCATGTCCTGTGGTACATCAACCACGATGATCAGATGCCCAGTCACCCCGTTCAAGGCTGCGCTCAGATCAATATTGGTCTCGACCAATTGATCTTCAGTTGTCTCAATCTGAATTGACTCATTGAGCACGGCGCGACCGGGCGGATCAGCGGGATCGTCTTGATATGCTTCGTCACGCAAATAGGCCTGATAAGCCAGCCAGTCGTCAGGGGTCACGGCGAAGGCACGCACGCGTACTTGCTCGTAGTTGACTGAGTAGAGGGTGTAGAACGGCTTGCTCGATGACGGGTCCAGCGTAATAAAGTTCTGGTTGGGGCCGGTGAGGTAAGCGGTGGCCGGACCAGTCTTAAAGGTGAGCGTCTGATCTTCACCCAGCGTCTGGCCAAAGATGTCCTGCAAAGTGCCGCTCAGCGTCACTTCATAGGTCGTGCGACCGGCGGTCGGGCCGCGCAATTCAATGCTGTTGCCGGTGGCCTGGATGACTAACCCATCGACAGCTGGGCTAATGGTCACCTGCGTTGGGTCAAATGCTTGCCCATCAAGCGTGTTGTTAAAGCGAATATAGAAGGGGGTAAAGGGTGGACATTCCTCACCCCAGCTACAGCCATGTTCCTCAACGCGCAAGGGCGCATAAGTGTTAAAGCTAAAGGATTGCACAGCTTCAGTAATCAACGGCCCTTCGGCAGAGGGAGTGCCCGGCCCAATGTTCACCACCACCGTCGTCTCGGTGGGGAACTCTTGCTCGGCGCGCAAGACCAGCCAACGTCCGGCCAGGGTTTGTTTGATCAGGTTGGTGATGTTGAGATCTTCGGCAATCTCGGCCTCGGTGGCCAGGCGGACCGGGTAGCTTTCCCCACTCGCCGTGACGCTAACGGTCTTTAGTACGGCCGCGGGATCGATCTGCTGGTCAAAGCTGACCAAGATCAACGGGTCAAGCGGCTGGGGGCCAGGGCTGGGCCAAGTGTATTGCAACACAGGCGGCGGTGTGCGGAAGTTCCACGTCACCCCTGCGGTCAATTCGCCGCCCGTCGCCGAGGTAGTGCCCGCAGGAATTTCGACCGTGTATTCGGTTGCCTTGGGGAAGCGGTCGATTTCGTCGGATTTGTATTCAAAGGTGAGCGTCTTGGTGCCCACCCATTTCCAGGTGCCGGTCAAGGCTGGGGTAATCTGCACGGGCACATCAGCTGCGCTCAGCTCATCCAGCGTCGTCAATGGGACCATCGGTTGGTTAAAGGTGACGCTCAGGAAAGGCGCAATCGGAATTTCCCCTTCGGGCGCAAAACGCAACACCTCCAATGGGCCAGACGCCACTTCAACCGGCGCGCTAACAGTATCAGTTGGTGGCGGGAAGGTGCTGGTGATCGTCACGCCGGGGCGCGGTGGTGGTAACACTTCTTCCGGCAGGCGGAAATCAACTTGATCACCTGTCTCTAGGGTCAACTCTTCCACACGGGCCAGCAGCGTCTCCACCGCGGCTTGATCTAATGGCGTGGTGGGTGCCACGTCCGGTCGATCTGGCGCGGCCGGCTGTTCGCTGCCTTCGCTCAATGTAATTTGGAGGCCACGCGTCGGTGTCACCGGTTCAGTATCATCGACAATGACTTGGGCATGGGCGCGGTTGGTGGCGGTTAACATGGGCGCTCCGTTGCTATGGCTGACGCCGAACGAAGGCGCCAACAACCCGGTAACCAGTATAATCGCGAGTAGACGCCGCCAAAGACGACGTTGCGTGGGGTGCTGCTGTTGTGGCATAGACCGAACTCCTGATTGGCATTAGGGGCGCAGCGCCAGGCGCGCGCCCGTGAGGGATGAGATGTCGCCGTTTAATATATGGGAGACGGGTTCGCGTAACCGTATGTTCCATCATTGCCGGCCCACATCACATGTATTGTGCTAGCCGGTAAGGATCAGGGATCTGATAGGCAGTTTATTGCTTTCACAGGGAGTTGTCAAAAGAGGGAAAGGGCAAAGTAAGGGTGAGCAGGCACTTTTTGCCTGTCGGCAAGCAAAATTCAGTCTTTTGTCTGATGTAACTACATTGTCATATGCAAGGATGAGGGTCAATCTGCGAAAGAAATGAAATGTGTTAGACCTTACGCGACTTTATGCATTTTCTACCACCTTGAAACTGCTAAATAAGTATTATTTTGGTTTTTTTTCGTAAGTTTTTTGTCTGAACGTAGGACTTTGCCCCTCTTGATAGCGAAAATATTAGTTATATACTGCCAATTGTCCCAGTAAGTTACACCCCGCTACTATGTCCTCAATTTTCAATCCAAAAGGGGTTCAATCTATGCAACTAGCGCTTTCTTTCATTCTTGCTGGAATCAGGCGATTCATATTATCGAAATCTATATTGTTTAAGTTGAAAATGTGTAACGTCATATTATTGGCCTTGCTAAGTAATCTTGTGCTACTATCTTCAGATCACGCTTATGGTTACACTGTGAGACAAGCCAGTTGGCCTGGAACAAGTACGACATATTCAAAAAATGCCAATTTAGGTTCGTACAGTAGCACAGTTGATCAGGCAGTTAGCGATTGGAATAGTTCGTCTAGTCCTTTTGCTTTTGTCGCAAATACCGCCAGTACAAATGAGGTTAAGATGGTGGCACTTGGTGTTGATGGTGGGCTTGGAAGTACAGATATAGTTTTCAACCCAACTGCTAAGACTATCACTCGATTTATAATGAGCATTAATAGCACCCCCCGCAGACCTTGGCATGTAGGACCAGGACCGGTCCCCATGAATTCTGTAGACCTCCGTAGTGTTATGCGGCATGAGTTTGGTCATGCTTTGGGACTTGGGCATTCTGAGTCAAGTAGTGCTTTAATGGAGCCCGTCGGGGAACCTGGTGTAATAATTCCTCTTGATAACGATGCAATTGATGGAAGCGCCTACTTGTATAATTCTAACTATAATGGATCTCCACCAGAGCGTTCTCATTATGGTAATACGCTACCTCCCTATTCTGGCACAGGCACTTATGATGATCAATCCTCGGCTATCTCCTACGGTGGAAGAGCAGATAGTTGGCCGACTTTCACTGCTGCGACTGCGGGATTTTCAACCCTCAGTCGTTCAGCTACAATTGGCAGTCGAACACATATCGCAATGCCGGCTAATGCAAATAAAATTACGCTGTTCTACTCAACAGGACCTGATCGCCGTAAAGCACAGATATACATCAATGGTGCTAATGTCGGAGAAATTAACGCACAAACCTCGGAATATCGCCGCCAAGTCGGCAAAACTTGGACGCTCTTCTCAACTTTGCCCCAATCATTTGAAGTACGCTTTGGCCCTGATGCGGGCTTGTTTGATGTGGATATGTTTGCGGTCAATATCACAACAGTTGGTGGCGGCACCTACGATGACAATAACGCGCAGTTCCGTTATTTTGGCACCTGGACACCCACCACAGGTGTATCAGGTGCATATAACAGCACCCATACTCTGTCGAAAACCGCCGGCTCACTATTTCGCTTTACGTTTGATGGCTCCCAGGTGACATATGTTTTTACCAGAGCTTACAATCGAGGGAAGGCCGCGGTTACATTGGATGGGGTCGATATCGGCTACATTGATATGTATTCGGCAACTACGCAAAGGCAACAGACTTTTACCCTAGGCGGTTTGGGCACAGGTACGCATATCCTAAACATCAATGTTACTGGACAGAAAAATTCAGCATCAGCGGATACCTATGTAGATGCCGATGCGTTGATTGTGCAATAACTAAAGTCTCTATCCGTAAATTTGGTTGTGACTCACAGAACTAGCGAAATTACGGATAGCTATGTAAGGCCAATATGCACAACCCGCAGTCATTATGTCGATGAATGGTAGATGAGGACAAATTATGCAAAAAATTAATCGCAAGCGACGCACGATCAGCAGCGCTTTCAACATCGTTGTTTTTATTTTTCTGGTGGCAACACTTTCTATATTACTTTGGCAGTTGCCTAATCGTGCTCCGTCCGCAGCACAAATACAAACGCAAGGGCAAATTGATAATGCTCCTACTGGGGTCGTAATCGAGACAGAGACGGTACCGGTTGAAGAAATTCCACTTGAGTCATCAATACTCATGACTGAGACTTATGTGCTATATCTTGCTCCAGAATTAGGGATAGTTACTGATGAAAAGCTAAACATCATTCTGATTGAGCCGGGCAGTGCAGCAGAGAAAGCCGGTCTTCAGCTTGGTGATATTCTGGAACGTATTGAAGGTATTCCATTAGTCTTAGCAGAAGACAGAAGCAAGGCGAAACAGGTATATCGCCATAATTTGGAGGGTATGGAGATGCAGCTAACGGTTATCCGCAATGGGGAAACACTTGAACTACCATTTGTCCCCATGCGACCGTCTAATCTTCCCGAGAATATGCCAACGATAACACCTGTATGGCCACCCTATGACTTCTTCTAAAGTAGGGCTTTGATTCACAAGATGGGCAGACAGTAAGGCGGCAGGAAAATCAGTTGCGTACGCCTGCCGCCTTACAATATCTGTTGTAACCACTCTAGCGGGCTTGCCCCCAACAAGATCAAAATAATATACTTGACACTTTTCCCCACCGCCACCGCCAGCAGAAAGCGCACCACACGCATGCGCAGCACGCCGGCGACAATCCCGGCAAAGTCGAAGAGCGGAAAGGGCAGCGCGGCCAAGACCCCTAAGGCCAATACCCCGTAGCGCTGGGTCAACTGGGTCAACTGTTCGAATTGACGGCTGCGCTCGGCGGGAATCAAGGCGCGGCCACCACGGCCCGCGGCATACCCGGTCAACTCGCCAATCGCACTGCCCACGCCGGCGACAATCCCCAGCAGAATCGGGTCAAGCGCCGCGCTCATGGCGATGATCACGACGATCCCCGGTGCGGGCAAGATAATCGTGGCGCTGGCAATCAGGCTGATCACGAACGCGCCCACATAGCCCCAATGCCCAAAGCGTTGCACCCAAACCGGATTCAGCGCCAACCAAAAGCTGACCACGCAGATCAGCACAATGATCGTAATGCCGAGGCCCCGTTTTTGGTTTTCAGTGAGGGTAAAGGCGGGGGTAGGAGAGACCGGGGATTCTTGGATATCGCGCTCTTCAATCGGCACAATGGCTCCTCAACAGGCCACAATGTGTAGTGCGCATCTGGGGATGCGCACTACACATTGTGCTATTCGCTTTCGGTAATCGTGACAGTTGTAACGGTATCTTCCGTGGTCAATTGGGCCAACAGGTCAGCGCCGCTGGTAATCTGGCCGAAGAAGCTGAAATTAGCCGCTGCTTCCGCCGGCGGGGCGATCAAGGCCAGCACCAGTTGACTGCTGCTGCTCGTTGGTATCTGCGCTGGAACTGGCACATAACCGACCACGCCGACCGCCAATGTTACCGAAATATTGGTTTCGGCTTGAATCTTATAGCCGGCATCGCTGTTGGGATCATTGTCAGGCGCCCCGATAATCACCAATTGGCCGGGGCTGATCTGGTTGACCGGCAGGCCATCATAGAAACCCAACCGGGCCAGCAGCACAAAGTTGTTAACTGCCGTCGGTGCTTCGTCATCATAGAGCGTAATGACCAGATCGCCACGGCTCGTAGTCACGGTGGCCGTATACTGTTTGGCGGTGTCAATCACAATCTCTGGTGCCGTATTAAAGTAGCTGGCCCGTCCGGCTGGTTCAACTGTGGCGAGCGGTCGCGCACTGTTGTCCAAAGTGCTGGGGGCAAAGGGCGTCGGCGTGGGAGGCGCAGGTGGCAGCACACTTTCCGCCGTCTCTTCAATGATCACCGTATAAACCGTGTCCCCTGCGCCGGCTGTATTGGCCGTGGGGTCGCGACGGGTTAGGGTATCCAGCACTGTTTGTCCTTCGATCACTTCGCCAAAGATGGTGTGGCCACCATTCAGCCAATCGGTGGGCGCAAAAGTGATAAAGAATTGGCTGCCATTGGTGCCGGGGCCGGCATTGGCCATTGCCAACAGCCCCGCACGGTCAAAAGTAAGGCTGGGATCAAATTCATCACCAAATTGATAGCCGGGGCCACCGCTGCCGGTGCCGGTTGGATCACCGGCCTGGGCCATAAAACCGTCGAGCACACGATGGAAGGTCGTGTCATTGTAAAACCCTTCGCGAGCCAAGAAGACAAAGTTATTCACTGTCTCTGGGGCGCGGTCGGCAAAGAGTTGGACCTTGATATCGCCCTTGGCGGTCTGGATCGTGGCATAATAGAACTTGGTGGGATCAATGGTGATGGCCGGCGTACTGGTGTACATGCCGTTGCGTTGGATCGGCTGAAGGTCACTTGCGCCTCCTTCGGCCACCACATCCGGGCGGGGCACCGTCGGTGCCGCTTCACTTTCGGCGCTGGTGGTAACGGCTGCACTAGCTGTCACCGGCGTCGGAGCGTTGGCCGCGGCCGTTGCGGTTGCTTGTGGTTCTGTCAAGGGGGTGGGGGTTGGCTCGCTGTCGTCACCGCAGGCCGTTAGCAGTAATGCAATCCCCAGCGCAAGCAACAGCTGTAGGGTCGTCTGACGGAGCCTGCGCCGTTGACACAACGCAGCGGGGTAGCGGGCAACAGACGGTAGAATAGTTCTCAAAACAAACTCCTTTAATTTTACAGAGAGTGTAACTTACTGTACAAGCTAGATAAGATGTAAGATGTAAAACGTAAAACGTAAAACGTAAAACGTAAGATTCGCTGTGTTGGTTACATTTACGCATTACGCATCACGTTTTACGCATCACGTTTTACGCATCACGTTTTACGCATCACGTTTAATTGACGCGCACGCCGCCCCGCCGAAATTCGAGCCACCAGATGCCATAGGCGGCGGCGAGTAAAACGGCAACGCCGATGACGGTCGCTTCGACCCAAGTGGCGCGGATAATGAAGATCGATGAAACGCCAACTGCACCTGCAATCAGGTAACAAAGCAGCACTGCCTCGCGCCGGCTACCAGTGAGAAAGGCAAGGCGGTGACTAATGTGATCTTTCCCTGGCGTCGTCAGTGGATTTTTACCGCGGCGCAGGCGGCTGATCGAGACTAGGGTCGTATCAAAGACCGGCAACGCCAATACCAGCACTGGAATCAACCAGGTAATGGTGTCACTGTTGCTGGGAAAGCGCAATTTGATGCCGACTGCGGCCAACAAAAACCCCAAAAAGAGGCTGCCGGTATCACCCATGAAGATATGGGCTGGATTCCAGTTGTAGACCAGAAAGCCGGCACAGGCACCAGCCAGCGCAGCGGCCAGAGCACCCACCATGTATTGGTTGCTCAATGCCGCTAACAAGGTGAAGAAGACGGCTGCGATCATGGCGATCCCACCGGAGAGGCCATCCATATTGTCGAGCAGATTCATGGCATTGGTAATCCCAACCACCCATGCAATGGTGACCAGAATGTCGATCCAGCCGCCAAAGATATTGATCTGCACGCCGCTGTAGATCAGAATACAGGCCGCCACCAACTGCCCACCCAACTTAAAATAGCTGCTCAATCCCCAACGGTCATCGACCACGCCCATCAGGCTGACCAAAGTGGCACCAATAAAGATCCCGACCACCTCATGGATATAACGGCGGTCGCCCAATAGAAAGAGCACAAGAATAAAGGCAATATAGATCGCTGCCCCGCCCAGTAGTGGCACGGGATTGGCGTGGATCTTGCGGGCCGCGGGTTGATCGACGACGCCAAAGCGCAGGGCGACAAGCCGCATAACCGGGGTACTGCTAATGGCGAGTACCAGGGCACTGGCCGCCATAAGTAAATAAGGTGTCATAACCTTTGCTCCTGTGTAACTACACCTGTCTGTGGTAAATGGGCGAAACACTTTGCGGAAGCGTAGCACACGTTGTTGCTAAAAACCATTATCCTGTGCATGTTACACCGATAGATGGTGAGTACTAGGGCCGCACCCATTAAACGGCCAGACGACTAAGAACCACTTAATGCCGTGAGCAACGTTTCAATGGCCGCCTTTTGGTCTGCCGGGGCCAAGGCCAACGCCTGCTCGGCAAATTGACGGGCATTGTCAATCTGGCCGGCCCGTTGTAATGCCTGGGCAATGTTGAGCGGGTGTTGATAGTTCTGTGGCTCAAGTGCCATCAATGCCTGCGCGATCTCGACCACCATCCGATCATCCTGCGCGGTATTGTAAAGATTGCTCAGACTCTTAAGCGTTTCCAGATCATCGGGCTTGACCGCACGAATTGCCTCATATTGCTCAATAACCTTGGCGGTGTTGGCCTGGTCCTGATAGAGTTGCGCGGCCAACTGGCGCAGCGTCACAATATCGTTGACCCGATCTGGGCTCAGCGCAGGAAAGTTTGTTTCGAGCAAGGCGAGCGCGGTTTCTGGTAGACCCTGATCCCGGTAGAGCAAGGCCAGGTTACGAATCGCAATCACATTGGTCGGCTGCAATTCAAGGATTTTCTGGTTCGTCGCAATGGCATCAGCTGTGCGCCCGGCGCGCGCATAGGCGACGCCAAGGTAACTATACATCTGCGCCGTCGGCCGGAAGCGGGCACTGCTTTGCATGGCCGCAATGCCGCCTTCGATCACGTCGATCACCTGCTCGTATTGCTGATTGCGATCATAGAAATCGGCTAGTAACAGATAAGTCTGTTCAAAGTACGCGTCCAGCCCGAGGGCATGCCGATAGGCGGCTTCGGCTTCGGCATTTTCACTGCGGGCCAAATGGGCATTGCCCTTCTCATTCCACAAGTGCGACGCGTTCGGGCTCAACTGCACGGCCATATTATATTCGCCAATACTGTTGTCCAACATCGCTTGGCGCATGGCGGCATCGACGCTCAGGTCGGACCAGGTACGGTAGAGGCGGGCTAGATTGGCGGTGTGATCAGTATTGAGCGGGTTAATGCGTTGGGCTTCGCGCAGAATAATCTCGGCGGCCCGTAGCAGATCATAGCGCCCCATCACCCCGACCTGATTGGGATTTAATGCCAACACATCATCAAAGGTTGCCGTTTCGGGCAGCGCATAACTGCCTGCCGCCTCGACGGTTTTTGCGCGCTCCAGCAGAGCACGTCCCAGGAAAAGCATGTAATGATCTTCGGTTTTACGGGCCGCCAGAGCCCGGCGATAGAGCTCGATACTGCTTGGCCAGTTGCGTTGGTTGTCGAACTGTTGGCCCTGTTTATAGATAATGTCGGCGCGAACCAAGGCCACGTTGACGGTGTTGATAATGCTAAAGACCACAATCGCCACGGCCACCCCGGCAACCAAGCTAACGGCTGGGCGTTTGGCGATGGTGAGCGTGCGCTCTTGCAAGGCCGGCCAGGCATAAACGGTCCCCGCGGCGACGAGCCAGAGAATCACCACCCAAGTGTAGATGGCAAAGTGGCCGGCCACGTGGGCCAATTGTTCATCCAGCGTTGTCCCGGCGCTCCCCGGTGTCAACCGGCCGGATTGGAGCAGACCATAGAGCAGCCAGCCCAACCCCATAACGACCCCATGAATGAGATAGCCATAGGCCCACCAGGAACGGCTAGGCGGTCGGCGATGGCTCAAGGCTTCACCGGCCAGCCCAATCGTGGCGCTGAGGAGCCAGGTAAAGAGCATGAGAAAGAAGAGGGCCGGGCTATCGAGCAATTCACCCCGTTCGGGGCGACGCAGAATGCTGTTAAAAAGGACCTCAAGGGCATTGCGGACCTGGGTGCTGTTGGTGGTATAGATAAAGACAAAGGTCATGAAGATGAGCAGATCGGTCATAAAGGTGGCGGGCAACCAGGGCGGCGCATCGACCAGTTTGCGCACGCGGCGGGTGATCGTCGGCGGGACTGCTGTCTTGCTGTGACGCTTCTTGCCTTTAGTCTCTTTGACTTCTTTGACTTCTTCAACGACCTCGACTTCTTCGTCCTCTTCCTCGGTACCCCCAACGGTGAGCAGTTGGGTGGCAGAGAAGGGCGCGGGCTGCACCCATTTCATCCCCAGTGCCAGCAAAGTCGCTGCTTCAATCCAAAAATAGGTCCGGGTGGCGGCAATCGCAATCCCAAAGTGGATTTCGATGAAATGGGCGGTCATTGTTGCCAGCAACGTCATGATCAGCAGTTGGCGGGGCACACTCTCCGCCGGTGGTGTCTCCCCGGAATGGAGGAAGGCCGCGATCGTCACATAGAGAAAGAGCCCGAGCATTAACCCGGCGGGCAGCGCCGCACCAAAAAAGCGCCACTGGCCCCCATCCGATGCTGTTAGCCCAATGATCCAGAGTAGGCTAGAGCCGCCTAACAGGCCGGCAAAGAGCAGATTGTCGCGCCGGTTGCTCAGCAGGCCTAGCCAGCGCAGTGACCAGTAGAAGATTGAAATAAAAAGCGACATATAGGCCACAAAGCCCAATAGTCCCGTGATGACAAGGCTATCCCAGGTCTCATTGTGGGCGCGGTCCGGGCTGGCATTGCGCTGCTCCCAGTGGGCCAGATCCGGCGGATAGAAGGGATTGTAGGCCACCCACATTGCTTCTGGACCATAGCCGACCAGCGGCCGCAGAAAGTTGATGGCATCGCGCTCCCCATCGGGGTAGATCAGCGGCTCATGGGGGCGCACCATATTGGAGGCCCCTTCCCAGATCAACAGACGAACCTGGCCGGTGCGGCTATCCTGGTCGAGCAATTGGGTCAGCCGCCCAATATAGGGGATCGGACTCAAAAAGGAAAAGAGACCAGTGGTATTCATCAAGAGCAGAATGGTCGCGCCAAAGAGGCCAAGACCGACCCAGCCGGCGGTGAATTGGCGGTAGTAACGCGGACGCAAACCAGTAATAATCAGTAGGACAAAGAGATAAAAACCAAAGAAGAGCCCCAACCACGGCCCACGACTTTGCGTCCAGAAGATTGCCAGCGCCTGGACCATTAAAATAAAGAGGTAGGAGCCGCCGGCCAGCGCGGTGGCCAGTTCATGGCTCGTCTGCGCTTCCTGTGGGTGTTTGCCCAACAGCAAGGCAAAGCTGTTGTAGACCCGTTCCAATGTAAAGAAAAAGGCCATGATCAGATAGGCCGCCAGGAAAATCGCATTCCCTGCATTGGCGGCGATACGAATGGTGACATCACCACCCCAGGGCAGCGGGTCGATGTCGTAGTGTTGAATCACGCCATAGATTGAAATCGGCAGGCTGGTGAGAATGATCGTATGTTGCAGACGGCGCATTTGGCCCGGTTGACGTAGATGCGCGGCGGTCAGCGTGGCGATGATCACATAGCTGAGGAAAGAGTAGGTGCCCTGTAACCGCTGGTAGGAACCAAACCAACTGACAAAGCGGGCCAAACTAAAGGTGGTACTGATCAGATAGGCGATTACCAGCAGCACCACAGGAATAAAGAATGGATTACGCCAGATTCGCTGCCAGAGTGATTGCACTGGTTGACTTGCTTGATCGGCTGGATTGGGCGTAGCGGTGCTATAAGCCGGCAACCAGAGATAACCGCCATTGGCTACTTTGATCAGCCAGGCCAGCAACATTACGAGCGCGATGGAACGCACCAGGCTGATCTTGTCCGGCTCGAAGACACGGCTGGAAAAGACATTAAAAAAGAGCGGTGCGACCACAAGCGCCGCTAACCAACCGGCCTCAATGACCGCTTCACACCACGCGTCAAGTTTTGTCCGTGAGATCATAATTTATCCATTCAACACAGTGAGCTTCTGGTCTATTTGATGAACCGTTACACGTTGGGTAACGACAGTCGTCTAATTTTCAAAACCTTACAATCCTACCGCACGCATGGGCAAAAGGCCAAACTTTCACACCCATTACACCCCATCCTGCAGCCCTTTGGCCCTCAGCAATTCTTGGTATAAATTGGCAATTGCCCCCACCATACCCTGGTCGCTGAATTCCTGGGCGCGGCGTTGGCCTGCTGCCCCCATCTGTTGTGCCAGCGCCGGATCGGCTAACAGTGTGATCACCTGCTGCGCTAACACCTGGGGTTCGCCCGGCGGGACCAAAAAACCATTGACGCCGCTTTCGACCGCTTCGGCGCTGCCATCACACGCAGTGGCGATGACTGGCAGGCCGGTGGCCATTGCCTGGGGCAATACCCGTGGCAACCCCTCCCAAAGCGAAGAAAGCACAAAAATATCAAACGCAGCCATCAATTCCGGCACATCGCGCCGCAAGCCCGTGAGCACCAACCGCTCGGCAATGCCCACGGTGCGTGCCAATGCTTCGACTTCGGCGCGCAGGGGACCGTCGCCTACCATCATAAACCAAGCTTGGGGATATTGCCTCGCGACGATGGCCGCCGCGCGCACAAAATCAAGCGGAGCCTTCTGGGGCGAGAGTCGCGTTACGCTACCCACCAAGGGCACATCATCCGGAATGCCCCACGCACGGCGCGTCTCCGCACGCGCAACTTGCGGGTGACCAAAGCGATCTAACTCGATTCCGCTGCGAATCACTGTGTAATTTTCAGCGCGGCCAATGCCATCACGCCGCCCTTTGTCAATATCTTTCCCCGTCACTGCGATGAGCTTGTCGGTAATCGGCAGCGTGATCTTTTCCAGTAGAATGTAGTAGGCACGCACGAGCGGGCGTTGGCGATCATGGTGCCCCCAACCGTGAACGGTGTGGACGATCACCGGTACACCGGCAAACTTGGCCGCCCAACGGCCCAGGATGCCCGCCTTGGAGCTGTGGGTGTGGACGATCTGATAGCGACCCTGGCGCATTAACTGGGTCAGCCGGATCAATGCTAGGAAGTCCTGCACCGGGTTCACCTCGCGCACCAGGCTCTCTTCCAGGATCAACTCAATGCCCCGCTCGCGTACCGTCTCAATCAGGCTGCCCTCACTGCCGGTCTGCGGGCCGGAGACCACGACGACATCCCACGCGGTTTTGTCGAGCAACTGCGCCGTCAACATGGTATTCTCTTGCGCCCCGCCAATAATCAGGCGGGTAATCGGGTGAAGGACGCGAATGGGCATGGTGTGAATCCTTTGGGAAGGGTGGGTAGGTAGATCAGTAAATCAGTAAATCAGTAAATCAGTAAATCAGTAGATCAGTAGATCAGTATACAGGTATACAAGGAAACGTATGTACCTGTATACTTATTTACCGATTTACCGATTTACCGATTTACCGATTTACCGATTTACCGATTTACTGATTTACTGATTTACCGATTTACCGATTTACCGATTTACTGATTTACCGATTTACCGATTTACCGATTTACCTACCTACAAAACCGAACGTAAAACCGCTAACAACCGCGGCCCGTTGACCTGGGTTGAATAGTGCGCGGCGACGGTGGCGCGGCCGGCTTGGCCCAAGCGCTGACGTAAAGGCCGATCCGCAACCAACTGGGTGAGTGCGTGTAGCCATTCGTCGTTGCTGGCGGCGAGACAACCATTGACGCCGTCGTGGATGATCTCGGTGTTAATGCCGACCGGCGACGCCACCACCGGTAGCCCGACGCCCATATATTGAATCGCCTTAAAGCCGCCTTTGCCTTGGGTCCACGGGTTGTCGGGCAAGGGCATCAGGCCAATGTCAAAGCTGTGCAGGTCGCTAATCTCATTCGCCAACTGCCAGGGACGACAGTGTACGTCAACCCCCTCCAGGGCAATCGTGCCGCCGACCACCTCAACGCGCACGCGGTGTGTCTGGCTAAGTTGGCGCAACGCCGGCGCAATTTGGTGTAGATAGCCCAAGTTGGAACTGCTGCCTACCCAGCCGAGTGTCACTACATCAGGGCGGGCCTGCACATCATCACGGGCCGGGTAGCGTGCGGCATCAACCGACGAGGGAATGATCGTGACCTGCTCATTGTATTGGCGCGCATACTCATAGAGCACCTGGTTGCCGACAATCACCTGCCGACTGTGGCGGACAATCGTGGCGGTCTTGCCCGGCTGCTTGAGCCAACTGACCCAGCGATTTGCCTCGCTCGAGTGGGGCAGGTAGATCGCGTCGTCAAAGTCAAAGATTAATGGCGTGCCACTGCGGGCGGCCAACACTTCAAAAAACGCCGGCCCGACCGGCAGCGCTTCGCGCTGGATAAAGATCGCATCAAAGCGCCCCACCCGGGTCAGATCGAGCAGCCGCCGCAAGGTCCGTTGGGCAAAATAGGTGGCTTTCGCCGCCACCCCGCCCGGCTGATAAAGCCGCCGAAAGAAGTCACTCGAATCGATAAAGCGACTGACCGTCGCCTCGACGCCATTTGCCGCCAAATAAGGCAGATATTGATAGACCCGATAGCGCGTACTTGGCGCTTCGATCGGATAGGGTACAACAAAAAGTACTTTCAACGTTAATTCATCCAAGTTCATACTCGTCACTACGCTCGGCGTAGTGATGCAGGTAGGACGCTCCGCGTCCTGCCTGCATTCCATCGAAGACCAGTGGAACGAGAATGCAGTGCTGCTTTAGCTGCGTTCGATGCTTTCAATCCGCCTGAGTTCGTAGCGCAATTCATAACAGGGAAAGAGATAACAGAGATTCTCTTCATAGAACTCGCGCAGATAATTGTTCAGGTTAAAAAGATAGCCCAGCGCCCGCTTGACCCCATAACGCACATAAAAGGGCGGTGGCGACTTGAAGCCCAGATCGACGCGCACTAGCTCAAAGTGTAGTTCCCGCTGATAGGTGGGCACCTGGCGCCGGAAGGGCGATTTTGCCGCAAAGTAACAGAAGGTGTAAAGCCCAAAGAACGCCTTATGCGTGGCATCGGAATAGTAATAAGGGTTGGAAAAGTGCGGCGTCACAATCTCCAACTGTCCACCCACCTTGAGCACGCGCGCCAACGCCAGCAGTACTGCCTCCAGATCGGGCAGATGTTCAAAGACGTGGTGTGATGTCGCTTTATCGACCGACGCCACCGGAAAGGCATTGAGCACTTCCAGCAGATCGCCGACCAGATCCACGCTGGGATAGTCGAGCATATCAATACCAATCGAACCGGGCACCCGCTTGCGATCACCACAGCCGAGTTCGAGTACGACCTGGTCACGGGCGGCTAGATTCGGTAAAATCGCGTTTTTATCCAGGATTGTCATGCTCTCTTCCGCTCTAACAAAAAGTGGCTGGTCAACATTCGATAGCCGGCCAGGGTTTCGCTGATTTGGGTGGGGGAAAACTTAAGTACGGCCAGCAACAAGCGCACTACTGGCTCAACCGTAAAGGTGCAAAGGACGAGAATCGCAAGCGCAATCGGTGTGTAATGTTTCTGGGCATAATAGATCCGGCTGCGCAACGAATAGAAGAGGCGGTGGGCCTTCACCTGGCTGGAGAGGCCGCCCCCGGCATGAAAGGCGCTCACTTCGGCCAGATAGTAGGAACTGTAGCCCGCCGCTTGGGCACGCAACGCCAGATCGACCTCTTCAAAGTAGACAAAGAAGCGCTCATCAAAGCCATTGCATTGATCAAAAACTGCTTTCCGGATCAGGAAGAAGGCCCCGATGATCTGATCAACCGGACGACTTTCGGTCATCTCTTCCGGGCGCATGAGATGGCTGGGAAAGAGCGCGGGCAGCAGCTTGGCCAGCCCGGTCATCTTGCCGACCATGACGCGCAGGGTCGGAAAACGGGCGGCGGCGGTGGTTGGTCGCCCCGCTTCGTCCACCAGGCGGATGCCGCAGATGCCAATCGCGGCCTGGGCCGGCTGCTCCATAAAGCGGATGACATCCATCAGCGAATTGGCAAAAAGACGGGTGTCACAGTTCAGAAAGAGCAGATAGTCGGCCTGGCTATTGGCCGCGCCCTGGTTGCAACCGGCGGCAAAGCCCCGATTCTCCCCATTGCGGATGATGGTAAGCGGTAGCCCCGCCCGTTCTAATCCCACCAGCGAGTTATCGGTCGAGGCATTGTCGACCACCACTACTCGTTGTAGGATAAAGTTATCCTGCTGCGCCGCCGCGACCGAGGCCAGACAACTGCGCAATTGGTCGCCGGCATTCCAGTTGACGAGCATGATGTCGAGTGATGGAATCATGGTTATTGCCCTCTCGCACCGTGCGTTGACGCTGCGGCCAGTAACTGTTCGTAAAGCGCCAGATATTTGCGGGCGTTGCCGGTTGCGCTAAAGTTGGTATGAGCCACGGCCAGCGCTTTGGCCTGGACCGCGGCGTAGTTGGCGTCCAACTGGCGCAAGGGGACGCGCAGTGCCTCTTCGTTGCCGCCCTGATAAACAGCGCCAACGCCTGCCTGCGCCACCAATTGGGCCGCGGCCCCGGCGGTCGCATTGACAAGCATCGGCAACCCTAGCCCCAAATATTCGCCACTCTTGGACGCGATGACGGTGCGCCCCACTTGCTGCTCCAACGGACTATCCACATCATAGTAGGCCAGTGCGGCATAGTCACCCGCTTGCGCGTACTTGCTGGTCTCTGCCGGTGAATGGGCCGCAACAATTCGATAGGCCGCGGGGGGATAGCCGGCGGCTTGTAATGCCTCGGCCAGCGGCGCGTGCGGTGACCGGGTGACGATGAGTAATCTGCTCTGGGGGAATGCGGCGTGAAAGACCCGATAGAGCGCGATCAGATTGTCAATGTTATGCCACCCCCGTTTCGTGCCCAAGCTGCCCACATAGAGCAGCACTTTGTCCTCGTCCGTCAGGTCGAGGAGCTGCCGTGCGGCCTGGCGCAGCGCCGGGTTGGGTTGAAAGAGATCGAGGTTGGTGCTGGTCGCAATCGTGTGCAGATTGGGGTTCGTGGTCAGCGTGCTAATGTACTCAGTAAAGGTTGGCGAAACATTGACCACCGCGTCGGCGGCGCGCAGCAATTCCTGCTCTACACTTTTCCACTGGTGATAGGCCGGACTGGTGGCCGTAAAATAGCCTGCCAACACCGCCTCTTCGGGAAACATGCCGCGCGTATCAAAGATGACCTTGTAGGGCAGCCGGTAACGGGCGCGCGCCAACAGGGCCAACCGGGTTGCATGGTAGCTGCGGCAGTGGACCAGATTAATCCCCCGCTGCTGCACCAACTTGGCCAGGTAACCCAATTGCCCCACACTGTAGAAGGGGAATTGATAGGGCTGCGAATGAAACCAGCGCGCCACTGCCGGAATCCAGCGGTAGGCAAAGCCGATCCGCGACGCCGTTAATTGGGCTTCGATCTTGGCTAGCTCGGCATAGAATTGGGCGCGCCCCTTCACCAGATAGCGATTGCCCAATGGCAAGCCAGAGAGCAGCTGCATGGGCAAATTCTCCGCCTGGCTACGGATCTGCTTGAGTTGCTCCAGCACCTGATTATTAAAGAGTCCGTCATAGACGATCACTTCCCCCCAAGTGAGGTAGAGCAGATTTGGTATGGGTAGCGGCAGGGCAATCGTCGTATTCATTGGTCAAGTATTTTCGTGTGACTTCGTGAGACTTCGTGGATCATTTTGCCATTGCCCTCAGATCAGGCGCTATGGCGAAAAAAAAGATAGGTACCCCGTTGCAACAGATTGCGTGACAGCGGCATTAGTAAATTTTTTAATAGCGGTTTGGGGAGTCGCCAGTTGGTGGCAAAGGCATATTGCACTGTCAGCGGAAGCTGCACCTCGCGCAGCCCTGCGCACGCGGCCATTTTTTGCAGGGTCACCCGTTTAAAACAGTTGATATGTTCCAACGGACTAACCGCATTGAGCGAATTTTTGCTCCCCTTCGGCGCGGCCCAATCCATTACCACTAGTCGGCGTTTGAGATCCTCGCCATTGGGCACGCTGATTTTGAGTAATCCACCTGGTTTTAGGGCACGCTGCAACTGTTGCAGCGTCACTAAGGGTGCGGGCAGATGTTCAAAGACCTGCTCTGTGTTAATAAAATCAAATTGCTGTTGGGCCAATTCCGCCTCACTGATCACTTTGACGCCATGGGCCTGGGCATAGGCAATGCGCGCCGGCGAAAGCTCGGTGCCATAGGCATCACAACCAAAGGCTTTGGCCATGCGCGCCCACTTGCCCCAGCCCATGCCAAAATCCAAAAAGGCCAGTTGGTGGGGGCTCTTCCCCAAAAAGGCCATCACCTGCATGATCTCCTGTGCATCGCGGCTATGATAGGCCAGGGTATCGCTCTGCTGGTGGCGGGCAAAGACGGTCTGCGGGTCGATCCACCGTTCATAGAGCCGTTCCATCAACGCATCATCCGGGATCTGCTGTTGATAGACCAATTCGCAGTTGGCACACTCGACCAGAATAAAGGTCGCGCCCTGTAGATATTCATACTCAATGCCCTGTCCAACGGCGGCGTAGGCCGCGGTCAAATAGGCGCGCAGGGCCGGATCCGCATAGTCACAGCGATAGCGTTCGGTCCCCGCTGGGGCATGGCAACTGGGGCAGCGCGTTCGTTCAATAAAGGGCATCGGGTTACTCTTTCAATTCTGCCAGACTTGCAACCAAGTTTCCAGGTTGATCAACCGCCACAGCAGGCTGCGGTTGGGTTTGTGTTCCTTGCGCAGCGCAGCTAACTGGTGGCGGACAGCCGCTAAATCAACATACGCACCACTGCGCGCACCATCGGCAAACCAAGGTGCTCCTCCTGCGAGCAGCGTAGTAAACCACTCCTCTTGTGGAGTCTCAAAGCCGATCTTATCTTTGCGCCAGACAATCTCGTCCGGCAAGCGCTGCTCGGCTGCCTTGCGCAGGATCCACTTGGTCCAGCCCTGGCGAATGCGCAGCGCGGCCGCGTGTTGAAAGGTAAATTCCATCAGCCGGTAATCGAGAAAAGGGACGCGCGCCTCAATGCTATGGGCCATTGAATTGCGATCTTCATAGCGCAACAGCTCGGGCAGTGCCACCAAAATGTTAAAGTGCAGGTGCTCATTCATTGTGGCGGCCCGTTGGTAGGGAAAGTGCTCGTTGAGCGTATCGCGCCATTGGGCCGCAAAGGCCGGCTGCAAGAGGCGCGGTGCCAGCCCTTGTTGCCAGCCACGCTGCTGGAATTGCCGCATTTGGGCGTCGGGCAACTGGGCTAGGAATAACTGTCTGAGTAAACTTTTCTTGGCCAGGCCTGTCGTCGCGCCAATCACCCCCATCTCCGCCCACAAGTGACCGAGCTGGGTAGGCTTTAACCACTGTTGGAGATAAACGCCAAAGGGGCGATAACCGGCCAGCGCTTCATCCGCGCCCTGCCCATCGAGGAGTACTGTGATCCCAGCTTCATGCGCCTTTTGCATGACACACCACTGGGCAAAGGGGCTGGGGGAGAGCACCGGCTCATCCTGATGCCAGACAAATTGTTGCAATTCGGTTTGCAACTGCGCCCCGGTTGGAAAGGTAAAGTGCCCCACGACCTGGGGTAGATGGTCAAGCACTTTTTCAATATAGACCCGCTCATTGTGGCGGCCGGCGGTGGCATAGACTGCGCTAAAGGTCTGTTGCTGACCAGTGGGAAAGTTGACACGGTTGCTACCCTCACTCGTCAACAGCTGATTGATGGTGGCGGTAATTGCCGATGAATCGAGCCCACCGCTCAAACAAGTGCCAATTGGTACGTCGGCGCGCAACCGTAACCGCACCGCGTCGGTAAAGTGTGCGCGGTAAGCAGCGATCAACTCCGCTTCGGTATAAACGGGGTTATCACGCGGCTCGACCGGCAATGCCCAGTAGCGCGCTACCTGGAGCGCGTTGTGGGTAATGGTCAGTTGGTGACCAGGCGGCAGGCTCGAGACATTGGCAAAGAAGGTTTCAGCCTGTTGCGGGTTGGGCAATAGATTGGCCAGCAGGTAGCGATAGACCATCTTTTCATTAGGCTGAAAGGGTACCCCATGTGCCCCCACCAGCGCCTTGATCTCAGAGCCAAAGCTAAACTGCCCATTGTAGTCGCTGTAATAGAGCGGTTTAATCCCAAAGCGATCACGCGCCAGAAAGAGCGTCTGGTTCTGGGTATCCCAAATCGCCAATGCCCACATGCCGTTAAAACGTGCCAATGCGGCCGCCCCCCACGCTTGATAGGCGGCCAGAATCACTTCCGTATCACTCCCCGAGCGAAAGGTGTAGCCATTGCCCATCAATTCCTGGCGCAGCTCCAAGTAATTGTAGACCTCGCCATTATAGACGATCCAATAGCGCCCATCCTGGCTCTGCATCGGCTGATGGCCGGCGCTGGAGAGATCCAGAATTGCCAGGCGCCGAAAGCCAAAGGCAAAGTCAAATTGTTCACCCGCAAAGGTCGTGAGCGGGGGCAAGTTCAACCCTGCGTTGCGCTCGCTATCGGCACAAGGTTCGATCCGCCCTTGCGCCGTGTTGATCAGCAGGTAGCCGGCATCATCTGGGCCACGATGGCGCAGGCGTTGGGTCGCTGTCTGTAATGAGTGTAAATTAACCGCAGTGCGGTCGCGCTGCCAAAAGCCGACAATGCCACACATAAAAATTTAAGCCTTGTTGAGTAAACGGTCATAAAGCTGGACAACTTTGCCCAGTTCGCCGGCTGCATTTAGTGCTGTGGCCGCGACGCGCGCATTACGCTGCATTGCGCGCCATGTGGCGGTCGTCGTCTGATTGAGCGTGGCCGCGATCGCTTCCGCCGCAAAAGAAGGGGCAACGACCCCACAGTGATATTGCTCGATCAGCTTGGCCATCGAGGGCGAAGGGCCGGCACAGATCGCCAACCCGGCCCCGATACTCTCGAAAAATTTATTGGGCAGCGCCATCTGATCATTAAAACTCTGGGGCGGCAGCAGCGTAAAGCCGATATCATATTCGGCAATGCGCGGCACAATCGCTTCCGGTGCCACCGGCGGATGAAAGAAAACCCGGCCAGGGGCAATGCGATCCCCTAAGGCTTTGAGTTCATCCCCATAGGGGGAAGGCATGAGCATAAAGTGAAGCGTATAGCGCTGATCGGCGAGGGCGAGGGCCTCGAGCATTACCTCTGGTTTGCGAAATTTGGAGGCCGCACCATGATGGCTGATACGCAAATGGTCGTCATTGTGCGCCCGTTCGGGTATCGGCACATATTCTGGTGCGTTGAGGACAACCAGGGGTTGTATGCCAAATTCCTGGGCGTAGCGTTCGGCAATCGGCCCAGCTACCGTAATCGTTGCATCGGCGCGCGGCGCATATTTGTGGATAACGTTGCGTAACATTGGTTCGTGAAGCCACCAATCCGCCCGACTCTCGAACTCCAAGGGGGCATACTCGTGCAGATCGATGACCAGGCGCGCCCCATCCCGTTGCGCCAACTTGGCGGCTAACGACATGGTATGCCAATCATTGGCATGATAGGCATCGTGGCGCAGGGCCGTTAACGCCTGGATCTGCTTCATCAAGGGCCAACGCAGTGAGTAGCCGGCATCATAGGCTCCTGGGATAACCCGGCCCAGGTAGAGTGAACTGCGATAGGCCACCTTGGCGGCTTCCAGCGGCAACCGTTGGAAAAAGAGATCAAACTTTCCTTCATTCATGGCCGTTTTGATGGTCGCAAACGAGGCCATTTCCGGCAACTGAATCCAGCGTACTGTCGGCTCATTGGCCCAGCGCGGGTGCGGCGGCCCATAGCCGACCACCGTCAGATCGTAATAGGGTTGCAAATATTGAATCTGCCGCAGCACACGACCATCGCGGGCAATCGGCGAGAGGGAGATAATGCAGATCGACTTCCTAGTCATCTTCAGCTGCTCTCTACATTTCTATCTAATGGGTGGCTCTCCTGTTGTGGCCAGGGAACAATCCGCCCATCACAGTTAATTTTGCAAAACACGACAATGACCAGGCGTGGTTGGGGCCATTACCCCAAATCCGGCGCGCTTGCGGTCGTCGCGGCGGCATTGGTGCGCCGACTGACAATCTGATAAAAGATAATGGCTAAGACAAAGGTAATGCTATAGGCAATGCTTGATGCAATCCCCGCCCCTAAGATGCCCATGCGCGGAATCAGCAGCAAGTCAAAGATCACCGTGAGTACCAGCGCTGTGCCGGCGTTGATCGAATTGTAGTGTGGATAGCCGCGCCCGGCGATATCGTTGGTTAAGACGCGGGCTGAGCCCAACAGAATCACCCCTGGTAGGAGTGCCAACAAGGGCCAGTAGGCCGCATCAAACTCAATACTATAGAGCAGGTTAATCATTGGCCGGCCGACCACGGCCAGACCAAGAGCCGCCACCGTCGAAAGGGCCAGGGTGAGCCGAAAGACACGCGGGGTAAAACGATTCATCTCGCGGCCCGATGTTGCGGCGGCTTTGGGAAAGATGACAAAGCCAACTGCATTGGGAAAGTACCAAACCAGTTCGGCCAATTTCGTGCCGACACCATAGATCCCGACGCTGCCAACGCCCAAGAAATAGTTGACAATGAAAACATCCAAGCGGTAGTTAAAGAAGTGCATAATATTACCGATATGCCCACGCAGGCCAAACCCTAACGTTGCCTGCACCACTTCGGTATTCCACTTTGGCATAAAGCTGGCACCTTGACGGTGGAGCAGGATACACATGGCAACCACAATGACCCCATTGGTAATCAACGCGGCATAGACCGCCCCGGTGACCCCCTGATTGAAGGTCAAGACAAAGAGCAGGGTTAAGCACAAATTGAGCAGGCCATTGCCCAGCGAGATCAGATTAACGGTAAAGATTTGTTGAAGTCCCTGTAGCAAGGCGTTCAAGTAGCCTTGAAGTAAATTGATGGGCAATCCCGTCAGCGCAATTAGCACTAGCGGTAGCGATACACCGGGCACAATCAATTCCAGCCAGTGCATCGTCACTGCAAGCCAAACCAGCAACCCCCCCAACACGCTAAAGAGCAAGGTAAAAAGCATGGCATTGGCCGTGAGCTGTGCCAGGCTAAAACGTTGCGCACCAATGTAGCGCACATTGGCCACACCGATGCCGCTACTCAAAAAGAGACCAAGTAGAGAAGGAACCAAGGTTACTAGCTGTAAGATTCCTTTGCCTTCTGTGCCCAAGACGCGTGCAATCAGCGCCGCATTGACGATTGATAAAATCAGCAAGACAACTTGAATCAAGAAGGTGCTGCTGACATTTTGGATGAAGCGGCTTGGATGCCTGAGCCGGGCAATAAGGGTCATAATTGCAAGCTACACTGTTTCTTTAGATGGGGCCGCTGCTTTAGATTTGGCCACGACGATGAGTCCGTCACCCCAAAAGGGTGTACGCCCATATAAGAAAGCTGCCAGCAGACGACGCGGCAACGCACGCGCGTAGCTTGCCAATGTGCCGTGTGTCGGCGACCCAGCCGCACTGTCTAGCGGTACTTCTGCCCCGGTTGCTGCACGCTGCGGCGTAACCGCCGTTGCTGGCGTGGCGGCTTGCCGCCGAAAGTATTTCTGAAATCGTTGTGGTAAAAGATTAGATTTATGGAACGAATACATGTAGACTTGTTCAATCTCAAAATTGTTTTTCTTAAAGAGATTGGTAATCGTTAAATAGGAAAACCAGTAGTTGTGATCTGGGTGTACATATTCAATGCCGCGTAAAAGCCACAACAAGGTATCGATCCGAAAGGCATTCGGCACGGAAACGACTAGCTTGGTATGGCCTGGAATCATGAGCTGCTGGACTGCTTGAAAAAAGAGCCCGGGATTTTGTAAGTGCTCGACGACTTCGCCGGCTAAAATGATATCAAATTCGACACCCTTTAATTCCGTACATTGATCGAGATAGCAGGCGTCGCCTTCGACTAGATTTTGAAAACCCTCACCGCGCAGAAAGTCAAGCCCCGTCCCATCAATATCAAAGCCCCATAGCTCTTTGGTGACTTTTGCCAACTTTTGATGTAAGAGCAATCCTTGGGCAAAGCGTTCATCGAGAAGACCAGTATCCACACAGCCTAGATGCAAGACTCGTTGATCACGCGAGATATCGATCAAAAAGTCTTGTCTTCCAAAAAGGAGCGGGACTTTGGGCAAAGTCAGATAAGGGTTCATGCGATGCACTCCCGATAAATTTCATCCAACTGCCGGCCAACTGCGGCATAGTTATAACGCTGGCGGGCAGTGGTGGTAAGTTTTGTACGATCATAGGTTGGGTAACGATCAAGCATACGGTTGAGTATTTCTCTCAAACTGTCCGCGTTGGCTGGGATAGCAAGTAGGCCAATCTCATCGGAGTTGACGATCTCGGGGATCCCACCGGTTTGAGTCGATACAATCGGCAGGCCCGATGCCATTGCTTCCACGAGGACACAGGGCATATTGTCCCAGATGCTCGGCAAAACAAAGATATGGGCATTGCGCATCTTTTCGGCCACTTCCGCTTTGCTGCGGCTCCCTAAGAAATGGACTTGGCCAGTGAGGCCGAGTGTCTGCGCCTGTTGCTCATAGGTGACGCGCTCCGGCCCATCGCCAATGATGGAGAGCTGCCAATCCGTGCGCTGTTGCTGCAATTGGGCCAGTGCATCGAGTAGATAGTTAATGCCTTTGACATGTGTCGGGGGCATGGTGGCAACACAGAGTAGTTGTTTCTGCCCAGCCGGTGATTGGTTACCCATTGCTGGATAAAAGAGATCGCTATCTACCACGTTGGGGACAATCTGAAAGCGCGCCTGCATGCCATACTGTTCAATACCCGCTTGTAAGGCTGCGCTTACCGGCAACACCTTATCGGCTAAGCGAAAGGCCGTCCTGGCTTCGAACAAGTCCAACTTGCCCAGCATGCGTCGTGGAATGGCGCTGTGTTGTTCGGTCACCACCACGGGGATCTTATAGATTTTGCCAAGCAAAACAGCGGGTAATGCCACCCGATGGATGTGGGCATGGATAAGATCCGGTCGAAATCCCTCCTGAGCGAGCCGTTGAAATGCCTTCAGGAAGGCACTATAGCGAACAAAATAGGATGTTCTGGGCACGCGCGATGGTCGATACTCTAATCTATAGGTTGGGAACTGTGCCGGATCGTCGAGCGTTGGGATCGGTGCCAATTGCCACCAATGGGGCAACTGTGTGTTGCGGTTATTATAATGAATGACCACTACATCATTATACAGATTGGCTGCCTTGGCATGTTCCTGGACAAAAATACCCCCATAAGGATTGGCCATTGTCGGATACCAAGCGGTGATGAATAGCACCTTGAGCCGTTGGTTAGTTGAACGATTGGTGTGCATTGCCATGAATTAATCTCGACGATCCTGATTGACTGCCTTGGCCCCAGTTAAGTGTTGTACAATCTGCGTTGCTGCTTGTCCACTGCCAAAAAGTTTCGGCGGCGGCGTCTGTGGCCAGCGCCGGCTGTTGACTGCCCACAAAATCGCGGCATAATCGGTGCCTGCTAGCACATTCCAGCCACTTGTCACGGTCTCGACCCACTCTGTCTCTGGCCGCAAAGTGATACAGGGCACGGCAAAGAAATAGGCCTCCTTTTGCATCCCCCCAGAATCGGTCAGCAAGAGCCGGGTATTCTGCAGCAACATGAGCATATCCAGGTAGCCGACTGGCTCGATCAAGTGGATATTGGCCATTGCCCCCGCTGATTGATCTAGCCCTAATTCGGCAATCTTTTTGCGTGTGCGTGGGTGAACTGGAAAGATCACCGGTTCATCCACCGCGCGCAAGGCGTCCAGAATGCGCTTTAACTGCGCCGGCTCGTCGGTATTATACGGACGATGGACCGTGGCCAGCAGATAACCTTGGGCGGTCAGCGCTAATTGGTCCAGGATCGTTGACTGTTGGTTGGCCAGCGCACTAAAGGCCAATACCGCATCATACATCGTATCACCAACCAAGTGGACATGCTTGGTGATCCCTTCCTTTGCCAGCAGATCGACCGCCGTCTGCGTGGGGCAAAAGAGTAGATCGGCACAATGATCGGTCAAGATCCGGTTATGCTCTTCGGGCATGGTGCGGTTAAAGGAACGCAACCCGGCTTCAACGTGGGCTACCGGGATCTGCAATTTAACCGCCGCCAGCGCACCAGCCAAGGTCGAATTGGTATCGCCATAGACGAGCACCCAATCCGGCTGCTCGGCTTGCATCACTTCTTCTAGCCGGATTAACATCTGGCCAGTCTGCTGACCGTGGGTCCCGGATCCGATCGCCAGATTGCAATCCGGCTGGGGAATTTGCAATTCGTCAAAGAAGATCTGCGACATATTGTGATCATAGTGCTGCCCGGTGTGGACCAGCCATTCGGTATGGCCGGCCGCACGTAGCGCTTTGCTGACCGGGGCTGCCTTAATAAATTGAGGGCGCGCCCCCACGATCGTGAGAATCTTCATTGATCTACTTATCGTAAAAACGAGCAATAGTTTCGACGACCGTCCGCAACATGGCTTCGGTCAATTCTGGGTAAATCGGAATTGCCAGCGTTTCATTCGCCGCTGCCTCACTTGCGGGAAAATCACCCTGGTGATAACCCAGGTCAGTAAAACATTCTTGCAGGTGCATTGGTACAGGATAATAGATCTCAGTGCCGATCTCATGTTGCTTCAGGTGGGCCATCAATGCATCCCGCGCTTTCGTGCGGATCACGAATTGGTTGTAGATGTGACGCATCTGCGGTAGCTCAACCGGTAGCCTGATCACTTCCGTCAAACCCATCTCGGCAAAGAGCTGCCGATAGATCGCTGCGTTGCGTTGGCGGCCGGCGGTCCACTGATCCAAATAGGGCAACTTAACGCGCAGCACGGCGGCCTGCAGGGCATCAAGGCGGAAGTTACCCCCCACAAATTTATGGTAATATTTGGGCTTGGCCCCATGCCCGCGCAAAATGGTGAGTTGCTCGGCCAGGGCGCTGTCGTTGGTGACGACCATCCCGCCATCGCCAAAACCACCCAGATTCTTGGATGGGAAAAAGCTGAAACAGCCCATCTGCCCAATCGAGCCGGCCCGCCGCCCCTGGTCTTCCGAGCCAATCGCCTGGGCTGCATCTTCAATCACTGGCAGCCCGTGGCGTGCAGCGACTGCCATAATCGGGTCCATCGGTGCCATCTGCCCGTAGAGATGGACCGGCATAATTGCCCGTGTGCGCGGCGTGATCGCCGCTTCAAGCGCGGCCGGATCAATGTTGTAGGTGGCGGGGTCGATATCGACAAAGACGGCTTTGGCCCCCAAGCGCGCGACACAGCCGGCGGTGGCAAAGAAAGTGTAGGGCGTCGTGAGCACTTCATCACCAGGCCCAATATTGAGCGCCATCAAGGCGACCAGCAAGGCGTCGGTGCCGGAAGAGACCCCAATCCCATAACGGCATTGGGAATAGGCCGCCACTTCCTCTTCCAATGCCTTGACTTCGGGGCCAAGGATAAAATATTGCGATTCGGCCACCCGATCCATGGCCGCACGGGTCTCCTCGCGAATGGTCGCGTATTGGGCTTTCAGGTCAAGCAGGGGAACGGCCTTACTCTGCTCTTTTGGTGAAGTTACTGTCGCTGTATTTGTCATAATATTTTTCTGATCATTCGTACAAACAATGGATAAAATTAATTGTCTATGCCGTGGGCAGTGCTGTATCTTCAGGCCAATCCAGGCAGCGCAAAATGCCTGGTTCCACTTCTTGATAGCGCCAACCACTCTCCGGGCAGACCAATTCACCGGCGCCATTACGGTCCACCAAACGATGACCGTGGCGGCTCATCCAGCCGCGTTGCCGGGCCGGCACGCCAAGCATGAGCGCATAGTCGGGGACATCACCGCGTACCACGGCGCCTGCGCCAATAAAGGCATAACGACCGAGCGTTGCGCCACAAACAATCGTGGCATTCGCCCCAATCGTTACCCCGCGGCGGACCACTGTGCGCTGATATTGGCTGTGGCGCACAATCTGCGAGCGGGGGTTGATCACATTGGTAAAGACACAGGATGGGCCACAAAAGACATCATCTTCCAGCTCCACCCCGGTGTAAACCGAAACATTGTTCTGGATCTTGACATTGTTGCCGATCACTACGCCGGACGAAACCAGCACATTCTGCCCTAAATTGCAGCCCCGCCCCAACCTGGCCCCACTCATCACATGGCAAAAGTGCCAGATCTTGGTGCCGGCGCCAATCTCGCAGCCATCGTCAATATAAGCACTCTCATGCGCAAAATAAGCTTGCTGACTCATTGGTTTCTCTCATTTATACTTGGCGCTGTCATCAATTAATATTTTCTACACGTGTAGAAAATATTAATTGATGATAACCGCGGGTATATCGTTTCTCAACCAAACATCTCAATCGGCAATGTTACCGGTTCGCCATTCATGACGAGCGAACGCTGTGCCGCCTGCAATACTTTGAGGGCACGTAGGCCACTTTCGCCATCGGTAATCGGCGGCTGGCGCGTGACAATGGCGTTGAGAAAAGCCTGACACTCCAGTCGCAGCGGTTCATCAGCCCCAAAGGTGACCAATTCGCCTTCTCCCTTGACCGGAATGGGTGCGCCTTCCTTGAGATCAACCCGCTGGTCATAAAGCACCAGTTGTTTGGTGACATCATCAAAGCTTGCCATCTTTTTCGAGCCAACGACCACCAACCGCTGCTCCTTAAAGGGATGCAGCCAGGAGACATAAATATGGGCACGCACGCCATTGTCAAAGAGCAGATTGGTAATGGTGACATCGGCAATATTGGGTTGTATGTAACTGCCGCCACATGCAATCACCTGGAACGGCATCCCGCCCATCAGGCGCAGAATCACCGCGATATCGTGGGGTGCAAAGCTCCAGAGGATGTTCTCTTCGCTGCGAATCTTGCCCAGGTTTAGACGATTTGAATAAATGTAGTGGATCTTGCCCAGTTCCCCATCTGCCAGCAACTGGCGCAGTCGGATGATCGCCGGATGATATTCAAGCACATGGCCCACCATGAGGATGCGCCCAGCCTCACGCGCCAATTGCACCAATTGCGCGCCCTGTTCAAAGGTGAGCGCCAGCGGCTTTTCGACAAAAACATCCTTGCCGGCGCGCAGCGCCGCGTGGACGACATTAAAATGGGTCTCGGCTGGCGTTGCGATGACCACTGCCTGAATGGCCGGATCGGTCAAGACGCTCTCGAGGTTATCAACAATGCGCGCATGGGGGGCAATGGCCGCAGCGGTAGCACGGCCAGTAGGGGTAAGATCACACACCGTATGGAGGACATTTAACGCGGCAAAGTTGCGCACCAGATTTTTGCCCCAGTAGCCGGAGCCGATCACTGCTAACGTTACGACCTGTTTGTCTTCAGCGCTCATAGCTGCACTTCCGTCTTTGGCATTGTTTTGCTGTTTTGTACTGGATGGTCGGGCCAAATCAAGGTCAATTGAATTCCTTCAACCTGTAAAATGGGTTGATGTGTGGCCACTTTGTGCGGCTGGTTGCGTTGCTCAGTGGCCGGTTGTTGTCGCTGCTCCTGCACTGTGATCGCTTCTAAATGGAGTTCTAGACAGGTCAACTGGCAGATGTCAACAATCTCGCCTCCGCCCTGGATGACAACTTGTTGATAGCCGGCATTTACTACCTCGCGCAGCAGCCGCTGTGCCTCCAGCCGGGTACGGCGGTAAAGCGAGAGGGAAGCTTCCAAGTATTCACCGGCCAACTGGCTCTTGCGCGCAATGCCTTCGGTGGTGAGCAGATAGCTCCAGTTCCAGCGCCCAATCCGCCGGACCTTGACATAGCCCTTTTTACTCCAGCGTTTGAGATACCAGTTGACCGTACCCACAGCCACCCCAACGCGTGCGGCCAAATCCGCTTGCGTCGTTTCGGGGGTGGCCGCGATCGCTTCCAGCAATTGTAATTCATTTTCCACGCTGGCTGCCCCTTCGGTGGGGGCTTCACGCGTCGTTGTAACAATGCGATCGTCTGCCATTTGTCTATACAAGATTGATTCAGCCTATGAATTCGGCGGTTGAATTCAACAATTGAATTCGATGGCTGAATCTTACATCAGCCATTGGGTTGTCGTCAATAGTACAAAGGTACTAGTGGAAGATATAGCGGAAGGCATAGGGTGGAGAAGGGGAGATGGGTTAGTTAGGTGGTTAGGTGGTTAGTTGGTGGGTTAGTTGGTTGGTTGGGGAGGGATCAAATGGAACTCGTGTGATGCTCGTTGCGATGCTCCGCGTCGCAATGCACATTGGACGCTCCGCGTCCTCTGTACCCACAGGATCAGGTTGGGTGGTTGGGCTTGCGCTTGAACCACCTACCCAACTAACAAACCCACCAACTAACAAACTAACAAACCCACCACCCAACTAATGATTAAGGAAAGTATGAAGAGCCTGAAAGGCGAGGGCCGGCTGGTTGGGATCGCGTTCGGGGTTGCGGCCCAGGTTATAGGTGACAATCAACTCGCGGCGGGCACGGGTGATCCCGACGTAAAAGAGGCGCAGCCGTTCGGCGGCTAAATCGATCCGCACTTGCTCGGTCGCTTTGCCGATTTCATAATCATCAAGTGAACCCATGTAAACCTGACGTAGTTGCGCCTCGGCCTCGGCGACCAGGTTGAGACTGTCGCGCACATACCAGCGTTCGCCCCGATACTTGTCGCCGGCACTGCCACTGGGAAAGCCAAAGTTATTGACCGCCACCAGGTAAACGCGATCCCATTCCAACCCCTTGGCCGCGTGCATCGTTGCCACCGTGACTTGGCCCGGTTTGGGTTCATAGCCCAAATTTTCTTCGGTAAAACCCAGGATGCGCCGGCGGTTCTGGGCAATATTCTCTAATTCACCGGCCAACTCGGGCAGCCGCCAACTTGGATTTTCCTTGCCCAACTTGGCCAGCAACACGGCCAGGCGATGGGTCAGCGCCAGGTCGGCTGGCGTACTGAAGAGATCATTGCCAAGGGTCAGCAGCAGTTCATCAATCGGCAAGACCGTGGCCGCGGTCCACCGCTGGAGGGCAAGGCGGAATGATTCAACAATGGGCCGCAAGGCTTCGACTTCCGCCAGCCAACCAAGTGAATCGACCCAATCGCGTTGGGCAGGGTAAAGAAAGTTTTCCGGCTCGCGCATTTTGCGCAACGCTGCGCCAAAGGTTGCCACTGGTTCGGGCAAGGTAGTTTTGACCGCGGGCAATGGTGTATCCGCATCTGGCCGCGTTTCCATCTCTGCCGCTCTTTGGGTGGCGTCGGCCCGCGGCCACCAGACATCAGTCCAAACTCGTTCCAGATGGGTGGCAACTTCGGGCTGGGCAATGTAGCTCAGCACGACGGAAAGGGCTTGGGCCGCGGCGCGGGTCGCACTGCTACTCCGGAGCAAGCTGTCATCAAAAGGTAGCCCGGCGCGGCTCAACGCTTCAGTCAGGTTAAAGCCGCGGCTATTCTCCGGCACCAGCACCGCCACGGTTTGCATGGCATTGTTGGGCAGCCAGCGCCGCAGGCTGGTGATAATGACTTCGAGCTCTTCGTCGGGAGTCAGCGCGCGGTCAAAAAAGTGGACGACTGGATTGCCCGGTTCGGGGTTTGGTTGCGGATCGCCGGGGGGCGTCGGTTCAATATAGGGGGGAACTAGCGCAAGCTCACGCGGCAGGATGGGATGCTCCGTGCGCGACCAATCAATCAGTTGGTTCGCCAAGTTGATAATCGGCCGGGCGCTGCGCCCCGAGTTGGGCAATTCGCGCGCTTCATCGGGATGGCGCGCGATAAATTCCTGCAAGAAGCGAGTGTCGGCGCTGGTAAAGGTGGTGTTGATCGCCTGGTTGGGATCACCGACGCGGACCCAGTTGCCTTCACTCGCCGTGAGTTTGCGTAACATCTCTTCCTGCAGGGCGCTTGAATCCTGGGCTTCATCCTCCAGCACAAAGGGCCAGCGGCGTTGTAAGCGGAAGAGATAATCGGGGTCGGCATCGAGCGCACGCAGGGCCAGGACAATCAGGTCGTCAAAATCAACCGCCCCACGAATAAAGAGGCTACGCTGATAGTCGGTATAAATATGCAACCCAAAGTCGAGCAACGGCCAGGTGCCGGATTGATGGCGCAGGCGCGCCTGCAATTCATGGGGTTCGACCCGCAGGGCTTTGGCCACCCGAATCACAGTATTGGCAATATCAATCGCGTCGTCAATGACATAGCGCTCAACGCGGCGAAAGTTTTGCAGATAATCGGGGTGAATATAGGGGCTGAAGACTTCTGGATGGGTGCGCAGGTAAGCCAGCGTTGCATCGCGCTTCACTTCGCCGGCTGTGCGTTCATCGATGATATCGAAACTCTCGCTCAGCCCGACCAGGGCCGGGCGTTCGCGCACAATGTCGTGGGCTAGACCGTGTAATGTCCGTACCCGATAGCCAACCCCCGGTAGCAACCCCTGTTGCTGCCGCAAAAAATTGCCAATCCGGTTGCGGAAATTTTCGACGGCGCTATTGGTGAAGGTAACAATCAACACCTCGCGTTCATCAAAATTGCCGGTACTGGCCAATTGCTCCACCAGTTGGGTGGCCAATAGACTAAGCGTAAAGGTCTTGCCACTGCCCGGCACGGCGCTGATGCCCATGGGGCCACCAGTGTAGGCGAGGACCGCTTGCTGCGCGGGGCGGGGGGTGAAGGTTTGCAGGTGCGGCCGTGGTGTGGCTGGGTTGAATTCAGTCATGATGAGTGGGTGGGTGCGTATTCTAATGGGATAAACCCAAGGCTCATCCCCCAACAAGGTTATGGCCCGCTGGTCAGGGATCGCCAGATCCCGATCGGGATCTGGCGATCCCTGACCAGCGGGTAAAGGTCAGCGCTACTGACCGAGAATCTGCACGCCGCTGGCGGTTGCTTGGGCCACCCAACCTTCAACCGTGCGTCCATCGCTGGTGGTATAGCGTACCTGCCACCAGGTCAAATTATCGGCCGTGGTTGATGGGCCAACAATGGTGATTTGCTCACCCGACTGAATCTGCCCAATAATGTCACCATCACTCTTGCCGAGATGGCCTGGGCTTTGGCGAATGTTGACTCGGCTGCTCGTGACATTACGCAGCACAGTTTCGGGGGCAAAGAGCCCACCGCCACTGACTGCCGCATCAGCGCTCACCACACTCTGCTGTGGCGTTGCTGTGGCAATAATTTCCGGCGGCGTCCACCCTTGATCATCACCTTGCAGCGTGGCCAGATCAAGGCGACTAAAGCCGGCACTAAACAGGAAGGTTGCCAGGCTCAAAATGCTGAGCAACAGGAAGCTGCTGGTAAAGCCCAGCCAAAAAGGGACCCGTGAGCCGCTCTGCCCCTTCGCCGGTGGTTGACCTGGTGCTTGCCCTGGCGGCAATGGCGGCTGCCGGCGACTTGATTGTGGTGTGCTAACAGGCTCGCGTCCCGGCGGTGGCGCGGCCGGACGAACCGGTGCCCATTCGGCATCCTGCGCCGGCGGTGACGCACGTCGGTCAGGCGGCAGTTGATACGGGGGTTGCGCCGGAGTACGTTCGTCTTGTGGCGGTCGTCCGTTCCGCTGCGGTCGCACTGGTTGATTGTTAAAAGTCATGAGCTACCGTTTGTCACTACTCGGCCAGATCGCCCACCACACGCAGGACCCCAACGGCGTTGCCTTTGCTGTCGAGGCTGTTGTGTTGCAATAACACATTCGCCTCGCGCCCATCATCCAACCGCATTTTCAGCTTGCGGTCGCGGTATAACTCCAGCATTACTCGTCCGGCATTGAGCTGGCTGGATTTATAGTTGATACGATAGGGACTCTTCAGATGATTATCATTCATCTTGACGATCTGTACTTCGTCGAGCACCGCAACCGGATCTTTTTTATCGGCCATGTAGAGCGTTGCCTTCATGATCTAACCTCACCTCTAACTATTACCAGTAGCTATTACCAGCGTATTGTCAAAAAGTTGCATTGATTGTAACAAAAGAGCGCTATTCAGCCAAACCCGGCTGGGTGATACGACGCATTCTGGTCTTCTAAGAAATGGAGCTAATCTACGGGTAGAGATGAGGTTGCTTGGCGACGACAATCGCGCTATACTCTTTAGAGCGATAGTTGATTGCTAGAGAACTAATTTTGCATAAAACTGATCTTATATAGACTATAAGGAAGGGTCCACGTGATCGATCCACAAACCTTTCGAAGTACCCTGTCACACTGGGCAAGTGGTGTGACCGTCGTGACCACCCAATGGAACGACCAGCGTGTCGGGATTACGGCTAGCTCATTTAGCAGTTTAAGCCTGGAGCCGCCGCAGATTCTCATCTGTGTTGCGAAAAAACTGTATACCCATCAGGTGATTGAGCAGAGCCAAATTTTTGCCGTCAATATTCTGGGCGTCGAACAACTGGAATGGGGGATGCGTTTTGCGGGAATGGTGCCCGAGATCGAGGATCGCTTCCAGGGGATCGATGTGCAACGCGCGGTGACCGGTGCACCGATTCTGACTGGGGCGCTGGCCTGGTTGGATTGCCGCCTGCGTGATCGCCATGACAGTGGCGATCACACGATCTTTATCGGTGAGGTGCTGGCTGCCAGTGGGACAGGGCAGGGCAATCCATTACTCTACTACCACCGCAATTGGCGTCAACTTGATCAGGCAATCCCGACTGTAGGTAGTTGACGACCGTTGGCTGAGTAACAATAGTCGCTATACCAGCGGTTGTCACCAGCTAACACTTTCCCCCTTGTAAAAAATGTTAGCTGGTGACAGCGCCAAGCCTAATCGTTGCCTGTCAGAGGGTCTTTGCCAAATTAGAAAGTGGACTGAGTTGGTCGGTGACTTCGACCAACTCAACTGCCGGTCGGCGGTCAGCCGACGTTGACCTGTGGTTGGCGCTTGGTAAGCGGCGCGCAACTGAAAATTTAGCAATGAAATAGTTTGCAATGACATATTTCGCAATGACGTAGAGGGTGACGATCCCCATAATCCACAACACACTGGTTAATTCACGGGATAGTTGCCCTGACCCGCGCCACGACAAGGGGCTAAGTGCCGTGGCGACTTGTTCCGGGGCAAGCGTCGTAAGCAACCCCAACTTAAGTCCTGTGCTGCCAAAGAACCCGGCACTGGCTAAGGCGGGTGCCGTGGTAAAATGTGTGGGTAGGGTCAAGGTTGCAAAGCGAATCTGCTTGCCTGCTGCCTGATTGGCCAACCAGATGAGGCCCATATCCCCCTGGCCAATGCCGTTGCGGCGGCCCAGGCTCGCATAGATATCGTGTCCAGCCGCAAGCAGCGTAATACAATCGCTCCACCCGGCGTCTGTTTTAACGCGATATGCAATGGTGCCCGCTTCTGGCGCATCATTGGGAAAGGCATAAGGCTCTTCGGTCGCCGACCAGGTGATCCAGACGGCATCATGCTGATCAATGCCGATGCTGGGAAAAGTCTGTGCTCCCTCGGCGGTGGGGGCTACTTGGATCGGCGGACGCCACCATTCGCCATCAAAGTAAGTATAATGAATGCGCGCTTCCCCCTCTCCAAAGAACTGGTCAGGTGCCTGGCGCCAGACCACGTGCAAATTGCCCTGGCTATCAGCGTCAACTGAGAGATGGCGTTGATCCTGCCACGAGGGTGCCAACCGGCTCCACGGCTGCCAACGCCTGCCTGCATCGGTTGAATAGGTATATAGAATTTGCTGACTGGCGCCGGCGCGTCCATAGGCAAATAGATAGAGCGCACCTTGTGGCGTTGCAACCAGGGCCGGTCGACTGTGGTTGGCCTGGCCAGGCACGACATTAACCCACGTTGACCAGCTATCGCCGCGATCCACCGATTTAATCAACTTTACCTGGCTGGTATTTGTGTAATAAGTGTCACGTCCCTCCCATGCCACATAAAGGGTGCCCTCCGTGTTAGGATGACTCGTATCAACATAAATGATGGGATGTTCCTGCCAGAGCGATTGACCACCGTAGCCACTCACTGGGGCAATGTTACGCCAGGCTGACCAACTGTTGCCGCCATCGCTTGAACGCACGTATTTGATCTGATTCTCTTCACTGCCATTGTGCTGAGCATCTTTGCCATACCAGACCACATGAATCATCTGCTGATCGTCAATGGCAATCGCCGGCACCCGTTGATTATAGTCGCCCACTTTTTCGATGGGTTGACCATGGTTGAGCACCTGCCACGTTGTCCCGTTGTCGTGCGATTTTGCGACAAAGATATGATAGGCTGTCAGTTGTTCCTGTTTGAATTTTTTGCGGTAGGCCACATAGAGATCGCCGGCGCGATCACGCACCACTTTCCGGCCATCGGGGTAGCCCATCGCTTTGACATCTTGGGTCGTGTCAACCACACTGCTGACAAGATGGGCGGTGGCCATGGTGGTCGCATTGTTGGTTGCGGCGGCGTCAACGGCAGGCGCAACTCCGGCTGCATCGTTTGCCATCGGCTGGTGCCCTGGTCGTATCACTGTAGTGAGAGTAGTTGCGAAGCGGCGAACGATTTGTGCTGGTTGGTCAGTGATGAAAGTGAGCACTAGCGCCAATCCGCAGAAAATTAACGTAATAATAAGTGCTTTGCCCAACGGCCGGAAAGTCATAAATATTCATTCCATCATCAAATTGCCGCGAAAACCATCGTCCAAATTTATCTGCCGGCGCAAACAGCTATTAGCAGTAGACCGTAACGTGTAGTGTGCATCCTCAGCTGCGAACTACACTGCGGTCTACTGATTATTTTTAACTAGGGTACACTTCATGGTCCACGGCAAAGCGCACAGTCCGCTGCGCATGCGGCGACCTGTGCCCTTGTTGCCGTCTGCTACTATAACATAAGTAGGGGACAAACTGCCTTACATATTGTACCAATAACTTACAATTTTGTAAATGGATGCCTGCTTTTGTCTAAGTTTACGCCAAAGTTCAAGGGAAACAATCAGTATTATAGCGGAATTTGTATATTATTCTGCGGAGAGTAAAGGCAGGTAGATCCGGAGCGTGAGCGCTGTAAAGGGTAGTAATGCCGGCGTCGCCCCAATATCGGTGCCATTTTCACCCATCCCAATCGCTGGGCTGGTGGCCTGTAGACGGAAATCCTCATTACTTAGATTACTAAAGAGCGGTTCTGCGGCCACTGTGCCACTGCAATTGCCATTGCGAAAGTCGCCGTTGAGGTGGTAGAAGAGGTTATGTAGACATTGATAGACGTTTGCCGCCTGGGCTTTGTCGGCGAGCGTGGTTGTGTTTGGTGTATTGTCTTCAATCGTAGTTTGGTAAAAGATGTTGTTCTTGATGACCGTCTGCTCGGGCAAACGGCTCTGTTCGCTGTTGCCCAGTTTGAATTTCCCGTAAATGAAGGTGTTGTTCAGCAACGTGGTGTTAATGGCGCGCTCTAAGATCAGCACGCTGGCTGCATCTGGACTTTGTAAAAAGATATTGTAGCGGACCAACGCGCTGCTGGTGGACGCCGTGTCGCCCGTGCCAAAGCGGATCAGGGTATCTTTGCAGTGGCGGAAAAAGTTATATTCAATCACCTGTTGATCGGCCACCTCATCTTCTTCATGAATCACCATGCAGCCCCCTGCGTGATCTTCGCCGGTGCCAGCCAAGTGTAGTTGATCGCCATCAAAGAGATTGTAAGCAATATGAAGTGGCTCGGTTGTGCGTTTGATGTCAATACATTGCTCCATATTATAGCCATTGGTGCAGGTATTATGGGTAAACGCGACTCGACCGACATCGCGTACTTGTAACATATCTTCGGCTGCTGTTGTGAAATGTGCCTTTGTCAATAGATTTTCGTTGATGACAATCTGGGTCGGCACCGTTGGTACTGCTTCGGCTGTCACAAAGATGTTATGGCCATCGCGCCCACCATCAATGTGATTGCCGCTGATTTCTACCTGTTGGACATCCCCGCTGATCCGCACTGCATCCGTAATGCCGCCTAAAATCAGATTATTGCGCAGGATAATGGTAGTCAATGCGCCTTTGTTTTTGCCGTCAAAGCGGACCGCCCATTGCAGATCGCCAATTCCCTGGGCCTCGATTTGTAGCCCGGCAATGATGTTGTAGGAATTGGGGCGGATGCTGGTCAGTAGGGTCACTGCTTCACAGTTATACGGTTTAATGGTAATCGGCGCTGCGGCTGTGCCAGCCCTCAGCCAGAGTTTATCGGTGGCCGCATAGCGGCCACCGTGCAAGAGGAAGGTGTCGCCTGGTTGGGCGCGTTCTTGCAATGTTTGCGCCCAATCATCTTCTGGCGCAAGGATAATCGCCTGCGCAATTTCGGCTTCGGTCGTACATGGCTCGCGCGCTGGCCCAATGATGGCGGGCGCCCCGTAGATGGGGGGTAGCGCCGGTGCATCCCACCATGCGTGCGCGAATAGCGTCAGGATTGATAGCAGACAATGGCTCAGCAAGTAGATTGTCATCATTGCTCAAATCGTAGTGGTCAAGTCTGGTTAGGTAATAAAACATAATATAATGTTTGATGGTACGCGTGACCTAGTCACTATATCAGAGGGATTGTTGCCGTGGTATACGCAAAAGCGGTGAGATCTTTACGTTAAATAGCGTAGAAGTATAGGAAAATCTTCAGCAGAATAACGTAAGATTACGTAGGCGATTCGTCTGAATCGCGTGTGATAAATGTCAAATTTCATGTTAATATACTACTGTACCATTACTCACCTGAAGCGCATCGAATCGTAGCTGAGTACCAAGCGCATTTTTTTTGCTGCCCCTGATAATGAGATATCGTACCTGTTAACCCTAATACAATTGTTGTAACTGTATGCTTGCATTTGCAAGCATTTTGGCTGAATTGTAAGTGAATTGTAATATTTGGGGGGTTAACAAAATAGAAAAATATATGTACATTATCAGAAACACTTTTTGCATAGCAACCGCCGATTTGTACGTTTGATCTGCGCATTGTTGCCATGTGCAGGTCGAAAGTCGTTCTTTATCGTCATTGCAGCTGATTGATGCTGATTAAAATTCTGAAAGATTGCGCTTGCCTCTAACCTTTGCTGGTCAGCTATTAAGCCCATTTCCCTACCTACAAGCTGGTTATCGTCGGTGCTGCGGCCTGATCGGCTACTCGGTTGCGCATGGTCACTACGGCCAGTTGACATGGTTCTTTATGGCCTGCGTTGCTAGGTAATGGCACTACTATCATGGTCAAATCAAACTAATTGCGCGTGGCGCAGATTGGTAGCGACAAAGATAATCTTGCTAAGCCTGGTCAACTGTCGCCAAGTTGTCCTAACACCACGCCAGGTTTCCCACACCAAAATTACTACCCAGGCGCTAAGCACAATAAGCTGCTGCATAGCGCCCATCGCGTGACCGACATCAACTGTCGCTGTTGACGCTTTGCTCACCTTATTGTTTACATAGAAGTGGAGTGAGAACTTTATGCCCTCAAATCAGTTACTGAGCGAATTTAGAGACTTTTTCGATGTTTTGCTGCAGCTTTTATCACAGTTACAAAACCTTGGTAATCTTGTTCTCTTGCTGATTCCGGTTGGTATTATCGGCTTTTGGCGCTGGGGGCTTTGGTTGGTCCGCAAGTTGATTGGCTTGCGTTATCATCCGCTACAACCGAGCGGCTATACCACGTCGACGAGTATTGTGACGCCGGTTTACAACGAAGATCCGCAGACTTTTCGCAATGCGCTGGAGTCATGGCTTGCTAATGGTCCTAATGAAATTATCGCGGTTATTGATTATACCGACGAGATTTGTATTCAAGAGTTTCGTAAGTTTGAGGAAGCTTGCGCAGCCACCGGCGCAGTAACCACCCGCTTGATTGTTACCCGCAAATCGGGCAAACGCGCGGCGTTGGTTGATGGCATGCAAGTGGCCAATGGTGAAATTATCTTCTTGGTCGATAGTGATACACTATGGGAAAAAGATGTCCTGGTGCGTGCGATCGCGCCGTTCGAAGATCCGGAAGTGGGTGGTGTGACCACGCGCCAAAATGTCTTGGCCCCACAAACAATTTCCCAACGGCTTTTTGATCTCTATCTTGACATTCGCTATCTCGAAGAGATCCGCTTTCTAGCGGCAGCCGGCGATGCCCTAACTTGTATCTCTGGGCGTACGGGGGTCTACCGGCGTACGGCGGTTTTACCGCTGCTTGACGAACTAGCTAACGAGACCTTCTGGGGCCAGAAGGTGATTGCCGGTGACGATAAGCGGCTTACTCATTTGGTCCAGGCGCAAGGCTGGAAAGTGCGCTACCAGGAAAACGCCCGCGTCTACACCCCGGGTTTTCCGGAATTAGGGCCCTTTATTCGGCAGCGTGTCCGCTGGGCGCGTAACAGTTGGCGCGCCGATTTGCGCTCAATCTTTAGCAGTTGGCTCTGGAAACGCCCGGTGTTGGCTTTCTATTCGATTGATCGCCTTTTTCAGCCGCTGACATCCCTCGTCGCTCCTACCTATTTAGTCCTTTCGATTATCTACCAGGATTGGTTCACCACGATCGTTATTCTCGTTTGGTGGTTGGTCTCGCGGACCATCAAGATCTGGATGCACTTGCGGCGCCGGCGTTCCAGCATCATTATTTTACCTTTCTACATTTTCTTCATTTACATGAATGCGTTGATTCGCATCTATGCGTTTTTCACCATGAATCATCAGAGTTGGGTCACGCGTTGGGATCAGACGCGCATGCGCCACCTGGGTTTTGTGCGCTCCTTCCTCAGTTATGCCGCGACCGGCGTCATGGTGATCTTTGTGGTGCTCGTGATTAATCTGCTCTACAACCAGCGTCTGTTGCTGGCCAATATTACTGATCCGAATCTCGTCACCACCGAACGCGACCTGCCGGCGTATGATTATGAAGTTGCCCGTCAACAAAATCAAGTGGCGTTGCCGAGTTTGGACGGAGTTGGGGCCAGCCGGGTGGCCGAATCTGTTACTCGTTATGAAATCGGGGTCGGTGATACGATTACGCTGATTGCCCAGAAATATGGTGTAGCCGAGAGCGCGATCATCTTAGAATCGGCGGCCTGGAAGATTGGCGAGCAGATTCAGATTCAATTGCCCTTCCGCCCCTATGCTGAATACCGCGCCAGCTTGCCGCCGCTGACTAGTGCCGATAACACCACCAACATTCTCTATCGGCCCGAGATCAATGCGATTACTGTCTCCGGTAATCTGACGGTGGTCGACATTCCCACGATCCATAAAATTATCAACGATGAAAATGTGCTTGCGCATGAAGGTGATGGCGTTTATCTGCTCAAGGTCAATCTGGAACTGAAGCGCCACACGGTTCTGCTGATCGAAGGGCCGGATGTCGCCTGGCTAAAATTGCGCAGCGATGGTGATGGGTTTGTGCGCATCTTTGGTGACTCGGCCAACATTGGCGTCCACAACACAAAAATTACCTCGTGGAACCCGGCATTGAGCGATGTGGATCAAGATGTCAATGATGGGCGTGCCCACATTCGCGTCAATAATGGGCGGATGGATATTGTCAATACAGAGGTCGCCTATCTAGGACAGCCCAAACTGCGCAATAGCGGCGGTGGGGTCTATGGCCTTTCGTGGCGTGTGGAAAATAGTAGCCGTTTTGGCCACGAATTAACCACCGGCACCTTTGTGGGCAATGATATTCACGACAACTATATGGGCTTCTATTCCTATGGCGCAACGGGCATGATCTTAAGCGACAATCGGATCTACAATAATCTTGAATATGGCCTTGACCCCCATGATGATTCGAATAATTTTATTGTGGAGAATAACGAAGTTTATGGCAACGGCAACCACGGGATCATCTTCTCGCGCCGTTGTGTCAACAACATTATTCGCAACAACCGTTCCTACGACAACAAATTGCATGGCATTATGCTCGACCGCGAGAGTAACAACAACTCGATCTACAACAACTATGTCGAAGGCAATGTCGATGGCATTGCCCTCTGGCGCTCTGATCTCAATGCCATCTATAACAATGAAGTAGTCAACAACAAACGCGGGATGCGCTTCAATCGCCGTTCTGCCGATAATGTGGTCTACGGCAATCAGGTCACTGATTCGACCCAATATGGCGTTTATGTCTATGAGGAGTCGCGGGCGAACTGGTTCTACAACAACGAACTAGAAAACAACAGTACCGGCTTTTATCTCCGCGCCCTCAGTAACTATCTGTTTGAAAATACCATTGCTGGCGGTGACCGGGGCATCTATATGACTGCCGAAGCCATCGGCAACCAGATTGCCAAAAATCAGCTGGTGAGTAATGAGACGGCGTTTTACCTCAAAACCGCACCAGATGATTTTATCTCTGACAATATCTTCCAAAATAATCAGGTAAATATTCGCTTTACCGATGAATGGTTCCCGCTGGAAGATGGCAACGGGCTAGGCGCTTCGTATTTCGACCGGCTGGCCGGCTACTTTGCCTTTGGTCGGCTACGTACGCCCTGACTTGCGCTGAGATGCTACTGCACGCTTGCCAAGTGAAATTTTGCTTTTACACACGTAGTGGCATGCCCGTGTACTGCGCATCCCTGGATGCGCAGGCCAAGTGGTGTCCACGCTATTTGTGGGATCTATTAAGGTAAATACGGAACGCGCCGAACGACTATTTTACCGATGTACCGTGCTACCGTTCTGGAGAATGTTATGCAGAAATTGCTGAAATCAATGATCGTCGTGGCACGCCTCTGCTTGGTCGTAGCCTTCTTGCTGCCCAATGCCGTGATTGCCGCGCCTACACCCCCTGTAATTGTTAAAACCCAAGGCGATGTGATTCTGAATGAAGGGCTTGTCCTCTATGATGCCGGTAAATGGCAAGAGGCCTTGACCAAATTCGAAGCTGCACAACAGAGCTATGCTGCCATCCGCTGGCTCCAGCGCGAGAGCAGTGCTCTTCAATACATTGGCCACACCAAGCGGGAACTAGGTGATCTGCCTGGTGCCGTGGCCGCCTATACCCATGCCATGAATCTGGCCGTTGCGATTCGTGACTGGCAACTGCAGACCAAACTCAATGTCTTCTTGGCCCGCGCGTATCAAGATCTGGGGCAATTAGATGCGGCGTTGGCTGCCCAACAAGCCGCCCTGGAACTAGCCCAAAGTATCAATGATCAGGAATGGATCGGCAAAGCCCTACTCGCTGGTGGTCGTATCGCCCTGGCCCAAGGCCAAAGTGATGCGGCGCTCGAAACCTACCAGACGGTGCTTGACCTTGCCCGTACATTGGGCGATCAGACCCTGGTCGGCCAGGCGCTTGGCGGGATCGGTGCCGTCTACGAAACTCTCAACCAATATGAATTGGCGGCGAACCCCTACCAGCAGGCCCTGGCCATTGCCCAGGCGTTTAATGATCCGGCGTTGGAGAGTGAAGCGCTTGATAACATTGCCACTATCTACCAGAAGTTAGGCCAGCCACAGCAGGGTCTATTTGTCTATCAGAATGCTCTGCGTGCCGCCTATAGCGCCGGCAACACCGCGTTGGCAGCCAAGACCCTGCTGAGCATCGGTGACGCTTATGAAGATCTTAACAAAGAGACCGATGCCTTAGATGCCTATCAGCAGGCGCTTGAATTGAGCCGGACAATTGCTGATCAGCGGACTGAGTTGAATGCGCTGGCCGCAGTTGGCCGGGCCTATCGGGATCTCGGCCAATATACCGACGCCGCGACCTACCTGGAAGAGGCTTTTACCCTTGCTGGTCTTTACCAAGATGCGGATCTGCAGGGCGCACTACGCGCTGATCTGGCCAGCAACCAACGCCAAAGTGGTGACGCACGAGCTGCGGTAGAATTCTACCAAGGCGCGCTGACCCAAGCCCAACTGAGCGGTGATAGTGCCTTAGAAGCAAAAGTGTTAGCCGGAATGGGTAGCACCTATCGTATGTTGCGCCAATTTGCCGAAGCACGGACCAGCTATGAAGCCGCGTTGGTACTGTTGCAGACTCTCGGTAATCAGCAGATGCAAAAGAGCACCCTGGCCGATCTGGCCAAGACCTATGCCAATCTGGGTGAAACTGAATTGGCTTTACAAACCTATGAGCAGGCCTTGACCCTGAGTAAAACATTGGCCGATGGGGAACTTCAATCCACGCTGCTCACCGAAATGGGCGAGCTACAAGTCGCTGCCGGCCAGATTCCTCAAGCGCTGGCAATCTATCAACAGGCTATGGCCCTGCTGGAAGAGCAGGGCGATGCTGCTGGCCTGGCTCAGTTGCAAGGTCAAGTTGCCACTCTCTATCGTACACTTGGGCAGACGGATAACGCTTTTTCGGCGTATCAAGCCGCCTTGGTCAGCGCCGAGGTGCGCGGCGACCGCCCACTCCAGAGTGAATTGTTGGGCAATCTCGCTGAACTTTACTGGGATCTTGGCCAGTGTACCGAAGCTGGTGATACCTATACGCGGGCATTTGAACTGGCGCGTTTGGCCGGCAACAGCCGCCAGATGGTGCTCTACTTGCTGGCGCGAGGGCGCATCAACGATGCCGAAGGGGAATTTAACGACGCCCTGGCTGCCTATGATGATGCCTTGCAACTGGTCCGCCGGCTCAACGATGCTGCCCTGGAAGCCCAAGTCCTGACCAATCAGGGCGATGCCCTGCGCAGTGCCGGGCGCTTTGAGCCGGCAATGACTGCCTATGAACAGGCTTTACGCATTGCCGAACGACTCTACCTGCTCAGCTTGCAAAGCGAGATTCTCTCCGGCATTGGTGGGGTCCAGCGCGAATCTGGCCAATATGAACTTTCGCTGGAACCTTACCGGCGGGCCTTGGCCCTGGCGCAGCGGGTCGGTGATGTCCGCTTGCAAGGGGAGATTCTCCTGGGATTGGGCCGTTCTTACCGTGACCTTGGTCAATATGCCACTGCCCTGGAACGCTACGACCAGGTTGAAACTTTAGGCCAACAACTGCCCGATTTGGAGCTGGAGAGCCTGGCCAACAGTGGCATGGGCGAAGTCATGCGTATTGAAACTGCATTTGGCGAGGCCCGTGATAAATATCAACGGGCCTTAGATCTGGCCGAACGCCATCTGCGCACTTTGGCCTCACAAAGCTCTACCTGTCGAACGTTGGATGATTTTCAACTGCGCGGCCGCATTTTGGCCGACACCGCGCGCGTCTATCGTGATGAACTGCTTTATGAACGTTCCATCGACTACTACAATAAAGCGATTGATGCCACCAAAGAAATTCCCGATGCTGAACTAGCCGGCCGCATCTTTGTGGATCTGGGCAAAGTCTATCGTGATTTGCGTAACTTTACCCAGTCCGTTGCCTCCTATCAAGAAGCGGTTGAACTGGCCAAGGCCGTTGAAAATCTGGAAGTCTTAGGTAATACCTACCTGGATCTTGGACATGTCCATCGCGAACTTGGCGAAAGTGCCAAAGCCTTAGATTTTTACCGGCAGGCCTTTGCGGTGGCGCAGGAACGCAAAGATCGCGAGTTGGCGGGGGCGGCGCAATTAGCTATTGGTAGTGCCTATAGCGCAATGGCCCAATATCAACAGGCTATTGATACTTATAAAGAAGCGTTGGTCACCGCTGATGCGGCCGGCCAGCCCATTCTGACGTTGCGTGCCTACAGCGGTCTCGGTGATGTCTATCGGGCCAGCGGCGACAACGAGCAGGCGTTGACCGCCTTTACCACTGCGCGCGATCTGGCGCGTGCGCAGAATCTGGCCGACAATGAAGCCGAGCTGACTGCGCAGATCGCCAAAGTTTACCGCGATCTTGGCCGTTATGACGAGGCCCTGGTCTTGGCGAATGAGTTGAGCAACCTGACCCTCAAGATCGATATTCTGGCCGATATTGCCAAACTTTATCGCGGTGCCGGCGAATATGAAAAGGCCCTAGCCCTTTTTGAAGAGGCGCTTGGTGGGGCTAAAACCCTCAATGATCCTGCCCTGCAGGGGGCCACGTTGACGGAGATCGGCAAAGTCTACCGCGCATTGGCACAGTTGGACCAGGCGTTGAACTCCTATACGGCCGCGTTGACCTTTGAAAAAGCTGCCAACAATGAGCGGATGCAGGCGACCATCCTAGTCGAGATCAGCAAGATTTATCGCCAACAGGAGCAATTTAGCCAAGCGCTGATTCGTTTGGAAGAAGCGCGTGGCTTTGCCCGCCAATTGAGCGATCCTAGCCTGGATAGTGAAATTCTGGTCGAAACGGCGGCCATTTATCGCGATCAGGACGACGCTGGGCGTGCCCTCTCGCTCTATCAAGAAGCATTAACGCGCGTGCAACAGTTGGGTGACGCTGATCGGACGCGCATGGTGCTTGCCGAGATTGCTGGTCTCTACCTGGAGACCGGCCAACCCGAACAAGCACTGCGCACCTACCAAGAAGTGTTGGCACTGGCGCGTACCTCTGGTGATCGGGCCTTGGAAGGGAAAACGCTGGTCGCCATTGGGCAGGCCTATCGTAATGTCGGCGAAGACGAACGTGCCCTGATCTTCTATGAAGATGCGCTGACGGTCGCCCAGCTCGCTGGTGATCTTGCCCTGCGCAGCGAGGCGCTGGAAGGTGCCGCCAACCTGTACGAAATGTTGGGCCAAAGTGACCGCGCGCTGCGGGCCTATGACGAGGCGCGTTTAGTTGCGCAACAGTCACAAGATGGGCCGGCCGAGGGTGAAGCCCTCCTTGGTAAGGGCCGCATTTATCTAACCCTGAATCAATGTACAGATGCATTACAAGCCTATCAAGCTGCCCTGGCGCTGGCCCAAGCGGGCAACCTTAGTCTGCTCCAAGGGGAAGCACAGGCCGCGATTGGTCGTTACTACCGCGACACTGGGGCGGCGCAGGCCGCACTGGAGGCGGCACAGCAGACCTTGCTCCTTGCCCAAAGTAACAACGACAGCCTCTTGCAACGCTGGGCGTTGACCGAGATCGGTCGGGCACAGCGCGATCTGGGGCAACACGCCGCTGCGTTGGAAAATTATGAGCAGGCTTTACAACTGACCGGTACGGATGTCGCCACCCGGAGTCTGCTGCTGACGGATATTGGTAAAGTGCTGCGTGCGGCCGGACAAACGGATGCCGCCCTGGCCCGCCTCCAAGAGGCTGACGGCTTGGTCAACGCCATCGCGCCTTCGGCTGCGCGTGTCGACGTCCTGGTCGAGTTAGCCCGGGCCTATGTCGATTTAGCTCAGTTCAGTATGGCGCAACAACAATACGACGCTGCGCTGGTATTAGTACGGGCGCAGGCAACGGATGGGCGGATTGCCCCGCAAGAAGGTGAGATCTTAATCGGGATTGGTCAACTGCAGGCCCGACAAACCCAAATCGAGCCGGCCCGCCAATCGTTTGAGGCGGCACTGACCTTGGCCTTAGCTAAGCCGGATCAGATCCTCCAAGGGCGGGCGCTTGATGAACTAGGTAAACTCTACCGTGATAGCCAACAATATGGCCCCGCCTTGATCCATTTCCAGCGGGCCTTGCCGGTTGTCCAGCAGCTGTCCCGCACGGGTGTGCGTTGCGCCCAGGCCATCGAGCCGGGTTGGGAAATCAACATTCACAAAAATATCGGTAAGGTTTACCAGGCTTTGGGGCAATTGGATCAAAGCTTGGTGGCCTACGAACAGGCGCGCACACTGGCGACGCAACTGGAAAATGTCGAACTTGGCCGTACGCTAGCCCAAGAATTAGCGGCGGCGGTTGGCAATATCTATCGCCTACAGGGTAAATACGACGCCGCGTTAGCACTGGCCCAAGAACTGGGTGACTTTGCCCTGGAAGATAAGATCCTAAGCGAAATGGGCCGCGTCATGCGCGACGCGGGGCAACTCGATCAGGCATTGGAACCCTATGAACAGGCCCTGGCCCGTGCGCGTGAGGTGCAGGATCGGGCCGCAGAAGGTCGTGCCCTGGCCAATCTGGGGCGCGTCTTCCGCGCACTGGAGCAATATGAAGCAGCTGAGGAAAATTACAGCGCGGCGCTAGTCATTGTGCAGGAGTTTGGTGACCAAGAATTGGCCAGCCGTGTCCTGACCGATTTGGGTAAAGTTTACCGCACATTGGGGAAAAACGAGGATGCCCTGAAGCTCTTTACTCAGGTGCTTCCCCTGGCCCAAGCCCGGAGCGACAAGGTGACCGAGCGTGCGACGTTAGAGAGTATGGGCAGCATCTACCTGGCGCAACAGCAATATGAGATGGCGCTTGAGACCTATCAGGCGGCCCAGGTGCTGGCAGAGGCGGCCCAGGACCTGGAAGGGAAGGCCAAGATTCTCTCGAGCATTGGGCGGATCTACACGGCGCTTGGTCGCGATGAAGAGGCCATGACGACGCTGCAGCAGATCGGTACCTTGGAAATCAGCGATAGCGTGCTTGTCGATCTGGGCCGGCTCTACCGCGATCTAGGTCAATACGAGCAGGCGTTGACGCCTTATAACCAGGCCTTAAGCGCCGCGCGTGCCCAGGGCAATCAAGCCGCCGAGGTGCAAACGTTGATCGACATGGGCAAGGTCTATCGGGCCATGACCCAGGCCGAGCAAGCCGAGACTTCCTTCAAGGACGCGTTCGCCATTGCCGAAACCCTGGGGGACAGCGCGTTGCAAAGTACCGCGCTGGATGGACTAGCCAAAGTCTATCAAGAATCAGGTCGCTATGCCGAGGCACTGGCTTCTTACAACACGGTGCTGGAACTGGCCAAGGGGGCTAACCTTTTGCGGCTGGAGACCCAGGCGACCATCCAGATCGGTAAAGTCTACCGTGACCAGGGCGACCATGCCAAAGCGCTCAAATCCTATGCCCAGGCGCTAACCATGGCCCAGTCGCTCAATGATATGGCCTTGCTCAGCACGGTGACGATGGAGCTAGGAGCGGCCTACCTGGCCACTGGGGCGAATCAAGAGGCCTTAGCCGCCTATAAACGTGCCCGCACCATGGCGCAAGAGCAGGGTGATCCGGCGCTGTTGGGCAGTGCGCTTAGTGGCCTTGGTACGGCGGCCCATGCGCTTGGTCAGTATGAGGATGCGCTAGAGCCTTTCCAAGCATTGCTGACGCTGGCCCAGGAACAAGATAATCAATCCATGCAGAGTGATGCCTTGGTGAAGATTGGGCGGGTCTATCGCGACTTGGGCCGCACGGCGGATGCCCTGCAATTCTATGGGCAGGCACGCGATCTGGCGGAGACATTGGCTGATCAAGCCTTGCAGGCGCAAGCGCTGGAGAACATTGCCCGCTTGCAACGTGATGGTGGTGATGTGGCCGGGGCACAGCAAACCTATGAAGCTGCATTGGCATTGGCGCGGGCCAGTGGCAATCTCCAACTAGAAGCGGGCGCACTGGAAAATATTGGTCGCTTCTATCGCGATACCAACCAGACAGAACAGGCATTAAGCTTTTATCAAGAGTTGTTAATCAGTGCGCGTACCCTGGATGATCGCCGCGCCGAAGCGAATGCGCTCGACAACCTGGCCCGCTTGCAACGTGATGGCGGCGACCTGGCGACTGCACTGGAAAGTTACACCACGGTCTTGACGCTGGCAGCAGCATTAGACGATGCCGCGCTGGTTCAGGCAACCCAAATCAACCTGGCCAAGACCAATGCGCGCCTGGGTAATTACAATGAAGCAACGGCCGGCTACGAAGCGCTCTTGGCGCTGGCACGCGCTGCTGATGATCAACTGCTCGAAACGACCGTTACTATGGAATTGGGCCACTTATATCGGACACGGGCAAGCTATGACGAGGTGTTCCGACTCTATGGGGAAGCGTTGGCCATCCTGCAGGCTGCCGGTGATGAGAGCGCCGCTGCCACTGTAAATGTGGCGATTGGCGATGCCTATCGCGAACTGGGGCAATATGATCAGGCGTTGGTCAGCTATACCCCGGCCCTGATGACCTATCAGGCACAAAATAATCTGCCGGCCCTTGTGGCGATGCTCAATGATATTGGTGCAACCTATTACAGTATGGGCGCGTATGAACAAGCTGTCGCCCGTTTTGATGAAGCGCGCACACTGCTGCGCGCGGATGCCGACCCGGCGTTGCTGGTGGAAACCGCCACGAATTTGGGTAAAGTGCAGCGCTCACTAGGTAACTATGATCTTGCTATCACTGAATACCAGCAAGCGTTAGAACAGGTGCGTCTGGGCAGCGATCAAGAAGGTGAAATCAAAGGGCTGCTCAATCTAGGCGTAGTTTATCTGGATCTTGGCCAGGTGGAAGAAGCAAAGGCCAACTACGAAGCCGCGTTGGCCGCGGCCCAAGCCGCCAATCACGAGCCATTACAGGCGCGCACCCTATATAGCTTGGGTAAAGTCTATCGCGATACCGCCCAATATGAGCTGGCCCTGGCGGTTTTAGAAGAGGCGCTTGCCTTGCAGCAAAAGTTGGGTGATCAGGTCGGAGAAGCGGCCACCCTCAATGATCTCGGGACAATCTACATTAATCTGTTCCAGCCTGAACGTGCCATTGAGCCGCTAGAACGCGCCCGGACAACCAGCCAAAGTATTCGAGATCAAGCCCTGGAAGCTGAAGTGCTGACTGGCTTAGCCCTCGCCTATGAAAATCAGGGCGACAACGAGTTGGCAATTGAAACCTATAAGGCCGCCATTGCGACTGCCGGCAATCGCCCAGTTGATCTGGAAACCTACCAACGGCTGATCAAGCTACTCTGGGATGTGGAGCGACTCGGTGAAGCCTTCACCTATATGGAGAAGGCGCTGGCGCAAACTTTCCTTGATAAAAATGGTAATCCGTGGATCGACCTCAAGTCTACGTCGGCACCGGAATTGGCAGAGAAAGAACAAGCCCTACGGCAGACGGTTGTGGGGCTGCAACAGGCGCTCGCAACCGAATTGGAAAAAGCGCTGGCACAACGCAACCAGGGGTTGATCGATGAACTGTTGGCACGGCTAGATAGCATACAGGCCGAATATGCTGATGTTATGGCGCGGCTACGCACGCAGGATCCGGCTTATAGTGCCTTTTACGGCATTAATACCATCAACCTCGACGATCTGCGCAGCAAGGTGTTGGATGATCAAACAACCCTCATCGAATACTTTGTCCTGCGCAAGCAGGCAGTGGCATGGGTGGTTGATAAAGAGCGTGCTGTCCTGGTGCCATTGGATATTACAAACACTGAGTTACTCAATCAGATCGGTGACTTCTATGAGAAGTTAGGGGTCGGCGAAGCGGAGATTACCGAGGCCTCAAGCCTTTTCGCACGGCTCTTTACCCCAGTACGCGCCTTCGTGCGCCACCAAAACTTGGTTATTGTCCCGCATGGTGTCCTGCAATATGCACCCTTTGCTGCTTTCTATGATGCCCAGAACGGCAGCTATCTGGTCGAAAACTACGCTGTAACCTATGCCCCGAGTGCGACCCTTTATGGGCACATCTTGCAGCAGCGTAACAACAATGAGGGGGCAGTGCTAGTCATGGGCAGCGGTGATGAACTGTTGCCCTTTGCCCACCAGTCTGCACGCGCTGTCGGCGAAAGTCTGGGCAGTACACCACTTTTAGGCCAAACGGCAACGGAAAGTGAACTCTATACACAGGCCCCGCAGATCGATATTCTACATTTGGGCACGGCCGGTTTTTATCAACCGCAAGAGCCACTCTTCAGCCATATCACCTTGTCGCCAGATGATGAAAATGATGGCCGCCTGGAAACGCACGAGATCTTTAGTAAACTGGATTTGCATAAGGCCAATTTGGTTGTCCTTGCCGGCAACCAACAACCAGAGGGGACAACCAAATTTGCCGATGGGGCAGAAGTCAAAGAATTGGCTTGGGCCTTTGCCTATGCTGGTGCACCAGCCGTTTTGAGCACCAACTGGCGCGTCGATGATGCCAGTGTGGCCACCTTCTTTGCGACTTTCTATCGCCACTTGACGGAAAAGACGACCACCGCCGAGGCGTTGCGCCTGGCACAGTTAGAGCTGTTGGCCAATGAAGAGACCGCCGCCCCTTATAATTGGGCTGCTTTCAGCCTGAGTGGCGACGCGCTGGGTGAGGGTGCAATCCAACCTCGCGCACTCATCACGGGAAGTGTGGCGGCCACCGAGGTCACAGCCAGCCAAGGCGCAACGGATACCGCCGCGTTGACGGCTTCGGTTGACACGTTAACGCAGTCGGGCGATATGACCAATGTCTTCCAGGTCCGCGATGGCTCGGAAATTGCGGGGGTCGGTGCTAGTGCGTCGGTGACAGAAACTGTCCCGATCACAACTACCCCCGGCGCGTTCCAGATTCCTGTCGGTGACTTGACTGATGGCCTCTGTAACAATGTGACGCTGCCATTGGGCCTGGTCCTACTAGCCGACCTGTTCCGGCGCAAATTGCGCAAGAAGCGTGCAGATGGCGATGAAGAAGCTTAAAACGTAAACTGTTCGGATGTAAAATAAAGGAGGGTGAGCTGGCCGGCCCACCCTCCTTTATTTTTACCATTAACACTTTTCGCTTTCTCACAGATCGTGTATGATTAGCTCCGCTTGCCCGACAAAATGAATCGTTCATACTTTGGCTGAAAGATCGACCTATGGCGACGACTGACAAACCCACTGTCTTTTCTACCGACCCGGAACCGGCGGCTGCCCCAAAAAAAGAAGCGGCACCGCCCAATCTGGCCGCGCCCTTTCCGACGCGCCAACAGCACAACCCCGTGCGCGTCTACATCGAACGTAAAGGGCGCGGTGGCAAAACGGTTTCGGTGATTAAAGGGGTGCTGAGCCCACCGCACGGCAAAGAAGCGCTGGTTAAATTGCTTAAAAATAAGCTGGGCACCGGTGGCGCGGTCAAAGACGAGGATCTCGAGATCCAGGGCGACCATCGCGATAAGCTGGTCGAGCTATTAAACGAATTGGGCTACAAAGCGAAGAAGGCCGGGGGCTAAGCGGACCCTGAGCTTGTCGAAGGGTCCGCTTAGCCCCCGGCCGTTAGGACATGGTTGGCATGTAGAGGGTGGTGGTGTTGGCGCGGCTGCGGCGGCGCACAATCACAATCAGCATGATGGCGACGAAAAGCAGGACCAGGAAGGGAAAGAGCACGGAGAGCGTGGCAATCGTCAGCGAACCCATCCATTCACCGGTGGCGACGACAAAGTTGCCCAGCCCACCGGTGCTGACACTAGATACGCCGCGCATCCAGGTCGTGCCCATTTGGATAATCCCCGCCGTGCCACCGCCGGCAATGATCGCCAGCGTCCAGCGCATCAGCGGCGACATATCGGTGACCACTGACGCAGTCGCAATTGCCCCAGCCAGAATGGCCGCAGGCGTGGCAATGGTATCGAGTAGATTATCGACCCAGGGAATGTAGTACGAGAGCACTTCAATCAGTGTCGCCACACTAAAAAGCACCAACGCCTGATACGTGCCAATCCAACCAAAACTGTCCGACAGCCCCAGTTGCCCCGTGAGGGCTGCCGCACTCATCACCGCAAACGGAGCAAAGACGCGCATCCCACACGCCGCACTCAACCCGATACCCAGGGCAACACTTAGCAATAGTTCCATTGTTCCTCCGGAGAAGTGGAAAAGTAAATCGGTAAATCAGTAAATCGGTAGATAGGTACATCAGTAAATCGGTAAATAAGGAATTGATACCTATTACACTGTCACCGATGTACCGATGTACCGATGTACCGATGTACTGATGTACTGATGTACTGATGTACTGATTTCCCAACCAATCACCAACCACCAAACCCACAGCCTACCATGAAAATTACTGAAGCCGAATTTTTCTACCTTGACGTACCCTTTACCCCGCATACCAACCAACATTTGCAATATTGGTTGCCCCACTGGCGCATTACTCAGCTCTGTAAACTCACGCTCGATAATGGCGTCGTCGGTTGGGGCGAGACAATTCCCAACTACACCTGGGCCAAAGTGCCGGAGGATATCCGTGAGCGGCTGATTGGGCGTAATGCCGCCGATCTGCTCTGGCAAGACGAATTGGGTGCCGGTGTGCAGATGGCCCTCTTTGACGCCGTCGGCAAGACGTTGGACACCCCAATTTATCGCCTGCTGGGCAACAAAATCCGCGACTGGTGCCCAATCTCCTGGTGGTCGATGGATATGGGGCCAGACGACTGGGCGCAACAGTGTCAGGCTGCCGTAGCCCAGGGTTACATGTCCGCCAAACTTAAGGCGCGCACCTGGCATGATCTGCACGCTGCGCTGCAGGGCGTTTTTGCGGTCACCCCGCCCCAGTTTATTCTCGACCTTGATTTCAATGGTACGCTCGATAATGCCGCCAATGCGATCAAGTTCCTCAGCACGCTGGAGGGCTACGAACAGGTAACCATGATCGAGAGCCCGATCCCTCAACACGATGTGGCCGGCAACAAGCAGATCCGGGCGCGCATCGATCGGCCGGTCGCCATGCACTATGGCAGTCCACCGATTACAACTACACTACGTGAAGATGTGGCCGATGGTTTCGTCCTTTGTGCCGGGGCCGCTGCTTTGCAGAAGCAGGCGCACATCTGCGAAGAGCACAACAAGCCTTTTTGGCTACAATTGGTCGGCACGGGTATCACTACCGCCTGGGCGGCCCATTGGGGGGCAGTGCTCAAACAAGCACGTTGGCCGGCGATTACCTGTATGAATATTTGGGAATCACAACTAGTCACCCCCACACTGGCGGTGGAGAGCGGCTTTTTGCGCGTGCCGGAAGGGGCCGGGCTAGGGGTGACGATTGATGAGGAAGCCCTGGCCCGTTATCGGGTTGACTATCGCTTTATTGATCCGCCGCGTCACCTTTACTGCTATACCCGCGCTAACGGGGCCGTGCGTTACTATGCCTGTAGTAAAGAGACCTTGCAATGGGCCTTTCCTAGCGACGCCAACCCCATCTGCGAAGCCGGTTCCAGCCTCACTGTGCAGGAAGATGACGGCAGCCCCGCCTTCGCCGAGTTCTATCAAGCCGTCAAAGATGGCCAGACCTACGGCCCCGGCAACATCACCACCTTTGGGCAGTTCCACAACGTGTTGACCGCAAAACAATAGCCAACTGCGTAGGTCAGCGCCTTCGGCGTGACAATGAGCTGTCACGCCGGAGGCGCTGACCTACGATTTTTGTTTAGATTACCCCGTCCTTGACCGGTTGGACCATCGCACTTTCTTGCCGTCCCAGATAGAGCGCCAGAAAGATGAGCGGCACCACCATGATATAGTTCACGCCCAGCGCGATCTGAAAACTCCAACGCTCGGCGATGATGCCGGTCCAGAGCGGTGGAATCATCGAGCCTAGCGTCATCGCCACGCTGAGGATGCCACTCACCGTGCCCGTCTGTTCAGGATAGCGCTGTGCCCCTAGCGCCAGCGCAGTGGGAAAGAGGCCGGAGAGACTGAGCCCAGTGAGAAAGACCCCCACCGCCACGACCAATGGGGTGCCGAAGACGACCAGGCCATAGGTTAAGGTAATGCCAATGCCAAGGATGAGTAGGGTAAAGGTGTAACCGATGCGCTCGGCATAGGCGGCACAGAGAAAGCGCCCAATGGTTAGCGCCACATAAAAGACGGCGATCATCGAAATCGAAAGGAAGGTGGAAAGGCCGGCTGATTGTTCCATAAAGACCGCAATCCAGCCGAGCAGACTCCAGGCAATGCCATTGTAGGCAAAGGCGATCAGAAAGAGGGCGAGAAATGGACCCTCACGCAACATCTGCCATTCTGTCCGTTGAGTTTGCGCGCGATCCTGTTTGTGGTTTTCGCCCCGATAGAGCAGATAGACCACGACCCCGTAGATCAGCCAGATCAGCCCACTCCCGCCCAGTGCCCAGCGCCAGGGCAAACCACCCCCCAGCAGATAGCCGATCAACAACGGTGAGATCGCCGCCCCCACCCCATAGACGCCATGCAACGTATTGAGCGCCTGCGCCCGCCGTTCCCGATTGGCATCGGCGATCATGGCGTTGATCCCCGTCGAAAGTGCCGATTGCGCGCCGCTGATGACGAGCAACCCGACGACAAAGAGCAGCCATTGTCCACTTGCTGCGGCGACAACCAATGCAAGCCCCAGCAGCAGCGCCGCCAGCCAGACCAGCCGACCCCGCCCCAACAGATCAGAGCCGACGCCGGCGAGCAAGTTGCCCAGCAGCCCGCCCACCGCTCGCGCCGGAAAGATCAGCCCAATCGCTGCCAGTGTCAGCCCGGTTGCCATGAATTCAGTGGTAATCGATGTCATCACCGAAGAGATCAGCACGGCCGCGGTGCCAATCAACAAGTAGCCGGTAAGGCCCAGGGTGGTCTGGTAACGGTTCACGAGTTTTCTTTCTGCGTCTTGATTGGATAGCGACCCTCTTCGCGGAGGAGCGCATATTCAAAGGTGTCCTGCCAACAGGGCAAGCCGGCCTCATCGCGGTGAAAAAAGATATTCTTGTGCAGATGGGCTTCTCTGCGCAAACCGATCCTTTCGAGCAGTTGCCACGATGCGCTATTCTCCGGATTACAGCGCGCCATCACCCTGTGGATCGGATAAGCATTCAGGGCAAAGTTCAATAGCCCTTTGGCTGCCTCCGTGGCATAACCCTGATGTTGATAGCCCGGATGAAAAATATAACCAATCTCCCAGGTGAACAATTCCGGCGGCTCGATCTGCTTGAAGTAGATGTGGCCGATCAGGGTGGCACTTGCCTGCAGCACGACTGCCCAGAAATCGTTGCCCTGGGCGCGTTGCGCGGCGAGGGTGCGTGCTTCCGCAATCGTGATCGGCGCGCCCGGCTCGAAACGATAAGTTTCGGGCAGCGAAAGATAGGCAAAAAGATCGGTGAAATCGGTGGCAAGAAAAGGCCTAACCACCAAGCGTTCCGTATAGATCATGCTGTTTTACCTTGTTTTTGTGCGCCCAATGCATATGCGTTCAGCGCCGCGCCTGTCTATAGAAGTCTGCCATCGCGCACCATCATTGGCCGCTGACTGGTCAGGACTCTATTTTAGCACAGCGCCGTTGCGCATGCATCTCATGGGTAGCCGCGAGGTGCCCCTGTTTAGGGCCCTGCCTCGCCCCGCGCGATCACCTCAACCTCGGCGAGCGCAGCGACATCATTGCCTTCAAAGGTGCCGGTAACCTCATTTACGATCACCCGGACGGCGCGGGCGTAGACATCGGCAAAGGCTACATCGGTGCCACTCACCGCCAGCGCGCCGACACTTTGGCGCGCCACCTCCTGCGTCGCCCCCCGGTCGCTGTAAAGAATCACCGTGGCCGCTTCGACCTGGGTGGTTGAGCGTGCTTCGTCCCCAAAACGTGGGTTGTAGAGGCGCACCGTCCGCACCGTCACCGGTACGGGGAAGGCCAATTGTACCCACTGATCTTTGGGGTCCGCTTGGGGATGGCTGCGCCAATATTTGATGATGCGCCCTTTCATCACCTCGCGGTCGATCAGCCCCTCGCCGCTCTGGTTGATCAGCGGGTGGATCGACGAGTAGGAGATCGTTGCGCCCGGTGCCAGATTGGTGAATTGGGCCGCTGCTGGATCCGCCGGGAACGCAATCAGCGTGTGGCCGGTGTGACAACCGACGCAACGTTGGACTTCGCCCGGCCGCCCAAAGTTGAGGCCGGCGACATGGGCTGCCCCTCCATTTTCAGTGGTCGTGCGGCCGGTGAGCGGCACTTTGTAATCGGGGGCGGGGGTACGAATCTGTTCAAAAAGGGGTACATTCGCCGGTGATTGGGCGATCACCGAACCATCTGGATTCACTGGCAACTCTTGCAGCAGAATCGGCCAATCGAGCGGTTCCAATGAGCCATTTTGCTCGCTGCGTTGGTGATCGATAAAGAAGCGAATGGTCCCGGCGGAACCAACCGGAATCGCGCTGACGATATTGCTGTCAACCGGACCATTGAAGTAGACATTGAGCGCATGGAAGGTAAAGTCGCCATCCGTATTGTAGGGGCCGGCTGCAGTGGGGGGCAGCAGACTGGCGCGCTGGGTAATCTGATCGGCGATGACTGGGGGCCGTGGCCGCGGCTCGACGACTCTGGCCCGCACTTCGGTCGTGCCGGGTAGATCATAAAGGAGGGTTTTCTCTGTGCCGTCGCTGTTGATCACATAGAGGCCATAGTCCTGATTAATGTCAGCCGCCCAGGAGATCACCAGCCGCGTATCGTTGATCAGCGTCGGCTCGGCGGCATAGTTGCCTAGATTGACGCCATACGAGACCGGATTTTTGCTCACCGGCTCATAGCCAATCTCCGAGGTGATGCCGATCAACGAACGATAGCTACCCGCCGGCCCAGGCTGGAAGTGGCGAATGCCGCCAAAACCTGCCGCCTCGGTCCCATTTTTCATGGGGAAAAAGTTGCCATAAAAAGAGCCATCAGGGGCAAAGGCCCCGCCATAGGCAAAGTTGGCATCTTCGCCCAATAGAAAGTTGCTCGAGCCAATGCCCCATAATTTAAGACCAGTGCCATCAGGATTGATGCTGGCCAGATGCCAGGCATTGCGACTCAGATTGGTTGCCCGGCCAGGTACATCCCCCAGGTGGCCGGACTCATTGGCGGAGACCAAGCCATCTTTGAGGAGGAAACCACCACGGGGCGCGGCACGCGTGGACATATCATTGGCCGCCAGGCGAAAGTTGCGCCACCAGCGCGAATAGACAATCTGCCCCGTCAAGGGATCAATTACCGGCCGATCCCCCCCGTTGCGCTCGGCGGTAATGCGATGCAGGTCGCTGCCATCGGCGTTGACCACGTACAGGTTGGAGGTGCGTGCCCCACCATACATGGACAACCCAGGCCAGCGCGTGGAGACCAGGACGATCCGTCCATCGGGCAGCCAAACGGGGTCGGTATCATCATAGGGGCGGAATTGGGGGCCATTGCCGCCAAATTGGCTCAAGTCGAGATCATCCTGGCTGGAGGTGGTCAGTTGCCGGAGATTGCTGCCATCGACATTGATTGCATAGATGCGCCAAGCCCCAGGATTGGTCATCGTGCTGCGGCTATAAGTGCCGGCGGTGATGCCGGCAAAGACAATCTGCCCACCGTCGTAAGCAACATCGGGGGCATTGACATCGATCAGGTGCAGCGAAGCCGCGGTTGGGTTGCTGCCGTCGATCAGCGTGCGGATGTGGCCATCGCCTTCGCGGATGAGTAGTTTGCCCGGTGCCGCCACTTGATAGCGACTGTATGGGCCTATACCGGGCAAGCCTTTCGGTACATTCCAATAGACGGTGCCCGTGGCGGGGATCTGGCGTGAGACAAAGACCACGGCTTTGCCATTCGTCAGCGCTGGTGGTACGCTAATGAGGGGTAAAAAGACCTCGCCGTTGCGCTCTGGTGCGCTTTGCAACGTGTTGCGCGCGGCCGGCGCAGGGATGGTTGGGTCACCCGCCACGGCACGACTCGCGGCCTGTTGCAACAGCATGAAAACAAAGCTGCACAGGATCAGCATCAATGTTATAATGCGCCGCAGTTGGTGTTTTCCCCCCCACGGGCACCATTGCGACCATAAGTCTGTCAAAAAATTTTGGTTCATCTTTTATCCCAGTGCTAAGTAAACTAACCCGTACCATCTCCGGCCACTCACTTCATGGCAATGACCTTGATGGTAACAAAGTTTGCGGTGCCGGTGCCACAACGGCAGCCCTACGCAATTAGTGCGGTATGATCAATGATCGGAGTGCGATGGATGACTAATGTTGGCGCATTAGCGCTACGCGTAGAGAACCCCATGTTCTTCATTTTCGCATAAAAGTGCAGAAAAAAAAGCAACAAATTGCTGACAGAATTAAGGACAGAACGATGACCGTTTCGCGCGAGAATTCTAAGCTCGTTTACCAGGGCATCAAAGCGGCCGGCATCCGCTTTATCACGGCGCTGCCCGAGACGTGGCTGGTCTATCTGCTACAGATGGCCGAGCATGATCCAGAGATGTGTTTGATCGAGGTGGCGAAGGAGGAAGAGGCGATTGGGATTGCCGCGGGTGCCCATTTTGCCGGCACCCCCAACCTGGTGCTGATCCAAAATCATGGCTTTCTGGGGGCAATGAATGGCATTGTCTCGTTGTCAATGCTCTACCAACTGCCGCTCTGTATGCTGGTCGCGCATCGCGGCCACATGGGTGAACCTTACCCTTGGCATACGCGCGGCGGCATTGTCACCGAAGCAGTGATCCGCGGGCTGGGGATTCCCTTCGACTATGCGCGCGATCCCAAACGGATTGCCCAGCAGATTAAAGAGGCCCATACCCTCTCGCTGAGCGCGCTTTCGCCGGTGGCGCTGCTCTTGACCCGCGACTTGATGGAAGGTGACGTATAGCCTATGCGTATTGCCCTCTTTTCTGATATTCACGGCAACGCCATCGCGCTTGATGCCGTCTTAGCTGACATCGCGCAGCAAGGGGGTGTTGATGAATATTGGGTACTGGGTGATCTAATCGCCTTTGGCCCGCAGCCGATCGCTGTGCTGGAGCGGTTGACTGCACTGCCTAATGTGCGCTTTGTGCGAGGCAATACCGATCGCTATATTGCCAGCACGGATCGGCCGCCACCGCATCGCCATCAAGTTGAGGCTGACTTGCGCCATCTGCCAATTTATGAGGAAGTTGCCTTGGCGGTTGGCTGGACCCGTGGCGCGGTCGCGGTCACCGGATGGTTGCCCTTTCTGGATGCGCTACCAATTGAACAACGGTTGACCTTACCCAATGGCACACGCTTGCTTGGCGTCCACGCATCGCCGGGGACGGATGAAAGTCCTGGGATTCGCCCCGATTATAGTGAAGAAGAAATAGGCAGTCGTATGACTGACTGTGACGCTGATCTGGTTTGTGTTGGGCATACTCACTGGCCGATGAATCGGTGGCTTAATGATGTACACATCGTTAACCTGGGCAGCGTTGGCAATCCACAGGTCCCCGATCTGTGTGCTTGGTATGTCATGCTCATGGTTGACCAAGCTGGCTATACCATTCAACACCACCAAGCCGCTTATGATCGCTATGCAGTGATGCAACAGCTCGAAGTGTTGCGTCACCCAAGCCGTAGGTATATCAACGGCTTTTTGCTTGGCGAAGAAGTTCGGCCGTGGCCGTTACCAAAAAACGCTGTAAATCCTAGCCTGTCTTTGCCTTGAACATTGCTGCCGGCAAGCAGCGCAAAAAATCAATAGGGAAATCATGCCGAACTATCAGCAACGTCTCACCGCCGTTCAATCACAAATGGCTCAACAGGGCATTGATCTGCTCTTTCTCAACCCCTCCGCCAACCTGCACTATGTCACCGGCATCGGGCGCGAGGAGCCCAACTTTGGCAACACGATCTATCCCGGTGAATGGCTCACCGGCGCATGGATTCCCCAGTCCGGCGCGCCGATTCTCACCTTGCCGCGCATGTTGGCCGACTTTCACATGGGGGGGGTCGAGGGCTACGATGTGCGCGTGCTGCCCGATGCCGGTGATCCAGCCCAACTGGTGAAGGATGTCCTGAACAGCTTTAAGGTCGCCGATGGCGCGCAGATTGCGGTGAATGATCGGGCCTGGGCGGAATTGGTCCTTAATGTGCAGCAGCTACGCCCCGCCGCCACGCTGAGCAAAGCGTCAGCGCTGTTAATGCCCTTGCGCCGCATCAAGGATGCCGATGAGATCGCCATCATGCGTAAGGCCGGCGCGATCACCGAGGCGGCCTATCAGGCGACGCTGCCCAACCTGCGCCACGGCATGACCAACCTTGATCTGATCACCGAAGTGCAATACCAGCTCAAAAAGCATGGGGCCAAGACCGAGTCATTTGTCACCAGCTTCTATAACATGGGGCGCAATTACCCCTTTGCTTTTCACAATAAAGACGAAGTGCTGCTCGTGCCCCTGGACGCGCCGGTAAGCATCTCCTATGATTTTGGTGCCCTCTATGATGGCTACTGTTATGACTATGGCCGCTCGGTCTACTTTGGCGAGCCGGACGCCGAGTATCGCAAAGTCTATGAGTTGGTGATCGGTGCCCAGACCGCCGGGATCGCTGCGCTCAAGGCCGGCAACAGTTGCGCCCAGGCCGATGCAGCCGCCCGGCAGGTGATCGTTGATGGTGGTTATGGCCACGCCTTTCGCCACCGCTTGGGGCATGGGATTGGGATGGATGTGCATGAGCCGCCCTTTCTGACGGTTAGCGATAGTACGATCTTACAGCCGGGGATGTGTTTTACCGCAGAGCCAAGTATCTTTTTACCCCTTCACCTGGGCTGTCGCGTCGAGGATGTGGTTGTGGTGGGTGAAAACGGGGGTGAGGCGTTGACTACTGGCTTTAAAACGTTGCATGTCGTTGCCTAAGCGCGCATGATTGCAGAGAAGAGGATGGTGGTCTGATGCATGAAGTGTTGCCGCCCGAATTGCTGGACGGCCCACTGGGGCCCTACCTACAACAGATCCAACATGCCAAAGCGATTGTAATTGGCGCATCGCGCGCCCAAGTCTATCGGCTTTCGGACGCGGCTGGACCAGTTAGTTTTCTCAAGGTCAGCCCACGTGACGAGCTGGTGACCCTGGCCGATGACGCGGCCCGTTTGCGCTGGCTGGCCGACCGGTTGCCGGTGGCGCGTGTACTCTCCTATCATGAAGATGCCACCCATTCTTATCTGCTGACTTCGGCGGTACTAGGGGTTGACGCTGCCACCCTTTCCGAGCAGTTGGAGACCGACACCCGTCAGTTGGTCCGGCTGTTGGCGCAGGGGCTACGTCAGATTCATGCGGTTAACCCGACTGACTGTCCGTTTGACCATTGCCTGGCGCGTGAAGTGGAGCATGCGCGGCAGCAAGCCATGCGCGGCCTGGTCAATGAAGCTGATTTCGACCCAGAACGACAGACGCGTTCGGCCCTGGATCTCTTTGATGAATTGCTGGCGACCATGCCCAAAGACGAGGATCTCGTCCTCACCCACGGCGACTACTGCCTGCCCAACATTATGATCGAGGGTAACCGGGTCAGCGGCTTTATCGACCTGGGGCGCGCTGGGGTGAGCGACCGTTATCGCGATCTAGCGCTGGCGCGGCGTAGCCTGATTCGCAACTGTGGTGAAAGGTGGGTTGATCTCTTTTTCAGTGAATATGGTCTGCCGCAACCAGATGAAGACAAGTTGGCCTTTTATCAGTTATTAGATGAGTTTTATTGAATGGATGGGTATCAGTAAATCGGTACATCAGTAAATCAGTACATCAGTACATCAGTACGGTCTGCTGAACTACCGATTTACCGATTTACTGATGTACCGATGTACCCATCTACCCGCCTTACAAGGAGAACCCATGAAACGCGCCGACTGTATCAAAGCGCTCTACCCTGAATTTGAAAATTGCCTGGTGGTGACGATCATGGGGGCCTGCGCCCAAGAATTATATGACCTGGGCCACTGTGACAACTTTTTCTATCTGCAACATGCCATGGGCCTGGCCTCATCGATTGGGCTGGGGTTGGCCCTGAACCGGCCACAAGAACGAGTTGTCGTGCTGGATGGCGACGGTTCGGTGCTGATGAACCTGGGTACGCTGGCCACCTTGGCGCGCTACCGCCCGGCCAATCTGATTCACCTGATCTTTGACAACGGCAGCCTGCTCTCGACCGGCGGTTTTGAAACTCACACCACCCACGGCATTACCGATCTGGCTGCGGTGGCGCGGGGCGCTGGCTGTCCCCATGTCGCGGCGGTCAGCAACATGTATGACTTTATGAATGCCGCGGCCGAAGCCTTTGATCGCAATGATCTCAGCGTCATCGTTGCCAAGGTTGAAGCCGTTGGCCCGGATCACTTTGGCATGGATCTAAAATTGCCCGAAAATGCCTTCCGCTTTGAGCGCTATATCCGCGACAAACAAGCTAATTAACAATTAATGAAAAACAATTGACAATTAATTGTATAAACGCCTGTGGAGCCCATCCCATCTAATTGATGAACAACTCAAGGAGCTAACCATGAGTGTACCTGTGACTGTCCTCTCCCTGCTAGTTGAAGAATTGCGTACCGGCCGTGTCAAAGTGGTTGATCTGACCCAACCACTCGGCCCTGATACCCCGGTGATTGATCTGCCGTCGATCTTTGCCCCATCACCTGGGTTAACGATAGAGGTGATCTCGAACTATGACGACAAAGGGCCGGCCTGGTATTGGAATACCCTGCATCTCGGCGAACATACTGGTACGCACTTCGACGCCCCGGTCCATTGGATCACGGGCAAGGATCGTGCCAACAATACCACCGACACCCTACCCGTGCGCCAATTTGTCGGTCCTGCCTGTGTGGTGGATGTGAGCAAAGAGGTGGCCCAGTATGAAGATTTCCTGCTCACGCGCGAATATGTGCAGGCGTGGGAAGGTGAACATGGCAAGATTGCGCCCGGCTCCTGGTTGTTGCTGCGCTCTGATTGGTCCAAACGCCAGGGGCGTGAAGCCTTTTTGAATGTGCGCGAAGATGGCGCGCACTCCCCTGGTTTTCACCCCGATTGTCTGCGCTTTCTTGCCCACGAGCGTGATGTGCTCGGCGTCGGCGTCGAAACGGTGGGGACTGATGCTGGTCAGGCTGGTGCCTTTGATCCCCCTTTCCCCGCCCACAACATCATGCATGGCTCGGGGCGCCTGGGCTTAGCCAGCCTCTGCAACCTGGATCAACTGCCGCCCACCGGCGCGATTCTGATTGCCGCGCCCCTCAAAATCGTCAACGGCTCGGGTAGCCCTGTACGCGTGATCGCGCTGACTACGGCATGAGACGTGAAACGTGATTCGTGCTACGTGAACGAGCAGAGGGTACGCCATCACGCCATCACGAATTACGCAGCACGTTTTCACGTTTTAACTCGTTTGTGGTAAAATTCACAGTATGATGAAACGCACAACAAACCAACTTCTACTCGTTATCTTCGTGCTCGTGCTATTGGTCGGCTGTAGCAAACCGCACACCTTCAACGGCACAACCTTTGATGAAACCGGGCCGGCCTTTGACTTCGTCGGCACCAACTATGACGGTTCGCCCTTTAAGCTGAGCGACCAGCGTGGGAAGGTCGTGTTGATCTTCTTTGGCTATACTTTCTGCCCCGATGTTTGCCCCTTTACGCTGGCCGATATGAATACCATGGCCACCCAATTGGGTGATGCGGCTGATGATGTTGCCTTCGTCTTTGTGACGGTTGACCCAGAACGCGATACGCTGGAAAAGTTGGCGACCTACATTCCTTCCTTTAACGCTGATTTTTACGGGGTGCGGCTGGAAGGTGAGATGTATGAAGCAACCAAGACTGCGTATGGGGTCTATGTCGCGCAAAATCCGGTGGAAGGTAGTGAAGTCCCTGGTAGCTACTTTGTCGATCACACCGGCATCATCTATGTGATTGACAAACAGGGTAATCTTGCCGAAGTCTTCAGCCCCGGCAGTGATGCCGCAACGATGCTGCCCGATGTTGAATACTGGCTCAGCCGACGAGGATAAAGTTTGATGGTACGATGGCTTCTGCTCGGGGGCGGCTTGCTGTTGGGGTTACTGCTGCTGTTTCTCGTTATCTTGCGCCTGTGGCAGCCGGCGGCCTCAGGCCAAATTATCCGCTTGCGCCAATGGCTGGACAATCCTCAAGGGTACCCAACGTGGTCTATCACGGCGGGGAGCCGTTGTGGCAATGCCCCAATGTTGCTGCCCACGAATGGCTATGTCGGTTTTGGCTGGGATGACAGTTTTCGTCCCGGCCATCGTCATTCTGGGCTGGATATCTTTGGCCCGGACCCCGAAAACAATTTGACCCCGATTGTTGCTGCCTATGATGGTTACCTCACGCGCGAAGACGACTGGAAGAGCACTGTCATTATTCGCCACCCTGCCTTCCCCGCGGTGCCGGCGGCCGGGATTGCAGCTGGGACTGAGATCTGGACTTATTACACCCACATGGCTGCGCGCGATGGTACTGCCTCCTATATCGCGCCTGGTTTTCCCCCCGGTACCCACGAACAATTTGTCAAAGCCGGCACCTTATTAGGACGACAAGGCAACTGGGGCGGTAGCCGCTGGCAGTTTACTGGTCGCCACCTGCACTTCTCCGTGGTCAAAGCCGACGCCACTGGTAGTTACGCCGATGAGCGCGAAATTGCCAACACCTATGACCCCTTGCCCCTGCTTGGCTTGGCCGCAGATGCGGATGGCTTCATTCGCTGTGCCGGCGCAGCAACACCTTGATCTGCCTATCCAGCCGACCAGGATCGAGTTCCCCCAAGTGGCTGATGCTGATGGCACCGCGCGCGCCTATACTGAAGGGTGAATTATCGCTGCTGTTATGTCATAAGGAGTACGACCATGACAATGCCCACGACAAAAATCGAAATGCCCCCGACCAACGAAGACGGTCTCCCTGTTGAAACCATGGTGACAATTGAAACTGTGCCCGTCGCGCCCCCGCCAGCCGCCGAAAGCAACGGTGTTGCACCGGACGCCAAACAAGGCTGGATCGAGGAAATTGAGATTGCCGGTAGCCAATTGGTTGAGCGCGTCAAAGAGTTGGTCAGCGAAGGCAATGTGCGCCGTTTGGTTGTTCGTACTGCCGAGGATCGGGTGTTGCTGGAGATTCCACTGACCGCCGGGGTGGCTGTTGGTGGGGTGGTCACGATCTTTGCGCCGGTCTTGGCCGCGCTGGGTGCCTTGGCTGCGCTAATCGCCCACGTCAAAGTGCAAATCATCCGCAACGCTGATACGCCGGACGCTTAAGCACTCTTACCAGATGGGCTGTGCACGCTGGCTCCCTAGCCCCAGGGAGCCTTTTGTCTGCAAAATGCTGTGCACACATCACCGGACGCGCCAACCACAAAGAAGCCCGCACCATGCGTGCATTTTACGAAGCGTTTTATCGTGCGTTGCCGATAAGCCAAAGTTATGGCCGGTTTTGCGCTGCTGCTTTTGGCTGCAACCTCGCACAACATGGCTTTGCCGATCTACACCAACTCCAGGCCCTGCTGGAGACGCTCCAACTTGCGCACACGGCCCATCTGCTCGACCTGGGCTGTGGTAATGGTCTGATTGCCGAATATCTGGCCGCCGCAACCGGTGCTGAAGTCACCGGGCTGGATTATATCCCCCAGGCCATTGCCCAAGCGCAGGCGCGCGTGGGCGCGAACGTGCCGCGCCGCCACTTTGTGGTTGGCGACATCAACGCACTTGAGCTGCCGAGCGCGACATTCGATGCCATTGTCGCCATTGATACCATTTACTTTAGCAACGACTATGCTGCGACCGTCTGCCAGCTTAAAGCGGCGCTGCGCCCGCGTGGTCAGTTGGCCTTCTTTTATAGCTATGGCTGGGGACCATGGCTGGACCGCGCTGATTTTGCGGTAGCAAGCCTCGCCCCGGACCAGACCCCATTGGCCTACGCCTTGCAAAGTAATGGTTTGACCTTTACAGCCCAAGATTTTACAGGGCAAGATTATCAATTGGCACTCCAGCGTAAAGCACTTTTAGTCGCCCAAGCGTCCGACTTTGCCGCGGAAGCGCTGCTTTTTCTCTACAACAATCGTCTGGCCGAGTGTAATGGGATTATCCAAGCCTATGAATTGGGCTTGCACCGGCGCTATCTTTACCACGCAACTACTGGAGCACGAAGATGACTGCAACCATCGACGCCCCCTCGCCGGGCACATTGCGTGTAACCACGCGTCCCCTTGTCAACGAGGCCGACTTTTGGCAGGTGCGTAACCTTTTGCAGACCAGCTATCGGCTGACCCCGCTCGGTTTTAACTGGGAGGTCAGGCGCTGGGATGGACAGCGTTTTTACACCGCCCACCCTGAATGGCCAGCGCACCGCCTTGGACGGGTCCAATTGTGGGAAAATGCCACGGGCGAATTGGTTGGCGTCGTCAATGCCGAAGGCGACGGCGAAGCGCATCTACAACTTCATCCGGCCTACCGCCACCTGGAAGAAGCAATGATCGACTGGGCGGAAGCGGCGCTACCCACCTTGCGGCCCGATAGCACAAGGCCGCAACTTGAGCTCTTTGTTTATGAGTATGACCTGGCGCGGCAGGCATTGCTGCGGGCGCGGGGTTATACCAAGTTGACGGGTGGTGGTGTGACACGTCGTCTATCATTGGCAACCCCGCACCTGGAAGTGCCGGCCATTGCGCCGGGCTATACCCTGCGTACCACTGACCCAACCGACCTGGCCGACTGTCAGCAGATCGCGGATCTGTTAAACGCCGCTTTCAACCGTGATTTTCACACCGCCTTGGAGTATCAAAATTTTACACGGTTTGCCCCTTCCTTCCGGCCCCATCTCGATCTGGTTGCCGTTGCCCCGGATGGCACCTTTGCGGCCTATGTGGGCATTCCTTATGACGAAGCTAACCGTCTGGGCATCTTTGAACCAGTCTGCACCCATCCTGATCATCGCCGGCATGGTCTAGCTCGTTCGCTGATGGTCGAGGGGTTGCAGCGGTTAAGGGTGCTGGGAGCAGCCGACGTCATGGTCGGTACCGGTGACATGATCCCAGCCAATCGGCTCTATGACAGCCTTGGCTTTACGGAAACCTGCAAAGGTTACACCTGGCGCAAAGTCTTTTGAGTGCTTTGGGCCAGATGCCGTCACCGATCGCATTTGCGCGTTACTGGGTAGCCGTTACCCATTGCGTAGCACCAAGGAGCCAATATGGCCACGATTACGCGCCTTTCGCCCTTGCCCGCGTTGACTGTCACCTTAGCGCCTGCTAGTCTGCCGGACGCGGAAGGTTTGACGGAGATTTCTACGCGCGCCTTTCACAGCGACATTACCTGCGGCGCTCCGACAAAAAGTGGTCCCCCTGGTTATGATTCCCCCGCTTGGCAACGGGCCATGATGGGGCAAGCGACCGCCTATCTCAAGATCTTGGTCAATGACGAAATGGTGGGTGGGGCAATTATCTTTAACCAAGGTCATGGTAACTTCTACCTGGGCCGCATTTTTGTCGATCCGGCCTACCATGGTCAGGGGGTGGGTACACAGGCAATGGTGCTGCTACAGGCCTATTTTCCTGCGGCGCGCAAGTGGAAGTTGGAGACGCCAACCTGGAACAGCCGTACCACTAATTTCTATCAAAAGCTGGGCTTTCGACTGATCAGAGCCAGCGACGAGGATCTTTTCTTTGAGAAAAAACTGGGCTAATGGCTGAAGCGCATGCTGGTCGTTGGGGAATGGCTCGTTTTCGAGCCATTCCCCAACGAGCCATTCCCCCACGCCCACCATATTTACCAACCCACGGCCGCGCCATCCATACGTGGTTCGCTGCCGCCGGTCAACATGCCGGTGACTGGATCGCGCAGGATCACCTGGCCACCGCCAAAAGCGACCTCGCTGAAGCCGGTCATTGGTGCGAGCTGATGGCCGCGTCGCGCCAATTCGGCCAGCGTCGCAAAGTCCCAGCCCTCTTCGACTTGCACAAGCCCACCTGCTTGGGTTGCCCCCATGAGTTGCACGCCCATGCCTGCGGCCAAAGAGGAGAGCCGCCAACGGGGGCGGTCGAGCGCAGCCTGCGGCGTGAGGCCCAGGTCGATCAGATTGACCAAGACTTGGAAGTGCCCCTGGGGCTGCATGGCTCCCCCCATTACCCCATAACTGGCATGTAATTCGCCGGCATAGGGGCCTTGATGATAGACCGTCATCGCTGGGATGATCGTCTGATAAGAGCGTTTGTTGGGTGCCAAGGTGTTCGGATGGTCAGGAATCAGCGTAAAGTTGGCCCCCCGATTTTGCAACACCACGCCTGTTCCTGGCACGACCAAGCCAGAGCCAAAGAGCGCGGAAACACTGTTAATAAAGCTACAGGCATTGCCCTCGCCATCAATCACACTCAGGTAAGTTGTGTCATTGCCCGTGGGGAGTTCGCCAAACGCGCAGGTCGCCATGGCGCGATCCGGCTGGATCGCTTGGCGGCGGCTGTTGGTATAGGCTGCGCTAGTCAGTTGGGCCAGCGGGAGGCGCGTCCACGCTGGATCAGCCACCCACTGTTGGGCATCGGCAAAGCCAAGGCGCATACATTCGATCATCGTGTGGACACGTTGGGCCTCGCTCATGGTCGCCAGTGGGAAACCGGCGGCTAACTGGACCGCCAGAATCGCCGCTAACCCTTGCCCATTGGGGGGACATTCATAGAGCGTTACATCGCCATACCGGGCGGTTAATGGCTCTTCCCAATTACTCTGGTGGACGGCCAGATCCTCAGGGGTCAGCCAGCCACCATACCGCTGTACATGTTCGCTCAGCTTGCGCGCAAAGTCACCCCGATAAAAGTAATCCGGTCCATCGGCTGCGATCCCGCGCAAGGTCTTGGCCAAGGTGGGCAGGCGCATGATTTCACCGGCACGGGGGGCACGGCCATCCAACAACAGCTCCTCGGCGCTGGGTTGGGCCGGCCCGTTATCGCGATTGCCGCCCTGCCACTGTGGATCGCGCCGCAACTTGGGGATACCCCCGGCCCAGAGGGTGGCGACGAGTTCGGTCACGCCATACCCTTCACTGGCGGTGCGAATAGCTGGTTGAAGCAGATCATGCAGTTCCATCCGGCCATGACGTATGACCAGATCGTGCCAGCCGGCGACTGTGCCTGGCACTGTAACCGTGTGCCCTGTACTGCCCGGCATGGCGTCGTAGCCAAGCGCCGTCAGTGTCGCCGGGTCAGCCGCACTGGCGGCGCGCCCGGAACCATTGAGCGCGGTCACCCTTTTGGTTTTGGCGTCCCAGTAGAGGGCGAAACAGTCACCGCCGACCCCGGTCATCATGGGTTCGACGACATTGAGCATGGCGGCGGTGGCGACGGCCGCATCTGCGGCAGTCCCCCCCTTTTTGAGGATGTCGAGCCCAACCTGCGCCGCGAGGGGTTGGCTGGTGGCAACCATGCCATGGCGAGCATAGACATTAGGGCGCCGTGAGTGAAAGAAAGTGTGGGTCATCTGATTACTCCCTTTGGATAGTGTCTGCTGTAGGGTGTTCACTGATTGTGGTTGAGACCAAATTTAAGCTGATAGGAATGGCGCATTTCCCAGCGGACACATTTCACTTTGCGGGCGCGTTGCTGCTCCCACGCATGTGCGTCGCACTGGTCAAGCGTGGTTTCGCCGCCGCGATCGCGTACGACCAATGCGACGCACCCACCTTGCTCCCAAAGTGAAATGCCCTTTCCCAGGAAGCTTGCGTCCACTGTTAGCTTGTGCTATGATGATGCAACTGTTCGACTATCTTGTCTACTTTAAAGTGCGCTCAATTGTAAAAATGGTCATCAAGATTGTTCGATAATAATTTGAATAACTATTTTTGCAATGAACGTCCTTTAACTCTGTAAAAGAACCTAAAAATTGCCTATGCCGCGCTGCCTGAGCCTACCCGTAATCTTGCTAATGAGTTTGCTCGTTGCCTGTAGCCGTGATCGGACACCGACGACGACGGCGGTGTCAACAGAACCAACACTCGTGGTTGTAACCAATACAGTGAGCAATGTTAATGCTGAACCATTGGTGACGATTAATACGCTAACACAAACCACTGGTGTCGAAACGCCTACGCCTGCCGTCACATTAACGCCGTCGACCATTGACTATTATGTTAAAGAGGGCGATACGCTTTCCTCCGTCGCCGTTGATTTTGGGGTTGATACCGAAACGGTGCGCCGGCTAAATTATTTGCTCGACGACAATATTTTTGTTGGGCAGATTTTGCAGATGCCTTATAGCGAAGGCATGACGGCCGAAGGCGTGCCCACGCCGACCCCCGAGCCTTACCGCTATCGGGTTGTGACTGGCGATAGTTTAACCAGTATTGCCCTGCAATTTAATGTCAGCACAGTGGCGATTATGGAAGCCAACAGTATGTCGGATGCCAATAGCCTCTTTGTCGGGCAAGAGTTGGAGATTCCCGGCTATGTGGAAACGGTTGGGGCTGATACGGCGACCACTGGTGCTAACACCACGACCGTTGGGCAGCCCGCTGGGCAGAGTAATGCGGGCAGTGGAGAAGGCGTTACCCATGTTGTGCAACCGGGCGAGACTTTACTGGGAATTGCGCAGACGTATGGGATTGATCCCAATGTGCTAGCCCAGGGTAACAATATTAGTAATCGCAACCAACTGCGTGTAGGCCAGCAGCTTATCATCCCAGGGATTTCCCCGCGTGATGCTGCTGTTGCCCGTGGCGCGATCCATGTGATCCAATCGGGGGAGAGTCTTTCCAGCATTGCAGCGCAATATGGCGTGACCGCGCAGGCGATTATCGAATTAAACGGGATTACCAATCCGGATGCGATTTATGTTGGGCAGCAGTTGATTATTCCAGAATCATAGGGAATAACTGTGCGGCGGGGTAGGCTAAGCATTTCATTGTCAAACTTACACCCACCAATTTGACCATATGCAACGATGTGATATAATACACCATCGTTCGTCATGAAGCGTCTTCGGCTGCATAATAGCCGGGTAGCAGCCAAACCAGAAGCCATTTTTTGCGGTTGTTCTGGCCCATATAGTCTGCAAAGATTATTTGGTGAAAGGGCATGATGAATTTGCCGACGTAGCTCAATCCGGCAGAGCACCTGTCTTGTAAACAGGATGTTACCGGTTCAAGTCCGGTCGTCGGCTCTTGCTGATGCAGTCGGCAAATCAGCAGCTATCATCAATATGGGCAGGTACCCGAGTGGACAAAGGGGGCTGACTGTAAATCAGCTGGCGACGCCTACGGTGGTTCGAATCCGCCCCTGCCCACTTTGCTAATGGTTACATTAAATCGTTAATAAATTTTGTTAGCTATTTTGTGTTAATCATTAGATTGGGCCCACATAGCTCAGCAGGTAGAGCACATTCTTGGTAAGAATGAGGTCACCGGTTCAAATCCGGTTGTGGGCTCCTAATTTTTGGTTCGCTTCGGTTAGGGCGATACCAAAGGTAGATGGCTGTTTTTAGGAAGTTCTGTGGATGAGTAGCTATTCGCAACGTCGGGAGTGGGGTTGCGAATAGCTACAAAAAGTACCTGCCAAAATCGAAATCAAGGAGGCATTTTCTAATGTCCAAAGCAGTATTTGAGCGGACGAAGCCCCATGTGAATGTGGGAACCATCGGACACATCGACCACGGAAAGACAACCCTGACCGCAGCGATTACCAAGACGCTGTCGCTGAAGGG
>JALHQH010000041.1 GCA_022842065.1 Caldilineaceae bacterium
GTCAGCGTGCGTCGCACTGACCAAAGAATCTAGCGGACTGGAAACAGTTGGCGGTCAGTGCGACGCACGCGATCCCGTTAGCCAGCAAAACTCCGGTTCTCAACTTGACTTCAGTATAGGAACAAATAGACAATGTTGAAAAAACTTGAAATAAGTGGTCTAAGAGGCTTTGCCACTAAACAACAGCTTCTGTTTGCTCAGCCTACAGGAGTGCGTGGAAGTGGGCTTACAGTAATCGTAGGTGCAAACAATTCTGGCAAGTCAACTACTGTAGACGCGTTACGGGCATTAACCTATCAACGTGATCATACCTTTTCACAAGAACAAAGAAATTTCGAGGCAGGAGATCATATTGAAATAATTGTTACCGACCCTGTTGATAAAGTAGCCAAACTGGCTAGCATTAGACAAGGGAGTCCGCACGCTTCGCATGAGGATATGAATAAAATTTTGCATGATACTATCGTAGTGCCATCACGTCACGGGGCTTTCACACGAATCAACCGAGCCGCCAGCGCTACCGCTGCCACAGTTGCGAGCAGCAGTTTGATGACTTGACCAGGACACCGTTGGCAGGTCACCGTCAGCCAGTGAAAGTCTGGATCATGTGTCTCTACTTCATGGGCTTGAACCTGTCGAATCAACAGATTGCCCAGGAACTAGCGTTGAATCAGGCGGATGTCCACGAGATGACTACCTTTCCGCGCCAAGCGCTTCATGCGCAACGGCAAGCACCGGTACTCGAGGGGGAGGTCGAGTTTGATGAGGTGTATATTGTGGCTGGGCACAAAGGACAACCGGCCGCCGTTCAGGCCGCAGGGCGCACCGGTCGGCGAAACCGACTGAAAGCCAAACGTGGGCGTGGTACCCTGGAAACCGAGAAACTACCCGTCTTGGGCATGATTCAGCGCAGCGGCCAACTCATTATCGAAATGCTGCCTAGAGCGTGTTATGCACTTCATGAAAAGAGATGAACAGCATTTTTGAGCATCAGGATAGCAAAAGCTAGGAAATGGAGGCCAGCTAAAGTTTCGGGCAGTCTTTCATAGTCACGGGCCAAGCGGCGAAAGCGCCCAGTCCAGGCAAAACTCCTTTCAACGACCCAACGCTTAGGCAGCAGCACAAAGCCCTTCTTAGCTTCGGGCAGTTTGATGACAATCAGTTGAATGCCATGATCTGCTGCCATCTGTTGCGCATCGTCACCAGTGTAGCCTTGGTCCACAAAGGCAACTTCGACGGCATCGCCAGTAACTTCTTGAACTTGCTCTGCCAGTTCATAGACTTGGGAACGCTCTTGTTCGTTGGCAGCGGTCACATGCAACCCAAGCAAGTAACCTAAAGTGTCAACCGCCATATGCACTTTACTGCCTTTTTTGCGCTTGCCGCCATCGTAGCCTGCCCGGCTACCACTCTCAGACGTTGATTGTATCGTCCGCCCATCGAAAATAGCTGCAGTGGGTTGCTCATTCCGCCCAGCCGCAACGCGTAACAGAACACGCAAATCATGCACCATCGCTTCAAAGACACCGGCCTTGATCCAGCGTTGTGTCTGCTGGTAGACGGCGCCCATAGGGCACCCGCAAGGTGGTAGATCATGGGGCATCATCCGCCATGAGGCACCGGCGCGGACAATCCAACGGTCGCCATTGAAGACCTCCCGCAAAGCATGTTCCCGTTGTGGGGCATCTTCTCGCATCAAGGTCAGGTAGGGCGCTATGAACGCCCACTCATCGTCACTTATATCGCTGGGGTATATTTTTCGGTTCATCCCTTTAGTATACTCAACTCCACAAGGTCCATGAAGTGCATAACACGCTCTAGTGCGCGAGCGTTATTTCGAACGTAAGATCACCATCGCGCTCGAAGGTGATAACAAAATCGGCTTCCTCGCAATCATTCGCCGTACGGTTGAAGAAATCCATGGTGATTTTCATAATTTGGTTGTCCATGAGATGGTGCCCTGTATCTGTGCTGAGTGTCGCCAGGCGCACAAGCCGCACTTTTTTCGCCATGAATTGTTGCAGCGCTATTTGCGTAAAGGTGTTTATCAAGCGCGCTACGAACAGAGCCTGGACGAAGTTGATGTACGCATTATGTTACGTGAGGCGATCCCTGCACACGAGCGTGAGCATGGCAACCTCTATATCAACGAGTATTATGCGGGCGACCACGTCGGTGGCGACAAGATCGGTGGCAGTAAAGTTGGCGGCGATCTGATTGATGTTGGTGACATCGCCGATGCTGCCGGGGTTGCGATTGGCAAGGGAATTGAGCAGAAAACCCCATAAAAAGTCAGGTACTCGCATATCCGTTGGGAACAGGTACACAGTTGTTTGAGTTTGCCATATTACGTGAAACGTAATATAATGCGCCTTTATGATTCAATCATTTCGCTGCAAGCATACACAAGATCTGTTTGAAGGTGGTAACCCACGTCCATTCAGAGCTTTTCAAAATGTGGCTGTTCGCAAGTTGACACAATTGGATGCAGCACAGACGTTGGAGTTTCTCCGCTCGCCGCCTGGAAATCGACTTGAAACACTACGCGGCGATCGAGCGGGCCAGTATAGTATCCGCGTTAATGATCAGTATCGGATCTGTTTTGTGTGGACAGAGATGGGCCCAATTGATGTTGAAATTGTTGATTATCATTAATCAGCCTTTGAGGTAAACAAATGACCCGACCAATCAATCGCATGCGCCCAGTTCACCCAGGGGAAATTCTCCGGGAAGATTTTCTGGTACCGTTAGACCTGAGTGTGAATGCGCTTGCCACAGCGCTTCGTGTGCCGGCGACGCGTATACATGAGATCGTGAAAGAACGCCGTTCCGTTACTGCGGATACCGCCCAACGGCTTGCCCGTTACTTCGGCGGCGATGCCGCGTCATGGTTGACCCTACAAGCGATATATGACTTAAAGACGCTACCCACCCACGAAGAAATTATGCAGACTATCACACCCCGCCCTGTAGCGCTTGTCGCCGATCAACCGAGCCGTTAGCCTGCGCAGGCAGGATTTGTTTATGTTGCATGCGGTTTCCAACCGCCCCACCACAGCCCACCCAACACCCCCAAACAAACCCCCATCCCCACCAGCAGATCAAGTGGCTGCCCTTGGGCGCGCATGGCTACGGCGATCACTGCGCCGGCCAACCATGCCGCCAGGGCATAACTTGTCGCTGGCGGTGACTTCAGCCGCGGAATCAGCAGCATGAGCACCAAGGCTGGTCCCAGACCGGCGCTGAGATAGGTGAGAAAGGGCAGCAACTGTTGATCAAAGCGCGTGGCGGCGAGGACGAAGCCGAGGATACAGATGAAAAGGGTGCTCTGGTTGGGGCGTAAGCCAGTGAGGTGGCTGATCGCAAACGCGCCCGAATACCAACCGGAGATCAGCGGCGAGATCACCGCGACGATGAGGAAGAGATGGCCCAGTGCGGCGGAGTGGGTCTGTGCCAGCACATCGGCGATATTCCAATTGCCGGTGGCGCGATAGAGCAGCGCCCCAACCCCCAGCGAAAAGAGCAGTGGCACAAAGTAAAAGCAGTTGACTTTGACCACATCACCCCGGCTCGCAAAGTCCCATGTGAAGTCCGGGGTGCGCAGCGAGAAGAGGGTGGCGTAGCCGATGATCGTGCTAAAGGCCCGCAGCAGCGCACCCAGGGTCAGGGCAGTCGGCGGCTGACTAACGGCGGCGAGGGGCCGGGCGCTCAGGTCGACGGCGGTCAGCGCGAAAATGGTCAAGGCGAGCGCTGCCCCGGTGGTGACCCAACTGAGCGCGGCCCAGCGGTTGATGCCGAAGATGCTCAGCAGATAGAGCGGCGCGATGATCAGGAGCGCACCTGTCCATTGCGGTAGCTGGAACAGTTGCGCCGTGCTCGCGCCCGACACCCCGCCATGAAAGCCACTCCAGCCGATCAGCCCAATCGCCATCAGCAGGCTGAGCAGGCGCGCACCCTGCGTACCAATCGTGTGGGCGGCCAGTCCGGCGAGGCGTTCCCGCCGTTGTCGCCCTAGCAGCCCCTGACTGATGCTGATCATGACCAAGAGCAGTGCCCCACTCGGCAATACCCATAGCAGATGCGGAAAGGGAATCAGCATGGCGATGCCGCCACCCGTGGAGATGCTGGCTGGGTTTAGCCCAATCCCCACCCAAATGCCGGCGCGCCGGGGCCAGGTGATGGGGGTGGCAGTAGTTGATAGTTTTACCAAGGTGGGAGCCGTTCGTGATTGGGTGATTGGTAATTAGGTGATTGGTAATGAGGCGATCGGGAACAATGACTAATCACCTACTCACCTGCCTTCATTCAGCACCAGGTCGGCCTGAATCGGTACATGATCGGAGCCGATATCACCCCCTTCCACATAATCGCGCACGATCCATTCGGGTGAAACCAGTACATAGTCAAGCGGCGCGCCCAGTAGTGCGCCCCCCAGATGCCAGGTCGGCCAGACGCCGTGTCCTTGGAGGGCATAGTGCAGATCGGTGGTTGCCATCAGGCTACGCATCGGCTGCGACCAGGGCGAGGCGTTGAGATCACCGAGCAGGATAAATGGTGTGTCGGCGCGATTGGCTAACTCGCCCATCAAGGCAATCCCACCATCGCGGCTGGCGGCCCACTCGCCGTTCATGGGGGGCAGCGGGTGGATGCCGACAATGGTCAGGGGTTGCCCTTGCCAATCGATTTCGGCGCGCAGGTAACGCCGCCAGCGATCATCAAGCCTGACCGTTTCGACTGTTAAGAAAGGTTGCCGGCTAAGGAACGCGATGCCCAGCGTCATGCGCGACGGCTCGGCGTGTAGATAGGGATAACTATCACTTAGCTCTGCCCGGAGCACCGCCAGCAGATCTTCACGCACCTCGGACATAAAGACGAGATCGGGCTGCCGTTCGCGAATCAGGGCGACGACTTTGTGATAGCCCGCATTGCTGGTGGAGATATTGAGCGCCATCACCCGCAGCGGGGTACTTTGGTTTGGTGCCGCCGCAGCGGTTGCCCCCAGCGGCAGAAAAAAGGGAACCACCAACCACAGGTTGACCAACAGCGCCGCCACCGGCACCAGCAGTTGCAGTCGCAAGTCACCCCGCAGCAACAGGATCAACAGGCAGCTTGCTAGTACAACCGTGTATTGCAGATGATAATGGGACGCAAGATCCAACAACCAATGCCAGCGCCCAATCAAACTGGCCCCCGTCAGCAGGCTAAAGAGCCAGACCAGTGCCCAAACGACTTTCGTCATAGATTGCTTTCTTCAAAAAGAGGGATGGGTGGTTAGGTGGTTGGTTTCGACAAGCTCATGTAACCATCCACAGAACCAACAAACCAACTAGTACAGTGTCAACGAAGTTTTGCGGAATTAGCCACGGAGTGGCGGCAGACGGTAGCCCAGCCTTTTAAGGCTGGGGTCCTGGGGCTGACCCACAGGTTGAAACCTGCGGCTACCGTCTGCCGTCACTCCGTGACTCGATCCGCATCGCTGACTCCCCTGTTAACCTAGCAAAACTTCCCTAACACTGCATTAGCCAACAAACAAACCACCCACCTACCGCCCCGTCACCACCGCCGTGTTGACCTGCGAGAGCCAGAGATAGTAGCTGCGGCTGATGCGGCCCAGGGTAACGGTTTCGGCGGTAATCGGCGAGTTGGCGGCCAGATAATCTTGTACAACATCGGCCATGATCAGCCCGCTGTTCACCTTGTCGCTGCCCGCGGCCAGGGTAGCATAGCCATCACCACCGCCCAACATGAAATCGTTGGTGACCACGCGATAGTCGGCGGTCAGGTTGAGGGCACTGTAGGTGCCGTCGGCATTCTGGACTTCGACGCTCAAAACGCGGTGGTTGGCGGGCAGATTGGCGGTAAATTCAATGCGTAGCCCCGCCACCTGGGGGAAGCGACCCGCACCCAACTCGATCTGGCTAACACCATTTTCAAGCGCGGCCAGCAACTGTTGACCCGTCACAGTGACCAGCGCAATCGTGTTGCCAAAGGGCAGCACCTCCAGCACATTGCCCACGGTGACATCCGGCCCGGCAATGCTGGCGCGCACCCCACCGCCATTGATCAGCGCCACCTCTGCGCCGTCGGTGCTCGTCTTTTCCAGCAGCGCGTCGGCGATCAGGCTGGCGAGATTGGTCTCCTTGGATCGGACATCACTGCGCACCCCATTCAGGGCCACCGCGGTGGTGCCAATCTTAGTGGTGCGCAGAATGTCCAACGGCGGGCGGTAATCCGTGTTGATGCGTGTTTCCATGGCTGCATCCGGGATGACATAGGCCGCATTGGTTTCGTCGGCCATCACTTCGATGGGTGTACCCGTAAGCTCTGAAACTCGCCCTTCCGCATCAAAGCCGACTTCAAAGACGCCCAGCCAACGGCCCCATTCCCAATCGGTGAGGACCGGTACATTCTCGCCATCCGCATTGGTGACCGGGGTTGGATATTCACCCTGTTTGTTCGGTTGTGGGCCAAGCGGGGTATGGCTGTGGCCGCCAATGAAGAGCCCAATCCCCGCCGTTTTGGCCGCCAGCGCCTGATCCAGCAGATAGCCGACATGGGTCAAGGCGATGATGGCATCTGCTCCTTGGTTTTTTAGATCCGTCACCTGCGCATTGATCAGATCAACCAGCTCGGTGTTGGCGTCCGCCGGGTCGGTGCTGCCAACGAAACTGATGCCCGTGCCCACGTTGCTGAGAATCGCGGTGTCCGGTGCTGTCAACCCGAAGATACCGATCTTCTTGCCGGCTGCACTGCCCTTTTCCAGGGTGATCAGCGTGTTTTTGACAATCTTGCCATTGAGGGGCGATTCGCTGGTGGTGTTGATGTTGGCGCTAATCACCGGAATGGCGACTGCGGCCGCGATTGAACCGGCGGGGTTGACCGTTGGCGTAAAGGCGGGATCGTTCGCTTTGTCAATAAAATCAACTAAGGCTTGCGGCCCTTTGTCGAACTCATGGTTGCCAATCGCAATCGCCTGGTAGCGCATCGCTTTGTAGAATTCCAGATCGGCAATGCCATTGTACTGGTTGAAGTAGAGCGTGCCTTGGAAAACATCGCCGGCATCAAGCAGCAACAGGTCGATCGTATCGCCGGCATCCGCACGTTGGGCATCGATCAACGTCTTGCGGCGGGACACCCCGCCGTGGACCAATGCGGGCCCCGTGCTGGCGACCGCTTCGATGCGTGCATGGTGGTCGTTGGTATGCAGGACGCGCACTTTGAAGGCGGTGGGACCGGCGTCGGCAAAGGCCAGGTGAAAACCACTTTTGGCATAGAGCGTGACCGTGACACCGGCCAGGGCTAATTGTTTCAAGAAGGTGCGTCGGGATAAAGTTGACATTAACTTTCCTTTTGGATTAGGTCGGGGTGGATGGATGATGCCGCTACAAGGGCAATATCATACTACATGCCTTGATTAACATGGATGGTGAATGTTGTTAAGAATAATAGAACGCGGATTTACGCAGATTGTCGCGGATAAAAATCAGCGACAATCCGCCGAATCTGTGAAATCCGCGTTCTATTATTAGGGCTATCGCACTCATCGATATGCGGCCTGTTAAAATGTGAAATTGCCGGTTACCCTTGCAAAATACTCAATGGCAGGTAACACGAGACAAGCCAATTCGGCTTGTCAACAATCTCGCTGATCTTGAGATCCGCCGCCGCACTACAGAGACAGTAAGCCTGACTGCGCGCAAAGCCATGCTCACTTTCCAGCCAGTCGATCATGTAGCGCACGGCGTTCTGCGCGTTGACAAAGAGATCTGGGCCATGCGCGGTGGTGCAGAAATAGCCTTTGGTATCGGTCTTGGTCAGTGGGCTGGGGGTGATAAACTGGGGCTCGACCAACGTACGTCCTTTGCGCAGGCCAAAGCGCAGGGTGACCGTCATCGGTGATTCAATGCCAGTGCCGCCCACTTCACCATCCCCTTGCGCAGCGTGGCAATCGGCGGTGGAGAAGAGCGCGCCTGGCACATGAACCGGTAGATAGAGCGTCGCGCCGGCAACCAGTCCACGAATATCCATATTGCCGCCATGAAAAGCCGGTGGGCCAGTGGGAATGCGGCCTGATTCTTTGGGGGCTACCCCCATGACGCCGCAGAAGGGTTCAAAGGGAATCTTCACTTTGTCGTTATCTTGAAAGTAACAGAAGTCGCCATCCAACTGCCATAGCTGTAGATAGGGGAAATCAAAATCTGCCGCCAGCAAACCAAAATTAGGTGAGTGGCCATTCCACCCCCACCCTTTATGCACAAGTTTGAGGATTTCCACCACCAGCACATCACCCGGCGCTGACCCATTGACAAAGAGTGGCCCGGTCAATGGATGACCGCCGCCCCGTTTGCGGTTGATAAAATCTTGGAGGGTTGATGTGGGGGAGAGCGCGCCGTTGGCGGCGTCGCGACATTCAAACACAACCGTGTCACCTGCTTTGATGACTAAGCGTGGGGATAGGGCATTGTCCCAGGCATCGTGGATTTCGCTGTCGTCAAGATAATGTTCAGTCATGGGTCTCTTTTCTGTTCAAGATATTATGAATACTATTCTGTTCACTATACAATACAGCAATCAAATGCCGCAATAAATTCAGACAAATATCGCCATCATCAATACCAAAATCATGGATCAACAAGATGACCAAATTACGACTGCAAGCTAAAGTTGCGCTCATTACCGGGGCGGCCTCGGGCATTGGCCGGGCCACGGCCCTACGTTTTGCCGCTGAAGGTGCTCAGGTGGTTGCCACCGATGTGAATCAGACTCTTTTAGATGATGTGGCGACCGGGGCTGCGACCAACGCCTATCCCATCCAAACCATGCTGTGTGATGTGACGAGCGCAGATGATGTTTTGCGCGTAGTCAATGAAGTAATTGCCCGCTATGGCCGCCTTGATGTGCTGGTCAACTCGGCCGGCATTACCCCGCGCACCGTTGACCCGGCTGCCGATGTGGCCACACGCTGGGACGCGGTGATGGCGGTCAACGCACGCGGGACGATGCTCATGTGTCACGCCGCGGTGGCCGCCATGCGCCAAACGGGGGGTGGATCGATTGTCAACCTGGCCTCGGTGATGAGTCTGGTCGGCTATCCGACCAGCTTGCCCTTTTCCGATGGCTTTAGCGCCTATCCCCAGAGCAAAGGGGCGGTGGTCCAATTGACGCGCGACTTGGGCGTGCGCGTCGCGGTGGAGGGGATTCGGGTCAACGCCGTCTGTCCTGGCTTTGTCTATACCGCGTTAACGGCCAATGTCACCGGCAACCCGGCTGTGCATGAGCAGATGAAAGCGTTGCACCCGATGGGTCGCTTGGGGCAACCAGAAGAGATCGCCAATGTCATTCTCTTTCTGGCCTCTGATGAAGCCTCCTTTGTCACCGGCGCGGCGTGGACTGTGGACGGCGGCTATACGGCGGCTTAGGACAAAGCGATCCACGAAGACACACAAAGACACACGAAGACAGAAGGAATCCATCGCAAGCTGACTCGTTCCGCTGCTCTGCGGCGGAATGCCGTTAAGCCGCTCCGCGTCCTCTGCCTATACCATCTCAAGCCCAAACTGCGGTTATCAGCAGTAACAAAACAGCAGAAAGCAGTAAAGCAATGTCCACCTTTTCCGCGAAATTATTCCACTGTTGGCACCCAGTTGCCTATAGCAAAAATGTCACCGCAACGGCCCCCTATGGCACGAAACTACTCGACGAATCCTTAGTGCTCTGGCGCACATCTGATGGCACCCCGCACGCCATGCAAGATTTGTGCATCCACCGTGGCACGGCCCTTTCCCTGGGTTGGCTGGCGGATGACTGTGTCGTCTGCCCCTATCACGGCTGGCGCTACAATGCTGAGGGGGCGTGCGTATTGATCCCCCAGAGCGCGACGAACAGCATTCCTACTAAGGCGCGCACCGTGCGTTATCACTGTCAAGAGCGCTATGGGCTGATCTGGGTGGCGCTGGCAGAACCGGCTTATCCCTTGCCGGAGATTCCTGAATTGGAGGGCGGCGATTGGAAGGTAGTGCAGACCGGCCCTTTTACCTGGCAAAGTGATGCCTCGCGCCAGTTGGAAAATTTTACCGACTTTGGCCATTTCCCATGGGTACACCCTGGTTTGCTCGGTGATCCGGAACGCCCCTTGGTGCCGGAGCACACGGTGGAGACCCGTGGCCACGTGCTCCATTACACGATTGTCCGCCCCGAAGCGCAGAATAGCGAGGATTTTCCGGTCTTTGCCAATGAAACGGTTGTCAAACCGGAGCGCCGCAGCCGTTATGAATTGCACTTGCCCTACACGATTGTCTTACGGCTGGGCTGGGGTGGGACCAAAGGGATGGTCTACTTCTTTGCCGTCCAGCCCAGCGCCAAAGACCGCTGTCGTGGCTATTGCATCATCGGGCGCAACTATGACTTTGACCAGCCCGATACCGTGTTACAAGAATTCGAGGATACGATCTTCGGCCAGGATCAGCGCATTGTTGAGTCACAGCGTCCCGAACAAGTCCCCTTTGACCTCGCCGCGGAATTGCATTTGAAATTTGACGCGGTGGCGATTGCCTACCGCCGCGCCATGCACGCCGAAGGGCTGGCTTATTGGCACTATTTGCAGGTTGAAGAGACGAGTTCTGTCTTGTAGACTTTAGTGAATCGAAATACGCGTGCACGATTTTTGATCATATTGTGCTATGATACTTTGACTATTGATTCTTACTTAGACCACTAGAAAGCAGATAACAGCATGAAAATCGGTGTTAGTTCCTATAGTTTTATTCGGCTGGTCAACGCTGGCCAGATCGAGCAAAAGGCCGTCATCGCCAAAGCGAAAGCGATTGGCTTTGATGTGATTGAATTTTCCAAGATTATCGTCCCCGAGGGCAAAAGCCTGCCCGACTATGCCGCCGAGTTGCGCGCCGAGGCCGATGCGGTCGGCATTGACATTGTCAACTACACCATCGGGGCCGACTTTTTGCGTGGCTCGAATGGTGAACTCCATGCTGAAATCGAGCGCGTGAAGGGTGAAGTGGATATCGCGGCCATTCTGGGTGTCCCTGGCATGCGTCACGATGCTTCGAGTGGTTGGCCGGCAGATCACGTCGGCCCCAAGAGTTTTGATGCCGCGCTGCCACGCCTCGCTGAGGGCTGTCGCGCGGTCACCGAGTACGCGGCGAGCAAAGGGATCAAGACGATGGTCGAAAACCACGGTTGGTTCTGCCAAGAAAGTCTCCGCGTCGAAAAGCTGGTCACCGCCGTTGATCATCCCAACTTTGGCGTGTTGATCGACATGGGCAACTTTGTCTGCGCCGATGATGACCCCACCATTGCGGTGAGCCGGTTGATGCCCTATGCCTTTCACTGTCACGCCAAGGACTTTCATATCAAGTCGGGCAATGAGCCGGCGCCGGGGCAGGGCTGGTTTGGTACCCGCGGCGGCAACTATCTGCGCGGGGCCATCATTGGCCACGGCAATGTGCCGGTGCTCCAGTGTCTGCGCATTATGCAGCGCGAAGGTTATAATGGCGTGCTCTCGATTGAGTATGAGGGGATCGAAGATGTGCTGATGGGTATCCAGATTGGCCATGATAACTTGCGCCGCCTGGTCGCCATGGTGGGTTAATTAACGGATAAGGTAAGTGGTGGGCATGGTGCATCATGCCCACCACTTACCTTACCTAACTCCTGGTCCTGTGTAAATGGTGTATTGCGTACAAGGAGGTGATCATGGGCCAATTAGATCTGCAAATGATTGAAATGCTGGAAGAACGCGGCGAAGGAGAATTTGACGATATGGGCTCGCATAACCACTCGATGGTGCAGGCCAATCTTGCCCATCTTTTTAAACGACTGAGCCTTTATACCGTCTATATTGAATTGAGCCTGGATGTCAGTCGGTATGATCTGTCAATGTTCGACATTAAGGATGAATTGATTCCCGATCTCTGTATCTATCCGAAACGTCCGCTGAGTATTCCACACGATATTTTACGTATGACAGAGATGCCGCTGTTGGCGGTTGAAATCTTGTCACCACGCCAGGGTACCTATAGTATCTTGCAAAAATTTGAAGCGTACTTCTCACTGGGGATTCAATCTTGTTGGTTAGTTGAGCCAACGACGCGGGTTGTCCATATCTACAAAGATCCCATTACGCGCACGACCTACTCTACGGGCGATCTAATCGACGAGAAACTTGATATCCAAATGGCGATTGCGGAAATCTTTGAATAATATGGTGAATCACCGATGGCTGAGTTTTGTCCTTGTGGCAGTGGGAATGACTACCCTGCCTGTTGTGAACCCTATCTGGACGGTACGGTGCTGCCGCCCGCGCCGGAACAACTGATGCGCTCGCGTTACACCGCGTTTTGCAAAGGTAACATCGACTACCTGCTGGCCACCCATCACCCCTCGCAGCACCGACCCGATGACCGCCGCCTTTTGACCGAGACTATACAGGAAGCCGAATGGCTGAGTTTGCGCGTCTTACAGGCCACCCATTCACCGGCGGAAGGTACGGGTACGGTCGAATTTGTTGCTTTTTACCGCAGCAAAGGGATTATCGGCCAATTGCACGAAAAGTCGGCGTTTGTGCGCGAAACGGGGCGTTGGTATTACCTGAATGGCGTCCAGCTCGCGCCCATTGGGGCTGGACGCAACGATCCCTGCTGGTGTGGCAGTGGTCTGAAGTTAAAGAAGTGTCACGGCCGTTAGTGCTGCCTCCACACGCACATATGAAAGTGACAAGATGACAGGATGACAAGATGATCTCATCATCCAGTCATCCAGTCATCCAGTCATCCAGTCATCCTGTCATCTCTACTCCCGTCCAATCATCGTAATCACGGCCTTCATCCAGCCGAGGGCATAGGCCATCCCTGCGTGCCAGCCGGCGGCGCATTCGAGCCGCGGCGTGTGGTCGGGAATGATCACGCCGTCGTAGCCATTTTTGTGATAGATGCGCAGCGCACGAATCATATCCACATCGCCATCATCGACAAAGCCTTCGGTGTAATTCGGCACTTTGCCGACCACATTGCGGAAGTGAACATAGGCGATCTTGCCCTGTTTGCTGTAGGTGTCAATCGCTTCGTACACATCACCCGTCGCCATCTCGGCAATCGTGCCCTGGCAGAACTCCAGGGCATTGTAGTGGCTGGGCACAATGTCAAGCAGCCGTTGATACCGATCCGGGGTGTAGACCAGCCGCGCCGTGCCCCGCAAGGTCGGCAGCGGCGGATCGTCGGGGTGCGCGGCGAGGCGTACGCCGGCCTCCTCCGCCACCGGCACAATTGCCGTCAGAAAGTCGGTGAGCCGTTGCCAGATCTCTGCTTCGCTGACGGTACCAATGTTGCCGGGGGGCGCATCTTTGTCGTAAACCGTGTTCCAGACCGTGCCATTGGGGATCGGATCTTGCGGCGGGGCTTGATCGGCCAGGTAACCGATCGACTCCGCTCCACCACGGCCAAAGGGACCACGGACGCGGCCCCAGACGCCGGCAATGCTAAAGTTGTAGCCCATCACCGGGATGCCCGCTTTGCCCAGGTTGCGGATCGAGGTTTTGAGATGCTCTAATTGTTGGGCTTTGCGTGGCCCATCGAGCAGCACATCATGCCAGTGGGCCGGCGCAAAGTTTTCCAGCGCCACCAACTCCAGCCCTTCGGCATTGATCGCCCCCCGCAGATCGCGTAGATCCTCATAAGTCCAATAGGGCAGGGTCGGATCGCTGATTCCCCAGCAGCCGGGCGGCGCATCTTTTTGCGCCAACAAACCAGGAATATGGGCCACAATATGCGTCGCCCCCGCCTGCCGTGCAAAGCGAAAATTTTCCGCCGTCAGCATGTTGTCGTAAAGACCAAGACCGAGTTTCATTGGGTACCTTCTCTAGTTATGGACATTGTAAGAGGGGGAGATACGAGACACGAGAGGGGGAGACAGGGAGACCGGGGTGGTTATACTGCACTCGTGTCTCGTGTCTCGTGTCTCCCCCTCTCGTGTCTGTTCAGCTCTTGCTTGCCTGCTCCGCCGGGTGCAGCACCAGCAACGGGATCGAGGCGTGGCGCATGAGATGTTCGGCGATACTGCCGTAGAGGAGTTTGCTGAGACCGCTGCGGGCGTAGGTGGTCATGGCGACCAGATCGACCTGCGCTTCTTTGATAAAACGTTCAATCTCCTGGGTGGCGCTGCCAAAGCGTACTTCACGCGAAACGGTGTAGCCGGCTTCTTCCAACAGCGCTTTGGTCGCGGCCAACTCTTCGCGCAGCTGCACCGAAATCTCCGCTTCGGAGGCCACATCATCCACACTGACAAAGATCGGCCCCTCGACATAGTAGATGCTTTGCGGCGGCTCGGCCACGCGGATCAGCACCAGATGGGTATCTTCGGGGCGCAAAAAGCGGCGGACATGGGGGAGGATACCCTCACGGAACTTAGAACCATCCAATAGAATCACAACTTTATTCATAAAAACCTCCCTTGAACGGCTTACTGTCTACAGCGCTGACGCAGAATCGGATTCTTTGCTGACGGCGAAGTTTCGCTTCTGCTTTCAACCGTACTATACTGAAGTCAAGTTGAGAACCGGCGTTTTGCTGGTTAACGGGATCGCGTGCGTCGCACTGACCGCCAACTGTTTCCAGTCCGCTAGATGCTTTGGTCAGTGCGACGCACGCTGACCGAAACGAGGGGTTTCATTCTGATTTGAGTATATAATTACTAATTCGATCAATGTAGCGGCTGCTGTTCGCGTACTACCCCATCGCGCCAGACCAGCAGCCGTGGGGTCAACGGGTGTTCCTGTCTACGCGCATCTTCGGCAATCTGTTGGGAGATCGAGCCAAAAGATGGATTACGTTCGCTAAAAGCGATGATAAAATCTCGGTTGGGAATGCCGATCACCATGCGCCCGGGCATGCGCCGATCCCACTCCTCTAGCAGCTCGGGCAATAGAATACACATGGCGGCGTAGCCATTCTGACTTTCACAGCTGATTAAGGTATGCTCAAAATTTCCATGACCCTCAATCGTATACTTGTCAATACAACTGCGCAGATTCTTAAGGGCGTGCGCATGGATCGCTGCCAGGTCACGTGCTGCTAAGAGCTCTTTGACCATACTTTCATTCACATAGGTGCGACCACTAGGTAAATCAAAAAGATAAACGATCACCAAGCCACTACCGAAAGGCTGCTGTAACAACGGCGTCGGATGATGTTTTTGCATCTCTTCTAGCCAGGTGCGTGGTTGTAAAACCGGCAAAAGTGCTGCGGCTGCCTGTTGCGGCGTAATCGGTTTGGTGGCCTGCGCGGTTTGGGCAAGCGCGGCCAGATGGGCTTTGACGACATCTTCCAGCCGTTCTGGCGCATTTTGATAGGCTTGGTAGAGCAGCTTCATGTCCAGCCCTTGTGATTGGCTGCTCATGCGGATAAAAAGGCGTGTACCCGCCTCTTTCTCTACGGTATAGCCGGCTTCCTTAGTTTGACTTACCATGTGTGCGATAAACTGCTTGAGCGAAAGTACTTTGGTCATTCTGCCCTACCGGATATATATATTGGATCATTCTATCTAATTGTTCGTACATAGCACAAAGCTTGAGGAGTGTAAGGATCGTGTCAGAGATAATAGCATAGAGTACATAGGCAAGGCAATTCATCCGACCGTGTCCGCCAGGAATTCCCTGTTAGTGACAGTAATGGGCACGTCTATAAGGCCAGCTGTGCTGTGGTTGGAACGGAGCTTTTATCCTGGTGTAGACCTGTTGAATTCGGCAACCTTGGGTCGTGCGTTCATCATCGTGCGATCCGCCTTTAAGGGAGAATATCAGTAACTTCGCCGGAGTCGAGTAGGTAGCGAAAGGCCTGCGCCAGATAGTCGGTGGTTGAGATCGGTGGCAGGGCGTAGAAGGAATTCCAGGCATCGGCCTTGTGATCGTTGTAGGTGCCGGCGCGATCAGGGTAGCGATGCAGATACGCCAGCCGCACGGCGTGGCCGATCAACACGTCGAGCACAATGTAATCGTCAATGCGTAAGGTAGGGTTCTGCCTGGTTAGCGCGGAGAGGACACTTAACGCCTCCAGGTTAAGTTGCCGATATTCAGGGGCGGGGATCTTGTTGAGTAGGTGTTCGATGCGTAAGGCAAAGGCCGTTTCGCCAGGGGTCATATCAGAGCGCACGGTGCGGCTTTCCAAGCGGTTACGCCGCTCAAATTTGTCACCAATCACCACCCCGCGCGTATAGTGAAAGAGCTGCCAAACCCCCATATAGAAACCACTTGGCATGCGGCTGAGGATGCCCCGGTATTGACGCCAGGCATGCCAACCCCCTGCTGGTGTTGGTAAGCCCTCTAAGGCCTGATCGGGCGACCAGGTGAGGGTTTCTGGGCTGCGCGCCGCGTGGAGCGCTTCTAACTGCGCCAGGATTGGCTGCATCTGCTGGTATTGGGCCAAGACTTGGGCCAGCCGATGTTGAATCTCCGATGGCGCCAGATGCATCAGCCGTTCATAGGCCTCGTCCTGCGTGCTCTGTCGTTCGTGGGCGAGGGCGCTGGTCAGGAGCACAATCAGGTAACTCACCCGCACCATTAGCAGATCGGCAAAGAGTTCGGGCTGTGCTTTGATGAGCAGCCCTAGATAGATCAGCAATTCTTGGGTTAAGACGCGGTCGCGGATGTCATCGCGACAGAAGGTGTTGATCTTGTTGAGCAGCTCTTGGGTTGGTAATGGTTGGCTGATCAGCGAATCGACGCTATAGGCCCGACCGACCAGAATGTTTTTCTGACAGATCAGGATGGCGCTGACTGCATAATCGAGATCGGCATCGACTTTGCCCAACAACGCCGATGCCCGCCGCACCACCGCCCACAGCCGCCGTCGCCCGGCCTCGGCATAGAGTTCATCCAATAAACTGCGTAAGGTCACCTCGCTCGCAAAGAGTTGGATCGGCTGATCGAGCGCACAATACCGGTTCAGCGCGGCGAGCAATTCGACGGCTTCGTACAGGTTGGTCGCGCGTTCCAATTGGAGACATAGTTGTCCCCAATCCCCCTGCACCTCGATGGCCAACTCCCGTTCATGGTCGAGTGGTTCGTGCGGCCCATGGAGTATTAGCCGCCCTGCCGGTGTGATGCCACGCGCCAACACGGTGGAGGCCAAGGTAAAGTCATGGAGCAGGTCAATGCGCTCAAAGCTGGCCGTTGGCATCAACTGGACCAGCCGCCCAAGCCGTACCGGCACCCCCTCGACAATGTTGCTGCGCAACTCTTCCATCAATTCAAAAAAGTCTTGGCTGCCCTCTTCCAGCAGGCTGTGGGTCAGCAAGACCGTGACCGTCGGACGGCCTAATTGGGTCCAGTGGCGGTGAATATAGGCCAGCTCACTGCGAAAACGATCGGCCAGAAAGTGCATGTCATAGGCCAAATAGAATTCCCGCTGCAGGAAGAGGGCCGAAAGACAAGCCGCGCGGCGACCAGCTAAGCGGTAGAGGCGGCTGGTGGTTAAACTTTTGATGCGGCGCAAGGGGCGGCCGCTGAGGCCCAGCTTCCCATTGCGCCCTACCTGTTGATAGGCCTCGGCAATCGTTTCGGGGTAATGGACCTCAATTGGCTGCAACTCTTCGAGCGTTTCGGTGGCGACGCCATGGACGGCCAGCGCGGCTTGCAGCGCTTGATCCTCAGCCAACAATGCAATCTGTACCACCGGTTCACGCCTTGCGTTTTGGGAACAGCGGCGTAGCGGGTCAATGTCATTAATTCGCAACAGCCCATACCTCACCAATTGGCCCAACAGATAAAGGCTCTGTGCCCAGACCAGCGGCACGTTCGGATTGGGCAAACGTGGCTGGCTGTGGGGTTGAGCGCGCTCGGCCTCGACCCGATCGGCCGGCACATAATAAAGCTCGGGCAGCACCCATTGACCATCCGCTTCGACCAGCACGGCTGCCAGCTTTGCTTCATAATCGGCAATCAGGGCCTGATCATTGCAGAAGAGCGCGTCAAGGTAAAGATAGACAAAAAAGAGTGGCCACTCCGATTCGATATGTTCAAAGCGCTGTAACTCCTCCGTTTCATAGTGCAGCCGGTGCTCATCTTCCAAGACGGTCTGGTGCCCATCGCGCAGGAAACGTTTTAAACCATAGTTGCCCTCAAGTTTGGTGACAATGGTCTGGCGCACTAGGGTCACTAATGCCTCATCTTGAATCGCAAAGGCCGGAAAGCTGATGATGCTGAGCAGCGCGGCGTCCACCTCCTTGGTGCTTGACTCGCGTGGCAACAGGGCGTGCAGGGTGATATCGGCCTGGGCAATGTTGTCGGGAATGACATGGATGACCGATGCCTGTGAACCGCGCGCCCCAAAGAGATCAAAGCCAGTCAGTGCTTCCAGCGCGGCTTTGGCCATCCCAATCGAGCTGGCGTTGAGTTCCACCTGGCCCAGATTCATCTTGCCCCCCCGCTCCCAGATCCCATAATCGGGGATGCGGTAGGCACGCTCAATGTAGTAGACCAGATTCTGGACAAAGTTCACTTCATCCAGGGTCCAGATAATGTTGAGGCCGGAGGCGATCATCTGGGCCAACATGAGCAGATAGAGCGAGGTGGCGTCGATCTGTAGATGGCCCCAGGCATGATCCTCGACGACAGTGCCGCCGGTTTCGGTGTTATACTTGGCGTGCAGGGCATCGAGCGGGGCCAACGTTTCCTTGAAATGTTCAACCTTCCCGGCTTGGCGCATCATCGCTTGCAACAGCCCACGCATGAGCTTGACACAGCTCTGCTCCAACTCATAGCCGCGGCCACCGTCATTATCCAACTGGCGATAGGCCAAGGCCAACCCCCAAACGGCCAGAATGCTGTAGACATTATCACGCACCCAGGCATCGCGATAGTCACCGTGGACGGTCACCGCGATGCTGGCCGGCAATAGCCCCGTCACCGGGTGTTGCTTGTGGAGGATGAGCGACTGGATCTGCTCGAAGAAAGGTTCGAGGGCTGCACGTAGGGTTTGATCGTTCATGGGAGCTGCTCTCTATCAGTTGGTGGCACAGGTACCTTTACAAAAACACAAAGCTCGCAAAGCAAAACTTTGCAAGCCGTTCGTGGATTGAATTGGGTACAGCATGGCGCTGCGAGCACAAATTTACTTGATGATGCCACTAGTATAAAAGTCGCGCGCATCACAAACAAGGGGCAGAATTACCAAGACGCGACGCCAAATTGCCGTGCGTTTTGCCTGTCATTGCGCTGGCTGAGCCTGTCGAAGGCTCCATTATTTGGCTGATGCTCTTCCTCGCATGCCTTGATACAATTTGTGCCTATTTTATCAAGCCAAATGGAGTCTGTAACCGTGAGAAAGCATCCTCAAATTTTATCGAATGTAGGATTACTCTTTTTGCTACTATTGACGGCATTCATTAGCGACGACTCCCCCTACATCCTTATCGCACAGGCGCAAAGTGAAGAATTGTCGCCGCCTTACCTCACCCAGTGGGGTTCCAATGGGCAGGGTGATGGACAATTTTGGGTACCTACTGGTGTCGCAGTGGACAGCAGCGATCACATCTATGTCGCAGATACCTTCAACTATCGGATTCAGCGGTTTGACCGGAATGGCGTTTATCTCACGCAGTGGGGTTCGGAGGGGAGTGGCAATGGGCAGTTTGTTGCTCCCACTAGTATCGCATTCGACAGCAGTGGCTACATTTATATCGCCGATTCCGGCAACAGTCGCATTCAGAAATTTGACCACAATGGTACCTACCTTGCGCAATGGGGTTCAGACGGGAATGGCGATGGGCAGTTTCATTCTGCTGCTAGTGTAGCAGTTGACAACAGTGACTCTGTTTATGTTGTCGACGCCTTCAACTACCGCATCCAGAAATTTGACGGTAGTGGTTCTTACCTTGCGCAATGGGGTTCATTTGGCAGTGGCGATGGGCAGTTTATTAATCCTACCAGTGTGGCAGTGGACAGCCATAAGCATGTGTATATCGTCGATTCTGGCAACCATCGCATCCAGAAGTTTGACAGCAATGGTGTCTACCTCACGCAGTGGGGTTCACTCGGCAACGGTAATGGACAATTTAATGCTCCCTCTATGGTAGCGGTAGACAGTGGCGGCGATGTCTATGTCACCGATACCAACAACCAGCGCATCCAGAAATTTGATGGCAATGGTGCGTACTACACCCAATGGGGAGCATTGGGGAGTGGCAATGGGCAGTTTATGAATCCTATCGGCGTGGCGGTGGACAGTGGCGGCCATGTTTATATCACCGATACCAACAACCAGCGCATCCAAAAATTTGGCCCCTCCATACCGCTTGGCACTACGACCCCGACGGCTACACCAACGCCGACCAATTCACCGACGGCAACGCCGCAACCAACCAACATGCCAACGACCACCAGCGTGCCGAGCGTTACACCAACGGCAACCTTGCCCGCGTCCGATGCGCAAATCAATCTGCTGCCCGATCAGGGGGTGGCCACGTCCTTAACGACAAGTATTGGTAGCCAACTGCAGATCCAGATCGCAGCGGGTACGGTCGATCAGCCGACGACGCTGCTGCTTAACCTGATTGATGCGCCGCCGCGCTTGCCGGAGGCCCTGTATTTTGCCGGTCACACCTTTGCGCTTGATGCCTATCAGCAGGGCGACGCGGTTGCCAACTTCACTTTCCAGCAACCGATAACCTTGACAATTATCTACACTGATGCCGACATTGCCGGGCTTGGCGAAGCGGCCCTTATGCTCTATTACTACGACCCAGCCACCAGCCGCTGGCGCACCGACGGCATTATCCTCATGGAGCGGGTGCCGGCAGAGAATCGGCTCATCGTAACTATCAACCACCTCACTGATTTTGCCCTGTTTAGTACGGCGAACACACCAGCTGACACAAAAGCACAGATCTATCTGCCCCTAGTTGCGCGCAGCCATTGGAAAGCGCGAACCGCTAGAGCAGATAGCGAACAGCGCTACTGTGTTGCACGTTATTGCCTGACCAGCGAACACCTAGGTACCCCCTAGGGTGCATCCCAAATGGGGGCAAACGCTCTGTCCCTCCGAATCACGCCCAGGGGGTGCCCAGCCTGAGCCTGTTGTTGGCTGATCTTTTCGCCGTCAACCGTTCTTAGTGCAGCGGTTGATATTCACCGATCTGCCCGTCGCGCCAGGTGAGCAGCCGACCGCTGAGGGCATGGTCACGTTCACGCGCATCCTGTTGCACCTGGCGCGCAAGGGCTGGCACTCCGGCTGGATGGCGTGCGCTAAACGCAATGATAAAGTCACGATTGGGGATCCCTAGGAGCATGGTGCCGGGAATGCGCCGCGCCCATGCCGCCATTACCTCTGGCAGCAACACATGCATGGCCGCGTAGCCTTCGTGGGTCTGGCAGGTGAGCATCAACTGGTACATACTGCCAACGGTGGTGACTTCGTAGGTTTTCACCAGGCGGCGTAGGTTATCAAGCGCATAGGTGTGCAGCCGCTTGGGATCGCCGGCAAATTTATCGGTCCCCTCGACCATGGCATTACTCACATAGGCGCGCGCCGTCGGCAAGTCAAAGATGTAGACAATCACCAGATTGCCCAAAAACGGCTGCGCATAAAGGCCACCCGGTGTGCGTGCTGAGCGCTCTTTTAACCATTCGCTGGTCTGGAGCATGGGCATAAACGACTTTAGGGTATCGCCATCAAAGGAGGGTAGTGCGATCTTGGGCAGCTTGTGGAGGACATCAAGGTGGATTTTGATGATTTCGCCCAGGGCCTTGGGCTCGTGCTGATAGGCTGCAAAAGCGGTCTCCAGATTCAAGCGCAGGGATTGGTCGTTAACATTCAGGAAGAGAAAAGTCGCATCTGTTTTGTCAACGGTGAAACCGGCAGCTTTGGTCGCCGCGACAATCTGCTGCATAAAGGTGGTGAGGGACGGTCTAGTCGGCATTGAATTGTGCTTTCACTCATTCAGGTTATCGTTGTAGTCTGTTGGTTGAACGTAAAGGGATTGTAGCATAGAGGGGAGTGGGAAACAATCGTGCTTTTCCTGGATTATTTTTTCGCGCGTGGCGTATGAGCCGGTGCCGTTTTGATTGACACGATTTAATGGACTGCAACTGTTGGCAGAATCGACCGGATGCTTGATAGAATAGGACTAAATAATCTTACTAACTCATGTTACACAACCCTGCGTCGTGGCCTGATATATCGGGCCACGACGCAGGGTTGTGTAACATGAGTTCTACCTAATCATTTGGGGGCGCAGCTTATAGCCAGCGCACGTCCCACTCAGCCAGGGGTGACTTATGCTATCATATAAATTTATCGTTGTCGGCAACGGCTTAATGGGCAGCGCCGCCGCCCGTTATCTAAGCCAATGGAGTGACCGCGTCGCGCTCATCGGGCCGAGTGAACCCGCCGACCACCGCCACCATAACGGTGTCTTCAGCAGTCACTACGACGAGGGACGCTTGGCCCACAAGCATAGTCAGGATCCGATCTGGTCGGTGATCTCACGGGAAGCGGTGCAAACGTATGAGCAGTTGCAAACACAGTCCGGCCTGCAATTTCATGGGCCGGTGGGGCGGGTGATCGCCAACCGTTTCAGCGCGGAAGAGCAGGTGCGCCTCTTGGACTGGATCGCCGCTTCCGACCCCGGCGGGCGCGAACTGCAATTCTTTGCCGCAACGGATCGGCGCTGGCAGAGTCAATTTCCCTACCTGCACTTTCCCGCCGACTATGCGCTGCTCTACGAAGCGGCACCCGCCGGCTATATCAACCCGCGCACCCTGTTGCGCGCTCAAAATGTGGTGACACGCCAACAAGGCGGCACAGTGATCGATCAACTGGTGACCGAGGTCCACGCCACCGGGGACGGGGTGACCGTTACCACCGCCGCGGGAGAGCAGTATGGGGCCGAGCAGGTGTTGATCGCAGGTGGGGCTTTTATGAATTTTAATGACCTCTTGCCCCAGCCGCTGCCCTTGTTACTCAAGACAGAGACGATGATCTGGGCTGATGTCTCTCCAACGACCGCGGCCCGCTTACAGACCATGCCCGGTGTCGGCTACAATATTGTCGATCCGGAGATTGACGACATCTACATGGCCCCATCCCTCCTCTATCCCGATGGACAGTACAAGATCAAGATGGGCTGTAACACCAAGAGCGAACTGTGGCCGGCAACCCTGGCCGAGATCCAAGCGTGGTTCCAAAGCGGTAATAGTGACAGCGAACTGCCGGCCATGACGCGAGCGATCAAGGGGATTCTACCAGATGTTGAATTCCTGAAGATTACCTCCCACCGCTGCATCGTCACCTACACCCCCTCCGGCTACCCCACCATCGACCACGCCCTCGGTGATCCCTCTGGCCGGCTTTACGTAGCCACTGGGGGCAACGGCAGTGGCGCGGCGGGGTCGGATATTTTGGGCAAACTGGCTGCGGGGTTTGTCTTTGACGGTCGTTGGCTAGCCGACTTGCCGCGCGAACCCTTTCTCGCCACCAACCGCTGGGGCGAGGGCAAAAAAGTCCTCTCCAAGGCACAGCTGCGGGCGCTAGAGAAGGTCGCCATGTAACTGACAATAACGATCCACAAAGTTCACGAAGGGACACGAAAAAAAAGCTTTTTTTTCGTGTCCCTTCGTGAACTTTGTGGATCGTTAAGTTTTGCTTTTCTTAGGTGGTCACTTAGATGAGATTCTCACATTAGCCGCCGAAGTGATGCGCCAGCCATTGAGTAAGCCGAGGTGATTGCGACCGATGCCGTTGCTTCGAATCGGCATGTTTACTATCGAACTTATCAACGCCGACCACAACACTGGTTTATCAAAGTTGTGGTCGACGGAGACGAAGTGGTAACGGCATATCGGGTTAGACGATTAAAACAAAGCGAAACAATCTTATGGCAAAGCTAACCATCCCCGAATCGATTCAAACTTATTTCCCACAAGCGATTGATCCAGCCCAACTCTGGGTAAACTACAATGCCCAGGCCGATTCACTCACAATTTATTTTACTGGTAAGCCAGTCGCCAGTGTTTGGGATGATATCGATGACCACGCTTATATCGGTTTTGCTGTTGACGACGAATCGACCGTGACAGGCTTGATGATCGAGCACTTTAGTCAATGGCTGCTTGCCCCACATCCCCAAACCCGCCATTTACAACCCGCCTAATTCTCCGTCTACTCCGCCGGCACATTTGCCCGCAACTCATCTAACCAGACGGCGGCTGCTGAATCGCTGGGCGCACGCCAGTCGCCGCGCGGGGAGAGCGAACCACCCGACCCCACCTTCGGCCCATTCGGGATCGCCGAACGTTTGAATTGGCTGATCTGAAAGAAGCGGAAGAGGAAGAGTTCCAGCCACTTCTTGATCGTCGCCAGGTCATACTCGTTGCGCTTGTCGAGCGGCAGCAGATCGGACCAAATGCCACTCGCCTTGACGCCCCAGGCATGGTGGGCAAGGAAAGCCACTTTGCTGGGCCGAAACCCATAACGCGTGATGTAGTAGAGGTGGAAATCCTGTAACTCATAGGGACCGATCTTGGCCTGCGTGCTCTGCGCCGGCTGTTCCCCTTTTTCGGTCCCCGTTTCAGCTGACGTTGGGATCAACTCCGGCGAAATCTCGGTGTCGAGGATCGATTGCAATACCTCATTGGCGGCGTCACCAAATTGCCCGGTGCCGATCACCCAGCGGATCAGATGTTGAATCAACGTTTTGGGCACGGAGACGTTGACGTTGTAGTGCGACATGTGATCGCCCACCCCATAGGTCGCCCAGCCCAAGGCCAACTCGCTGAGATCGCCAGTACCCAGGACCAGGGCGTTGTTGTAGTTGGCCAGCCGGAAGAGGTGCGAAGTGCGTTCTCCGGCCTGCACATTCTCAAAGGTGACATCATAAAGCGGCTCTTCGTCGGCAAAGGGGTGACCGAGATCGCGCAACATCTGCATGGCCGAGGGGCGGATATCAATTTCATGCGCGCTGACGCCGAGGGCCTCCATTAACTTCCAGGCGTTGCTCTTGGTGCGATCGGTGGTGGCAAAGCCGGGCATGGTATAGGCGAGGATGTTGGTGCGCGGCAACTTCAGCCGGTCCATTGTGCGCGCGGCGACAATCAAGGCCTGGGTTGAATCAAGCCCACCAGAGACGCCAATCACGATCTGCTTGATGCCAGTCGCTTCGAGCCGTTTCATCAACCCCTGCACCTGAATGTTATATGCCTCAAAACAGCGTGCATCGCGCACCCGCGGATCGCTGGGTACATAGGGGAAACGCTCGACGTGGCGTTGGAGTGGCAACGCGCCGCTGGGGATCTCAAATTCAAAGGGCACACGGCGGATCGCCCGCACCTGGGCGCGATAGTCGTTGATCGCATCGTTAAAGCTGGTCAAGCGCATGCGCTCTTGGGCTAGTCTTTCCAGGTCAACATCGCCGAAAATTAACTGCTCTTGCTCGGCGAACCGTTCCGATTCAGCTAGTAATTCACCATTTTCATAGATCAGCGCGTGGCCATCCCAGGCCAGGTCCGTGGTCGATTCGCCATAACCCGCCGCCGAGTAGAGATAGGCGGCCAGACAGCGCGCCGACTGCCCGGCGCAGAGTTGATGGCGATACTCCGCCTTGCCAATCGTGATGTTGCTGGCCGAGAGGTTGGCCAACACGGTGGCGCCGGCCAAGGCCGCAAAGGTACTCGGTGGCAGCGGTGCCCAGACATCTTCACAGATCTCGGTGTGCAGGACAAAGTTAGGCACGTTGACGGCGTCAAAGATTAGATCATTGCCAAAAGGGACGCGCTGGCCGAGCAACTGTACTTCCTGTTGTAGGGCGCTGCGCGCGGCGGTGAATTGCCGCTTTTCATAGAATTCGCGATAGTTGGGCAGATAACTCTTCGGCACGACGCCAAGCAGCCGACCGCGATAAAGCACGACGGCACAGTTAAAGAGCTTGCCCTCAAAACGCAGCGGCGCACCGACCAAAAGGATTGACCCGAGGGCTTGGCTACCCGCAACCAACGTTTGTAAGCCGTCTAGAACACCTTCCAAGAGGGCATCTTGATGAAAGAGATCATCACTTGAATAGGCGGATAGACCCAGTTCGGGAAACAGGGTGACCGTAACCTGTTGTTGATCGGCCTGTTGGGCCATGATCAACGTCCGCTCGGCGTTGTAGGCGGGATGGGCGACGCGTAGGTAGGGGATACAAACGGCGGTGCGCACAAAGCCGTGGGTATAGAGTGAGTAAAAAGGATGCGACATTGTCTACTTTCCGATCATACAGTGATTTTGAAAAAATGGTTTTCCGTCACTGATCAGTGGGACAAACGACCATTTTCAAACCGAGCAACTCTTGGTTGGTGTAAGAATGACAATTTGTACATAGTGTACCCGATTTGGGCAAGACGCGCAATCGCATTACCAAAAAGGATAGTAGTGAAGATGACCGCGGTGATCTGTAACGATGACCTGCAAGCGCCGAAGACCAACCGCTACCAAACTAGCACAAGCTGGTTGACTTTTCGTCCATTGTCGCTAATACTAGCGCACAGATCGCCATTTTTCTATCATCAATTTTTGCCTTTAAGGAGCAGCCACTATGTCACTTCCCGCCCGATCGACGCTTGCCTACTGCGGCGCACTCGGCGCGCTTGTCTCCGCCGTTGCCTTTCTCTTTACGTTGGTCTATGTTTTTGTCATCTTAGCGGCGCTTGGCTTAAACGAAGAAATGTTGGATACGCCGGCCTTGCTCTTGCCCTGGGTCGCTGCACATGCGAATGGTTATGCTGGGTTGTATTGGATTTTCCTGCTTTCCATCATCACGCTATTGCCGGCACCGTTGGCACTATACGTGTGGCTCAAGGCGAAAGCGCCAACATTGGCAATCATCGGCGTCGCCGCTGGGCTGATCGGTATCACGATTGGAATGATTGGCCCACTGGTCAATCTGGCCGGCACTGGCATCCTCGCCCGTGCGTATGTCGCGTCAACGGGAACCTCGAACGATCTGCTGCTGGTATTGAGCGAAATGGTGGGGGAGCTGGGGTTACTGCTGCGGCTCACTGCCGATCTCTTTCTCGGCATTTGGTTGGGGTTGAGTGGGCTGGCGATGTTGCGCAGCCATGTTGGCAGCCGTTGGTTTGGTATCTATAGCTTATTCGTTGTGCTTTTTATTCTGCTGGTGGTGATTGGCAAGGCCTTGGCTCTCCTCGATTTGGAGCCAGTGTTAGGCCTCTTCCTGGCGATTGCCTATGGCTGGCTCGGCTGGCTATTGTGGATAAAACCTGGCAAAGTTAACATGATAGCGAGATAACATGAATCGCACCAACTGCACGTGGTCTAACTGGTCCGGTAATGTCACCAGCAACCCGCAAATGATTGCTACCCCTGCCAGCGAAGCCGAACTGATCGCTCTGCTCCGCCAGGCGCGCCGTGATGGCCACGCCGTCCGCGTCGTCGGCACCGGCCACTCTTTTGTGCCGCTCTGCGCCACTGATGATCTGTTGATTTCCTTGGACAACTTGCAGGGCTTGATCAGTGCTTCACCAGCAGAAGGCATCGCCACCTTCTGGGCCGGCACCAAACTCCACGCTGTCGGCGATCCACTCTGGGATCACGGCCTGGCGCTGGCTAACATGGGCGACATTGACCGCCAATCGCTCGGCGGCGCGATTGGCACGGGCACCCACGGCACCGGCCCAACCTTGGGTAACCTTTCCACGCAAGTCGTTACGTTGCGGCTGATCACGGTCAATGGTGATGTCATCGACTGTTCGCCGGTACAGGAGGCGGCTATCTTCAATGCGGCCCAAGTGTCAATGGGTGCCCTGGGCATTATTACCCAGGTGACGCTGCGCTGTTTGCCCGCTTATCAGCTACATGAACGTAGTTGGGTTGCCACTTTCGCTGAGTGTATGGCGGTGCTTGATGCCCAGATCGCAGCCAACCGCCACTTTGAATTTTTCTGGGTGCCAGGGGAAGATCTTTGCGCGATGAAGACGTTGAATGTGGTTGGTTGGGAAGGGGAAGGCGTTCCGGGGACGATTGAGGCAGTAGTTGATTTTAGGAAAGATTTGTCAATCGTCCCCGGAACGCCTTCCCCCAAGCCTCCCCTTCCCCCGGGCCGCCTCGCTCGCTACGTGCGTGAAGCACGGACCGACCGCAGCTATCGCATCTTCCCCTCGGAACGCAACCTCAAGTTCAACGAGTGTGAGTTCGCTGTCCCCGCCGCCAATGGACCCGCTTGCCTGCACGAGATCCGCGCCCTGATGCAAACCCGCCATCCTACCGTCGCCTGGCCTATCGAGTATCGCACCCTCGCCGCTGATGACATTGGGCTCAGCCCTGCCTATGGCCGCGCTACTGTCACCATTTCTGTACACCAGGCGGCGGAATTACCCTATCAACCCTTCTTTGCCGATGTCGAAGCGATTTTTCATAACCACAGCGGGCGACCCCACTGGGGTAAGATCCACACGCAGACCGCGCAACAACTGGCCGAACTTTATCCCGCCTGGTCTACTTTTCAGACAGTACGTACACAGCTTGACCCCGATCAGCGCTTACTCAATCCTCATTTACGCCGGATCTTGTCATTTGGCTAGGCGTAGTGGCACGGTATATCGTGCCACTACGCCTAGCCAAACAGGGTGAGTTGACCCGCGTCCGCTTTTGGCATATACTCTGGACCAGTGATGGATGGATTCAAGGAGATAGCCATGAGTGATCTGCTTTTGCAAGAAGCACGCACGATCGGTCAACAACTGTCCGTGGTCCAGAAGGCTCAGTTGATTGAATGGCTAAGCAGCGATCTACACCAGGCGCTGGTAGAGCAGCCGGAAACGGCGACTGTGGTAACACTCCAGCCCCTGAATGGTCACGACTTGCGCGCATCAATCACAACTGACCAAGATCCGGATGAAGTCGAACCGACCTGGACCGCGGCGGAAATCCGTGAATTGATGAAGCCTGAGCCCAAAACCGGGGCAGAAATTGTTGCTTTATCGAAAACATTAGACTTGCGTAGTTGGCGAGAACAAGAAATTCCGGACGTCACTGATCTAGACGCGGGTGAAGCCGAATCAACTTGGACGGCAGCAGCAATCAGCGCGCTCATGAAGCCTGATCCCAAAACGGGGGCGGAAATTGCGGCAATGATTGAATCTGGTGAAATTGATCCAAGTATCGGTGCCGAAATTGATATGCCGGATGTTGTAAAGTGGTTAGAAAATTTACGTCGTCAAGAACGGATTGAACGAGGCTTAGAGGCATGATCACGGGTTTTGTTGATACCACTACACCCCAAGCTGCCATCGACTTTGGCATTAGCAACACCGATATTGTCGCCCACGTTGGCGGTGCGTGGCGACGTTGGACGCAGCCCTATACCGGTCATCCCGACCTTGCGGGTGTGCGCGCGATTTTGGCCAAGGGCGATCTCGACTTGGCTGAGCTCGCGTGGTTGGGTGTCACCGGCGGCCGTCATCGGCTGTTGCCGGAGCGCCTTGGCGATTGCGCCGTGATTGGTGTGGGGGAAGTGGAAGCGATTGGCCGTGGTGGCCAGGCGATTGCGGCGCGTGATGGCGAAACGGAAGCGCCGACCCTGCTGGTCGTCAGTGCAGGATCAGGCACGGCAATGGTGCGGGCCACTGGTCATCACTACAGTCACGTCACCGGCACTGCGGTCGGGGGCGGCACCATGTTGGGCTTGGGCCGTTTGCTTTTAAACACCGTTGATCCAACCGAAATTGATCGCTTGGCCCAAATGGGCAATCCCAACGGCGTCGACCTGAGTTTGGCCGATGTGATCACCGGCCCGATTGGGACCTTGCCGGCGGCTGCAACTGCGGTCAACTTTGGCCGATTAGCGCGTGAGGAAATTTCGCCCAGCCGCGCCGACTTGGCTGCGGGTATTGTCACCCTCGTCGGCCAGACCATCGCGCTGATTGCGGTCAACGCGGCGCGCTCGATTCAAACCGAACAGGTGGTCATCACTGGTCACATGCTCGACATGCCCAGCCTGTGTAAGGTCTTTACTGGGGTTGGGGCCTTTTATGGGCAGACTTTTTACATGCCCCCTGATGCTGGTTATGCAACCGCGCTGGGCGCGCTTCTCGTCGCGGCAGAGCGGATGGAAAGGTGACAGGCACTGGCCATACTAAATTTCGTTATGCAAAAGATTGATGGCCAGTGCCTGTCACCTCTATATCGACTACACTTTATCCCACCCAAACCGCTTGCCCCGCGCACCTAAGTGCAGCCACAACCTCACCCAAAAGGTCGCTTGCTGCTGGCGCCTACGTTATCCTTTGCCTACTGACTTTTTCTGTCTATACTCAGTAGACCGCAGTGTACTCTGCATCCCCTGATGCAGACACCCGTTCGCATCTGAGGATGCGAACTACACGTTGCGGTCTACTGGTACCTGGCGCTGTCATCATTTAACATTTTTACTTGTGTAGAAAATGCGCAAGGATGACAACCGCTAGTCTATCTGCAAAGGAACTTCCATGCGTGTCAAGCTGATCCTGCCCGCGCTTACCGAAGCGACTAGTCCCTACTGGCGTCCTATTAAGTACTCGCTCTTCCCGCCGCTGGGCTTGGCGACCCTGGCCGGTTATCTTGATCACGATGACGAAATCGATCTACAAGACGAACATGTCGAAGCGCTCACGCTGGATGATGAACCCGACTTGGTGGTGATCCAGGTTTACATCACCTCGGCGCGGCGTGCCTATTGGTTGGCGGACCACTACCGGCGTAAAGGGGCGTATGTTTGCCTGGGTGGACTGCATGTCACCTCGTTGCCCGCGGAAGCGGCCCAACACGCGGACAGCATCTTTCTTGGCCCTGGCGAAGATATCTGGCCCCAATTTCTCGCCGATTACCGCGCCGGACAGCCGGCCAAACGGTACCAATCCACGATCCGCACGCTGGCCGGCCTGCCGCCAATCCGCCGCGATCTGATCAAGCGCCAACTCTATCTGGTGCCTAACTCGATTGTCGTCTCGCGCGGCTGCCCGCATGTCTGTGACTTTTGTTATAAAGAAGCCTTTTTTGAAGGTGGCAAATCCTTTTACACCCAAACCGTTGACGATGCGCTGGCGGAGATCGAACGGCTACCTGGTCGCCATCTCTACTTTCTCGATGACCATCTCTTTGGCAATGGCCGTTTTGCCGCGGCGCTCTTTGATGGCATGCAAGGGATGGGTCGCCTCTGGCAGGCGGCGGGGACAGTGCAAGCGGTGCTCAAGCCGGAACTGCTGGAAAAAGCGGTGGCGAGTGGTCTGCGCAGCCTTTTTGTTGGCTTTGAGACGCTGAATGAAAGTAACCTGGCTGCACAGCACAAATATCAGAATCTCAACCGTGATTACGGCGCGGCGATCCGCCGGCTGCACGACCTGGGCGTGATGATCAATGGCAGCTTTGTCTTTGGCATGGATGAGGATGATCCAACTGTTTTCACGCGGACGGTTGACTGGGCCATCGCACAAGGGATCGAGACCGCGACCTTCCACGTTCTCACTCCTTATCCCGGCACCGCGCTTTATCGGCGCATGGTCGAACAAAAGCGCTTGTTACACAGCGATTGGGATCGTTATGATACCCGCCACGTCGTCTACCAACCGGCCAAACTGACCCCTGAACAACTGGAAACTGGCTACTGGCAAGCCTACCATGACTTCTATCGCTGGTCTGCGATCTGGCAAGGCGCGCAGAGCAAGAAAACTCTATGGGGCCAAGCGCGCCACTTGGGTTATGCCGCCGGCTGGAAAAAGTTTGAACCGCTTTGGGATCTCGCGATCCGCACCAAGCAGGTTGTCCACACCTTGCCGGTGCTGGAAACGATTCTCGCCGGCTTTGGGCGCCTCTCCCCGGCCGCGTCTACTAATCGCCCAGCCACCCGCAACCCTGTGCAGCCCGTTCAGCCGGTCATTTCGTCATAAAGACTTCGGTTGTCAGTCGTCAGTCGTCTAGCTTGCTTGGAGTGGCCTATGTCCCTTGAACATGTCGTCATTCTTATGTTGATTACCTTCATCGTGGGGCTTTTTACGGGGCTTTCACGCTCGCGGTAGTGCTGACGATAAATGCAGTCAACCGATTGTCCGTCTGCCCTCCGTCTGATCGGCAGTTGTGCCATGTGTTATGGGTGTGAGTATAATAGCGTGATGCTTTATCAACGCTACGACTAGAAAGCACCCAATGGCAATGACTGCTACAACCGATCGCTTTCGTCCCGCCTGGCGTGGGGCGCTCTTTTATCTCTTTCATTGGGGTGCCGTAGGGGCTTATCTGCCCTTCCTCAATGTCTATTTTGTCGAACTGGGCTTTACCGGTCGCCAGGTAGGCGTGTTGGCTATGCTCTTCCCGCTGGCGACTTTACTCGGCGCACCGGCACTTTCCTCCTTAGCAGATCGTACGGGGCAGCGGGTGCATACCCTACAACTGGCCTTAACCGGTGTCGTCTTTACCTTCATCGCATTGGGGCAGGCCAAGACTTTTTGGGGTGTTGCCGCCATCATGCTACTGCTGGCCATTGCGCGCAGCCCGGTACTGGCGTTGGCTGATAGCCTAATTGTCCGCCTGGCCAATCGCCACAATGTTCCCTTTGGTAATCTCCGGCTGGTCGGTTCCCTGGGGTTTGCTATTTTCTCTATCCTCTGTGGCCTGCTTTGGCAGCGCTGGGGGTATGCCCCCATGTTTTGGGTGACCGCCCTGCTTTTTATGCCAACAGTCGTCCTCGCCACTGGGTTGGACGAAGTCAAAACCCCGCAGACCGTCGTACAAAAGGTGCCGCTGCGTACCATTCTCCAGGATCGCGCGCTGGTAGTACTGCTGGCGGCGACCTGGTTGATGGGCGTTACCTTGGGCGTGGCGATTATTTTTGAGGGAATCATCATGGACGCGCTGGGGGGCAGCCAGTTGCTGATAGGTGTTTTTCTCGGGGTCATTGGCTTTAGTGAGATTCCCGGCATGCGCCTCAGCGCAGTGTTCATCAAGCGGTTGGGCGGTCGACAGACTCTACTGTTGGCCTATCTGCTCTTTGGCGGTGCCTTTGTCGGCTATGCTCTGGCGGGCACTCCCACGCTGCTGATGAGCTTTGGGGTAATTCGTGGGTTCGGCTTTGGGCTTTTCCTTGCCAGTACGGTCACCTTACTCAACGACAACGCGCCAGCCGCCTGGGCCTCAACCGTACAATCCCTACGCGAGGCGGGCATGTTTGGGCTGGCCCCGTTGCTGGTCGCACCGGTTGCCGGTTTGCTCTATGACCGTTGGGGCGTGGCTGCACCTTTCTGGCTGGCCGTGGCAAGCGCAGGATTGGCGATACTCGTCTTATTAACCCTCCAGAGCGCCGCAAAACCACAAGGATAGAAAGCCATTTATGACCAATGCTACATATACCACCCCCATCATCACGCAGCCAATCCGCCGCGCCCGTTTTGCCGTGGCCGCGATCTTCCTGATCAACGGCACCTTACTTGCCAACTGGATTGCCCGTATTCCCGATGTGAAGGGCGCGCTCAATCTGAATGAAAGCCGGCTAGGGTTGGCCTTGCTCTTTATGGCTGCCGGTGCGCTGGTCGCGCAGATCGCTTCCGGCTGGTTGATCGGGCGGTTGGGCAGCAGCGCGGTGACCATTGCCACCGCGCTGCTCTTCTGTTTGGCGGCCTTTTTGCCCGGCCAGGCCACCAGTTTACCCCTGTTAATGGGCGCGCTCTTTCTCTTTGGCGCGTTCAACGGTGGCTTGGATGTGGCGATGAATGCCCAAGCCGCGCTGGTGGAAGGGGCCTATGGCAAGCCGATTATGGCCTCCTTTCATGGCTTGTGGAGCGTCGGTGGCTTGGCTGGCGCAGTGCTCGGTGGCTTGATGGCGAGTTGGGGGATCGGCGTGATCCCGCACCTCTTTGGCGCGGGGACCGTGGCCTTGATTCTGATGTGGCTGGCGACGCGTGGGTTGATTGTCGATGGGGGAAGCAGCGGCAGCAGCGGACCAGCCTTTGCCTTGCCGCCACGCACCCTGCTGCCGATGGGCGCGATTGCCTTTGCCGTCCTTTTCTGTGAAGGCGCAGTCGCCGACTGGAGCGCAGTCTATCTACGTGATAGCTTGCAAAGTGCGCCCGGCGTGGCCGCGGCTGGTTATGCCGCCTTTGCCCTGCTCATGGCCGGGGAGCGCCTCACCGGTGATTGGTTGACCGTGCGCTTGGGGGCAACCCGGTTGGTGCGCGGTGGTGGTTTACTGGTCGTGTTAGGGATCGGATTGATTGTGATTGCCCCCATGCCGTGGCTGGCGATTGTGGGCTTTGGCCTGATCGGCGCAGGGGTGGCCTGCATCTTCCCCCTGATCCTGAGTGCGGCGGCACAGACCCCTGGTGTGGTACCCGGTACCGCCATCGCGGCGATGGCCACCGCGGGTTACACTGGTTTTCTAGTCGGGCCACCGCTTTTAGGCTTTGTCGCGCAAGGGTTGTCGCTGCGGATCGCGTTGGGGCTGTTGGGGATCTTTGGCTTCCTGATCTGGTACTTTGGCGCAGCGGTGGGACGCGCTAAAGACTCGACCTAAGTTGCATTGCCTCATAAACACGCTGGGCCTGACCAATATGCAGGGCATCGTGGTAGACCAGAATCTTCAGACAGTCACCCAGGTTGAATTTCACAAATTTCTCAATCGGTACCATTGTCTTAACCAGATCTAATGGGCCGACCGCTTCACAGAGCTTCAACAGTTGTTCCTGGCGCGCCAGGTAGGCATTCAGCACCTGGCGATCCGGCTGCGCGGTGGGGGTAATCGGCTCCGGGCTGGGAAAGCTGTATTTGGGATTCAACGAAAAATGCATATAGATACCACCCCAGAAGGATGGTTGATAGTGATCTTGCTCTGTGTGGACCTGTGGTGCAGTGGTCAACGGCCCGGCCAACTTTGCCCTGTAATAATCATGGGTCAGATTTAGATGGTCGAAACATTGAAGGATGCTCCACTCAGCTTTGCCCTTTGCCGTCGGCTGCCAACTTAGCTGCACCGGGTCAAGCGGACAGAAGGTATTGACGACCGTTTCACAATGGGTGGCGATACGTTGGTGCAGATCGGCTAATAATGTGTGTTTTAAGCTGACTTTGCGCATGAGCTTGTTCTCCCCTGCTAGACTGCTGATACCTTGCCAAACGCTTGCTGCACCCCGTGCTTCTTTCCCGTACAACCTTTAGCTGTGGCGCGCCATGGCGGGTATGGAAAGTGCTGCCAGCGCAACAGCTAGAAAAAGAATCATCAGTGTCTCCATTGTTAGCTCCTTTGTTATTGTGATGACATTCTTTGTCTCAGCATAACCAGGATCGCGTTTTCTAAGCGTTTGTCTGCCGTCTTAGCTTATCGCAACGGCATAATTTAGCGATGTGCTTATTTCACCATAAAACTCACCCGTCCAACAGCAACCAAGCGTTACAAAAAGTATTACAAGGCGGTAGTACTAGGTTTTACAGCGGGTGGTTGATTTTTGTGGGGCGTCCCCCTTTCTTGCCATTGATCCGCGCAGCGGTCGTTTTGGCCGTGGATTTGACTGCGCCCCCACGTCGTCCCATTTCTTGCATCCAGCGTTCTGTGCCAAAGATGCCGGCCAATAGCGCGGCCAGGCCAAAACTGACCGCTAGTGATTCCCAATGCAGTGACGCGCCGCGTGGCCCTAGTTGTATGTCCGCAATTTGTTCTGGTTTCGCGCCACCTACGCCTTGCAGAAGATGTGTCGGCAGCAGTAGCGTAACGCCACTTTGCAACTCGATCACAAGCTGATCACTTTCGGCGTTATAGCTAACATGCCGGGCTAGGGCTTCTGTTTCGAGCTGTCTCTCCCCATCCGCTTGGGCGGCAAGATGCTGCTCTTCAAGCGTTTCTTCCTCTATTTCCCATTTACCGATTTTTACTTTAGCCATGAATGCGTCTCCATGCTGCCCAAAATTCATCATTATGCTCAGCTACAATGATGAGTGCACGTCGTTCATCTGCACGTCCCATCTGTAGATTGGTGCGGACCTTTGGTGGCGTATTTTTATTACCCAAATAGATGATAACTTCTCCCTCTGTCTTAAAGACATGAACATGGGCAGGGATATGATCATTTGTATAGATCATTACGTCAAAACCATCTTGTCGATAAATAGTAGGCATAAGATATGATAACCGAAGCGCTTGGGTTTGTCAATAGCAATTCCACCAACTTATGCATTCGCCACAGCGGACACAGCGAGATCATCGGCCTATGTGCACTGTGGCAATGGTAAACCCTATTATACCTTGATCCCTGTTTCCAAATGGCGATAAAAAGCGACTTCGAGCGCCGGTAACGGCGTATTCCCCATGATCAGATCGGCTGCTTTTTCGGCGACCATCATGGTCGGGGCGTAGATGTTGCCGTTGGTGACATAGGGCATTACCGATGCATCGACAACCCGTAACCCTTCCACCCCGTGCACCTTCATGCGCTGCGGATCAACTACGGCCAACCCATCCACGCCCATCTTGCAAGTACAGGAGGGATGATAGGCGGTTTCGCCGTCGTGTCCTACCCAATCCAGAATCTCTTCGTCACTCTGCACAGCAGGCCCAGGTGAGATCTCGCCCCCGTTGAAGTCGGCAAAGGTGGGCTGGGCGAGAATATGACGGGCACAGCGGATTGCTTCAACCCACTCGCGCCGGTCCTGCTCAGTCGAAAGATAGTTGAAGCGCAAGGCGGGATGTTGCTGCGGGTCGGCTGACTTTAGTTTGACCGAGCCGCGCGCATCCGAGTACATCGGCCCCACATGGACCTGATAGCCGTGGCCATTCACCGGTGCGGTGCCATCATACCGGACCGCAAGGGGGAGAAAATGAAACATCAGATTCGGGTAAGGCACTTCGTCATTGCTGCGCACAAAGCCCCCCGCCTCGAAGTGGTTGGTCGCCGCCGGCCCCCGACGGAAGAAGAGCCATTGAAAGCCAATCCACGGCGCGTTGTACCACAACATGGCCGGGTTCATCGAGATTGGCTTGGTGCAACTGTGTTGAACATAAACCTCGAGATGATCTTGCAGATTTTCACCCACGCCAGGCAGATCATGGATCACATGAATGTCGAGCGCTTCGAGTTCGGCGGCGTTGCCAATGCCGGAGAGTTGCAGCAATTGCGGTGAATTGATTGCACCGCCACAACAAATCACTTCGCCCCCATAAAGTTTTTGGGTGCGTCCACGGCCCTGCCCAATTTCGACCCCAACGGCCCGGTTATCGGCAAAGAGAATGCGGGTGACTAGCACGCGCGTCATCACCGTGAGATTAGGGCGCTGCATGACCGGGTGCAGATAGGCGCGCGCCGCACTCAAGCGCCGACCGCGATGGACGTTACGGTCAAACGCTGAAAAACCCTCTTGTTGATAGCCATTGACATCTTTGGTGATGGGGTAGCCGGCTTCTTGCACTGCGTTAAAAAAGGCGCTAAAAAGCGGATTCAAGGTGGCCCCGCGCTCTAAAACCAGCGGCCCTTCTTTGCCCCGAAACGCCTCCTCCTGATCTGCGCTAACAGCCAGACACTTTTCCATGCGCTTGAAGTAGGGCAGACAGTGGGCATAATCCCATGCCGCCATGCCGGGATCGTGGCTCCACTTCTCATAGTCAAGCGGGTTACCACGCTGAAAGATCATGCCGTTGATACTGCTTGATCCGCCCAAGACCTTGCCGCGGCCGTGGGCAATCCGGCGGTTGTGCATAAAAGGCTCCGGCTCCGACTTGTAGCACCAGTCATAATGTTTATTGCCAATCGGAAAGGTCAGCCCCGCCGGCATGTGGATAAAGATGTCCCACAGCGAATCGGGCCGGCCGGCCTCGAGCACCAGCACACGGTGGCCAGGGTCAGCACTCAGGCGGTTGGCCAGGACACAGCCCGCCGAGCCGCCGCCGATGATAATGGTGTCGTAGTGGTTGGTTAGTTGGTTGGTTGCTTGGGGCATGGGGTTAATTTTCCTATTGTTTAGTAATGTTCTGGTCAGTTGTCTGGCGTCGCTTACTGTACCGTCCGGTTGGTACAGTAAATTAGAAGATTGTATGCGTGGTGATGCCCGATGTCAAGCACTAATCCGCCCAGCTTCTATTCAACTTTGTGCAGAATTTTGGTTCAATGAGATCTTCGGGGGGTGACAAGATCGCCCTGGGCTAAAGCCACAGGGCTACCCAACAACGCCGGGTAAACCCGGCTATAGGAGCTGGGTTTACCCGGCGTTGTTGGGTAGCCCTGGTGCCCGCTGGGTGCGTTTATGGCGGGGTGATCTTGGCAACCCCCTGAATTCCGGTTGAGCCAGAATTTTTCGTCCCTATGGAACGGCCATAACTTGCCGATTACGCGAAAATTTGGCATTATCTCCTAGTCAACCCAAAGTACCTAAACCTATCTACTGCTCTACCTGTTTACTTGTCTACCGATTTACCGATTTACCTACCCACCCTATGCCTACTGCTACCCATGTACCCATCCACATCGGCGTCGGTGCCGGCTTTGCCGGTGATCGCTATGAGCCTGCGCTTGATCTGATCACCCAGGCCCCGCTTGATGCTTTGGTCTTTGAACTGCTGGCGGAACGGACGATTGCTCTGGCTCAACGGCGTAAGCGCACGCAAAGTGGACCCGGTTATGATGAACGGCTGCTGGCACGCCTGCGCCCGATTTTGCTCCATGCCCTGGCCAAAGGGACGGTGATTATCACCAATGGTGGGGCGGCTGACCCACGGGCCGCCGGTGTGGCGGTGCAAAAGCTGGCCTGTGAACTTGGCTTCCCAACCTGCCGGATCGCCGTTGTGACCGGCGACGAGATCAGCGACCGCCTTGATCCAGCTCAGTACACCGTGCTTGAAACCGGTGAATCCCTCCGTGCTTACCAGGAGCGGTTGATCTCGGTTAATGCCTATCTGGGGATTGAGGGGTTACTCGTTGCCCTGGCGCAGGGGGCGGATGTGATTATTACGGGGCGCACGGCTGATGCTGCGCTCTTTCTGGCCCCACTGGTCCACGGCTTTGGTTGGTTGCTGCGCGACTGGGATCGGCTGGCGGCGGGGACGGTGGTTGGACACTTGCTTGAATGCGCCGGGCAGTTGACCGGGGGCTACTTTGCCGATGGGCTGCGCAAAACGGTGCCAAACTTGGCTGGGCTAGGCTTTCCCTATGCAACGGTAAACGCAGATGGTACTGCACTTTTTGCGAAATTGCCCAACAGCGGCGGGCGGCTGAATCGCCGCACCTGTCTGGAGCAACTGCTCTATGAAGTGGATGATCCACAAGCCTATCTGACCCCCGATGTCGTTGTCGATTTTGGGCAAGTACAATTAACCGCAGTCGGCCCCGATCAGATCAGGGTGCAAGGTGCGGTGGGCCGACCCGCCCCCCCCACGCTCAAGGCGAGTGTCGGCATTGATGATGGCTTTCTGGCCAGCGGGGCGATCTCTTATGCCGGTCCTGGCTGTGTGCGGCGGGCACAACTGGCGGCGGCCATCGTGCAAGAACGTTGGGCGACCCTTTATGGGCGCGATGCTACCCAACTGCAGGTCAGCTTCATCGGGCAGACTAGTTGTATGCCCTGGCAAGGGTTAACTATGCCTGCCACAAATGAGCCCGCCGCAACTGAACCGCCAGAAGTGCGGCTACGCATCGCCGGGCAAAGCCTGGAGCAGCAGCCGGCACTCGATCTCGCTCATGAGATCGAAGCGCTCTATACCAATGGCCCAGCCGGTGGTGGTGGCATTGAGACTACCGTGCGCCCCACCGTTGGCATCCTTTCGATCCTGGTTGCGCGCGAACTGGTTACACCCCAGGTGGAACTGTTATGCTGAGCATAGAACGCGGATTTTACGGATTAGGCGGATTTTCGCTGATTTATCTGCCCAGATCCGCTTAATCCGTAAAATCCGCGTTCTATCTACTGCTGTCTTAGACAAGGGGCTGCTGTGCCTGATTTACCTTCACTGATTCAACTGATCGAAAAGGCCCACTGCCGTTTTGGTGACAAAGGTGATACGGGCCTCTTTGTGTTGGCTCCCTACGATCCTGATGATTTTGCCACACTGCTCAGTCTGGTTACCCCCCAAGCGCTTGCCGCCCATTTTGGTGATCTGGCGCCGACGCAGATTGAGATTCTGCCCTGTCCCAACCTCTGCGCGGTGGTGATCGTCATGCGCAATAGTTTAGGCGGTGGCGTCACCCGTTCGTTGGCGTTGGACACCCATGGCAAGACGCGATCCGGCTATCTGTTAGGGATGCAAGTGGCGTGGCCGGGGAGTACATAACATAAATGCATTTCAGCGCTTTTCAAAGTTGCGTTTCATTGAAAAGCCTGTTATACTCATCCTTAGTCAGTTACAGCGTGCGGTGTCAAAACCGCTATCGGGGGAACGCTGTGACTGACTTTTTTATTTCCTCGTTTTTGATACCCGTTTACGTTTTATATACACTGCCTCAATGCGCTTTCCATCATCATTAACTGTACGAACCCAAAATTGTCTGATTACAAAATCGTCGCTTGTCAGCCGTTTTTTGATCGTCGTCGGTTGTTTATAACATGACCCAACGCCGTAATGCCATTGCAACCCGCGACCTGATCTTTGACGCGTGCAGTCGTATTTTGCAACGTGATGGGCTCACCAGTTTGACCCTTGACGCAGTTGCGTTGGAAGCCGGCTTGAGTAAAGGTGGCTTGCTCTATCACTTTCCCAGCAAAGTCGCCTTAATCGAGGCACTCTTCCAACACAACATCGACCGTTTTAATGCCCGCCTGCATGAAATCGTCAGCACCGAAGAGCGTGGCCCTGGTGGTTGGCTGCGCGCCTATGCGCGCGCTTCCATCGAGCAGATTACCGATCCGGCCAACGCCAGCCTCTATGCCAGCCTCTTCGCCGCAGGGGAACGTTATCCCACTGTTCTCGCCCTCATGCGCCAAAGTTATGACCGCTGGCAGGCCGAAATTGAAGCCTGTGGTTTTGACCCTGCGACGGCGCTGCTCGTTCGCCTGGCCGTGGATGGCTTTTGGTTTACCGAAATGTATCAATTTGCTCCCCTTGATCTAACCGAACGGGCGGCGGTGCTGACTGCCATCCTACGTTTAACTGCGCCATAATTTCGTCTGTTTGTAACTACCTCATGGAGTGTGCTAATGAGTGAACCCCACGTTAAACCAGTCAGACGTAGACCGTTAACTGTGCCGATGCAGTCACGGTCGCCCCACGAAACCCACCGTGCCGCCACGCCGCTCGAACTCTTTTTTGATCTTGTTTTTGTGGTTGCGGTTGCCCAAGCTGCCGCGCATTTACATCATGGCCTGGCCGAAGCCCATGTTGGCGCAGCGGTGCTCAGTTATGGCATGGTCTTCTTCGCGATCTGGTGGGCGTGGATGAACTTTACCTGGTTTGCTTCGGCCTATGATACGGATGATGTGCCCTATCGTCTGGCTGTCTTCCTCCAGATCACCGGCGCACTCATCTTGGCCGCAGGTGTACCACGTGCCTTTGACGAACGTGACTTTACCATTGTAACTATTGGTTATGGCGTCATGCGCCTGGGCTTGTTGGCCTCATGGCTGCGGGCAGCGCATGCGGCTCCAGCCCATCGTACCACAGCTTATCGGTATGTCACTGGGGTGAGTCTGGTGCAAGTGGGGTGGTTTGCGCTGTTGGGGATCCCCGCTGCTTGGCGCTTAAGCGGCTTTGTGATCTTAGTCATCATTGAGTTGCTGATCCCGATCTGGGCGGAACGCGCCGCACGCACCAGTTGGCATCCCGGCCATATTGCTGAGCGCTACGGCTTGTTTACAATCATCGTCCTTGGTGAATCGATCCTCTCTGCTTCCCTGGCGATTCAATCGACCGCGGCCGATGGTGGTCTCAACCTGGAGTTGGCCACCATCATCATTGGCGGTCTTTTAACTGTCTTTGCGCTCTGGTGGCTCTATTTTTATCAGCCAATGGCGGATCAACTCACCTCGATGCGTGTTGCGTTCATCTGGGGCTATGGCCATCTGTTGATCTTCGCGGCGGTGGCTGCGGTGGGGGCTGGCTTGGCGGTCGCCATTGATCACGCAACCGATCACGGCGAGATTGGCCTGGTGGCTGCCGGTGCGGCCGTGGCAATTCCCGTGGCACTTTACCTGGTTGCTCTCTGGTTTTTGCATCCACGCGCCCGCGGTCAGGGGCGCGTCTCTTCGCTGCTCCTGCCCTTAGCCGCACTCTTGATTTTGTTGACCCCCTTTACCGGTCACGCTGTGCTGTTGACCGGTTTGCTCCTGAGTGGCCTGCTCGCGATCAAGCTGATCCGCCACGAACCAAACGATCTTGCTGCGCATGGCGATTAGGTCGCGCCCCTGTCATTCCGAGGAACGAAGTGACGAGGAATCTCGGGTTACCCAGATCGAGATTCCTCGCTTCGCTTCGGTATGACAGGGTACTACTGATCACAGATCACAAACGTCTCGCGCAGTGACGCAATCGGATCGCCTTTGGGGCGAAATTCGTGGCCGACGAAGAGCTCATAGCTGGTCGCTGCGATTGCCTGACAAATCCCGCGATAGTTGAGTTCTTGCGTGTCGTCGAGGTCATTGCGCCCAGGGTTGCCGGCGGTGTGAAAGTGGCCGATCCATTTGATATTGTCGCGAATCGTGCGGATGATGTCGCCTTCCATGATCGCCATATGGTAGATGTCATAGAGCAATTTGACGCGCGGACTGTTGACCCGTTCGCAGACGGCGACGCCCCACGCCGTATGGTCACACTGATAGCCAGGGTGATCAACTTTGGAGTTGAGCAGCTCCAAGTTCAGATTGACCCCTTTTGCCTCTGCATAGGGCGCAATGCGGCGCAAGCCATCGGCCACCGCTTCGATGGCCTCAATTTCGCTCATATGCGGCTGGCGGTTGCCGCTAAAACAGATGAGACCGGGAATATTGTGCGTAGCGGCCAGGTCAATCGACTCTTTGAGCTCGGCTTCAATGCGGTCGTGGTTGCTGCGTTTGTTGAGCCCATCGGGCAGGGAGAGATGGCCACTCATACTGGCGACGGCCAGGCCGTTGGCTTTGGCCAGCGCCATAATTTCCGTAAAGTTGGCTGGGCGTCCCCACAGTTCAATGGCTGCATAGCCAATCTCCGCGGCGGTTTTGGCCAGATCAGCCAGTTGCATGGTGGCGGGCATAAAGAGTGGGTAACAGATCGATTGTTTGATGGGCATGGTTGGTTCCTTGGTGATACGTGATACGTGAAACGTGATTAGGTGATTCGTACGGTATATCATAGAGGAGCGGCTTTGCCAAGTTGCTTTGGGCTATACTAGGGCAATCGTGTCTAAATTGCCTATCTGTAGAAACCCACCGCAGCAGGTTGACTGCCTAGTGCGTTTTAACGCACTTCTGCGTATCAGCCAGTGGTTTCAACCACTGGGCTTAGGGCTTGTTTGACATGACCTGTAATGCGCGCTAGCATAAGGCCAATCATCCCCTAAGTTGTCCCTGACCCCCAATCATTAACCATTAATTGTTTTCCATTAATTATTATCCAGCCCTGGAGAAGACTTTATGCAACTGTTGATTACCGGTGGCGATAGCGCGTTTGCCCGCGCTGTTGCTGTCGCGCTCGCCCCGCATCATGCGGTACGCCTTTTTGATGCCCACTTTACGACGCCGCCGCCGGCAGGAGTGGCTCAACTTAGCGGTGATCTACGTGAGCCTCATGATGTGGCCCCTGCCGTAGCTGGTGTGGATGCGATTCTGCATCTCGCTACGCTAGGCCAGGTGCAAACAACAGGGCTTGACGCGGTCACGGTACTGGATTACGCCAGCCGCGGGGCTTTTGTGCTCATGAATGCCGCCCGTGAAGCTGGGGTAGGACGCGTGATTGTCGGTAGTACGTTGGCCCTTTTTGACCGTTTGCCCCACCATTGGCAAGTCAACGAAGAGTGGCGCCCGCGACCGGAGCCGACCCTAGCGCAACTAGCCCCTTGGGTGACCGAACTTTCCTGCCGTGAGAGTGCCCGTGTCGGTACCATGTTGGTGCTCTGTCTACGCTTTGGTCAGATCGTCGATGAAGATCAATCGTCAACCCAACCCTATGACCGCCGCTGGTTACACCTGCAAGATGCGATCCACGGCATTGAATGTGCCCTCGTTTATGATGAGGGTCGCCGCCCCGATTGGGCCCTCTTTCATATTACGGCCCCTGGTTCCCATGCCAAGATCCGCTTGACCCACGCGGCCAGTGCCAAGCCCGCCTTTGGTTACCAACCCACCCACGATTTTGCGACCCAAGCGGCAACAGCACCCTTGCCGCCCCGCGATGAGCGTCCCTGGCGCACCATTTTGGCCGCAGTTGCCCCCATTGTTTCCCAGCCGATCCGCAATGTCGTGATTCTCGGCGCTGGTGGCCCCATGGGCGCGGTGACCACCCAGGAATTACTCTCCTCCTATACGCTGCGGGTTACCGATGTGCGGCCATTGGCGATGATTGCCGCCGAAGCAAAGCCGCAAGCCCCTGGCGCGCCGCTGCCCATTCCGGTCAGCGCGCCCCACGCCGAAGCGCAGGTCGATGTGCGCGATCCGGCGCAGGTTTTACAGGCTTGTGCCGGCATGGACGCGATTATCAACTGCACCGTGGTCCGGCCTCATCCAGTGGATGCCTTCCTGGTCAATACGATTGGGGCCTATAATGTGATGATCGCAGCGGTGGCCTACGGCATTCGGCGTGTCGTCCATACGGGGCCGCTGGTCCAACATCTGCGCGGCTTTGGCGACTATAGCTGGGACTATGATCTGCCGGTGGATGCCCCGGGGCGCGGCTTTGACCATCTTTACATTCACTCCAAGTTTCTGGGCCAGGAGATCTGCCGGGTCTTTGCCGAATATTATGACCTGGAGGTGCCGGTGCTGCTCTTCTGTGCCCTCTACAATCAGGAAGTGATTAAAGATGGGTATAGTCTCTTTACCATCTCGTGGGCCGATACGGGGCGGGCCTTGCGCCGTGCTCTGGAAGTAACCTCACTGCCTTCGCCTTATGAAATGGTCAATATTAGTGCAGATCTGCCCCATGCGCGGTTTGACCATCGCAAGGCGCACTGGCTATTGGATTGGCAGCCACGGGATGAGCTGCGGACATTTTGGCAGGATGAGGGGGCATAAGCAGATAGGCTGTAAGGTCTGCATCGCTGTTGTGCAAACTTTATGCTGTTTTTTGGTGATTATGTAAGTTTTCCCTCACTTGACGAAGTGTCTATCCGGGGGTATAGTGTATGTGTTAGTTTTATGCCTATACATCATGTGTTCATTATGCCCCTGCTGGCGATAAGGCTTGTCGCCACATGAACGCTGACTCAGCGCCATGTTTGTTGAACGTCTATTCGTTTGCGTTCCTTAAAATCGTGATGCTCCCAACCATTGGTAACAATGGTTAAGTGATCAAAACCCCGGCCATCTTTACTGCATAAGCTGAAATCACAGCGATGCAACTTGATTTGGTCGACAAAAGTGTGATTGTTTTGAACCGCTGCTGCTTTCGCTGACCAAATGACGCGTTGTCGATAAACGTAGATAAACAACGTGTCGCACCCATGTTTGCTTGCGGTCTCTCTGGCGCTAATGCCTATCGCAAAAAGCTGGATTTGCAGACCGATGTATACTAGCGGTTGTCAACAGTTAGCCTTTTCGACACGAGTCAAAAGGTTAACTGTTGACAGCGCCCAGTATATCTGCGCAAAAGCACGCCTGCTTTTCAAAGCGAGCACACTTAAGGAGGAGAAAAGGTTCCCGTGTTCGAGATAACATATACAGGAGCGGATGTCGTGATTCCCAAAGACACAATCGAAGACCAACTCGGTTATCGTCCTGGTGATAAATTACGTGTGCTCATCCACGGTAAGGTAAAATTGGTCCCTGTGCTGCGTCTGCCCGATGATACCGCCCGTCTGCGTGCGGGGCTTGATGCAATGGCCGGCAGTTGGTCAGCGGATGATGTCGAACAGTTTCATAAGTTGCGCCAGGAGTTGTGGGCTGAATGGCAGATTCGCGAATCTGTGTAGATACCGACATCGTTATCGATTATCTACAAGGCAAGCCAGACGCGTTTGTCAATGCGGTGCTGCGCTTCGATGCCTATATTACCTCGGTTACGCTCTTTGAATTAGAGTCAGTGGCGTCACTCTCCACTCGCCAGACGCAACTCCTCTATCAGGTTTACCTTGCCGTCAATACATTGCCTTTTAACGATGAAGCGGCGCGCCATGCGGCCCGGATTATCAAAGAACATCGCGCCAACGAACGGCAGATTGGCCTCAATGATGCGTTGGTTGCCGGGATCTGTATTGCTAGCCAAGTACCCTTGTTGACGCGCAAGACCCGGAGTTTTCGTCATGTTGACGACTTGCAATTGATTACTCCAGAAGATCTGGCGGAGATTTAAGCGATGCGCTCCCTATCACGCCTGTTTGTGATACTTTTTGCCGCGCCTGTACTACTTTGGGCGTTGACCTCTACCACAGTGGCTGCGCAGCAAACACTCCCCCTGCCAACTGCCCTGCCTTTGCCCACGCCGGCCACCGCACCAGCGACCACACCCATCATTGCGCAAATTCACTTTCAAAGCTATGCCGCCTTACAGGCCCTAACCACCCAAGTTGATGTGTGGGAGGTGCAGCATAGCCAGACCCCAGGGCAAGGCTATGTGGTTGCGCTCTTGCCGGCGGCACAGCAAGCCGCGCTGCGCGCGCAGGGCTATCGGCTGGTGGTTGATGCGTCAAGGTCTGCCCTGTTGGCTTGGCAGCCGGCGCGTTCGGCCCAACAAAGTGCCGGCATTCCCGGCTTCCCCTGTTACCGCACGGTGGAAGAGACCTATACCGCGCTCGCCCAATTGGCCACTGCCCATCCTACCTTGGCGCAATGGCAGGATATTGGTGATAGTTGGGATAAGGTGACCCCTGCTGACGCTGCCGGCTATGACCTGATGGCGTTGGTCCTCACCAACCGGGCCCGACCTGGTCCGAAACCGGTCTTCTTGCTCATTGCCGCCATCCATGCGCGCGAATTCACCACCGCGGAAGTAGCCACGCGTTTTGGTGAATATCTGATCGAAAATTACGGTACGGACGGTGACATTACCCATCTGCTCGATACCACCGAAATTCATATTGTGCCACAGGCAAACCCTGATGGGCGCAAACGGGCCGAGGGCGTGGTCTACTGGCGCAAAAATACGAACCGCAACAGTTGTACCAATGAGAACCCTTTTTTCTCTTACTATGGGATTGATCTGAACCGCAATAGCAGCTTTAAGTGGGGTGCTTGTGAAGGTAGCGGCTGCTCCACTGCCCAAGGCTGTTTAGACACCTATCGGGGCTCTGTCCCCGCTTCCGAACCGGAAACGCAGGCCCTTGAAAGCTATATGCGCACCATTTTTGCTGATCAGCGGGGCGAACTCGATACCGATGCTGCGCCGACGGATGCCAGCGGCTTGCTGATCTCACTCCACAGTTACGGCGGGCAAGTGCTCTTCCCCTGGGGTTGGCGGCCCATCCCCAGCCCGAATCACAGCGCATTGGAGACCCTTGGGCGCAAATTTGGTTACTTTACCGGCTATGAGGTCTGTCAAGCCGGCGAACCGGGTTGTATCTATCAGACCGACGGGACGACCGATGATTGGGCCTATGGTGAATTGGGGATCGCGGCCTATACCTTTGAGCTAGGGACGGCCTTTTTTGAGCAATGTACCTATTTCGAAGAAGAGATTATCGATGATGAAATCGCCGCGCTGCTCTATGCCGCCAAAGTCGCCGGACAACCCTATCAATTGCCGGCTGGCCCAGAGACGCTTGATATCACCATGACCCTGATCACGAACACGGTTGCGCTGTCGGTCGCCAACGCACTGCCGGCGGCTGGGGCTCAACCACTACTGCGGATCCGGGCCACCGCCAATGATACGCGCTACGCCAGCAAAGGCTGGGGCATTGAGGCCAGCCAGGTCATCAGCGCTGCCCGGTTGACCCTTACCGGCCCCTTGCCCCTGACCACCACGCTGGTCTACACGATGACTGCGGTCGATGGCCAGTTTGACAGCAATGTGGAGACCGTAGAGCAGTTACTGCCTTTGCCGACTGACCCCACGGTGACTTATCAAGCCCGCATTGAGAGCCAGGATGCTAATGGCCAGTGGGGTGCCGCCACTGCGGCCTTGATTGTGCAGCCCCCACCCACCGACGAACCACCAACAGAAGAGCCGCGGCGCAATACTGTTTATTTACCCTTGATCGCCCAGTAACATTTTATGACAGGAAGCAGAGCGGCCTTTGGTCAGAACGTATTTACTGCGCTTCGTTCACCACTTGATCTTCTAACACCGCGCCATCAGCGATCCAATAAGGGGTGACGCCCTGGTTGACAATGCGTACCTTGCCGCGGATGACAATATCCCGCCCAAAATAGACATCGCCTTCCACACGTAGCTCTGTGCAATCAAGCAGGGAAGGCGCGCCATGCGGGAAACGTTTGCGCATCTCATCAATTAACCCATAGTAGCGATCATCGAGCAGCACCAACGGGATGCCCTGGTGGCCCCGGTGGGCACGCTGTGGGTTTTCGACCAAATGGCGCTCGCCATTGAGCACATAGGCATCGGACCAGAGCACAAGCAGGTCATTATTCTTCTTGACTGGTGCAAAACGGCTGCGATCAACGGCCAGGGCTTGCGCACCAGCAAAGCTGGCAATGGCTGAACCCATGGCCGTTTCCAGTTGATAGACGCGTGGTGAATCGGGTTGCGTGGGATCGACGGGCTTTTCGTTGCGGATCAGTGGTAAGCCGAGGATGCCGTTGCGTTCGTCGAGAACTTGTTGCAAGGTGGGTAGATGTACCCATAGATTGTTGGTGTTGAAATAGCGATAGCGGGTAATGTCCTGGAAGGCGTCAAGTTCACTCTCGGCACATTGTGCAATCTCGCGTAGAATCAACTGGCCATCAGGGCGTTGGGCTAAATGGCCCCCTTTGCGGTCGGCCGCTGTGCGCGCGGCGACCTCCATCAAGAATGGCAGTTTGGCGGTGGCCAGATAACCCAAAATACTAAGATCAAGCGTTGCGCCCAGATTGTCGGCGTTGCTGACAAAGGCATATTCGTAGCCCTGGGCCAGCAGTTGCGCCAGCATGCCGCTGGTGGTCAGCGCGGCATAGATATCGCCATGACCGGGCGGGCACCACTCTTTGGCCGGATCGGCCGGCCACTTAGCGGGGAGCAGCGTCTCTTTGAGGATCTTTGGTTCTTTGTGTTGCAAAAAACTGCTGGCTAACTGCTGTTCAAATTCACTGTGCGCGGCCAGCGCCGCCTCAGTCGCATGCTCGGTGCTAAAACTATTCATCAGCAAGAGGGGAATGCGAGCCTGATGGCGCTTGCGCAGGTGGAGTACCTGTTCCACAATAATATCGAGAAAGCGTAGCCCATCTTTCACCGGCAGCAGTGACTTCGGTCCCTGCATCCCCATACTTGTGCCCAAGCCACCGTTGAGTTTAATCACCACTACCCGATCCAGCAACTTTGTGCCTGCTGTGGCCAAGGTCGGTGCTAATCCGGCCAGGGTCGGCAGATCGGCCGTGGGCAGTGCTTCGGCATTCGGAATAAAGCCGGTTGCCCCCGCGCCTAATTGGGTATAGTAATGGCAAAAGAGATCGATCATCAGTCCCGGTAACTTGGCGTTTTGCATCTTGGTCACAAACGCCTGCACCGAGCTTGTTTTCAACTCTGGCACCGCAACTCGATTCTGGTTTATTTTGTCAAGACCATAGGCGGCCTGGCCGGGTAACGGCGGCTTGCGGTCAACGGTTTGTAGCATGCTCGTAAGCTCCTTGTCTATTGCGTACTTGCCAGGGGAGTGGGCAGTGGCGCAGGTGGGTTCGGCGCGCCTGCTCAATGGCGCGCCGAATGGCATATTTCCTTACGAGCAATCCTACAACAAAAACTGTAAAAAGAGCCTTACAACCAATTGACAATTTTTCTTAAGGTCTGATGTTACGCAGGTCAGTCCTTAAGCGCGCTGTCAACAGATTTTGAGAACGGATTTAGCAGAGGGCATGAACCAAATCCGTTCTTGGGTAGCTGGTAGAACGGATTTTGGTAAGGTGAATCCGTTCAATCTGTTCTCAGAATCTGTTGACAGTGTCGTCTGCGTAACATGAGTTAAGGTGGCGGTTTACCAGCCCACCGCACAGCCATCCTTACGTGGCTCACTGCCGCCAATCAAGACGCCACTGCTGGGATCGCGCATGATGATCTGACCACCGCCAAAGCCACCGCGCCCGAAGCCATCGACTGGGGCCAGCCGGTGCCCGCGGCGCGTCAATTCGGCCAGGGTGGCAAAATCCCAGCCTTCTTCAATCTGCACCAGTCCACCGGCTTCCTGTGCCCCCAACCCGGCATGGGGACCGGCCAGTTGCCAGCGTGGCATGTCGAGTGCCTGTTGCGGCGACATCCCCAGATCAACCAAGTTGACGAGCATTTGAAAGTGTCCTTGTGGTTGCGTGTAGCCACCCATAACGCCGTAGGAAGCGTGCAATTCCCCGTCGCGAATTGTCATCGCCGGAATAATGGTATGGTAGGGGCGTTTGTTGGGGGCCAGTGCATTCGGGTGTGCGGGATCGAGCACAAAGAGCGCGGCGCGATTTTGTAAACTTACGCCCGTGCCAGGTACGACTAGCCCGCTGCCGGTGCCCATGTAGAGACTATTGATAAAACTACAAGCGTTGCCTTCGCCATCTGCGGTGCTGAGATAGACGGTGTCCGAGTGAACGAGGGGGTCACCGTAGCGGACATTCTGGGCCGCGCGCTGCGAGTTGATCAACTGGCGCCGGTGGTCGGCATAGGCTTTGCTGGTTAACTCGGCCAGCGGAATCGGCACGACATAGGGATCACAGACCCACTGTTGGGCATCGGCAAAACCAAGGCGCATACACTCGATCATCGTATGCAGCCGATCTGCCTCGCTCATGCCTGCTAGGTCAAAGCCGGCGGCCAGGTTGACGGCAATGATGGCGGCCAACCCCTGGCCATTCGGTGGACATTCGTAGAGGGTTACACCCCGGTATTCAGCACTGATGGGCTCATCCCAAGTGCTGGTATGGGCGGCCATATCGGCGGGCGTGATCCAGCCGTCATAGCGTTGTACATGCGCGCTTAACTTTTCGGCGAACGCCCCTTGATAGATATACGCTTTCCCCTCGGCGGCAATGCCTCGCATCGTCGCGCCCAGGGTGGGGATGCGCATGATCTCGCCGGCGCGTGGGGCACGGCCATTGATCAGCAACTCGTGGCCGCTGGGCTGTTCTGGTCCATTGTCCCGATCACCGCTTTCCCAGTCGGGATCACGGCGCAACTTCTTTTCTTGGCTCTTCCAGCCATTGGCGATCAGTTCGCTGGCTGGGTAGCCATTTTCCGCGGTCCAGATGGCCGGCTGCAAGACTTCGGCCAGCCCCATGCGTCCATGGCGTTCGAGCAGATCACTCCACCCGGCGACGGTGCCCGGAATGCTGACGGCGTGGCCGCTAAAGGACGGCATTTCGCTGTAACCCTGGGCCTGTAGATCGGCAATCGTTGCCGCACTACCTGCCCGGCCAGAGCCATTCAACGCGGTCACGGTTTTACTTTTGGCGTCCCAATAGAGGGCATAACAATCACCGCCGATGCCGGTGGACGTTGGCTCTGTCACATTGAGCATCGCCGCCGTCGCAATCGCGGCATCAGCGGCATTGCCACCGGCCTGCAAGATGCCTAGCCCGGCCTGGGCGGCAAGGGGCTGGCTGGTGGCAACCATCCCCCGGCGCGCCATCACATTGCTGCGTCGTGAACGGAAAACGGCATCGATTTTCATAGAAGCTCCTGGTTGGTTAGATGGTTGGTTGGTCGTCAGTCGTCGAGCGTCGGTTGTGGGGGCACTGGGCGCGCCGGTTGGCTTCATCGTATAAAGAAAGTCGCCTTCATCATATAAAAGAGTTGAGCTTGTGTCCAATCGGTATTTTCCGGGATAGGCGTCGCGTGCCCCAGCGCTACCGATTTTTTTGTTATTCGGTTGAGGCTGCGGTAGACTATGCCCTATGAGTATCTTGATTGACTATGTCGCTAACTACGCGCCGTGGATCTACTTTATCTGTGGCGTGGTTGCTTTATTTCAGATGTATCGTACCTGGCATGTGCGCGCCGAGCGCCGCCAGGCTGTCTTTTCGTTGGAACGCGAAAAGGCGGTCCGTGATTTGAATAGCATCTTTTCCACGGCCATGTTGCTGCTGCTGATCATGGGCATCACCTATTTTACCAGTACGACCCTGGTAAAGGCACTCGAACCCTTTGTCGAGGAAGCGATCAACCCCTCACCAGCCTTTAACTTTGTGCCAACACCAACGAACACCCCGCTGCCGGTGACGCCAACTTCGGCCGTGGCACCGACGCCGGTGCTCTTTGTCACCCCTGGGTTGACGGTGACCATTCAACCTGAACTTGTCCTGACGCCACCTGGATTGGCCGTGGAGACGCCGGTGCCGACCGCGACCCCGGCCCCGATTGTGGCCGTGGCCGCCTGTGCCGATCCAAATGCGGCGATTCTGCGGCCTGGCATGAATGAGACGGTGCGGGGCACGTTGACGGTGGTGGGGAGCGCAACGCGTGATGCCTTTCAATATTACAAAATTGAATATGCACCCGCTGGTACCGCCAATTTTACCTATCTCACCGGCGATAGTAATCCAGTCGTTAACGGTTTCCTGGCCAACATTGATACGGCGGCCTTGGGTAACGGTGGCTGGACCTTGCGCCTGGTCGTTGTCGATCAGACGGGTAATTACAACGAACCCTGTCAGGTCACCATCTTTGTTGAAAATTGAACCGCACCGTGAGCCTCTGCACCTCCCGCTGGGCTTGCTCCTGCGCGCCCGCGCTGACGCGGCGCCGTGCCGTGGTGCTTGAACTTGACTGACAAGATAAATATGCAACCGCAGCAACGCTCCCTCTTTCCACTCTATCTTTTACTTGCACTCTGCCTGGTGCTTTTGCTGGCCTATAATGCCGGCTATCAGCGCGGTCAGCGGGCCTTTGACCACGCGCGACAAACGCTCGATGCGCAAAGTCTGGCTGAATCATTTCCCACCTTCACCCCAACCCCGTTGCCAGACACCGCCACGCCGACCCCGACGGTCACCCTGTCGCCAACCCCCACGCCGACCCCTAGCCCCACGCAAACCCCTACCGATACGCCAACGCCGGCGACTGTCGAGGAGTGGTCCGAACGTTTTGTCACGCGCACCACCGCGTGGCTCAATGCGCTTTCCGACGCTGATTTTACGCCCGAACGTGCGGCTGATTTGGTGCGGCGCGGTGCGCAGGAACAATATCTACAATTTGTTGGGGTTAGTTACTTCGGGTTGGGGGTGGAACCGTGGGCGGCGCTGGCCATGCCCCGCACGCCGGCCGGCCAGGTGTTACCCACCCTCTTCTGGCGCGAGCCCAACGACCGTAACCAGGTGCGCGGTCAACTGCTGCTGGATCAGTTCGACCTGCCATCTGGCGCGCACGACGCCGCGGCGCTAGGCAATGGCATCGCCCAAGGTCTGTTGCGGACTGATGAACAGGGGCGGCGTTATCTGCTGCTCTTCGAACGCGCCGGTAGCAAGCCCGTCTTGAGCGCTTATCTGCTGGGCCAGCGCAACGCCGGCGCACCCTTTATGCTGCTCTGGCGCAGCGACCGCGAAGCGCTCTGGTCGTTGGGGGCCGTGGGTAGCAGGGTTGAACTGATCGAAACGGAAGGACAATTGCTGCCCGATTTAGCGATCAAGGCTCCATTAACCGAAGGGGGACTGCGGGCGCGGGTGGCGGCAAGTGATCGCTTCGTGGAACAAGCGCCTTTTGCCCGCCAATGGGTTGAAACCCGCTGGCGGGCTATGCCGGAAGAGCAAAGCAGCGCAACTGGTTTGGCCTATCGCTTGGTCAGCGCGACGTTAGAGGCAACCCCTCTCTCTGCGTTGGGTGAATTGCTGACGGTGCTCCAGCGTGGTGATATCAACGAGGCCGCCAACCTGGCCGCACGCATTGACCTGCTGCAGCAGATGTTTGAACTGGGGTTGAACAGTGAGGCCCGCTGGATGGTGGTCTATCTGAACGCAGAAAACCAGCCCCTCTATGGCGATCAGATCACCGACCGCTTGCGGCTCTTTGACAATACCGACCGCAGCCGCACCTTTGATCTACGCTTTGAGCAGGCCGAGGAGGGCAATTATCGGGCGGTGGCGATTGAGCGTGTTGCCCCCTTTATCACCGACCTGGTGACGCCGGCCCCAAAAGGGGTCGCCCAAGCGCGCCCGACGGCGCTGGTCGCTTTACCCGCCACCAGCCAGGCCACGGTCGCCGCCTCCGCCCCCATCAGTGACATCATCGCCGCCGCAACCAATGTGCCCCAAGCGGCCGATGCGATCTTTGTCCCTTCCTCCACCCCGCTCGATACGCCGACGGCCACCGCGACCCCCAGTGAGACACCGACGGTGACCTCAACGCCACTGCCAACTGAGACACCGACCGTCACCCCGACGCCGACCCCCACCGAAACCCCGCTGCCGACCGCTACCCCCACCGCGACCGAGACCCCCTTGCCCATCCCGGTGATCCCGCCCGACCGGCCCGCACCGATGACCGGTGTGACCTTTGTCACCGAGCCGGCGCGCTTGCGTGGGGCGCCTTCGGTTGATTCGATTGTAATTACCGCGGTGGAAAATGAAGCGGTGGTTGAGGTTTTTGGGATTAGCGAAGCGGGGGATTGGCTCCTGTTGCGCGCCAATGGGGTGGTGGGCTGGATGTTCCGCGATCTGATCTTTCTGAATGCCGACCAGTCGCTGCTGCCCGTCTATCGAACCGATGGCACCCCCGTGAATCCGGAAGACCCTGGTCTACCCACGGCGGCCCCACCAGCCGCCGCCGCGCTTGATACGGCAACGCCACTCCCGACCGCAACGCCGCTCGCTACCCCCGTTTTGGAGCAGCCGGCCAGCGCCAGCGGGACGATTGGCTCCCCCCCGCCCCCCGCGGCGGATGAAGTGGTGATGAATGTCGCGGATGAGCTAATTGATGTCAGTCGCCTGGCCGCCTTGCCGGTCAGCCGCGATGGGGAAGCGCTCGGCTTACGTTTGGAGAATGCCCAGGTGCAGGTATGGGGCGGTCTCTTTGGTGATGCCGAAGTGGGCTGGGTGACAGCACCCTCTGATCTGCTCTTGGGCGGGACCCAACTCTATGTGCAGGGTGCCCCTGATCCGGCCGACCAGCAACGCTGGCTGACCACGCGGCTGCGCATTGTCGCCCCCCCGGCGCGCGAACGGGCGGTGTTGCGGACCGTTGACGCCTTTGCCACCCAAATGGCCACTAACAATGTGCTGGCGTTGATGGGCAGCCGCGAGCGTGGCGGCATCTACCTGTTGACCCGCGCCGGCATCGCCCAACCGCTGTGGGGAGAAGAGCAGGAGGCCCAATGGGCTGGCCCCACCCAAGAAGATGGGCTGCTGATCCTGGCGACCGATCGACCGCTCTTACCCAACAGCTTTACCTGGGTCCGCACTGACGGTAGCGCCATACAGATTGCCGCGCAACCCTTTCACCAGATCCGCGGCGTAGTTGCGGACGCCAACGCTGGCCTCTGGTGGATCGAGACCCCGCAGGCCCTGTTTGATCAATGGCAACTCTGGCATTATGATCCACGCGCCCGCCAGATCACTTTACGCCTGCGCGCTGCACCCCTGAATGGCCCAGATGGTGAGCGCCTGCTGCCTGTCCTCCAGGCGCTTTTTGTCCAAACGACGGCGGGACAGCTAACCGAAGCGACGCTGTTGGTGGACACGGTGGCCGTTCTCTCCCAGCAACCCCAGCGCGGGCTCTATCGGCTCACGGTTCCGATCAACGCCGATGGCAGCCTGGCAGTGGCACCTACCCCCCAACGGTTGTTGGCCGCTGGGGAATATCAGGCCCCCTTAGCGCTTAGCCCGGATCGACGTTTACTCGCCTATCTCTACCACGATGCGACGGTGCCCAGCCTTATCCGTCCCGATCTGCCGACGACTGCCCCACAACCGGCCAATAGTGTGCGACTGTTGACGCTCAGTGGTGCCGATGCCAATACGATTCTGCCCCTCTATCGGAGTGAAGATCGCACTGAGTTCTTGGCCCCCAACTTACGCTGGCTGGGGACGGATCGCTTGCAGACCGTGCGCAGCCGCTTTGCTCCAGGTAGCAGTTTTGATTTGGAACGTTTCGGGGTGGTTGATCTGCAATTGGCGAGTACACCCACGGGTGGGGAGGACACGGCACCCGTGGGTGTACTCGCCAATCGCTATCTGCTGCGGGGCGATTATACCCTGCGCGATGGCGCTACCTGTCGCAATGATGGGGCCTTTCTGCTGGTGGAGGAGAGCCGCGGTGGCGCGCTCGAACTCGTGCGGTGGGATAGCCAAGGGGCCGCCCAGCCACTCTTTGGTTTGCCTGCTTATCTGAACCGCACCCTGCTTTGCTGGCAATCGACCCCCAACGGATAAGCGAGTTAACGCCGTGTTTAATGCACCTGGCCCTGAGTGGTCCAACCGTCTGAGCTATTTCACGACCTGGCAAGGCTTTGCCTTTGCGCTCATTGGCCTGGTGCTCTTGTTGTTGCTGGGCATCTGGTGGCGGCAACAGACGCGCCACTGGTTTCGCATGATGGTTGGCACCTTACTCGCGGCGTTGGTGATGGCGATTAGTAGCTACTACTTTTTTGAAGTACCCCGCTACTATGCCAACTGTCCACAGGGTTGCACTGGTTGGCGTGGTTATCCCCTGCCCATCGCCCGCATTGATCTGGATGGGGTGACCAGGCTGGCCATTCTCGATTTTGTGCTGAGTGTCCTCTTGATCTGGCTGCTGTGGCTGGTGGCGAGTTTGCTTTGGCGGCTGTTGGCCACCGCCTGGCGTTGGGAGGGGAAACCCTTGCAGGCCAAGATCCTCTTTGTGATCCTCGTCGCAGTCGTGCCGTGGGCGTTGCTGCCGCGGATTATTGCCCCACCGCAACCCCAACTGACCGGTGAGGCTGACCGCTTGGCGATCAACGCCCGGCGCGCGGCCGAGTTCACCTATGGTATTACGGGCCTCTGGGTACAACAGTTGGCACTAGAAGATGTGCGCTTTCTACAAAACGACCCAGCCACCGATCTCGAAAGTGTTAACCGTGTCGGTGGCCAGGTTTGCCTGCGCAGCTATACCTATTTCTTCATTCCTTGGCGGCGCTACCGGATCGATCTCGATGGGATTGGTCGCACCGCCTTGCGCCTGGAAGAATTGCCGCTGGCCGAGCCATGCTGGTAATGACAGACACCAGGACGCGCCGATCTCACCTTGGTGGCCTGTGTTCACCTTTTTGACCTGGGTTCAACTGAGCAGCCGGTCAATAGTGGTATGGGCTTGGAGCAAATGTTTGCCCGTGTGGTGCGTAATAAAACGAAAAAAAGTGACAGCTAAGGCGGGATCTTCGCTTTCCATCCGCTCTAATGCGGTGGCTGATAACGTATAGAGCTGGCTCCTTTGGCCGGCAATCACATAGCCATTGGCCGGTACACTCCAGTCGCCAAAGATGGCACCTGCCCCCATGGTGGACATGCGGCGTACCTGATCATTTTGCAACTGGGTCAGAATCGAGACTTGGCCGTGTTCAAGGATATAGATGGTATCCGATTTTTCGCCAAGGGCAATGATGACTTCATCCGGTTGGGCGCGCAGCCGTTCTAAATAGCGCATAAACGTGGTGATCTGTTCGGTAGCCGGGAAAAGTTCGTCTAATTGTAAGGGCAAAGGCGAAAAGCGCTGACGGTACAACGAGGTCGGCTCCAATAGGCGATCTTCGCACCACTCGACCGCATGATCAAGATCCTTGAACAACCACTGTGGTGCTGTGCTCTGCAGCGGTGCTATCTGCTCTTCTGTTTGCTCGATTTGAACAGGCGCAGGGAAAATTTTCTCCTGGACAAATTGGGCGACCAGCTGCGGTGACAAAGTGCTGTAGAGCAACTGGATATTGTGCGCCTCGGCTAAACGTTGCAGTTTTGTAAAGCTGGTCAAGGCTGACGCATCGACGCCGGTGACATGAAAGAAGTCGAGGATCAAAAACTGGATGGTCTGGGGTTGATTGCTGACTAACTGCTGTACATATTCGGCCAGTTGCGTTGCCGTCCCAAAAAAGAGATAGCCTTGCAACCACAAGATCCGAATTTTGTGGCTATGGGTCGTCAAAAAGCGGCGCTGTTGCGTGGTACGTGCCCGATTACTCGGATAATCCGTCCCCGAAAGATCGTGTTTAAGAATTGGGGTGCGACTATAGGTGACGGTAAAGATGATACTGGCAATCACGATGCCGACGACAATCCCCGGTAAAAGGCCGGCGACACCGATGACTAACATGATAATCCAGATCAGGGCGTAATCTGCGCGTGACAGTTTACGCTTTGCTTCATAGAGCCACTGCACCAGCAACGATAGCCCCAGGTAGAGTAATAAACCACCGAGGACCGCTTTCGGAATATAGGCAATCAGCGGCCCGCCGTAAAATAACATGAGCAGACCGACGGCGGCAACAACGAGCCCCGCCAGCCGGTTGGTGGCACCGGCCTTCTGGTTAAGTAGCGTGCGACTGGTGGATAGACAGGCAACAAAACCACCAAAGCCGCCAGCGACGATGTTGGCCAACCCGGTGACTCGCAATTCCCGATTAAAATCGATATTGGTCTCTAAGGCCAGTTCTAAGCCAGACGCGACGAGTAAAAGGTCGATAATGGTGATCAGGAATAAGGCAAGCAGACTTGCACTCTGCGCCCATAAAAGCAGCCAGTGGACCTCGCTCAGGATCGGGGCGGTGAGGGGGAAATGATAGGCTGTCGCGGCAAAAGGCTCAAAGAGTAAGCCGGCGGCCGCCGCCTGTTGCCGATCGATCCCCAAGCCCCAGAGTAGAGCATAAAATACCCCAATGGCACCTACAAACAAAGTAGGGATGACCAAATAATGTTTGTAGCGACGGGTTATGACCACCGTTAGCAGGCCAAAGCCCAGACCGGGCAACCAGCGGCTGAGCAACGCCGGCTGGAGCAAGCTCTGCAGTTGACTAAATTCGAGGGGGAGATCACTCATCACTTTGAGGGCTCCCCGCGTGATCAGCCAACCGGTGCCGGCCAGGAAACCACCAATGACGGGATAGGGAATGTAGCGTACCCAGCGACCCAATTGAATCTGGCCGGCAATAAAAAGGATTAGCCCAGTGAACGTTGCGGCAACGACAAAGGCAACGAGCACCGTTGGCAAAATCGCGTCGGTGGTGCCGCTGGCGATCAACAATTGGGCAATATTCCCCACAATCAGCGCCTGCACCGCGGCCGTGAGCGAATCTGGGCCGGCGCACAAAATCGGCAATGAGCTGAAGAGTGCAACGATAATGGCCGAGACGACGAGGGAAATGAGCGCCGCACTAATGCCAAAAGGCAAGTAGACCGCCAACGGACCGGAGAAAATCAGCGCTGCATAAGAGATATTAAAGATCATTGCTACCAGGCTGACAATCAGACCCGCCAGTAGATTGCCGATGACTTTGCTCGGGAATTTGCTTGGGAGTCCGCTTGGGCGTTTGCCAGGGAGTTTACTGGGGAGGGCAATGGCTGCCAAGCGTTGGCGTAGCTGAAAATGCCGATTGTGATCCGGATTTTGCATACGCGGTTACCTATTCTCCTGTGGTCTGCCGGCCGTGCTCTGCCACCAGTTACGCACCTGCGCCAAGCGGGTGGCTGGTGGCTTTGGCTGCACGATCTCTTCATCAACCTGTTGTTGCTCGCGATTGCGCTGTGTGCGTTCAACCTGCAGGCCAACGGCCGTCCGCAAGGCTGGTAGTTCGTCCAGCAAGGTGAGAAAGGCTTGTTTCGGCAAGATGAGCAGCAGACAGTCGGTTACGGTACGAATGGTGGCATTGCGCGGGGCATCGTGGAGCAGCGCTGTCTCGCCAAAGTAGTCGCCATCACTCATCGTATCGATCTTCTGTTCAACCCCTTGGGCATTACGCACAAGCACCTCAACCTGACCGCGTGCAATCAGATAGAAACGATCACCCACATCGCCTTGTTGGAAGATCATCTGCCCACCATTGATAAATTGAGTAGTAAAGCGACTGGCAATCGTGCTCCGCACGGCCGTGTCCAGTGGGGCAAAGAGTGGCAATTGACCAAGATAGCTGGCATGAACCGTGGCCATACGGCCATCGGCGCTAATCTCAAATCCACTCTGTTTGTGCCAGAGCTGGGCATATAAACCTAGTCGCGCCAAGAGCTGCGCATGGGTGCCAACTTCGACCAACCGGCCACCACTTAAGACGACAATTTGATCGGCATGTGCAATCGTCGAGAGGCGATGGGTCACGGTAATCACGGTTCGGGCCTGCCCAACCCGTTGTAGGGTCGCATTGATGGCGGCTTCGGTGCCTGGATCCAAGGCGGAAGTCGCCTCGTCCAAGATCAGAAGCGCTGGGTCGCGGATAATGGCCCGTGCGATGGCAATGCGTTGCCGTTGCCCGCCAGAGAGCCGACTGCCGGCTTCGCCAACCTCCGTTTCATACTGATTGGGCAGTTGCATAATCAAGTCATGAATTTCGGCCAGTTTGGCGGCCTGCTCGACATCGGCATCGGTTGCCGTGGGCTTGGCCATGCGGATATTTTCCCGGATCGTGGTTTTGAACAGATAGGTATCCTGGAAGACAACCCCGATCTGCTGCTGCAATGAGGCCCGCTGAATTTGGCGAATATCAACCCCGTCAAAGCGAATGGTGCCGGCGGTGGCCACATGACCACCCATGAGCAGGGTCAAGAGTGTACTTTTGCCGGAGCCGCTCGGGCCAACCACGGCCACGGTTTGGCCGGCCGGCAGCAAGAGGTTAATCTCTTGGAGCTGATGCGCTTCTTTGGTATAACCAAAAGCGAGATCTTTTAATTGAATTTGTTGACGGACGGCTGGAATTGCTACTGCGTTTGGTGCTTCCAGCAGGTCTGGGCCTTCGGCTAGAAATTCTTTGATGCGCTGAATGCCACTGGTCGCCGCCATGAGATCGGGCAATACGGTCCGCGTCAAATCATCCACGGCATTGTTCACCAGCGTGAGCAAATTAAAAAATGCAACAAAGTCACCGATGGTCATGCTGTTACGCATCACTAAAAATACCCCAACCCCTACCGCGACGACCCGCGAAAAGAGGATAATCGAACGCGCGGAGAGGGACGCCAGGGTGCGGATCAGGTTGACACGCACGGCCAGTGTCCCGACCTGGGCCAGCTTTTGCTGAAAGCGGGTGCGCAGTTGATCCTCAAAGCCAAAGGCCCGGATCAGTGCTTGGGCTTGAATATTTTCTTGCAGATCACCAGTCAGTTGTGCCTCGGCGCTTTTGAATTCGCCGCCGGCTTGCGCCGCTTTGGGCATAAAGTAGCGAATGACACGCGAGAGGAGCAGTAGATTTAGCAGCGGCACCAAACCCAAGCGCCAATCGATGTAAAACAAGACCGGTAAATTGAGCAGGAATAAGATTAAATTGAGCAGCCCATCGCGCAGTTTGACGGTGATCACGCGTTCGACATCGCTCAAGTCATTCGAGAAGCGGGCGAGAATATCGCTGCTGGCGGTGCGGGTGTAGTAATTTTGGGGCAGCCGTTGCAACTGTTGGAAAAGGGTGAGCCGCAATTGGTTGAGAATCGTCACACTAATTTGGGCATTCAGCCGTTCCCCCCGTAGCCGGATCGCCAATGCCAGAAAAAAGCTGATAACGAGGATGCCCATGATCGAGCGCAGATTCGTAACCGCGCCGGTTGCTTGCAGGCTGTCGATCATCTGTTTCAATTGCAAGGCAAAAAAGGTACGAAAAAGTTCATGGGCCAGCAAGCTGAAGATGATGACAACCCCGGGTTGCCAATAGGGCCGCCACTGCCACAAAATATAGGAAATGCCATCCCAGACGGTCAGCGCTTGCGCCAGCCGCTTGGGCGCTTTCCCGGTGGCCGTATTTTTCTGATCGTTTGCCAAGGTTGCCAATGGCCTTTCCTCTGCTCTTTTATACATCATTACACCGGGGCTGGCCGTGTGGCGGAGCTACTCGGTAAAATCGGCCAGGATCGTGACCTGCAACGCGCTGACCGTCTGCCTGCCTAGCATTGGCCGTTTTGTTAAACGGCGACTAGGCAACTGCGCCCGGGCTGTCCCTTCAAACGATTGGGCTGGCAATCGTGGCGGCGGCTTGGTTGGGATTGGCGCTACAGCCGTTGCGGTTGGGGGATGGGCCGGTGTGTTGACAAAACTTGTGCCTGCGCGTGGTGGCCCCTGCGCCGCTCCTGGTATGGACAAGGGGTCAACCGGCTCCAGGTGCAGTTGATTTTTTGTCAGCAGGTAGGTTTCCCGAAAGACCGTGCTGCACCAAATGATCGCCAAGAGCGCGACCGTCAGCAGCGCCACATTACTGTTGACAAAGCGACCGACCGCCCCCACGCCGCCCAGCACAATGAGTAACTGGAGCAAGGTGAGGCCAATCCCCCGGATGGCAGGTAGATAGCGGGCAACGAACCGTGGTAGATAATAGACAAGTGCCCAAAGTATCCCTGCCGTCAAGGCAACAATCAGGGTAGTTGTCAGCGTATTCACGAGGGTAGGCAACGGTATATTTAGCATTGTTTCTAACACGCGCATGCTTGTTTAAAGCCGATGGTTCAAATTTTGTAAAGATTTTTCTAATGCCTGGTAGTGATTGTGCAAACTGCCCGCCACTGCCTGGCGGATTTCTGGAGTGATGGCGCGCTGTTTTTCCTCTTTGTCAGGCACAAATGGCAATGTATTGCTATCATCTTTCGAATAGTAGGAAAACTGCGTTTGCATCTCTGCCAGCAATGGCGGCGGCGCGGCGTAATGAAAGGCCAGTTGCAAAATGGCCGACAGGTTTTCCGCCTTAATTTGTTCGTAGTTGAGATATTGCATCTGTGGTGAATTGATGGCCAGCGCTGCGGCCAAATAGCCGGTAAAACAAGTTGTCAAAAATTCCAGTGGACTCATTGCCTGGTTTACGGCCGTGGTGGTATCGGTGAGAAACCCCCCTGCCGGCAAGCCCTTAAAATCTAACACCCAGACGGGACGCATAAAGGCCGACACGAGCACCTCTGCCGGGTCGCGATAGACAAATAAGCAAGGTACATCGGGGAAGGCGTGCATAATAAAGTTCATAAACTTCGCATTCCAACTGCGAAATTTTACAAAATAGTGCTGGTGTTCGGGTGTTCTTTTGCGCCCAAGGGCCAAGACGATATTTTTCAACAAGGTCATATTTTCGGTGCTCGCGGCTACCGGGGTTTGCCAGCCATTGGTGAAATAGTGCCAGAGCCCATCATTTAAGGGTGTCCCTTCGTCGATCACAATATGCGCGGGCACACGCGCCATTGATTTCGCCAGCAGCGTCGAGCCACAGCGACTCATATGGAAGATGAAGCCAGCAGGATAGAGGGTGTCTTCCAGAAATTCAGCCGATGCCAATAACTGTAAATCCGTGGTGAAGCTAGGCAACTGGTGTTGTTGTGCCGTTAAATGCTGGATCGAATAACGAAACTTTGATTCGGTAAATTGATAGTCACCGACATTCAACCAAACGACGCGATGCGCAGCGTCCTGCTGCTCAACATTGACGGGAATAAATCCGCGATTTTGTTGAATCAGTTGCGCGGCCTGTGCAATAGGTAGATGGGGGGGGACTGTAGTTGGCATTTTTATTCCTTGTGAACGAAAACAGCGGTGTCAGTTAATTGATTAGTTGATTGGTTAAGAGGTATCAATAAGTTTACTAGTCTCTTCGTAGAGGATCATCCACTCTTTTTGGATTCGTTCACGATTGGCGGCAATCCAGGCGATATCGAGATCATCAAATAAATAGGTAGAGATATCTTTGCTATCGATCCCTTGTAACGGGGTTTGCTCGATGGTTGCGGCTGTGATCAGGCGATCCTTGGCATATTGCTGCATGGCACTATCACTGATCGCCCAATCAAGAAAGATCTGTGCTTCGGGTTTGATCTGTTCTTTGCGTACCAACCCATTGACTTCTAGATCCCAAGCCGCCCCTTCCGTGGGGAAAATCAGCGCCATGTTTGGATCATCGGGAAAGTACGCGCGATAATCATAGGTCAGGCCGATGAGGTAGTCGCCACTTTGCACCGGTTCACAGACGGCGCGTGCGTTATTGGCATAGTGGCCGTCGACATTTTCGTGTAATTGTGCCAGATATTCCCACCCGGCCGTTTCGCCATACATCTGCAAGATCATCGAAATCAGCAGGTAGCCAACACTGGTTTGGCCAGGGCTTAAGATCAATAGTTCGCCCTGGTAGATGGGGTTAATCAGATCCTGCCAAGAGGTGGGGAGCGGTAGATTCCGTTTTTGTAGTTCGGCCTTGTTTGCACAAAGGACAATCGAGCGTGCCGAGATGCCCACCCATTGCGGCGGCTGATTGCTGTCAAGAAAGATCGGATCAATCCGCGCCAGCCCTGTTGGCGCGTACATGGTCAACAAATAACTCCACTCCAAGGTGAGCATACTGGAAACGGCCAACCCCCAGACGACATCGGCTTGGGGTTCATCCTGCTCAGCCAATAGCCGCTCAACCAAATCCAATGTCACCGCATTAATCAGGTTGACCTGGATCTCAGGATGTTCCGCCTCGAAGGCCGTTAGATAAGCCCTGACTGTATCATTCGGGAGCGCTGAATAAACGGTAATTTCGTTGACGTCCATCCCCTGGCTTGACGTTCCAGGTGTGCTACAGGTAACGCAAAGCAACGCCAGCAAAAGAGTGTACAGATTCCAGCGTCTAAACTTTGCCCGACTATCTTGGCCTGCTTTCCGCGAGCGAGCAAAAATTGCCAATCGATTGTGAGAAGCGTTTTCCATGTTTTTCTAACCTTCAGGCCGAAGCATTTTGGTCACTGGGTGGTCCACGCGCGGTGCCATTTACTCACTACTCGCACTGGATGGTGGCAGATAGCCGAGTGGCCATTGGGTATCTATATCGTAACTGATCCCGCGTAATTCAACGCCTGCCGATGGCTGTTCGGTGACTGAGCTGTATTGAATCGCTTGTAGCACCGTGTTTTGTAAATTCGCCCGATTGAGCTTTGCTCCATTCAGCAGTACGCCTTGCAGGCGCGCCCCACTGAGATTGGCGGCAAACAGTTTCGCCCCGCTTAAGTTCGACATATCCAGTTTCGCACCTGTTAGATTTGCATTCATCAAATTCGTGCCCGAGAAAGCCGTCCCAATGGTTGTCACATCATCCATTTGGGCACGGGCTAGATCAGTGCCGGCGAGATCCGTATAAGAGAGATTGGCCCCAGAAAGGCGCACCCCACGCAAATCTGCCCCGCGCAGAATGGCGCCTGTCTGGCTGAACGGGCTGCCCAGGGTCGCGCCGGCTAAATCAGCCCCCACGAGATTGGCACCACGCAAATCTGCCCCCAGCAACTGGGTTCCTTTCAAATCAACCCCCCACATCTTGGCCCCGATCAAACGCGCCTCATTGAGGATCACTGCCTTCAGGGTCACATTTTTTGTCAGATCAACCCCTGTCAGCGTGGCCCGAGTTAAATCTGCACCAGAGAGATCGGCCCCATCCAAAATGGCGCGCGTCAAATTGGCTCCACTCAGATTGGCCCCACTCAGGTTGGCACCGGTTAAATCGGCGCGGACCAGGGTCGTATTGCGCAAATCGGCACCGGAAAGGACCGCGTCACGTAAATTTGCTTCATTCAGGTCACTACCGGCCAGGCTGATACCAACCAGAATGGCCCCTTCGAAGTTGACGCCGTTTAAGTCCCGATCACGCAAGACCGCTTCGATGCAAAGGGGCGGACAACCAGGCGGCAATTGTTCACCACAGCTTGTCATTACAAACAGGCTTGCCATGAGCAGCGCGCCGAACCATTTATATTTATGCGGCAACATCTTATCGTATCCTTCGTTCGTTATCAGGCGTCGGCTCTCCGCGCCAGGGATCATAAAGCCGCAATCAACTGATCTTCAGCGACTAGTATAACATGGCCGTAAATGCTGTTGCTCTCATGCATTTTGACTATCTTTCACCGTCTGCGCGCAATGCCTCAATCTGTCGGGTTGCCTCTGCCAGATGTTCCGGCGCGACGGGAAAGAGACCAACCTGATCAATCACCGCGTTGACATTCGCAAAATAGTAAGCTAGAAAATCTTGCAATGCAGGCAACGCGCGGATCTGGTTGCTATCCGCAAACAGATAAATCGGTTGGGTCAGGGTATAGCTATTCAGATTGATGCTCTCGCTGGTGGGTACTTGACCATTAATGGCTAATAATTTGAGGGCACCTGTACTCTGCTGATAGACCGCATAGTCAAGCACACCGATGGCATAGGGATTGTTGAGCACCCCCTGCACCAACTGTGCTGCATTATCGGTGGGAATGAGGATATCAATCGCGCGTTGTGCCGTCTCGGCGTCGCCTTGAAAGACCTGTTCGATCCAGAAGGGCACCGTCACCGTTTCCACATCGGGGACAAAGCGCTGAATTGGTTCGCGTGGCCACGCTAAATTTACATCGGACCAGCGATTTGCCGTCGCGAGCATGGTTAGCTCCGCCGCGGAGATATTATTCACCGCCGTATTGTTGAGATTGGCTACCACGGTCAACGCTTGAATCCCGACGGTAAAAGTAATCAACTCGCGGCCATTATCGGCACAATTGGTGCCGATATTATGAAATGGCCGGTTGGCGGCAATGAGATGGATACTCAGATTGGTACAGAAGGCGTTAAAGGCGTTTTCTGAGGCTACGCTGTCAAGCAAGAGTGGCTGTGTATTGTTATCCTTGACAAACTTCGTGTAAATTGCTTGGGAGAGTGGTAAAGCGCTGGCGCTTCCGGTCAGAATTAGGGCGGTTTCTGTCGTATTGTGCGTTTGTTGCTCGTTGGCCGGCAAGGTGTACTGAAAAAAGCGTGGTCCCAGCATTTCGGCCAGAATCGAAGTTCTGCCTAAGGGCCATTGCGTCTCGCGATTAAAGCGCACCCCGGAAAGGTCAACGTCAGCAACGACTTCATATAATTGGAGTTCATTGAGCACTTGCAGCAGTGGATCGGTGAGCAGGTCAACGGGAAAGAGTTCACTGGCCAGTAAACGTGTGCCGGACAAATTGGCACCGCGCAAATCTGTGCCATTCACCCGCGCGCCGATCAAGCTGGTGCCGATCAGTTGGCTATTACTCAAGTCGGCGGAAGCCAGATTCGCCCCTAAGAGATTGGCTCCGGCCAGATTCGCCCCGCGCAGATCAGCCCCGGTCAGATCAGCCAGATTAAGCCATGCCCCGGCTAAGTCACTGTCGGCCAACTGTGCGCCACTCAAATTTGCGCCACTCAAACGACTGCCGCTTAAATCCGCATTACTCAGATTTGCACTCGTCAGATCCGCTTGAACAAAACTGACGCCCGCCAGATTTTTACCACTAAAGTTGGTCTCCACTAGTTTGGCCTGGTCAAAGATGACGCCTTCGAGGTGGACGCGTGTCAGGTCAATTTGGGTGAGGTCAGCGCCATGCAGTTCTGCCCCGCGCAGGTCGGTATCGCCTAGGATCGCGCCGCGAAAGTCGGCCCCGGTTAACCGCGCCCCGGCAAAGCGCGCCCCGCGTAGATTGCTGTTTTGCAAATTGACATTACTGAGATTGGCACCAGAGAAGTCACTGTTATAGAGGTCTGCTGCGCTCAGATTGGCCCCACGCAAATTAGCTTCGGCGAAATCGCTGTTGCGTAACACGGCACCTTCTAAATCCCGCCCGACGAGGTTGGCGCCAACACAATCGGGGCTACACTGCACGGCGTTGATCAGCTGGTGGCGCGCCCAGATAAAGAGGCTACTGAGGACCAGCAGAATGGCAACCAGTCGCAAGATCGCCTGCCGCACAACAGTGACCCGTGTCTGTTCTAGCCGCTCGGCCAGCACAATGAGCACTGCTAACAGCAAAAGAGCGACGATCACGAAAAAAATCATTGGTGCGCTTCTTCTACAACTGTCGCAACTGGTTTACTGACTTTGGTCATGGCCTGCTGCACAATCTTGGCTACCGTCAAGTCGGCGGTGGTGTGCTGGCGTTCGGCGACAACGCGATTCAGCGCCAGTTGAAATTCAACGCTTTGGGCCGTTGCCTGGTGGATCGCGTCTTGCATCTGGGTCAGCCGTGCTTGATCGGATAGGGCCAACAAATCCGGCGTCGGCGCTGACACTAGCCGTTGCTCTACCAATTTGGCATAGAGCTGCTGAGTAAAACGTAAGCTATCACTGGTAAGTGGCCCGTGTCGGTACATGGCATAGGCTCGGTAGCCGTCAAAATCATCCTGTACGTGGGCCGCTAGTTGATGGGCGCGACAGTAATCGAGGATGATCTGGGTCGCGTTTTGGGCCACACCCGGCAAGTCCGCCATGCGGCCATCGACCAGATCAGCCAGCTTAAAGCCCATGTCATCGGCGAATTCGGCTAGATGTTCGGTAAAGGCAGTATACGCTGGCGCCGAAAGGGACTGCAGCCAACTACTCACCTTTTCATCACTGGCTAGCGCCTGCGTCGCCCACGTCCGCAAACGATCTGCCAATGGGGGCTCTTGTTTGCGCCGGGGTCGTTTTGCCCACATCGTTGTCAGCCCCTGGGTTAGTTGCGCCGGTAAGCGCGCGGTTCCTGCTGCCCCGTCTGCTGCATCCTCTGTTTGGCTGCTGGTGGCGAGTTTGTGCGCTTTCCAGCGTTGCTCCCACATGAGAGAAAGGAGGCCGATGATAAGCACGGTGATGATGATCGAAATATAGAAGGACATAGTCTTTCCTGTGGCATAGCGTGGTTCGTAGCTTAGTTGGCTCGTTGATGCGCAGTCCACGGCAACCGTGCGCCGTCATTCAACCAACTAAACTGCTCACTACCGGACAAATTCGGAAAGCGCCGTGGGCACTGCCACGGGCGCTGGTTCAAAGAGCGGCACCGGCGTAATTGTCTGTGAGAGTGTCGTGGTGGGTACACTTGTCGGTGCCATCATCGCCTCTTCTAAATCCGGCAGCGGCAAGATCAAGGGCGAATTGCTGGGCACCAACATGACACGGATATTGGGGGAAAGTTTTTCCACATATTGATAGGTGATCAGTTCGGGATTCTCTTCCAACGCTTCCGCAATCAATTTGAGCGCACGGGCTTGGGCTTGGGCCTCAATTTCGACGGCATCGGCGCGGCCAAGTGCCAAGTTACGGATCTGTTCCGCTTCATATTGGCGCTGCACTTGACCCTGTAATGCCATCTGTTTCTGTTCGATCGAAGAGGCATATTCCGGCGTAAAGGTAATATCGCGCAGCAGAAACTGATCGAGGACCAACCCTTTGTCGGCAAATTCGATGCGTAAGTAATTATTCAGCGCTGCCTCCAGATCGGCGCGCGCCGAGCTGTTGACTTCATCAACCTTAAACTGCGAGACTTGGGTGCGCACCACCCCCCGGATCACGGGGCGCACAAAGTCTTCAATGTACCGCTCTTGCCAGTCGGTATGAATCAGCACCGCCTGTTCAATGTCAACGCGAAAGATCACCGAACAATCCAACCGCACTTCCTGCCCATCACTGGTCCGCGCCCGAATGGAATCATCACCCAACTTTGCCCCCTCATTCGGCGAATTGGACATGGTATAGGTCTGCCAATAGGTTGGATAGCGCACACTGCGCTCTAGAAAAGGGATAATCCAATGCAGCCCTGGGCGCAACGGTTGGGGCCGGATCCCATTGCTGGTTGCCGCTGAAATGACTACTGCGACCTCTTGCGGTTGGACAAAGTTAAGAGCGAGACTAATCAAACTAATACTAAAGGTTAGCACAAAGGGCAGCAGCACCCGAAAGGAGAAGAGGCGGATGATCGCTGTGAGCAGATCTTCCCGCCACGCTGTGCGGATAAAGATATCGGCACTATAGACAATAAACAGCAGCCAGGCGATCCAAGCAATGACGCCTAGTAGACGATCAATATCGTATTCAAGCATAAGTAGCTATTTCCAACCAACTATCCAACTAACTAACCAACCAACTATCCAACCAACCAACTCACCACTGCTTTTCCGGCGCAACTTCATCTAATGACCGACCGCTCGTTTCCGGCAGCCAGAGGACGAGAAAAGGCGTGACAAATACCAGCAGCGCGAGCAAGGTAACCGCAGTCCACTGCGAGCCCACCAGATTGAAGATCAGGCCATGGATGGTCAGGCTCACTACCGTTCCACTGGCTGCGACTAAGGCGCGTGCTCCTGCCGCGGTCGAGCGATAGGAAGTCGGAAATAACTCTGTCCCTAGCGTCTCGATGGAAACACCAACGCCCATCTGGACAAAGAGCGACATGGCCCAGATTATTGGTAACAGCCAACCGGAGACATTGTAGAAGCAGGTAATCAGAATTGGCATTAGCGTCAAAAAGACCATCGTGGCACGTTTGCGGCCTAAAAGATCACCGACGTTCCCCGCAATCGTATTGCCAAAGAGCGCACCAAAGCCACCCCCAATCGTCAAGAAGGTAATGTGCCAGGGTTGCCAGCCATGTTCTTGTTGCAGATAGGTTGGGTCATAGAAAAAGGCCGCGCTGGTTGCCATTGTATAAAGAAAAACAATGCCACTAATCGCAAAAAAACGACTGGGATAGGCGCGCACCAGGTCGTAAACTGGTTGCAGATTGTTGATAAAGGGTTCGTCGATCGCCAGTTGCGCGCGGGCGGCCTGCTGTTTTTGAAAATGGGCCGTCTCCGGCAAACCGCGGCGCAAACTGACAAGAATGAGCAGCGGGATCAGGCCGACAAAGTAGAGAAAACGCCAGCCAAAGGGCAGCACATCCACAAAGGCAAAGAGCAGGGCGGCCACCCCAAAGCCATTCGCAGCAATCGCGGCCAAGGCGCCGATCCCACGGCCGCGCGCATCCAGCGGAAACTCCTCGGCGATTACCACCGAGGCAAGCATGACCTCGGTCATGAGAAAGACACGGGCCAAAAATTGCATGGCAATAAAGAGGGGCAGCGAAGTGACAAAGGCGGTTGCGCCTGTCAGTATGGTGTAGCCGACAATTGTAATCAGTAAGAGCCGCCGGCGCCCTACCCGATCCGCGGCCAACATGAGAAAGAAGGCGGGAATCGAGCCGAACTCAATCATCGCCACCGTGTTGCTGAGCGCGGCGTCGGAAATCCCCAAACTGCTCTGAATTTGCGGTAGTGCCAATTGCAGCACCGCCCCATCATAGCGCATAAAGAGTGAGGCAAAACCAACCAATCCCAAAATGCGCCACTGATGTTGGTTAAAGCGGGGCATTTTCAGCGCAAAGAGAAAGGGGGCAAACCACACCCACCAGGGCCACTTGCGGGTTGGCATTGCTGCGGCTGGTGCCGTTAATGATTCCAATCCAATCGCCGATGGCTCCACGCCATTACCCGATAGACCGTGCGGTGACTCTGTCACGATTTGGGCCGGATCAGTGGGTTCAGGCGTGGCTTTTACTGACGTGCTCACAGTAGCTCTCCTCTTGGATGGTATGGACAGTTAGATATACTGATGCACATGACAAAATAAGCTGTTCTGCTGGCGTATAGTGATAAATTGTAAAAAGGATACAACCGACCTGCTTACTGTAATCAATATTACTTTGTATTGTCCGTAAGTATAGTGGTTGGTTGGCTGATTATCAAACTAATCAACTAACAAATTGACTAACTGTCCTGCCATCATCCTTACATCACTGCCGCTGGTGTTAGCGCTTGCTCCCAACGTGCGGCGTTATTGCTATAGATTTCGTTAAGGATCGTCGGGATATCATAAGTGGGTGACCAAGCGGGGTAGTGCTGCTGAAATTTGGTCAAATCGCTGATCCACCACATATGATCGCCAATGCGATGATCTTCGGCATAGTGCCAGGCTAAAGGCCGACCGGCGATCTGCTCACAAGTGGCAATGGCTTCGAGCATTGAACAATTGCTATGCCGTCCGCCTCCCAAGTTATAGACCTCCGCAATCCGCGGTGCCCGCTGGAATTCGTAAAAGGCGCGGATCAGATCGGCACTGTGAATATTATCGCGTACCTGTTTGCCTTGATAGCCATAGACGGTGTAAGGGGTGCCGGTGGCAGTACATTTCATCAGATAGGCCAGAAAGCCATGCAACTGGGTGCCGGCATGGTTGGGACCGGTCAGACAGCCGCAACGAAAACAGGCGGTTGGCAATTCAAAGTAGTGACCATATTCCTGTACCAGCACATCCGCCGCCACTTTAGATGCTCCAAAGAGACTATGCAAGGTCTGATCGATCGACATTGTTTCGGGAATGCCGGCATAATAAGGATGACTCTCCGCCAGCTCCCAACGGGTGGCCGTTTCGACCAATGGCAAGCGGTTGGGCGTATCGCCATAGACTTTGTTGGTTGAGGTAAAGATAAAGACGCTTCGCGGGGCATAATGGCGCGTCGCTTCTAATAAATTCAGTGTCCCTGTCGCATTGACCGCAAAGTCGGTATGGGGTTCACGCGCGGCCCAATCGTGTGACGGTTGGGCTGCCGTGTGGATGGTTAATGCAATCTCCCCGCCATAACGCTGGTAGATCTGATTGATCGCCGCCTGGTCGCGAATATCAACGGTATGGTGTGTATAGCGGGCTACCTCACCCTCAAGGCGCTGCCGATTCCAAGCCGTCGAGGCACTATCCCCAAAAAAATAGCGCCGCAGATCATTGTCGATCCCAATGACCTCCATGCCCAAGCCGGCAAAAAAACGGACGGCTTCCGAACCAATCAATCCGGCCGAGCCGGTGACAATCGCAACACTCATATACCCATCCGCTTCTTAAAGGCAAAAATTTCATCCGCTGCGCGTTGATAGCCGCCGGCTGCATGTAAGGATTGGCCGATCTGTTGGGCTTGCTGTTTGAAGCCTGGGGTGGCCAGTAGATGGGTGACCAGCCCACGCAGGCGCTCCGGCGTCACTTCTGGGGGAAAGAGTGGCAAACCGGCCCCCAGCTCGGCCACGCGGCCCGCCACCATATATTGGTCACCCCGCTGCGGCACCACCAGCAGCGGTACCCCATAGAGCAACCCTTCATTGGCGCTATTCATTCCCCCGTGGGTGATAAAGAGCGCCGCCCGTTCCAGCAGTTGTAACTGGGGGGCATATTCGCATAACCTAAAGTTTGCTGGTGGCTCACCCAACGTTTGTCGATCCAGATTACGCCCGATCGGCATCACGACCTGACAGGGCAGCTCGCCCAATGCCGCAAAACAGGCTCGATAAAAATCCGGCAGATCGTTGAAGACTGTCCCCATGGAAATATAGACCAATGGCGCATCGCTCAACTGGTCGAGCGGGAAATCAGTCGGCTCTGTGCGTTTACTAATCGAAGGTCCAACAAATTGGTAGCGCTCATCAAATTGCTCGCCGGCGAGCTGAAACAGGCGTGAGGTAAAGATAATGTTGAGCGGCTGCGGGTTGCCGAGAAATTCAACCAGGTTGGGACTGCGGGTCTGGTATTGCCGGTCCAGCTGCTGCGCAACTTCAAAGTAGCTGTGCAGGTGGATCAATGCTCGCTGCAAAACATCCGTTGCTGCCCCGCCATAGAGTCGTGGCACCAAGTAGTCCGCGGTGACCAGATCCTGATGTAAGGCAAAGACCACAGAGAGCGTAACGGCGGGCAATTGGAGGATCTGCCCGGCGAGATTGCCCCACACGCTCTTGGAATCGAGCAGCAGATAGTCCGGCTGCAGCTCGCGCAGCGCGGCTAACAGATCAGGCAACATCAGCTGCGTCAGCTTTAGCAACCGTTCCATGTCACTAAAGAGCCCTTCGGTGGGCGGTGTTGGATCAAAGGCTGCATAGGGGTAGCCATAGGCGCGAAATTCAGCCCCGGTGGCCTCAATCTTGGCCCGTGATCGTTCGGTTGAATAGTAAATGACCCGCTCCCCGCGCCGCACCAATTCTTCGACAACGGCGAGTTTTGGGGCAACATGGCCATGGGTTGGGTAACAGAGTACGGCAGTGGTTGACATGCACATTCCTTTCTAGCTGAGTGGCTGATTAACCTCCTAACCAACAATTTCCTCTAACAACGCCGCCTCTAACCCAAGATAATCCTGGTACGTATTAATGTTGACATAGTAGAACATCTCATCAAAGCTATGGCAAAGCACCAGCTCACCCACATCAATCGCATATTGAATCAGGCCGGCCAATTCTTTGTTGCCCGTGCGCGGGTCAATCGGCATCAGATCCATGTAGCTTAAAATTTTATTGCGGAAAATACAATGCCCTGTGCCGATATAAGGGGTAAAGGGCCGGGGCGGCTTTTCAACCAACCGCCACACGCGGCGCGACCCTTCATCAAAGGCCAGTGTATAGTTGCGACTGATCCGCTCTGGCTCCGTTGTTGGAATCATGCCGCAAATCAGAAAAGCTTCATCGTCGTGGAAGCGCTGCTGCATCACTTGGTGATTGGCATCGATCAATACCTCATCACCCAGGAAGAGCCAGAAGTCAGCATCACCCAGCGCCGCGCGCCCACACATCATGGCATGGACCAAGCCCCGCCGTTCCGATTGATAGGCATAGGTAATCGGCACCCCCCGATAGTGGGTGCCACAGGCCGCCTGGACGCTCTCGGCCAGATAACCGACGACCAGGACAATCTCATCGACGCCTAGTTCGACCGCCGTCGTCAGACTGACATCGATCACGCGGCGGTGACCGATGGGGGTCAAACATTTATGCGCGGGTGCTTCTGGTTCGCCGAGATGGGCGGCGCGGCTGCTGGCAAAGCGACTACCATAACCACCCGCGAGGATCAATGCTTTCACGCTGCAAGCTCCTTTACTGCAAAGAGATCCGGGGACGCCTGTAACCATTCGATCAGCTGGGTGACACCCTGTTCGGGCCGGACTTTGGCCTCCCAACCGGTGGCCTGTTGGAACTTGCCGGCATCCGCCACAAAATAACGTAAATCACCAAAACGGCCTTCTTGGAAATGGACGTCAGCCTGACATTCCAGAATCTCCGCGATGAGATCAATACATTCGATCAGCGAAATCATGTTCTTGGGGCCACCACCCAGGTTGTAGATGCCAGGGGTTGGGGTCTGATAAAAGGCCCCAAAGGCCGCCGCGGCATCGCCCGCATAGAGAATATCGCGCAGCTGTTTGCCCGTCCCAAAGATGGTCAGTGGCAACCCAAGCATGGCCCGGATCGCAAAATTCGCCACCCAGCCATGATCCTCGCCGCCAAATTGATTCGGGCCATAGATGCCGGTCAGCCGGAAACAGGCTGCTTTGAGTTTGAAGGTATCCACATAGGCTTGTAGATAGATTTCATTGCTGCGCTTGGACGCGTGCAGTGGGGTCACCGGTCCCTGAAGCAGCGGCTCGCTTTCATCGATGGCGACCGGGTCACGTACATAACGCGTCTCCGCTTCGGTCAGGGAAGCATTGATGCGATCTGGCCCAAAGGTGTGAATGCTGGAACAGATGGCGACGGGAATTTGGTGTGTGCGCGCGGCTTCCAACACATTGAAGGTGCCGCGTGTATTGGTGGAGAAATCCAATTCTGGATCTTCCCACGAAATCGTCATCGCCGGTTGTGCTGCCGTATGACAAAGATAATCACAGTCGCTTGTGTACTCCAGCAGTGCTGCCTTATTGCGGATATCTTCCACCACAAGCTGCACGCCCATCGCTTCGAGTTGCCGGCGGTTGTAATCACGCGCTGCTGGGCGCATGTAGGGATTACGGGCAAACTCATGTTTGGCCATGCTATCATAGGCAATTACTTCTGCGCCCTGCTCGCGGAAATAGGTGCAAACATGATAGCCAAGAAAACCGCAGCCGCCAGTGACAAGAACTTTCATGAACGGTTATACCTCCGTGGAATTGTGTTGGTTAGCTGATAGATGGGGCGGTTGTTTACTGAACCCGTCTACGTCGTCTTCAACACTTTCTGTAACAACATGCCCGATACCCGTTTGGATACAATGAAAAAACGCGCCGATGTGTAATAACCCTTTTGGGTGATCTGCTCCAACGCGCTGAGCCCCGTGTTATAAAGGGGATTTGGATAGAAGCGCCGGTTGCGAAAGGTAATATTCTCCTCGCGATTCATACTCTGCTTCCAGGAAAGATGTTTTTCAAAACCATGTTGCTGAAAAAAAGTCATCACCTCCGCTTTATCACAGCTCTGTTGATAAAGCGGGGCATGGAACACATTGACCTCCAACTGGATCTTTTTGACCTGCGGCAGTTTATCGCCCAATGACTCAACGACCTTTAGATCCTGTCCCTGCGTGTCAATCTCAATCAGATCCACCTGCGTAATTTGGTGTTTCGCCATAAAGGTATCCAGGCGCGTTACTTCCACCTCGATTGCTTTTACCATCTCAAAGCGATCGATCGGCAGCCATGGGGTGAGCCAGGTTTCGTTGACCTTCTCATCAAATGACAACAAGGACGAACAATCATCCGAATTGGCAATATTAAAGGTGGCCCAGCCATCATAGTTCGAGACCGCCACGGGAAAGACCTGGATGTTGGGCACATGTTTGGTCTTTTCGACCAACTCCAGGTAGCGCGTCGGCAGTGGCTCAAACATATAAAGTTGTGCCCCCGTCTGCTGACAATAATCAATCAGATCGGAGTCTCCAGCATGAGCACCCACTTCAAAGATGACCTTGGGCTTTTCATAGAGCGCAGGTAGATACATGAGTCGTTCCTTTGTATGTTGGCTGGCTAATTGGTTGGTTAGTTGGTTGGTACGAAAACACACAAACCAACCAACTACCTTTGCTTCGCTCGATGGGCCAAAATTTCATCGGCGGCGCGTTGGTAACCGCCACCGGCGCGTAATGATTCCGCGAGCTTTTTACATTGGGCTTGGTAGCTGGGATCAGCTAACACGTTGGCGCTCAGGGTCCGCAACTGCGTCGCTGTCGCTTGTGAACGGTCCAGCACGATCCCGGCCCCCAACTCGGCCAGGCGCTGCGCTACTACATAGTGATCGGCCTGTTGGGGCAGGACGACCATCGGGGTATGAAAGAGAATGCCTTCGTTGGCACTGTTCATGCCACCGTGGGTAATAAAGAGCGCCGCCCGTTGCAATAGTTCCAGTTGGGGTACATATTGTCGCACAATAAAATTGGGGGGTGCTTGTCGCAATGCGTTTTCATCTAAGCGGTGACCGACCGCCAGCACCACTTGGTACGCACTGTCGCCGAACGCTTCAAAACAGGTGTGGTAAAAATCCGCATCCGCGTTATACATCGTCCCCATCGATATGTAAATTAGCGGTGCCCCGGTTAACGCGTCCCACGGAAAATCACTCTGGTCCTGGTTTGGGTTGGCCTCAAGCCGAGGTGCTACCGATGGCCCCACAAATTTATAGCGATTATCAAATGCGCGGTCACCACCGATCTGAAAATATTGTGAGGTAAAGACAATATTAAGCGGTTGGGGATTACTCAGATACTCGATCACATTCGGGCAGAGAATGCCATAACGTCGGCTCACCCGTTGCGCCACTTCCAGATAGTGATGTAAACCCAGCAGCCCATCCAGCAAGGCTGGGGCCGGGGCCTGCCCATACATAAAGCGGATCAAACTCGGCGGATCGATCAAGCGTTCGTTAAAGGCAAACATCGAGCAGAGCGTCATTGCCGGCAAACCGAGAATTTTCTGCACCAGATTGCCGGTGACGCTGTGCGCTTCCAACAGCAGATAATCGGGCAGCTCATCACGCAGCTCGAGCAGTAAATCGGGCAAAATCTCTTCGGCCGCTTCCATCAAGCCGACCATGCCCCCAAAGATCCCGCCATAGGCCAGTTTGCGCTCAAAGCGCTCCTGCGGACCATAGCTGCGATACTCGGCCCCGGTTGCTGCCACCTTGGCGCGAAAGAGATCCGTGGCATAGTAGATGATCCGCTCTCCCCGGCGGACCAATTCGGCCACCACCGGCAAGGTTGGATTAATGTGGCCGTGGGCCGGATGGCTAAGAAAGACCGCGGTTGCCATTTAGTTTTTCCCCTTATACATCAGAATCTCATCCGCCGCCCGCAGATAACTGCCGCCGGCCTTAAATGAGTCACTAATCACCTGCGCCTGCTGCTTAAATTGCCCATTCGTGAGCACTTGCATGCTGAGCCCTTTGATCGCCTCTGCACTTGCCTGCCCCGCCGGCAACATCACCCCGGCCCCCACCGCCGCCACCTGGCTGGCCACCAAGAATTGATCGCCATGTTGGGGCACCACTAGCAAGGGCACCCCATAGAGTAACCCTTCGCTGGCACTGTTCATCCCGCCGTGGGTGATAAACAGGGCCGCGCGTTGCAGAATCTCCAGTTGGGGGGCCGCCGCGCGCACGATAAAGTTGGCTGGGATCTCCGCCAGCGCATGCTGGTCGATCTTCTCGCCAACCGCCATTACGACTTGCACCGGCAAATCGCCTAGGGCTGTAAAACAGGCCTGATAGAAATCGGGTCGCTCATTAAAGATCGTGCCCAAAGAAATAAAGACCAACGGCGCATCGCTCAACTGCTCAAAGGGAAACAGGCTGGTTTCTGCACGCTGACCGATGGATGGCCCCACAAACTTGTACTGGGCTTCGTCAAAACGTGCCTCCTCCGGGTGAAATGCGCGCGAGGTGAAGATGATATTGAGCGCTTGCGCATTCGAAAAGGTTTGGACAATATTCGGGCTTTGCGTGCCATATTGCTGGTCCAGCCGTTGCGTACGCTCGAAATAGCTGTGTAGCGCATCAATGCCTGCTAACAGCATTTCCTTGGGCAAGCGCGCATAACTCATCTGAATCAGCGCTTCGGCCGGCATGTGGGCCGGCGTGACAAAGGTGGTGGCATAGGTAATGGCGGGCAAACCGAGAATCTGTTGCGCCAGATTCCCCCAATGGCTCATCGCATCCATCAGCAGATAATCGGGTGGGTCGGCGCGCAGATCGGCCAGCAATGTGGGCAAAACGGTTTCACTAACCGTGGCCAGATAATTCATCACACTGAATAACCCACCCTCGTGCGCCGGTGGGATGAGTGACTGCGGGTTATGATAGCTGCGGTATTCCGCGCCCGCCGCGGTCAATGTTTGGCGAAAGGGTTCCACGGCATAGGCAATTACCCGCTCACCCCGATCAACAAGCTCGGCAATCAGGGGATAAAGTGCATTGAGATGCCCGGCTTCGGGCAGGCTAAGGATGACAGCGGTGGACATGAGTGGCTCTCCTTTGGTTGGTTATACGACGGTTGAAATGAGATCCGGCGTTTTGACCAATGTGAAAACGTCGGGTCTCATTCAGCGCGCAGTATAGTGGTTGGGCTTCGCCCTGAAATCAGTTGAATGTGGTTGGTGGAGATCCACCCCCAACCCTGTTTTAAGTGACGCTGCCAATTCATGCACATGCGGTTCACGCAGAATACTCAAATGATCACCCGGCAGATAATGCACGGTGGTTGGCCCATAGGCTGCCCAGCCCCAATGCTCATCATCCCCTGCCTCTTGTACTTCGATAAAGCCGCCCTCTGTGCCCCTGGCCACTTGGTTTGCTGTGTCGGCATCGGGATCATGGGCTTGCGCATCAGCTTGCGTGCGCAAAAGCAGCAGGGGCGTTGGCATTGCCGCTGCCGGAATTTGATATGCGATCTGTGAATGTGCTTTGAAGACGGCTAAAAGCCGTTCCAATTGCGCTAGCCCGGCCTCGGCAGGAAAGAGATCGACTGCGGTCAACTGTGCTTGCAGATAACGCAGTTGTTCATCATGGCTGAGCGGCTGCAAATCGGCATAGGTGACTGCCAACGTGGGCGCTAACAGATGTTTGATCCGATAGGCTAACTCGGCGATCCAGCGTGCCTCCTCGCGTGTTGCATAGTCATCAAAAACCGCCAGATCGGGGGCCGGGGTGTCGATGATGGCGACCAGGGCAACGCGCTGCCCTTGGCGTTGTAGCTGTTGTGCCATTTCAAAGGCCACCCAGCCCCCCAACGAATGGCCGCCCAGATAGTAAGGCCCGGTCGGTTGCACGCGCTGAATCGCCTCGACATAGTAAGTTGCCATCTCTTCTACGCTACGGTGGGGCGCACCATCCCCTTCTAGCCCCGCCGCTTGTAACCCGTAAAAGGGCTGATCTGTACCGAGCGCCCGCGCCAATTGATAGAGATAAATGACATACCCACCGGCACCCGGCACACAAAAGAAGGGTGGCTGGTTGCCTGCCGTTTGCATGGGTACCACCGCCGACGAAGTGGTCAGTGTTACTTGTGTCGTCCCCTGGCGCAGTAGATTTGCCAACTGTTCGACCGTGCCATATTGAAAGAGCGCCGACAGCGGCAAGTTTTTTCCAAAGCGCTGTTGAATGCGGGCGGTCATGCGCACTGCCAGCAGCGAATTGCCCCCTAAGTCAAAAAAGTTTTCTTGAACACTGATGGGCTGTAGCCCTAGAATACTTTCCCAGATCGGGGCCAACTGCATCTCGATGCTATCGCGCGGCGGGACAAAGTGTTTGGTCAAGTCCCCACTGCTTGGTGCCGGCAAGGCCGCCCGATCAAGCTTACCATTCGCCGTCAAGGGCAAGGCTGCCAACATCACAAAATGGCTGGGGACCATATAGGCCGGTACTTTGGCGCTGAGGGCTTCACGCAGCGCTGATTGGCTGATGGCCTGGTCGCCGGTTACCAGATAAGCGACGAGCGACTTGGTGCCGGCGCTGTCGGTTTGGGCGATGACCGCGACCTCGTTGACGCCAGGCATTTCGGCCAACACCGCTTCCACCTCGCCCAATTCAATCCGATAGCCGCGAATTTTTACCTGCTGATCGAGCCGCCCCAGATATTCGATGTTGCCATCTGGTCGGTAGCGCGCCAGATCACCCGTCTTGTAAAGGCATTGCGTGGTCTGCCCTATCGTAAGCGTTACAAAGCGGTCCGCCGTCAGGTCCGGGCGGTTCAGGTAGCCGCGCGCCACCCCAGCCCCGCCGATATAGAGTTCACCCGCCACGCCCACCGGCACCGGTTGTCGATACTGATCCAGAATATAGAGCTGCGTGTTGGCAATCGGCCGCCCAATCGCAACGGGGCCGCTGATGGGCGCTTGCGCGTCATAGATGCAACAGCCAACCACCGTCTCCGTGGGCCCATACTCGTTGATCAGCCGTGTCTGCGGGGCATGGCGCTGCCAAAAGGTCAGCTGATGGCCATAAAGCGCTTCCCCGCCAATCACAAAAGCATTGGCTTTGATCGGCGGTACGCTGCCGTCGGCCCGCGTCACCAGATGGCTGAGAATCTCCAGATGGGCTGGCGTGATCTTGACCAGGCTAAAGTGATCCGTGCCGGTCAACGCGCTGGCTAACGCCTCGATCTCATCCGCTTCTGGTAGCAACACGACCTTGCCGCCGACCAGCAGCGGCGCAAAGAAGCTGGTAATTGTGGCGTCAAAACCAATTGAAGAGTTGACCGGCGCACCGTCACCTGCGGCCACCGCATACGCTTGCACGGCCCAGGCCAGATAGTTGCTCAGCCCGCGGTGCTCAATCAAAGTGCCTTTCGGTCTGCCCGTCGAGCCGGAAGTATAGATCACATAGGCCAACTGATCCGGCCCAACCAGGCAGGGCAGATTATGGTCCGGCAACATGGCAATCGTCGCCCAGCTTTGATCCAGGGCAAGGAGTGGCGCGTTGGCCGGTAGTCGATCACATAAATTGATGTGGGTCAGCAAGAGCTGTGGTGCTGCATCCTCGGCCATAAAAGCCAGCCGTTCGGCGGGATAACTTGGATCCATTGGCACATAGGCACCCCCTGCTTTGAGCACAGCTAATAGCGCTACCACCAGATCCGCGGTGCGTTCCAGGCAGACGCCGACCAGCACTTCGGGGCCAACCCCAAGTGCCTGTAGATGGCGGGCCAGTTGGTTGGCGCGCTGGTTGAGGGTTCGGTAGGTCAAGGTGGCGAGTGGCGCATGGCGCGTGGCGAAGTTGGTGTTGTTTGCTGTCTGGTCGAGATAGGCCACGGCAATGGCCGCTGGCTGCTGCGCCGCGTTAGCTTCGAAAACCTGATGGACAAGTTGTGTCGTGGGGAAAGCCAAGCTGTTGCTTTGGGTCTCATTCCACGCAAACAACAGTTGTTGATCTTCCGCCGGGGTGAGCACAGGCAATGCCCCGATCGGGGCGGTCGGCGTTGCCAGAATCCCCGTCAACAGGGTCGTAAAGTGGTCGGTCAGCCGTGTAATGGTTGCTGGTGCAAAGAGATCGGTGTTGTATTTGAAGACCGCGCGCAAGGCATCTGCTTCCTCAAAGATGTGCAGCCCCAGATCAAATTGGCCCTCTTCCTCGCCCAGCGCAAATGGTTCCAGGACCAGGGCATCGGCCTCACCGCTGCTCCCACCCGCTTTGAGTTGCTCGGCAATCGGCGGCAACTTCTGCACGGTAAAATCCACCTGAAAAAGCGGTGCGCGACTGGGGTCACGCTTGGGTTGCAGGCGTGCGACGAGTAATGGGTATGGGTAATCCTGGTGGGCAAAGGCGGCTAAGGCTGTCGCCCGCACCTGTTGTAAGAAGGCTTGGAAGGTTGGGTTGCCGTCAAAACGCGCACGCAAAACCACTGGGTTCACAAAATAGCCGACCACATCGGCCAGGTGGCTTTGCCCCCGGCCCGCCATCGCCGAACCGACCAGGAGATCCGCCTGCCCGGTGTAGCGGTGTAATAAGAGCTGCCAGGTCGCCAGCATGACCATGTAGAGCGTGGCATTTTCGGCCCGGGCCAGCTCGCGCACGGCACTGGTGAGCGCGGGGTTGAGCCGTACCGTCTGCGCGGCCCCATGAAAGGTTTGTAGGGCTGGGCGCGGGTAATCGGTCGGCAAGTCCAAGATTGTCGGGGCATCGGCTAATTGCTGCTGCCAAAACGCCCACAAGCGTTCCCCCTCGGCCCCGGCCATGCGCGCGGCCTCCAGGTAAACATGCTCACGATAGGTGGTTGGCGGCGGCATGCGTAGTGCCGGCGGCAACGATATACCAGCTTTGAGCGCCGGGTAATGAGCACACAATTCACGTAACAATGTCCAGGTTGACCAGGCATCACCGATAATGTGATGAAAGGTAATTAGCAGCACCTGCTCATCCTCTGGCCCTGGCTCTGGCGTGCTATTCGTCGCGCGGTTGCTAAAGAGCCGGACGCGCAAGAGCGGTCCGCGGGCCAGATCAAAGGGGGTGGCGTAGGCCTCAGCCACCGCTTGCTGCAAGGCAGTGGCCGTAGCCGGCAGCGGCAACTGTGCAAAGTCCACTGCGAGATAAGGGTGAACGATCTGGACTGGATCCGTGCCGTCACTTGGCGCGGGGAAGGTCGTACGCAGGCTGGGATGGCGATCAACCAGCTGTTGAAACGCCTGCCGTAGCGCCGCTACCTCAAGCCCGGATCGAATCCAGAAGGCGAGACCCACATTGTAGGCTACATTTTCAGGCGCACTTTGTTGAATAAACCAGAGTGCTTGTTGTCCATAGGAAAGCGGGTAACGATCGGCGGGGCCACTTTGCTCGCCGGAGCCAGGGATGATCTGATGGCTACCATTCGTTGGGGCGTAGCCAACTGGTGCCGCGTTTTGAGGTGCTAGCAGCTCTTCATGCAAACGCGCCGCTAGCTGCGTAATGCTTGCCCCAGACAGGAATTCAACCAGCTCCAACTCAACCTGGAGGGCCTGTTTGACCCAATTGCGCAATTCGACACCCATGAGCGAATCAAGCCCCAACTGGAGCAATGGTTCATTGTGGGGCAGCGCTGCACTATCGGCTGGGGTGTAGCCTAGCACCTGGGCAATCTGGGCCGCTAAAGCGGCGGCCAGCAGCGGTTGCCGGGTTGGCGCGTCCGCCGCCTGCCACTGTACCTGGAGTGATGGCAGCCCATTCGCTGCCGCTGCCATTGTGCCTGTCGCGTCTGGCAACGGATCATGGTGAGCAGGCACGCCTGCTGTGCTTGCCAATTGCGCTTGGTGCTGTTGAATCAAGGTTGCCAGCAGCTCAGGCAAAAGGGCCTGTTGTTGGGCGGAAAGATTGCCCTGTGCCGCGACTAGTTGTGCCAGTTGTATGCCATTGCCTTCGGTGAGCCAGCGACTGATAGCCGTGGTCGGGCTACTTTGTGTCGGTGCCTGGTTGTTGGGCGTGTCACTGGCAAAGATCCCATAGCGGCGGCGTTGAAATGGATAGGTTGGCAAGGCCGAGAGCCGCCGGCGTTGGTAATCGCCGTCAACGCCTTGCCAGTTGATCGTGGCCCCGGCGGTGTAGAGTGCCCCCAGGCTTGTCAACAGTTGCTGCCATTCTTGTGCCGGGCGCAGGCTGGGTAACCAAAGTTGATTGCCATCCGGCACCGCAAGTCGCCCCATCCCTAACAACACCGGTTTTGGCCCAATTTCAACAAAGGCCGTGGTACCCTGTTCAACCAATGTGCTCATCCCCGCGGCAAAGAGCACTGGTTGGCGCACATGTTGACGCCAATAAGCTGCGGTAAGGGTCTCGTTTACCAGGCCTCCCGTTAGATTGGAGATATAGCCTAGGCGCGGCTTGGCATAGACCACCTCTGCAGCGATGGCGGTAAACTCATCCAACATCGGCTCCATGAGCGGCGAATGGAAGGCGTGCGAGACCGTCAGCGCGGTGGTCTTGACCCCTTGGGCTGCAAAGTGCGCGGCAATCTTTTCTACGGTGGCCGCCTCACCGGAAATGACCACATGCTGTGGGCCATTGACCGCCGCAATTGCGACCTTGTCCGCCAAGGGCGCAATCACATCTACCACATCCCCCGCCGGTGCCATAATCGCGACCATCCGCCCGGCTTCAGACAGGGCCTGCATCAAACGGCCACGCGCGGCGATCAACTTCAGTCCATCTTCCAGGCTAAAGACGCCGGCCACACAGGCGGCGACATATTCACCGACACTGTGGCCCATGACCAAGGCGGGTTTGATCCCCCACGATTGCCAGAGTTCGGCCAGGGCATATTCCACGGCAAAGAGCGCCGGTTGGGTGTAAGCTGTCTGGTCGAGTAGCCCCGAACGCTCTGCATCTGCGGTCGGCGATTGATTGGGGGCATCAGGCGGATAGAGGATCTGCAACAAGGAGATGCCCAAGTGCGGCTGCAGGAGGGCGTCACAGCGGTCTAAGGTGGCACGGAAGGTGGGCTGGCTCTCATAAAGCGCGCGGCCCATATTGAGCGCCTGCGCGCCTTGGCCAGTAAAAAGAAAGGCAACTTTGGGCGCGCCGCTCAGATCGGCGCTTGCGGCTCCTTGTTGTGCGGGCACCACTGCCTGCGCCAACGCTGTGCTGGCTGCCTCCGCTGATGCGGCGACAATCGCCAGCCGATGGGGGAAATGCTCACGGCTACAAGCCGCGGTGTAACAAACATCGCTAAAGGCAAGATCCGGCTGGTTTGCCAAATAGGCGCGATAGTCCGCAACCAGCGTCTCTAATGCCTGTTCGCTCTTGGCACTGAGCGTAAGCAGGTGCAGCGGGCGCTCCAGCGCTGGTGTGCTCTGTGCCCCACGCGCTGGGTTGCTGACGGTTGGTGCTTCTTCCAGAATCAGGTGGGCATTGATGCCACTAAGGCCAAACGAACTAACCCCGGCTAAGCGTGGCCGGTCGCCCTTGGGCCAAGGCGTCAGTGCCGCCGTCACCTGGACGGGGATCTGATCCCAGGCAATGTAAGGGTTCGGCGTTTGAAAATGCAGATGCGGGGGCAGGGTTTCGTGTTGAAAGGCCAGGATGACTTTGATCAAACCGGCAATGCCGGCGGCTGCTTCCAAATGGCCCACATTGGTTTTGACCGAGCCGATCAACAGCGGCTGCTGGCGGGTCTGCCCAAAGACCTTGACCAGTGAATTGATCTCAATCGGATCGCCGAGCGCAGTGCCGGTGCCATGCGCTTCAATGTAATCAATGGCTTGGGGCGCGACCGCGGCGGCGGCCAATGTTTTGCGGAGCAGCTTTTCCTGTGCCGGTCCACTGGGGACGGTCAACCCCGCGCTGGGGCCGTCATGGTTCACCGCCGAACCACGAATCACCGCCAGGATGGGATCCTGATCGGCCAGGGCGGCTGAGAGCCGTTTTAGCACCACGATGCCACAGCCTTCCCCGCGCCCATAACCATCGGCCGCGGCATCAAAGGTTTTGCAGCGACCATCGGGTGAAATCGCCCGCAATTTCGAGAGCATAATATTGCCGGTCGGGTGTAAAATCAGATTTACCCCACCCGCCAACGCCAAGTCACATTCCCCCGCCCGTAACGCCTGGCACGCGAGATGGACTGTCACCAAGGAGGAAGAACAGGCCGTGGCTACCACCATGCTGGGGCCTTGTAGCCCGAGTAGATAGGAGACCCGCCCAGCCACAAAGCTGAAACTGTTGCCGGTCAGTATGTAGGGATCGCTCTTGCGCGCCGGCTCGGCATCCCCCATCTGATGCACATAGTCGCGATTCATATAGCCGATGTAGACCCCGGTCTCGCTCTGGCTTAAGCGACCAGGGGCAATGCCGGCATGCTCCAAGGCCTCCCAGCAGACTTCCAGCAGGATCCGCTGTTGTGGATCCATGGTGGCAACTTCACGCGGGGGGATGCCAAAGAACGCGGCATCGAAGTGATAAACATCTTGCAGATAACCACCCTGCCGTACGTACATTTTGTCTGGCGCATCGGGATCTGGGTCATAATGCGCACCAATATCCCAGCGCTCCGCCGGAATGTCACTGATGGCATCGACGCCATCATGCAGCAGTTGCCAGAACGCGGCGGGACTATGGGCCTGTGGAAACCGACAGCCCATGCCAATCACGGCAATTGGTTCGTGTTTGGCCTGTTCCATGGCCGCAACTTTGGCCTTTAATTCGCGCAACTCGAGGAGCGCTTTTTGCATCAGACGTTTATTGTCAGCTTGATCGGACATGCGTGGTTAGTCGGTTGGTTGGTTAGTTGGTTAGTTGGTTAGTTGGTTAGTTGGTACGCTAACGTTAAATTAGGTTGGCTACCGGTGTATAGACGCGGATAGGATTCATATAATCTGCGCTACCTAAATCCGCGTTACCTAAATCCGCGTCTCTACACCCGCCATATCACCTAACTTTAAGTCACCAACCTAGCTATATGGTTGGCCATTCCACTACCTACCTGCCCTACGCCAGCTCTTCGCTTAAGAGCGCTGCCAGCTCTTCATCGGAGAGGGTGTCCAATTCGGCTAACAAGCGGCTTGTTTCATCATCGATAGCATTCGCCCCTGGTTGCCCCTGGTGCTGGGCTGCTTGATCATGGGTTGCTTCCACCGCAAACTTCTGGTTCAGTTCGGTTGTCAAATAATCGACCAGCGCCTCAACGGTCGGATAGTCGAACATGAGGGTCGGCGCGATGGCCAGACTTAGCCCGGCTTCCAGTCGATTCTTCAACTCTACAGCCATGAGCGAATCCAGCCCCAGATCAAAAAGGCGCTGGCGCAGCTGGATCTTGTCGGCGTTGGGAAAGCCCAAAACTTGGGCCAACTGGGTGCGCAGGAAGTCAGCCAACTGGGCCCGCCATTCCTCGGCCGGTAGGGCGCGGAAGGCATCCACCAACGATTCCTGCTCTACCACAAGATCTTGGGTCAAGTTGGCAAAGAAGGGGCTGCGGGCACCGGGAAAATTCTGGTAGAATTGGGGCCAATCAATCGGTACAACCCCGACCTGTGGTGCGCGTGTGCCATTGGCGGAGAGCAACGCCGTAAAGCTTTGCACCCCTTCCCCACTGGTCAGCGCACCCATCCCCAGATTCGCCAACCGCCCCAGGGTCAAATCATTGGCGGCCATCCCCGCTTCTGCCCAAGGTCCCCAGTTGATCGATTGCCCGGCCTGCCCTAACGCACGCCGGTAATGGACCAGCGCGTCCATAAACGCATTGCCGGCGGCATAGTTGCCCTGGCCTGGTGAACCAAAGAGTGAAGCAACCGATGAGAAGCAGACAAAGAAATCCAGGGCAAGGTCACTAGTCTGTTCATGGAGCTGCCAGGCTCCTTGCACCTTGGGCGCGAGCACTTTGGTGAAACGTTCGGCACTCTGCTGGCGTAGAACGCCATCATCAAGCAGGCCGGCTGCATGAATAATGCCCTGCAAGGGGGGGCAGCTTGCTTTGATTTGTGCCAACAGTTGGGCGACATCGGCCGCGACTGCCACATCTGCTTGGGCAACCAACACCTGCGCACCGCGGGCGATCAGGGCTTGCACGGCCTCTTCTTTGCCGACCGCACCGCTCCGTCCACTCAGGACTAAATGGCGTGCCCCCTGATCGATCAGATTGTGGGCCATCGCTAAGCCCAACGCACCCAGCCCACCGGTAATCAAGTAGGTGGCGGTTGCTTTGATCGGGCTTGTCGTTGTCAACGCCGACGCGGGCGCTAAAGGGACAGCGTCCAAGCGAGCGACATAGCGTGCCCCGTTGCGCCAGGCCACCTGATCTTCAAGCTGTTGAGGATTATCCACCGGCAGATCGATTTCCTGGGCCAGTTGGTGCGCGGCTTGGGCTGTATCACTAGCTGGATCTAGATCGAGACAGACACAATAGAGATCGGGATGTTCCTGTGCAATCACCCGTCCTATCCCCCAAAGCATCGCCTGTTGGACTTGGGTCGGTTGCGTTAGATCCGTGGACTCGACGGCACGGGCACCCTGGGTGACGAGCCAAAGCCGTGGGACTGGATGGCGCAAATTTTGCAACAGATGTAGGGTACTGATGCAGTGTAGTTGTTGATCCGTCAGGTCGGCTTGTCTGGCCAGATCGAGACTCCACAGATGGACCACCCCATAGAGTTGCTGCCCAATCAGGGTCGTAAAGAGCGCGGCCAGATCCATACTATTATCGGGCCGAATGCGGAAATGTTCGCCATCAATCCGCTCATAGCGGCTGCCAGGCATGACCAGAATCGGCCGATGATTGGCCGCGCGTAAGTGGTTGGCCAGCGTTTGGGCCACACCCATGCTATCGGCGAAGATCAGCCAATTGGCCGGCTGGGCGCTGAAGACAACGGTCGCGTGATCGGCACCCTGGGTGGCAACTTGCTCAGTTGGTTGCCATCTCACTTCGTAGGCTAGGTTGGGTGCCTGCTCGCCCTTGGTGACCGCTTCCGCCAGCATGACAACGGCTTGGCAGCGCAGTCCCTGAATTTCTGCCAGGATCTGCCCCTCTTCATTCATCAGCGTGATGTTGCCAACCAACGACTGCTCATTCTGTTCGGTCAGGTAGGCATGGCAGTGTAGCGCCGTGTGCAGATCAGGGCGCTGCCAGACGGTCATGCGCTCGATTTGCACCGGTAAAAAGATGGTGCGGGCAGCTGGCGCGGCATTGCCACTAGTCATTGTCCCCAAGAAAGATTGCAGACAAAGATCGATTAGCACGGGGTGAAGTTGATAGGCGGCCTGCTGCTGCGCAATTTCAGCCTGCAACTGTAGCCGCGTTAGCACTTCGCCTTGCCCAGGCCATAGGGTCTCTATCCCTTGAAAGGCGGGGCCATACCGTAGCCCTAACTCTGCAAACTGCTGATAGCAAGTGGCCTGTGCGAGCGGCGCGCCTAACCGTGCTTGCAGCGCGGTTAACGACCGCGACTGCGGTTGGGCCGGCGCGGTTGTGTCAGCGTTGGCGCGTTTGCTGGTCGCATGATGAATCCAGTGCGGGATATCACTTGCCTCCCCTTGCTGTGCTTTGCTATAGATATCAATCGTGTCACCGGCCAAAATCACCTGGAAATGGGGGGCGGCTTGCGCGTCATCGCCGGTTGCCGGCAGGGGCAGCGCTTTGTGGAAGGTGATCTCAGTTAGTTGGCTGGCAATCTCATTGGCCGCTTTCCCCTGATTACTTTGTACCGCGATCGCCAGGGCCATCTCGATATAACCGGCCCCCGGATAGATAATGGTGCGTTGCACCTGGTGGTCATCCAGGTAGCCCAATTGCTCGCGGTTGAGTTGCCCTTCCCACACCTGTACCGCCGGGGCCAGATTCAGCTGCCCGCCCAAAAGTGGATGGTTGCTGGCGCGTTGGGTGATGACGGTTTGGGGGGTGGCAGTCAGCCCTAGCCGATCTGCATAGGAGATCTCCGATTCAAGCCAGTGGCGTTCACGCTGCCAGGGATAGCTGGGCAGGTGGACAAATTGGCCCTGAACCAGGTGTGTCCACTCGACTGGATAGCCCTGGGTATAAAGCTGCCCCAGGCTGCTCAAAAGGGTGGTCAACGCTGGTTGCTCGCGACGTAAGGAGGCGATAACTTGATAGCTATTGCCACTGCGTCGCGGCGTCTGGGGTAGGGACTCTTGGATCGAGCGGCCCAATACCGGGTGGGAACTGACCTCCAGGAAGTGCGTGGCACCCCGATCGGTGCCTTTGTCCTCATCCATTTGCTGAATCGCATCGGCAAAGCGCACGGGCTGGCGCACATTCTGCCACCAATAGTCAGCCGTCAACGTGGCACCGTCGATCAGGTCGCCGGTGACCGTTGAATAGAGCGGAATCGTGGCGGCTTGGGGGGCAAGCGTTTGTAAAGACGCAATTAATTCTGCCCGAATCGGATCCATTTGTGGGCTATGATAAGGCACCTCCACTTGCAAGAAGCGGTTGAAAACTTTATGGGTATCCAACGCACTGGCAATGGCTTTTAGCGCCAGTTCATTCCCGGCTAAGGTCAAGGAGTTGGGACTGTTGATTGCCCCAATCGCGACCTCTTTTTGATAGGGAACGAGATAAGTCGCAACTTCGGCGACTGACAACCCAACGGCCAGCATAGTGCCCTGTCCAGCCGTTGTCTGCTGTAGGCGGCTGCGGTGGTAGATGACCTGTACGGCATCGGCTAATGTTAACGCCCCGGCGGTATAGGCCGCCGCAATTTCGCCCACACTATGCCCGACAATCGCGCCCGGTTCAACCCCCCAAGTGCGCCAGAGCGCGGTCAAGCCGACTTGGACGGCAAAGATGGCCGGCTGCGCTACCCGCGTCTCGTGAATCTGCGAAGTGGACTCATCCTGCTGTAATGCTGCTAAAATTGACCAGCCCGCCAGCGGCTGGAACAGTTGATCAACTTGCTCGACTGCCCCTCGGAAGACTGGTGATTGGGCCAATAGCTCCTGCCCCATCCCCCACCATTGGCTGCCCATGCCGGCATAGACAAAGGCCAACTTGACGGGCGTCGTGGCAACCTGTCCCACCGCAATGGTGGTGCTGGGTTCCTCGCGCAGATAAACATCCAACTGCTCGACTAAGGCCGCAGTCGAAGCCGCGACAAAGGTGGCGCGGTACTCATGCGCGCCTTTGCGCAACGCGGCCGTGGCACAGAGATCGGCCAGGGGGGGCGCATCCTGCGCGGCAAAGTCACGATAGGCGGTCACCACCGCGCTGAGTGCTTCTGGGGTGCGGGCGGAAAGCGGCAGCAGGAGGGGCAGCGTTGACTGGTCGGTTGCTTGTGCTGCGGGCGCTGTTACCGGTTGGGCGGGTGCTTCGGCCAGAATCACATTGGCGTTGGTGCCACCAAAACCAAAGGAATTGACGGTGGCCAGGCGCGGGCCAGCGGCTGGTTCGGGCCAGGCCGTGAGCGTTGTGGGCACCTGTAAATTGAGTGCTGCAAACGGAATCTGTGGATTGGGCGAGATAAAGTGCAAGTTGGCAGGAATCTGGCGATGTTTGAGGGCCAATGCGGTTTTGATCAACCCAGCGACCCCAGCCGTTGCTTCCAGGTGTCCAATATTGCTCTTGACCGAGCCGATGAAACAGGGCGTCTGCCGTGCCTGCCCTACCACCTTACCCAGCGCATTGGTTTCAATGGGATCGCCAACAAAGGTGCCCGTGCCATGGGCCTCCACATATTGGATCTGGGCCGGTGCGACACCGGCTTGGTGTAGCGAGCGCCGTAAGGCCGCTTCTTGGGCCGCGCCATTGGGCACCGTCAACCCCTTGCTGCGCCCATCCTGGTTCACTGCACTGCCGCGGATCACCGCATAGATCGGGTCCCCAGCGGCTAACGCTGCGTGTAGTGGTTTTAACACCACGACGCCGCACCCTTCCGAACGCACATAACCATTGGCGCGGGCGTCAAAACTTTTGCAGCGGCCATCGGAGGAGAGCATCGCAGCTTTACTAGTGGCAATGGTCTGTTCCGCTTTGAGCAGTAAGCTGGCCCCGCCGGCAATGGCCAGGGTGCATTCACCCTGCTGCAGGCTCTGGCAGGCAAGATGGACCGCCACTAACGAAGAAGAGCAGGCCGTATCGAGTGCCACACTTGGCCCGACAAAATCAAAGGCGTAGGAGATGCGATTGGCCGCAATGCTCATGGAGGTACCAACGCCCGTGTGATTGTTGATCAGGTCACGGTTCAGGCTTGACGTGTGCAGCTGCTCGTAATCGCGCATGAAAATCCCGATAAAGACGCCGGTTGGCGTGCCAACCAGCTTTTCGGGCACCTGCCCACCATCTTCTAGCGCTTCCCAGGTGGTTTCGAGCAACATCCGCTGTTGCGGATCCATTGCCGCGGCTTCGCGTGGCGAAATCCCAAAGAATGGGGCATCAAATTGATCAATCCCCTGGACAAAGCCACCCCATTTGGCATAGGTGTGGCCCGGCTTGCTCTGATCAGGATCATAAAATTTCTGAATGTTCCAGCGATCTTCGGGAATTTCAGTGATGGCGTCTACCCCATGCTGCAGTAGATCCCAAAATTGGGCGGGGCTGTTCGCATTGCCAGGCATGCGACAGCCGATGCCAATGATCGCAATTGGTTCGGGGGCATTCGATAACATTGTACTCGCTTCCGCATTATTGATAGCAAACACGATTCAACCGCTCCTTCATCGAGTCTGATAAACCTAGTCGATAGATCGGGCGGCTGGTGGTGGCTGGGTCGTTATGGAAGTTAAGAAAATAATTAGGTAAAACCATGACCCCCTCCGCGCCCAAGGGGCTCCCGTCCCCCTGGTAAGGGGAGGAATAGTTACGCCGACAACTGCTCCCTCCCTTAGCAGGGGAGCGCGCCTAAAAGGCAACCGCTTCTAGGCGCGGGAGGGGTTCTTTTGCCGAATTATTTGCTTAATCTTCATAACGACCCAGCCATCACCAGCCTAAACGCCTACGCGCTCATTCACGCAACCATCGCCAACTCATTTGCCGCGGGCACCCCTTGGGTGGCGAGCCAAATCTTACTCAGCTCAGCTTTGACATCGTACTGGACCGCGGTTGGGGCCGCTGCGGTCTTTGCCATGGTGTGATGACCGTTGCTATGACCATTGCCGTTCCCATTCCCGTTTGCTGGTATGGGGTAAGCCTCGGCCATGCTTTCGGTCTGTTGCGGTTCTGCCGGCGAGCCTAATGCGCGCAAAGTGGGGAAATTGAGACAGGCATACTCATACATCTCAGTGGCGATCTCGGCGAGTAAGTCAACATTGGCCGCCACTTTGGCTTTTAGGGCATCATCGTCATGGCCGGCGGCCAGGCTTGTATGCAGATCGTGAATAAACGCCACATTCATATAGTTCACAAAGTCGGGGGTCCACAACTGCTCGATACTCGCTTCATCCCAATCGCGGAAAAATTTCTGCATCCGAATGTTCATGTTATCAAAGCGGGCCAGTACACGGCGCAAATCTTGCCAGAGCTTTAGATCCTGGGATTTGTTATGGAAAAAAATCAAGGCATTCACCCCCCAGTAGATGGAAAAGTCCCAAATGACCTTGGCAGTCATCACCTGTGCATTGCCCATCAAGGGGTATTGGCCGGCATAGGTGCGCAGGAAGGAGTGAAAGGTATCGAGGTACAGGCGATTATACAGTTCCGCATCTTGGGCGATGGACTCACCTTGGCGATCCTTCATAATTAATGTGGTAATAAAGGTGTTGCTTAAACTGATAAAGTCGCTGCCGGGTGAGTAAAAGGGATCAACAAAGACACCGGCCTCACCGGTCAGACACCAGCGCGCTGGCGAGAAGACCCGCTGGCAATCATGGGCAAAATGGCGCAGGGCCAGGAAGTCCTGGAATTTGTCCAACCGGGCTTTGACAGCTTTGGCGCACTGCGGCTCATAGCGTTCCAGCCATTCCAAGGCCCGCTCAAAGCGATTCATCTCCGCGTGGGGGTGGAGTTTGTTGTCGGCCACAATGCCAACACTGGTCGCGCCGGATGGGAGCGGGATCAACCAGACCCAATAGCCACGCCCCATGAGATGGGTGGTGCTTAACCGGCGGGCATGGCGCGGAATGCGCTCTTGCCAGGGTTTGTCATCGGACCAATCGGCGACGTTGATCTCATCGTCAATGCGGAACCAGACTGCGCTGACATCGTGATCGGCCTCTTTTTGTAAGTTAAGTTGGCGTTTGATAATGCTGCTGCGCCCACTGGCATCCACCACCCAGCGCGTGGTAACCGTCACTTCCGCGCCGGCGTGTAACATGGTGACCTGGTGTTCAGTTTCACCAAATTCAACCTGTTTGATCCGACAGCCATCCCAACACGCCACACCGGCTTCCACGTTTTCGGCATAGAGCATATTCTCAAAACGGCCGCGATCGATTTGGTGGGTGGGCGTGGGCAGGATGCGCGCGCAACCTACCTCAACCCGCTTGGTAATATCTTGGTTGCCATCAGCGGGGAAAAAATAGCGCAGACCGGCTTTGGGCAATTGGCTGCTTTCCAAATGTTTGGCCACACCGACCACATTGCGCAGATAGTAAGAGCCTAATTCAACGCTCGATTCCCCTACTTTGTGCGCAGCTTCTGGGACGGGAAATTGATTTTTTTCCGTCAGCAACAAATTAAGCGTTGGATCGGCCCGCTTTAATTGACGGGCCAAGGTGCCACCTGCTAAACCACCACCAAGAATCACAACATCGTAACGGTTGCTCGGCTGATCTGCTGCTTGTTGTTTTTTCTGTTTCAGTAGTTCTGCCAACTCTCTACGTTTTTCGATGGGCAGCGCTTGGATGCGTTCGGCAATTGGTTGCGCCATAGGGTTTCTCCTAAAGTGATAAGGTATAGACGACTTTTTTTAATCTTGCTTAGGTGATGCAGGTTATTCCGTTTGAAACATTACAGCACGCAGCTAAAAAAACTAGGCAAAGGCCGCAACAGAACCAAACTGGTGGGCGGTTTGACCATTGCCAATGCGCTGATAACGCTTGCATTCATCAGCGATGGCTTCCAGCAAGGCCAGATTGTCGCTGACTTTTACCTTTAACGCTTGGTCATCCAAGCCGGCGTTCAGGCCAAAATAGAGTTCTTGCATAAATGGAAAACTAAGGATGTTGGTGAACTGGTCCATCTGCGGTTCTGGTGTGACATCCGCCCATTGGTGAAAGAACTGTTGCATATCCTTATACAAAATGTTAAAGCGTTTTAACTCTTCGCGCATGGCAGTCGCCCAGTTGATATCAAAGAGTTTATTGTTGTGGAAAAAGAGCAGCGCGGTCACCCCCCAGTAGCAGGCCCAGTCCCATACGACCTTAGCGATCATGACCTGGGCATTACCCATTAGCGCATACTGGTTGGTATAGGTGGTCAGAAATGACTTGTAGGTACTGAGGTAGCTTTGATTGTAAAATTCCAACCGTGTGCCGATGGCCTCGCCGCGCAGATCACGCAAGATCAGATCGGTGATCAGGCTGTTGCTCATACTGATAAAATCGGTGCCTGGTGAGTAGAAGGGATCCGAAAAGACGCCGGCTTCGCCTGTGATGCACCACCGTTGGGTCGAATAAACCCGTTGGCAACCATGCGCGTACTGCTTTAGCACACGGAAATCTTGTAACAGATGTTGCCGATCTTCCACGGCCACGGCACACTGCGGTTCATGGCGTTTGAGCCACTCTAATGCCCGATCAAAACGATTCATGCTGTTATGGGGATGAATATTGCTGTCGGCCACAATGCCGACGCTGGTGACATCGCCGGCCAGAGGGATCAACCAAACCCAGTAGCCCCGGTCCATCAGGTGGTTGGTACTAAGCCAGCGAATCCCATCGGGGACCCGACCCCGCCAACTGCTGTCATTGGACCAATCATCAATATCGATCTTATCCTCAATGCGAAACCAAACTGCACTGGCGTGGTGATCAACAGCCTCAGCCAGATCCAACTTGCGTTTAATAATGCTGGCCCGGCCGGCCGCATCAACTACCCAACGTGCCCCAATCGTGGTTGAACTGTCGCCGCGTTGCACGGTAACGGTGTGGCCGGCTTCATTTAGATCCACATTGCGGACGCTACAATCGTCCCAACACTCAATCTCGTGCTGTTGGTTCTGCGTCCAGAGCATATTCTCAAAACGCCCGCGGTCAATCTGATGGCTACGAATCGGCGGAATGATTTTGCCACCAAGTTCGACGCGCCGGGTGATATCGCTATTGTCGCCGACCGGGAAGAAATAACGCAGGCCAGCCTTAAAGAGTTGTTGTTCTTCCAAGTGCTCCGTCAGGCCCAACACTTCGCGCAGATAGTAAGAGCCCAGCTCAACGGTCGATTCGCCAACTTTATGGGCTGCTTCCGGCACCGGGTAGGACTGTTTCTCGACCACCAGGATGCTGAGTTCCTGATTGGCACGCCGTAACTGGCGGGCTAGTGTCAACCCAGCAAGCCCACCGCCCAGAATCACCACATCAACCCGCTTATCATGTTGGGGCTGACTTGCTCTTTTCTGTTGAACCATCTGCACCAATTGTTCGCGTTGTTCTGGTGGCAGCGTTTTCAATCGATCATGAATTGTTGTCATACATTCACCTTTACACTAGTTTGTCAAGCGGAGAGTAAATTCTAGATCTGATAGAAATCACCTATAAACGGTGCCTAAGCATTTCATTTACAGTTGCCTGTGCTTGTGTTATGCCTAGCTGATTTGTCTATTCGATGATGACTTGAATTCGCTTGCTACAAAACGCTTGTTTGTTCGAGGTTGTCTAGCGCTGGATGTCAAAACTACCCTCAGTATCTTTACGAAGCGTCAAAAAAACGTCAAAAGCCTGTATTGTAGCATGGATAACTAAATATGTAATTTAATAGATAGATAACGGGTTAAAAAATTAAGTGAACGGGTGAAAAAATTAGTAAACAGTTTAACCGGTCTGTTTACTAATGTCTTATTATATTTACTGGTTCTGGCGTAAAGCGTTGTCTAGTGCCGCCGGTTGGCGCTCTCTGCGCAAGGCGGGCAAAAGGGCATTGCCCAAGCCGGCCACCAAACTGGCGTTGTAGCAGATCATGGCGCTCAAGATCTGGAAGCGAAAGAAGAAGATCCCACCCAGGCAGAGCAGCCCTGGACCAAAAGTGGTGATATAGCTATTGCGCATATTGTTGCTAAAGCGTTTGGCAAGAGTAAAGACTTGATCCAATTGGGCCAGACTCTCATCGGTTAAAACGATCTGCGCCGTATCTGTGGCCGCGGTGGACGCCCCCCGGAGCGAGATCGAAGTGTGGGCCTGTTTCAAGGCAATCGCATCATTGATGCCATCACCCACGAAGCAGACCACGCGGCCTTGTGCTTGCAGGCGCGCTACCCAGGCCGCTTTTTCCTCCGGCAAGACCTCGGCCACGTAATTTTCGATCCCCAAGGCCGTTGCCAGCCGCCGGGTTGGCTCTTGCTGATCGCCGGAAATAATATAGAGATCGAGCTTGCGTGCCTTTAACTGCTGGATGATCTGCTGCGCTTCCGGGCGCAGGGTGGTGCTCAATTCAATGGCCCCGACTAACCGACCCGCCTGCGCCACATAGACTAACGAGCTACCCTGCGCATGGGCGACGGTTTGTTGGCGATAGACGGCATCGGCAATCGGGATCGCGGCCAAAGCCATAAAACGCAAACTGCCGACACGGATCTCATCGCCGGCAATCACCGCCTTGATGCCATAGCCAACTTCGTAGCTTGAATCATCAATCGGCGGCAACCGTAAATTGCGCGCCCCGGCGGCCTCAATGATCGCGCGCGCCAGCGGGTGATTTTGACGCTGTTCGGCGGCGGCGGCTAGTGCCAGTAAGGTGTCGCCGTCAACGTCATGCCAGGTGTGGACATTGGCCACATGGGGCAATTCCAGGGTGAGGGTTCCCGTTTTATCAAAGACCACCGTATCGACTTGGTTGAGCAGTTCCAATGCCCGACCATCTTTTACCAAAATCCCCTGTTGTGAAGCGATTGATAGAAAATTTAACATGCCCAGTGGTGCCACCACGCGCAACACTTCGGCATAATTCGCCCCAATTACTGCCACGGCACTGGCTGGGCCGAGCGCGGCCAATGTCAACGCGCTCAACCCCAACGTCGGCATAACCGAACGATCTGAGATCTCCTCGCTGCGCGCTTGAATCGATGACTTGTAATCAGCCGTCCGCAATAAGATCTTGCCAATCTGGGCGGCGACGGTATCTGCCCCTGCTTTTTCCACCCGCACCTGGATGCGCCCTGCCAGCAACGTCGTCCCGGCAAAGACTGGTGCGCCTGGCTCTTTCTCCACCGGGCGTGCTTCGCCAGAGAGCAGTCGTTGATCGACCGCCGCCAAGCCATCGACAATAAAGCCATCGACTGGTAAGGTGTCGCCCGTGCTGACGACAATGATATCCCCTGGCTGTAAAGCTGTAAATGGTGTTTCCACTTCCGCACCATTGACTAAGCGCCAGACAATTTGTGGCTGTTCGTCCATGATCTTGGCCAGGCTCTGACGGGCGTTATCTTCGGTCATCGCCATCAGTTTACAGCCGGTGTAGTAGGTCAAGCTGGCCAATGCACTGGCCAGGTAATATTGTGACGCCAGCGCACTAAGAATCACCGTGGCGTCGAGCATAGAGTGCCGCAGTTTGCGTTCTTCCACCAGTGCGTTTTTGGCATCCCGCAGCACGTCGACCGAGGCGTAAATGGTAAACGGAATGCTAAGCCAAGCCAATGGCAAGTAAAAGAGGATGCCCGTCGCGGCCAGGCTCAAGCCGGTAATCGACGCCACCAAATTACGGTTAATCGCTGCTTCTTCCGCACTGATTTCAGGTTCGTGCTGCGCTGTGCCGCTCTCTCCGGTCCGTGCTGTCTGCACCTGGGCGAGGGCGTGCTGGCGGAAGTCACTCCAGCGTAAGGATTGGGCAAGGGTATGAATCACCATGGGCGCGCGACGACTATCGGCTAGATCGTCAGCCCAGGAAGGGCTGACCCCTGCTGTGGTTGCCGGCGCTGGATCGCGCAAAAAGCGCTCAACCCGCCGCTTTTTTTGTTGCTTGTGAATTGCCTTCACGATAACATTGGCGATTCGCAAGAAAGTCTCCTCTGATGATTGGTTAGTTGGTTAATTACAACTTACCTGCTCATGCCCCACGCTCACGGGCGATCTCGGCGGCTGTCCGTTCATGGACTTGACCGCGTTCCAACCAAAGCCGCCGCCAGCTTTCGCTTGCCCATAGGGTCTCACGCACGGCATCTTCGGCATCGATCAAGGCCCGATAGCGTGAGTCTGGGCGCGCCAGCAACGCTTGGGGGGTATCATCTTCGATAATACGGCCCCCTTCGACAACCAAAACACGGGCAAAGTCTTGGGTTTGGCCGACATCATGTGTGATACAGAGCATGGTGGCCTGTGGCCAATAGCTGCGCGCACGCGCCAGCAACGTGCGCCGTTTTTCCCGGTCCAGTCCACGAAATGGCTCATCCAGGATCACCAGCCGGGCATTAGGGCGCTGTAGGCTACGGCCAAAGCGCATGCGTTGCCCTTCCCCACCAGAAACTAGCCGGCCTTCGCCGCCCAACTTCGTCTGCATGCCATCCGGCAAGCGCTCTAGGACGGTGCGCAGGTCGGCCTGATCAATGACCATATTTAGGGGCATACGGCTGCCACCATAGCGCAGGTTGTAGAGAAATGACCGATTCCACAGTTGGATCGTTGGATCAACCCAAGCCGTTTCGGCACGCAACTGACACATGATGGCATAATCAAGTGGTCTGCCATCGATCAGAATTTGCCCCGAGGCCGGATAATGCCAGCCCAACAGCAAGCCAACCAGGGTCGACTTGCCGGCACCGGATGGCCCGACAATCCCGATTTGGCTACCCGCCGGAATGATCAGATCGACCTCTTTAAAGATCTGTTGTTCGGCGGCGACAACACTCACCTGCTGTAGGGTAATCGCAAGCCCCGTGCCTACTGGTGGGATCACTTGTTCCGCTGCCGCCAACTCATCGCCCACTTTACTGAAACGCGGCTGCGCCGCTACGGGCTGATCAGCGGTGGGCTCATGTTGCCCTGTTGTAGCGCTGGCCGGCGCTGTACTGGCTGTCGCTGCGTGCGCTTCCTCGTCGCTTACTGGCGCACTATGTTTGTCCCCTGTCCCTACTAATTCTTCCTCCAAGGGGGCCTCAAGCAGTTCGAGAAAGCGATTGGCCTTGCCCTGGTCAAAGAGATAAGAGATGGCGAGAAAAATCAGCGGGCCGCGCAGCGATTCCAGGCTGACAGACCAATACGCAACCAACAATAGATTCGCCGGATCTTTATCACGAATGACATAGAGAAAGATCACAAAGGCCGTCATCCCATAGGAGAGCGCCGTCGAGATCACATTATAGCGCCACTCCCCCTGATAGACATTGATATTGCTCTGCACCCACTTGCCCAACAAGTCTTCATATTCGCGTCGTGTCGCCTTTTCGGCACCGTGTGTGCGAATGGCGACTAAGCCTTCCATGGCATCCAAATAAAAACGGCTCAGGAAACCCAGATAGGTACGGGTGCGTTCCGTCTCTGAGCCAATATAACCACCAAAATAGATAAAGAAAAAAGGTATTAATAATTTGATGAAGGTGATCAGCGCGCCTAGCCAATCGAGCAACAAAAGCCCCACAATCGTCATTACAAATTGAAAGAAGATGTGGAGAAACTCGCTCATGTAGAACGGCAGCTTGCGGATGGACCGTAAATTGTGAATCCGCTCGATCATGTCGCCAGCTGAAATTCGCTGGAAGTACTGATTACTAAGCCGCGGCAATTGTGCCAACACCGCGACCCGCAGGCGCCCATCCAACCGATGCCCAAGCCGTTGAACCGTGCCTTGGCTAAACCACTTTAAGCCGGTCATGGTCAAGGTAAAGAGCAGGAGTAAACCAATCGCCCACATCCGCCGCTCGATGGTCACAAGCTCGAGGCTGAGTTGCGCCAGACTCCGAAAGAGGATGGTCTGAAAAAACATGCCTGCCCCGGCGAGCAACATGGCCGTGCCGATAATGATGGCAACGCTCCAGCCCTCTTGCCGTAGATAGTCTAACGCCGCCGGCTTCTTTGTCGCGCTTGTTTCCGGTACGGTGACAGGAATTGCGTCCGCTGTAAGCGCTGTTGCAGTCGTATCTGTTACGTCCGCAGCCACGCTTGTCGCTACTTCAGGCTGTCCAGTAATTTGCCCACTAACTTGCCCACTAACTTGCTCAGTTATCAGGCCAGTAATCCGCAGTGCGGCCACCCCATGGAGGCTGATGGGGGCACTGGCCATGTCGGCTGCCGTTAGGTCGGGCACTGCGGCCCAATTAGCGGGGGCCAGCAGTTGTCGTTGCTCAATTAAGGTCGTAAGCGCACGCGCGAAATGGTGTGCTACTGCCTTTGCTGCTTCCGGCCCACGCCGAAATCCGCCTTTCTGGACCACATGTTCCACGGTCCGTAACGCCGCATCGAGGACAGCCGGTCCAAATTCATTGCCTTGCGTATAAGCTGCCTGTAATAAAACGGCTTGCTCCGCCGGTGCGAGCGCCAATGCCGCCAAACGGGTCTGCAAAAAATGTTGGGAGCTGGCGGCAGTCGCTACGGCGCGCCACTCATCTGGTGCAAGTGAGAGCGCTTGGCTATTAACCTCGGCCAACAATTGTGTGCCATTCAACCAGAGCCGTTGCAGTTTCGGATCAATGACCTGGTAAACAGGGCCTATCCGTTGCCAAACGACTGCCCAGTGCGGTGGTTCTTCGGCAATTGGGCGCATCATCACCAGGGCCGGTAGTGCATCCGGCCAGTAGAGATGATCGGTGGGCAAGAGCGACAGCTCCAACTGCAACCCAAGCCGTTGCGCGATCTGCAATAAGCCGGTGGGGGAATCGGGTTGCGCCACCCCAGCCATGGCCTGCCTTAGTTCATCGTCAGTGATGGAGATCTGATAGCCAAGCAGGACTGCTTTAAGCATTGCCAGGCCGTATGTTGGTGAAGCGTCGGCATCGACGAGGGGGAGAAAAAAGCGACGTTGGCTAGTGCTGCTTGTGGTCATTGCACTTTCTTACCTACAATTAGAAGTCCTATCGTAATGAGTAAAGCGACCTATAACGCCATAGGTAAACGTAAACAAACGATTAGTGACCACTTTGATAGTCTAACGTATTTTGGTGACACTTACAAATTACTTAATAATCAAAAACTACATTCAGTCTACCCAGTGATGTAGTCGCTTGTAACAGTTCGCTATAACAGTTTCTTACAACTGGGGTAATAAACCGGCGGCGCGCAGCACAATGCGCGCCGGCGATAGGCGCTCAACAGTTACCCGCACTTGCCCGCTAACACCTGGCACCAAAAGTAACGACGTTTCCTCTTCCCCGCGCAAAACAAACCTGACCTGCCCGCTCTCTGGATAGAGATCAGTGGCAACCAGTGTAATGAACGGCGCCGCACTACCGGCTGTCACTGGCATGAATTGGGCCGATTGGCCGCGCTGCAGACGACTAAACGCGGTTGCGGGAAAATCAGCCACGACATAACCTTGCTGTCGATAAGTGGCGCTTGTACTTGTCTCGTAATTGGGAATGGTGGCAAAGAAAAACCAGAGTAACCAGCCTACCATCAGCACCACAAAGAAGGCCACACCGATTAGGATCGGTCTGAGATTATCCGCTTGAATCGAGCGTACCGAACGTGAGAATTGTACAGTCATAGGTTGGTTAGGTGGGTGGTTAGGTGGTTAGGTGGTTGGTTAGGTGGTTGGTTGGTCAGTTACGAAACAAACCAACAAACCAACAAACTAACCAACCAACCATCTAACCAAAAATTACCATCACGGATGCGCGATGACTAATAAGGTTGTGGCACGTTTAAGGACACATTGCATGGCGATCTGCATATTTTCTGGATCAAGCGATGCAAAACTTTCGTCAAGAATCACCAGGTCCGCATTTTGTAAGAGTGCACGCGCAATATAAAGCCGGCTGCGTTCGCCATGTGATAAGCGCCACCCCTGTTCACCGACTGGTTGGGAGAGCCCCATGGGCATCCGATCCAGCAGAGGACCTAAGCCCAGTTCACGGCAGATCGCTTCGGCTTCCACTAGATCTTCCGGCCAGGCCGGCCACTGTCGCCCCATGAGCAGATTAAAGGCTAAGCTGGCGTTTAAGACATGATTTTCATGGAATTGTGGCGCCGCCACCACCCGTTGACGCCATACCTGCTCATTGACCGTGTAGCGATCCAGGCCGCGCAAAAGGAGCAGGCCGGTTTCTGGCGTATGTAAACCAATCAAGAGCGACGCCAAAGTGGATTTACCACCGCCGGATGGTCCCTCCAACAAGAGTCGATCCCCATAGTAGATGGCCAGATGACAATCCGCTAAAATGGCCCGCCCCCCCGTCCGATAGCGGAAGGTCAACCCGCGCCCTTCAATGAGCGGCACATCCTGGGGTAGCACCAGATCTTCGGGGTGAACATCAATCTCATCCCCTTGGCCGGCGATCTGGCGGGCTGCGGCCGCCCGCTGGGTCGCCGCCCGTTGGATGGGCTCGATTAACCGCCAAGCGGCATAGGCGCGCGCAATATCGGGAATGACCAATGCTAAAAATTGAAACTGAAAGGCCCCAAAGACAAAGGCTAAAAAGCGTAGCCCTACCGTCGTCGAGTTTTCCAGCCCTGGTGTGAGGATAAAATCAGCGGTGATGCCCAAGAGCATCAGGATAATCCAGCCATAGGGCGTTAGTACCCAAAGCCGTAGATTTTCTCGATCATAGAGCTGGGCCAGCGCCAAATAGTCGGCGACATCGCGATCATCCGCTTCGTGCCATTTGTCCTCTTGGACCAGGCGAGTCTGATGGCCGCGCATGCGTTCGAGCAGCCCGGTGATCATCTCTGTATGATGGGCATTGAGCGTAATGTAGCGTAAACAGAGCCGGTAGCCCCACCACGCGGTGACACCAAACCAGGCCAGCATAAAAAAACCAATCAGAAAATCACCGCTGATAAAGAGGGCAAGGTTGATCACAATCAACGGCACGACCGCCAGGGTCACCAACACGGCGCGTGTCAGCCCAACTTCCTGTAAGGTCTCCGATTCAATCAGCCAGGAGAGAAATTGTCCCACCCCTTGGAGCTGCAATTCTTCTAGATCTAAATGTAATACCCCATAAAAAAGCCGCTGTTTGATCAGCACGGAAGCGCCATAGTTAAAGACGAAACCCAGCCAGGAGGCCAACGCGAAAAAGGGCACGGCGGTGAGGATGGTTAGCAAGCCAGCCATGAGCAGTGACCAAACGACATCCCCCTCTTCTACTGACTCTTTGACCAAGTTTAGGCAGATCAGCAGCCCACCATACGAGATCGCCTGGGTTACTGTGCTGGACCATAAGAAACCGGTCAACCCCGCATGCTGCACTTGGCGCCAGAAGCCGTTGCCTGGGGTTAACCGTAGCAACCGAAAGCCTGGAATCTCCAACTGCTGTAGCTCTTCGTGCAACAAGCCTGGATAGGCTTTGTGGCGTCGCGCTTCCGGCATCGCCATGCCATCCAACAATGCTTGCAACCTTGGTTGTAAAGGAACTTCCAACGCGGCGCAAATCGCTGCACGCACCAACTCTGTTGCAAAGCGGTGCCGCGACCCATCTGCCCCTAATAAAGTAACCTGGAAGCGATTCCCCTTGAGCAGCACCAGGAAGTTCGGCCACTCGCTGGCTTGTGGCTCTAGTAGTTGTTGGCGGGTGGCATAAATGGGCAGCAGGGCAGGGGCACCATAACGGAGTAACTGTGCCACATCGCCATAGGCCGTGCTCACGGTTTCCACTTCCAAATCCATTTGTCCAGCTGCAACATCTAACCAGCGCTCCAGCGTCGTTGCATCCGGCGACCCGACCAGCCCTTGGGGTAGGCGCAGCCCATCCTGATTGAGCAGCAGGCCAAGTTGCTGTGCCATCTGCAAAAGTGCTTCATCCAGATCGGCAATCGGCCAGGCCAGTGCGCGAATTTGCGCAACGGTTGCCGCGTCTGTTTGCTGTTGACCAAAGAGCCGAGGTAGCCCATCAGGCCATAAGTTCGTATTTGATAGCCCCATAGCTAATAATCGCTCGATAGAGGGAGATGCAGAGGTTCACGATGTGCCTACGACGACAACGTTAAATTATGTGCCTAGCTGGCTACTCACCCGTCATGCTGTCCGCTGACCGTGGCGCACACAAGCCGTGGAAGAGTAGCTCGAGGCCGGTTTGGTCAATGGCCGTGAAATCAGCAAACATGTGGCGAAAATTCGTCACCCGCAACATTGCTACCCCGTGGACATGACCCCATAGTGTCAGCGACATTTCAAAAATACCATAGCCAGCGCGGGTTGGAAAGAGCCCTTCCTCGACACAACGGGCAACTGCCCGATAGAGCACGGCAAAGGATGATTCCTGAAGGAGCTTTGCTTTGGCACTTTCAGCATCCTTGATTCCCTCTTGCTCCTCTGCATAGAGATCGGTCAGCGCGGCCGTGGTAAACATGAGCAGAAAGAAATCGGGATTGCGGATGGCAAAATTAATATAGGCCATACCAACGCCCTCAACATATTCACGTGCGGATAGCGTGGGAGCAACTCCCTCTAATGCACGGGTAAAGCGCTCAAAACCTTGGGCCACCACGGCTCGAATAATCGCTTCTTTACTGTCAAAATATTCATAAAGACCAGCAGAGCTATAGTCAATCGCATCGGCAATCCCACGAATCGAAAGGGCATCCACCCCTTGTTCATTGATAATACGGCGCGCCGCATCGAGAATTGCTTCTCTGGTCCGCACTGCTCTTCGTTCCCGTGGGGTTAAATGCTCTTCGCTCATAGCCAACCTTAAATTGCCGAATTATGTTTGGATAATATCAGGTGTTCGGTGGGTTGTCAAGCTATTGTAACATAAACTACCAATCAACAAAGGCGCCAACCGTCACGGTTGGCGCCTTTGTTGATTGGTAAAGTGCTTTGTTTACACGAAGATTACGCGACTGCTTCGCGACTCCATGCGCTTTGGGTATTGCGTACCGCCTGTTGTCCGATACTTGGGTTTACCTGATCTGAATCCTCGGCCAATTCCTGGGCGACAACGAGCGGGATCACCTCACTGATCTCAACGATCAGTGGCGTCCAATGTTGTAAATGCCGCACTGCAATCTCGGCCGTTTGTGGCGATGAGTAAGCCAAGCCGGTGGTATGTAACATTGTATAGCTAATGGCCGCGAGACTTAGTGCTGTATAATCGTCGCGCAGCATTTTCGAAACTTTCTCGTCGCGTACTTTGTCATAAAGCCCAGCCGCAACCCCAGCGACGGCTGTGACGGCACTTTTGACTGGTGAGGAACCACTGCCACCGATGCTCTTCAAGTGCCGTTCCAGGTGTTCAATGTGCTCATCCAGCGTTGATTCAATGCGACTGATGATTTGTTGGGTTTGGGGTTGGCTGCTGACCTGCTTATCATCGCGTTGGCGACGGACCGCCTCGTGGATGTGCTTTTCCAAGGCTAACATATCCAATCCCTTCGCCAAGTCAGGGAATGGTGTTGAAAGCTGGTTCAGAGTGAATGGCACCGAGCGGGGGCATGGCGTCAAGCAGCTGAGTAATTAAAAGCGGGTCAACGAAATCGGGAAG
>JALHQH010000042.1 GCA_022842065.1 Caldilineaceae bacterium
TGCGCAGTACACGGCAAGAAATTGGGCTGCGCATCGGGGGATGCGCAGTACACGGCAAGAAATTGGGCTGCGCATCGGGGGATGCGCAGTACACGGCAAGAAATTGGGCTGCGCATCGGGGGATGCGCAGTACACGGCAAGAAATTGGGCTGCGCATCGGAGGGATGCGCAGTACACGGCAAGAAATTGGGCTGCGCATCGGGGGATGCGCAGTACACGGCGAAAGATCGGGCGACCAAATAGCTGATTTTGCGAATTTGCAGATCGGCATCTAGAATCGCCTATGCTATAATGGCCGCTACGATCCAAACGAGAGGAAAACCATCTGTGAGTAGCGCGCCTATGGCCCCCAATTCACCCAAAATCAACTGTACCCACCTCTGGAAAGTCTTTGGCCCACAACCGGCGCAGACCATTGCCGCGCTGAGCGCGGATGCCTCCAAAGCAGACGCCCTGACCCAGACTGGCCATGTCGTTGCCGTACGCGATATTTCGTTTAGCGTGGCGGCCGGCGAAACCTTTGTCGTGATGGGCCTTTCCGGCAGTGGCAAGAGTACATTATTGCGCTGTTTACCACGCTTAATCGCCCCCAGCCAGGGTCAAGTCTTGATTGATGGGGAGGATGTCGCAATGCTGGATGACAAAGCATTGCGGCAACTGCGTCGGCACAAGTTGAGCATGGTCTTTCAACATTTTGGTCTCTTTCCACATCGCAAAATTATCGACAATGTGGCCTATGGGCTAGAGGTCCAAGGCATCAACAAAAAAGCTCGCTATGCCAAGGCCCAAGCCGTGCTCACACAGGTCAACCTTCAGGGCTGGGAGCAACATTACCCCAGTGAGTTGAGCGGTGGTATGCAGCAGCGCGTTGGGCTGGCGCGCGCGCTGGCGGTTGACCCAGAAATCCTGCTCTTCGACGAGCCCTTTAGTGCGCTCGACCCGCTCATTCGCCGCGAAATGCAAGACGAGTTGATCAGCTTGCAGGCGCAACTACACAAGACCATTGTCTTTATTACCCATGACTTTGCCGAGGCGATCAAACTGGCTAGTGTAAGCAATGGCCAAAGTGGCGCAGGTGGACGAATTGCCATTATGAAGGATGGGGCCTTCGTCCAAGTTGGCAGTGCCGAGGAAGTGGTGCTGCACCCGGCCAATGATTATGTGGCAGCGTTTACCAAAGATGTGCCGCGCGCCACTGTCTTAACAGCGCGGGCCATTATGCAGCCGCCCCAATCAGGGCTGGAAACCAAACACTCGATTGACAGCACGCTCAAACTTGAGGCATTGGTGACGCTTTTAGTTGATATAGAGGGCTGGTTGCCGGTCGTTGATGGCAATGGCACGGTGATCGGCAGCCTGGACCGCCGTACCGTCATGTTGGCGATGAGCCGTAATGGAGTCATGACATGAGCACAGCCGTGCAAATTTCCGCCGCGCCCCAGCCGACGTTGCCACGCGCGGCGCGTTATCTGCTCAGCCTGCTGCTCATTGGCGTGTTGGCAGGGCTGTGGCTCCACTTTGGCAGCGCAACGACAGGCTTTCCCGAAGCGTGGAATCTGGGTCTACGCACGCCGATCGACGCCATCCAATCCTGGGTGATCGGCAACCGCGCCAACCATCCCCTCTTTGTCTACGGTTTTACCCCGTTTAAAACCTTTACGGAAGCCACGCTACGTGCGGTAGAAGCCTTGCTCTTACACTTACCCTGGCCAGTCCACCTGATCCTGATCTATGCGCTTGCCTATCGGGCAAGCGGTCATGGGGTTGCCATTTTTAGTCTGGTTGGGTTGCTAATCATGGGCAGCTTTGGACTGTGGGCGGCGAGCCTTGCGACCTTGGCGCTGATTGCGGTAGCCGTGGCCGTTTCTTTGCTGATTGGCATCCCCGTCGGCATCCTGGCCGCGCGTTACCCCCGCCTGGAAGCATTCCTCCGCCCGCTACTGGATGCCATGCAAACGATGCCAGCCTTTGTCTATCTGATCCCCGTCGTGCTCTTCTTTGGGCTGGCCCGTACCCCCAGCCTGATCGCCACCGTGATCTATGCCCTACCACCGGCGATCCGCCTGACGACGCTGGGCATCCGCCAGGTCGATGCCCAGACCCTGGAAGCCGCCGAGCTCTTTGGCTCGACCACTTGGCAGAAGTTGATCAAGATTCAATTGCCGCTGGCGCTACCATCAATCCTGCTGGGCGTTAATCAGACGATTATGATGGCGTTAGGCATTGTTGTCATTGCCGCGATGATCGGCGCAGGTGGCTTGGGACAAGCGGTGTTCGAAGGGTTACAACGGTTACGGGTGGGACAGGCGTTGGAAGCCGGATTGGCAATTGTGATCATGGCGATGATCTTTGATCGCATCAGCGGTGGCTTCAGTCGTCAACAATCATCTTCGATCGAACACCGCGTCAAAGAAGTTGCGCCACCCCGCCACCTCTTTGACAATCTGCGCCAGAATCTACCGCCTGCCCTTTTTAATTTTATCTACTGGGTAACCGTACTGCTCTTTGTGCTAGCGATCGTCCTGGTCGATTTTGATAGTGGCGCATTACGGGCCTTTCCTGCTAGCTGGCAGCTTTCTATTCGCGAACCAGTCGATGCCCTGGTGCGCTGGATGCGTGACTCACTATACGAATTCACCATCTGTGACACCTGTGCGCTGCATAATATCACCTTGGGTACTGGTCCCCTGAGTAACTTTATGGTCTTACGTCTGCTTAATCCCGTACGCGCGCTACTGCTTGATCTACTGCCTTGGCCGTTGGTGATCGGGACAGTTGCGTTGCTGGCCCACGCAGTTGGGGGTTGGCGGCTGGCCGGTGGCAGCGCAGTGGGCATGTTAATGCTGGGCCTGTTAGGTATGTGGTCCCAAAGTATGGACACCTTGAGCCAAGTTTTATTGGCGGTCGCCATCACTGTCATGCTCGGCATTCCCATTGGCATTTGGGCAGCGCACAATAACCACGTTGCATGGTTAGTACGTCCGGTGCTCGATTTTCTCCAAACAATTCCTGCCTTTGTCTACCTTGTCCCCGTGATCATGCTCTTTAACGTCGGGCGGGTCCCCGGGATTATTGCTTCGGTGCTTTACGCGCTCCCCCCACTGATCCGGCTGACCAACCTTGGCATTCGCCAGGTGGCACCGGCAGCCATCGAAGCCGCTGAGATCTTTGGCTCGACGCCTTGGCAGAAGCTAATCAAGGTGCAGTTACCGTTGGCCCGCCCCTCGATTATGATGGGCATTAATCAGGCCGTGATGCTGGTGCTCGCAATGGTCATTATCGCCGGTTTGGTCGGCGGCGGGGCCCTTGGCTTCGAGGCCGTAACCGGGCTGGCGCGCAACCAGCTCGGACGTGGTATCGAAGCCGGCGTTGCGATTGTGATTTTAGCGATGATTCTGGATCGGATCACACAAGGTTGGGTCCACACACGGTAGCATATGCCATTGTGGGCCATATTCTATAGCGCCTGGCAATGCGTCATCATCCAACTATCCCTTGAACAGTGTTAGACTCCATCATTTGCCTCGCTTTTTGCCCCATTACATTACACAATTGACAGTCTCCTGACAGCATAGTAAGCCTACAAACATGTTAAAATTTTAGGCACATCCAGCCAACAATCGTGCTAGTTATTGAGATGCAGACTAGCAGTTGCCACCAATTAGCATTTTCGACACCGGTAAATTCGACACGGGTAAATTCGACACGGCAAAATGTTAAACGATGGCAGAGCCAAGTATAGATACAGAGTATAGACAGAGATGGGACCATCATGGACTTACCATGTTCAATTCTAATTGTCGATGATGATTGGATTATGTTGGAACTTCTCACCGACATGCTGAGTCGGGAAGGGCATGCCGTGCTTACCACGCCGGATGGCTATGAAGCAATTCGGATCTGCCGTGAACAGCAGATTGAAGTCATGGTGCTCGATTACATGATGCCGCAGATTAGCGGCGATGCCGTGGTGCGGGCCGTGCGCGAATTTGAACCGGATGTGCAGATCATTCTGCAAACAGCACTGGACTCGTTGCCGCCGCGCCAACTGTTACGTGATCTGGATATTCAGGGTTATCACAACAAAGGTGATAGTCTTAGCAAGTTGCTGCTCTGGATCGATGTCGCCATTAAAAATTATGAACAAATCCGTAACCGCCGTGATCTAGAGCATAGCCTGTTGGCATTGGGCTTGGCCTTGGAGGCGCGCGATTTGGAAACAGCCGGGCATACACGACGTGTCGTCAAAATGGCCGAGCGCATCGGTCAACAACTTGGCCTGAATCGCCGGCGCCTTTCGGCTTTACGCCAAGGTGCCTACCTCCATGATCTGGGTAAGCTTTGTATTCCTGATGAAATTTTGCTCAAGCCGGGCAAATTGGATACCGAGCAATGGGCATTGATGAAAACACATGCGCAGCGCGGGTATGAGTTAGCAGCCGGCATTCCTAATATTAAGCCGGAAGCCCTGGATGTGATTCATTACCACCATGAGCACTGGAACGGTGCCGGCTACCCTGCTGCACTTAGTGGGGAAACGATCCCCTTGCTGGCCCGCCTGTTTGCGGTCTGCGATGTCTTTGATGCGCTGGTCTCACCGCGCGCCTACAAACCACCCTGGGCCGAACTCGACGCGATTCGCGAAATCCGCCAGCAAAGCAATGTGCAATTTGACCCCACGTTGACCGATCTCTTTATTACCATGTGGAGCCAGGGCCACTTTGACGACCTGCATGAGATTGAAACCGAGAAGAGCTTAGATACGGTCTGGGCGGTGGAAAACCAACCATTTCTCTTTCTGCCCCATTGTGAACACCAATTCCAGCCAGGCCACGTCAACCACGAAATCACCATCGGCTAACACAAGCACCCCACGCTCAAACCACTTTCCGCCAAAGATACATTTCCCTTGGCAAGCCATGTGCGTCGCACTGGTCGTACGCGATCGGAGCGATGAAACAACGCTTGACCAGTGCGACGCACACGGTTGGGCACAGCAACTCGCCCCCAAAGTGAATGCACCACTTCCCACCACAGACAAGTTGTTTGACTGCTACCGTAAATGTTAGAATAGCGTATTCAATACCGATGCAAACGCTAGCAGTCAATCGATATTTGCACTGAATCACCGCACAGCCCTTGTCGCTTGGCCAGCCATGGATTGCGGTTTTCGCTCAGTGTAAAGCACAACTGTGGAAGGATCCCTGTGACAAAAGATCTACTTACCCCGGCGGTACGGCGACGCCTGATTGGCACCCTCTTTGCCGCCAATACGACCTTTATGGGCGCGCAAATCACTGCCTTCACCCTCATGTCAATCATTGGTGCAGACCTTGGTGGTAGTGATGCCGCCGCGGGGATCCCATCTACGGTTTCGATGATCGGGCGCGCGGCAGCCGGTTACCCGATTGGCTGGCTGATGGATCGGCTGGGCCGGCGTGCCGGCTTGACGGTTGGCTATATGTTGGGCGTGCTCAGTGGCATCATTTGCGTGCTCGCCATTGGGAACTCATCCCTGATCGGCTTTTGTATCGGTGTGGCCCTCTCTGGCATGGCACGCGGTACCAGTGAGCAGAGCCGCTACATCGCGGCCGAAGCTGAAGTGCCGGAACGACGCGCCAAAGCGATTGGCTTTATTGTGGCCGGCGGCACGATTGCCGCCATCGCTGGTCCACTGCTGGTCGATCCGGCCAGTAACCTCGTGACCAGCTTTGGCCTTTCCCTTTTCACTGGTCCCTATATTGCCAGTGGCTTGCTTTCACTGATCTGTGTCCTGCTGGTCTTCTTTCTCCTCCGGCCGGATCCGCTCCAGGTGGGCAAAGCGATTGAAGCCGCCTATAATCTAGCCCATAACCTGACCACCAACACCGAGCGCGGGCGCACTTTTCGCCAAGTTTTGGCCGAACCAAGTGTCTGTCTGGCGATGGCGGCGCTGCTCATCGGCCAATTCGTGATGACCTTTCTCATGGTGATCATGCCGGTGCATATGCATCACCACGATCACAGCACTGGTGCCATCTCCTGGGTGATCGCCCTGCATAGTGTGGGCATGTATGCCGTTTCGCCGCTGACTAGCCGCCTGATTGACCGCATGGGGCGCACGAATGTGATCATCCTCGGCAGCCTAACCTTGGCGGTCTCAGCCTTGGTCACCCCGATTGCGCCGACGTTTGTGCCGATTGCGGTCGCCATGTTTTTGGTGGGTGTGGGCTGGAACTTTGCCTTTATCGCCGGTTCCTCCTTGCTCTCGGACGCGCTGACGCAGAATGAACGGGGGCGCATCCAAGGGGCCAGTGAAACTGTCATTGCCGTAGCCGGTGGGGCCGGCAGTTTGAGTTCGGGGCTAGTCTTTAGTGCGAGCGGGGTGGCCGGCCTCAGCGCCGTGGGGCTGATCTCCTCGTTTATCTTGTTGGCGGCCGCTATGGTCTGGGGACGTGTAACGCCGGTGGCGACGGTTGCTGGGGATTAGAACGTAGCCGGGTTTTCGCCTAGGTTGGCAATCACTCGCATGTAAAAGTCATATCATTGCTTTTCTATTTGAAACTTTTGGAGGCTCAATGCAAAGAGTAATCGTCATCCTGATGTGCGTAAGCGCACTCTGCCTTGGCGGAGCCAAAGCGGTCCATGCACAAGATAACCAGCCGGCGGCAGTGGGGACATCTGTCTACCTGCCTTTAGTCGTTGACGATAATGATGCAGCCGCGCAAACCGACAGTGAAATCGCTGAACCCGATGAGTCTCCAACTGCTGAAGATGCACCAACCTTGATCGTGCGCATCTTTTTTGATTCAGACGAAGCGCTCCACGAACTGTTCCACGAGTTCGATGTCCTGGAGCAGCCGGCGATCAATGGCTATGTCACCGCGCTGGTCAGCCAGGAGGAGTGGGAGCGCTTAAGTGCAGAAGGTTATCGCGCCGAAATTGATACGGTCCAAACCGAACAGTTACTGAGCGCGCTGGCCCAAATGCAGCAGGCCCAGGCCCAATCGGCCCAGGCGCTGGCCGGTATTCCCGGTTTTACCTGCTATCGCACGGTCGAAGAAACTTATAGCGCGCTCCAAGCGTTGGCCACGGCGAATCCCCAACTGGCCACCTGGAGTGACATCGGCGACAGTTGGGAAAAGACCATTCCCGGCGGGAACGCGGGTTATGACCTCTTTGTGCTCAAACTCACCAACAGCCTGATCCCCGGCCCCAAACCCAAGTTTATGCTCATTGCCGCGATTCACGCGCGTGAGTACACAACGGCCGAATTAGCGACTCGTTTCGCCGAAGAGTTGATCGCCAAATACAATGTTGACCCCGATGTGACCTGGCTACTCGACTACTTCGAGATCCACATTGTGCCACAAGTCAACCCCGATGGGCGTAAGATGGCCGAAGCCGGGCAACTCTGGCGCAAGAATACCGATAATAATGACGGGTGCGCGTCTAGCTCCTTTTGGGGCACCGATCTGAATCGCAACAGCAGCTTCAAATGGAACAACGGCGGCAGTAGCAGCAACGCCTGTAACGATACCTACCGCGGACCAAGCGCCGCTTCCGAGCCGGAAACGCAGGCCATCGAAGCATACGCTGCCACCATTTTCCCGGATCAGCGGGGGCCGAATGACAGCGATGCCGCGCCCGCGACCAGCGAAGGGATCTTTATTTCGCTGCATAGCTATAGTCAGTTAGTGCTCTATCCCTGGGGCTTTACCACGACCCCGGCTCCCAATGCGATTGGTCTGCAGACCCTCGGGCGTAAGTTTGGGTTCTTCAACGGCTACCAGGTTTGTAATGGGCCGGCCTGTCTCTATGGCACCTCCGGCACCACCGACGATTACACCTATGGAGCCTTTGGTGTGGCCAGTTACACTTTTGAGTTGGGGCAGAGTTTCTTTGAACAATGTACCTTCTTCCAATCCGACATTCTACCCAAGAATATGCCGGCCCTCTACTATGCCGCCAAGGCCGCACGACGACCCTACCAGAATCCAGCCGGCCCCGATGCGTTGAATCTGACGGTGAGCGCGGCCACCGTTGCCGCGGGTACCCCAGTCGTCCTGACCGCAACGATCAACGACACCCGCTACAACAGCAACGGCTGGGGCACAGAGCCAACCCAGGCCATCCAAGCGGCGCGCTACACAATTGATGCCCCGTCTTGGTCAGGCGCAACACCGGTCGCAATGAATGCAGTTGATGGTGCCTTTAACAGCACACAGGAAGCAGTGACGGCGCAGATCGATACGACCCTCTTAACCGTTGGTCGTCACACGATCTTTGTCGAAGGGCAAGATAGCGCCGGGAACTGGGGCGTCCTGAGCAGTATCTTCCTGACCATTAGCGACGGCAGTCCCACCCCGACGCCAACCTTCACGCCAACCCCAACCCCCACAGCAACGCCAACGCCCGGCCCAAGTGGGGTGATCGTCTATGTCAGTTCAACCACCGGCGGCACCGTGGGCGGCGTCACCTTTGCCGATCAGGATATCCTGGCCCACAATGTCGCAGCCAACAGTTGGAGCCTCTACTTTGACGGCTCCGATGTGGGGATCACGGTGGATGTGGATGCCTTTACCCGCCTGACCGACGGCAGCCTGTTGCTCAGTTTTGATGCAGCCGCCTCACTGGCCGGGGTGGGTACGGTCGATGATTCTGACATTGTACGTTTTGTGCCCACCACCTTGGGCGCAACGACCGCGGGTACCTTTAGCCTCTACTTCGATGGCTCGGATGTGGGGTTGACCACGAACAACGAGGATATCGACGGCATTGGCATCGCGCCGGATGGACGGCTGTTACTCAGCACCTTAGGTGCGGTTGGGGTTACAAACGTTTCCGGCGCGGATAGTGACATCTTGGCTTTTACCCCCACCGCGTTAGGGGCAACCACCAGCGGCAGTTGGGCGCTCTACTTCGACGGCTCGGATGTGGGGCTAACGGACAACTCATCAGAAGATCTGCGTGGCATTTGGGTGGCCGGCAACGGCAAGATCCACCTGAGCACGGCGGGGACCTTTACTGTCACTGGGGTGACCGGTGGCGGCGACGATGTGGTGATCTGCACGCCAGGTACACTGGGCAACAGCACCACCTGTACCTTTGGCCCGGGCCTCTACTGGGCGGGCAATCTCTATGGCTTTGGGGCGGAGATTCTCGATGGGCTGGCGATTGCACAGTAAACTGAATGGATGGGGGTGGCTTTGGTTAGCCGGCGTGTTACTGCTCGCCGGTTGCCGCGGGCTGACCAGCTCCCCTGCCGATGGGGCACCGCAGCCCATGTATCTGGCGCGCATTCACTTCGCCTCGCTGGCTGAGCGTGATCAGCTGGCGAGCGAATTGGATGTGTGGGAAGTTCATCACCAAGAGCAGTATTTGATTGCCCGGCTTGATGCTGGGAGCTATCTGACGTTAGCGTTTACTGGCTGGCGCATCAGCCTCGAATGTGCGCAGATGCGCCAGCTTCAGTCAGCCCTCAATCTCCAGGAAACCACTTTGCAGCAGATCTGCCCCTTGTAAGATCGCCAGGAAGGCAGACTCTGCGGCGGTGGGCTGGCGGTGGCGACGGCGGACAATCCCCATCACGCGCGCCGGCATCCACGGCAAGTGCAGCAGATGTAAACGCCCTTCTCGCACCTCTTGCCCAACCGCCATTGCCGGCACAATCGCTACCCCCAGGTCGATCTCCGCATACCGTTTCAACACCTCAATACTCCCCAACGCCGTGATTTGCGGCGCGCGCCCCGTCTGGAGAAAAAGTAGATCCAGCAAGCTGCGGCTGGTGGTGCCTTGCTCTAATAACAATAGCTGATGATCGGCCAACTCGGCCAGTGTCACTTCTGCCTGGGCAGCTAATGGATGATGGGGGCTACAAACTGCCACCTCACGCCGTTCACAGAGCACTTCACTCTCCAAACCTGGCTCGAAGACGGGCAGGGTCACAATGCCAAAGTCAATCGTCCCGGCGCGCAATAGATCAACCACCTCAGATGATGGTCGATTGGTCAAGTGAATGGCCACCTGTGGGTAGCGCTGCCGGAAAGTTTGCACCACGGCGGGCAGCAGGTAAAGTGCAACGGTATCACTGGTGCCAATCTGCAATTTACCACTGGTCAGCGTATTCAACGCTACCAACGCTGCTTGCATCTGTTCCAGGTGTAGGAAGAGTTGCTCGGCGTGCTGACGCACAATTTGACCGGCAGCGGTAATCGTCACCCGGCGGCCGCGCCGCTCAAAGAGCTGTTCAGCCAGATCCGCTTCCAATGCTCTAATTTGTTGGCTCAACGCCGGTTGGGTCAAATGTAATGCTGCCGCTGCCTTGGTAAAGCTCCCCACCTGTGCGATGGTCACCAACGCGCGTAGCTGCGCAATTTCCATAAGCATTCCTTATCAAACCCATAACAAACATGCGCTGGCATTATAACATGGATGGGCGTACGCTGTAGCTGTCGATCAGGTAATAAATCAACCAGTTCCCGCTTGCCAGGGCTCCGGTGATCCCGGCCGAGCGAGTTCCAGAGGTTACGCAGCAACAGGTTAGCAGAAATAAGGAGCGAACAATGACAGCAACCGCAGTCGTCGGGGCCAATTGGGGTGATGAAGGTAAGGGCAAGATGGTCGATTATCTGGCGGCGCGTGCCGATGTGGTGGTGCGCTTTCAAGGCGGCAATAATGCCGGCCACACGATCATCAACGAGTTTGGGCGCTTTGTGGTCCACACGTTGCCGTCGGGCGTCTTCTATCCCGAAGTGGTCAACGTGATTGGGCCGGGCGTCGCGCTTAATCTGGGCTCCCTGGGGAAAGAGTTGGCAATGCTCGCCGCACAAGGGGTGCCTACACCCCAGCTCAAGATTGCTGAGCGGGCACAGGTGATCCTGCCCTATCACCAACTGCTTGATGTTTACGAAGAAGAACGGCTCGGCGCGCGCCACTTCGGCTCCACGCGCCAAGGGATCGCCCCCTTCTATGCCGACAAATATCTCAAAGTGGGCATACAGGTTGCCGATCTCGCCACGCCCACGCGGCTCACCGACCGTATAACCCAATCACTTGAGAGCAAGAATGCCCTTTTCACGCATCTCTATCAGCGCCCCATAATCGCAGTCGAAACCATGGTTGAAAGCATTCTCGCCGATGCGGCAGCGATTGCCCCCTTTGTCTGTGACACCACTACATTTCTACACGAAGCGCTGAAAGCGGGCAAACAACTTCTGCTCGAAGGACAGTTGGGCGCGCTGCGTGATCCTGATCACGGCATCTATCCCTACCCGACCTCATCGTCGCCACTGGCCGGCTTTGCCACCGTGGGCGCAGGGGTCCCACCCCAGTCGATCACGCAGATCATTGCCGTGACCAAAGCCTATTCAAGTTGTGTGGGGACTGGGCCCTTTGTCACCGAGTTGGCGGGAGAGACGGCAGAAGAATTGCGTAAACGGGGTGGCGACCGCGGCGAATATGGCGCTACCACCGGTCGCCCGCGTCGCGTTGGCTGGTTTGATGCAGTGGCAACGCGCTATGGTTGCATGGTGCAAGGGGCAACCGGCGTGGCGCTGACCAACCTTGATGTGTTAAGCTATCTGGAGGAGATTCCCGTCTGCGTAGCTTATCAGATCGATGGCGCGACCACGAAAACATTTCCCACCACGGCACGGTTGGAACGGGCAACGCCGGTCTTTACCACGCTGCCCGGCTGGTCAACTGACATTACCAAAGTTCGTAGCTATGCAGATCTGCCCACCAACGCCCAACGCTACATCGAAACCATTGAAACTCTGATCGACGTGCCAATTCAATACATCTCCGTGGGGCCAGAACGTCACGCGCTGATTGTACGGTAAATAGAGGATGCGTGAAACGTAAAACGTAAAACGTAAAACGTGAAATGTGGCGAAATTCACGCATTACGTTTTACGTTTCACGCTTCACGCCCTCAACTTAGCCACCGCCTGCACCAGCGCATCCTCCCCCCCCACATTGCCGGGAAAGACGACATAGGTCAAGCCGGGTTGGCGACATTCAGCACCCAGTTCCCACAGGGGAATACCGGGCAGAATCTGGCCACGGACAATAGCACGCTTTACACCAAGGGCCTTGGTTGCCAGATCGCTGGAGGTAACGCCACCCTTGGCAATCAAGTAACGCGGGCGGACGCTGAGCCCTTGGACAATCGCGACCAAACTGGCCGAAACATGTTGGCCGATGAGCAGACTTTGCTCCGCATTGCCCCCAGTAACCAGCACGCGGCTGGTGTAGATCACCACATCCCGGCCGCCGCGCAAGGCCAGATCCGCGGCGGCAATCGTGCGGGCGATTTCGTCCCCTTGTTCGGCAGTGTTGAGCAGGCGATCCACCTGCACTTCCAGCGCCGTCAACGATCCTTCTGCCAGCAAGGTATTGAGTTGGGCCGAAGATTTGGGCACGTAAGAGCCGACGACGACCAAACCACCAGCCCCCTCAAGAGTAAGATCGGCGGCAACCAATGGTGACTTGGGAGCAAGACCGGCGCGCACCTGAACAAAGGTCGCCGCGGTGCGATAGAGGAAATGTTTACCCTGGGCTTCCGCCAGCAACAGCCCAGCCACAAAAACTTCCATATCGCGTGTCGTCGCACAGTTAATGATGCAGACCGCTCCGCTAGGCAGGCCAAGTAATTTGGCCGCGACCGCATCAGGCCCACCTACGCGTAGGTCAGTGAGGGTAATCGAGGCCACTGTTTCCTGCTTGACCCGCCCATCAGTTTTCTCTTCGACCCAAGCGCGCAGGTCAGAGTTTTGATAGCCAAAGGCAGCATCTTTGGCAAAGGGCGTCGCCGCGGCCGGCACCAGTTGATCCCCTTCGGCCACATAGTGGATATCGTTGATGGTAAGGCGCCCCCCCTCCAAGAAGAAAGGGATGATCAACGTCGCATCAACCTGGTGGCCCAAGGCGGTGGCCAATGCATCCGTTTCACCAGGATAGTGGCCGCGCAAGGTCGAGTCACTGCGGCTGACCACGGCAAAATCAGTGCCGGTGGCTTGGGCAGCAGCCAGTAGATTGCGGCCAATTTCCGCGTTAAGCGCCTGTGCGGCGGGCAAGGGCAAACTGCGCGAGTTGGTCAGAATATAGAAGATCGGGGTGCCGCGCACAAACTCAGCCTGCAGAGTGGCGACCGCCCATTCGGTAAGGACAGGCAGATCATAGACCGTCTGCGTGCCGGTGGGGTCGTCATCCAAGACAACCAACGTGCGGGCGCTTGTCGCCAATTGCTGTTGAATCGTGGGCAACAAACTTTGGGGCCAGGGTGGTGGCAAGGTTGCCAGGAGTGCAGCTTGGTTCACAACTTCGGTTGACATAAGTTCATTTCCGGTGATCTTGAAATAGGGAAGGCACATTGCTAATTGACTGCCAGTGTAGCACAAAATGAAGTGACAACCAATCGCTCGCAGTCGGCTGATCCCCGCTGCGACAGCTACTCGTTGCGAGCTGCCAGTTGATGGAGATACTGGCCAACACAATTGCGTCGATCAATCGTCAAGGATACAATGGCAGCAAAGGAGATGTTATGATTAAATTGATACCGATGTCAACGACTGAATATGAGGAATACCTGGCCCGTACCATCCCCGAATATGCCGATGAGAAGGTTAAAGCAGGCAACTGGAGCAGTACGGAAGCATTACAAAAAGCACAGGAGAGTTACCAGCAGTTGTTGCCCGACGGGGTGGCAACGCCTAATCAATATCTCTATACTATTCAGGAGACAGCAACCGGCAAGGCCGTGGGCCTGATCTGGATGGCGGTCATCCAGCAACCAGATAAAAAGACCGGCTTCATTTACGATCTCTATATCGAAGAAGCGGCGCGTCAACGCGGTTATGGGGGCGGGGCGATGTTAGCGCTGGAAGACGAAGCGCGTGCGGTCGGCGTCGAGAAGTTAGCCCTGCACGTCTTTGGCCACAACCACGTCGCACAGGCACTTTATACAAAACTTGGCTACGAAATCACTAACCTCAACATGGCCAAATCACTCACCAGTTGAGTGGCTCGACAAAGACTTCAATGTTGCCACCACAGGCTAGCCCGACGCTAATCGCCAATTCGTCGGCGATGCCATATTCAACCAGTTTGGGTTGGCCGGTTTTTAAGACAGCCAATGCCTCCTGCACCACCGCCCCCTCTACGCAGCCGCCGCTGACCGACCCGGCCATTTCCCCCTGTGCCGAGATCGCCATCTTTGCCCCCAACGGGCGCGGGGCAGAGCCATAAACTTTGACAACCGTCGCCAGTGCCACGGCCTTTCCTTCGCTGCGCCAACGGTCAATGTCAGCTAATACTTCACGCATGATGCGCTCCTTGATTGGTTACGGTACAACCTCACCTGATGATCCGCGTTACCTAAATCCGCGTCTATACACCGCCGACTGTATAGACGCGGATTTAAGTGGCGCAGATTTGGGTGGCGCGGAACTTTATTGGTCATTGCGTAGAAAATCGAGTTGGGTCGCAATGGCCGTTGCGCGAAAAGTCGCTTCGGCACGCACCGCTGAGGGGTGGATGATCGTATCAGGATCGGGCACCACTTCCTGGCCGGTACGGGCGTTGGTCACCACGATGCCATCACCGGTGGCGGTTGGTGCAAACAGCAATCTGGTGACGGCGCTAGCAATCCGCCCTCGTTCATCCGGTACGATGGGCTGATAGCCGCCATTCACCAGAGTATAACCCAGCACACGATAGTTGATCTGATCACTATCGACCCGCTCGCTACTGTCGACAATAAAATATTCGCGCACGCCCCCCTGGGCATAGATGGCCACTTTCTCATGCAGATCGAGGGTCGCCAAGCGCGGGGAAGTGACCTCCAAGACAAAACCTGGGCGCTTGCCTTCTGCCGCCACATCAAAGGTGACACGACTGCTATCTTGGGTATCGACCCCGCTCACCACCGCCAGATCAGGGGCGGGTTGGGAAAGATCAGGTTGCTCCCACAGCAGTTTCACGCCACCGATCACCGCCACCACTGGGTTGACACGGTAGTGATGACGCAAAATGGCATAGAGCCGGGCGACATCGGCGTCATGGCGCGGGCCGTGGTTAAAAACATCATGCTCCTGTGGATCAAGAAAATCCTGGGGGGTCAGCGGATCGTAGCCATAGGTCGGCTGCGCGGTCTTGTCATAGTCAATCAGTTGGCGACGACCGTAGTAGTATTGGTCATCGGTGAGTGTGGTAAATGACATTGATAGAAACCTTGTTATCGGCCGAGGACGCAGAGCGTCCAACCGGCATTCCACCGGAGACCGGTGGAACGAGTAAACGAGTAATTAACGATTAGCCAGCACTTTCGCCAACTGCTCCAGACTGACCAAATTGTGAACCGGCAAAAAATCGTCCACATGGGGCAGGGCGGCTTGAATCCCCCGCACGAGGGGCTGGTATTCGGGGGCACCGAGCAGCGGGTTGAGCCAGATCAAACGGTGGCAGGAACGGTGCAGCCGGTCCATCTCGCTACCAAGCAGTGCAATATCGCCCCGGTCCCAGCCATCGCTGATGATCAGTACAATCGCCCCTTGGCCCAGGACACGGCGCGCCCACAAGTAGTTGAAATTTTTGATCGCCTCGCCAATCCGCGTCCCGCCGGCCCAATCATGGACCACGGCACTGGCCTCGCGCAGCGCTTCATCCACATTGCGCCGCCGCAGTTGATGGGTGATGCGGGTGAGCCGCGTGCTGAAGACAAAGGACTCAACGCGATCTAGGCGGCTGCTGACGATGTAGATAAACTGGAGCAAAAGCCGTGAATAGCGCGCCATCGAGCCGCTAATATCGCAGAGCAATACCACCGGGCGGCGCTTGTACTTACGCGCCTTGAAGGCGAGATCGAGCATTTCCCCGCCATGACGCAGGTTCCGCCGCAAGGTCCGCCGTGGATCAATCAACCCACCGTGGGGCGCTTGCACCCGTCGCCGCGTGCGTCGCGGTTCAAGCTGCCAATGGATTTGGCTCATCAGGCGCTGGACCGCGGCCAGTTCATATTCATCAAGGCGGGCAAAATCCTTTTGGCGCAGGATCTCTTGATCACTGTAGACAAGCACCTGCTCTTCTTCGGCGCTTTCCTCACCCGGTGTGTCGCTGCTGGCGGTCGGTTGGTCACGATAAAGTTCAACCTCTTTTTGATCAGGCTGGTTCAAGAGGTTGCCAGGGTTAAGGATGCTCAGCTCGCCTTCACCGCGTGCTTGCCAAAAGAGATCAAAGGCTTGGTCAAAGAGCGTCAGATCTTCGCGGCGGTTGATCAGCACAGCGCGGGCGCTGTTTTTAAAGTCCGTGCGCCGCCCAATCTCCACATAATTGAGGCTGTCAACCAGATCGACCAGTTGCGTGGGGGTCACCTCAATACCGAGACCGCGCAGCAGCCGGGCAAAGAGCACACAGTTACGCAGGAGTTGGCCGCTAGTAACAGCTTGTGTCCCCTCACTCACAGATCTAACCTTTTCGTTGTGTCTTTTTTGCCTATAAATGTTCCATCAAGTGCTGCCTCACCTATGTGGTTTCCGGTGTGATCAAAAATCTCAAGATGTGCAGATGGACCATAGTGCAAGCTGTCTACATACCAGTAGTTTTCTGTAGTTTGCTCTAAATAAACCCGCCGCCCTTTTTTAATATATGTAGTCGCTCGAAAACGGCCATTATATTGATTAAACAAGCTAAGTAACGTATAAAACTGCTTAAAAGAGTCCACAAGAACGCTACGTTCATGTAGCTGTTCATGAAACGAGCACTCATTAATGAAGACTTGAATCATACACCAAATAACCGTTCAAAATCTTTATCGGTTTGATCAAAAAAGCCAGCAGGCCAATGCTCGATAGAACCATCAGCATTAACTGGAATCCGTTCTATGTTCTGTTCAGCGGAACGCGAAAAGTAGAGCACATTTAGGTCAGTATCTGCAATTACTTTGTCTAACACAGCAACGCGCAGGGCATTCAGGATATGATCGCTATGCGATTCAATAAAGACTTGAACACCTGTCACGCTCACCTTTGCTAAAAATTTAGTAAGCTGTGACTGCGCATATGGATGCAGATGCGCTTCGGGGTTTTCAACGATTAACCGCTCATTCGGTTTTGCAACGAGGCCAGCAACAATAATAGGGAGCACATAGCTATAACCAAAGCCGACATTGACCGGTTTATAAGAATGTATACTGCGTTCAGAATTCAGCGCCATCAACACAATATTAGCATGTAGCTGATCGATTATAAGCCGTCCTCCGCCGAAAATGAGATCAAGCCATGCTTCTGTTTGGTCAAGCACAGTTGCGGTAGAACCTGTTTCTAAACATAATGCTTCATGTACCTCATCAAACTGCCTCTTGGCTAATACATTAGCTGTAAATTCGCCACGCGTCCCTACATTCGGGAATTCAGCAAAGCTTTGCTTCGGATAGTAGTCCTGTGGCCCTAAGCGATCCGCAGAGAGATAGTGAGTTTTCCGAAATTCGATATCGTGAAGAAGATGGATAACCAAATTGGCGACTTCTTCTGGGGACTTATCGTGTATTTCCTCTTCTGTTTGGTTTGTATCGACCAATAAATTACGCCAGTAAAGATTTAAATATTTTTCGTTCGTATCTTTGTTGTGTACAGAAAAGTGCAAAAGGCCGATAGATGGTTGATAAACGATTCTATAATCTTGTTGTTTCGGCGAAAAATCCACTGTAAATTCTTCAATGTCTGCAATCATTTCATCATAAGGATTTTCGGCAAAGTGATAAGTAAGCCAAATATGCGATTGTGCGAATTGGTAGATGAATTTAAACGAAATAGGTTCACTGCGCGGCGTCTCACTATTACGGACATCATCAAAGTTACCAAGGTTGACACAACTACCATTAAAAATAATTTGTTCGGTACTCAGGCTATGCTCAAGCGATTGGCGCATTAGGAGCAATGGCTGCAGCGCAGTAGATTTGCCGCGCCCATTAATTCCCGTAAACAGATTGAGCCGCTGCAGTGGAATCCAGCTTTTTTTTGGGAAACATTTAAAGTTTTCTAATTCTATCGCCGTTAACATCTGGTGTCATCCAAAATATTTTTTGCTAATGAAAATCTAGTCATGACACGTTTCTTATCACCAGTAGAAAATCGTACTGCATCAACAAACGTTTCGTTTTTAAGCAACTTCTGATAATTACAAATGATCTGTTGTTGATGTAACTTTATAAATTCATCTGATTTGTTTGCAAAAAAGTAGCAGATAGCCTCCATTAAAGCAATATTGATAGGACCCCGCTTAGATTCATTCGAAAGTCTAAAGTTATCTTCACGAAATAGCATATAGGTCCATCGCATAGCTCGTTCAAAATCCGCTGCTAACAATTGAATCTCAGCATCATTCATTTGGTTAATGCGCTTCATCGCTTCACCAAGAAAAGCATCCATATCGTCTTTATATGCTGTTTCATAATCCTGAAGATAGAAAGCTAGAAATCTGAGAATCGCTTCACGGTCCTTCATCCGTTTTGGAGAAATACCATTATCGATAGCTTGTCTGAAATATTCTTGTTGCGACAAATCTTTGAGAAGACGGGTTGCACTGCCAATATAAAAGCAATTCCGAATTTCTTGGCGGGTTAATTGCGTACCACCGGTATTAATTCGATGAAAGATGTCATAGACCATCGGCAGTGGAACAGTAGGCTTGATGACATAAATCAATAATTTCCGATCCTCAATACGCGCCTGGTCTTTTTGCTCTAAGGTATTAAAACTGCGCCCATTCAGATGGCGCAGCAGCTTTAGATCAGATAAAGCAAATTTATCTTTTAGATAAGTATTTAGTGTTGATGTTCGTTGTAACCCATCAACGACAATATACTTGCCATCAGCACGCTGGTTAACATATAAAGGTGGCAGCGGAATATTGATCAGCACTGATTCAATAAATTGTGACTGTTGGGTAGCTTTCCAAACCAAATTGCGCTGGAACTCTGGTTCAACGATTAGCAAACCTCGATCAAGCTTTCTAATCCACTCAAAGATCGTTTGTGGATCTTCGCGGATATCCACTTCTTCAGGCATATTATATGGATAAATCGAGCCATCGGCATAAGTCTCAGCGTCAAGTATATCATCGGTGACTAGAACATCTGCCGACGAGTATACACCATTACCCTTATGAAAAGGTGCATAGGCTGACGTCAGTTCATCCCGCATCATTTTAATGACTCCCTTCCAATCAATCCACACCCTGAACGCTTGGACACTACATCACCCCCGGCAACCGCTGCATGATCGGTTTTACGGCGCGCCGTTGGGCATGTTCAATATCGTCGCGATATTTGAGCAGGACGCCAAGCGTGTCATTCACAATTTCCTCGGTCAGCGCTTCTTGATCGAGTGCGACCAGGGCGGTGATCCAATCCAGGGTTTCGGCGACGCCGGGCAACTTATATAATTCTTCGCGGCGCAATTCCTGGATAAAGGCAACGACCTGGCGGGCTAACTGTGCGGGTGCGTTCGGCACTTTGGCCAGCACAATCCCATATTCCTTGGCAAAGTCGGGGTAGTCGATCCAGTGGTACAGACAGCGCCGTTTGAGCGCATCATGGATCTCACGTGTACGGTTGGAAGTGATAATCACCACCGGTGGCGTTATCGCTTTGATCGTACCCAGTTCAGGAATGGTTACCTGGAAGTCCGAGAGCACTTCAAGCAAGAAGGCTTCAAACTCTTCGTCGGCACGATCCAGTTCGTCGATCAGCAGCACAGGCGCTTGGCCGTCGTGGCTATCAATTGCCTGTAACAGGGGCCGTTTGAGCAGAAAGTGGGGGCTAAAGAGTTCGTGGCGGGCGCTCTCGACGTTGACCTGGCCGGCGGCTTCCAGCAGCCGGATCTGCAACATCTGCCCCGTATAGTTCCACTCGTAGACTGCGCTGTTAACATCCAACCCTTCATAACATTGCAGGCGAATCAATGGGCGATCCAGCATGGTCGCCAACACCTTGGCAATTTCGGTCTTACCGACGCCAGCCTCCCCTTCCAGAAAGAGCGGGCGTTGCAACTTCAGGGCGAGGAAGATGGCGGTGGCTAGGCTACGTTCACTGACATAGTCACAGGCGGCCAGTCGTTGCTGAAGCTCATCGATCGATTTGATTTCAACGTGACTCACACAGCGCTCCAGGGATCTCTTTTATCGATAAGTTAAACGATTTTGCGGGGAAAGGGCGGACACAATTTGGATACCTTGATTTCGCCGGCAGTCGTATAAAAGTGTATAACCCCCGCTTTATCACAAGTCCAGACTTCTTGGGCACCTGCGCCAAAATATAATTGCTTTTTGTTTGCGATCTCTGGATTAGAATTTGCTTTTGAAACAACCGCCACACAGATCTCAGGCGCGATGTCACTCTCGTAGGCATCCTTGATGCGCTGCCAACACTGCTCAGAAGCCCAAACAACATCAGCGACTTTCGTCCCTTGCGTCGTTAAGATGGCACATTCTACGGTCGCTTCACCGGGTAGTTGCATTAGTTGGGTCAATAACATGCCAATCTTTAGTTGATACTTGCCATGCATGACCTTCGCCGGGGTCATCACGATCTGCCCCCATTCATTAGTTTCAATTTTAAAGGGTAGATTTTGTAAATGCGGATCCGCAACAACATCCTTCCATTCCATAAATACCTCAAGCTGATGATAAGTTATATAACGCGCCCAAAGTGCGACCAAAGTAATAGCGACATTATACCACGTTTCTCACAACTCGCGGTAATAAAAGACGGTATCGGTCAGGTGGCCGGCAGAACTCATGGCGTAGTTGGGGATGATGCCGACCTGGGTGTAACCAAGGCGTTGGTAAAGGCCATCGGCGACATCACCACGGCGGGTATCAAGCACGATCAGGCTCCGCTCATTGACGCGCGCCAGCCGCTCAATCTCGGTCATGAGTTGACGCCCCAAACCGTGGCCGCGGGCGCCCGTATGGACCATCAACTTCTGCACTTCGGCGCGGTGACGGCCATTACGGCGCGGCTCCATCGCCAGCTGCACAGAGCCAACCAATTGGTCACCCTGCCAGGCAATCAGCAGGATTTTGTTGCCTTCGGCCACCGCAGGGAAAACGCCTTGCCAGTATGCCTGTGCTTCGTCTGGGGTCAACGGTGCGATAAAACCAATCGACGCGCCGTCATCCACAACATTTTGTAGCAGTGCCATCAATTGGTTGATGTGGACAGCGGCCTCTGTTGCGTCGATCTGTTCAATGGTTATCATGGATCATACTCTTTCTGCTTACGTGTTTACTCTAACATCAGGCTGAAGAAAACAGGTTACTACGCCAGTTACAGTAGGTTGGCGGTCGGTTGTATAGACGCGGATGCAGGGGACGCGGATAGGGACACCGTATAATCCGCGCTTCCTGTATCCCCGTCTATACAACCGGCAGCTACCAATTTTTTGATACCGCACGTGCGCCGTGGGTGACAACGAAAGGGCACGTTAACAGGTGAATTACCTATTTCGATGGTTACGAAATAGGTAATTCACCTGTTAACGTGCCCTGAGCACAGTTTCAGCCACTGCTAATCGAAACGATTAAGCGCGTTCTGCCGCTTTTTGCACAGCCCGTGCCACATAAACAGCGGCCATCGCCCGGCGATAATCCGCACTGGCATGCATATCGCCCATGACATCTTCGCCCAAGTCGTTGACCACTTGCGCCGCGGCGGCGGTCACATTCTCGGCCGTCAAGGCTTTGCCGACCAAGGCGGCGCTCACCGAAGGGGCTGCGGTTGCCTTGGGGGTCAACCCGCCCACGGCCACACTTGCGGCCGTGCAGAGCCCATTGACCACACTCACTTTGGCACAGGCACCGACAATGGCATAGCGCGAGGCCGGGTTGAAGAGCTTGGCATAGGCCGAGCCGCCATCGCCTAATGGCAGCTCGACGCTGGCGACTAACTCATCCTCACCCAACGCGGTGACAAAGAGATCGACAAAGAAGTCGGCCGCGGCGACGCTACGCGTGCCGTTGGGGCCGATCAAATTAATCGTCGCGCCGAGGCCAACCAACACCGTCGGCAAGTCCGAGGCCGGATCGGCATGGGCAATGTTACCGCCCACCGTGCCACGGTTGCGGACTTGGGGGTCGCCGATCATGGCAGCGGCTTCGGTGAGGCCGGCCGGCAAACCTTGGGCCGCGGCGACCATCGCATGGGTCGTCAGCGCGCCAATCGTGGCGGTGTTGCCATTGATGGAGATGCCCTTCAGCCCGCTCAGGCGACTAATGTCGACCAACGTGCCCGGATCGGAAAGACGCAGCTTCAGGGCTGGGATCAGGCTATGCCCACCGGCCAAGACTTTAGCCCCTTGTTGCAGTTGGGTCAGCGCCTCTGCCACCGAGTTAGCGCGCGTATAATCAAACTTTGGTGGATACATGATTTCTCTCCTGTAGAGTAGGAGACCAGCGCTTAGCGTAGGGCAACTGTTGTCAATCACTAGTCGCCGTGTGCTAAGTACTAGTCTCTTTATTTGTAACCATTCACCCCCGCTTAACCTTCCCCTGCGAAGGGAGGAACTGTTCCCTCCCTTCGCAGGGGAGGGTTAGGGAGGGGTCTGAATGATGCTCTTTATTAGGCGTTTTGAATGGCCGTCCAAAGTTTTTCGGCGGTCAACGGCATATCGAGATGGCGCACGCCGAAGGGGGCCAGGGCATCCATCACCGCGTTGGCAACCGTCACCGTGCTGGCAATTGTGCCCATCTCGCCGGCACCCTTGACCCCCAACGGGTTATGGGGTGAAGGGGTTTCGATCCGATCCGTCAGAATCGTGGGGAAACCATCGGCACGGGGCATGGCATAGTCCATGAATGAGCCGGAAAGCAATTGGCCACCCTCATCATAGACACCATGCTCCCACAAGGCTTGACCCACCCCTTGGGCAACGCCACCAACCATCTGTCCTTCAACGATCATCGGATTGATGACATTGCCGACATCATCGACCGAGGTGTAATGGGTAAGCTTGACTTCGCCGGTGTCACGATCCACTTCCACCATCGCGATATGCGCGCTGTTGGGGAAAGTAAAGTTGGCCGGATCGTAGAAGGTCGTCTCTTCCAAGCCTGGTTCCATGCCGTCGGGCAATTGGTGCGCAGTCAGAGTGGCAACCGAAAGCTCAGCAAAGGCTTTGGCCTGATCGGGCGAACCTTTCACATGAATCTTGCCGCTGCTGCGATCATAGACGACATCTTCTTCGGCGACTTCCAACTGGTGCGCCGCGATCTTGATCAACTTGGTGCGAATCTTTTCGGCACTGCGTACCAAGGCGCTGCCACCAACCGACGCGCTGCGGCTGCCGTAAGAGCCCAAGCCAAAGGGCGTGCGCCCGGTGTCACCATGAATGATCTCGACATCTCCCATCGGAATGCCCAATTCATCGGCGACAATTTGGGCAAAGGTCGTCTCATGCCCTTGGCCGTGGGCGTGGGAACCGGTAAAGACCGTGACTTTGCCCGTGGGGTGGACACGAATCGAGCCACTTTCCCACAGACCAACGCCAGAGCCTAGGCTGATGACCACTTTGGACGGGCCAAGGCCAGAAGCTTCAATGCAGCCGCTGACACCAACGCCGACAATTTTGCCGGCGGCACGGGCGGCATCCCGTTGGCGCAACAGTTCAGGGTAATTGGAGACTTCGACTGCCTTGTCGAAGAGCTTGTCATAGTCGCCGCTATCGTAGAGCAACGCGACAGGCGTTTGATAGGGGAACTCTTCGGGCTGAATGAAGTTCTTACGCCGTAGCTCAATCGGGTCCATCTTCAGATCGCGGGCGGCGATATCGACCAGCCGTTCCACCACATAGCTGGCTTCTGGGCGACCGGCACCGCGATAGGCATCGACCGGCACTGTATTGGTCATTGTGCCATAGGATTCGCCGAAGATGACCGGAATTTTATAGAGGCCAGAAAAAAGAGTGATATAAATGGCGGTGGGAATGAGCGCCGCAAAGGTGGAGAGGTAAGCCCCCATGTTGGCATAGGTGGTAACATCCAAGCCGAGCATGGTGCCGTCGTTTTTCAACGCCAATTTACAGGTGGTCACATGGTCGCGACCGTGTGCATCGGTGACAAAGGCTTCACTGCGGGTGGCGACCCACTTCACCGGGCGGTTAAGCTTGCGTGCGGCCCACGGCACAATCACTTCTTCGGCATAGTGGAAGATCTTGCTGCCGAAACCACCACCGACATCGGGCGAAATCACGCGCAGCTTGTTTTCCGGCACATGCAGCGTGGCAATGCTGAGCAACAGGCGAATGATGTGCGGGTTCTGGCTCGTCGTCCAGATCGTTAATTCATCGGAAAAATCGCTATATTGAGCGACACAGGCACGTGGCTCCATTGCGTTCGGAATCAAGCGCTGGTTAAGCAAATCCAACTCGACCACATGATCGGCCGCCGCAAAGGCCCGGTCGATCTCGCTGCGATCGCCCAACGCCCAGTGAAAACTGGTGTTATTGGGGATTTCATCATGCAGTTGCGGGGCACCGGGCGCAACGGCTTTCTTGGCATCGATGACCGCAGGCAATGGTTCATAGTCAACCTGCACGGCGTCCGCCGCATCTTGGGCGAGATAGCGATCTTCGGCAATCACGACCGCAACGCCATCACCGACATGGCGCACTTTCCCCATCGCCAAGGCCGGATGGGGTGCGGTTTTGATGCCGGGCGGGTTAAAGCCACAGGGCAGACCACCGACGCCATCAGCCTCTAGATCCGCGCCCGTATAGACGGCGACGACACCGGGCATGGCGAGGGCGGCGCTGGCGTCAATCCCTTTGATCTTGGCATGGGCATGGGGGCTGCGCACAATGGCCGCATGCAACAGGCCAGGAATCTGCAAGTTGGCAACATATTTGCCCTTGCCTTGAATAAAGCGTGGATCTTCCACGCGCTTAATGCTCTGACCAACAACTCCACTCATGGTTTGATCCTCCTGATGTAACAGACGTGATACTGGTTAGTGTGGTTGCTGACAAGGTGACAGGGTGACAAGGTGACTGGGAGGGTTCACCTTGTCACCTTGTCACCTTGTCACCTTATCACGCACCTAGGCCGTCGCGGCCGCAGCCTGCGCCACGGCACGCACAATGTTCTGATAACCAGTACACCGGCAGATGTTGCCTTCGAGCCCGTGGCGAATTTCCGGTTCGGTAATGCCAGGATTATTTTCAACCAACTTGGCGGCGGCCATGATCATTCCTGGGGTGCAATAACCACACTGGAGGCCATGTTGGTCCCAAAAGGCTTGTTGCATGGGGTGCAGCGCACCATTAGTGGCCAGCCCTTCAATGGTGGTCAGCGTGCTGCCATCAGCCTGCACGGCAAGCACTGTACACGACTTCACGGCCATGCCGTCCATGTGGATCGTACATGCGCCACACTGGCTGGTATCACAGGCAATGTTCGTGCCTGTCAACGCCAGCGTGTTGCGGATAAAATCCACCAGCAGCGTACGCGGTTCGACGTCACGGGTGTAGCTTACGCCATTCACCGTCATCGTCACTTTCTGCATGATCGGTCTCTCCTTTGGTTCTACAGTGTGCTAGCGACCAGCCGGCATGTACGTCAAAACCAGGAACGTAAGCAGACCGAGTCAATCAGCACAGGTTAGAGATGTTATACAGATGACTATTGCTTTGTGTATGAATCTTGCCGTTGTGGCCGTAGCAAAGCAGGAGCGCTTGAAAAGTCGCGCAACGCTACACAGCAGCTACAATTCGGTTCGATTCAAAATAGATGGGTAGTAGTGGTGCCTGCTCAAAAGGCTGACTTGGGGAGCAGCCGGTGAAGCGGCACAGAAGCTTGCGGATATTCTAGCCCAGCCCGTTTTTTCTGTCAACGTGACAGCAAGGACTACAGCAATTCCAAATTCGACACTGTGTTGTGAGTATCCCCCCGCGATGAATCGCCGCGGTCCCCCGATGCGAACGACGGTGCGCTGTGTACTCAGCATCTGAGGATGCTGAGTACACAGCGCACCGTCGTCTCAGAAGATCACTTGTAAGATCAACATCGCCACCGCGCCGAGGGCGAACCAAAGCACTTTTTCTTGAAATTTAAGGGGGATCACATCCGATACCAGATCGCGCGCCACATCTTTGGCAACTTCGGTGGCCATTTTGGCGGTGGAAGGCGCAGCAACGGGTACAACCACGGGACGTGGCGTAGCGGGCGCGGCGACAGTGGCAGCGGGTGGCGCAGGTGCTACGGCCACTTCAGTAACAGGGCTGACCGCAGCCGCCACTTCAACCGCAGGTGATGGCTCAACCGGGGGGGCAATGGCAGCCGCATTGGCGGCATGGATCGCAATTTGCGCATCAAGCACCACTAAACCCTGACGGATCATCGCCTTAGCGGTGCTATCAATCAGGCGCTGACCCACACTCGCGATCTTGCCGCCCACTTGCACATCACCACTATAATGCATGATCGTCGCGGCCCCGGACTCTTCTAACTGGACATTGCCTTCGCCATTGACAAAACCGGGCGAACCTTGGCCACTCACCTTCATCCGGTAGCTATTGAGCAGGTTGATATCGGTTAATTCGATGCCGCCGTCAAACTTGCCTTGGACAGGCCCAACGCGCACTTTCATGGCAGCCTTATACTCATTCTCGCTAATTTTTTCCAGCGCTTCACCGCCGGGCAAGGCCATTGCCAAAATCGTTGGATCCATCAGCGCATCCCAGACGACCTGTTTTGGGGCTTGAAAGGTATGTGTGCCTTGAATTTGCATCGTATCTTCTCCTGGATCGGTTGACCATCAGACGGTGGTTGCGGTGACAAACCGAAATTGCCGCAAAGGCCAGTGCAGCAGCAAACCTCGGTCTTCAAACAGAGCAGCGTATTAAGCGAATGAAGTAGCGGATCTGGTTTCGCATTGTAGGCAATGTGGCATAAACTGTCAAACTATTAGCAGGATCACCGCAGGATCAGGCAAACTTCTCGACAGTTTTCGCGCTTTGCTTATACTCAACCGGAATGTAGGGGGTTGACAAGATCGCCCTGGGCTAAAGCCGCAGGGCTAGCGAACAACGCCGGGTAAACCCGGCTAAGGGAGGGGGTACCCGGCGTTGCTGGGGAGCCCGGGTGCCCACTGGGCGCGTTGACGGCGGGGCGGGATCTCAACCTCTAATAGACACATGATTTAAACTTGGCACAATCTACCGCAGAAGGCAACAGGGTGAGATTGTGCCAAGTTTAAGTGTCATCTCTATAAGATCCCATTGAACCTTTGCTTATTACCATGCCAAGGATAAGGAGGGTAACCATCATGGCAAAATCAGCAACCGGCAAATGGCCGCGTGTACAATTTGAGATTAGCTGCCGGACGTGCAATGACAAGTTCAAATTAGGAGCAACTGGCCGGTGATGGCACAAGCGCAGGCGCGCAGATACAGAGACAATTCCACCCAAAAGTAACCTTTTTGCTGGGATCAACCACTATATAACTATATAAGCAGCAGTAGTATAGTGCGGCCCTATGTGGTAACAATCAACAAGCTGATGAAAACGCAACAGGACGATCGGGCGCTGGTCGCAGCGGCCCGCCAAGGTGACAAACAAGCATTTGGTCTACTGATCGAACGGCATATGGGGCTGGCTGTACGGGTTGCCCAGCGTATGCTCGGCGAGCGCGAGGGTGCGCAAGATCTTGCCCAGGAAGCCTTTTTGCAGGCGTATCTCTCGTTAGATCAGTTGCAGCAGCCGGATCACTTTGCCAACTGGCTGTATGGCATTGTGCTCAACGTCTGTCGCAGCGCGCGGCGCAGCCGGCGGCTCAACTATCTTTCGTGGGAAGCGTTGACCGGTGGGCTTCACTTTGACAGTCTTACATTCGCTAGCCCGGAACCTGGTCCCGAGGAAATCGTGGAAGCCAACGAGTTGATTGCCTGCGTGCGCGCGGCGGTTGACGGGCTGTCACCCGCGAATCGGCAGGCGACGTTACTCTTCTATTTCGAGGGCTGTAGCATCCGTGAGATTGCAGCCCAGCTTGGTATCTCGGTCGTCGCCGTGAAAGGACGGCTGCATAAGGCGCGGTTGCAATTACACGGTGCGTTACAAACAACCTATCTCCCGGCCATGAGCCAGACACAGAGTGCTTCAGTTAACCCAGCAAAGGAGTTGATCATGATTAAAGTCACTGTTACTGATGTTGTCCAAGAGGAGAATGGGAATCATGTTGTTGTGCTGTTAGACGAATCAGCAAATCGCATTTTGCCAATTTGGATCGGCCCATTTGAAGGGGCGGCAATTGCGATGATGCTCTTACAGCGCCAAACCCCTAGACCACTCACCTATCAGTTCCTCGCCAATATCTTAACGGCAACCGATATCCACCTAACCGAAGTCTCTGTTTCCGCGCTGCAAGGTAACACCTATTATGCAACCATCCACTTGCGCAGTGGACAAGAAACCTACACGATCGATGCCCGCCCTAGCGATGCAATCGCATTGGCACTACAGATGAATGCGTCGCTCTATGTCGCCAACGATGTGATGGAACGTGTGGCAGCGCCGATTCCAGCGCAATTTCATGGGCAACCAATTCGCAAAGGGTTGGATACAGTCTTGCAACGCTGGGAGGAACAGATCGCGGCAGCCCAGCAACAAACCGCGCCGGCAAGTGAGCAGACGAAAAGCGACGCGAAAACTGGGCAGCAGCAGTTGCTGGATTATCTTTTTAGCGAGGCAAAGCCGGCCGCAGACTAAACAGGCGAGTGCCGCGACATATACCTCAGCTCAAATCAAATCAGCGGTCAGCGGCGCTGACCGCTGAAATTATGCCTATTCTAATTTGATGGAGCACTACCTCAGGGCATGACCCAATGGTCGAGTGGCCCAGAGCGGAGGCGGTATTGGGCATCATTCGCTCGCCAACTGATTTGCGCTCCTTCATTGTGAATCGCAACGAGGGCAGCGGCGGGAACTTTCCCATTGATCGTCGTGATCACGGTGTTGCCAACAACCACCGGGCCACCGTCAACGCGGACCCAAGCCCCAGTATTGGCCAGGCTTTGAGTGGCAGCGACGCGCCACTGGAGGGTCGTCGTGCTGGCACCAGCTAATTGGCGGATGGTCCAGCGCACTTCATTATCCACGAATTCTCCCTCATCACTGCTGATCAACGTGGCGGCGGTCGGCAGTTCGTTGACCACAACCAAATTGCGCAGCGGGAATGGCCGCAGGTTGGTCAACTGCAGCGTATAGGTGATCGGCGCACCGGCGGTTGCCGTCAGTGGCCCGCTAACGTGAAACTTCACGGTCTCAGCCAATTGGGGCTCGGTGAGGGCGGGCTGTTGCACGCGATAGCTGACCGTACCACCGCTCTGGGCTGCCAGGTCGCCCAGCGACCAGACAACTGTCTGCTTGTTGCCCTGCGGCACCAGCAACGCCGTGGGTGGGACACTTTCGGCCACCAGCACCATCCCCGGCGGCACGACGCCGGCCACCGTCAGCTCAGCTATCGGTGCCAAGCTGTGATTAGTATAATGGATCGTGTAGGTGATTTCGCCGCCGGCAGCCATTAGCTGCGGCGGCGCACTTGCCAGCACAACTGTCATACTATCCGCGCTACGTGCCGAAGCAGGAAGCAGGGTTGCCGTGTTGGTGGCAGTCGCGGTTGGGGTTAAAGTTGGCGGTGCAGTCGGTGAAGCAGTTGGTGAAGTAGTTGCCGTAGCCGTTGGTGTCATCGTTGATGTCGCTATCGCGGTGGCTGTTGGTGTTAAAGTTGCAGAAGCAGTCGCCGTTGCGCTTGGTGCAGAGGTGGCGGTAGGGGTTGCCGCCGCGGGCAGCGCGGTTGGCGTGGCGGTAGCACTGGCAGTCGGGACCGACAGCGGTGTTGAGGGATTACTGACCGTCGCGGTGATTATGTCATGCGCAACGAGGATGGCAGGCAGACCAGGGCTGGACGACGCAGTTGCGGTCGCCAGCAATGTCGGTATTGCTGTGCCTGTTGTTGTATGCGGAACAGTTGGGGTCGGCGTGCTCGTTTCGCCTAGGTCGTGAACACCGATCAACAAGGGCAGACTAACACTGGCCAGCAGGCTGCCATCTGGATGCAGAGCATGTAAGCGTAAGTCATAGTGGCCGGGATGTGCAAAGGGTATAATCGTCGACCAGGTGCCGGTCGCCTTTGCTTGCGATTGCAAATGGAGGACACCATCAACAAACAATTGAAAATCAAGACCGGGGTTAGCTGTCCCGTTAACAACAATCTGGCCGGGCATTATACGTTCGCGTAACAGACCAAAGGGATCAATGGAGAGCGCAACGTGCGCTGGCGCCACCGTAGCCCGCGGCGATAAGGTCCTGGCGGGTCGTGTTGATCCAGTCGTCGCGACCGGCATGGGTAAACGCGCAGAAGTGAGCAGCACTGCTGTCGCCACTGGTGTTGATGCAGCAGAAAGCGATTGGCGCAGTTGATCAGGTTGCAAAGTGGGCTGATCGACCATCAATCCGCTTGGCATTTGTTCGCTTACTACCAGCGGTGGTGTCAGTTTGAATGCCGGCACAGTTGGGCTCACAATTGGGTAGCGCGTCAATTGAATGATTAAACCATCTTGGGCATGCAGCTTGGAAATGAAACTATTTTGGCTGAAATCGACAGACAGTAGACGTAATCGCTCAACCATTACGAGACGCCAACTGTTCAGTCCGCCGACGCAAACAATCAACAGGGCGACGAGCAGTAGCCACCACAGCCAGCGGCGCCCTTTGCGGCGCCAACGTATTTCGCGTGGTGGATACTGAGCCGGAAGCGTGGGTAAGACGGGCACAGGTAACGCCGGTGCGATTACGCTGGGCATGCGACTGTGCCCAGTACTCGGGTGCAGCGCAGGTACAGGCACTGGCGTTGCGCCCGAATCATCTGCTTGGTAGGTTGATATCTGTTGATTGGTCACTGAGGATAGACTCGCTGGTTACAAAGGCAACACTGATCGCAGCGTTTAGTCAACCGCTGGCAGAGCGTATGCACACGGTAGCGCTACTTTTGCAGACGTTTGTTAAGGGGAGAAGGTCGCGCACAGCGCGGTTTACACTGGAGCGCGCAAGTGGTAAAGAAAGGAGACTGTTAACTTGGAGACAAGGAGATACGCGCCCAAGGGGCACCCGAGGAGATACGAGACAAGGAGATACGAGACAAGGAGATACGAGACAAGGAGATACGAGATTGGAAAGCTAGACTACTTCGTGTCTCGTGTCTCGTGTCTCCTTGTGTGTTTGTCTGCTTTAATGCGAATCGCGGGGAATGAAGGCACCTGACTTGCCGACGAGGAAGTCGAAGTCTACACCCTGATCGGCTTGGAGGACATGCTGGGTATACAGCTTGGCATAACCGCGTTCGGTATGCGGGACGATGGGCGGTTGCCAGGCAGCGCGGCGGCGCGTTAACTCAGCATCCGACACGTCAAGGTGCAGGCGGCGGTTGAGCACATCCAACTCGATCAGATCGCCATTTTCGACCAGCGCCAGGTTACCACCGATGGCTGCCTCCGGTGCAACATGCAAAATGACGGTGCCAAACGCAGTGCCACTCATGCGCCCGTCAGAGATGCGCACCATATCGGTCACCCCTTCCCGCAGCAGCTTGGCAGGAATACCCATGTTACCCACTTCGGGCATCCCAGGATAGCCACGCGGGCCAACGTTTTTCATTACCAAGACAGAATCGGCATCGACTTCTAAAGCGGGGTCATCAATGCGGTCGTGATAATCTTCCACATTGTCAAAGACAACGGCGCGGCCACGGTGCTGCATCAGCGCCGGTGAGGCTGCCGATGGCTTAATAATCGCGCCATTTTCACAGAGATTACCCTTAAGGACCGCGATTCCGGCCGCGGGAATCAGCGGCGCATCGACCGTGGCAATGACATCGCGGTTGTAACATTCAGCGCTGGCGACATTCTCGCCAATGGTTTTCCCGTTGACCGTCAGTGCATCTTGATGTAAAGTGCTACCAAGGCTCTGCATCAAGACCGGCAACCCACCGGCGTAATAGAAATCTTCCATCAAATATTTACCCGAGGGCATCAGGTTGACCAGCAGCGGCAGATGGCTACCCAAACGGTCGAAGTCATCCAGTGACAGTTCGATTCCCACGCGGCCGGCAATGGCTAACAGGTGAACGACAAAGTTGGTCGAACCACCGATGGCGGCATTGACCATAATCGCGTTTTCAAAAGCCTTGCGGGTTAAGATCTTTGACGGGCGCAGATCCTCTTTCACCATCTCGACGATCCGATTACCGGCCAGGTGAGAGAGCCGCTTGCGCCGCGCATCAGCGGCAGGAATCGCGGCGTTGCTGGGCAAGCCCATCCCTAATGATTCGACCATACAGGCCATCGTCGACGCGGTGCCCATTGTGTTACAGTGGCCATCCGAGCGCGACATACAGGCTTCTGCTTCTTGGTAGGCTTCCATTGACATCCGCCCGGCGCGCACATCGTCGGAGAATTTCCAGACATCGGTGCCGGAACCGATGGCGCGCCCGTGGAATTCGCCATTGAGCATTGGCCCACCGGAAACAACCAGGGTGGGAATATCAACACTACACGCGCCCATGATCGCCGAAGGGGTCGTTTTGTCACAGCCGGCAAGCAAAATGACGCCGTCGAGCGGATTGGCGCGGATGCTCTCTTCCACATCCATGCTCACCAGGTTGCGATAGAGCATCGTCGTCGGGCGCATCAGCGCTTCGCCCAACGACATCACCGGGAATTCGAGTGGATAGCCGCCCGCCTCGTAGACGCCACGTTTCACCTGTTCGGCGAGGATGCGGAAATGGCCGTTGCAGGGCGTCAGATCAGACCAGGTGTTGCAAATACCGATGACAGGGCGGCCATCAAACATCTGGTCGGGGTGCCCCTGATTTTTGATCCAACTGCGATGGATAAAACCAAGCTGATCGGGCCGGCCAAACCAGGCGTCACTGCGCAGTTTGGTCGGGTCGGGTGTGTGGGAATGAGACATAAAAAGCGCCTTTGATTTTTGGTAGATTTTATAAGATCGGGATTGATTCCTATTGTATCTGTAGTGTACAATAGGTGCAACCGTAATTTAGTGCCCTAGTGGGATGCAAGACGAGGAATTCAATGCCACGCTATATTGATCTGCGCACCGACTTTGGCTTTAAGCGGCTTTTTGGTCAGGAAGATAGCAAAGATATCCTAAAACAATTTCTCGTGGATATTCTAGCATTGCCCTACCCAATTGCCGAGCTGACCTATATCCCGGTCGAGCAACTACCCGCCTCACCGGCAGAACGCCGTGGCATCTATGATGTTTACTGCGTCGATACAATGGGGCAGCGCTTTATTGTGGAAATGCAACAGGTGCGCCAGTTGCACATCAAAGAACGCGCACTCTATTATAGTACCTTTGCGATTACCTACCAGGCACAACGGGGCGCGGATTGGCAGTTTAACCTGTTACCAGTCTACTGCATCGCTATTCTCGACTTCACTTTTATTGAAGAAGAGCTGGATGACCAGCGCTATTACCGCCAGATCAAGCTGGCCGACAGTGCGACGGGTAAAGTTTTCTATGACAAACTCACCTTTGTCTATATTGAACTACCCAAGTTCAATCAACCGCTTGCCGACGCAACCGCCGCCGATAAGTGGATTTATCTCCTAAAACATCTGCCCGAACTGCAACAGATCCCCGCCGAATTAGCGGCAGAACCCTTTACTGACGCCTTTGCGATCGCCGAAGAAGCAGCCCTTTCACCGGAAGAACGCTATTACTATGAAGGCAGTCTGAAACAAGCGCGCATTGCCAATGCGGAGTTGGCCGCGGCACGCGAGGATGCCATAAAAGAAGGACGCGAACAAGGTCTCAAAGAAGGACTGGAAGCCGGGCGAGAAGAACAATCTGTCGCCATCGCACGGGCGATGCTGGCACGCGGCCTCGATTCGGCTGAGATCGAAGCAATGACAGGGATCTCCGCGGCAATTATTGCGCGCGCAAAAGCAAGTTGAGTCGTTGGTCAGTGCTGCTGGCGTGACGAAGCTTTATCACGCCAGCAGCACTGACCGACGAAATTTACGCAGACGCCAGCAACAGAATCTCCCCACTCGATCCGTCCACACGAACCCGCTGCCCACTTTGCAAGCGGCTCGTTGCTTGGTGTACCCCCACCACGGCAGGAATGCCATATTCACGTGCAACGACAGATCCGTGGGTCATCAGCCCACCCACTTCCATGACCAAACCACCCGCGGCGAGGAAGAGGGGGGTCCACGCCGGATCGGTACCGGGACAGACAAGGATTTCGCCAGGTGCCAGTTGGGCGGTATGGGGATCAAAAACCACATGTACGATTCCTTCCACAACACCAGGTGAAACCGGACTGCCCGTGATGACACCGTCACGTTCAGTACCGGTGGCGCGCAGGCCTTCATAAAAAGCGCGGCCATCGCTCACCAACACCCGGGGAATCTGATGACGACGCTTTTCACGGTCATAAAGGGCACGGCGTTCGCTCACTAGCGCTTGCCAGTCAATCGCATAACCGGCAGCCAACGCCTTTAGCTCTTTCAGGTGCAAGAACATCAGGTCATCAGCCTGTGTCAACACCCCTTGTTTGACCAACTCCTCACCACTTTGCAGTAAACCCTGCCGCGCAATCGCAAAAAGATTCATAATATAGAATTTAGGGCTCTCGCGCAGGCCGGCCAGGGCGCGCATCCGATGGGCCAACGTGTAGACCAGCCGCGCTTGCAATGCCCCCAATGGTTGCAAGCGTACGGTCGCAGCCAAATCATCAATGACGCGCTGGGCAGCGACCTCACCACGGGCAAAGACAGCATCGGGGGCCTGTTCCGCCTGCTCAATCCGCAGATAGCTTTGAATCATCTGCATAACTTGGGTGGGATTGTCCCGCCAGCGCGGGCGGCCAAAGTCGATCTCCGCCAGACCACGCATGCCGTAATTGTCCAGAAAGTGCTTAATCGCCTGCTGCGCAATCGGCGGCAAAGTTCCGGCGCAATAGTGGTCCGCTAACGTTGCCGCATCATGGGTGGATACATAGGCGGTGGCAGTGGCATCGTGACGAATAGCCTGTGATGTTTCCCAAAGCAGGAGATCCATTTCGGTGGTGACGTTATGTGGCAAACCCCGCGTCAGCTCCAGTGCACGGCGCTGACCAGCACTTTGTTTGGCAAAAGTCTGATCGGCCAGACTAATCAGCCGGTTCATGGCGATCAGCCCAGGCACGATGCGCGGCACCATGTTGGGCACAGCAAAACGGAAACCAGAGCCGAGGATTGTTTCAAAGAGCGCCACGCGTTCCGGCAGGGTCTGTGTGGCGGCCATGCGTGCCTGCCATGTCGCCAACATCTGCCTAATGATCTGCTCTAGCTTTAGCCGTTGCGCATCTGGTGCAATTACTGTACGCAGCGCGGTGGGCAATAAGGTTAAGAGAAAGCGCCTAATCCGCGTTACGGTCGAGCGCTGGGGAAGGCCAGCGTTTGCAAAGGTTGCTTCCGTCAGCAAGCCAGCCACCGCTTGCCCAATGCTGGGCTCAATCACACTCAAAAACTTGGGCAGCACACGGCGACCGATGCGGTTATGCAGCAGTGGCGTGACACGTACCCAAAGCCGTTCACCAGCACTGTGGAGCAATGGCTGCGTTTCCGGCGTGTAATCAAAGCCGAAGAGCTGTGTGCCCCCAGCAAAAATGGCAGCGATGGCATCGCCGCCAAGCGGCGTCAACGGGTCGAGCATGCCCTGGATCGCGCCAAAGGAAAAATAGACATCAAGTTCACCGGGCGTGCCATCTGCCGTTTTTCCAGTCGGGAGTGGGTAGAGTGAAGTAATCGGGCGTGATTGGAGCAGATAGAATTGACTGTTAGCCCATGCCCATTCTATGTCCTGAGGAAAGGCATAAAAATCAGCCACACGAGCGCCCAATGCCGCTAAGGCCACAAGCTGGGCATCGGGCAGGGCCTGTTGGGTCGCGGCAGCTATTTTGGTCGTCAATGTGCCACCCCCGCTCTGGCTACGAATAACGGTCGCCTTTTCGCCCAGACGCTTGCTCAGGATACGGCCACTTCTGGTCTCGACCACATAGTGATCAGGCTCGACTAGTCCCGATACCAAGGCTTCCCCCAAGCCAAGCGTTGCATCAATGGTACTCTCGTTACGGTTGCCAGTCAGCGGATTGGCCGTAAAAAGCACCCCGGAAACTTCACTCTGCACCATGGTTTGCACCACCACGGAAAGTAACACGTCACCATGCGCAATCTGGTTGCGGCTGCGATAGCCAATTGCCCGCGCCGTCCACAGGCTGCCCCAACACGCTTTGACGGCGTGCAGCAACGCGCTTTCGCCCACAATATTAAGATAGGTATCTTGCTGCCCAGCAAATGACATATCAGGGAGATCTTCGGCGGTGGCCGAAGAGCGGACAGCCACTGGTGGCTGACCAAATTGCCCATACGCCTGTTGAATTGCCTCGCGCAAGCCGCTCGGTACGGTGCCGGCCATAAACGCAGCACGGATCTCCTGGGAGGCCACTTCCAGGGCCGCTGGGTCATCAAATTTAACCCCAGCCAGGGCGTGCTGTAATGGCGCGTCCAGCCCATTGGCAGCCACAAAGGTGGTATAAGCAGCGGTTGTCACTAGAAAGCCGCCTGGCACCGGAAAGCCCGCTTGCGCCAATTTGCTCAGATTGGCACCCTTCCCACCAACGAGCGCCAGCGTTACCGCGGGATGATCAAGCCCCAGGACAAGCGCGGCATTGGGTTGAACAGCTGTCTCTGTTGTCATCTTTGTCTCCACAACTTCTTCATCCTTACAGTAGTGTTGTCTTGATGGGTAAATTATACTCCCTCCCAGCCTCCCCCCGCTGGGGGAGGAGCCTTGGTCTCCGCTGGCGGCGTGATGGTTCCCTCCCCAAACTGGGGAGCGGTTGCCTCCTAGGCGCGGGTGGGGTTTGATTCCTACCATTACTTATTTTACAAAACAGTAGTACACCACCAGACGCTGTGCCGAGCTGAGCCATGAGCAGTAGACCGTCACATTTGCGGTTTAAGGTTCATCGGCATCCAACAACCCATGAACCAACACAGTCACCAGTTCATCAAGCGTGCCGATCTGGTAAACGTAGGGGGCAGGTAGTTTCTGCAACAACTGGCCAGAAACGTAAAAGCCAATGAGCGTACCAAGGAAAATGCGAACCACGGTGAGCGGTGGCAATGGCCGTAGCCGACTGTCAACGGCCACCAAACGTTCGATAAACGCAGTTGCTTTGGGCCACATGGTAGCAAAAAGTTGGGGCAGATGGGCACCGTCAAATTCAAAGAGCTCAATCATAAAGATCCGGAGCAATTCAGGCCGTTCGGAGAAAGTAGTCATAAATTGTTGCGCCACATTGCGGAGAAAGGCATCCAAAGTAGCACCTTCGGTCTGGGCCAGCGCCGGCATAATTAAGTTGAGTGGGTGCCAAGTCAAAATCACAGCAGTGAGCATCTCCTCTTTGCTACTAAAATGATTGTAGATACCACCGACCGCCACGCCTGCGGCCTCAGCAATCTGCCGCATGGACGCGCCGTGATAGCCATTGGCAGCGAATTGCTGCAAGGCGGCTTCAATGAGCAGGGCACGGGTCTGTTGACCTTTGGTTTGGCGCATGCGACGTTTCTAACCAACTTTCAGTTCTCTGCGCACAATCATCGCAGGTTCAAAGCGTAGAGATGGATTACACTGTTCAAAAGTGAATGAACGTTCGTTCATTTTTCATAATATAACATCACAACCCGTTTGTCAATCGTTTGTTAACCCGCGGTTAATGACTTGCATAGCATGAGACAAATGCAGTTTAATCCTGAAAAAGTGGCAGACGCATTGGCGAACCGCTAAGCACTGTGATAGGATAAGATCCGTTTGGCGATGGTCATGCGCAGTTGTGGCGCTCCTCGCCCACGGTCGTTTGACAGGTCAGGTCGTTATTCTGCATGGTGGTTATGAAACTTCTGTACGCGCTGACATCATTGCCCACATTCTATAAAAACCACCCCACCCTAACCCACCTTCTGCTTCTTACCCTCTTGGCGCTGCCTGCCCTCTGGCCGCTTTATGTGGTGATCCTGCCGGCAACCGGCGACGGCAACTTACATTTAATGCGGCTGACGGTGCTGGATCGTTATCTAGCCACCGGCAATTTTTATCCCCGTTGGGCAGCGGAATTGGCCCTGGGCTATGGCCATCCCGTCTTTAGTTACTATGCCCCCAGTACCTATGCGCTGATTGAACTGCTGCATGGACTAGGCTTGCCCCATGTACAAGGTTATCGCTTGTCGATTGCGCTCTTCATCCTGTTGGCCGGCTATGGCATGTATCTGTTTGCACGCGATTACTATGCCTCCGGCCGCGCTCCGGCTGGGACGGCACTGCTGGTGGCGACGGCCTATCTGTATGCGCCCTATTTTTTAACAACAGCCCATTTTCGCGGTGCGCTGGCAGAGACGGGGGCACAGGCCCTGCTGCCCTGGATACTGTGGAGTTTTCGGCGTCTTTATCAAACGTCGTCACCCGGCCGCTATCTGTTAATTGCCACGCTCAGCTTGGGCGCGCTGGCCGTGACGCACAATATTACGCTGCTCTTTACCCCCGTCTTATTGTTGGGTTATATTGGTGCGCTCTGGCTGGATGATGGGTGCCGGCAACGTGCCGCGATACAGCGTTTGCTCTGGGTTGGGGTAGCTTGTTTGGGTGCCATGGGGATCAGCAGCTTCTTCTGGTTACCGATGGCGGTCGAACGCAGCTACCTGTCCGATTTCTCCTACAGTGTATCCAAAATGCTGGTGCACTATCATGTTTGGTCGTGGTCAAACTTTCTCGATTGGCAGTTCGCGTATGATTATACCGAAGTGGCCCCCTTTAAACTTGGCTTAGTTAACAGTGGGCTGGCGCTGATCGGGGTAGGTGTTGCGTTCTTGATGCGCAGCAAACGGACCTGGGAATGGTGGTATTGGCTTGGCGTCGCCGGCATTGCGCTGCTGGGGATGAGCGCACTAGCAGAGCCAATCTGGCTGGGCAGTCAATATCTGCTGATTACCCAATTTCCCTGGCGCTTGTTGACCTTTACCGCGTTGAGTTTTGCACTCTTGACGGGTGCGCTGATCGACGCGTTAGCGCGGCGTTGGCTACGCTTGGTAATGTTGGTGCTGTTAGTCGGCATCGTCATTGTCAGCAATCGCCCAACTACGGCCCGGCTGGAGACCAGCCTGGCCGCTGATCTCAACTTTGCGTTGCCGGCCGTCAACCATTATGAATTGGATACGGGGGCCTTTGGGGCCAGCCTGGGCCGTGAATTCATGCCGCGTGCTACCGATAATTTTGTGATCACCGATGTACCCGCCACGCGTGAACTGGCAAGCGAGCCAGTGATTACGCTGCAAGGGGCCAGTGCCCATACGGTCAACTTGCAGATCGACAGTGCGACCGACCTCAAGCTGCGCTTTACGAATTTTTATTTCCCCGGCTGGCGTGCCACACTTGATGAGCAAACCGCGCAAGCACAAGTGCTAGAACTTTATCCCAGCACACTACAAGCGGTGGCCACCGTCGAAGTGCCAGCGGGTCAGCATACATTGACATATCGCTGGCAAGGGACCGCTTTACAACGGTGGAGCGCCTACCTTTCGCTGGCAACATTATTAGCGCTCGTACTCTACCTGCGCTTTTTTGCTGCACTGGGCCACAGTGGAAAGTGGAGTGCCCTCATCCCGCTCCTATTTTTCTGCTTTGGCGCATGGGTGACCTTCCGCCCTGCCCTGGCAGCACCACCACCAACACCCCCGGTTGAACCACACATTACGTCAGGCTTGCACATGTTAGGCTATTACACGGAGCAAGCTGAGCCAGATCAGCTCTACATCTGGCCCTACTGGTTTGTCAAGCAGCCGCAGGCTGATCTGACCTTTCACTGGTCGCTGATTGATGCAACGGGCACAAAAATCAGTGAAACCGTCGCCTATCCCTACTTTAACACCCAGCGCAGCAGCGGCTGGTCGGCAGGTATGGTGGTGGATGATGCCTATCAACTGCCCTTGCCGCCAGGGTTGCCGGCAGGAAACTATACCTTACAGCTCCAGCCCTTTGTTGATGAGGTGGCACAGGCCGCGATCAAAACCATTGGACCAGTCGATATAGCCACCGTACCGGCAGCCCCCCCCATCCCCATGCGCCCGTTGGCGTTGCGTTTTGCGCAAGAAGCAATCCTAGATGGCTACAACTTGAAGATCAATCGTCAGCCGGTGCCGATAAATCAGCCGACACCAGTGGTCAGGCCAGGCGACACCATCGAAATCAAACTCTACTGGCGGGCGCAGCGTTCTGTGTTGGAAGATTATCATAGTTTTGTCCATCTGGTTGATTGGCAACAGATGACCCTGGTACAGAAGGATCAGTTGCCCGGTCCGTTCTGGAGTATGCCCATGCTTTGGAACCCTTACACGCCCATGGCGGATATCTATCGTTTCAAGATTCCTGCGGATGCGGCTAGTGGTCTTTATGCGCCACGGGTAGGGCTCTATCACTTTACAACCCAGGATTTTTCCGATCAAGATCGGTTGCGCATTTTTGACGAAACCGGGGTGGAGATTGGTGATGGCGTCAATCTGCCGGCCCTTAAGCTCTACAACCCAAACCAGCTTGATCCAACCGAGTTGGCGACAACCCCCATCAATGCCACCTTTGCCGACCTGGGCACGTTGGCTGGTTATCAACTAACTGCACCTGCTGCAACCGTTACCGCAGGAGAAACCATCACCCTGACCTTAATTTATCATAGTAACGGCCCCGCCCCGCTTGACTACACGCAGTTTATTCAACTATATGACCCGACGCGCGGCATTGCCGGCCAGATCGACCGCCAGCCCCTGGCTGGTGGTAATCCGACCTCAACCTGGGTAACAGGGGAGACGATTGTTGAGACTGTTTCATTTGTCACCAACGCCGATGCAACCCCTGGTCGCTACCGCTTGCAAGTTGGCTTTTACGACCCGATCAGTGGCGTGCGCCTGCCCGTGACCGGCGCAGATGGCACAGCCCTCCCCGATCAGCAGGTGATCTTGACTGAGCTACAACTGAAGGAGCGCGTTGATGACAGCCACTAGCCAACCAAATCAACAAAGCGCGCGCTGGCTCAGCTTGCTAGGGATCGTGCTGTTGGTGGTGCTGGCACTGCCCGCGCTCTGGCCCCTCTTTACCCACGGCTACCCCAGTACCGATGATGGCGATATTCACCTGATGCGGCAGGCGCTGCTCGATTACCATGTCCGCCACGGGGATTGGTATCCGCGCTGGACGGCTGAACTTTTTCTCGGCTATGGTTACCCTGTTTTTAACTTTTATGGCCCGGCCACTTATTACTTAAGTGAACTCTTGATCATCGCCGGGCTACCAATTGCACAGGCAATGGTGGTCGCATCGGGATTGCTGGTGCTGGTGGGTGGTGTTGGCATGTTCCTGTTGGCGACCGACTATTTCAGCCTGCTGGTCGATAGAAAAAATGATGCCCCTACACGCTGGTTGCCTAATCCGTTTTGGGGGGGATTGGTCGCAGGGGTGGCCTATACCTATGCGCCTTATTTTCTCGCCAATCTTTATGTACGGGGTGCCCTGGCCGAATTGGGCGCGATGGCGCTGTGGCCGTGGGTGATCTGGAGTTGCCGACGGCTGTTAACCGATCCACAGCCGGGTCGCTACATCTTTGTGACGGCGTTGATCATCGGCCTGATGACGATCACGCATACGATTACCCTGTTGCTGCTGCCACCGCTGCTACTGGCCTATGCTTTGCTGCTCTTTTGGTTGCGCCGGCGTGAGGGTAGGGCAAGGCCTTATCTGGTCAGTTTTGGTGCCACGCTGGCCATTGCCATGGGCATTAGCGCTTTTTTCTGGCTACCCTTGTTGGTCGAACGCGGCGATCTTAGTCGCCTGGCCTATAATGCCCGGTTTATGCCCGGCCATTTTTGGGACTGGAACACGATCCTCGATGACTCGTTCCGCTTTGTCTACACGGGCCATCCCCCCCATCAGTTAGGGCTGGTGCAGCTAGGGCTGGTCCTGGTTGGCCTTTTCAGCTTCTGGCAATTGGGCCGCGAGAGTCGCTTCTGGCTGCTCGTGGCCGCACTTGCCCTGTTGGCGATCGGGCGCCTGACGCAGCCACTCTGGACCACCAACGATATCGGCCTGACGATTCAGTTCCCGTGGCGCCTGCTGAGTATTGTCTCGTTTATCTTTGCATTAATTACAGGCGCGGGGCTGGGTTGGTTACGCCGCCCTTGGCTCCAGGTGTGTGGGGCCGGCCTGCTGATTGCCCTACTCATCGTGGGCAATTGGCCGCGCCCGACCCTCCTCGATTTTCGGACCGCGCAAGATATTGATGTCACACTCGATGTCGTGGCGACCTTTGAGAAGGATGCGCAGGCCTGGGGGGCAGGATGGTCGCGCGAATTTTTGCCGCGATGGGCAGAAGATTTCGTACGTGTAGAAACCACCACGCGCTGGGAATGGCAATCGATCTTTGCCGAGAGTGCAGCCACCGTGAGCAAGGACAACGCAACGCAACAGTCCATCCCGCAGATCGAGCTGACGGACGCCGCCCCCTACCGGCTGACCTTCACAGCAACGTCGGCCGTGCCCACCGAGTTACGCGTCAATCAGCTCTATTTTCCTGGGTGGCGGGCAATCGATAGCGCAGGCCAACCATTGCCGGTCAAGCCATCACCCGGTTTTGGGCTACTCACCATTGAACTGCCCGCCGGCGAACAGCAGATCAGTCTTAGCCGCGAAGATACCGTGGTGGAGCAGGGGGCCACCTGGATCACCATCGCCACCTTGCTTGGTTGCCTGGGCTGGCTCTTGTTTAAAGCACGGCGCTTTGGGCAAGCCTTGGTGGCGCTCCTCCTGGTCAGCATTGCGCTTGGGGGGCAGTTGAAACCAGTCACAGCAGCGTCAGCTAGTTTTACAGCCACGACAGCAATGCCCTATCCTGGTTTACAACTAATCGGCTATCGGGTGGAGGTGGATCGCGCAGATGGGCTGTTACTCTTCCCCTATTGGCTGATTCACAATGCCATGCCCGACCTGCAGATGGCGTGGCAGTTGATCGACACGCAGGGCAGCGTGGTCAGCAGCACGACGGCGCAACCCTATTATGATACGGTGCCAGCCTCGGTTTGGACAGTTGGCACATTGGCGCGCGATGCGTACCGTTTGCCCTTGCCGCCCGATCTGCCCGCCGGCAGCTACCAACTGGCGCTGCACGTCCAACCAGTGCAGGATGCAGAAGGGAATAGGGCGGAGGACAATGCACCCGTTCAACACGACATGATCGGCGTAGTGACCGTACAAACCCAGACCGCACCAGCCGCAGCCAACCAGCCACTCGCACTCACCTTTACACAGCCCGCACAGGTGAAGGTCTGGCTGGATGGCTATACGATAGATATTGAACCAAGCTATTTTCGGTGGCGGCGCCGACCTACCCTGGCGCACCACCCCCTGGCCTACCCTGGTGATCGGTTGGTTTCCCGGCTCTATTGGCGGGCCGAAACCGCGGCGGCGGAAGGTTATCACGGCTTTATACATTTGGTCGATCATGATCGACAGACGCTGGTGGCACAGGATCAATTGGCCGGCTCCGCGCTGAATTCGTCGTTAACCTGGAACCAGTATCGGGCGACCGGCGAGACCTATACCTTGCTGTTACCTCCCACCGCGGCGAGTGGACTTTACTATCCACGGCTGGGGTTGTATACCTTTGCCGAACGTGCACGCTTTACCATCACGGGGGCCGATGGCACCACGCTGGGCGACGGTTATGATCTGCCGCCCATCAAAGTGGTTAACCCCCAGGATGTAAAATCCTTGCAACCGGCGCTGGTTACCTATGGCGAATTTGCCCAGCTGCTCGATGTCACAATTACACCAGAAAGCGCCATTAAGGCAGGCGAAACCCTGACGGTGAGTCTGACCTATCAAGCTAAAACATCGACGCCGGTCAACTATACCCAATTCCTCCATATCGCCCGCACCACCGCAACAGAGACGATCATGGCCGCGCAGTTTGATCGCCAACCGCGCCAGGGTGCGAATCCAACCGGGGCTTGGGTGCCGGGTGAAGTGGTTACGGACCAGATCGAGTTAACCATTGCTGAGGGAAGCCCGGCGGGGCGTTATCAGCTCCTGGTTGGCCTTTATGACGGCGAGGGCAAGCGGCTTGATGCCTATGGTGCTGACGGGAAACCGTTTCCCAACGCAGCCGCCATTCTTGATGCGATCGAAGTAGAATAGAGAGATTCATGCAAGTGCTCCAGTCCAATCAAAGTCTGCGGCGGTGGTCGACGATCCAGCCGATCCTGGTGCCCCTATTGCTGGTGCTGCTGGCCATGCCCGCGCTCTGGCCCTTTGTGCAGCATGGGCTGCCGGGCACGGCTGACGGCCATCTCCACCTGTTGCGCCTGGTGCTGCTTGACCATCATCTGGCGCAGGGAATGCTCTACCCGCGTTGGGTGCCAGAGTTGGTGCTGGGCTATGGTTATCCAGTCTTTCACTACTATGGGCCAAGCAGTTACTATCTGGCCCTACTCTTGCATGGCTTGGGGCTGAGCTATGTGCAGGCGTTGATGGGCACATTTAGTCTCTTGATTCTCACCGCGGGCTTTGGCATGTATCTGTTAGCGAAAAGTCTCTTCGCTGGGCAGGGGGAGAATCAGCGGCGCTGGTTTGCGCTTGTTGCCGCGGTCGCCTATCTCTACACCCCCTACATGTTAACCAATGTCTACATGCGCGGGGCAATTGCCGAAGTGGGGGCGCAGGCACTGTTGCCCTGGATCTTTTGGAGCTTTCGGCGCTTGCTGACTGCACCCCAGCCGGCGCGCTATCTGCTGCCGGCGGCGCTTTCCCTGGGTGGGCTAGCGATCACGCACACCATTACCTTGATCTTTGCACCGCCCATCCTCTTGCTATATCTGCTGGTTGTCTGGAGCACAGATCCGACTACCCGCCAGGCCCCGCGGCGCTACTTGGGCTGGGCACTGGGGGGCGGGCTTGCGGCGATGGGGAGCAGTAGTTTCTTCTGGGTACCGCTACTGGTGGAACGCACCTATCTAGCCGGCACCGCGTATGAGATTTCGGCCCGCTTTATCCACGAAAATGTTTGGACCTGGCAGAACTTCCTTGACCGCCATTGGCCCTTTGAATATACCCTGGCGATTCCCTTTCAGATCGGCGCGTTACAACTGTTACTGGCGATAGGCGGCTGGCTGTTGCTGCGCCGCCGCAGCGGGGAATGGTGGTATTGGACGCTGTTGATCCCCGCGCTAGGATTGGCCATCAGTGCGCCCATGCTGCCGGTCTGGCTCAGCAGCGAAGTGTTATTGACCGCCCAATTCCCCTGGCGCTTGCTGACCCTCATGAGTGTGCCGCTGGCCCTGCTGGGGGCGAATCTGCTGACGCCACTGCGGCGGGACCGTTTTGTGGTGGTTGGCGCACTCCTCCTGAGTGTTTTGATCGTGGCCGGCAACTGGCCACAATTGCCAACGGGGACCGAACAATTTCCAAGCGATGTGGCCCTGAGTCTGCCCACCGTGGCGCAGTTCGAGCTGGATACCGGCGCCTTTGGCACTGGCTCGGCCAGCGAATATATGCCGCGCTGGGTCAAGGTATTGGATACCGTAGTTGCGCCGCCGGCGGAGGGGATCACACCGGCCCAAACCTTTACGTTGACCGCGGCAAATGCTTATCAATGGCAGTTGGCAGTGAACAGCGCAGAACCAAGCCCGGTGCGCTTTACCCGTTTCTATTTTCCCGGCTGGCAGGCCACGTTGGATGGCACAACCGCGCTGCCCTTAGAACCCACCACGTTAATGGGTTTGTTGACGGCGAATGTACCGGCGGGGTTGCACAACCTCCAGATTAGCTGGCAAGGGACCCAACTGCAATGGTGGTGTGCATTGCTTAGTCTGTTAACGCTGGCATTGGTCACCATGATCGCCTGGCGACAACCTGGGCAGTGGCGTTGGTTTGCATTGATCCCCCTGGTGCTCCTCAGCTATGGCGGCGTTGCCACCTTTAAACCGTTACCGGCGGTGACGACTTTTCAACAACCGACCGCGGTCCCAGCGATGCCGGCCCTGCAATTACTTGGATATTACACTCAACAGCCAACCGCCGATCAGCTCTATCTCTTCCCCTTTTGGGCCGTTGATACCGCACCGCCGGATCTGTTGTTACATTGGCGGCTGGTTGATGGGTCGAATGCCATCATCAGTGAGACCACTGTGTTACCCTATTTCAACACGCGTCATACGACCTCCTGGTTGCCGGCGTCGTTGGCCCAGGATGCCTATGTCTTGCCGCTTCCCGCTGGCTTGGGCGCAGGTAATTACACACTCCAACTTGGTTTTGAAAGGTTAAACATACCCGAACAGCAATCAGTCCCAGCGAAACAACCGTTAGTCACAGTTGGTAAAATTGCCCTCGACAAGGTACCATTAGCGCAGCAAGCACCAACCCACCCGCTCGGCGCGCAGTGGGAACATGCTATTTTATTGGATGGCTTTGATCTACAAGTCGATGGACAGGCTTTATCTGGTACAGGAGTAAATGACACAATGGTGCAGGGCGCTTATCTGGTCGTGAAACCTGGCAGCCGACTTACCTATACATTTTACTGGCGGGCCGAACGGACCCCATTAGAAAATTATCATGGCTTTGTCCATCTGCTGGATGCCCAGCAACAGGCGCTGGTCCAGCGCGATCAGTTGCCGGGGCCGATGTTTAGCCCGCCGCGGCTGTGGCATCGGTTTGCCGCCCAAACTGATAGTTATGCGCTAACAATTCCGCGCACAGCGACCAGTGGACTTTATACGCCCCATGTCGGGCTCTATCAGTTTGACAATGGCGAACGACTTGATACCTTTACGGCGGATGGCACGCCCCTTGGCAATAGTGTCGCCCTGCCCCCGGTGAAGATCGTCGCCGAAGCGACGCCGACCCCTGACCATACGCTGGCGATCAAGGTGGGGGACTTTGCCGAGTTGATCGGCTATGATCTAACAGTGCCGGCAACCCTGACCCCAGGCACACCATTTACAGCCACCCTCTACTACCGCGCCACCGGCACAACGGCCATTGCCTACACCCAATTTGTTCATCTGCATGACAGCACGCTGGGGATGGCCGCCCAGAATGATCGTCAGCCGCAACAGGGCGGCAACCCAACCGCGGCGTGGGTGCCTGGCGAAGTCATCGTTGACCAGATCCCCCTGCAAATTAGTGCGGAAAGTAAACCGGGCACCTATACGCTCCAGGTTGGCTTGTATGATGGGGCGAACGGTGCTGTGCGTGTGCCCCTCTTTGCCGGTGATGGTCAACCGCTGCCAGATGCCCAATTTCCACTGACGACCATGGTGATCTCAGCATGCAACGGACCGTGTTAACTGATCGCCGGGCAGATCAGATGCCACCAGCGCAGCACTGGCAGCGCGCTTTTTTGCTTGGCATCATCTTGCTAGCTTTTGCCCATGCGATTTGGCAACTCGATGCCAAGGCCATGTGGTGGGACGAAAGCTTGAGCCTGCAACGGGCCGAGTCGGGCTGGGCTAGTTTGCTGCGTGGCACGCTCATCATGACCGATGGCGTGGGCAGCATCGCCACCACCGATCAACATCCCTTCTTACTTTTTCTGCTGCAAGGCCTATTGTTGCGCGTCGCCGGCATTAGCGAGTTTGTCCTCCGTTTTCCGTCGGTGGCCGCCGCCACCTTGCTGGTGCCGATTGGTTGGGCAGTGGCACGCAACTATGTGCGTTGGCAGGTCTTACCCTCATCTACCCCCTATTGGGCCGCCCTTTTATTGGCAATCAATCCCTTTTTACTCTGGTATGGTCAGGAAGCGCGCCCCTACGCGCTTTGGGCGGCATTGGCCCTGCTCCACTATTACCTGCTGCTGCGCCTTGTCCAACCAGCGCGACAGCACAAGCGGCTCTGGGCAGGTTATCTGCTGATCACGCTGCTGCACCTGAGCAGCCACTATTATGCCATCTTTGTTTTACCAGTCCATGCATTGGCACTCTTTTTTCTTCTGCTCCCGCGCTACCGCTTGCGGGCGCTGCTGATTGGGAGTGGCATTCTAGCGGTGGGCGCGGCCATCGCACTACGCTTGGCAACCATCGTCTTAGGGCAAGGGGGGGGCGGCAACTTTTCGCCGATTGCGCTGCCCATCTTACTGGCCGATCTGTTGAATGCTTTTAGCATGGGGCTGAGCGTTGACATTGATGATGTCCGTTGGCTAAATTGGGTTTTTGGCGGCTTAATGCTAATTGGCCTAAGTGCGGCCATCCGGACACGGCCCGCCATACGCGCCGGCGGGTGGCTCTTACCCGCGCTCATTGCCGTCCCGATTACCGCGGTCATGCTCATGAACCAAATCCAGCCTGGCTATATGAATGCGCGGCACTTGAGCCTGCTCGTTGGTTTCTATGTGCTGGCGGCAGCTGGTGGTCTGGGCGTGATCTGGCGCTATCAACGGTATGCCAGTGGTGTCCTCACTGCGATTTTGGTCGCCGGGATGCTCTATAGCACGTACAAGTATTTCACTGCCCCGCAATATAGCAAAGATGACTATCGGGCAATGGGCCGTTATCTGGAAACAAATCTGCTGCCGGGCGATCTCTTGCTTCTGAATCCCTTCTTTTCCTGGCGCATCTTTGACTACTACTTGCCAACGGCGCAGATTGACCGTGCAGCAGCACGCGGGGTCATGATTGGGGCGCAAAATATGCCCCTGGTGAACGACCGTTGGGAGGCCACCTTTGCCCTCTTAGCTGATGCCAGCCAGACTTATCGCCGCATTTGGTTAGCGCGGTCAGGGACACATCCGTTTCTTGATCCGGAAGGGCGCGTCAAAGGCTGGCTGCTCGATCATAGCGCCATCCATTTGAAGGAGATCAAATTTCACAGCTCAGATTCTTTTCTGACGCTCGATCTCTTTCTACCACAGGTACCCGTCGTCGAAGGTGATGTACCAACCATCACCCGCCCGCTTGCTGTGACCTTCGGCGAGCAGATCCGGCTCGTTGGGTATGATCTGGCCCAACCGATCGGGCCGACCAACGCGCTGCCGATTACGCTCTACTGGCAGATCAACGAAAAAACGGATCAGCGCTACAAGTACATTTTGCGGCTTAGCGAAATGGCTGACACCACGCCCGGGATCGAAGTCGCCTTGACCGAGCGGGAACCCTACGATGGCGTCATTCCCACCTCCGTCTGGGATCCCGGCAAGACGATTATCGAGTATAGCGAACTGCCGCTGAAGACGCGCCCCTTTGATGTGCGCAAACGTTATCAGCTTACTCTGCAACTTTATCATGCCGACACTTTTGAAAAGCTACCGGTCACAGCCCATGATCCAGCGATTACCCTGGTTGATGAACAGACGATCCTTCTCCCGCTATTCGACTAAGCGATGTTTATGAAAGCTACGCCACCCGCAACCGGGCCAGGCGCGCGCAGTTTGATTATTTGGCGCGCCTGGCAAGTCCCCCTGATCTGGCTTTGTCTGCTGTTGATCACCGCGGGCTTGCGGCTCTGGCAGCTCGATCAACTGCCGCCGGGCCTCTTTTTTGATGAAGCGTTCAATGGCGTTGATGTGCGCGCGGTGCTAGCAGGGGAAACCCTGCCGCTCTACTTTCCCGCCAATAATGGCCGCGAACCGCTCTTTATCTATCTGGCCACCCTCTTTGTCCACTTTTTGGGCAGTACGCCCTATGTGTTGCGGCTCTGTGCCGCGTGTATTGGCATTCTCACCGTGCCGATCTGTTACTTTGCCGCGCGACAGATGATGGACACAGCAGCTGCTGCTGCACCGCCGCCCATACGCCAGCGCACGATCTATTGGCCGGCCTTCGTTGCCGCCGTCGTGCTTGCCCTCTGCTTCTGGCACCTCAGCCTGAGCCGGCTGGCCTTTCGGGTGATTCTGTTGCCGCCGCTCTCCGCGCTGGCAATTGCTTACTTTTGGCGGGCTTGGGTGACAACACACCGGGTCAACTATGGCTGGGCCGGTTTCTGGCTGGCGCTTACACTGTACACCTATACCGCGGCACGGTTGTTGCCGCTGGTGGTTGTGCTCTTTGTCCTCGTTGTCGCCGTCAGCGACTTTGGGCAAAGCCGCGCCAACATCAAAATGTGGTGGCAACGCTGGCAAGCCCGGTGGCACGGCCTGTTGATCATGGCACTCAGTTGGCTGATCTTTGCCTCCCCCTTTCTCTATACGATCTATCAAGATCCCAGCTTACTCTCATCGCGCACGGCTGACATCTCGATCTTCACGGTCGATCAGAAATTGATGCCGGGCACAGTGCCAGAACGGCTATGGCTGAGCCTGCGTAATACAGCGCTTGGCTTCTACACGCAGGGTGACAGCAATCCACGCCACAATTTGCCATTGCGCCCTTTCTTGGATTGGCCGTTGGCCCTGCTCTTCACGCTGGGCTGGCTGCGCGCCCTCTGGCAAATCCGCAGCCAACGCATGCAGTTGCTTTTACTCTGGTTTATCGTCATGTTAACGCCGACGATCTTCAGTACAGATGCGCCCCATACCTTGCGCAGTGCCGGGGCCTTGCCGCCGCTCGTTTTGCTGATCGCATTTGGTGCGCTGAGTTTGTATGGCGCGCTGGCCACGTGGACAAAAAGCAACCGGGTCGGGGTTGCGCTGATCGCACTGCTGTTAGGACTGAGTGGCACCTTCACCGTGCGCGACTACTTTGGCCGGTGGGCGACCTTGCCCACCTTAGGCGTGGCGTTTGATGCCGATCTGCAACTCGCGGCCGACACCGTCCGCGCCCAATTGCCCGCCATTGCCCAGGGGGAGCCGCTACTCATCTCGCGGCGGCTCTATCTCTCGCCGCACATGCGTTTTGCGATTGGTGAAGTGCCACGCAACGATCTACCAGATGATGGCACGCCGTTCCTTGTCACCGCGCCGATCGCATTTTTGCGCGAAGAGAGTGTTGATCCCAACCAGTTGGCTTTTCTGCTGCGCGCAGAGGATGGCACGGTTAGCGCCAGTTGGCTCCAGAGTGGGGCCGTTGGTGAAAACGCACCGCTGCTTGCCCAGCTAGGGAATTATCCGCACACAACGCTTGCAGCCGCCCTACATCAACCCGGCTGGCCCCAACTCTGGGCTGGCAAGTTGCCCAAGCCGGGGCCACCACTAACAGGCAACGTCATCCGTTATGGGCTCAACGCCAACTTTGCCAATGGCATGCAATTACTTGGCTATCATGTGACCGAAAACCCGGTTGGACAAGATCCAGCCCAGACGACGCTGCTGCTCACGACCTATTGGCAACGTCCACCACAGCTTACCCTGGAGGAGACTGAGCAACTCAACCTTTTTAGTCATTTAATGTTTAACGGGCAACAGTTGCAGGACAATGGCCAACTAGGTAGCGGTTATCCCCTCTCGATCTGGGAGCCGAACCAACGTTTTGAGGACCGGCGCGTTTTTGTGATTGAAGATCAGGGTGCAGCCGGCAAAGCTTATTTCGAGACCGGCCTCTATCAACTGCAAGCAGACGACATCCACCGCATTGAAATTCTCGATGGCAATGGCAATATTGCTGCCGATCAGGTTACCTTTGGCGCCACCTGGATCGGTGGCGAACCACCCGCCCTGGCGCTTGCTTCCTTTAGCCCGTTGCGTGTACACTTTGCAGAGCGGATCGAACTGGTCGGCTGGCAATGGTCCAGGCCGAGCGCGACGTCCGACCAGTTGGAAGTCACCCTGGCCTGGCGTGCGTTGGATCGGATGAGCACAGGCTACACCGCCTTTGTCCACCTGCTCGACACCGAGCAGCAGATTGTTGCCCAAAATGATCAGCCACCCGGCGGCATTGACAACCCGACTTCACGATGGGCACCGGCGGAAAGTGCGCACACCGTCCATCAACTGGCCGTTGCGCCGGGCACTGATCTGGATCAACTTGTGCTGCGGATCGGGCTATACGAGCCGGTCAGCGGCCTGCAGCTACCGATTACGGCCACGGATGACCCCACGTTGGCACCGGAAAACGCAACTTATCTCATACTTAAATTAAACTAAGTGGACACCTTATGCCCAATCATGCGTTTACGAGCACCCAAATTCGCCCTGGCGCTTACTACGATTCGGTTATCCTTATGCAGCTGCAGCGGGCGCTAGTCGCCCTGCCCGGCGTGGAGGAAGCCGGCGCGGTGATGGGCACTGACGCCAACAAAGATGTGCTGGCCCAGAGTGGCCTGGTGAGCGCCGAAGTCCAAACGGCCAAGGCGGATGACCTCGTCATTGTCGTGCGCGCCGACAGCACGGCCAATGCCCAAAGTGCAATCGGCCAGATCGACGCGCTGTTGACACGCCGGAGCAGTGCCGGCGAAGGGACGGGCGGTTATCTGCCAAAAACACTGGCATCGGCAGTCAAGCTGTTGCCCACCGCCAACTGGGTCCTTGTCTCGACCCCAGGTCGGTATGCGGCGGGTGTGGCGCGAGAGGCATTACGGCTGGGCAAACATCTGCTGCTCTACAGCGACAACGTGACGGTTGAAGATGAAGTCGCCCTTAAAGAGCAAGCCCGTGCCCAAGGTTTACTCGTGATGGGGCCGGATTGCGGCACGGCAATTGTCAATGGGGTTGGGCTGGGTTTTGCCAACCGCGTCCGCCGCGGCAACATTGGCGTGGTGGGAGCCTCGGGCACTGGGCTGCAACAGGTGACGGCCCGCATTCATCAACTGGGCGGTGGCATCACCCATGCCCTGGGCACAGGTGGCCGCGATCTCTCCGAAAAGGTCGGTGCGATCACCGCCAAGCAGTCACTCGCCCTGCTCGCCCATGATGAGGCAACGAAGGTCATTGTGCTCATCTCCAAACCACCTGCGCAAGCAGTCGTTGCCGATCTTTTACAGACGGCGGCCTCGATTGGCAAACCCGTGGTTATCGACTTTATCGGCTATCGCCCAGCGGAGAGCCAACAGGGCAATATTTATTTTGTGAAGACGCTCGATGAAGCCGCCGCCTTGGCTGTCGAGTTGGCCACCTTTGAAGCCCAAAATCACCAATCACCAATTACCACTGATTTTGCCCCCACCCAACGCTATCTGCGCGGTGTTTTTTCCGGTGGCACGCTGGCCTATGAAGCCCAGTTGATTTTACAGGAGTACTTGCCGGCCGTCTATGCCAATGCGCCATTGGACAAACGGTTCAAACTGGAAAAAGCTACCGTCAGCCGTGAACACACGATTGTCGATCTGGGCGAAGACGAGTTCACCGTCGGGCGGCTGCACCCCATGCTGGATAACGAGTTGCGCCTCAAACGGTTGGCCCAAGAAGCCGCCGATCCGGAAACTGCTCTGCTCTTGCTTGATGTGGTGCTGGGCGACGGTGCCCATGCCGACCCGGCCAGCGAACTAGCGCCTGCCATTGCGGAAGCGATTGCCACGGCAGCAGCAGCAGGTCGCCATTTAGCGGTGAGGGTTGTGCTTGTCGGCACCGATGAAGATCCGCAAGATCTAGAAGCGCAGGTCGCCCAGTTGGAAGAGGCCGGTGCCGAGGTCGAATGCAACAATGAAGTGGCAGTCCGCCGCGCCGGAGAAATCGTGCGTGCATTACAGACCAGTAGCGGGCCACTAGTTGACGCCACCGTCTTACAACAACCACTAGCCGCCATCAATGTAGGGCTTACCTCCTTCGCCGCCAGCTTGACCGCGCAAGGAGCCGAGGTGATCCAAGTTGATTGGCGGCCACCAGCCGGTGGCAATGAACGGTTGGCCGGCATTTTAGCACGGATGAAAGGGACAACATGAAGATTGATCTATGTAAAAGGAAAGACTGATGAATAACAATATGATATTAAAGACTTCGGATTTCCCATCGAAAGTGATTGATGTACTAGGTATCGAAGCTGCGAGCGCTTTTGAGCAATGGATCGACCATAAATTACAAAGTACAGCACAGCATACACAGACCATTGAGATTCCAGCAAAAATCGCGCGCCAAAAAGTCAATGTATTAATGCTAGAACGGGTTGGTAACCTTTTATTAGCTGATGAGCCATATTTAGTGCAGATCAAGTCAAAGCAGTGGGTGTGGCGTGTCCCTGTAGATCTCACTCATTCTAAATACGGCAGGATTGGCCGGGTTGCAGAAATTGATGTAGATGCCTATTATGGCATGATCGATTATACTGATTCACTTCTGGCCGAGATTAAAACAAAAGCACAATTATTGGCTCGTGAAGTACGGCAAAAGTCGGCGAATGCGCGATGATGCGCGAAGCCCTTATTTCTCTTCCTCACTTTGCACAATCTGACTCAGGATACTGCCTACCTACTTGTGCAAGAATGGTACTGGCCAGCATGGGACTTGCTTACAGCGAGGCGAAATTAAGCCATGTCTTGGGAACCACTGAAGAAGTTGGCACACCATCTTTTGCGGTTACAAAACTGGCGCAGTTAAGCCAAAATGTGGATTATCGTGTTTGGTCCATTGCGCAGTTAGCTACCACTTTAGCTAATAATGATCCAGTGATCGCCTTTGTCAAAACACAATTTTTAGATCATTGGGAAGTTGCCACTGCTCATGCAGTTGTGATCGTGGGTATAGAAATCGAACAGCGCTTTTGGATCCACGATCCGATCTTGCCGACTGGGCCAACTGCGGTTTCTTGGGATGGCATGTTGGCAGCTTGGTTTGAATTTGCACATCGCGGTGCTACATTACAAAGAAAAAAGCAGTTCTCACTATTTAATTTGATACGAAAGGTTGTCTCGCGTGATTGACATCGATTCCGCCAACACCACTGCCGTCACCCGCATGATGGAAGCGCGTCCGGTGCTCACCGGGCTGGGCAAAGCCATTGACGTGATCCCGAACATGCGCACCAATTTAATCCTCCACGCCGGCCCGCCGATTGCGTGGCCCCAGATGTCCGGCCCGTTGCGCGGAGCGATCATTGGCGCGCTAATTTTTGAGGGCAAAGCGCAGAACGCCGAAGAGGCGGAAAGGCTGGCCACCTCTGGCGAAATCGACTTTGCCCCCTGCCACCACTATGGCGCGGTCGGACCCATGGCCGGCGTTACCTCGGCGTCGATGCAGGTCTATATTGTCGAGAATGAGACGCACGGCAACCGCGCCTTCTCCAATCTCAACGAGGGCTATGGCAAGGTTTTGCGCTATGGGGCCTATCAGGCCGATGTGCAGGAACGGCTGCGCTGGATGAATGGCGTGATGGCTCCCGTCCTGCACGCGGCGTTGGCGGCCAGCGGGCCAATGGATATCCGCGCCCTGCTCGCCGAAGCCCTGCACATGGGCGATGAAGGACATAACCGCAACAAGGCCGGCTCGATCATCTACACGAAAAATCTCGCTCCTTATGTTGCTAGAGTTGCCCCTAGCAGCGACGTGGCGGCCGACATCCTGAAATTTCTCGGTGACAACGCGCTCAGCGTGCTCAACCCAGTGATGGCAGCGTGTAAGGCCATGTGTGACACAGCGCACGGCATCGAAGGCAGTACGATTGTCAGCACGATGGCGCGCAACGGCACAAATTTTGGCATCCGCGTCAGCGGGCTTGGCGACCAGTGGTTTACCGCCCCGTGCGAACAGCCGGATGGGCTCTATTTCCCCGGCTACTCAATCGCCGACGCCAACCCTGACATTGGCGACAGCACGATTACCGAAACGGCAGGGATTGGTGGCTTTGCGATGGCCGCCGCGCCGGCGATTGTGACCTTTGTCAGCGGCAAACCCAGCGATGCGATCAACACCACGATGGAGATGTACGAGATCACCGTTACCGAGCACAAAAGCTTCAACATCCCTGCGCTCGACTTCCGCGGCACGCCCACCGGGATCGACATCCGCAAAGTGGTGGAGACGGGGATCACCCCGCGCATTAACACCGGGATCGCGCATAAGAATGCCGGCGTTGGACAGGTGGGGGCTGGCTTGGTGCGCCCGCCGATGCAAATCTTTGAAGAGGCGTTGGTGGTCTTTGCCGAGAAGTATGGGTTTTAGCAAATGAACAAAATTGCCCAAGAGTTCAATCAAGGTATCGAAGTGTGGAAAGAAAACCAGGCTGCGCCGTGGGGTAGATTGCGTTACACAATGGTCATGGCGAATCTGGCACCTCACCTGGCACCCGATCAGCAAATTTTGGACGTGGGCGGCGGCAATGGCACCGAGTCAATTTTGCTGGCGCAGCAGGGACATCGTTTGGCATTGGTTGATTTTTCCACCGAAATGCTAGCACAAGGGAAGAGCGCGATTGAAAGCGCTGGTCTTTCCACGCAGATCACACAATATCAGGCCGATGTAGTTGACTTGCCTAAACTCTTTGGCCAAGGCAATTTTGATGTGGCCCTTTTTCACAATGTTTTGCAATATGTACCTAATCCTGCGGAAGCGTTAGAAGCAATTGCCTGGGTCTTAGCACCTAATGCAATCCTTTCCTTTGGTATCATCAACCCTTATTCAGAGGTATTAATTCCGGCCTTACGCGAATGGGATCTGGTCAAGGCACTGGATAATGTTGATACCAAGGTCAAGCAAAATAACATCTTCGGTCAATCACACCCGCTGTACGATTTGGATGAATTGAAGCAGTTACTGTTTAATGCCGGTTTTGTTGTGGAACATCACTATGGCGTCCGCTGTCTGTGTGACTACATTACTAACAACGATATCAAAACTGATCCAGAATCATTTGCTAAACTTGAACAATTAGAGATGGCTGTGCGCGACAAATATCCCTATAACATGATAGCACGCTTCTGGCATTTGATTGCACGCAGGATCTAGTGCTCTGTGAAATAAGATTCGATAGGTCATGAGTCTATTCCTGATGAATGAACACTTACATGGTCAGATGCTATCAAAATTCAGCACCTTGTGGAAACAACAAGTACTCATTTATTCCTTATAGACCGCGACGATCAACCATTTACTGTGTTTTATGATCGTAACCTTTATATCACTTCTGACATTAAAAATTTTTGCAGCAAATCAACGATAGAAAGAGAAGCGTCATGACAGCGATCTCGACCAGCCCATTCGGTACGCCGACCCCAGGCTTACGCATCAAAGAGGGCAGCCCCCCCCTGACGAAACCCACCAAAGAAGAGACCGAAGCCTTTCCGGCGGAAGCGCGGGCGCTACTTGATCAGACCTGGTCGGCCCAAAAAGCCATGCTGGCGCGTGGGGATTACAACCTGGACTGGGTAGAAGGGCGCCATATTTTGCTGGGCGGGGCCACTGGACCGGGATTGGGCGGTGCCTTTGCCGCGGCCATGCTGGGGACCGGCAAGGCCGCCAGTGTCACCATTCTGGGCCGCGATCTCAGCCGTTCGCTCAACTTTGAGACGGGCAAGGTGATGCAAGAGCAGGCCGAAGCCGCCAACTGGGGCAACCGCTTTCACTGGCTCAACGACGGCATGGCGATGGAAGGCAAACCGTTGGAGAAGTTGCTGGAAGTCTTAAAAGAAGCCGGAGCGGATCGGGTGGTCTATTTTAACACAGTAGCCGCGGCACTCTCTGGCCTACAGCCGGGCATGGCCCCCGTCTACGTCAAAGATATCGATGAGGAAGGGCTCTTCCAGTGGCAACTGCGCCCGCTCAGCGAAAAAGAGTTGGAAATCACGCGTTTTGTCATGGGTGAAATGGCAGTGCGCTTCCCGATGGTGCTGGAAGCGCATGGCATCGGCGTCGAAGCGAGTGTCTTTGCCGATTGGCGTGGCAGCCTGGATAAGGTCAGCCGTGATCCGACGCAGCGTGAGTACGGCCGCCACGGGGCGTACTCGACCAGCCTTTACCTGCCCAAAGAATACTTACAGGAAGCGGCGCGTGCAGCCTTTGGCAGCGACCGCAAAGTGCTCGACATCTTCTACCCGATGATGCGCACACGGGCGCTGCCCTTGATTCCAGGCGGGCTGACCATCGCTGATGTCAATGAGAAGGTGATGCAACAGGAAGGGGTACGCCGCCTGGATGTACCGGAGTTGGCGCTCAAAGGGCTTGACTTTGTCGGCAAAGCGCTGACCGAGGGCTATACCAATCCCTTCCCACGTGCGGATGCCCACGATGCCCACTTGGATGAGTGGATGTTTGAAGTGGTGGCGCGCCTCAATGATGATGAGAATAGCGACTTTTACTATCGACATTGGATCGGGCGATGAACACGATCAGCGTTGGCAACGCCCCTTGCTCGTGGGGCACCTTAGAATTTGAGGGCCTAACCGGCGAACGTTTTACCTATGCGCAGATGCTAACTGAACTGCGCGAAAGTGGCTACACCGGCACCGAATTGGGCGATTGGGGCTTTATGCCGACCAGGCCCACAGAACTCGCCGCGGCGCTCGCGATTCATCAACTCCAGATTACCGGTGCGTTTGTTAGCGTTGCCCTTGAAGATAAGGATGCCCATGCTGCAGGAGAGGGCATCGTGGTGCGCGCGGCAACGCTCTTAGCCGAAACGGCAGCACAGCTCAAGCAGACGGTTAAACCCTTTCTGGTGCTGGCTGGGAACAATGGCAGCGATCCGATCCGGGTTGCCAATGCCGGGCGCATTACGTCAGCGATGGGGCTCAGCGACGCGCAATGGGCAACCTTTGCCACCGGGGCGAATCGCATTGCCGCCAAGGTGCAGACCGAAACTGGATTACAGACGGTCTTTCACCACCATTGTGCCGGTTTTGTGGAGACGTCAGAGGAGATCGACCGCCTGCTGGATCTGACTGACCCGCAGCTGCTGGGGTTAGTCTTTGACACTGGCCACTATGCCTTTGGGGCAGGGGGTTGTGCGACGTTGTCCACCGCGCTGGAACGCTATGCTGATCGGATCTGGTATGTCCATTTCAAGGATTTTGATCCGGTTGGCTATGCACAGCGCGTTGCGCAAGGATGGGATTACTTTGAAGCAGTACGGCAGGGAATCTTTTGTGAATTGGGCCAAGGTTGCGTCGATTTTGGGGCGGTGTTGGCCTGGTTGCAGGCCAAGGATTACCAGGGCTACATCACAGTAGAACAAGATGTGCTGCCCGGCATGGGTGCGCCGAAAGCCAGTGCGACGCGCAATCGCCATTACCTCACCACATTAGGGCTATAAGCCCGCCTCCGCCAACCATTCGAGCAGCAGGGGATAGACCCGTTCCACCTGCTGCTCTGGTTGCAGTGGATCGATCAGATCATGCAACAAGTGCCATTCGACGGGGAAACTGTGGGTTGTCACCGCAATGCCATGCGCTTGCCAGGTGGCAACCACTTGCGCCACCGTCTGATTATCAACAACCGGATCACTGGGATTGGTAATCACTGTAATTTGTGTGGCGGCTGGGCGGCTGCGCCCAACACTGTCATGTACAATCAACCCGATCCGTAACAGCGCGGCCAGGGCATGCGAGGCAAAGCGGGGGTAGGCATGCAGCGGCTCAACTTTCTGTTCTTTCAGCGAGGGATGCCACCACTGATAAAAGTTCGGCAACAGGGCCAGCAAATGGCCATAGAGTCGCCGCCGCCGCGCAGGCAACGCCTGGACGCCAATGGCCGGTGCAATCAACACCGCGCGCGTCACGTCGGACCGCTGTTGCGCCACCCATCCCGCTAAGACCCCTCCCAACGAAAAGCCAATCACCGTCACCTGCTCACCTAGACCACAGGCAATGTCAACCGCAGTCGTTGTGCTATCAATCAGCGCACGCTCGGTCATTTCGATCAATTGGGTGGTCAGCCGATCCGCATAACCATGACCGGGCAGGCGCAGGTTCAAGACATTGTGCCCACGTTCGTGCAGCAGCGGGGCCAATTTTTGAAATTGATGGGGACAATTAGTAAAACCGTGAATCAGGACAATTGCCTGCGGTGTCCGCTTGCCGTGGGTCAACAGCGTGGTGCGGCAATGGGGGGCAATTTCGTCACTTTCGGTTGCGCGCAGCAGGGCAAAACGCGCCTGCGCTTCCGCAAAGTTCTGCGCTGGTGCAGCCGCTAAAATTTTTCGTAACGGAAAGGGACGGTACATGAAGAACCAATGGTGAATGATGTAAGAGTGAATCGTGAAGCGTGATGCGTGAATCGTGTAATGATTAACGATTCGCCATTCACTGTTCCTAAGGCAGTTTCGTCAGCAGATCGCGCCCAACGACAATGCGTAGATCGACGGGGTGGGTGCTGTTTAGCCCTTTCAGGCTAGACAATGAGGCAGAAAGCGACAATGTCTCACCCATCTTGTCAACAATCGGCTGGGGCACGCCATAGTTAATCAGAATCGTCTGATTGTAGTCACTGCGGTCAGCATCACCAATCGCAACGACATGCCAGCCCTGGGCTTGGAGATAATCACGTGTACGGGCGGCCACCCCGACTTGATCAGTGCCATTCAGGATTTCGATCCGCACCCATTCCGGGTCGGCAGTCGGATCGGCAACCAGCGCAGGGCTAAAGAAGCGACTGACCGCGCTGCGCACCTTTTCGCGGTCAGGAACGAGAATCCAGCCGGTGTCATCGTTGACTTGCTCTTCCCCGTAACGACTATCTAAGACTTCCTGACGAATATTCTGGACTGCCGCTTCACGCATGTACGTCGCCAGCTCCAGCTGCACAGGGATGGGAATATTGGTGTCGATGCTGGAGCGCATCGTACTTACCAGTTTCCAGGCGCTGGGTAAGAGCATGGCAATCATATCGGTACGCAACACTTTATCGACCACGGCACGGATCACATCTTGTTGACGGCGCGCGCGACCGTAGTCATCGTCAACATTGCGCGTCCGTGCATATTTGAGGGCACTCTCCCCATCCAGGTGTTGTAAACCAGCATCCAGATGAAAGGTCTGAATCCCACCATCATAGGTGGGGTATTCTTCATCGTGAATCGTCTTGGCGACAAAGATATCAATCCCACCGATCAGATCAACCAATTCAACAAAACCTTGAAAGTTAATCCGCACATAGTAGTCAATCGGGTGACCGATAAAGGTGCTCACGGTATCCATCGTGAGTTGTGGCCCACCGCCGGCTTCGGCCCGCTCCCCTAACGAATAGGCCGTGTTGATCTTGGAGGAAAAATTGTAACCGGGGATATTGACCCACAGATCGCGCGGCAGTGACAACATGCCGGCCGTAGAGGTGGCTGGATCAAGCGAAAGGACGATAATCGTATCAGTACGCGCTGGGGCATCCTCCGCCGGTCGCTCATCGGTCCCAAGCAGTAAAATATTAATTAGTGGTAATGCGCTTTTCGCTGGTGTGTCACTAGTTGTCTCGGCTTGCACTGTTGTGGCCCCGTCAACCGTGACCACATTATCAGCCACTGATACACCTTCAGTGCGTTGAAAGGGCAAAGCCGCGGCTAGCGGATTGGATTGCACCACCGACCAGCGCGCCCATTGATAGGCGCGATAGCTAACGGTCACAGCGACGCCCAAGACTAGAAAGGCATAAACAAAGGTGATCACCCCTGCCCACGCACTAGAAATGGCCGTAGTGCCACGGGCAGCATTTGATAGAGAATAGTAATTTTTCGACGTTCGTTGCATATGCTCAGATTATACCATACAGTACAGGAGGGACGACAAGGCCAGGTTGACAAAAGCGTATCAATTGCCGTTGTTTTTTAACAAAGTGCATAGTAAGTAGACGCTGTACTGTAGCAATTGTTTCCGTTCGTTACCAAAGCGTAGGCGATTGGTCCAGCCAGAAAGTCGGGGATCTGACGATCCCCATGAGCGATAACGAATAAAGCGTAACACGAAACAGTTTTTCAATTTGAGCTGAATCTCGTGACCGTTAGGGCGATGGCTATGGCTTGGGTGTTACCAAGCAACCAAGACGGCACAGACACACGGGGTAAATGCGATGGCATGTTAATTCACCAGCGGATGTTTGAAGAGATAAGATTGGGTGAGAATATAAATGTTGCCGGCGACCTCATCAACCGAGATCCCACGTAGATTCTGTAATGCATCCCCTTCGGGGGCGCGTAGCTGGCGCTGATAGGTGCCATCTTTACTGTAGACCAGAATGCGCGATTCAGCACTGTCGGCAATGTAGATCATCGAATTGCCCTGATCACCGACGGCCAAATCGGCAGGTTCGCCGATCGCGCCCACACTGTTCTCCAACGAAAATTGAACGGGACTACCCAGGCTATAACGCACCAGCAGCCCCTCGGCGTAGAGAAGCCAGATGTCACCATCGATCGCCATGGCGCGGACACTGGTCAGGTTCGTTTGGGTTTGGGCACCAAACCACTTTTCGGGGGGATTACTAAAGTTGCCCCGATCATAGCGGTAAAGCTGGTTAGCGCCGGCATCAGCCAGGTAAAGCCGATCGGCATAGACCCGCAGGAGTAGGGGTGAGCGCAAGTCGGCCTCGCCCCCCAACGGTAAGAGACTACGCCCCTCGACACGCCGATCATAGCGGAACACATGGTGATTTTGATCCAACACCAGCAAATAGGGCTTATCTTCGACCCCAGAAATCGGCGGTAGCCAGGCAATATCAATCAAACGCCCGACCGTCACCCCATCGATCACATCACCCTGGCTTAAAATGATCTCACCCTCTGGTTCTAAAACCATATTCCCGGTCGGGTCTAACTCAAAATATTGGATTAATTGTCGCCCTGTATCAAGGACAAAAAGATCCTGATCGGCGACCACGACCCGCTGTGGTTGGGCTTCGGCCGGAAACTTTACCAGCGGCAAGGCCAACATCTGGAGCGGCACGATCTGCAGCAAGGAAGCCAACTCACGCTCAATCCGGACATTGAGTTCATCGGCGCGCGCTAAACGCGAACCGACCAGGGTATTCGCCTCGCCGATAAAGGCTTGTGCTTCCCCCAGTTTGAGGCGCGCCGTCGCCTTATCTTCGGCTTCCAACGCGTTCTCTGCACTCAAAAAGCTCGCTTCAGCCATCGTCAGGATGCGGTTTGCCTCATCTACATTGCGTTTATCCACCGTCCAGAAGACACCAGCCACAATCACTGGCACCAGAATAAAGATCAAGAGCGCAACCAGGATCAGCAGGCGTGCCCGTTGACCAATCGCACGCGGCGGGGGACGGAAAGTTGGGCCAAGGCGCGGGGCAGCAAATTCACCATCTGCTAGCTCGCTGTCGGCGTAGGGCGCCGCCGCGGCTTGCGCATAAAGTTCAGCTTGCTCATATAATCTGGCATCAGTTGCCTGGTTGGCGCTATCAGTTGGGCTGGGGGGCAGATGCGAGCGTGTCGTGCGCTCACGCGACGCCCGATCCGGTAGCACATTCGTAAACATGGTGCGCAACTGTTGCCAACCCTGTTGTACGGCCGCGATGGCTGGTGTCGTCGCGGTTGGCAACCAAGCCGGCGCGGCCTGGTTGTGGGCTCTGATTGGCGGCGCGCCGTCATCGGCATACGCCGGCTCAGCTTCATCTCCATAGGCCATATCGTCAGTTGGGGGTAGCGGCGGGCGGGCGGCATCCATACGCGCGGAACGCTCAGTTGGCTGTTCCACCCCGCGCACCGGTGGCGCGGCCTGGAGTGCAGTTGGCAGGCCGCGCCACCGTGAGCGTGCCAGCATGGGATTTTGTGCGCTCGGTGCTGGCGATGGTGCGGATTCAACAGGAGGGGTCAAAACGGTAATCAGGCCGGTGAGGGCATGGGGACCAGCCTGATTACGCAACGTCGCCGCGACATCCTCCACATTTTCTTCGTTGACATAGGCGACAATACTGGCCAGTTCGCGCAGGGTAAAATGTTGTAAACAGCGCTGCCCGGCCAATAAAAAAGCACCGCCATCAATTAGATCCTGGCGATAAAGTTCGGGCACATTCAAGTCCCACTGCTCAGCCACGGCACTTGGCTTGCCAACCACCGGCGGATAGACATCAACATTGCTGCCCGCCGTCAAGAGGGCCAAACTAGCAGCACTCCCCAGTGCAGTCAGCTTTGTGCCCAAAAGTGTCACCAAGATAATGCCCGGCGCGGCACTTAGTGTACCACTGCCCCCACCAACCCCTGGCGAGGCGGTGGCAAAGACAGCCAGGGCTTCGCGCAACGCTGCGGTCAGGACGTAACTTTGCGAGCCTTTGACCGTATAGTAAGTACGTTGGATGACGCTGAGAGCACGTTCGATCAACTCGGCTGTGGCCGCAGGATCACCGGCGACTTCGACAACGGCATAAAGATTGCCGCGGACAGCTTGGCGTGTATCAGCCGGTGGCTCGACGACGCGTACCCCGAACGGCCGCGCCTTTTTTTCGGTAGACAGGTAGGCAATCTGCGAATGCATAGGAACTCTATTTTAGTCTGCGCATTATCGTGCGTGCGGTGTATTTCAAAATAATCAAAGTTTAATCAACGCTGCAAGAATTTTAGCCGCAACCCTGTAGAATGTCAACGTATCGATAGATGCGAAGGGGCTGAGCCACATTTTGGTGCGCGTCGTAGGGTTACGACCAGCGCAATCAGGTGCCTATCGGGATCGCGGGCAAACCGTGACAGGCAAAAAGAGCTTTTTCTGCTTTCCGAGTAATCGGCTTTGCACAGATGCGCCATGCTATTTATAATGGGCAAAAATAGAGTCATCAAGCCGATTGATTATCTCTACAAAATGCAGTACATTTGCGATAGTAGTACGGTATCTACGATTTGAATTTAACCTGCGGCGACTGGCACCGCGTGGGATTCAGTATCGCAATCTGAAAGCACAACCAAAGTAAGTTAGAAGGGAACGATCATGGCCACAGCAACTTGTGTTGAATGTGATGAAGACATCGAAATTAATGACCGACCACGACGCGGATTGCGCGTCATTTGCCCCAATTGTGGCGTGAAGCTAGAAGTGGTAAGCACGGTGCCAATCGAACTTGACATCCCCTATGATGAAGAAGAAGAGTGGGACGATGACGATGACGACTTCGGGTTAGATGATGATGAGTTGGATGGCGACTTTGATGATGAACTTGAGGACCTTGAAGACCTTGAGGACGACGATCTGGAAGATACTGATGAGTGGAAGTAATCAATTTCTACTCATCCGCGCGGGTTGAATAACCCCAGTAACCTGGTACGATTTCCCAACAAGCGCGAGCTAAATCACTGTGACTACGGATAACCGTTATCCTATTCCCGCGGCACGTCACCGTACGGCGGAAGAGATTCTACGGAGCCGATTTATCACCACCGTCGACTTTGCCCCGACGGTAGTAGAGGCGCGCCGTGTCATTGCCGCCGTAAGTACTGAGTTTGCTGATGCCAGCCATAACTGCTGGGCTTATGTCGTGGGCGCGCCGGGCAGTACGGCACAGATCGGCATGAGCGATGATGGGGAACCGCATGGTACCGCCGGACGCCCGATGCTGACGGTGCTCATGCATAGCGGCATCGGCAATATTTGTGCGGTCGTTACCCGCTATTTCGGCGGGACCTTGCTTGGCAAGGGCGGGTTGGTCAAGGCCTACAGCGGGGGTGTCCAATTAGCGCTGACAACTTTGCCTACCACCATGCAGATTCCCAAGGCACGCCTGACGCTACTCTTTGATTATGGCACGGTTACACCGCTGCAACGACTCTTACCGCAGTATGAGGTAGAACTCCTACAAGATGAGTATGGCACGGATGTCACCTATCAAGTGACCTTGCCAGTGGAACAACTAGTGCCCTTTACACAGGCCGTAACGGAGCTGACTAATGGCCAAGCGCTCATCGAACGGATTGATGAGGCAGATGAAGCTGCGGTCGAAGGGTCGTAACCACAGGTGACTGTCACTGTGCACCAGAGTTTGATTGGTCAAACAATCAGCAGCCAGTGACAGTCACCCTAGATGCGCATGTTTCAGCAATAGCCGAAGGTTAGATGATCACCACCGAATTATCCTCCCCATGCTCGCCAGGCTCATAGAGATCAGCCTCGTCGTCGTTAAACCACTTACCATCTGCACTAAAGTAGCGAAAACGCACCCGTTGACTGGGCTCGAGGGTTACAGATGAACTGGCTGTACCATTGGTACGTTTGATCAACGGGTTGGCCTTGGGATCCCAGTTATTAAAATCACCAACCACAGAAATCTTGGCCTGTGCACTATCATAGGGCAGCACAAATGTCAGCTTCGTCTGGTTGCTCTTTTTCAACAGTTCGCGTTTGATCATTGCTTTTTTTATCCTTTTTTAGATAATCCACTTACTATCGGACCGGTTGTGTAACTACCAAGTCACCCCACCCTAACCCTCCCCTGCTAAGGGAGGGAACGGTTGACCCCGAGACCGTTCCTCCCATTACCAGCGAGAGGTTAGGAGGGGTAGTAGTTACCCAATTGTTTCGATCAGCAGGCAATTGCCCGCATCAAAACAGCCATAGGATAGCAGAAATCAAGAGTATGTAAAAATAGACAAAGCTGCTAAAGATCAGAGTTGTTGAATTGGTAACAACTTACAAAAAGACAAGCAGCGATAGAGCGGTTGAAATGAGAAGCGCAGTTTTAGCGCGCAGTAAAAAGTCTGGTTCTCCTTCAACACGAAGTATCACTGACCGCCGTTACGGTTAGCCGCCATACTCTTCCTGATAGTCGCGCATTGCCGCTTCGATCACATTGAGCGCATGTTCGCGATTATAGGTCCGCTCAACCACCAATGACGAGGGTTGGCCCGGCACCATTTTATAGGTGGCGAAGTAGTGGCGCAAGCGCTCAACCAGAATTGGTGGTACGTCGTCAATGTCGTTTGCGTTGCCCCACACATTATCATTTTCCAGCACGGCAATGATTTTATCATCAGCCTCACCGCCATCATTGACATCCAAGCCCCCAACCACACGGGCGTTGAGAATCACTTCAGCCCGGTTGATTGGCCGCTCACTGAGGACACAAATATCAAGCGGATCACCATCGCCACGGTCGGCCGTCGCCGAAAGTGAGGCAACATGACGATCACAGTAAGTGCGCGGAATAAAGCCATAGAGGGCCGGTGGCGTTGACGAAGTACGTTGCGGGCGGTCCACGCGCAGATAGCCGGTCGTCTTGTCAATTTCATACTTGACCAGGTCAAACGGCGTAATTTCGATATACGCATGGACGATCTGCGGTGGGCTTTTGCCCACCTCCAACCCATGCCATGGATGTGGACGCCAGCGGTAAAAAGGTGGTGGAAATTTCATAAAAATTCCTTTTTTGAATGAATGAAACGTAAAACGTGATGCGTGAAACGTGATGCGTGATTCGTGCATCCTGAGCAGCCACGTTTTACGCAGCACATTTCACGCATCACGTTTTATTATCCTGTAAGACCTGCATGGCGGCGTTGCGACCGTTGATGGCAATTACGCTGCCACCGGGGTGGGTGCAGGCCCCACAGAGGTAGACGCCGGTCATCGGTGTACGATACGCCAGCCGCTGATCCCACATGTAAGCGGGGAGACATTCGCCCTGAAAAATATGGCCGCCGGTCAGGCCAACTTTTTGCTCAATGTCAGGTGGCCCCAGTACTTCATAGTGTGCCACCACTGCGGGGAAGTTGCTACAGTAGCGCCCAATCGAAGCGAGCGCAACGGCCGCGACCTCTGCGCGCCGACTATCCCAATCCCCTACGGCAAAGGTATGGGGCACATATTGGGCAAAGACGCTCATGGTGTGCATACCTGGGGGCGCAACCGTCGTATCGTGGGCCGTGTGGAAGTAGAGCTCGGTCCACAGCCGGGGGGGCAGTTCGCCCTGATTGGCCAGCGCTGGGTATGCTTTCCACTCCTGCTTCGTCAGCGGCGTGTTGATCTGGCCACTGTGGTGTGGCTCGAGCAGGCCGGGGCGGGCCACAAAGTTGGGCAATTCGTGCATTGCCACCGAAACTTTGGCGGTACAGCCTTTCATGGGTACGGCCGCGACCTGCTGTTGCCAACGACTGTCGGCGGCTTGACCAACCAGGCGCAAAGTCACTTGTGGATCGGCATTGGAAACAACAATCGGGGCATAGATCCGCTCACCGCCGGCTAACACAACCCCTTCGCCTGGCAGGATCTGGGCCACCGGCACGCCTGACGCGACGACGGCGCCGGCCGCGCGGGCGATATCACAGAGGATAAAGGAGACCATGCCCATGCCCCCTTTCACATAGCCCCACATGCCGGTCATTCCCCCCAGGCGGCCCGAAGAGTGATGAAAATGGATCGATGCCGTCCCCGGATCGTGCGGGCTGGCATTGGTGCCAATAATGCCCTGGCCGAGGACCGCGGTCTGCAGCCGCTCATCCTTGAGAAAATTTTCCGCATACTCTACCATCGACCAGTTGAAGACCAGATTGATTGCGTCCTGATCACCCTTTAGACGCGCCTCGATCTGCTCGCGACTGGGCGGTGCGCCAATCCAGAGATCGCCATCCCCGGCAGGGCGCAGCGCGTTGCGGGCACGGCGCATAACATCATACATTGCCTGCCAGCCGGTCACATCGCCTGGGGCAAAGCGGTTGATCTCGGCGGCACAGCGCACATCATCATCCCAGAGTTGAATACTCGCGCCATCATCAAAGGGGACGAACATTCCCGCCACGGCCGGCGTCCAATGATAGCCATAAGCAGGGAAGTTCAGCTCATCAATCACAAGCGGATGGAGCAAGCCAGCCAGGTAAGCACAGGGTGAAATCCGGTACCCAGGCCAGGTCTCTTCGAGGGTACATGCGCCGCCGATCCGTTCGCGTGCCTCCAAGACCAGCACTTTTTTACCAGCACGCGCCAGATAGGCCGCGCAGGTCAAGCCATTGTGCCCAGCACCGACCACGATCACATCCCAGCGGCGTTGGGCAAGTTCCGGCACCGAGGCAGGTAACCCCATGATCCCCAGCGTGTCGGCGGCACGCTGGGGTTGTTGATAATCAGCAGCCATAACGACTCCTCACAATTCCTTGGATAATAAAAGATACGTGGCTGTTTTCAGCCGCTGCGCTGTGCCAATAAGACCGCAGCCACGCCAAATGCGGTGGCGACATTGAGCGACCGCTTCACACCACACATCGGAATGGCAACAATTTTATCACAGAGGGCAAGAATAGCTGGATCAACCCCGACGACTTCATTCCCAACCACCAATACAAGCGGTGGTGCTGACAGGATTAGTGTAGGCAGGGGAACGGCAAAGAGCGATACAGCTTGTTCAGTTTCTTCCAGCGCCCACAACGTTTTCCCCTCGGCTTTTAGTGTAGTGGCTAAGGCCAACGCATTATTGTGCTGTGACCACGGCAAGACCTCTTGGGCACCAAGCGCAGTCTTCGCCAGTTTGGGGTTGGCCGGCGTGGGGGTGATGCCACAGAGGTAAAGGTGCGCCCACCCTGCGCCATCGGCACTGCGGAAGATCGAGCCGACATTAAAGGTGCTGCGCACATTATCAACCAGCACAGCCAAGGGCAAAGCGGGCAGTGCCACCACATTCGGGCGGTCATCCGCCCCGACTAATGTTGTGGTGATCAGCGCCGTTGAGGCGCCGCACCAGGGGCAATATTCCCCCGGGCGCTCGCCGGCCGGCATGGGGAAACGCAGGTGACAGTCACGATTGCTGCACTCGCGCCATTGATACAGCATAGGATTTTGCGCCACAATTAACCTGTTGATACGCCCTTAGCGCGCCACAATCGGCAACCACAATGGTGTCCCGACAAAGAGGGTGCCCCCATAACTACGCTGGCTACTGCCCGCCGCAGCCAGATCGAGTGGACAATTGATAGTGATAGAGAATTTCAACGTTTTGTTCCGGTTGCACCGATTTGCCGCCGCCGCTTTCAGGTTGCGGGAAAAATGCAATCAACCGGATGGCGGAAACCAAAACAGTGGTTGGCCAAGACGCGGCACGACAGAGGTCAACACCATTTCCAAGCGCTGCCACCGGCAAACGAAAACCAATCGTGCAATGGGGGACCCAGCGATTCGGCTGGTAGAGCGCGTTGGATGACAATCCAGCCGCCGTCAATTGGGCATGGAAATCACGATGGCGCGTCAGCAGTTGCAGTGTGACCACTGGGGCGAGATAAAGCACCCCTTGGTCACCAGGGAAAGTGCCAATGGCAGCAAAGTGCAGTGGAAAGGGCGCAACTTGCGTCGCAAAAATCATCAATAACGGTTGCAACTGTCCTGGGTCAAGTCGATCGAAGAGCGCCAAGCTCACATGCGGCGCGCCTCCAGCTGCCACCAGGTCCATGCCACCACAGGTGACATGGACCTGTGTCGACAGTGTCACCAGCGCCGCACGACTTTCGTCATCAAAGTGCAATTCAACTGCGTATGGCATTGCAACCTCTAGGGAAGATACGAGACAGGTGACAAGGTGACAAGGTGACACGAGACAAGATGACACGAGACAAGGTGACACGAGACAAGGTGACACGAGATACGAGAAGCTCGTGTCACCTTGTCACCCTACTACCCGACCAGCGTGGCCAGCCGTGCGGCCAGCTGATCGCGCTTTTCTTGTAACTCGACTTGCCGGCCCTTCTCGCGTTCCAGCACATTGGCCGGGGCCTTGTTGACGAAGCCAGGATTACCGAGGAGGCCATCAATCTTGCGTAACTGCCCATCCAAGTTCTCGATCTCCTTGCCCAGGCGCGCCCGTTCTGCATCAAGATTGACCAGGCCGGCCATTGGCAAATAGACCGTCATACCGCCCACGGCCAGCGTAATGGCTTTCTCTGGGGCCGGTAGCTCGGCCGCAATGGTGACTTGCGCCAGATCCAGGCGCGCCAACGCGGCAATCACCGGCAGATTGTCACGCAGCAAGCCCGCATCCGCACCGGCACTGATCTGGGCGGCAATCCGGCGGACCGGTTCCACGTTATATTCGGAACGCGCGTTGCGAATAGCCCGGACCATCTCTTGAATGCGTGCGAAGATGGCATCCGCACGTGCATCGGTATAGCCGGCCAACGCAGGCCAAGCGGTCGCGATCAGCGCCCGCTGTTCGCCCCCCAGCCCTGGCAGATTTTGCCAGATCGTTTCCGTCAGGAAGGGCATAAAGGGGTGCAACAGGCGCATGCTCTGTTCCAGCACAAAGGCGAGCACCTGGCGCGTGGCGTGCGCTTCCGCTGGGGTACCGTCATAGAGCCGCACCTTGGCGGCTTCAATATACCAGTCACAATATTCGTTCCACAGAAACTCGTAGAGTTGGCGGCCGGCTTCGCCTAGTTGCCAGCTCTGAATCAGCCTGGTCAATTCATTTTGCACCCCTTCTAAACGGCTGAGAATCCAGCGATCGGGCAACCCTAACTGATCCGCGTCGGGCAGTTGATAGTGCATATTATAGGCGGTACTACGTTCAGCCACGGTCAGTTCATGCGTGGCCAGATTCATGAGCACAAAACGGGTCGCATTCCAGATCTTATTGGCAAAGTTTCGGTTCGCTTCGATCCGTTGGACACTGAGCTTCATGTCATTGCCCGGCGTGCTGCCCGTCAGCAGGCTAAAGCGCAGGGCATCACTGCCATATTCTGCGATGAGATCGAGCGGATCGAGGGCATTATTCAAGCTCTTACTCATCTTGCGCCCTTGTTCATCACGCACCAAACCGTGCAGGTAAACATACTTAAAGGGCACCTCACCGGTAAACTTGAGCCCCATCATGATCATCCGTGCCACCCAGAAGAAGATGATGTCGTAACCGGTCTCCAGCACCGTGGTAGGGTAATAAGTTTGTAGATCATCGGTCTCAGCCGGCCAGCCCAAAGTGCTAAAGGGCCAGAGGCCGCTGCTGAACCAAGTATCGAGCACATCCGCATCCTGTTCCAGGTGCACCGCTTCGCCGTAGTGGACAATCGCCTGTTCTTGGGCGTCGCTTTCACTGCGTGCCGCAAAGGGTTGACCATCCGGCCCGTACCAGATCGGAATGCGGTGCCCCCACCAGAGTTGGCGGCTGATACACCAGTCGCGGATATTCTCCATCCATTGAAAGTAGACCCGTTCAAAGCGTTCGGGCACAATTTTGATCTCACCCTGACGCACGGCCGCGGCGGCCGCTTCGGCGAGGGAGGCCATCTTCACCCACCACTGCTCACTGAGCAATGGCTCGACAATTGTATGGCAGCGTTGACAGTGCCCCACCTGGTGAGGACGCACTTCTTCGCGCACGGTGAAGCCGGCGGCCTGCATATCTGCCCACAACTGCTTGCGCGCGGCAAAACGATCCAACCCTTCATAGGGCCCGGCTTCTTCATTGAGCGACGCATCTTCATTCATGATGCTAATCATCGGCAGATCATGACGTAGCCCAATTTCATAATCGTTGGGATCATGGCCAGGGGTCACCTTGAGCGCGCCCGTACCAAATTCGGGATCGACATAGGCATCGGCGATCACCGGAATTTCGCGATTGAGAATTGGCACGAGTGCAATCTTGCCCACCACATCCTTGTAGCGTTCGTCATCGGGGTGCACAGCCACCGCCGTATCACCCAGAATCGTCTCTGGGCGCGTGGTGCTCACTTCCAGATAGCCGCCCTCTTTTAGCGGATAGCGGAAGGTATAGAGCGTGCCCTGCTCTTCTTCATACTCCACTTCCAGATCGCTGATTGCGCTGGCACAGCGTGGACACCAGTTCACCAAGCGATAACCACGATAGATCAGACCCTCCTTGTAGAGGCTGATAAAGGCTTCAAGGACGGCGTCACTTAAGCCATCGTCCAAGGTAAAGCGCTCGCGCTGCCAATCACACGAAATCCCCATGCGCCGTTGCTGGGCACTGATGCGGCCATGATATTCATCTTTCCAACTCCAGACCTCTTGCACAAAGTGCTCGCGGCCCAGCGCCTGGCGGGTGGTGCCCTGCTTTTCGAGCATCCGTTCCACCACATTCTGGGTCGCAATCCCGGCGTGATCAGTGCCTGGCACCCAGAGGGTTGGCCGCCCTTGCATGCGGTGGTAGCGGATCAAGAGATCTTCTACGCTGCTGGTAATGGCATGGCCCAGATGCAACGCGCCGGTGACATTGGGGGGCGGCATGGAGATCACAAAAGGTTCCGCATTGGGATCCGCCAGCCCGCTGGCCAACTGTTGCTCCGGACGGAAGAAGCCATGCGCTTCCCACCAGGCATACAGCTCTTCCTCCACCTGCGTATGGTCATACGTTTTGGGCATAGCAATTTCAGTCATGATGCGCTCTCTATCTCTCTTTAATATGGTCGGCCACCGTTAAAACACGGAACAAAAGCTCAGGTAAAAGCTTGGGCAAAACAAAAAAAGCCGCTTCTCCTATCAAGGACGAAGCGACTCTCCGTGGTGCCACCTTGGTTATGTCGGTTACCGCATCCCGGCAAACTCGAACATCACTCTGCGCTGTAACGGGCCGACCCGGACAAAACTGCGTAATTACGAAGGCTGCATCAGTAACGGTTATTAATTAACCTTTCAGCCTTACCCGTACGTTCATTTTGCCAACCTTCCCGGCGACTTTCCCTGTGACGTGGTGAATAGGGCTTGCAGCCTCTGGCCCTATCTCTCTGACACCTGCTGTCAGGTACTCCTCCGGTGCACTGTTGTTAAATTATGCAACCATTATACTCACGACTACACGTAATGTCAATCCTGACAAAACAGGATCAGCAATTTGCTGAGAAAGGGCAACAGGGCACTCAGGCGAATTCTTGGGTGGTCGGCTTGATCAGCAGCTCAGGGACGTGGGCACGGGGTGGTAAGCTGGCAACAAAGAGGGCGGCCAAGGCCACATCCACAGGCTGCAGGATGCGCGCTTTGTGTTCATCACTGACGGGGATGGGGCGTTCGTCTAGGATCGGGGTGTTGACTTCGCCCGGCGCAATAATGGTGGAGCGAATGCCGTTGTCTTTTTCTTCCAGGGCAATCACCTTCATCAAGGCATTGACGGCATGTTTAGAGGCACTGTAGCCGGCCCCCGCCAAAACGGAAGCACGCACCCCCGCGATGGAGGAGACGGTAATCAATAGGCCATCACGACGTGCCCGCATCTGCGGCAAGACCGCATGGATCGTATTAAACACACCCGAAGCGTTGATACGCAGCATCTGTTCCCAAGCCGCCGGCGTTAGTTGATGCATCCGCCGCTCCAGCACATTGGTGCCGGCATTGTTGACCAGAATATCGATCTGCCCAAAGGTCTGGTTGGTCCAGGCGACTAACTCGTTCACCTGGCTGATCTCACCAACATCAGCGGCATAGTGGCGCACCGGCAGCGTATTACTGATGGCAGCGCATACCTCTTGCAGTTTGCCTGCCCGCCGCCCAGTAATCACCACCTGTGCCCCGGCCTCGGCATAAACACGCGCAATGGCAGCGCCAATCCCTGTGCCACCGCCGGTAATCAGCGCGACTTTTCCTGTGAGTTGCACGAAAAGCTCCTAAGTTCGCTAAAGCGGGTTGCCCAACCACCCAATGGCCGGCAACCCGATTGTTTTGCAATCGCTACTGGGGCAACCAAGCGCGCCAGGTTGCTTCGTTGGCATCGATCCAGGCACGCGCCGCGGCGTCAACCTCGGCACCTTCGAGTTCAACCGCGGCAATCATACTAATCTGATCTTCCGTGGTATAACTCATATTTTTGAGCAAGGTATAGGCATCAGGGGCCGCAGCTTGCAGGCCAGGCCAGAAGATCTTAAAGAGCCCATCGGAAGGATAGTCACAATCAACGCCGCCGCTATCCGCGGTTGCATAACAGTCTTCACTATACTCCGGCAGCGCGACGCGCGTCAGATCATACTTGGCGTGGATCGAGTGGGGTGTCCAAAAATAAAACAAAACTGGTTCTTCCCGGCTATAGGCTGCATCCAACGCCGAGAGGATCGCCTCTTCGGAGCCGGCTTGGACGATCTGGAAATTTAGCCCCAAGTTTTCGATAATGTCCGCCTCATAGGTCACCCAACTTGGATCGCCAAAGAGCAGTTGTCCTTTGTCCCCTGTTTCAGCCGTGGCAAAGAGGGTCGCCGCCTCCGGGCTAGCCAATCCCGCGGCCGTCGCCAGGTCGGCATTGGTCGTGAGCAGATAGGTTGGCAGGTACCAACCGATCCGACCGACCGGCCCCAGCAAGCCGCCATTTTCGACCAACTGTTGTTTCTCAATATACTCGGCCACATTGGCCATATGGCCAGAGGGCCAAACTTCTAAGCTGGCGTGGAGTTCACCGGCGGCAAGGGCCGGCCATTGAGCCTGTTCGGCGACATCGACTTGTTCGACCGTATAGCCCAGTTGCTCGGTTAACAAGATCGAGGCAACTGCCACGTTAAGTTCTGACGCCGACCAGGGATTAACCGCCAATTGAATGACAAGCTGCTCTGCGACAGGGGCACTGTCGGTGGTTGTGCTGCTGGTCTCCGCCGGCGACGGCGCGGCAGGTGCGACGGCACAGCCGCTGATAATCAGCAGTAAGAGCAGGAGGTGAGTGTAGCTCCCAAAAGTGCGTAACTTCATCTTGATTTCCCTTTCTGATTTGGCTCTGATTTGGCGTCGTGCGGGTGCGGGTAAATGGTGAGCCTAGTACAGTGCGGCCTAAATAAACCCAGCGTTATGTAGTGCATGCGTCGAGTACTCTCGTGGCCCTAGCAATGTGACGATTGAGTGTGCAAACTATAACACCCTCGATTCGTCACTGTCAAAAAGCCGCAATGCAACAGGTGAGGGAAAGGTGAGGGAAAGGTGGGGGAAAGGTCGAGTGAACAGTGTTAGAGATATTTACTATTTGACCGAGTACTACGGTCATGCTATACTGCCCCTATACCTGACCATTTCTATACGATTGCCCAACTTATGTAGCTAGACCTATCCTACTTTATAGATTGCTCAACGCATAGCATAGAAATTAGTATACCATCCCCCATAATCCTGTTGGCCGATGCACATACTACCTCCTAGTTTGGTTCATCGGGTATGTTTGTTCACAGTATTGCGAGTAGCAATCATCCAGGGGCGACAACTCACACGCTCATGCAACCTTTTATCAACTTAGTACTGCATTCCGCACGGATTGGTGTAACATTGCTGTTACTGCTTTTGGTTGCCTGTCAGCCGCAAGCAACGGAAACACCAACGACGACATCCACTGTGGTGGTGGAGATGCTCCCCCCCCCACTACCGGTGGCAACGATGACGTCTGTGCCAATCCCTCTCCCACCAACATCAGAAAATCTTGCGCCTCCCCTAGTAGGTTGCAATCGAAATTGGCGAGACAATGCCGAAATCGTCGTTGGCGCGCTCTACCCGCTCTCCAGCGTCAATATTATGATTAATGGCTTTGCCATGCAAGCAGCCACCAATCTGGCCGTTAGCGAAATCAATGCACAGGGCGGCATTGATGGCAAACCGCTGCGGATTATCACCTATGATTCGGGCACTTCGCCGGCCCAAGGTGCGCTCTTTGCCGAACGCCTGATCACCTTGGATTGTGTCGTCGCGATCCTGGGGGTCTTCCATAGTAATGTAGCAATGGCCGTCAAAGAAGTTGCCGTTCAGTACCATATCCCCGTGATCTTTGCCGATCCCTATGAAGATCAATTGACCATGGATCAGGCCCCAGAAATCTTTCGGATTGCGCCGAGTCGGAGCATGTTGACCGAGATGATGGGTAAATGGTTGGCCGAGGTTGGGGATTATAATCAAGATGGTGAACTGTCCGCTGTCTTACTCGTGGAAAATACACCTTATGGCTTAAATCGGATTGAACGCGCCCGTAATCTTTTGCCCAACTTTGGCATCAACCTCGCCACCTTTGCCGTCGATTTGCCCACTACCGATTTTTCATCAACCATTGCACGGATTGTTGCCCTCCCCATGTTGCCCGATGCAATTTTTCTTTACATCAATGGCAGCGAAACACTGAAGCTGCAACATGCTTTGCTAGAAGCCAATATTGGCCCCAAACGCAACACCCTTCTGGTGACACTGCTCATGGCGTTGGATGAAGAACAGTTTTGGCAGCAAGTCCCCAATGGCAACTATACAATTGTGCTGCAAATCGGGCCGTGGCTCTCGACCGTACCGCCCATGGGCCAACGGTTTGCCCAGCAATTCGGCCAGTACTTCCAACGTTGGCCGGAAGCCGCCGCCTTTGAGGCCTATGATGCCGTCTGGTTAATCGCAGACGCCATTACGCGCGCTGATTCGATTGGCGCGGATGAGATTATCAGTGCCCTGGAACAGACCGATCTCACGCTGGCCTCCGGCCACTATACCTTCCCTTACGGCTCTACCAACCCACCAGATGGCAAAGAGGTACCGGCCTATATGTGGCATCAGTGGCCGGATCCACCGATTCTGTACCTGCAATACACGGAAGTCAACCAGCCCGCCGAGCAAAGCACCGTCATCTGGCCGGCCACCTATCGCAAAATCGATGGGCCGTTGGCCCCGCCCCTGCTGGAAGAATTGAGCCGGATTGGCCGGCGCTGGTAGGACGGCAACGTTAATTAGACGCGGATTTAGGTAGCGCGGATTCAGGCAGCACGGATGGGGCGGCCGCTTATCCACGCCGCCTGAATCTGCGTCTATACACCGGCTCAACTGCGATTGAGTGGACGTAGATAAAGATACCAATAGCGCGCTGGCGGGAAAAATGGCTGTAATCGTTCATCCCAGAGAAAAGGTGAGGCGACGGCCAACAGCCGGATCCGCTCATCAATTCGCTGCAGTGTGCGTTGTAACTCTTCCGGCAGCTGATAGTCGATTTCTTTGAGTGCCTCTTCGATCCGTTGGCGATTGCGCATCTCAAACGGAAACTCAACATGACAACGTTGGCGGTCGGCCAGACAATCATCGAGAAACCAACGCAGGCTATCAAGGCGGGCCTTGATCTCACGCAGTAAGCGGGCATGAAACCTGGTACGCAGGCTGTAAATGGTGCGTGTAACCCGCTGCTGTAGGTCATCAACTTGCTGTTGCAGCGCCGGGGCCAAAGTAGGCCGCTCAGCCTGTAACCGGTACAGACGCGTCAAAAGGTCGGCCCCCGTCATCTGTAGATTAGGGGTTCTGATAGGGAAGGGCACCGCGATCGTTCGGTAGAGATCATCATTAATAATATATTCTTCCAATTCATCAGCCATAATCCCGGCGATCACCAGATCGGTGGCCGGCTCTTCGGCCATTACATAGCTTGTTTTTGCCACAGCGCTACTCCTTATTCTAAATTAAACTTGTGCGCTTGCACTGCGTGTAATGTCTCACCTCGTTGCGGTTGATGTCGACGATCAACGCGTTTAGGTCCCCAACAGTTGCGCGGTGTCTAGCCACAAGGTCACCGGGCCATCGTTGACCAAGTGGACCGCCATGTGTGCTTGAAAGACGCCGCGCTGTACCCCAATCCCTTCCGCGGCGAGCAGGGTACAAAAGCGTTCATACAGTGGTGCGGCCTGTTCGGGGCGCGCTGCCTCTATAAAGCTGGGGCGTCGCCCTTTGCGCACATCGCCATAAAGTGTAAATTGGCTCACCACCAAGGCTGCACCGCCCACGTCGGTCAAGCCTAAATTCATTTTTCCTTCATTATCCTCAAAGAGGCGCAGACCAGCAACCTTACGCACAAGATAAGCGACCTCATTTTCACCGTCGGCTTGGGTAATGCCCAGCAAAATCAAAAAGCCGCGGTCAATGGCGCCGACGACTTCACCAGCCACAGCCACACTGGCTTGACTAACGCGTTGCACAACAGCACGCATAGATCACCTTTAGGAAATTATAACGACCAAGCCACCCCCTCCTAACCTCCCCCTGGTAAGGGGAGGAACGGTATCGGGGTCAACTGTTCCCTCCCTTAGCAGGGAAGCGCGCCTAGGAGCGCTTCCAATGGGTTCCTGCTTCTAGGCGCGGGTGGGGTTAGTCATTACAGAAAATTTATATCTGTAAAGCTATACACTTTAGGTCACTTTGCCCAAAGTAGCTTAGCCATTATTCTGATTTAACCTTGCATCGGGACAGGATGACACGCTGAAATTAGCAAGGTCATCGTATCATCTTGTCACACAGGCAAAACAAATTGGCATAGAGTTTATTATATTTGGGTAGCCAACATTTTGGGCCAAAGCCCGCCCAACCACAAAGGGGTGCTCAGCTTGGGGGGTGGAGGCAATGGTAGAATAGACCTGTTCTACACGCTCACGTAGGTAAGCGGCTCTGGTTGCATCCATGGCGGCTTACCGTTCGCCTGCTGCAGACCAGATGATCAAATTACTTTCTGTGTGTCGAACGCCCACGGCGTTCCCGATGCCGTTGGCGACTCAATTGCCCAACGACCCCACATCCGGGCTTTCGACCAATGCCATGAGATCATAACGACCTGTGATGGCATAAACATGTTTGATGACTGAGCCGTCTAATTCCATCCCGGCCAATTCGGTGACCAATTCTTGGACGCGACCGGGTTCGGCTTCAATAAAGACAAAGGCTTGAATCATTGCTGCGCTCCTTGTTGTGCTTTGTAAAATAGGTTTTTATCAATCTGATCAGGGACGCGGAGCGTCCATTCTGCCTTGCGCCGCAGAGCAGCGCAACGAGTTTGCTGCGGTAAATGCTTCACACGGAAGCAGGTGGGGCTATCCTCAGGTAAAGGTCATCAACTTGCTGCTGCCGGTACGGGCAATCTCGTCGATCTGCTGTTGAATGCGTTCGACCGAACTAACCAAAGGGAAAAGTTTGCGGCTGACCTGCATATCTGTATCAGTCGAAAGTGGGTGCCAGAAGATGCCATCCACATTTACCGTCACCTCCGGCATCAGATTGGTCAGATCCAGCTCGATGCCTTCCTTGGAATAACCGCGTTTGGCCAAGGGGCGAATAAAGTGATCTTCCTCAGGAATCCCCAACGTGTTATGAAAAGCACAGACCTCAGCCAGCCGGGCTGAATTGGCCGGCGTTTCGGTGGTACTAAGCCGGACGCGAAAACCACGTTCCTGCAGCAGACGGATACCCTCGACCGTTTTTGCCCATGCCCCTTTACCGCGGTAGGCATCGTGATCAGCCGCCTTGCCGCCATCCAGACTTACTTGCACAATCAAGTTTTCATTGTTGATGGCGCAGAGTTGATCCAACCGTTTGCCTTGGAGCAACATGGCGTTGGTCAGGATTGTGGTCTTCACCCGCGCCGAGGCATAGGCGAGCATGGCATAGATGTCGTTGAGAATAAAGGGTTCGCCACCGGTAAAGAAGATGTCGCTAAAGCCCAGATCAACCGCCTCGTCGACCAAACGCGTGACATTCGCCAACCCTAACGCTCGGCGCGCCGTATTGGGGCTCGATTTCGCGACACAATAAGAGCAGCGTAGATTACAATCATAGTTGGTGTAGATCCAGAGTTTCCATAAAAAAGCCGGTGCGGCACAGGTCACGTCCGAAACTTCGTTGCTGATGGCTTAGGGCGTCATATAACCTTTTTCCATGGTGGAAGCCGTTGCGTGCGCGACGACTCAGGTGTATCTGGATAGGCTCATTGAAGCCTATTCCGGTAGAAAGAAATGTAGTAGCTCCTACACTTCAGCGGTTGCTTTATCAGCCTGGTGCGTAAGCCAAGCTTGCGCGGTGGCGCGGATGAGATCCAGCGCGTCACGACTGCCATCCGCTTCGCCCTTTTCAAAATCCCCTTCAATCGTCCCCATTTGGTTGGTAACATGGGCAAAACAGATAACCGGCTTACCGCGCGCCTGGGCAAAAGCATAGAGCGCGGCCGCTTCCATTTCTACTGCCCAAATCTCAGCCGCCTTTGCCGCATCGATTGCTGCGGCGGTCTCCCGAAAAGGGGCATCGGTCGTCCAGGTCGCGGCATTGTAAACGGCAAGGGATCCTGCGGCAAAAGCTGTCGTCAGTATAGCCAATAGTTCAGGCGCAAGTTGGGCATAGTCGGCTGGGGGCAAATAGTGATAGCTGGTTCCTTCATCGCGCAGGGCGTGGGTAATTAAGATAAAAAAGGGCGGTGCTGCGGTGGGTAAGATCTGGCCGGAAGAAGTGACACTGATTAATAGTTCGCAGCCGGCGGCAAAGAGTTCTTCGGCGACGAGCACCGCAAAGGCGGCCCCAACCGCACAGCCAACAATCCCATAGTGGATGCCGGCCACGGCAAAGGTGTAGAGTTGGGTATGGTAGCAGGCCCACGCCCCATGCAACTGGGCGCGCCCCGTCGCCACCAAGTTGCGCACAATATCGCCATCCGGGTCCAGCACACAGATCGCGGGGATCGGGTGCGCCGCTAGCCCTTTTTGCCGCCGGGCTTCGCGCAGCAAGTTCTCAGGAAGGAATTGTGACGGTTGCGCATAATGTTTGTGGCGTAAGATGGGTGGCAGGGTAGAATCATTCACAAGACAGGTGCTTTCCGTGGGCTGCAGGTCAGTTAAGATACCAAATAATGAGCGCAGGATTGATTATATAATGATCCCAATTAATTCACGTAGTCAAAACTCATGTGAAAATCGTCGCATAGTCGCGTGGTCCAGATGTCGCGACCACGCGACGACCTGACCACTTTTCATCGTTAATTGGTGCCGTGTCGACATGATGCCTGATAAGCACATCACAAGTATTTTTGACTGTGGCACTACGCAGTTTCAATCCTCAACGTACCAAGCCCGGCCACCATGCGCTAACAACGCATCCGCTTCTGCCGGTCCCCAACTCCCCCGTGCATAAGTCGCGAGGGGCGGGGCGTTCTCACTGGCCCATCCTTGCAACACTGGGTCGATCAGCCGCCAGGCATAGTCAATTTCGTCACTGCGGGCAAAGAGCGTGGCGTCACCGTTGAGCGCATCAAGGAGCAGCCGTTCATAGGCGTCGGGCAGCGGCTTGCCGGGAAAGGCTTCGTGATAGTGAAAGTGCATCTCTACTTTGCTCAGTTCCTGGGTCGTATCCGGCACTTTGGCATCGAAACCCAGATGGATGCCTTCATTGGGTTGGACCGAAATCGTCAACACATTGGGCGCGGCCGGTGGACCATCGAGCAGACGGAACATGTCGAGTGGTGGGCGTTTGAAGACAATGTTAATTTCCGACAGCTTGGCCGCCAAAGCTTTCCCAGAGCGCAAGTAAAAGGGCACCCCTTGCCAGCGCCAGTTATCTACCTGGAGTTTGAGCGCGGCAAAGGTCGGCGTCTGTGAGGCGGGGGCGACGCCCGGCGCTTGCCGATAATCCGTGTATTGGGCACGCACCGTGTTTTCCAGGCCAATCGGGCGGGTGGCGCTCAGCACTTTGACTTTCTCATTGCGCAAAGTCGTGGCGTTGGCCGGTGACGGCGGCTCCATGGCCACCAACGTAAAGAGTTGCAACAGGTGATTCTGAAACATATCGCGCAGCACCCCGGCACTATCATAGTAACCGGCGCGATGGCCGACATCGACGGTTTCTGCGACCGTGATCTGGACATGATCGATATAATTACGATTCCAGAGCGGCTCGAAAATCGCATTGGCAAAGCGGAAAAACATGATATTCTGCGCCGTCTCTTTGCCCAGATAATGATCGATCCGGTAGACTTGGCTCTCGTGCCAGGCACTGTGTACAACCTTGTTTAAGGCCAGCGCGGTCTCTAGATCATGGCCAAAGGGTTTTTCGATGACCAGATTGCGCCGGCCGTTGCTTTGATCCGCCAAGCCGGCTGCGCCCAAGTGGGTGGCAATCGGGCCATAATACTCAGGACCGGTAGCCAGATAGTAGAGACGGTGTACCGGGCCAGCTTCTAAATCCTGCAAAAATTCGGCCAGACGGGCGTAATCGGCCGGGGTGTCCAGATCACCTTGGCAGTACTGGAGCATGGGCGCAAAGTCTTGCCAAAGGCCAGCCGCATAGTGGCCGCTGAACTGCTGCACCCCTTTATGCAGCAGGTCGCGAAAGGCGTCGTCGTCCCACGGACGGCGGGCAAAGCCGACAATACGCGTTTGTGCCGGTAGACGCCCCTTACGCAAGGAGTTGTAGAGCGCGGGGATTAGCTTGCGCTGCGTTAAATCGCCCGAAGCACCAAAGATGACAATCGTTGTTGGTAGATTGTGTTGCATAAATCACCTAAATTCAGTTGTCCCGCTGGGACATGAGGATTTGTTCGCCGCGTTGGATCACCCACCACTGGCGACGGTTTTGATGGCATGGCCGCCAAATTGGTTGCGCATGGCCGCCAACAGTTTGTCCGAAAAGGGCGCTTCGTCGCGCGAGCGGAAGCGCCGTTGTAGTGACATGCTGATCACCGGAATCGATACCGCCAGATCGATGGCTTCCACCACGGTCCACCGTCCTTCGCCGGAATCGGTGACATAAGCCGCAATGCCATCTAGCTTGGGATTTTCTTTGAGGGCATCCGCGGTCAAGTCGAGCAGCCACGAGCGTACTACGCTGCCATGTCGCCAAATTTCGGCAATTTGCGGTAGATCCAGGTGTAGTTCATGCTTTTTTTGCATCAACTCAAACCCTTCGGCATAGGCTTGCATCAAGCCATATTCAATGCCGTTATGCACCATCTTGACAAAGTGACCGGCACCGTACGGGCCAACATACCCCCAGCCTTTATCCGCGCCGGGGGCCAACGTGGCAAAAATGGGATTAAGTTGTTCCACCACGGCTTGATCGCCGCCGACCATCATACTGTAGCCTTCCGTAATACCCCAGATACCGCCACTCGTGCCGACATCGACAAAATGGATCCCTCTTTCCTTGAGCAGGGCCGCACGGCGGATCGAATCCTTGTAGTTGCTGTTACCGCCATCGATGATCGTATCGCCCAGGGACAACTGTTCTGCCACCGCCAACATGGTCTGTTCCGTCGGCTCACCGGAGGGGACCATTAGCCAGACCGCGCGGGGGGTCGCTAATTGCTGGACAAGTTCAGCAAACGAATGGGCGCCAATCGCGCCTTCCGCCGCTGCCTTTTGAACTGCGGCCCCATTGAGATCGTACACGACGATCCGATGGCCGCCCCGTAACAGGCGGCTCGTCATGTTTGCGCCCATCTTGCCTAAACCAACCATTGCGAGTTCCATCTTACTGCTCCTTTTGATCACGTTGATCACGATACTGTTTAAAATGTGGATCGGTCACCACGACAAAATTGTCAGTGCCATAGGGATTGATCACATAGGCATCGGCTTGACTATCATTCAGCCAGTGGTCATGGTCACGCAGATAACGAAATTGATAGGCGCGCCCTTGATCCAAATCGACGGTAATGGTCCACTGCCCGGCGCGCTCATCATGGTGGAAGGGGTGTGCTGTTCGCTGCCAATCATTGAAATCGCCGACCAAATAGAGCGCCGCGGCCCAAAGGCCATTGGGCACGGTAAAGGTGACCCGCACCAGCGAACGACCATCGACGAGCAGAAAGCGTTTGTCAATCATCCTTCCTCCTTGTGAAGCGTGAAACGTGATTCGTGAAACGTGATTCGTGAACTGCCCAGCGACGGCACAGGTAGCACGCATCACGTTTCACGTTTCACGTTTCACGCTTCACGCTTCACGTTTCACGCATCACAAATAGCCTAACTACTATCTACGGTTCAACGCCAACCAGCCGCCGGATAACTTCTGCACGGTCGGGGTGAGCCGCGTGCGGTTGTAGAGGCCGGCCACGCGCGCAATCGCCTCGGCTTGGGTCGGGTAAGGATGGATCACTTCGCCGATGGTTTTCAGCCCAATCCCGGCCACCATCGCCAAGGTAATCTCGTTGATCATATCGCCGGCCTGGCGTGCCACAATCGTCGCGCCGAGAATTTCGTCCGTCCCCTTTTTGGTATGCACCTTGACAAAGCCCGCTTCCTCGCCGTCGGCCATGGCGCGGTCATTCTCATCGAAGTGGATGGTGTAGGTGTCGATGGCAAGCCCTTTGGCCGCGGCGTCATGCTCATAAATGCCGACGTGGGCAATCTCCGGATCGGTGTAGGTACACCAGGGCATCTTGAGATCGGTGATCTTCTTGCGCCCATAAAAGAGGGCATTCTGGATTACGATTTTGGCGGCGGCGGCGGCGGCATGGGTAAATTTATACGCCATCGCCACATCACCCGCCGCGTAGATGCGCCCATTGCTGGTCTGCATATACTCGTTGACGATAATCCCGCGGCGTGGGTCAGTTTGCACCCCAACCTGATCAAGCCCCAAGTTTTCAATATTGGGCAGCCGGCCGGTTGCCACCAAAATTTCGTCCACGGCAATCGCCTCACCCCCTGCCGGACATTCATAGTGCAACAGCTTTTCGCCGTTCATGTGGGTCACTTGGGTCACCTGGCTGTTGAGCACCAGCTTAATGCCTTCACGCAAGAAGGTCGCTTGGACCACTTCGGCGGCGTCGGCATCCTCACGATTCAGAATGTGACCGGCATTGTGGAAGAGCGTCACGGCACTGCCCAGGCGCTGAAAGGCTTGCGCCAATTCACAGCCAATCGGCCCGCCGCCAATCACAGCCAGCCGCTTGGGTTGTTCCATCAGATTCCAGACAGTTTCGTTGGTCAGGAAGCCGGCCTCGTTCAAGCCGGGGATCGCCGGATGAAAGGGGCGCGAACCGGTGGCGATGACCGCCTTTTTGAACTTGATCTGTTCCCCACCCACTTCCAGGGTATCGGCCCCGGTAAAACGGCCCTCCCCCAGAAAGACATCGACCCCGGCTTCGGTGTAGCGCCAGACTGAATCGACATGGCTGATGTCGGCCTGCACACGGCGAATGCGCTCCATTACCTGGTCAAAATGGACGGTGGCGCCATGACTTTCGATGCCGAATTTGTGCGCCATCATGATTTCGCCCATGCTCTTGGCCGAACGAATAATCGCTTTGGAGGGCACACAACCGACGTTCAAGCAGTCGCCCCCCATCATGTGTTTTTCAATCAAGGCCACCTTGCCACCCAGCCCCGCGGCCACAATCGCCGCTAATAGGCCGGCGGAGCCGCCACCGACCACCAACAAGTTGTAGACGGGGGCCGGTTTGGGGTTTGTCCAGTTGTCGGGGCGGGCATTGCCCAAACGGCGTAGATTATTTTCAGTCTTTGGCAGCGCATCGGCGATCGACGTTTCTGCCGTTGCCATTAACTCTGTTGTTTGCATTTCGCAATTCTCCAATGTGATAAACAGTTCATTGATTGACCAACCAGGGCACCGTTATTCTCCCTGCCATTTAGGTCAGGGAGCAGTACGCATCTCCCACAAGTACTCGCCGCGGTTCCTAGATGCGCAGCGCAGCGAGACGGGCTCAGCGTCTGGGGACGCTGAGTACACGTTCCGCCCTTACCTAAATGGCAGTGACCGTTACGCTGCGCCGCATCTATGCGGCCGACGATGTTTCCCGTTTTTTGAAGTAGCGGGAGATCGCCAGGCTAACCAGCAGAATCACCAGCCCAAAGCCCAACACCCACGGGTTAAATTGGGGCGTCTTGCCCATTGCCAGTTCTTTGATATCAATCGAAGCACCAAAGGAGACAAAGGCAATCGTGCCGGGGATCGAGCCGAGGACGGTCGCCAACAAAAAGGCTTTCCAGTCGATGCGCAGGATACCCGCCAGATAGTTGACCAAGTCATAGGGTAGGAAGATAAAGCGCATGATCAGCACCGTCTCGAAGCTGTTATTGCGCATCCGATCCGCATAGCCCTGGATCAGACCGACTTTCCCTTCCTCGCTTTTCTGTTCTTGCAGTAACCCCTGCCCAAAAAAGCGACCGACTAGATAGGCCACCATGGCCGAGAGGTTGGCGCCAATCACGGTGTAAAGTACTGCCAACGTCAGATTGAAGAGCGAGCCGGCCCCGAAGATCGATCCGCTGGTCAGCGTCAAAAGCGTGGCCGGGAAAAAGATGAGCGGGCGCAAGGCATACAGCACGATATAGAGCAGCGGTCCCCAGGCCGAGCTAAAGAGATCGACAAGTTGCAACAGCGCCGTTTCTGTCGTTAAGTTGTTGGCCCGGTAGTACCAGGTATAGCCGCCGACCAACAAAACCCAAAACCCAGCCGCGACCAGCTTTTGACCATGTTTGCTCAAGAACGAAGTTTTCGTGGTTTCCGGTGAAGTAGATGTTTGAACTGTCATTCTTACCTTTCCCTGTTGTTTTCGTCCCGTAGGGACGGGTTGACCCATCAAAATTTATTGGCAGAACACTATTGTTTTGTGAAATAAGTAATGATAGGTTGAAAACCCCTCCCCAGCTTGGGGAGGGAATCGTCACCTCGCCGGTGAGGTCATGGCTCCTCCCCCAAGCTGCACCCAAGGGGTACCCGGGTTGGGAGGGGGTAGCATTTATCTATCAAGACTTAATTCACAGAACACTATTACAGTGTCAGGGAAATTCTGATGGCTTAGCCACGGAGTGGCGACTGATGGTAGCCGCAGGTTTCAACCTGCGGGTCCAGGACGCCAGCCTTAAAAGGCTGGCCTACCTTCTGCCGCCACTCCGTGGCTAATCTAGCAAAACTTCCTTGACGGCGTACTATTGCCCGTTCACTGAGGTAGGGACCCCACTGCTTCCAGTTGGCTTTGTGGTCACGGTGCGCAGCAAGTCGCTGCTGTTCGGCGCTTTGGATCGACATGAGATGATCACTTTCGGTGAGCGGATGATTGGTGATTGGGTGATAATTACTCACCCCTCCCCAGTTTGGGGAGGGAGCCGATCATTCGTCAACGCGGCTTCTGTTCCTCCCCCAAGCTGGGGGAGGTTAGGAGGGGGTGAGTAGTTTCACCCCTTAGTTTCCAATAATTTCCAGACGCGTAACACCTCGGCCACGCTCCACGCTTGGGCGATACAGGCCCCAGGGCGATGGGGGGCGTCCCCTACGGCGACTTCGCTGATGCTGCCCAGGCCATAGTCGGCCAAGTGATGGCTGAAAGGTTGCAGAAATTGACGAGCCTGGTCGGGCTTGTGATAGACGCGCAGGTGGGCTTCGATGAAGGGACCAATCAGCCATGCCCAAACGGTGCCTTGATGATAGGCGCTGTCCCGTTCATGGGGGCCACCGTGAAATTGCCCGCGATAGGCGAGATTGGCGGGGTCCAGACTGCGCAGGCCCAGCGAGGTCAGCAAGCGCCGAGCGCAAATGTCCACGATGGCGCGCTGCTGTGCCGCAGCCAGCGGGCTGTAGGGCAGCGAAACGGCAAAAAGCTGATTGGGACGCAAGGCAGAATCAGATCCGCCGGCCGGCAGGTCGATCACATCATAGCAATAATCGGCAGCCTCATGCCAAAAGCGCTGAAAGTTACGCTGCACCTGGTCGGCGAGGGTGGTATAGTCGTCGTCTGCTGCGCCCAGGCGTGCGGCAAAGGCAGCCATCATACGTAGCGCGTTGTACCAGAGCGCGTTGATCTCGACCGCCTTGCCCGTGCGTGGCGTCACCACCCAATCGCCCACTTTGGCATCCATCCAGGTAAGTTGTACCCCCGCTTCACCGGCATAGAGCAGGCCGTCGTTGGGGTCCATGTGAATCTGGTAACGGGTGCCGCGTTTGTGCCAATCGATGATCGTACACAGCGTGGGGAAAAGTTCGCGCAAGAACGCCTCATCATTCGTCGCATTGACATAGGCGTGGATCGCAATAAAGTACCAGAGCGTGGCATCAACGGTGTTATATTCAGCCGTCTCGCCGGAGTCGGGAAAACGATTGGGCAACATACCCTGATCGACATGGTTGGCGAAGGTGCGCAAAATCTTAGCCGCCACGGCGTAACGTCCCGTGGTCAGCGTGAGACCGGGCAGGCTGATCATGGTGTCGCGGCCCCAATCGCCGAACCAATGATAGCCGGCGATGATCGAGCGCCCGTCCGGATCGGCGGCGACGGGGCGGCGTACAATAAATTGGTCGGCGGCCAAGACAAGTTGCTGCACCCAGCCTGGGCCGTCGGTCTGTTGGCTTTGGCGGATGAGCTGCGCTTCATGATCGCGTTGCCGTGCGTAGGCGGCCTGGCTATCACTGGTCGAGCGCACATCGGTACTGGCGATCAGTGTGACCGAATCCCCGGCATAGAGCATTGTCTGCCAGCGCCCGGCGTAGAGATTGTCATCCAGCGGATCCAGCCCCCGTGCCGCCTCTTCTGCCAGAAAATAGTTGCGATACCAATCATGGGCAAAGATGGCTTCGGCGCGATCGCTCAACAGATAGAGCGGCGTGGCACCGGCAAAGGCCGTGACACACAACCCCTGGTCAACCTGCTCCACCTGCATGCGCCAATCCCCGGCACGGGTGGTGGCGTGATAATCCCGGTAGTTGACCAGTGCCTTCAGTTCCAGATAGAGCGGTTGCGTGGCCTGCAACAAAGTATAGCGCACATAGGTGGTGTTGGCCCCCTGCTCCATCCAGACCGCTTTCTCCAGACGGGCATCACCAATCGCATAAGTCCAGATCGGTGTCGTGCCCGCTAGCCGGAAGCGCTCGATCTGGAAAAAACCGGGCGGTTCCAGCGGTGCCTGGCCCTGCAGCCACTGATTGGTATAAAGCGGGTATTTTTGTGTTGCATAGGTGACTGTTTCATCCAACTTGCTCAAGAGCACGGTACGCCCCAGCGGCGGCTTGCGCGCAGCCACCAGCAGCCCGTGATAGCGCCGCGTCAAGAGATTGGCAACCGTGCCGGATGCATAGCCGCCGATGCCGTTGGTCACCAACCACTCGCGGGTGATGGCATTATGTGGTTGGCCGGTAATCTCGCGTCCAAAATCAATCATAGCAGCCGCCTGACTGGTGAATGGTGAATTACGAATTGTAAATGGTGCCGCGGCGAGATAATTGGCAATTCACCATTAATGTTTGCGGTAACTACTAACCCTTCCCGCGCCTAGAAGCGCACCCAAAGGGTTCCCGCTACCAGGCGCGCTCCCCAGGCTGGGGAGGGAACCGTTGACGACGAGACAGTTCCTCCCCTTAACAGGGGGAGGTTAGGAGGGGGTGGCTTAGCAGTTAACGTTTGCGCAGAAATTCGCGGATGGCAATCGCGGCGGCGGCCCCTTCGCCGACGGCAGAGGCGACCTGTTTGACACTGCCGTGGCGGACATCGCCGGCGGCAAAGAGACCGGGTACGCTTGTCTCGAACGGTGCCGGGCGATAGTCCCCATTGGCGGTGGCGGCATGGCTGAGATCGTGGCCGGTCAAGATAAAACCATGCTTATCCATTGCCACATCACCCTGCAAGAAGGCCGAATTCGGGGTCTGGCCGATAAAGATAAAGGCTGCGGCGGTGTCGATTACGCTTGCTTCGCCCGTCACGCGGTTGCGCACCTTGACCCGCTGCAATTTCGCATTCTCTCCCTCAAACGCTTCAATGGCTGTATTGAAGCTTACCTCAATGCGCGAGCCCGGCGCGGTCGCTTTCTCAATCGCAATTTGGCTGGCGGTCAACTGATCGCCGCGCACGAGCAGCGTTACTTTATCCGCAAAGCTAGTCAGGTGCAGCCCTTCTTCGACGGCGGAGTTGCCACCCCCCACCACGACGACTGATTTGGCCCCTTTATAAAATGGCCCGTCGCAAGTGGCGCAGAAATGAATCCCCGCGCCGATGTAGTCCGCCTCGCCGGGCGCTTCCGTCCGGCGGTAGCTGGCCCCGGTGGCGATCAAGATCGCGCCGCTGTGATAGTGTTGATCAGCCCCATTGACGGCACAGGCGTAGCCATCATGCAAGGCCAGGTGGCCGATCTCCTGCGCCTGCAAAATTTCCACATTGAAGCGCCGCGCCTGTTCGACCATGCGCGCGGCAAGTTCCAGCCCGCCAATGCCCTGCGGAAAGCCGGGAAAGTTATCGATTCCCACTGTAATGCCCGCCTGTCCGCCCAAGCCGGAGCGCTCGATGAGGAGCGTTTGCGCCCCTTCTCTTGCCGCATAGATGGCCGCGGTCAACCCGGCCGGCCCGCCCCCGATGATGATCAGGTCGTAGTAGCTCATGCGCGCTTCGGTGGTTAGCTTTAATTTGTGGGCTAATTCAGCATTCGATGGTTCCACAAGCAGCGAGCCATCGGCAAAGACGATGGTGGGGATAATCCGTTTGCCGTTGTTCTTGGCGATCACCAATTGCTCGGCGACCGGATCTTGCTCGATGTCCACCCAGTTGTAGGGGATAAACTGCTCGCCCAAAAATTGTTTGGCGCGGCGGCAATCAGGGCACCAATAGGCCCCATAGACGGTAAGTTGTGGCTCAGCCATCGTTACTCCACTATGCATTTTATGGATCAGTGATTATTGGTTAACACGGCAAGCACCGTGAACGTTTCTTGTGCATTAGTTGTGCAAAGGTTGCACACTCCAATCACATTATACATCGTTTTTTGTTTGATGTCACCACCCAGGCGGACTATCTAATGGAACTATTTTCATATAGTCCGATCGGACTATATACATCGTAAATTAAATGATTCAAAATTTTGCTGGATTAAAAGCCGCGTTCGTCCCAGCGGGACGAAAAAAAACAGCAAAATTTCGGGAATGCTGTACTAGTGGTCAGTGCTGCGCACGCAGCGGTGACCAAGTGTTGTGAGGAAAGGTTAGCCTAGTGGTTGGGAGCGGATATGGGGAGGAGGCCAAGAGGCGGGACTGAGTCGTTATAAGCTGTGGCGATTTTATTCCACAGCGACGAGGCCGTGCCGAATGGCAAAGATGGCCGCTTCGGCGCGATTGGCGACATTCAATTTTTGCAGAATATTGTGGACGTGATTCTTGGTTGTATATGGGCTAACAGAAAGCTGCTTGGCAATCTGGCTGTTGGAGAAGCCCTTTACCAGCAGTTGTAATGTTTCGCATTCACGGCTGGTAAGGGGCGATAAGAGCGGTTGGCGCTCGTTGTGTAGCAGGGCATGCGCGGCTTCGGGGGCCAACGTCACACGGCCACAGAAGGTGGCACGGATCGCCGCCGCCAATTCGTGCGCAGTCACATTTTTGAGCAGATAACCACCGGCCCCGGCTTGGAGCGCCTGATTGACCCGATCCCCATCATCGTAATTGGTCAAGGCAATAATGGCGACCTGGGGCTGCTCTTGCAAAATGTGCCGAATGGCGGTGATACCATCCATCCCCGGCATGACGAGATCCATTAAAATGACATCCGGTTTTAGTTTGCGGCAGAGCGCTTGGGCCTCCTGACCACAGGTGGCGATGCCCACAAGTGTTAGATCCGCAAAGGCTTCGAGCATACCGGTAATGCCGATATGGACCATCATATGATCATCGACAAGCAGCACACGAATCGCTTGGGGCGCAGGCATAGTCGTGGTACTCGTCTTGCGTGTTCGATGGGTTACGGCTGATGTTGCCATGATCAATTCCTGGGTCAATTTCTGGTTTTGGCGTTCTAAAAAAGGGTCAACTTCGCAATGTCCCCGGCACAGGCGGCTGAATGGGACGTAAACGAACCAACGCTTCGCCTGTGCCGGGGACGTTAGTTACGATTGTCCGCCTGTCTCCCTCTCAAAGTTTACACCCGAACGATAAAACCAACATGAAAAACTTATTACAGGTCTATTGCAAATCGATTGCGCCTTTATACGGATGGCTCCCGTTCTGCCTCGCCGTCTGCGCGCATTTGTGTCCAGCACAAGCGAATCGAAGTGCCGTTTGCTGGTGTCGACGCAATGGTTAACGCCGCGGCAATTGACGCCGCGCGCTCCTGCATAATCTGTAGACCAATACGGCCGGGGTGCTCTTGCGCCGGATCAAAACCCTGCCCATTATCGACGATGGTCAAGCATAGTTGATCGGCGCACCGCGCAAGGGTGATGGTGACGGCGGTGGCCGCGGCATGGCGCAGTGCATTGCTCAGTGCTTCCTGGGTAATGCGATAGATCGCGATCTGTGCCGGCGATGCAACAAAGTGCCCCGCCTCTGCCTGCAACGTAATCGTAACCTGGTCCGGCCGCTTTGTGGCATGGACAAGCTGGGCCAGGAGCGCATCAAGCGCAAGGTTGGCAATGGCCGCCGGTCGCAATTCAAAGAGCAAGGCGCGCAGTTCATCCAAGGCCAACCGGTTCAATTGGCGCAATTGTGCCAAACGCAGCCGCCCTTGCACAATATTCGTTTCCCACAAGTCCGGTATCACATCCGCCAGCAGGCCGGCAGACCACAAGGTTTGGCTCACCACATCGTGAAGATCGCGCGCCAGGCGGTTACGCTCTTCCATGGTGGCCGCCAATTCGGCTGCCTTGCGCAAACGCGCATTCTGCAAAGCCAGATTGATCTGCTCAGCATAGACAGCGGCCAAATCCAGGGTAATGTTCGCTTGGGGTTCAAGTGCCGGTGCAAAGAGCAGCAGACAACCAGCCTGCGCATCTTCCAGCAGCAACGGCAGGGCAAGGAATGGGATGCTATCATTATAGCCCAATTGTGGCTGCCGTTGCGCCATTGCCTGCTGAATGATCGGGGCGATGGTTGTTGCGTTGTTGATGGTAGCGACATCGGGCAAGGGGGATGTGACAAACTTGTCCCGATCAACAAAGGCGGCTTCAATGGTATAGCCGTCTACAGCCGTTGCCGCAGCCGTTGCCGCACAGAGCAGACTATAGCTGCTGTCGAATACTTTACAGCCATTTTGCACAATCGAATGTAAAATCGCAGTGAATGAATCGGTGGCATTCAGGTTGGCCAGGATTGCTTGCAAACTAGCCGCCACCGCCCGTCGCTGCTCAATTTCGCGGGTGCGTTCATGGACACGCTGTTCGAGCGTCTGGTAAGCCAGATCGCGTTCGCGTTGGAGTTTGTCGCGTTCCAATTCAGCCGCGGCGCGCGCCGCAAAGACGCGTAGCGCCGATATGCCGGAAGGCGTCGCGGCCCGCGGCACCATATCTTCCATCACAATGTGGCCGATCACCGCTTGGGTTGCGCCAAAGAGCGGGACGCCAATATAGCTTTCGCTTTCCGCATCGGGGAAAAAGAGCTTGACACTATGGGGAAAGTAGAGCAGCTTGCCCTCGACGACCACTTCGCAAGGCAAACCGGCAACGGCATACTCTTCGTTTGGCACTAGTTGCCCACCGTCCCAGTGGGCAACGGAGTGTACGCTAACTTTGTCGATACACTCGGTAATATAAACCTCCCGCACCCTGTACGCAGTGGAGAGCGCTTCTGCCAGCAACGCAAAAAAACGCGCTCCGGTTGCAATCGAGGTGGCTTCGGTCAGCGTGCGAAAGAGCCAATCATCGTGATCCGCGTAGTCGTCCGGCAGCTCGGGGTTATAGAGGGTTGTTTTACTTTGTTGGTACAAACTCGTGGTCGACATTGGGCGCTTCTCGTCTCTATGCGTTGGATCAGCGTATTTCGGCAATGGCGGGTGAAATCATTTTATCATTAAGCACGCCATGGAGGCACAGGGTCCCATCGCTGTTTACAAGCCTTAACTACTCACCCCCTCCTAACCTCCCCCTGTTAAGGGGAGGAACCCATGACGACGTGACAGTTCCTCCCCCAGGCTGGGGGAGGTTAGGAGGGGGTGGCGGATTAGTTACTACAAGCCTTAACAAATTTGACAAAAAGAACAAATGTTCACAAAATAAGCAAAGTAATCATTGTCACCACGTATTGGCTAACCAAGCAGGAGCGTAGAATGAATTTCAAGGTTGCACCGGATGCCTACCAGAAATTGTCGCTGCTACGCGATGCTACTGATTTTGAGCCGGCTGGTTCGGATCCGTTGAGTGAACAGAAAGCCCCGACGACAGGGGCGCGACCCATGAAGGCGTTGCCCTGCATCTCGGAGGTAACAACACCAACCGGCAAGAAACCAATTCTGAAGGCGATGATGACCACCGCCTGTGAACGCAACTGCTTCTATTGCCCCTTTCGCGCTGGACGCAGCCAGACCAAGCGGATCACCTTTGGTGCGGACGAAATGGCGCGTAGCTTTGACATGTTGCAGCGCGCACAGGTGGTGGATGGACTCTTCCTCTCTTCTGGCATTATCAAGGGCAGTGTCACTACCCAAGATAAATTGCTCGATACAGCCGATATTTTACGCCGCAAATATGGCTACCGCGGTTATCTCCACCTCAAGATCATGCCTGGAGCCGAATATGAGCAGATCCGCCGTGCCATGCAGCTTGCCGACCGCGTTTCGGTCAATTTAGAGGGGGCGACCGCAGAGCGGCTACAACGTTTGGCCCCCAAAAAGGATTACTGGAACGAACTCTTTCAGCGGTTACAATGGATCAGTGAACTGCGTGCCCGCGAAACGCTGCGGGCGAGCGTGGTGACCCAATTTGTGGTTGGGGCCGTGGGCGACACTGATCTGGAATTATTACAAGTTAGCGAACATCTCTATCGCCAGTTGGGGCTAGCGCGCACCTACTATTCCGCTTTCCACCCCATTCGCCAGACCCCTTTTGAAGATCTGGCCAGCACACCAGCCATACGCCAACATCGGCTCTATCAAGCCAGCTACCTGCTGCGCGACTATAACTGGCAACTAGAAGATCTGCCCTTTCAAGGTGAGGGCAATCTGCGGCTTGATCTTGATCCAAAACAAGCCTGGGCGGACGAAAATCTGCGCGCCCAACCGCTTGAGATCAACCGCGCCGACCGCCAAGCGTTGTTACAGGTGCCTGGCATTGGTCCGAAAAGTGCCGATGCGATTGTCAAGGCGCGACAACGCACGCCCTTGACGCAGCTTTCACACCTGCATGCAGTTGGTGTGCGTGATGTCGAGCGTACCAGCCGCTATGTCCTGCTCAACGGCAAACAGGCTGCGCAGCAACTGCCCCTTTTTACCACTGGCTAGCCACTAAACAACAGCAGAGCAGCGGGCAAACTAGGCCAACGCTTTTGCCAATTGCGCCGGCAAGCCTGGCTCGATCCAGGCAGCACTATCGATTTGCAGGGCGTCGGCCCCGGCGGCTAAAACCTGGCATGCCTGGGCCAGGGTATGAATTCCACCAGAGGCGATGAGCGCCAGCCCGAGATCAAGCCGGGCGACGGCCAGCAAGGCCGCCAGCATTGGGGGAAAGGTAAGTGGCCCATAGAGTTGCCCCTGCACCACCGGCTCGCCCAGCGCAGAAGCTGCGGCAGCCAGCGGCAAGAGGGAGGACCGCGGCAGTGCCGCTGGCAGCCCCTGCCCCACCACCGCCCCGACAGCACCGGCCATCTGTGCCACGGGGGCGAGTGTCACCGCCGTCGCCAGTGGCAATTTGACCCACAGCGGGAGATCGCTCTGCCGATCGATGGTTGTAATTGCACGTTCGAGCCATTCCGCATCGGCCCACAACGGGACCACGATTTCAAAGGCGCTGACACCGGCCACTGTACTCAATTGCTCGGCAACGGTAGCCAATTGCTGCGGATCGCGATCCACCAATTGCACTACCACCGGGCAACCCAGGCGCGGCCAGAGACGGGCAAAACGCTTTACGACTGCGCTCAGCCCGCGATTCTGCTCACTGCCGTTCAGCACAAACCCACCACTCATCTCAGCCAGCCGTGGCGCGGGTGGACCAGCTTGCCCCCCACGGCGGACCGGGCCTACCACCACTGCGCCGAGTTGGGCCGTGGCCATTTCACTATGAACAGCCTCGCCCAGACCGATGATACCACCGGCCAATAGAACGGGATTGGCAACGATCAGACCAAGTTTGTGGCCAGGCGCTAGATCAAGCACAGGGGTCTCACCTTATTCAGGACGGAAAGTACCGATAATTTGGTCAAAGGTTGGCTCTTTCGCCGTGCGTTGGTCAAGCGGCGCAACCAGGGTCATCACATAGATCTGATCGTTGGCCAGCAGTGCAACGACTTTGGCAAAGAGGCTGTTATCGATCCCGACCGCACTCAGGTTGGCGGTAGCGGTGCTGCGAACCGCCGGCAAGTTGTTGATCGTTACTGTTTCCACGGCACCAATCGTCACCTCATTCCCCAGCGCACCGACATTCTGTTCGATCAGCTGCTGAACCTGTGCGGCGGCAGCTTCCGCGCTATAACCAGGGGCGGCAACCACACTGACATTCAGCAGGGTTGGTAGGCCGCCAAACATGACGGCGGTCAGATCAGTGATATAAAGTTGACCAAACGCCTGACCTTCGGGGCTAGCTAAAAACTCATTTAGTGCCGTTAACTGTTCCCCCAACCCCAGCAAGCCGGCCATGGTCTGCACCTGCCCACCGCGCAGATTTAGTTCACTCCAACCATCGGGTACAGCAAAAGAATAGCCCAGTCGCTCATCAGACACAACCGTAAAATCTGGCGGAATGCTCACTTGGGGCGTTGGCGCCGGGGTTGTGCCTGGAAGTGGCGTAGGGGGCGGCAATGGGGTCGGCGTTGCCGTCGGCACGGGCGTTGCCGTTGCAGCGGCAAAGGGGGATCCGCCACCACAGCCGGTAACACTCAAGAGCAACAGCAGCCCCAAGAGCGGTACCACCAGCGGACGATGCAGGTAGCGCAGTGGGTGGAAATTCCATAAAGTCGGCAAAGTTATCTCCTTTTAGCCTTGGTGGCACAGATACGTTCATACATTAATTGTAGGAAAGATAAAAAAGTTTCAGAATAAGCGGGTGGCTGTCGCAAAGATGAAAAGCGGCTCATGGTTGCTAATCAGTGCATGGTAATCCAAAAGTAGCCAGCCGCCCGTAAATTTCTGCAGCACCGCATTAAAAACCAACGCTTCCGGCATACGGGCCATGCCCAGCAGCGGGGCAACCCCGACCCGCTGCCAGGCTTCGGCAAAAACGCCCTTCGGCACAAAACGCAGATCTTCTGGGGCCGCAAAGAGTGCGGTTGGTTGGGGTTGCGCACGGCGTAACGTCAGATCGACCACTTCCCAAGCACTAATCGCGCCCTGGCTCGCATTGCCACCGGCTTGATCATAGCCAATGAAGACAAGTTCCAGGCTGGGCAGGTAGAGCATATAACCCTGCTCATAGCGCAGGTACGCGCCGCTCATACTTTGGGCCACGCTCGTAGCACAACGAAACCCGGTCGCCATTTCCGGCGCAAGGGTGATTAGAAAAGGCTGGAGCCGAGGATCGATGGGGGCAGCACAGACAGTCTGTTCAAGCGGGGGACCAGTAGTTGGAGCGGCAGTCGGGGTCACAACTGATGCCCGCAGCGGCGCAATAGTTTGCGGACGTGGCAGTTGCGTTGGGGCGGGTGCGGTGGGGATCAGCAGTGCGCCACCACTGGTGGCCGCTCGGTTCAAACGGCGCGCTGAAGGTACAACCCGTTCGGGGACGCGACGACCCACGGCCGGCACCACAAGGGGGGTGGCGACAAAAGGCACCACGGCCAGCGGTTTTACCGCCGGCATCGTGCTAGCCAACACCTGGGTTGGTTCGATCAACGCGGCCGGTTTCCAGAAGCGCTGTAACGCGCCGGCAATCAGATCACTCCAATAGAACCAAATCACGACAATCGTAATGATCGTTAGCAGCAGCGAAAGCAGGGTGCTTGCGACGCGCTGCAAACGATGATCAAGTTGCTGATCAAAGTGAGGATCAGCGGGATAGGCCAAGACAGCGGTCTCTAGCGTTGCCGGCGGGTTAGGCGGTGGAGCCTTGACCGGAAGGATTGCCAATGGCGCAGGCGTGGCCGGCACTAGTACACTCCGCTTTCCGGTGAAGCTGGGCCGTTCACTCGTCAACGCCAGTTCGAGCGTTAGGGTACTGTCCCCTTCACGTTCACTAGTAGTCAAGGTATCGTGTGCGGGATCAATGCCCAGAGCCAGATCGCGCGCCATCTCCTCGGCGCTCTGGTAGCGGTCAGCAGGCTCCTTGGCGAGCGTGCGTTGGAGGATCTGAATATGGCGCGGCGCCAGCTGACGCCCGATCTCTTCGCTGATGGTGACCGGTTCATAGACATGGGCATGGAGGATCTGCACCGTAGAGCCACTAAAGGGCTGACGCCCGGTAATACAACGATAGAAGAGTGCGCCCAGAGCATAGATATCGGCGCGGTGATCAATATCACGCTGACCGCGCGCTTGTTCAGGGGCCATAAAGGCCGGTGTGCCAACGGTGCGCCCGGCACTGGTTAACTCAGGGGCATCAAGCGCACGGGCAATCCCAAAGTCACTCAGGAGCGGCACGATTGGGTATTCAAGCGCATCCAAAACAACATTGTTAGGTTCGTCTGCACCAACCGAGCGCAATAGAATATTACTAGGCTTAACATCGCGGTGAATCACCCCCTGGCGATGGGCATAGACCAGGGCACGCGCAATCGGTTCGAGGAGGCGACAACTATCTTCGGGCGAGAAACGTCGGCGAATGGCAAGCATGGCGGCCAGATCTTCGCCTTCCACCAACTCCATGGCAATATAAGCAGTATCAGCGCCAGGTGTCACCCCAACGCGCAAGGTGCGGACAATGTTGGGATGAAGCAGACGTGCTGCCGTTTGGGCCTCATGCCGAAAGCGGTTGTATAGTTTTTCGTCGTTGCCATGCAGCAGAATCTTGAGGGCCACAGCAAAACCGTCCACCGTATCATAGGCCTGATAGACGGTGGTGACGCCACCACGACCCAAACGTTGCTGGATCCGGTAACGGCCCAATTCGCGGCCGGTTAGATTTAGAAAACCTGGTTCGCGGCCCCCCTCATCGGCGCTGCTACGAATTTCTAGTTCACCCACTGAATTGCATGCTCCAACCACTTTAGCAGTACACCATTGATAGGCATCAGTAACTCGGCATCGCCACCAGCAAGTGGTACGGTGTAGATATTCCAGGTCCCACCGCGATCGCTGGCAAAAGCAACCAAGGTTCCACTCGGACTGAGCGTGGGCAAACCATCCTGTGCCCCAGGGGCAGATAAGGGCAACAACTCATCACTCTCTAGATCCAGGCGGAGGATATCCCAATCAAGCTCACTGATCTGGCGCATAAAGATGATGTAGCGACCATCAAGACTCCAAATAGGCCGCCGGTCTTGCCCACTGGTCAAGCGACGCAACAGAGTGCCGTTGCTATCCATCAACCACAGCCCGGGATCATTCCCGGTCGCGCCGGTGAAGCGATAGGCGATCAGCGTCCCATTCGGCGACCAGGCCGGATCCTCCCCCCGTCCAATTTCGCGTTTGCTTGTATCGTCAAAGCTAGCAGTCGTGATAAAGATGCGGGGTTTCGGATCGCCGTTGTCTTTACTGGAAAAAACGAGTTGATTGGTGGTAGCGTTCCAGCGCGGAGGGCTATCGGCGGAATCTTCAATGGCACCCGTATAGCGATTGAAGGAATCCGTCGGGGCACGGCCACTCAACCAATTGATGCCACTTAACCCATCCTCGCCTGGCCGCCAGCTATAAAAGGCCAGGGTTGAACCAAAGACAGAAGGTTGTGCGCCCCCCTCTACTAGCAGTGTCGTCACCGTTGCGCTGGGAACGACGGTCCGATAAATCCGATAGGCGCCGCCTTCCTGCGTTGAATAGAAGATCTGGCCGGTGAGGGGCTCTGACGGTGGAGTGAGCGTTGCGGTCCCACGGATCTCGTCACACGCTTTGCGATAGTCGGCCAGCTCTTCACTGCTGCGCGCATTAGTGGCAAGGCCGGTCACGGCCAATAGCGCATCAAAGGCCGCACAGTAAGCACCACTTTCGGCCCGATCGCGTGCATAAGCCAGGTAGGCTTGGGATAATTGCTCAGTCGCCGCAAGTTTAAGCACCGCCGTGGTATTAAAGTAGTCGGTGGTGGCGCGGGCTAACGTAGTGATCACGGCACTGTCAGGCTGCAGGGTGACGGCGGCGTCCAGATAATAGGTGGCCGTCAACAGATTATTCGCTTGGATATAAGCATTGGCCGAGCCGATATAGCTGTCGACTAGGATCCGTTGCATCTCGTCCTGGGTAAAAACAGATTGCCAGCTTGACCAAAAGCGCGCATCGGGTAGCCCCATCATACCCACATAGGCCAACCGAGCCTGGACAGGCGGCGTCAAGCCGCCGCGCCCAAGCGATTCGATTTTCCCTTCCAAGACTAGGATATCGAGCAGAAAATAACGTGCAAGTCCCCAATCACCAATCCGGTAATAATGCTCCACATCATCCCAAGTGGATAAAACATCGAGCGGTTGATTGGTCTCACTGATGGCCGTCGTCGTCGAGGTCGGGGCCGTATTCGTAATCCCGGTCGTCTGACTGTTAGCAACAGTTGAGGTCACAACAGCATTGCTAATGACAGCCGTGGTGGTTATATTCTGAGCACCATTAACAATGGGCGGGGCCGTGGGCGCAGTAATGGCAGCGCTTGATGTAAGCGCAGTGCCGGCAACCAAGCCACTGCTGGTTGGTGTCTGGCTTGCTGTGATCGCAAGCGGCTGGCTGGCGACCAGCGTAGGCGGATCGCTGGAGACGGCACCAGTGGGATTGACAAAGGGCAAAATCGTCGTAATGGCCAGTGTACCTAAACCAACCAATGCGATCGAGACAAGAATACCCATGCCAATCACCAGCCAATTCGTGCGGCGACTGACATTGCGTTTGGCAGTGACAGGGTTCAGATTAGTCGATTTAGTGGCAGCGCTGGCTGGCGGCACCCACGGAATCAGCGGTCGGGCGGGTGCGTTGCCCACACCGGCAACGAGCACTTGGGTGGCAACATTTTCCAAGCTAGACGAGGCAGCATGGAGCATCGGCATGGTCAAAGTAGAATCGGCCACAGCCTTTGTCCTGCCACCTGTTTGGCCGATCAGCAGATCCAGATCATTGGCCAACAGTGCAACATCGCGATAACGGTCGGCCGGCTCTTTTTGCAAAGAACGGCGGAGAATCTCAAGAATCGGACCCGGCACAGCCTGGGCAACTATTTCGGGAATAGTCAACGGCTCATAGACATGCGCATGCAGAATTTGCGTGGTCGCACCCACAAAAGGGGGGCGTCCCACCAGACAGCGGTAAAGCACTGCGCCCATCGAATAGATATCGGCGCGCCCATCCAACTCACGCGTACCCGCGCATTGTTCGGGTGACATATAGGCCGGGGTACCGATCGTGCGGCCGGCGGCAGTCAATTCTGGGGCGTCGAGGGCACGGGCAATGCCAAAATCCGAGAGGAGTGGGATCACTGCATAGTTGGTATCTGTGATCGGTACACTGTCAGCCGTACCGACGGGCACGCGCCGCAAGAGAATATTGCTGGGCTTAACATCGCGATGCACAATGCCCTTGGCATGGGCGTGGGCGAGGGCGCGCGCAATCGGAGCCAACAGTCGGCAGGCATCCAGCACACTGATCTTATGCCGTTGCTCTAACAACGCGCTCAGGCTATCACCTTCCACCATCTCCATGGCGATATAGGTGATGCCATCTTCACTCTGGCCGGAGCCGAGGGTACGCACAATATGGGGATGATCCAATGTACCCACGGTGCGCGCTTCGACCCGGAAACGTTCACGTAAAATCGTATCGGCACTTGGATTCAACAATTTCAGGGCGACCGGCGCCTTGCTCTGCAGTTCAATGCCGCGGTAAACAATGGCCATCGCGCCGCCGCCCAAACGCGTCTTCAGGAGATAGTTGCCTAATTGGCGACCAGTTAATTCACTGAAGCCGGCGCCGACTTCGTGCGCGTCACTTTCACGCCCTGGCGCGGCAGCCGCGGTCGCGTGTACTTCGGGTTGCTCTTCTTGATCCGAGTGATCAGCCACAGCTTTATTCATACGTCTATCAAAAGCGTCTATCTACAGTGCGCTCTGCTTCAAAACGGCAGCCACTTGCGCTGGGAGGGAAAAGTGAGCATGCCATTTTTCGAAACGACCGCTGGTTAATCAAAAGTTTTCACCACTGGTTTATTATACTCAAAATTAGCCTAATTAGATATTTGACGAACGTTTGAACGGCAACAGTTTGCAACCTGCGCCATTCATCGTTACAATAAAAGTGCGTCAAGGCGCACCGCCACCAGTTGTAGCCAGACTAATAGCCACACGACCGGTATAGCGCCAAGCCAAAGCCAAGGGGTAAAGCAGGCAGGATTGCTCCATTCAGCGCACTATCATCGCGTAGTTGCAGGGTATATGCCCAATATACGTTTCAATTGCGTAAAAGTTATCATCAATTAATTGCGCTCTAAACAGTGGGTAAATGTAGGAGTGCAATGGAATTCGTCTAGAGTAGGAAATTATTGTGAGTCGATTTGGCCGATTAATCTGTACGAGTGGATCCAAAGCTGGTACTGAATATGAACTGATTGACGAGCTGATTACCGTAGGTCGCTCCGCGCAGTCGCATGTGGTGCTGGATGATCAGTTTGCCTCACGCCACCACGCCGAGATTCATCGCCATGAAAATGCCTATCAGGTCCATGATCTACAGAGCAAAAATGGCGTATTAGTCGATGGTGTACGCATCTCTTCCGGCGCAACGGTCTGGCTGCAGGATGGCAGCGAAGTGCAATTTGCCTCGACGCGCTTCCGCTTCTACGATCCATCGGCGACCATGACGGCACCCTCGTTGATTGCCGTACGCGAGCCAGGCTTGCGCGTCGATATGAATACACGCCAGGTCTTTGTCGATGGGATCTTGCTCGATCCGCCGCTGAGCACCAAACAGTTTGATCTGATCTGGTTTCTTTACCAAAATCGCGGGCGGGTAGTGAGTAAGGATGAGATTGCGCAGGCAGTCTGGCCGGAGATGCAGGGCGAAGTTTATGATGCGAACATTGATCGCATGATCAGCCGCGTGCGCAGCCGCATCGAGCCGGAGACTGAAGATGATCCCCGCTTTGTCGCCACGATTCGTGGGTACGGCTATCGTTTATTGGTGGATTAACAACTTAAAGATAAAAAGCCGATTTTTGTAAAAAATCGGCTTTTTATTTTAGTATATGCCCCTTGTACCTTGCCCGATCCAGTTGCCGGCAAGTGCGCCACATCCCACCATCCATGTTACGCCTTGGCGGCGCTTAGGCCTCGGCTAATTCTGCCCAGTCGGCCATGGCGAGTTCTAATGCTTGTTGGGTCGCGGCGTATGCTTCATTTAATTCGTGAATCCGGGCGATTTTTTGGGCAGCGCTGGCAGCCGCCAGATCATGCTCAATTTTGACGAGCTTTTGCTCAAGGGCCTCGATCTCTGCTTCCTTCTGGGCGACGGCGCGTTCGCGTTTGCGTTCCTCATTTTTGTTGCGCCGATCCTGTCCTTGTACCTGCCCTTGCCCTTGGCGCACCACACTCCGTTGTTCGGCGGCCACCACCTTAGCTGTCTCCATTGCCTGCTGGCGCGCGGCCAGAAATTCCGCATAGGGGCCACCAAAGACATGCATGATCCCATCACGCAACTCCCAGATCTGGGTGCCTAGCCGGTTCACCAGATAACGATCATGGGAAACCAACAGAATCGTGCCAGGAAAGTGTTCCAACACCTCTTGTAGAATTTCCTGCGCAGGGATGTCAAGATGGTTGGTCGGCTCATCGAGTAGCAGGAAATTGGCCCCTTCCAAGGCTAGCAACGCCAACGCCAACCGCGCCCGCTCGCCACCGCTCAACATGCGCACCGGCTTGAAGACATCTTCGCCGCGGAAGAGATATTGGGCCAGATAGTTGCGCGCCTCGCCCAGCAACATATGCTTAAAATCAATCAACGTGTCGATGACCGTGCGATCCGGCTTGAGCTTTTCGTGCGCCTGGGCAAAGTAACCAACTTTGAGACTCGCCCCAAAGTTGAGCTGCCCACTCAGCGGCTTGATCTCATCCATCAACGTACGCAGAAAGGTACTCTTGCCCGTGCCGTTGGGACCAATCAAGGCCGCACACTCGCCGCGCAACAGGGTGATCGGCTGCGCCTTAAAGAGCGGCGCGCCGGGATAGCCAATTGTCAACTCTGTCGAACGCAAGACATAGTTGCCACTGCGCAGATTGGTATGCAAGCGCATGGTGAGCTGGGGCGGCCGGGTAACCGGACTCTGCAACCCTTTGATCGCCGACTCAACATCCATCACCTCCCAGCGGGTTTCGGAGATGCTGATCTCATCCATCACCTGGCCCCACTTTTTGCTGTTGAGCAGTTGCAGGCCGCCGGCTTCAACCACACGTACCTCGCGGATCAGCCGTTTCATGCGCCCCTTGGCCTGGTCGCGCGTAGCATCACGGGCGATGTTGCGCTTGATAAAGTCGAGTTCGCTGAGGAACTTCTCTTTAATGGTGTCAAACTCATTCTGCCGCCGTTCCCAGCGTTCCTGGCGCTGCAGCAGATAGGCGCTATAGTTGCCGCGGTATTCTTCGATACCGCTGCGGCTCATCTCCCAGATGTAGTTAACGACCCGGTCCAGGAAGTAGCGGTCATGGCTGACGATCAGCAGCGCGCCCGGCCAGGTACGCAAGGCATTTTCCAGCCATTCAATCGCGCCCACATCCAGATGGTTGGTCGGCTCATCGAGGATCAGCAGATCAGGCTGTTCAAGTAGCAAACGGGCAAGCAAGGCGCGCGTCTTCTGACCACCGCTCAATTGGCTTAATGGTGTGTTCAGATCTTCCTTGCCAAAGCCTAGGCCTTGCAGCACCTGGCTAATACGCACCTCGATCTCATAGCCACCGGCCATTTCAAAGGCATCATGCTCGCGGCTGTATTCCGTCAGCAACGCCGGGGATGTATCGCCCTGTGCCATCCGCTCTTGCAGATGGTGCAGTTGCTGCTCCTGCTCCTTGAGATGCGCAAAGACGGTCAACATCTCGGCGTGGATCGTGTTGTCGCGGCCACGAAAGGCATCCATTGCTTCCTGGCGTAGATAGCCAAGCCGCGCGCCCTGTGATAGATAAACACTGCCGGCCGACGGTGTATCCAAACCGGCGAGAATGCGCAACAGCGTGGTCTTGCCAATCCCATTCGGCCCAACCATCCCAACTTTGCCGTCATTCGGCACCCCGGCGGTAAGGCCCAAAAAGACATCAAAATCGCCATAGGATTGACTGACATTCGATAGGCTTAAAATAGACATAATCCCGGTTCCCACTGAAAGCGTGCGACCATAGTCACAAATATAATTGAGCTTATACCGATTTAATTCTGTCGTCTGACAGGATGACAAGATGACAGGGCCACGAGAGAGTACTCTCGACGCGTGATGACCAGCGATTCTTCATCTTGTCATCCTGTGATACTGTTGCACTATCTTACGCAATGGGGTTAAAACCCCTTGCTAACAGCGAGAAGCCGCCTCAGCGGCTAGGATCGTTTTCTCAGCCGCTGCGGCGGCTTCTCGT
>JALHQH010000043.1 GCA_022842065.1 Caldilineaceae bacterium
TGCGTCGCACTGACCGCCAACTGTTTCCAGTCCGCTAGATGCTTTGGTCAGTGCGACGCACGCTGACCGAAACTAGGGGTTTCATTCTGATTTGAGTATAAGTTTCTAAAGAAGTTGGAGAAAGCCAAGCGATGGAACCCGTGAACATCTTTGCCAGCCCGATCCCGCAAGCGCGTGCCGCCCGCCAGGCCATTGTCGACCGCATCCTCGCCGATTTACAACGTACCTATGGGGATCAGATCATCGCCATCGGCCTCTATGGCTCCATGGCACGCGCGAGTGACCTGCCCTATTCCGACGTCGAGATTTTCTGCGTGCTGATGGGCGAGGAAATCGACTTGGTACACGAATGGGTCTATGGCCCCAGCAAGGCCGAAGTGAATATCATGAGTGCAGATGTGTTCCGTCATGGCGTGCTCGAGCTCGACGAGAGTTGGTCGGTTTGGAAGGGATCGTATCTGGATAGCCAGCCGCTTTACGGCGATGCAGCCTTTTTTGAGGAGATGCGGGCTTTGGTCATGTCACCAGCGCCGGCGGAATTCAATGCGGTGGTGGCAGGCATCATCGTTGGTGAACTGTATGAGTGGATGGGCAAGTTATATAACGCACGACAGACGGGCAACCATGCGCTTTTACCCCAACTTGCCTGTCGATTTGCCGAGTCCGTTGCGCTCGTATTGGGGTTGGTGCACCGCCACTGTTACACGACCGGCGCAACGATGATGGCAGAATCGCTCCAATTAGCGAGCCGCCCCGCCGGTTATGACGAGCTTTGCGCGCTGGTCATGGCCGGGACCCTTTCCGATCCAGCTTTAGTGACGGCGCGCCTGGTCGCGCTTTGGCAAGGGCTTGGAGCGTGGAGCGCCGTCCATGAGATTAACCTAGACAAACGCGTAGGTTGGCCTTTTTAAGTCGTACAGGTTACCGCCAAAAATTTGCGATGCGCCCGAATAGACAGCGCAGATAAATATGGCACGCTTGTGTACTGCGCATCCCCAGATGCGCAGCCCGCTTTGTTTCAACTCTATTTACTTTGTCTATAAGGGCTACGTGGCCAAACGCTTGACAGGTAACACGACTTTCGCGACACTGATGCCAGCTCACTCGGTGCAATTCAGGGGCAGGAGTGAGGAATGACCACCGGCATTTACACGGTTAAAAATCAATATCAGGGCATCAACGCCCATTTGCACAGCTACTGGCAGAACAAGGGTGGCTGGTCAAGTTTTCACGGTAACCACATTGCCGATTTATTGCGCACCCTGCGTGCGACGCTGTTACCGATGGGCTACACGGCCGATCTTGAGTCATCCTTACAAGTGCGCCGCCTTGATGGCCCCAGCGGAGAGTCAGAATCCGCTATCACCGTCTTTGATCCCCACCCGATTCGCCCGTATTTGCCGACTAGCCAACCACCTAACCAGGGCGATCTATTGGTGTTATCGGTGCCAGATGCCCTGCAAGAACCACCGCTGAGCGAAAGAGAGTTTATGGCCATTGCGGTCTATCAACTCCGTCAGCGCGGCCGTGATCAGGGCAAACCGGTGGCGTGGATTGAGTTGCTTTCACCAGCGAACAAAGGTGGTAGCGTAGCCGAGGGTTTTAACCCTCGGCTACCATCTGTCGTCACTCCGTGACTGATATGAAGGCTAATCCCGGTGGGAATCGGGGATCTGACGATCCCCTTCCCCACCGTGGGGGAAGGGTTAGGGATGGGGGCCGGCTAAACTATCATAATTTTCTCAACAGTGCACTACCCCCGTGCCCAGAGCCGTTCGCGCGACTGCCATAGATACCACCCCAACAGCCCCACCGCCACAAAGATCAGCAACCACTCCTCCGGCTCGGGTACGCCGGTTAGGATATTGGTTGTATTGGCCGGCGTCTCCCCTACATCCTCAAATTCACGGGCAAAACGATCCGCCTGGGCAGAAAGTTCATCGAGTAATTTTTGCTGCCGCTCGTTGATCAGCACAATCATCGACGAGTACGGGGTGACGATGCTGTGTTCAATCGCCATGGCGTGCAGTTCATCCAAAATATCTAGCGACGCCAGGTCAGCATGGTTGCGCATCATCTCAGCCAGGATTACGCGGCGACCGGCAAAGGCGGCGAATGGTTCACTTGGCTGGTGGATGGTAGCATCGGCAAACTGGGCGGACGCGACGTCGGTCGGCAGCAGTGCCCAGCCATAGCCGTCGATCAGATCGGGCACGGCGGTGGCGAGATCCAGATCAGTAAAACTGGGTAAACCGGCATTGGCCACGGCAAAGCGCGTGAGGGCATCGTTCAAATTGTCGGTCACACCGCCACCACTGGCCTGAATCACCTCCAAGGTTGGGTCGTCGTAACCCAGGGGCAGGCCGCCCAGGTGAACCATCCAGACCGGCACGGCAGAAGCGGCGACCGCCACGTCTCCTTCGCCAAGCGAGTAACCGCTACCGTCGGTGAGGACAAAGATACCGTCATACGCGTCATTGCGGCGCAGTTCGTTGTATTGCGCCAGCAACTCGGCGGCATTCTGCCCACCGTAATACAAAATCTCTTCCACATCGAGTTCGCTCAATGTCGCCACTGACGGTGCTTCGCCGCGAAATTCAGAGGCGGTCAGATAGACATCAATAGCCGCTCCCTTTTCAGCCAGGTCAGTCAGTTGGGCAAAGGCGGATTTCACCGGTGCGGCCACCGCGGCCATGCTACGTGAGCGATCCAATACCATGGCCAAGGTCAGATCAGCACGGGGCTGCGGCAACGCGTCCGGCGTCAGCGGTTGAATGATCACGCTGCGGTTGCCGGGGAAATCGACGCGGTGCAGTTGGGGCGTGGTGTCACCGGTGGCGGCAACCGATGGCGGTAACCAACTGGCATTGTCATCACGATCAGCGGTAGTGAGCAGATCGGCCATCGGCGCGCCGTTCACTAGCCGCGTGGTCCGTCCATCCCAATAAACGTTACGCCGTTCGGCCAGTTGGGGCATTGGCCACGCGCCAGCCTGGGCAAAGACCCGCCAGGTCAACCACAGGTAAAGGGGCGGCGCTTCATCAATGGTGGGGCGACTGCTCGGCCCATTCCACTCTTGTCGCCGCGGCTCGACGGGAAAGACACGCAGGCGATATTGACGCGGCCCAATCTGCTCGACCAGGGCAGGATCAACGTTGCGCTGCACTTCGTTGCGATAGGTGGTCTGCGCGGCACCACGCGGCGCCACCTGATAGACAAACCGTTCCTCCCGCGCCGGGCTGTTGCCCAGCCAGACGCCGGTAATTACCGCCGATTCGGGCAGGCTGAAGTAGTAGACCACTTCCTCGCGCTCGAAGGTGCGATTTTCATAGACTTCGTAGAGTTCGACATCCGCCCAGTCACCATACTCTGTAATCGTCACTTCCTGTTGCAGCAGATGGATCTCACGGTGATCAACGGCTTGCCAGGCGGCTTCAGCGCGGTTGACTTCCCAGGTGGTGCGCACCGCCTTCACCACCGCGTCGTGCTCGCCCTCGGTGATCGGAAGATCAAAGAAGCGCTCGTACAGTTCAGCAGCGCGCAACGGCTCATCGACAATCGGGCGCGGTAGGGTGCTGTCCCAACGGTTCTCCTGTTTAACCTGGCGCAGTTCGGCCACCGACGCCACCGCCGGTTCATAGAGCAGGGGCCGGGCGATCCATTCGTAAAGCTGTTGAATCATTGTCGTCTGTTCCCACGGAATCGCAAACGCGGAGTTGTAGGTATCGCGAATGTGATAGACTTCGCCCACCGAGCTGGCATACCGGAAAGGGGCCAGATAGGCATTGAGCAAGCCGGCGCGAATCTCCTCCTGCCGGCCGATCAGCACTTCCGCGTCGGCAACCGAGGATGGTGGTGTTTCTAAGAGCGCAAATGCTTGGTGTTGGGGTTGGCGGTTACTGGCGATAAAGAGCCCCATCGTACTGACCAGGACAATAAGCGCCAAGGCATAGGCCAAGGCCGGACCAATTTTCAGCCCGGCGGCCTGCACGCCCCGCCCCCACGCCCGCGTATAGAGAATCGGCACAACGATGGGCAGCACGACGACCAGGGTGGCGCTATAGACAAAAAGCAGGGAACCGAGGACGATGTAGATGGCGAAGAAGGGTAGTTGCCACATGGATTGGTCACGCAGATTGCGCCCAAAATCTTCAACCAGGTAGGGAATTTCAGCAATGAATTCACCGATAAACTTAATCACCTCGGCAAGGAGGGGCACGGTGTAAAAGAGCAGCCAAATGCTGATATAGAGGCCAATCGCCAGCAGCAAGGTCAAGCCGGCGACGCGCAGATAGGCAGTCCAGGCCCGACGTTCGTCGATCTTACGGTCGAGCAGTTGCCAGAGCAGGGTGATCATCCCCAGGGCACCTACGGCTAAGAGCAGGGCGACCGCGGGCACCACCTCGCGGATCACAAAAAAGCGAATGCCCAACAGGATCATCAGCGGTCCTTCAACGCCGTAGCCAAAGGCCAACAGCCGCGCATGATCTTTACGCAGCGTCGTCGTCACCGCGGTGATAATGGCAATGGCCGGGATACTGGCCAGCGTGGTCGCATAGAGAAGAAACTGGGGCGGGATCGTCCCTTCGCGCATCGCCCAGAAGAGTTCGACGGCGACAATCGGCACAAAGCCCAGCACGAGAAAGGTGAGGAAGATAATGTTCCACGACCAGAAGAGACCATGCGCGCCCAGTTGGCGGAACAGGGCGAACAGGGTTGGTTTTGTGACTGGTTCGGTCATGAGGATGTACCTCCTGGGTTAAAAGTGTAATTTGTGGTGCGAAATATGTGCGAACAGATGCCAATAAGTGACGGCTACTGATTTACTGATTGACCGATTTACTGATTTACTTCTACCTGCGCCAATCCCGCAGCCACGGTACGGGTGATCGCCTGGTAAAATTCATTAAGTTGCCGACGGTCGGGCGGACGATGATCGTCAAAGAGCAGCGCGACCAGCACCCAACGCTCGCTGTGTAGCGCGAGATCGGCCCACATGCGCGTGCCATAATCCGCCGTGATCTGATCGGCGGCTTGAAACCAGTAGACGGCGCTGTGCGTATTGCGTTCGTCGCCCTGCCCCAAAGAAACAATGCGAATCGGCAAGTCGTCATCGATCAGATGGGTACGCAGGTCATCCACGGCGAAGCCTTTAACCTCGAAACAGCGTTCTGGACGGTGATGAGCGCGCCAGGTGCGGCTGGTAATCAACAACATGGAGCCGGAAACATCACCCCACTGAAAGCGCCGCCGGTCAGCAGATTCCGCGCCATCCTTGGTCAGCCACCATGTTTCGTCGGCGGTGAGTGGTTCGACCGTAGTTGTGATTTCCGGCGGGAAGGACCATGCTGTTGATGCCGCGGTCAAACCGGTTTGGGGACGCGGTTGGTAGAGCAGCGCCATGATGCCGATGCAGGCAATGAGTGTTGGTGATAACCAGCTGGGACGGAAATCAGCGGCGGCTGAGCTTGTCGAAGCCTCCCCTCGTACACAATGACCACGCCGCAGCAGCCAAAGGGCAGCGCCACAGGCCAGCACAAAACTTAACACGCCCAGCGGCACATGCAACATTTCGGCCAGCAGCGTCATCTGCCCCACCACGCCCACGCCAATCAACACGGCCACGCGCACAAAGTTCCCAACAAAGAGCAAAACGCCAAGTAGGCCCGCAATCAACAGCCAGCGGCGATTAAGGGGATGGCGCTCAAACCAAGTGGCGGCAAGCAGAAAGAGGCCGCCGGTCCACAGGCTTTTGACACCACTACAGGGCAGATCGACATGGGCGACCCCATTCTCAAAGGTCAAAATCGTATCGAGGCTGATCGAGCCGACACCGAGTGCGCGAAAGCCGTCGCCAACCAGTTGTGCCGTCGCAATGCGCATGGGGTAGCCAACGAAGGTCTGCATATGATCGCCAAAGGGTAGCGCACCAACCAGGAGTAAAGCCGCCGGCAGCCCTTGTCGCCACCGCGCTGGCGGCAACCACAGTCCCAGCAGCCCATAAGTCGCCAGGAAAAAGAGGCTGGACGCCACAATATTCATGTCCAGATAGCGCTCGACGAGCAGATAGAGCAGCGACCCGCTGATGGTCAGGCCAAGCGGCAGCCAGCGCAGTTGCGGCCCGACGCGCCAATCAAGGCCAAGAGCATCCTGGCGAACCTGGAGCAGCAGCAGACCAAGCACGGCGATGAGAATGGCTTGATTGGTACGAAAAAATTGATCCGAGAAGATGAGGACGAGATAGCCAAAGAGTGGCCGGTAGAGGCAGAGCCAAAGCACGATGAGCAAACCATTAAGCATCAAATTGACCCCGTGCGGACCGGCAAAGGTGGGTTGCGGTGGCGCTTTAGGATCCGCGCGCTCGGCGTTGGGCCGTGGCGTATGAATCACCGACACAGATGAACTCCCATTCGATATGAGTAGGCTTACCGCGCTTGGCGAAATTATCTTTATTTACCGCTCGGCGGGGCACCCAGAGGGCTCCCGCCGACTAATACGACAACGTTATTATGTGCCTAGCTGGTCTGTGACCAGCGGCTGGGACAGCTACCGCTGGTCACAGACCAGCTAGGCACATAGCAGAGCGACTGCCAATTTAACGTTTCGAACTAATCATAATTGCGTCGCGCTGTAACAGTTGCAGGGGAAAGCGCCAACAACCATTGTCCATCAAGTTAGCGATACCCTGGCCAGCGCGCTCAGTATTTCATGACGACCACGGGTTGTCAATAGTTCCTTTTGCGCAATCTAGGGCTGTTTATGGCTCCCCCTTTAGCCGGGTTTACCCGGCGTTGTTCGGTAGCCCTGCGGCTTTAGCCCAGGGCGAGCCTGTCAACCCCTTAACTACCCGTTGAACCGGCAAAATCTGCGTAAGTCCGATTCTTGCAAAATATAGATTCCTGACCCATACTCGAATGTAAATTAGCACAAAAAAAATAGCACCTACCTTCATTCAACCTTATCAGCGTGCGCCAGAATTGGCGCGCACAAGGAGCAACCGATCATGCTGCAACCTTTAACCGCTAAGCAGAACCAATGGGTCGATAAAACACTCAACAGCCTTTCCCTGGAGCAGAGTGTCGCGCAGTTGCTCTGTATCTCGCAATTCAATGACTCGCGCGAATATTGGTTGCCCCTCATGGAAAAGATCCCCTTTGGCGCGGCCAGAGCACGCTCAGCAACGGCAGAAGGGTATCGCACTTTCCTGGCCGAGTTACAGCAGCACACAGCGATTCCGCTGCTGGTGCCGGCTAATATGGAGCATGGGGCCGCGGAGATCACAGGGTATGGGACCGATTTCCCCTGGCCGATGGGCATGGGCGCGGCCAACGATGAAGGGTTGATGCGGATCATGGGCCAAGCAATTGCCAGCGAAGCCCGCTATCTCGGAATCAATTGGCTCTTTAACCCGGTGATTGATCTCAACTATAATTTTAACAACCCGATCACGAATATCCGCGCGCTGGGGGATAATCCGACCCAAGTCAGTCGCTTAGCGACGATCTGGTTACAGGCGATGCAACAACATGGCGTGGCTGCCACGGCTAAACATTTCCCTGGCGATGGCGTTGATGACCGTGATCAACATCTGCTGACCTCCGTCAATAGTTTGCCCTTTAGCCAGTGGCTGGAAACCTTTGGCCTAGTCTGGCGAGCGGTGATTGAGGCAGGGGTCATGTGTATTATGCCCGGCCACATTTCCCTGCCCGACTATCAGGGTTATCGCGATGAGCCGGCAGATGCGCCACCGGCGACCCTGAGCCGCAAATTGCTGATCGAGCTACTACGCGAGGAGTTGGGCTATACGGGGCTAATCGTCTCGGACAACGCCAGCATGATCGGCCTCACCTGTCACGCCGATGCCGACGATCTGATCGTGGAAAGTATTGCCGCTGGCATCGACATCTATTTGAATGCCGATCCAGAACATGATTTTGGCCGCCTGCTGCGGGGCGTGCATGATGGGCGGCTCACCGAAGCACAAATCTATACATCTGCGCGCCGGGTGTTGGAGATGAAGGCGCGGCTCAATCTCATGGATGATCCCTTTGGGCCTGCGCCAACCGCAACCGAACAGGCCACTTATCAAACCGCCGCCCAAACGATGGCGGACAAGAGTATTACTGTGCTGCGTGACAGTAGGCAACTGGCGTTAACGCTCGCGCCCGGTGCAAAAGTGCTCACTGTCACCTACGGCCAGTTGATGCCTCATATGGGGCTTGTCGATCTGGAGATCTTTGACGAGGAGTTGACGACTCGGGGTTTTGCGGTTACGCACCTGCTCAACCCCAGCAGCGACGAATTGCGCCAAGCAACCGAGGCCTATGACGCGGTCTTTATTAACCTCTTCAAAATGCCGATGATGCCCCTGGGGACCGCACGCATCACCGATACCTTCCGCAGTTGGGGTTGGCGGTCACTATACCGCAAGCATGAGCATGTAGCCTACACCGCGTTTGGCAACCCCTATCTTGCCTATGAACTGCCCGCCGTGCCCCGGCTCATTGCCACCTATGGCAGCAGCGATTGCTCGCAGCGGGCCGCGGTCAAGGTCTGGTTGGGGGAAATCGCGGCAACAGGACAGTTGCCGGTGCGGATACCGCGAGTGACGATCAAACCGTTGCCGGTCGACTAGATGACTTAGGTTGCACAGATAACACTGTCAGCAGATTTTGAGAACGGATTTAGCAGAGTGCATAGGCCAAATCCGTGCTGGGGTAGCGGGTAGAACGGATTTGGGTAAGGTGAATAATCCGTTCAATCCGTTCTCAAAATCTGCTGACAGCGCCCTGAAGTACGCCCTCACTTACCCGATGCATTGCGTAAAACGCCTAAAATAGCGATAATAATCACCAGTGATCGCAATAAATCTTCTGCGTGACGTTGGCAACCCGATCGGCGTCCCGTTTACTGATGGGAGCTTTTTACCATGACCAAACCCTATCGCCCGGTCGCCCTGATTATTATGGATGGCTGGGGTTTACGCACAATGGCCGAGGGCAACGCGGTTGTCCTGGCCAATACGCCCAACTATGACCGCTGGAATCGGGAAGGGGAACGCTCAGTCCTTGACGCCTCCGGTGAACCGGTGGGGTTGCCCGAAGGGCAGATGGGCAACTCAGAAGTCGGCCACCTGAATCTGGGGGCGGGGCGCGTTGTCTACCAAGATCTGACGCGCATCAACCTGGCGATCCGCGATGAAAGCTTCTATGAGAATGAAACGCTGCTCGCCGCCATCCAGGGCGTCAAGGAACGCAATGGAAAATTACACCTAATTGGGCTAATGGGTGATGGCGGCGTACACAGCTTTAGCGGCCATCTCTATGCGCTGCTCGAAGCGGCCAAACGCCAGGAGATTGCGCCGATCATTCATCTGATCAGTGATGGCCGCGACACACCACCGCAGAGTGGCCTTGGGTTTGCCCAAAAGCTGGAAGAATATCTGGCCAACAACCCCGGCGTGATCGCCTCGATCTGTGGCCGCTACTATACGATGGATCGCGACAAACGCTGGCCCCGCACCGAAAAGGGTTATCGGGCGATTGCCCTGCATGAAGGGGAAAACGGCAAAACGGCCAGCAGTGCAACCGCAGCGTTACAGGAAGCCTACGCCAGCAATACTACCGATGAGTTTGTGCTGCCGGTGGCGATTGACGTGGGCGAGCAAAATGTCAAGGTCGCGGCGGGCGACTGTCTGCTCTTCTACAACTTTCGTGCCGACCGCATGCGCCAGATCGTCCCGCCGTTTCTCGATCCCAACTTTGACGGCTTTACGCGTGAGTACATCCAGGATCTGACAATTGTCACCATGACGACGTATGAAGAGAACTTTAACGTGCCGGTGCTCTTCCCCGATGTGGACATTGTCAATCCCCTGGCCGAGGTGATCAGCAAAGCCGGGCTAAAACAATTTCACGCCGCCGAGACCGAGAAATATGCCCACGTCACCTATTTCTTCAACGGCGGCAAAGAAGGCATTTTTGCGGGTGAGGAGCGCCATCTTGAGCCTTCGCCCAAAGTGGCAACCTATGACTTACAGCCGGAGATGAGCGCGCCCCTTTTGCTGGCGGCGCTGCTGCAACGCATTAAAGATCACGATGATGATTTTATTCTGGTCAACTTTGCCAACCCCGATATGGTCGGCCATACGGGTTCACTGCCGGCTGCGATCAAGGCAGTAGAGACCGTGGATGAATGTGTGGGTAAGCTGGTGCAGGCGATTACCGACAAGGGCGGTGTTGCCTTGGTCACCGCCGATCATGGCAACTGTGAGCGCATGGTTGATCTGGAAACCGGCCAACCGCACACCTATCACACCACACAGCCGGTCACCCTCTTTGCAATTGGGGATGGCTATCGCAACTTGCGCCCACGGGGCAAACTGGCCGATGTCGCCCCGACCGTCCTCGAATTGATGGGGCTGGAACAACCGGCAGAGATGACTGGCTGGAGTCTATTGCAGCAATAGCAAATACACTGAATTTGCCTGGTCCGCGGAACGGGTGCGGTGCAGAGCCGTTCCGCGGACCGCCAAGCGACACGCCAATTTACTGTTTACGCAATTGGCCGCGCAGTGCCCCACCAGGGAAATCCCCATTGTGCACATTCACGTAAAATTTACCTGGTCGTTCTGCAATCAGCCGGATCATGTTCGCGTCAACATCGACACAATCGGCAAGATTGGCACCACCATCAACCGGAAAGTTCACGACCACCGGGCCATTAATACCAGCAGCCCCCGTATGAATATGGGCACCGGTCAGTGGCAGGGCAATATCATGCAACGTTAGCTCGTAGCAGATTTGCTTCGCACCAAACTTAATCCACACAATTGCGCGACCGCGACCATCAACATCCCCGCCGCCCACTTCGTTTGCGCCACGCAGATTGGTTGCATAACGAACAGTGACTGCGGCAGCGGAGACCGGCACGGAGAACTGGGTTACCGACAAAACCAGGATCAGCGCAATAAAACGCAAACGACGCATCAACTTCGAGTTCATACAATTGCTCCTTTGGGTGCAGGCGCGATCGTCCGATCAGTAGAGAGCTACCAATAAGTGCCGATCGCTAATGAAGAAGAGAAAGTGCCACAACGGTTAATGCCACCTTCACTGGGCAGCAGCGGTGTAGGTGAGATGCAGGGCTGGTGGAATAGTCGTGGTAGTTAAGCTAACGAAGAATAATCGCCGTTTGGATTGCAGCCGCACAATTTTCTAGGCAGCGCGAGGCATGGCAAGCAACAAAGTCCCCTTAGGGTGCGCCACGGTTATACTCGGCTCTGTCATAATTTAGCATTTTTACTCGTGTAGAAAATGCTAAATTATGACAACCGCTGGTATATGCAGATCGCGGCCAGCCGCGTCACAAGTTGTTGCTTGCCATTCCCGAATTTTGTCGAAAGCGATCAACCCAAGCCGAACTCCCCTTCGGCGATGGTGAGCGACTCGTCGAGAATGGTGACAATGCGCTCGATCTCTTCACGCGTCACCACCAAGGGAGGCGCAAGGTGGACGATGTTCCAGACGCGCGTGAGTAAACGCCGCTCTTCCAGCAGTTGGTTGAGTCGTTTGATAAAGTCAGACTCGCGATCCCACTTGGTCTTGCTCTCTTTGTCGTGAACAAGCTCCAACGCACAGTAGAGCCCTAACCCACGCACGTCGCCAACGGTGGGATGATTTTGCATTAACGCTTGTAACAAGCTCAGCAGATAGGCACCCTGTTCAGCCGAGCGATCAACCAGCCCTTCACGGTCGATAATTTCAATGTTCTTGATCGCAGCGGCGGCGGCCACCGCCTGCCCACCAAAGGTCAGCAGATGAGACAAGGTGTTGGGCCCTTGGGTGAACACTTCATAAACACTGGGGCGCACAATCGCAGCGGCAATCGGCGCATAACCGCTGGAGAGTCCCTTGGCCATCGTCATAATGTCGGGGACAAAGCCGAAGTGTTCGGTGGCAAACCATTTGCCAGTCCGGCCAAAACCATTGATCACTTCGTCGGCAATCAAGAGCACACCGTGGCGATCACAGATCTCGCGCAAGAGTTGCCAATATTTGGGGGAAGGCACATGCAAGCCGTTGGCCGAGGAGATTGGCTCACCGATGACGGCAGCAACGGTTTCCGGCCCTTGGAAGATGATCTCCTGTTCCACCCACTTGGCACACATAATATCGCCCGCTTCACCTTCCAAATCAAAGTCGTTGCGGTAGTGATTGGGCGAAGGGACATGATAGACGCCCGGCATCATCGGCCCGAAAAAGCGCTCCATCTGCGCCCGGTTGCCGGTGGTCAGGCTCATCGCCCCAAAGGTCATGCCGTGATAGGAGCCGCGGCGGGCGATCACTTTGTAGCGTTTGGGAAAGCCACGCAGCACCTGCACTTGTTTGGCAATCTTGATCGCCGTCTCTACTGCTTCCGAGCCACCCGAACAAAAGAAGACACGACCCAGATCACCAGGGGTAAGCTGGGCCAGGATTTCGGCGAGCTGTACCGCCGGCACTGAGGTATACGAGGAAGCCGAGACATAAGCCAGTTTGCTGGCTTGGGCGGCCATCGCCTCGCCGATCTCGCGGCGACCATGGCCGGCATTGACCACCCACAGCCCCGATAAGGCATCAATCCAGCCATTCCCGCGCGCGTCATACAGGGTGCTCCCTTCGCCCCATTCGAAGACATGCATGCCCTGCTTTTCAGCCAGTTCGGCATAGTTACCGGAGTGGATCCAGACGTGGTCGAGGGCTGTATTGTAAAGTGCATGGTCGTAGCGCGTCAGCGGCACCACCTGTTCCGTGTCCCCATTGCGACTGCCAATCTCTGTCTTAACCGGTTCCACACTTGCCATCTTTCGCTGTGTCATGCCATTATTCCTTTATCGTCTGTGCGTTGAAAAGATCAGGTGAACTCACCAGCGATACGATAATAGAGAGCGCCATGATCGCACAAGTTCACCGCAGCCCAGTTCTATGATCAGCTTCCGCCGCTGTCAGGGTTCAGGCCAAGCCAAATTTGGCGTACATCCAGCTCACGATTACACTGAAATGAGTTGGTGTGCAGCGTTTGTACGCAACGCTAATGTCAGGAAATTGATAATCTAATCGGGTTGACAGCGAGGCCGTCTCACTCAATAATAGGAGGTAGATAGGTCATTTGTCTAGCGATTAAACCCATTCTTGCTTGCCATGTTGGCAAGTTGTTTACAAAGGACACCTATATGTTTTCTATCCCCCGCCGTCGTTACCCGTCTCTACCGAGGCAATTGTCCAAAGCAGTGCGCATTGCCCTGCTCAGTCTGCTGTTGTTCAGCTTTGTCATCAATAGTGGGCGGCTGGACCAGTCACAATGGGTAGCGGCCACGGCGGCACCGCTCCCCGCGGTGACGAATACCCTCCGAGTCATGAGTTGGAATGCCTACTTTCTCAACAAAAATACGGACGGCTTCTTACATGCCGTGGCGGAAGAGCAGCCGGATCTGATCGCAATTCAAGAGTTAGGCAATCAGTTGGCGAGCGTAATTCCGGAACAACTGCGCCAGCGCTATCCTTACCAAGAACTTTATCCAACAGGTAGCCCAGCCGGCATGGCTGTATTGAGCCGCTACCCATTTCTCACCACGAGTCTGCCCGATTTTGACGAAGGGCAGGGCTGCAATTGCCAGGTCATTACGCTCGCAATTGCAGGCACGACCGTGACCCTGATTAACGCTCATCCCTGGCCACCGGCATTTGCCTTTACCTGGACCGGCCACTGGTCGGATCTGCTCGGGTTGGACACGGCCCCCCAAGATCCGATCTTTGATGCGTTACTGGCCCGGATTGACGAAGCCACCGGCCCCTTGTTGGTCATGGGCGATCTCAACACCATGCCCTTTCAGCCCAATGTCCAGCGGCTGAATGCCATCTTAACTGATAGCTTCATGGAAGCCGGCAAGGGGATGGGGTATACTTTTCCCCTAGAAGGGAAAGATTACAATTTCCCGCCAATCCCCTTTATGCGTATTGACTACATCTTTCACGATACAGCCTGGACGACCACCGCAATGGCCGTTGGCACAATCGCAGGCTCGGATCACCGTTACATTGTTGCGGATCTGGTGTTGCGGAACGCAAAAGAATAAACCAAAGTTTTTCATCATTTTCTCGTTACAAGGGGATGGCTATGAACCTTTGCACAGTTACTGGTAGGTTGCAACGCAGGCTAGCAGGTGGGGTGAGCGGTCTACTCCTTGGGATACTCGTCACCGTTGCCTGTGTGCCGCTCGATCCTGGCCAGGCGATAACGACGCCAGGAGAGGCCACAACGCCGGCAACCAGCCCACCCATTGCCGCAGTCGGGCCGGAGGGGGAGGTGCGGGCCGAAGCGGTTACCTTGGCAGCAGGCGTTACCATTAGCTACACCATTGTCTTACCACCGAATTACAGCGCCGACCAGCCCTACCCTCTCCTGCTCGCCCTGCCGCCCGGCAGCCAAACGCCCAACATGGTGGCCGCGGGGCTTGATTCCTACTGGCAAGCGGGGGCTTTGGCGAATGGTTGGGTAGTTGTCAGCCCCGTTGCCCCTGGTGGTCAGCTCTTTTTTCAGGGGGCGGAAACCTATCTACCTGCGTTTCTAGAAACAATCGCCCAGCGCTATCCGCCCGAAGGGGACAAATTTCACCTAAGTGGGATTAGCAATGGCGGGCTGAGCGCCTTTCGGATTGCCGGCAGCCACCCCGAACGCTTTCACTCCCTGCTTGTCCTCCCTGGTTATCCCCCCACCCCCGCCGATGAAGCGAACCTGGCCCAACTGCTAACCATCCCTGTCGCCATGTATGTGGGAGCCAACGACAGTGGTTGGCTACGGCCCATGCGCGAAACGGCAGCCATTCTCAACAATCAAGGCGGCACGGTCACCTTGGAAATTGTGCCTGATGAAGGACATTTTATCCGCAGCTTGATAGGTGGGGAGGCGCTTTTTGTGCAGTTGGAAAGTTTCCGTCAACCAGTGCCGTGAATGGATAAGTAGAGAGTAGATTTGTCTTAGGCGCCTACGAGGAATTTATTTTCTTGAACGGCCTTAGCCACAGAGAACACAGAGGGTACAGAGAGCACAGAGTCGATTATACGCTCTGTGCTCTCTGTACCCTCTGTGTTCTCTGTGGCAATGAAAACTGTACGCCCTAGCAGCCCGTCATTGACTTGACAGACCGCTAGGGCATTTTTGTGTCAGTTCGCGTTGTTTGTCTTGAAATATGCCTACTGCTTCTACCGAGATCGATGAACACGGTAGGCCACTGCTGCTACAGTAAGGTCAATTGGGTTTATCGTGTACATATAGCAGATGGCGGTAAACGGATGGGTAATTAATCTTCGTGACAACAAAAGGAAATTTATGGCTGAACAGACCACTTTACAGTATTGGACACTTTGGTGCCCAGGCGGGGCGACGGGGATTTATGTTGGCCGTGGGGCGATTGATCCCACCACGCAATTGCTGGTCCATGCCGCGCCGCCACTACTCAACGTGGAAATTAGTCGCGGCAAAGGCAACCTCCTCCTGACCGCCAATGATTTGCCCGCGACGCAGGATTCACCAATCTGCCTGTTAACCGTCCAGGACGATACAATTAGACGGGAAGATATCTGGCCGACCAGCCAACACCACGGCCTGCCCGTCTTGCTGCCCGGTGGCGAAGTGGGCATCCTTAATGAGTGGTGGCACGCCGCCGATCAAAGCGAATGGCGTTGGCAGGTAACGTTTTACAACCGCCGCGCTTAGTGGTAAGCAAGAGCAGGCCACGTCCCCGCTCACCACGCGTGGATATACGCCTTGGCTTTAGTACCAGTCGCTCGACAAAACGTAAATAGGCGCTACGCCCAGAAACGTGCATAGCGCCTAAAAAATTATTAAAAGTAATTGCGGATCTAGCGTGCGGCGGTGCGCGTTAAACTTTGATCAAGCACGGAGAGCACAAAGAGAAAAGCTAGATTGCCGAGCAATTCAGTCACCCCCGTGGGTTTGGCAGTGGCAAGCGGTGGCGTGAGCGGGGCCGGCGCAGTGGGTTGTGGTAAACTCGCGACCAGGGCCGTATAGTGCTGATCCAGTAATGTTTCTACATCCTGTACAATTTGAATGGGGCTAAGCATCATCAGTATCCTTTATCAATGGTGACTAAACGCCAGGTCGAAACGTGGTAGATGCGGTTGCCTTTTGCGCAAGCACAACGCATAACGCAGCGGCTAACAAAGATTGAGTGGTAGTATAGGACAGAGATCTATATCCTTCTATACCCAAATATATATCTAGATACATAACCAGCATAAGAGGCGCTGGCGGTGCCGCCTATGGACAAAATGCACTATTAAACACAGTTCAGCACATACAAACTGCACATCTTCCTTACATTTAAGCCCCGATCCTGCGCCGCCAAACCATTGTGTATATCCGCTAAAAGCAGAAAGGCAAGCATGAAAAACTATGACGTAATCTGGATCGGCACTGGCCAGGCAACCGGGACCGTGGTTCCCCTACTCGCAAAAGCGGGCAAGCGGGTTGCCCTGATCGAAGGCGGCAAGGTGGGCGGCACTTGTGTCAACTACGGCTGTACTCCCACGAAGACGATCATTGCCAGTGCCCGCGTTGCGCACATGGTGCGCCGCGCCGCAGACTTTGGCATCAATGTGCGTGATTTCACGATCGACTTTGCCAAGGTGATGGATCGGCAAAACCAGATCCGCCACACCAACAGCCAGAAGTTGGAGCACTTTCTGCGCGAAATGCCTGATGTGGACTTTTATGGGGCTTATGCTCACTTTGAAAGTGCCCACACAGTACGTGTTGGCGATGACCTGATCGCAGGCGAGACCATTGTCATCCACACCGGTGCCCGTGCCCGCATCCCCTCGATCCCCGGTTTGAATGAGGTTGATTGGCTGGATAATGTGCGCATCCTCGATCTACAAACGTTGCCCAGCCATTTGGTGATCCTCGGCGGCAGTTATGTGAGCCTGGAATTTGCCCAGGCGTTCCGCCGTTTTGGCAGTGCGGTGACGATCATTGAGGAAGGCAACCAGTTGATCAGCCATGAAGATGCGGACATCACCCACATTACCCACGAGTTGCTTACCGATGAGGGGATTACCATCCACTGTAACGCCACGGTTGAGCACGTTGCGCAAAGTGACCGTGGCGAGGTAAAAATTTCCTTTACCCAAGCGGGGGCGACGCATAGCATGCAAGGCTCTCATCTGTTGCTCGCAGTCGGTCGCACCCCCAATACAGACAAACTCAATTTAGCTGCCGCCGGTGTAGAGACCAACAAGCGTGGCTATGTGCAGGTGAATCAGCAGTTGCAGAGCAATATACCACACATCTATGCGCTGGGCGATGTCAACGGCGAGGGGGCCTTTACCCACACTTCAGTCAACGATGGGCAAATCTTCTGGGATCATTACAGCGGCACGGGCAATCGCAAACTTGCCGACCGCAACCTGATTTACGCCATGTACATCGATCCACCGCTCGGGCGCGTCGGCCTGAGTGAAAAGCAGGCCCGCCAAAGTGACCGCAAAATCCTAATGGCGAGCAAACCACTGGCCGAAATTGCACGCGCCAAAGAAAAAGACGAAACCGCCGGGCTGATCAAACTGCTTGTCGATGCCGAAAGCGAAACACTGGTTGGGGCCACCGTCTTCGGCACCGGCGGCGACGAGATTATCAGCACCCTCGCCACTTTTATGACGACCGGCCAATCGTACAAAACCTTCCAGCGCACCGTCCTCCCCCACCCGACCATCGCCGAATTGCTGCCGTTTATGCTGGAGGAGTTGGAGCCAGTAAAGTAAAACGTAAAACGTGGTACATGTTCCCCAAGCTCGTGCAGTTTCCCCGGCACGAATCACGTATTACGTTTTACGTTTCACGTTTTACGCCGACCGCCGTATAGATCTCGCCCAGGAACGATGACGGTTCACGGTTGGCGATTTGGGTGCGGTGTAGACCGGCGGCCGTCATCAGTTGTAAACAGGTTTCCGCACGGAAGGGATAAGGCACGGCCCAATTGCCGCGGGCGGCGTTGTATTCGATGATAATGGCAGTGCCGCCGGGGCGCAGCAGGTTGACCAGCGCGGTGAGCACCGGCAACGGCTGGCGCACAAAATGCAGCGAATTCGCCAGCAGGATGCCGTCGAGCGGATCGGGGGGCGCCAAGGGCTGGGTGAAATCGGCTTGCAGGGTCTGCACCCTGGCCTGTTGCCCGGCCGGTAACGCTTGCAGCAACCGGCGCAGCGCACCCTGATCCTGATCCACTGCGATCACCGTGCTATCGAGCGTCAACCATTCGAGCAGCAAGTGCGTAAAGACCCCATCCCCACAACCAATATCCGCCCAGCGGCCACCTAGCCCGGCGGTGATGGCCGGGCGTAATAGCAAGCGCGCCTTGGCGGCGCGGCGATCATCCCAACTGCGTTCCATGCGACTCCTGATTGGTTTGAACAAAGATCTGATCTGCTGCATAGGATTTTATGGTATAATCTACCCTGCCACGAAAGATGCATTGACGCTCTATAGCATGCCACAGTTGGAAGCCGATGGGAGAACGGCAACAAATCATCTGTATCTATCTGTGGCTCAATGGCGTAATGACAGGGAATCGATAGTGGACGCAGAGCGTCCTTGCCCAGTGGGCCCCCACATTCCGCCGCGGAGCAGTGGAACGAGCAAATGGGAGATGTTATGCCTCGCGAGTTTAATACCTTTGGCCCCGTCTATCCAGCGTTACATTATCATGTCAACCGGACGGAGGTCAAAAGTCGTTTTGCGGCGTAAGTTTTTATACATAATCCTTTGACAGTCAAAAATATCATCTCTAATAGCCAGGAGGTTGTCAAGTGGATAAAGTAAACACAGCTGCTGCCTACCCCGCACTAATCAAACAAGCGATGCAGGAATATCAGCGGGCGATTTTAGAAAATGTGCTCTATCCCCTGCCTTATGAACTCGCATTGATCTTCGACGATGAACACCAGCAATATATCGTCCGCTCGATCGGCTGGCAGAAGAACAAACGCATCCTCACCACCATCCTTCACGTTGCGATTCGTGACGGCAAAATTTGGATCGAAGAAGATTGGACCGAGGATGGGATTGCGACTTATTTTTTGGAACACGGTGTGCCCAATCATCAGATTGCCCTTGGCTTTCACGCCCCAACCATGCGCGAATATACCGAGTTTGCGGTGGCGTAGGCGATTGGCGCGAACGCAACGCTAGGAGCCAGGCTAACCATTACCCACGATTGTCGATCAGCAAAGCGTTCCGGGGACGGCCCACACCAAGCTTCGTCGACAAGATCGTCGCTGGGCCGTCCCCGGAACGCTTTGCGCACTCGCACACTGGCACCGGCGTCGGCTTCGCAGCATTGGATGTTTACTCGTCTATTCCGCCCGGATCGAGCTGATTGCGCAGTGCTTGTAACTGTGGCAGATTGGGATGACCAAGTGCAGTCGCTAACGTAATGCCTCCGTCGAGCACCTTTAGCGCAGCAGCCCGATTGCCCAACTTCTGATACAAAACACCAAGCCACCATTGTGAGATAATTTCTTCCCAAGCAGCACCAATTTCGTGGCGAATTGTGGCAGCCTGCTGCATCAATTCAAGCGACGTTTCGATCTCTCCCAATGCGTAATGGACTGAGCCGAAATCCGTTGTTTCCCGGGGACCCCGTGGGTGCCGTTGTAGTATTCTTCCACAATTTTCCGCAGTTTGATACCCTTGGTGCGTGAACGGCTGTTCCCTTTTCCGCGGGGACAGCTAGCCGTTGGGCTCCTACCGCAGTGCGCTTCAGCACAGCTTTGCCTAGCAGGCAATGGTTTCAACCATTGCCGGGTTGCTGCACGCTTTTGCCGCGAAGCCGGAGCGGAGCGACCCCTCCATAGCGTCGCTCCGGCTTCGACAAGCTCAGCCTCCGCTTACTTGCCGCTAATCACCCGCTCAGCCTTCGCTTTACCGGGTGATTAGCGGCAAGTAATTCGGCAGCCCTTGATCGGTCACGGTGATGGTGACGGTATCAGGAGGCGAGGTGAGATTGTCACCGTCGCGGACGGTTAAGGCAAAGGTGAGAACGGCGGGCGTGGTGGGCGCGGGGAAGGTGGGTTCAGCGGTGGCGGCGGTGGTCAAGGTGACGGGGGGGCCGGCGGTTTGGGTCCACAGATAGCGAAAGGTGGTCGGGCCATCGGGGTCGGTGGCACTGCCGCGGAGGGTCACGATATTGCTGATGGCGACGGTACGATCGACGCCGGCATTGGCAATGGGGGCGTCGTTGACCGGGGTTACCACCAACGCAGCCTGCGCGGTGGCAGTCAAAACACCGTCGCTGGCCAGATAGACGAAGCTGTCGCTGCCGTTGAAATTGGTGGTGGGGGTGTAGACAAAAGCACCGCTGGGCGTCAGGCTAAGTTGACCGTGGGTGGGCGGGATCAGCAGCGCGACCGTGAGCGCTTCACCATTTGGCTCCCGATCATTTTGTAAGAGCGCCGGGGCGGCCACCCGTAAGGGGCTATCTTCGGTGGTGGTGTAGCGATCACTCACCGCCACCGGTGCGACATTGCGCACGGTCACGGTGCTGTTGACACGGTTATTGGCCAGGGTAAAATCGTCGGCCCCCGCAATGGTGGCCGTGTTGGTAATCACCCCGGCCGGCTGTGGTTCTTGGACCTGGCCGACCAAGTGCAGATAGCCCCCTTGTTGTGGCTGTAGATCGCTCACCTGCCAGCGCAAAGTGGGGGTCGCCCCGGCGGTGAGGGCGCTTGTCGCCAGGGGGGTGATCACCACACCGGCATCGAGCGTGCTCATGGGCGGGGCGGGGAAGGTCAGTGCGCTGGGCAAGGCGGCGGTAATAATGACACCCGCTGCCACTTGAGTACCAAGATTGCGAAAGGCAACGGTGTAGGTCACCGTTTCACCGGGGGCAAGGGGGGCAGTTGGCGTTACCGTTTGGCGCAAAACCAGATCGGGGTTGGTCAACGCCCACAGCTCACTGCCATGCTGGTTATCGTCGGCGACGAAGAAGAGCGCGGTCTCGCTGCGCATGAATTGGGTCATGTCGATAAACCCAGTGGGCGCTTGCGGCGCGGTTACTGCCATCGTGCTGGCCGGCGTACCGTCACTTTGCCAGAGCTCCAGATCGCGGTCGCCGGTGGTGGCGCTAAAGTAGAGATGATCCGCAAAGATGGTGAAATTGCCCAGGAATGGATCACCCGTGGGGTGCAGTTCCTTAAAGAGGGTGGTGCCGGCGGCGGTGCCATCACTTTGCCACAATTCGCGGTCGGTGGCGGCGGTGTAGGCAGTAAAGTAGAGGCGGTCACGCAAGACGATCAGCTCGGTGGGGTAGCTGCTATCGCCGGGGGCAATGTCGAGCAGCAAGGTGGTGCCGGCGGTGGTGCCATCGCTGCGCCACAGTTCATTGCCGTGGACGCCATCTTCGGCGCTAAAATAGAGTGCATCCGCCAGCGGGGTTAACCCATAGGGATTACCATGACTACTGGGGTGAATGTTTTTGAGCAGGCGCGTGCCGGCGGCCGTGCCGTCACTCTGCCATAATTCGTAACCGGTGGTGCCGTCGTCGGCTTGAAAGTAGAGCTGCTGCTGGAAGAGCACAAAGTCGGTCGGCGCGGAGTTATCGGTGGCCGGATCAACATCAATGACCAACGTGGTGCCCGCGGCGCTGCCGTCACTGCGCCAAAGGGCATAGCCGTTTACCCCATCATCGGCCATAAAGTAAAGCGCGCCGTTGAAGTGCGTCAACGGGGTGAGCCAGGAACTATCGGGGCCAGGGTTGATATCGCGTACCAATTGCGTGCCGGTCGCCGTGCCATCACTTTGCCAGAGCTCGTTGCCATGGACGCCATCATCAGCCACAAAGTAGAGCAGGTTGTTGAAGAGGATAAAATCTTGGGGATCAGCCGCGCCGGTGGGATTGATCACCTTTACCAACACGGTCCCGGCTGCCGTGCCATCACTACGCCAGAATTGACCACCGTTTACGCCATCATCTGCGCTGAAATAGAGCTGCTCCCGGTAGACAATCAAGTTATTGGGAAAACCATCCGCCGCGCCAGGGTTGAGATCTTTGAGCAGGAAGGTGCCGGCAGCGGTGCCATCCGTACGCCACAGTTCATCGCCGCTGATCCCATCATCGGCCCCGAAATAGAGTAACCCTTGCCAGGCGGCAAAGTGGCCGCTGAAGCCCGTATCTGCATTCCCGACCTGATTTAGGTCCAGGAACCGGGTGGTGCCCGCCGGCGTGCCATCAGTCCGCCAAAATTCAACGCCAACAAGCCCATCGCTGGCCTGGAAGTAGAGCTGATTGTTGAAAGGTAGTAAGGCCGCCGGGGCAGCATGGCCATCAATAAAGGTGAAGGGCTGTTCATTAATCTCTTTGAAGAGCACAGTGCCGCCAGGGGTGCCATCACTCTGCCACAGTTCAATCCCCGCGCCGTTGCTATCGGCAGCAAAGTAGAGCGCGCCATTAAAGACGGTCAAGTAATCGGGGTAGGCGTCACCGAATTCAGGGAAATCTGGATCCACGTAGATATCGCGCAGCAGTGTTGTCCCCACCGGTGTGCCATCGGTGCGCCAAAGTTCGGTACCAATGCTGCCATCATCCGCCACAAAGTAAAGCGCGCCATTAAAGGGCACAAAACGAAAGGTGAAGGCCGACGAAGCCGAGTCAACCGCACTACCAGCAGGGTTGATATCTTTGAGCAGCATGGTGCCCCCAGTCGTGCCGTCGGTCGACCAGACTTCTTCCCCCGTGGTGCCATCATCGGCAGTAAAGTAGAGGAGATTGTTGAAGAGGGCAAAGGCGCTTGGGATACTGCTCTCAGGGCCGGGTTGGATATCTTTTACCAGCGTGGCATTGCCGGGCGCACCGCTACTTTGCCACAGCTCATACCCAGTCGTGCCGTTGTCAGCCGTGAAGTAGAGGGCGTTGTTAAAGCTAAATAACTCCTCACCGCCAAGATCCAGGGTGGCTGGCGTGATCGCAGATGTCCCCAGCGCGGTGCCGTCACTCTGCCAGAGCTGACGGTGATTTCCATCATCAGCAATAAAGTAGAGCGCGCCATTAAAAATTGTCAGCGTGCCAGGATTAGCACTGCCATTGGGGTGGATATCTTTGAAGAGCACAGTGCCGGTTGCGGTGCCATCACTCTGCCAGAGCTCATAGCCAATCTGGCCAGCGCCAAAGCCGTCGCTCGTCGCCGTAAAGTAAAGGTGATTATTAAAGACAGTCAGCTGATCCGGCTCCGCGCTGTCGGCGTTGGGGCGAATATCTTTGACCAGCACCGTCCCCGTGGCCGTGCCATCACTGCGCCAAAGTTCCACGCCATGCGTGCCATCGTCGGCCGCAAAGTAGAGCTGCTGCTGGAAGATGACGAAGGCATAGGGGTCAGCACTGCCGGTTGGGTTGATATCTTTGACCAGTCCTGTCCCGGCAACGGTGCCATCACTTTGCCATAACTCTGCGCCATGCACACCATCATCGGCCACAAAGTAAAGGCGGCTATCCAGGATCAGCACCGGCACGGGGTAAGAATCACTCTCTGGATCGGCAACAGGGTTGAGATCCTTGACCAGCACAGGGCCATCATCAGCGTAGACAGGCGCGGCAGGGAGTAATAAGAGCAGGCAGATGACCAAATATAAGGGTAAAGTTGAGACAAAACGCATGATAGAGTTGATCCTTCTGAGATAATTAGTGACTCTGCTGCAAAAACCGAGTTTTTTCGATAATTTGCCGAATTCACCAGAGAGGCAATTTGCTCAAAAACTCGGTTTTTAGCCTTTTCGCAGTAAATCCATTGGTTAAAAAAAATTAATTCAGCTTAATTATAACAGATCAGAGCCGTAAGCCAATGGGGTCGGCGATAATTTTTGCCTGCTGCACGCGCACCTATTTTGTGTTACAGCCTGGCTTAAGTCGCATGCCTCGTTGATACGACTTAATTTACCGATCTACCGACTTTACTGTTCGACCAATTTGTCATTTTACTTACCCGCGCCGGTCTCCACGAATTTTTTGACATTTTTTGAGAGAAATTGTATACCGTAGAGAACAACATCGTCAGATCGACCTGTTACGATTGATCGTAACAGGCGAACCGGTGACAACCAACCAGGCAACCGAACGAGCCAGCCACTTACTCCACCCGCACATGTGGCCATCCACCTCAATCGTTCACGCTTTACAAGGAACAATTAGCTATGAACTTTAAACTCAACGGCCAAACGATCGACTATACCGGCGACCCAGAATTGTCACTGCTACACTATCTGCGCGACCAACAGGGTATCACCTCGCCCAAGGATGGCTGCGCGCCACAGGCGGCCTGTGGCTGCTGCGCAGTCCAGATTGATGACAAGGCGGTGCTCTCCTGTGTCACGCCGATGAAGAAGGTGGCGGGCAGCAGTGTGATCACCACCGAGGGGATGAGTGACTACTATCAAGAGACCTTTGCCAACGCCTTTGTCGAAAAGGGCGGCGTGCAATGTGGCTTCTGTATCCCCGGCATTGTGATGCAATCCAAGGTGCTGCTGGACAAGAACCCGAATCCCAGCCGTGACGAGGTGGCAAAAGTGCTCACCCCGCATCTCTGCCGCTGCACCGGCTACAAGAAGATCATTGACGCAGTGCTCTATGCCGCCGACGCACTGCGCGCGGAAGAGGAGCTGCCCCAGCCCACCGGCACCGGCAAAGTCGGCACCCGCCACCCACGCTATGATGCCAAGGCCGCGGTGCTGGGTCAACGCCCCTATGTGGCCGATATGAAGCTGGATGGCATGCTCTATGGTGCGCTCAAATTTAGCGATCATCCCCGCGCCAATGTGCTGAAAATTGATACCAGCGCGGCGGCTGCGATGCCCGGCGTGATCAGGATCTTCACGGCTAAGGATGTCCCCGGCGACAAGACCATCGGCCTGATCAAACAGGATTGGCCCTTGATGATCGACGAAGGCGAGGTGACCCACTACATCGGTGATGTGTTAGCCGGGGTGGTGGCGGAGAGCGAAGCACTGGCCCGTCAGGCCGCCGAGGCCATTATGGTTGAGTATGAAGTATTGCCGCCGGTGGTTGATTGCCACGCGGCGCTGCAGGCGGACAGTCCACAGGTCCACCCGTGGGGCAATGTGCTGTCGCATATGGAGATTAAACGCGGCGATGCCGACGCGGCGTTGGCGAATTCGGCATATGTCGCGACTGGCGTCTACCAAACGCAGACGATTGAACATGGCTTTATGGAGCCAGAGTGTTGCATCGCCCGGCCATTGGTGGTGGGTGAGCCAGGGGCCGGGGTGGAAGTTTTTTCGCAAGGCCAGGGCATCTACGAAGACCAGAAGCAGATTGCCAAGTTGCTGGGCATGGGGCTGGACAAGGTGCGGGTCCAACTCGTCCCCAATGGCGGCGGCTTTGGCGGCAAAGAAGATTTGACGGTGCAGGGCCACGCTGCGCTCTTTGCCTATCATCTGCAACGGCCTGTACGCGTAGCCCTCACCCGTGACGAGTCGATCTGTATGCACCCCAAACGCCATCCCTTGTGGATGGACTACGCGTTGGGCTGTGATGGGGAGGGCAAATTGACGGCGGTGCGCGCGCGTGTGATCGGCGACAGTGGCGCTTATGCCTCGGTCGGCATGAAGGTGCTGGAACGTGCGGCCGGCCATGCGACGGGGGCCTATCATGTGCCGATTGTCGATGTGGAGAGCACCGCTGTCTACACGAACAACATCCCCAACGGGGCCATGCGCGGCTTTGGCGTCAACCAGGCGACCTTTGCCCTGGAGAGTTGCATTGACGAACTCTGCGAAAAGGGCGGCTTTGACCGTTGGCAATTCCGCTATGACAACGCGCTGACTGAAGGCTCGACCACTTCGACGGGGCAGGTGCTCAAGGGCGGTACCGGCGTGCGTGCCACGCTGGAAGCGGTAAAGGAAGAATTTTACAACGCCAAGTTTGCCGGCCTTGCCTGTGGCATCAAAAACACGGGCATTGGCAACGGCATGCCCGACGCGTCAAGCGTGCGCATTACCGTCAAGGCCGCGGATCAGGTGGTCATCGAGCATGGCTGGACCGAGATGGGCCAGGGTATCAACACGATGGCGGTGCAGATGCTGGTGGAAGAGACCGGCATTGATCCCAACGCAATTGAAGTGCGCATTGACACCGACGCCGGCACCTTTACCGGCATGACCACCGCCTCGCGCGCGACTTCGCTGTTGGGCAATGCGATCCTCAATGCCGCCGAAAAGATGCGGGCCGACCTGGCGACGCAACCCTTGGCCGATCTGGTCGGCAAGGTTTATATGGGCGAATGGATTGTTGACTGGACGACCAAACCGGGCTATCAGAATGCGCAGGGCGAAGAGATCACCCACTACTCCTATTCCTACGCCACCCAGTTGGTGATCCTCGACGACGACGGCCAGGTGGAAAAGGTGACCGCCGCGCATGACGCTGGGCGTATTATCAACCCGACCCTGTTTGAGGGACAGATCGAAGGCTCGATCCACATGGGCTTGGGCTATGCGATCAGTGAAGATCTCCCTTATGAAGGCGGCCGCCCCAAGAGCACCATGCTGCGCAAATGTGGCATTCTACGTGCCAAGGAGATGCCAGAGATGGAGGTCATCGGTATCGAGGTGCCCGATCCACATGGCGCGTATGGGTTGAAGGGGGTCGGCGAAATTGGGCTGGTGCCGACGGCAGGCGCGGTGGCGAATGCACTCTACCAGTTTGACAAAGAGCGGCGCTACCAATTGCCCATGCGACTGCCGAAGAAACGACGGGTAACAAACGGGGCATAGAGTAAGAAATTTATCCACGAAGACATACGAAGATTGTCTTTTCTTCGTGCAACTTCGTCTGTCTTCGTGGATCATTAAAGTAACGATACGATTGTCTTTATCACCACTGTCCGTTAGGGGCATTTGTGCGAAAGTGATAGAACTATTTTTCACTTGGTTGAGCGGTGCGAATGAGTAGCGTTTGGGGGAGGGGTGATGAGCACCACACTGTATGAAACCGATTTTTATGCCTGGACCCAACAACAGGCGAGCTTAACTTATCGCTATGCGGCAGCAGAAGTGCTTAAACGAAGCTTCTGGCCATGAATTTGTCGAGCGGACTCATTCGACTGGTGATCGTGGGCTTGGTGCTGCTTATCGGCAGCGCCTACTGGCGGGGCTGGCAACGGTTAAGACGCAGTGGGACACCACTTGCCACCCCTGCACGCCTCAGTCTGCTGATCAACAGCCTGCTGCTGATCTTATTGGCGACCTTGCCGCCGCTCTATACGCTCAGCCACTCGCTGCTTTATGTGCGGGCGCTACAAAAAATTATGGTGGCGATGGTGGCGGCCCCGATGTTTTGGTTAGCCTGTCCGCTGCATGTCATCTTGCGTGGGCTGGCGTTTGAACGGCGGCAGCACTTTATGCGCTGGTTAGCACCCACAAGTTGGGGTGGCCGGTTAACCCACGTCCTGGGCCAACCGGCCCTGGCATGGCTCTTTTATGTCTGTGCAATTGTGATCTGGCATGATAGCGCCGTGGTTGATTGGAGCATGCGCGCGCCCCTGCGCCACTACCTCACTTTGATGGTGCTATTCGTAGCAGCGCTGCTCTACTGGGTACAGATTACCGGCACCGGGCTCTACACAAAGGCGAAACTGCCGGGGTGGATGCTCTTCGTCTACGCGGTGGGGGTTGAGATCCCGAATATGACGGCGGGCGTGACGATTGCCTATAGCAGTGCGCCCCTTTACAACCACTATGCGGCGCTGCACACAGCGCGGGGCACCAGCGTGATCGACGACCAGATGATCAGCGGTGGACTTGTCTGGTTTATGGGGAGCGTGGTCTTCTTTTCGAGCGCGGTGATGATCGTCAACCGCCTGTTCAAGGCGAACAAAGGGGATGGGGCGGATCATCATCCAGATTGGGATTCAGAAGAGCGCATGATCGCGCCAGGATTAGAGCATCGCCTGGACGAGAAGCGTTAATCGACATTGCACAGTCGTGTCCTGTGCAATGTCGATTTTACGATTAGGCTCAAATCTCCGGTTCAATCCCGGCGGCGCGTAATTGGGCGGCTAGCCGGTCTGCCCGTCTACGCTGTTCATCACCGGTTGCAATCAAGCGGCCATCCAAATCAGTCCACCGCAACCAGGTGGCCGAACGCCCTTCAAATTCCCCCTCCCACAGCGTCAACCCAAGGCCAATTTCGGGAAAGCGATAAATGGTGGCAGACTCCATCTGGTGATAACCAAAGCCATTGAGTAGGTAAATGGCTAATGTTTCATCCTGGATTTGGTGCTCCGGATCTAAAACAACGTAAATCGGTACACGCATCTGTTCATACCGACGGTACTTTTCGTTTAACTCATTGCCTTTAGTGTTGGAGACAATTTCCACCACCAAATCAGGCGTTTTGCCGAGCTGCCAGACGGCGTATGACCGTCCCTCCATGCTCCACCAATCTGCGGGCATCACTACATCTAAACTGAGCAGCACATCCGGCACAATCGCCGGATTTTGATTGACCATGAAGAGCCCCACATTGGCGGTGACCAGAAATGGCCGATTGTCGCCGGGACCAGCCCACGAAGTATAGATCGGCTCCGTTAACAAACGTTGTTGCTTCTCGGAAAATAGGTTTATGGAAGTTTCTGCTTCGGTAATAAGATGAGCGGTCTCGACAAAGATCAGCGTTTCGTCACCCGTCACGTTCTCTAAAACGGCTACGGTCATAGTTGATCCTTTTCCACAAATGCCACGCCTCTTATACCGCATAGTTTACCATAAAAGCGCAGCATTGGACAGCAAAAAGCGGTGACAGCGATCAGCGAACTTGTCAGTTCCTGGCGGCTGTCACCGCTTTAAAGGAGCAATGCGCATATTGAACGAATTCAACAGGTCGTTTAAGTGCGACGTTCGGCGGCGTCGCGCAATTTGGCGATGGTGATCGCCGGTTCGCTGTAGCGGGTGGTGGCGATTTCGACGCTGTAACAGCCCTGGTAGTTGGTAGCGTAGAGCGCGTCGACCATTTTTTCCAACGATTCATCGCTGATGCCCGTCGAGAAGTGGGTATGCATCGTCCACGGGGCAACCAAAGCATCACCCGCATCCTGGTCTGCGTCATGCCAGCGGCCAACATGCAGCAGTAACCCAAAACCTGGATGGTCAACCGCTTCGCAGAGTTGTTTCATATTCGCGGCCACCATCTCGGCACCCCAGTGATTCTCCGGCCCAATGCGATAGCCAGTGTCATAGGCGCGCTGTGCCCACTCGCGATATTGGGGCACGATTAGATCGAGTTGTTCATCGGTCCAGCCGCGTTCGTCACGCGTGCCGCCGGCATCAAGCCGGACAGTCTGCGCGCCTAAAAATTCGGCGGCTTCAATATTGGCCAGGGCGTTCTTGCGATTGGCGGTGCGCGCATCGGCTTCATTTTCCCAGATGTGGGCGCGATCAATACAAATATTCGCAATCGTCAGCCCGCGCTCGGCAACCGCCGCTTTGACCTTGGTCAGATACTCTTTATCCAGCGAGGCAAAGGTCCCATGCCAGAGATCGGCGGTGGTCAGGCCGTAGCGATATTTGACCGCTTCGAGATAACCAAAGGTATCCATGATCCCGGCCCGGGTCATTTGGTGGAAGGTGTAGGAACAGATTGAGATGTTCATGAGATACGTAATTAGCCTTTCAAGCCAGTGACAGAGATGCCTTCAATAAAAGTGCGTTGCGCAAAAAAGAAGGCGAGAAAGATGGGTAAGGTAATCAGAGAACTGACCGCCATCAAATAGGGATAGGCCAACTGGCGATTGCCGATTTCGGCCACGGCATTGCGCAACCGTTGCACGCCCAGCGCCAGCACCCATTTCTCTTCAATATTAACATAAATCAGCGGACCAAGATAATCATTCCACGCATCCATAAAGGTGAAGAGCGCCACAACAGCCAGGGCCGGCACCGAGAGCGGCAGGATAATGCGGAACATAATTTGCAACTCGTTCGCGCCATCGATCTTAGCCGCATCCGAAAGTTCGGTGGGGATACCCAGGAAGAACTGACGGAGGAGAAAGATAAAGAACGCATTCCCGAAGAAATTAGGCACGACCAAGGGGAGGAAGGTGTTGAGCCAACCGATCTGTTTAAAGATAATAAAGAGCGGCACCAGGCGCACCCAGCCCGGGATCATGAGCGTGGCCAAAACTAGGGCAAAAAGGGTGTCACGCCCGATCCAGCGCAGGCGGGAGAAGGAATAGGCGACCAAACACGAAGAGAGCACAGCCCCAAAGGTGGCCGGCAGGGCATAGAGCACCACCGTGTTGTAGGTGAAGAGCCAGTAGTTTTCCGCATTCCAGGCATCCCAGAAATTATTCCACTGCTGCGGGACGGGAAACCAAACCGGCGGCACCGTATAGACCATCGTATCGGTCTTGACCGCCGACGAGAGCATCCAGTAGAAGGGCAAGAGGAAGGTCACGGTCAGCACCAGCAGCACCAGATATTTGAGGATCTCAACAACCACTCCCGTAATGGTCAACGCCTGCCGCTGACGGCGGTCCGCGCGGCGAAGTGTCGCCGCCGCCCCACTGGTAGCTGTGGAAGCAGGTTGAGATGCGCGTTGAGTTGCCATAGCTCGTCATTCTCCTTGAACAGGCTGTTACTCTTAGTATATATCCAAAAATTCTCTGTTCTCATTGAGCACAACCAAATTTTTGGATAAGTCCTTTAGCGCGAAGCACCGGCATAGTAGACCAGGCGACCCGACGCACGGAACAAAAGCGTTGTAAAGATAATAATCACCACAAAGAGCAACCAGGCTAAGGCGTTCGCTTTACCCATGCGCAAAAAGACAAAGGCATTGCGATAAAGAAAGAGCGAATAAAATTCAGTCGCCTGATTCGGTCCGCCCTGCGTTAAGAGCCACGGTAAGGTGAAATATTGAAAACCACCAATAAAACTCATCACCATGTTAAAGAGAATCACCGGGCTAACCATCGGGATCGTCACATGCCAGAGCCGGCGCAACGCGTTAGCGCCATCCATCGTCGCTGCTTCATAGAGTGTACGCGGCACGTCTTGCAGGGTCGCGAGGAAAATTACCATTGCCGCGCCCTGTGCCCACATATGGACCGCCACCAACGTAGGTTTGACGATATCGGGATTAGAGAGAAAAGGCACAATCGGCAGGCCAATGAACTGTAGCGTGGCATTGATCGCCCCATATTGGACATTGAGCAGGAATTGCCAGACAAAGGCGGTCACGACCACGGGGACAATCGAAGGAAAGAAGAAAACCGCTCGGAAGAAAGAGCGCCCAACAATGTTGGTATTGAGTAACAAGGCCATCAAAAAGGCCGAAAGCACGCCTAATGGTGTGCTAAAGATCACCCACCAGACGGTGTTGTAGACGACGGTGCGAAAATCTTCGTCATCGGTGATCAGATTGACATAGTTGTCCAGGCCAATAAAAACGGGTGGCCGCAGCAGGTCATAGCGGGTAAAGCTATAATAAAACGAGGAGACAATCGGAATTAGGGTAAAGCCCAGGAAGCCAATGATCCAGGGCGAGGCAAAGAGCAGGCCAACCATTAAGTCGCGGCGGTCGCTGCCCGTCATCTGGCGCAGTCGCGCAAATCCACTCATAGCGTTTTCCTCATGCCCACAGTCGAGCCGAAAAAGTTAACCAACAGGGGATTTATACCAGCGGTTGTCATAATTTGACATTTTTACTCGTGTAGAAAATGTTAAATTATGACAGAGCCAAGTATATGAAGGGTAAAGAATAGCTGCGGCAAATCCGGTCCGCCGTGAGCTGAAGCCCCACGGCTACTAGCAGCGCCCGCTAAAGCGGGCTGTAATCGGTGAAAAGTCCGCTTTAGCGGGTGCTGCTAGTAGCCCGGCGATTGATCGCCGGGCGGTCTTTGTATACCGAATTTACGGCTTAACTTTCTTCAATGCCAATGTTCAACCGGTCAGCCGATCAAGCGAAGCCAGCCTGTTGCCATTCCTTCTCGCACTCTTCCTGCAACTGCGCGGCCGCCTGTGCGCCGGTCATTTCGCCGCGGAAGACTGCTTCGCGCGCCTGCTGGTACTGCGTTTCGACAAAGGCTTGGATCTCGTTACGGATGTAGGGCCCCCAAAAGGTTGCTTCCTGCACCGAGTCAAAGTAGAATTTGAGGCCAGGATACTTTTCCTGGTCGGCATTCTCAAAGTAGGGGAGATAGGCGGGGAGCCAACCGATCTTTTCAAAGAGCAAATTGCAGACATGGTCACTCTGGATCCACTCGGCAACCGGCCACGCCTCATCCTTGTATTGGCCGTCTTTGAAGATTTGGGCCATGTGGCCACCGCCGAATTGAATCTTGGTCCCGCGGCGTGATTCCGGCACAGGCACCCAAGTGGAGCGATTGTAGGGGGCAACCTCGGGTTTCTCGTTGACCGTCTCACCGGGGTGCCAATAGCCCTCAATGATCATCGCCTGGACTTCGGCATTAAAGGAGCCACCCCAGGTGCCTTGCCCTTCCACCGAACGCAAACCCACCAGATTATCCGGCCCAATCATCTTGACAAATTCGCCCATGACATCCATGCTTTCGGCCACGGCTTCATTGTCCAGATCAAATTCCTTGGTGTCTTCGTTGAAATAGGTGACACCCCAGGATTCCAAGGCAAACCAGCCATCATTGCCGGGACCGACCCCGCCTTCGGCATCATAGGGATCAATCCCAAATTGCACCAGGTTACCGGCACTGTCAAACTTGGTGAGCTTTTCGTGCCAGACCATTAACTCATCCCAAGTCACCGGTGGCGCTTCGGGATCCAGGCCGGCTTCTTCAACGAGACGCGTATTATAGTTAAGGCCACGGCGCACAAAACATTCAAAAGCGGGCACACCATAGACATTGCCCTTATATTGAATCACATCCCAGTTGCCGGGGATGAATTTATCGGCGCTGATTTTGTCGCTCGTCGCAATGTAATCGTCCAGCGGCATGGCGACGCCGCGCGCCATAAAGTCAAGATAGTTGTTCCAAATGCCGATGTCAGGGGGCGTACCGCTGGCAACCGCCGTCAGAATCGATTCTTGGTTAAAGCCGGATTTAAAGTCAATCGTGTTACCGGTGCCGATGTAACTTTCCAACGCGGGATCGGCCAGCATTTCCTCGGCAATTGCCCCTGGCGACCCCCAGAAAACGTAGAATTTGATCTCCTTGCCGGCGACATCAGGGGCCGCTTCACCACCGGTGGCACTTTGGCCAGCGGGCGCACCACCTGGGGCGGCACAGGCGGCCAATAACGCACCAACGCCTACTGTGCCTGCCCCGCGCAGAAATGTGCGGCGGCTCAACATACCCTTGCTTGTTTCAAACATGGCAACCTCCTTGGATGATTAAATGAAAAGGTCAGCGTACGCAGAATTCAAAAGGCGATCAGGCTGCATCGGGGATGCGCGACAAGCCTGTGTGCTGTGACAAAACAAACACAGGTTAGACAGCAATCATATCGAGACGGGAGTTTTGGTGCCACGCGACGCAAGGGAGCATGCTTAACATCATGGGTTGCGGGTAGCTGGCATCATTTGTTGTCTGTCGGTGAGAAGAGGATAGCATATTCTTTGTTGGAGAGCAAACTGCTTTTTACTGGGGTGTACATCCCAGTGACAAGGTGGAAGTTCGGGGGTAGCGCCGGCAGTTCGTTAGGACTTATGCAGCGCGTGGTGGCTTAGCTGGTCGTTCATGAAATCGCTACAAAGCAGCCAGCCTGTGCGCGGCGTAAGTCCGCTGGTGATCAAATCAATCTGATATAGCGCTGTCCCCGCCGACGGGCGGCGCTCAAGCCTCGTCCACCACAATGCCAAGTTCACGCAGTAGCGTGGCATACTTCTCGGCCCGCTGCCGCTCTTGTTCAGCACGTTGTTGTTCTTGTTCAGCCCGCTGCCGCTCTTGTTCAGCACGTTGTTGTTCTTGTTCAGCACGTTGCATTGCGATTTTGGCCCGCTGCGCTTCCTGCTTGGCTTGGTGCTCAGCGGCGAGTGCACGTTGTGCGGCTTGCTCAGCTTGTTCGACAGCTGCACGGTAACGCAACAAAACATAGCCCTGGTAAACTTCATCCAATGCCAGATCTTCTAGCTCCGGTAGCCGTTGCAGATCAGCCAAGCGGAACTGAAAACCAGGCAACACAGTGGAGTGAATCACCCCCTGTGCATCTGGTTGGATTTCGATATAGTCGCCCGTCGTCGCAAGCTGATAGAAATGCATATGGGTGTTGGTCGGGTCAAGAATGTAATATTCCCGGACACCGGCAAAGGCATATTCGCTCTTCTTGATTTTGGTGTCACGCAAAATCTCTTTGATGGACGAATCGGAGAGGGATTCAAGGCAGAGATCGCAGATACCTTTATAGGAATGGTCATGCTCGCCCCATTGGATGGGATTATCATGGCGGATGGCGGCCAAGTCGGGTTTACGCACCGTCTCCTTCAGGGTACCTGGCACATCAGGATTGGGCACGGTCAGCGTGAAGCCGGTCTCCAAACTCATCAGGTCAGCATTTCCATAGACGGTGACATACTCATGCAGCAGCTTTAGAAACCAGAAGAAAAGGCGGTATTGCACGGGGGTGGTCAAGGGTTTTGCCTCCAGGTAACCGTTGTTCCATTCATAGCTGGCATCATCATGCACATAGTAATTGGCCCAATACTCCGCTTTGGAGACATAGCGGCCTTCATCAGGCGCAGCTAAGCGTGGCGTCACTGCTTGCCGATTGGGCTGGGTTGTATGACCATTAGTTGCTAAATGCTCTTGTTCTGTCACCGCAGTTACTGGTGTTGCCATCAGCCTATCCTCTTGGCGGTCGCCACAAATACGCAACGCGGATGCAACTGTGCTTAGCCGCTGCATTCGCGTTGAAGTATAGCATAACCAAGGACAACGACTCAAATGGACTAAGCACTGCTCACGCCGGCCATCAACAAGCCCAATTGTTCAGCCGTCGCCGTTGCACGATCCACAATTGCCATAATCCGCCCTTCATAAAGCACGGCAATTCGGTCACAAAGGGCGAGAATTTCATCCAAATCTTCGGAGATAAGCAGCGTCGCGGTATTGTGGCCGCGTTGGTCGAGCAGTCGTTGATGGATATATTCGGTGGCCCCAATATCGACCCCGCGCGTAGGCTGTGCGGCGATCAATACCCGTGGCTGCCGCGCCAGTTCACGCGCCAAAATCAACTTCTGAATGTTACCCCCCGATAGGCTCTTGACTTTGGTCTCAATCGTGGGGGTTTTGACCCCAAAGTCATTGACCATCGCCCAACTGTGGCGGGCAATCGCCTTAAAATCCAAGAAGGTGCGATAGCTGTAGGGGGCGCGGGTGTGATCTTGCAGAATAAGATTTTCGGCCACGGTGAAATCCTGGATCACCCCATCATGCATGCGCTCTTCGGGAATATAGGCCAGCCCGGCCGCGGTGCGCTGCCCCGGCGACCAGGCGGTGACTATACGCTGTACAAGCTTGATTTCGCCCTTGTTCACCGGCCGCAGACCAGCGATCACTTCGGCCAATTCGCGCTGACCATTGCCACTGACCCCAGCCACGCCGAGAATTTCACCATTGCGCACGGCCAATGAAATATCGCGCAGCGCCGGTTGGCCGGTAATGCCCAGCGCGTGGACATGTTGCACCTCTAAGAGCGTATCACCAATTGGTACCGGCGTGCGCTGGCGATCCAGCAAGACATCACGACCGACCATCATGCGCGCCAGTTGGGCACGCGTTACGCCATCGTTAACCGTCGTGCCAATCAACTTTCCACCACGCAAAACCGTAATCCGGTGGCTAAGATCAAGCACCTCGTGCAATTTGTGGCTAATGAAGATCAGGCCGTGACCATCGTGCGCCATCTGTTTGAGGGTGACGAAAAGATCATCCACCTCTTGTGGCGTGAGGACTGCGGTTGGCTCATCCAGAATCAGCAAGGCCGCGCCGCGGTAGAGCGCTTTGATGATCTCGACGCGCTGTCGTTCGCCGACAGAGAGGGTCCACACCGGCGCGCGGGGGTCGATCTGCAAGCCATAAGCGCTGGAAAGTTCGCGGATGCGTGCTTCGACGCGATCCAGATCCAACAGCGCCCCCCGACTGGAAGCCAGGCCCAATGCGACATTCTCACGCACACTCAGCGTGTCAACCAACATGAAATGCTGGTGGATCATACCAATGCCAAGGTTGATTGCATCGGTCGGTGAGGTGATACGCACAGGCTGACCGTTGAGCAGAATCTCCCCTTCATTCGGCTGGTAAAGCCCATAAAGGATCTTCATCAAGGTCGATTTGCCGGCACCATTCTCGCCAAGTAGGGCATGGACTTCGCCGGCTTTAATATCAAAGGTGACATGATCGGTTGCCAATACGCCGGGAAAGCGCTTAACAATATTGCGCAGTTCCAGTTGTTCAATCTGCGGGCGACCGGTTGGGAGTAATTTAGGCGAAGTGGATGATGTTACAGGCATATTTATATAACCAACTATTGTATCGCTGCCCACGTGTTAGCACGCGAACTACCGTTATAATAAGGCCGTCAAGCAATATCGACAAAATATGGACAAATATTATGCAATCTATTGCAGAAGAATGATAAGGATCAAGCAATGGCAACAAGTACTATGAATAGCCTGAATACCGCACGTTACCAGGGCACTGCCTCACGCAGCGATATTGTGCGCCAGGTCTTTGTAATTTTAGCCCTGTTAGGCACGATCTATGTCAACTATCTATCAAACGCCTTGCCCCTCAATGGGCGCAGCGCCGGTGAGATCTCGGATAGTTTTCCCACCCGCTTTACGCCGGCCGGCTATGTTTTCGCCATTTGGAGTGTGATCTATCTGGGCCTAATCATCTTTGCCATCTGGCAAGCCTTGCCGGGACAACGGGCGAATCCCCGTTTGCGGGCGATCTTCTGGCCCTTTGTGCTCAGTTGTATGACCAATGTAACATGGCTTCTGTCCTGGCATTACGGCTATTATCCACTCTCAGTGCTGATTATGTTGATCTTTTTAGGGGCATTGATCGTGCTCTATGCCACCCTTTACCCTAACTATACGACGGTTTCCTGGGCAGAACGCTGGACGACGCATATCCCTTTCCGCATCTATCTCGGTTGGATCACGGTGGCAACGATTGCGAACATTACCATCACCCTCTACGACTTTGGCTGGCGGGATGCACCCTTTGGTGCGCCGACTTGGGCCGCGATCATGATCGTAGTGGCAACCGTGGTTGGTCTCTTTTTTGCACTCCGCTTACATGATGCCGCTTACACGCTGGTGCTCGTCTGGGCCTTTTACGGCATCTATATCAAACAGGATGATGCCCCGGTTACCGCCTACACCGCAGTGGCGATGGCCGCATTGCTGGGGGTAGCAGCGCTCTATGCGCTGGTGCGGAGTATATTGATTCCTAAAGCAGTAAACTCGTTACCAGGTTAATCGTCTGCCACTATACTCGGCTCTGTCATCATTTAACATTTTTACTCGTGTAGAAAATGTTAAATGATGACAGAGCCGAGTATAATTGTAGCGGCACGGTATACCGTGCCGCTACAATTATAAAACTATTCAGCCGGCATTGGATCAATTTCGCCACTTTCGATGCCGGCGATGGCAGCCTCAGCCGCCGCTCGAATCTCATCCGTAATCGCCGCATTGTCGCTCAATGCCACTTCCAACCCATCAGCCAGCGTCAAAACATAGACTTTACCGCCCAACGTGCCACTATTGTGGAGGGCGATCATGTCATTCACCACGCCAATCCAATCATACAACTGATTGGCGACCACAAATTCAGGTGCCAAGGGTGTTTGATCAGACTGTGTCCCCAGCCAGAAAACGCCATTGTCCGCAGCTATGCCAATCGCACCAACCACTTGCTGAGCAGAGCCGGTTAAGACATCGGCCCCAGCTTTGATGTGCGTGTTGGCCGCTTCCGAAGCCAGCGCGGTATCGCCAAAAGAGCCGGTATAGCTGATACTGACTTCAGCCTCGGGTTTGGTTGCCATCACCCCCGCCACAAAGCCATCAATGTACAATTTGGCGTCACCGGCCTCGACTGGCCCGACAACGCCGATTTTGTTCGCCGTGCTCAGCATTGCGGCGATCACACCGTTGACATAGCCACCTTCTTGGGCGTTCGCTTCGTAGGCAAAGACATTGGTAAAGCCTTCGGCCTCGCCGGTATCGGTCGCCGTACCCCAGGCAAAGCTGGTTTCGGGGAAATCACGCGCCACTTCAAACATGGAATCACCATACTGGGTACCATGCGCGATCACCAGGTGATTGCCATCGGCGGCATAGTCACGGATCGCCGCGGCGGCATCAGCCACCTGGAACATGTTCTCCGAGACAGAGATTTGCAGCGCGCTCTCGCCACCCATCTCGGCCTGTACGGCAGTCAACGCGCTATACATGGACTGGCTCCAAGCAATATCTTCAGTGCTGCTTGGCATCACAATTGCAATGCGGAATGGCTCGACGCTGGCGACAGCTTCTTCGGCCGCCGCCTCGGTTGGGGCGGTCTCGGTGTCAGCACCGTCCTCGCTGGCGGCAGGGGCTGTGACAGGTACAGCACAAGCCACCAGCAGCATGGTCACTGCAATCAACCAGCCAACGGGAAGCAATAATCGTTTCATCATTTTCTCCTTATTGATTGAATAGAATTTACTCGCCGCGTTCATAAGGCTTGGTCAGCGCCGCCGGTTGCTGAACCTGGCGGACAGCGAAAGCCAAGGCGAGAATGGTAAGCAAATAGGGCAACATCACGGCGAAATCGGAAGAAATCTCTAACCCTTTCACCTGCATCCACAGTTGTAGTGCGTTCACAATGCTAAAGAGCAACGCCCCGCTCAGAACCCCAAAGGGCCGCCATCCCCCAAAGTAGACAAGGGCGACGGCAATAAAACCCATCCCATTGGTAATATTCTGCTGGAAAACATTGAGCAGCCCAATGCTGAGCGAAGCACCGGCCAGCCCCGCCAGGGCACCGCCCAGGATCAAGGTGGCATAACGAATTGTGTTGACGCGCACACCGAGCGAATCTGCCGCTTCCGGGTTGTGCCCCACGGCGCGGATCTTGAGGCCAAAGGTGGTTTTGTTCAGCACGAACCAACTCACCGGCACCAGTAGATAAGCTAGATAGATCAGCAGATTGTGGTCAAAGAAGATCGCGCCGATGATCGGCAAGTCACTCAGCCCTGGGATGTGCAAGACTGGGAAACCAGAAACGCCCACCACTGAGCCGACCATGGTTTTGAAGAGTAGATCACTTAGCCCCAAGCCAACTAGATAGAGGCCGATGCCGCTAATTCCTTGTTCGGCCTGCATCGTGACACTGATCACCGCCATGAGCAACCCCATCAGCCCACCAACGAGCAGGGCAACCAACACGGCCAACCAGAGATTCTCGGTGTTAAAGACGACGTAGAAGGCCGAAAACGCGCCCATCAACATCATGCCATCGACGCCCAAATTAAGCACGCCAGCGCGTTGAGCAAACATCTCCCCCAAGGCGGCATACAGATAAGGTGTTGCCAATCGAATGCCACTATGCGCAATACCGATTAGGACAGAAAGGGTGAAAAATTCGTCGAGCAAGGGTTGCTTCCTCAAAAATTGCTAGAGAATGAAATTGGTAATTGGGTGATTGGTAATTACCAATCACCCAATTACCATTAATTGCTGACGCGCCGCCGTGAACGGCGGCGGGCGTAAAGTTCACTGGCCACAACAAAGAGCACCACTAAGCCATTGAGCACCGTGACCAGGGCATTGGGCACTTGGATGGTGCGCTGCATCTTATCGGCACCAACCAGAAGCGCCCCAAAGAGAAAGGACGCGGGAATGGCGCCCAGCGGGTGCAGCTTACCAAAGAGCGCGGCCACAATGCCACTAAAGCCATAGCCGCCGGACAGCCCTTCGAGCATCCGATGGTGGACGCCGGTCACCTCAACCGCACCAGCCAAGCCAGCAAAGGCCCCACTGAGCACCAGCGAAAGGGTCAGATAGGTAGCAACGGGGATCCCGGCATAGCGGGCCGCGGCGCTGTTGAGACCAACGGCGCGAATCCGATAACCCAGCGTGGTGCGCCAGAGTAGAAAATAAACGAGGATTGCCAGCACAACGGCCAGGATGGCACCACTGTGGAAAAGCGTGCGCGGCACCAGGCGCAAGAGCCAAACCTGTTCGGGCAACGCCTCGCTCTGTGGAATGTTCGTACCGGCGGCGATCTGTTTAGGGTCAAGCATCGGACCGCGCAGCAGTAAGTTCATCAATTGCAGTGCGATCTGGTTAAGCATTACGGTGCTGAGAATCTCATTAACCCCCAGACGCGCCTTGAGCAAGCCGGCAATCCCACCCCAAACAGCACCAGCCAAGGCACCCACAATCAAGGTCAACGGCAGCAACAACCAACCAGGGGCACCGCGCAGGGCCAGTGAAAAGGCCGTCGCCCCAATTGCGCCGACAATGATCTGCCCTTCGCCACCGATGTTGATCACACCGCCACGAAAGGCAATACAGATACCTACCCCCACCAAAAGCAGCGGCGTGGCTTTAGTCAGCGCTTGGGTAATCCCGCTGACATTGCCCAGTGCGCCGTTGATCAGCGCATAGTAGGCTGCGAAGGGATCAGCACCAAGGGCGAGCAGTAAAAAGACACCAACCAAAAAGGCCAATAGCACGGCGGCAACCGGCAACAAGGCATCGAGTAGGCCGGCAACGGCGCGCGAAGTCGCAAAAGTATTTTTCATGAACGGGATTGGCAGCAGTTGTTGTGATAATGGCTTATACCAAGCGCGCTTGGCAAAAAATAAGCGCAGATGGCATCGGTCACTTGATTTTAGTATTGTAGCAACAATTTTACCACAAAAATAGCGCAGCTTAACCAATTATGCATAGCGCTTTGTTGTTCATGCTGCATGGTGGTGCGTGCAATTCTGCAAGTTTACCCCGCCGTCGCCTTGCACAAAAAGCAATATTGATATCTTTTTATTAATTTTGGTTAATTTTCACAAAACATGGCGACGACCGGTTATTCGTACGTTGATAGCCAATGGCACCACGCGGTCATCGTAAAACGGGGGACGCGCGGCGAGTTGTGGGTCGAAGGCAAGCTGATTGGCGAAAAAATGATCTATTGCCGACGGTCAACGAGCAACCGCTCTTACTCGGTTATTCACTTGCCGAAGACAGCTATCAACAGCAGTATTGGGGCGGTTACCTCGACGAATTTGCCGTCTTTAACGTAGACCTCACCGACCAGGAGATTCTTGATCTCTATAAAACCAGCGCGGCCGGACAAAGCTACTGTGCCACCGATGCGCTGTGCTTATGATTGAGATCGACGGCAGTCGCGCGAATAACGGCTTTACGTTTGCGTTCAATGGCTTAGACAGTGTGATTCGTGGTCTGGTCATTAATCGCTTTCGCAGCGCAGCGATTGATGAATCGCGCCGGACAGTGATCACCGGCAATTTTATCGGTACTGATTCCCAAGGGACTCAAGCCCGCGGGAATGGGTTTGGGATTAGGAGTGGCGGCGGGATTGGTGGCACAACACCAAGGATCGGCGGTAGCACACCCGCCGACCGCAATTTGATTGCCGGCAACAGCACCGGTGTTCATATCGGCGCGCTCAGTTTTGCGACGGTGACAGGCAACTTCATCGGCACAGACCGCAGCGGACAACGCGCGATGGGCAATGGCATCGGTGTCGTCGCCAGCAGTTGCCCCGGCTGTGAACTTGGGCGGATCACCCTCCAAAACAACCTGATCTCCGGCAACGAAACCGGTGCGCGCCTATTACATGTGTTGCGCAAGTGGCGGCAATCTCTTTGGTGTTGATCGTACCAGGCAGTTGCCGCTGCCCAATACGGGGGATGGCCTCATCGTCAGCTCCTATGATCTGACGGTGGGCGGTAATCTCTTGGCCTATAATGGTGGCAACGGCATTCGGGTGATTGACGCTGGTGGCGCAAACGTTGTCACACTGACGGGCAACCGGATCTTTGCCAACGGCGCGGCCGGCATCACGATCACCAGCGGTCGCGCACGCGCGCGGTTCACCCAAAACACAATCTATGACAACGGTACGCTCGGCATTGATCTGGGCAATGACGGGGTGACGCCGAATGATCAGGGTGATGGGGATAGCGGCCCTAATCTCGGCCAGAACTATCCCGTGTTGCAATTAGTTGGTAGCGATAACGGCCACAGCGTGATCAATGGCACCATCAACAGCACACCCAACCTGCCCCTCCTGCTGGAATTTTTCGCCAATCAACAGTGCGACGCCAGCGGCCATGGCGAAGGCGAACGTTATCTAGTCGCGCAGGCGGTGACGCCCGATGCGACTGGCAATGCAGCCTTTACCATTCAAATACCGCTGGCAATCCCTTTAGGCCAGGCCATCACGGCGACGGCAACCGATGGTGTCAATTGGGCCGAAAGTGGCAATCCCACCTCTGAGTTTGCCCGCTGTCGCGCGGTGGCCGGGCAGATCAACCACTATCTACAAGCGGCGACCACGACCACGCGCTACAATCCGGCCCTGGTGCTCGGTGCACCGGCCGGCATCTTTACGATTGAGGCGACCTTTGTTAACCGGTCAGCGACTGCGCTCACCGACCTTTTTTTCAAAGTGCAGCGGCTGAATAATAATAATCTACTGCTCAACGCCGAAGGTGGCCCTGGGGCGGTGGGCGCGCTGAGCATGGGACCGGAAACGCTCTCGCCAGGGGCAACTTTTTTGGTTACCTTCCAAATTGGCCTACAAGCGCGTGCACCCTTCACCTTTTTGGTTGACGGCTATGGCCGACCGGCCGCCGGCTCGGTGGGCGCCGACGCGCCAGCAGCAGCGCTTGGTTTTAGCTATGTGGCCACCACCGACGAAATCGGCGTGGAAGCAGAAAGGGCGCATGTGATCTATTTGCCGTTGCTTAGCCGCTAAGTCATTTATTCCTGGGTAAATATTCAATTGCGCTAAGGGGATCTGGCGATCCCCTTAGCACAAAACATCTATCGAAACTTAATTTACAGAGTATGTAGTGTTTTATAATATAAGTATGGAGATTCCTCACCAAAAGGCCGGTTTGGAATGACAAGCTAAATCTATCTGAATTTATTCCACAAAACGGTAGTAGGCATCTGTTACACCAAGGAATAGCCTGCTTGCCATTCATCTTTCTTTTTGCTAGCATTAACCAACGGTTTGATTACAATAATGCTTCGTTATGCCCTAAATACAGGGTCATTTCTTCGAAATGACAACCAGTCTTTAGATAAAGGATCAACGCAAAGGGTAACTTGGCAGTGACCAAATTACCCTTTGCGTTGATCCTTTCTATCGAACAAATGGGTAAGGTATACAAGATGTCCACCGCGCGCCAAAGCAACCAACTACGTGTCGTTGCCCTCAACGCGCTAGCCATGAGCCTTAACAATATCGATCTCTGCACAGCGTTGAGCAGTACCGCCCAACTGCTGTTGATCTATCTCCTGACCAACCCCACTACCCATCACCGAGAAGCAATCGCTGAACTATTTTGGCCCGAACGCCAAGCGAAACAGACAGCATCCAACTTGCGCACAGTGCTGACAGAGTTGCGCAAAGTGGGCGCCACCCAGTTAACGATTACGCGAGAGGAGATTACCCTTGATCCAACCACTGTCGACTATGATGTTATAACATTCCGCACCCAGATGACAGCAGCAAAGGTCGCCTTGACGCGAGGCGAGGTCGCCCTGGCGGTCACCCATTGGGAAGCTGCCGTGCGCCTGCATCAACGCCCCTTTCTGCTTGGCCTGCGTGAACCGGCGAGCCCGGATCTACAATTATGGTTGCGCTTGGAACGTGAACTACTCTACCATCAGCTCTTAAGCGCGCTGCGTCACTTAGTGGAGCATTATGCCAAACAGGGGGAGGTTGCGACGGCTTTGCGCTTAGCGCAACGCTGGTTGGCACTCGAACCAATCGATGAGGATGCGCTGCAACAGGTGATGCGCTTATTGGCCCAACAGGGTGAAGCGGCAGCCGCCTTGGCCCACTATCGCACCTATCTGCGCTTACATGAGCAAGAACAGGCAACCGCAGCCGTAAACCCCGCGCTTGCGGCCTTAGTGGATGAAATTGTGCAGGGCCGACTCCCAAACATTGCGACACCGGCATTGCCGGCAACCCCAGCGCCGCCGCAACCTAAGCCAGGCGAAACGCGACCAACAACTGAGAAGCAGCAGCCAACCAATCTTCCTGGAGAACTGACGCCATTGATCGGGCGCGCGCAGGAGATCGCGCAGGTGCGCGCCTTGTTGCGTGAGGAACGGCAGCGGTTGGTCACCATTGTCGGGATGGGCGGCCAGGGCAAGACGCGCCTGGCATTGGCCGTAGCCGCGGCCTGTCAGGCAGATTACAGCGATGGCGTCTGGTTTGTGGCGCTGGAAACTGTGGCGGGGAGTGGTGCCGGCCACGAGCAGGTTGACAACCAGGCGTTATGGCGCGAACAGTTGGCCACGGCAATTGCGGCAGCGCTTGGTCACCCATTGGCCGGCCCCCAATCGGGCGTCGAGCAGGTGCTGCGGCAGTTGCATGACAAAGTAATTTGTTTAGTCCTGGATAACTTTGAGCATTTAGTCGCGGTTGCGCCTTTCTTGACACAACTGCTGGAAGGTGCGCCCCACCTTAGCCTGCTCGTCACCTCGCGGGTACGGCTGAATGTGCTGGCCGAGCGGGTCTATCCGCTGGGTGGCCTTGCCCTGCCCACCGCGCCAACGCCGGCAGCAGTCGCGCAATCGGCAGCCGGCCGCTTATTTCTGGATAGTGCCAAGCGTCACCTAAATCACTATATGCTTGATGAGGCCGATGCAGACGCGATTGCCAAGCTGTGTCAATTAACGGCCGGCTTACCCTTGGCCTTGATCCTAGCTAGCACCTGGGTTGAACACCTTACCCCAGCGGAAATCGTGACGCAACTTGAAGCAAATTTGGCTTTTTTAGCCGATGAGGTGGCCACGTTGCCACGCCGCCAGCAAAATATTGCGCAGATGATCGAGGTGAGTTGGCAAACGCTGCCACCGTCAGCACAGTTGGCCCTGACCCAGTTGAGTGTCTTTATCGAACCCTTTAGCCGGCAGGCAGCGCAGGCAGTCGCGGATGTGACCCTAGTGCAACTGCGCACCCTAACCGATAAAGCCCTCTTGACGGTTGCCGGCCCCGGTGTTTATCACTTTCACCCGCTCATTCATCACTTTGCCCGGCAGAAGTTGGCCGCAATGCCTGATGCGACCGAGGTGCGGCAGCGTCATGCACACTATTTTCAACAACTGGTTCAGACGATGGCGACACTCCCGGCGACCACTGACCGGCAGCAGGGAGGCCAACAACATTGGCCGGGGTATCGCGATGTCTGTGCCGCGCTTGAATGGCTGTTGACCCATATACCGGCAACAGGGATTGCGTTTCTCTTTGATCTCTATCCCCTGTGGGAGCGCTATGGCTATTTAGGCGATGGGCGGCATTGGTTGCAAGTGGGCTTACGGTACATGCCCGCAGCAGCGCTACCGCGCGCACATTTACTGCGGCTGGCTGGTTCCTTGGCCGAGAAACAGCGCGATCTGGCAGTGGCCAAGCAACTGCTCAGCGAAGCGCTCCAACTCTATCAGGTGCTGCAGCACGCTGAAGGGCAAGCGGCGACGCTAGGAGTCCTGGGCTGGGTGACCTTCCATGAACGGCTGCACTATACCGCGGTCCAGCCGGCGCTGGACTATTTCGAACGTAGTTTGCAGATCTATCGCACCCTGGGCAACCGCGCACAAATTGCCAACCAGCTTGGCAACATTAGTCAACTACTGATTATGGAAAAGCAGCGGCCGGCGGCCCAAATTCGAGTCGATCTCGAAGAAGCATTAACGATTTACCAAAGTTTGGCGGATCGGGCGGGACAGGCGCTCATTTGGAAGTTGCTGGGGGATCTCGAGTTAGCGATCAACAATCACACAGCCGCGGCCATCTATCTGGATCTGGCGATTGGCTGTGCCGAAACAGCGGCGATGGTCCACGATCTCGCCTGGATCTATCATACGCGCTGTGCGGTCGCCTATGAGCAGCAGGACATCGCAACGCTACAGCGGTACAGTGTAAAAGCCTGGACGATCTTCAAAGCGGTCCAGGATCCCTATGGTATCATGTTGACCGCATTCTTCATCGGTCTGGCGGAACAGCGGCTTAGCAATTACCACACAGCGTTGACCTATTTGCGCGAGAGTCTGCGCATTGCCCACACCATGCAGGAGCGCTACCGGATCAGCCGCGCGTTATGTGTGTTAGGAACAACAGCATTGGCGCTGCACTGGTACACCGGCGCGGCCTTGGCCGGCGCCAGTGAAGCGCTGCTGACTAGCCCAGCGGAGAGCTTCACGGAGTGGGAGCGGCAAGATTTGTCGGCTTTGCTGGCCGACGCGCAACGGTATTGCCATGACCCACTTGCCAGCCAAAATTGGGCACAGGGCAAAAGCTTGCCCTTAGCGACGGTCGTCGATTTAGCACTGAATGGGGCGGTATATACGCAATCGCCCGCAATGCTCGCGCCCGCCGGATCGGGCGATCCAGCGGGAACAAGCATTGCGGGCGACTGACACGGCACGGCAGCACCTAACGTAGCACCTATTGCCGCCAAATCTCCACGCCGGAGAAGTTGGCCGAGCCGCCACTCGATTCAAGCTTGATCTGGCCATTGGTCACTGTGGTGGTCCACGGGCCTAATTTGCGCCAGGCGCCGGCTGCGCCGCTGTAAAAACTGCCGTGTACCGTAACGCCATTTAGTTTGATGCTAAAGGTTTCGGCGTTATTGTCCTCCCAAACATAAAGATAAACTTGATACGTGGCGTTCGGCACGGCGCTCACCGTCACCTGAGCGCCGACGGGGCCACGGCCCCAGACCGAACAGCGCATCATCGTGGCGCGTGTGCTGTCCGTGGCTGGTGTGAGGGGCACGGTCTGGTTACAAAAACGATTCGGGCCACTGCTGAGGTTGGCCGCCGTACCATTTTCCCAAGTGCGCCCATCAAGCGTTACGGCGCTACCATTGAGATTAATAGCGCGGTAGAAGGTAGGTGCCGCCGTAACTGTCGCGATCACTGGTGTACTGGTCGTGGTGGCACCACTGTTGTCGGTTGCTTTGGCAGTCAACGAATAGCTACCAAGCGTAACATTGTTCCAGGTGAAGGCATAGGGTGCAGTCGTATCTTCGCCTAAGCGCGTCGTGCCGTTGAAAAACTCGACCTTGCTGACCGTGCCGTCACTGTCACTCGCCGTAGCGGCTAGGCTGATCGACGCTGGCGCGTAGAAGGTGGCATTGGCCGTCGGTGCCGTCAGGCTAACGGTCGGCGCTTGCGGCGCTGGCATATTTCCGCTGGCCAACAGCATGATCTCGGCGGTACTCAGCGCACGGCGATAGATGCGAATATCGTCGACTTGCCCTGCGAAAAGTTCATCGGCTACATTGGGATCGCCAGTATTTGCATTGCCACCGATTAGCAGGGGTTTAGCGCCCGTATTAAGTTGGCCGCTCATGGGCCTACTATTCACGGCAACGCCATTCACATAAAGTGTAATCTGGCTACCATCGTAAACACCGGCCAAATGCACCCACTGATTCAGCGTATTGACGCCGCCCCAAGTATGTTGATTGCCGTCATTCGGGGTGTTGATCCCAAAGACATAGCTATCATCCACAATCGATAAATAGAACTGGTCATCCAAATCAGCGCCATATTGCCGGGAGATAGCTGCCTGCCAGCCGTCCTCCGCCCTGGTGCGGTTGAGCCAAAGACTGACGGTCAGTTGGTCGGTAACGGTGCTCAAATTCGACGGCGAGGCAATATTGATCACCCCGCCGTTGAGTTCTACTGCACCATTGCGTTTACCATTATTTTGGCGGCTTACAGCATTGTCGAATTGTCCGACGTTGTTGTTACCGGAGGCATCGGCAATTAGGGTGCCGTTAGTCTCATCCATGCGCCAATGGCCGAGCAAGCCGGTTGGGCTGACATCATAACAATTGTACTGCGGCGCACTTTCGGCGGCACTATTACTGTTCCAACTGACACTGTTCCAGCTCACCGAATTCCAACTGACGCTATTCCAGCTCACCGAATTCCAACTGACGCTATTCCAGCTCACTGAATTCCAACTGACACTGCTCCAAGTTACCGGCTGTGCGCCAGACCAGAGCAAGCGGCTGGCGGTGACACCAGTATTGGCGCTGCTGGTCGTTGCGGCTTTGGTTGCGGCGTAGATGTCCAGATAGCCAGCACCCCCAGCACAGCCTTGGGCCGTGGTAAAGGGTTTCGCCGTATTCATCAAACGATACTTGACCTGATCGGGGTTCAGGGTTGGCTCCTTTTGCAGGAGCAACGCCACTGCACCAGCGACCACTGCCGAGGCCATCGACGTACCAGACATTTTGTAATAAGCGGTGCCTTCACTGCCGGCAAGCTTATTATCAGGATGGTTGCTGGCGAGATTGTTATCATCAGCCGATAGTAGGGCCACCAGATTGCGTCCCGGCGCGACCAGATCAGGTTTGGCAAAGCCATCTTCGGTAATGTTATAGGCCGAAAATTTGGCCAACTCGTCATCGGCAAGGTCAGCGGTCCCTTTGTCATCAGCAGCGCCTACGGTGATGACAAAGGGATCATTGGCCGGTGCATTGAGCTTATAGCTTCCCTCGTTGCCGGCCGAAACGACAACCACAAGCCCATTAAACCAAAGAATCTCAACCGCAGCATTGAGCGGACTCACATGATAGGAATCGGGGACAGTGCTGTTGAGCGATAAATTGACAACACGGATATTGTAGGTGTTCTTGTTGTTTAGCACCCATTGGAGACCAGCGACGACATCCGACATTTTGCCAATGCCCTGATCATCGGTCACTTTCACATCAAGCAGATTGACATCCGGTGCGACGCCCATATATTTGCCGCCCGACTGTGCCCCATTGCCACCAATCAGGCCGGCGACATGGGTGCCATGACCATAATAATCATCCGGTGATTTGCCATCCTGCACAAAAGAGACGCGTGCCAGCACCCGCGATTGGCCGTTCGCCTTTTTGAGATCGGGGTGTTCGGTAATGCCACTATCAACCACGGCAATAGTGACGCCCTGACCAGTAAGATAACCAGGCGCTTCGGTCCAAAGGCGGTCAGCGCCAATCGCTTTGACATAGGTACTGGCGAGTACGGCAGGGTTATAGGCCGCAGCCTGCACCGCTGCGCTATCGGCTGTGGCGGCGTCAGGCCCGACGACGAGGGGAAGATAGTTTTTCTGCACCAACGGCGCAGCCACCGCAGCGTCCGGCGTTACCTGCAAGTCGATCGAATCGAGATAGAACTTGCCTGCTGCGTTCATCGTCGCCGTCGTGCTGAATTGGATCAGCAAGGGCTGACCAACATAGCCAGTCAGGTCGTAATAGCCAGATTGGATCGCCGCATCTGTCCCAGGCCCACCCCAGCGGGTCACCTCTTGCCAAGTAGTGCCGCCGTCGGTGGAGACAGTCAGCACAACTGCGGCGTTTTCAGCCGCGAACTCTTTGCGCCGGTAGGCTACGGCCAAGGTGGCTTGGGCCGCGTGGGTGAGATCGACGGAGCGCATGACCCCACGCGCCGCCCCTTGCAGGCGCAACCCTTGCAGCGCACCGCCCCAAAAGGGCGTAATGGCAATATCGCCATCCGCTGGACCATCATTTTCCCCGATCTCCTGCCAGGCATCGCGCCAGAAGAGATCGCCATCATGGTTGGTAAACGCAATCTGGCTGAACTCATCGCGCGCGTGTACCACACCGGCGCTGCTCTCGCTCATCTTGACGATGGGCGCATCCAGGCTGATCCATTGCACGGCTGGCATGGCCGCCAAGTCTGGGAGGGCATGCGCCGGCAATTCGGCAACAAAGGCATTGATGAGTGCCAGATCACACCGGTAATGACCGCCCAATTGTGTAACGATAGCTTGGGCATTTGGCAATGGCGTGGCCAATTGCACGATGACCTGTACCCGTTCATTGGGTTCAGCCTGTGCCAACTTGGCTAGATAACTTTGTAAATTCGCCGTGGGGCGGGGAGCCGCAACGACAGCAGGCGGCAACGCCGCTAAACAAAATAGCAGTAGTAAAAGTAGCCGGGCTGCTCGCAACTGCCCAGTCCAGAGGTTCACCTTAATGAGTTGGTTCCGCATTGTCCACTCCTTAGTCAAGAAATACAATTTTTAGTGACAAAATAAATATTTCATCACTAAAAATTGTGCATTAATTTATTCCTTAATTACCTGTCAGAAAGCTGTCAGTTACACTGGAAAGGCAACGGGGAAAAAGCCGAGTGGCTGGTAGCAATCAGGTCAACCGTAACCAATCCAGCATAAAGCAAGCACGCTTATGCCACGCTTCTAAGCAGGCAAAATGCGCTTGTAAATTTGCGCGGAGCGCTTATGCGATACGTCAAATGGTTGAGTTGGAGAAAAGCAGCAGAATTATGGTAAGGTAGCCAAACAAAAAAGCTACCCGCTTGCTACAGCCGGGTAGCAGAAAAACCATTAAGTAAGTTAAAAAAGTTGGCGCAGCGGGAATGCAAGGGGTTGACAAGATCGCCCTGGGCTAAAGCCGCAGGGCTAGCGAACAACGCCGGGTAAACCCGGCTATGGGAGGGGGTACCCGGCGTTGTTGGGTAGCACGGGTGCCCACTGGGCGCGCTGACGGCGGGGCGTGATGGCAACCCCCTATGATCCCATTGAACCAAAAAGTTCTCTTTGCCTAAACGCGCCGTCCCTGATCAAGTTGCGTCCATCAATGCCAACACCTGCGCCTTGGAGTGGAGCGCCGCGGTAACGCCAAAATCGGTCACCGTAATCGCGGCCAGGGCGCAGGCAAAGCGGGCGGTGCGTTCTAAATCCCATTGCCAGACCTGCCCGGCGAGAAAGCCGCCGGCAAAGGCGTCGCCGGCACCGGTGGCGTCGACGACATCCACCGCAAAACCGGGCACCTGCACCCGTTCGCTGGCACTTTTCACCAGGCAACCATCTAGACCAAGTTTAACCACCGCGGTTTTGACGCCATGATCTAAGAACCACTGTACCATCTCAGCGGGTCGATGCCGCCCAGTAGAGGAAAAGGGCGGCGTTGGCGACTTCTGCGGCGTCGATCAGGTCTTCGGCCAGCGGCTGTTTGATCTTCATATAGTCGAGAATCACAGGGTTTTGCTGGGCGCGTGCGCTCATCGGCGTGCGGATCAGGGCCGGGGCAATCACATTGACGCGGATTTTATGTGGCGCATAGTACGCGGCCATCGACTTGCTCAGCCCGATGATCGCGCCTTTGCTGGCGGCGTAGGCGTGGGTGGCAAAGTGCTTGGCTTCGGGCGAAAAGCCCAAGACACTGGCCATGCGGAGAATCGACCCACGCGAGCCATTTTCCCCAACCCCTTGGGCGAGCAGTTGGTTGAGTACGGCGCGACACATCAGAAATTGGCTTTTAACATTGGTGTCAAGGGTGATCTCCCATCCCTCCACTGTACACTCGTGTAGTGGACCATCGCCAAAGCGGCGACCACTGATGCCGGCCACATTAAAGAGCGCGTCAATTTGACCATAGCGGGCAACACAGGCTTGCACCACCGCCTCAACCGCGTCGGGATCGGTCAATAATGTAAAGTTTATTACTGGCAAGTTTGTGAAATGGCGAGCAAACAAAAGTTAATCGTCTGCGAGCTATTTGGATGACCAATCAATTTGAAAGCCAACTATATTGTGGTTCGCGATGAGGTTAACTTCTCAGTCAATAGGCCGATTGTAATGGACGCTGAATCCGTTGATAATGAATTGTACCGTTCAAAAACCAACGCCCCAGCATGAAAATCGACCATTCAACTGGGGGGAGAAACAAAACCAAGGTGTATGAAACGTTGTAAAATAGGCTACAACACTTGTCAAGTATGTAGGTTTTTATGATCAGAGTAATCAAGGTGGATGGACTATTACTATCGATTTAGGCACTGGGTAACGGCAATTGACAGCAGAAAATACGACCATGGATCTAACAGACGTCGGCAGTTCAACAGCCACGGCAAACTCATTTGCGACAGTGGGTTCAAGAGACAAAACGCTCCATGTCACCACGCTCAATGCGCTGGCGATTGTACAGAACAACCGCAACATTAGCATGATGTTGAGCAACACCGCACAGTTACTCCTGATTTATCTCCTAACAACCGCCCAGTCACATCCACGTGAGGCGTTGGCGGAACTTTTCTGGCCGGAACGCCAAGCCAAACTGTCTGCCTCCAATTTGCGCACACTATTAAGTGCGCTGCGCAAAGTGTGTGGTGATCAGCTCGTGATTACACGCACAATGGTTGCGGTGGATCCAAGCAACATTATCTACGATGTCGCTAATTTCCATGCGCACGTTACAGCAGCACAAGTTGCCGTACAAAACGGCACGCCGCATTTGGCAGTCCCTGATTGGGAAGCAGCTGTGCGGCTCCATCAACGCCCATTCCTGAGTGGGATCCGCGAGCCGGGCAGCGCTGAGCTACAACTTTGGTTGACCTTGGAGCGTGAACTGCGCTATCACCAAATGCTCAGCATGTTACGCCAACTGGTTGGCTACCATACAACCCAGGGCAACCAGCCTGCGGCATTGGCGTTTGCACAGCGCTGGCTGGCCTTTGAACCCCATGATGTCGAAGCATTACAAGCAGTGTTGCGCCTGTTGGCCGCAGCGGGAGAAGCAGCGACAGCCCTTACCCACTACCAGAGATTTCGCCAGGCGTATCAACGTGAACTTGGTGTGCTGCCGGAAAATGCAACGCTGGCTGCATTGGTGAAGGAGATCACGGCGGTGCGCGACCAAGGGCCGGCACAATCACTGGCCGTAAAGAGCCAAGCTCGCCCACCAGCAGCAGTCACAGAACCGCGCAGCAATCAAGCACAGGCATCCGATCACTTTGCTGGTCCACTGGGCGCGGTCTATGGCCGCGCGGCACAGATCAAGCGGATCGTGGACAAATTGCGCGGGAATACGGAACGGCTGATCAGCCTGGTTGGCATGGGCGGCGTTGGGAAAACCGTACTGGCACAGGCGATTGGTAAGCGGTTGCAACAAGAGTTTCAAGCGGGCGTCTGCTTTGTCTCATTGGCAGATCTCCCGGCAGAGAATGGCAGCGAGAGCGGTGCTGCGGTTACACAACAGGTAGCCCTCGCCATTGCAGCCGCAGTGGGGTTGACGGTACGCGATGACGGTGAAGTGATGGCAGCGCTGCAAGCCCATTTGCAGCCATTGGCATTGCTGTTGATCCTCGACAATTGTGAACAGCTGATCGGAATTGCCCCCTTTTTACAGCAACTGTTACAGCATGCCCCCCAACTCCGCCTGTTGCTCACCGCTCGCATCCGGCTGAACCTGACCAACGAACGCGTGGAGCTAGTTGACACATTGCCGTTGCCCCCAACACCACCAAGACTCGCCACAATGGCCGACAATCCGTCGGTGCAACTGTTTGTCGCGCGCGCCGAGCAACAGCTTTCTACCTTTACCCTAGATGCTGAAAATATGGCCGCCATTCACCAGATCTGTTGTGTCCTGGGTGGGCTACCCCTGGCCTTGGAAATGGCCGCCTATTGGATCACGCTCTATACACCCCAGGAAATTGCGGCAACGGTTGCTCAAGAAAGCGCTTTTCTAACGCGACAGACCAACGATGGGCCACAACGCCAACGCAGCATAGCCGAAGTCTTTAACTATTCATGGCAGTTGCTAGCGCCGGCCGAGCAACATATGTTAATCACCCTCTGCATTTTTCAAAGTACCTTTGATCGGCAAGCAGCCCTTACCGTTACAGCATGTACGACACGTGAGTTGAGCACATTAATCCACTGTGCACTGCTAGAGGTGAAATCACCAGGTGTCTATGCGCTACATCCGCTCATTAAAACTTTTGCCGCCGCACGCGGTGTCATAGAGCGAGCAGCGACGGCGCGCTACATTGCCTATTTCTTTGAGCGGCTACCGCCAAGTGACGGCACGCTACCGGCGACACCACCAAACCAACCAGCAGCTGCGCTATCAACTCAGCACACGGCGGATTTAGCCCATGCTTGGGAGTTAGCAGTGACACAGCAGGATGATGAGCAGTTGGGCCAAGTCCTGCCGCGCTTTAGCTACTTCTGGTGGGTCATCGGCCGACCCCGAACCGGCATTCGTCTGTTGCGCCGCCTTCAACAGCGGCTGGAAGGGGAAGCAAAGCTAAACACCGCCCAACAACAGCTGCTTGGTGCCACCCTCCATCAAACAATGCGGCTTGCGTATATTCTCCTGGCCGATCTTTCCACGGCACTTACGGATGGGGAACGTGCCCTGGCCCTGCTGACGCCATGCGGCACAGCGCTAGAGCGAGGATCCATTCTGTTAGACCTTGGCAATCTTTATGTTAGTCAAGCGCGCGCAACCGAGGCAGAAGTGGTATTAGCGCAGGTGCTGGCGATTGCCGAACAAGAGCAGTCCTTGCGGCTCCAAATTGGGACGCTGGTTGTACTTTCGCGGATTGCGTGGGCGCGCGGGAATTGGGAGGCAGCAGCCACCTATGGCCAAAAGGCTTTGGCCGCAGTTCCCCCATTGGGGAATGCAGTAAAAGATAGTGTGGTGGACGCACCACCGGAAATCACGGATCTCTTGTGGGAGATGTTCAACCAGGCGTTACTCCGCCATGATATCAAAACGGCTGAACAGATCTATCAACATACATGTAGCTGGGGGAGTCAACATACGATCGACAGCAACCAGCAAGGACAACAACGGGAAATGGCGTTTAGCTTAGCCGTTGTTCAGGAACGGTGGGACGATGCATATGTCCTTGCCCAATCCCATCTGGCAGCAATCGCGGAGCAGGATAATCCTCAAGCCTACGCCTCTGCACTGACTGCGCTGGCCATGACCACGCAGCATGTTGACACCCCAACCACTGCACTCGGGTTTGCAGAACAGGCATTGGCCATTGCCATGACTAACACAGAGCCATTCGCGGTAGGCAGTTTACAAGTGCATCTGGTTCTTGGTGACATTAAGGCAACATTAGGCCGAATTGCGGAAGCAGAGCACCACTTCCATCTGGTGCTGGAACAGGCTTTGGCACACAAAGGCGAACTCTATGCGCTACGCAACCTGTTGGGAAGTCTGTTTCGCTTTGCCAAACTTAAACGGGCCAAGCTCGCCCCCGCCCTATTTGCCCACGTCGTTGCCACGGTGGCCGCCCAGCCACAGAGTGCGACACGAACGCGCACAGAAGCCGCTCGCTTAGCCGAGCGTGAAGGGGTTGATCTCGCCGCAGCCAAGGAACAGGCTGGCCGTGCAGTCGATTGGGTGGCGCTGGAAGGATTGGTCCGGCTGGTGCAGAGGCAGATTGATGGCGAGTAACTGCGCTGATGGCGCACGTAACACAACGTAGGTGGTGCATTAAGCCCTAGGGCGATGGCGGCACGTTATCGATAGATCATCGGCAAAAATAACTGTTCGCGCAGCGGTGGCATCGCCGCACTTTCTTGTGCCGCAGGGGGGACAGTTGTCTCTGTCATTGTCGCTGTAGCTGTCGCCACTGCCGCAGCATTGATCAACCCCAGATTCCCGAAATCCAGCGTCAAATTTGGATCTAGCGAAATATCAAATGTACCGTCTGTGGGAAGCTGCGATGGATCCCACACGAAGCCATCCACACCGAGATGCCACGAATTTGCATTGGTCGGGAACGTAAGCGCAGTCTTATCAAAGCCCACAAAACCAACGGTGTCAAACGTGGTCTCTTCACCTATCGCTGGGAGGTCAGTCACCGGTGAAGCTTCCCAGTAGTCGCTATTCCAACTGACACTGTTCCAACTCACACTATTCCAGCTGACACTGTTCCAGCTCACACTATTCCAACTGACACTGTTCCAACTGACGCTGTTCCAAGCCACCGGTTCAGCCCCACTCCAGAGCAATTGGTTGGCGTTGAGGCCAGTATTGGCACTTTGGATTGTGCTGTCGGCGAGGGCAGCAGCAATATCCAAATAGCCGGCACCAGCTTTGGTCGAGTTGTAGCCCGCCCAATTCTTGTTGGCCGTTGCCATGAGCCGGTATTTCACCTGATCGGGGGTGAGATGAGGTTCCGCTTGCAACAGCAGGGCAACGGCACCGGTCACGACAGGGGCAGCGACCGATGTTCCGGACATGACAAAATGATTTGCATCCACAATGTTATTCGGACGATCATGCTGAAAGGTGCTATAGGGTGCCAATAACGACACAATGTTGCGGCCGGGGGCCACGATCTCTGGTTTGATCAGACCAGATGCCGTCGTGCCGTAGGCGGAGAAGGAGGCGATCTCATCATCGGTCAGGCTGACCGTCCCCCGATCATCAGTGGCGCCGACGGTGATGACAAAGGGATCATTGGCCGGCGGATAAAGGGTTGCCGAACCGTTATTGCCGGCTGAGGTTACCACGACAATGCCGTTAAACCAGAGAATTTCCGCGGCCGCGCCAATCGCGCTGGTCTGATAGGATTCGGGAACGGCGCTGTTGAGCGAGAGATTGACGACACGAATGTTATGTTGGGCACGGTTCTCGAGAATCCATTGCAGTGCAAAGATCACATCAGAGGCGGACATCGCGCCGTTGCTGTCGGCAACTTGGACATTGATGAGCTTTACCTTTGGTGCGATACCGATGTAGGCGCCATTGGAAGCAGCACCGTTTCCGCCAATCACGCCGGCGACATGGGTGCCGTGACCAAAGCTATCGGCATAACTATTAGTGATCGAGACACGGGTTGAATAGCCACCGGAGAGTGAAATCTTGCGAGTCTTCACCCAAACCGACGCGGTAACACGCCCGGCAAAGTCAGCGGCATAACGGTCCAGGGAACTATCAACGACAGCGACGCCGATGCCACTGCCCTGATACCCCTGCGCCCACGCCTGGTCGGCGCGGACAGCACTGTTGTAGACATTGCGCAAGTTTGCCGTCACCACAGGCCCGTCCGGCCCGCCCGCATCGACCATCGGGGCATCCGTAGAGATCCAGCGCACCCCTTCAGCGGCGGCCAATCTCGGCAATGCTTTGGCCGGCAGCATAGCGCCAAAGGCATTGATAATGTGCAGATCAACGGTGACAACGCCACCCAACGCTTCGATCAGTGCTTCAAGATGTGCATCATTCGTTTGTTTTTGGACGATGATCTGGGTGAGCGCATCCGGTTGCGTTTGACTCAACTGTAACAGCTGGGATTGTAGCGGTAAATCGGCGCTGCCGGTATGGCCGGCAGGGGCAAAACTTAACACAAATAAAGCGACAAAAAACCAAATGACGACCTTCTTCATCATAAACCCTTTCCTAGCCCAAAGGCATCAAATGACCCTTTGCCGATTGGGCGACTGCGCCAGGGGACACCGGGCGTCTAACCAGAGATAGAAATGTAAGTCATCCGCATCCCGTAACATGCCAGACGTTGCGTCTTCAAATCCGGCGTTTTGCGAAGGCGGCAACGCCGGGTTTGCAAAACGCCGGATTTGATTGCAATCGCAGTAGCGTTACTGAGATTCCGTACAGCATGACTAGCGCTGATCATACGCCGGCACAGCTTATCAATCGCTTATCGACGCGAGAAATTCATTTACAAAAAGAGGATTATCGCTTATGCCATAGGACAAATAATGGTATTTTGTGAATAAGTAAGGTTCACGCCCGACGCCGGCTGCGTTGCGGTCCCAACCTTGATAACGATGGAGACGGCCTTCCGAACTACCTGGATCTCGCTGCCGACGATGATACAATTCCCGATGCGCTGGAACGTAAAGAGGAGGAATGGCTGCGTTGAGGGTTTGAACATCAAGCGCTGAGGGCAGCGAGCAGTTGAGAAGTCGCCTGCACTTCGGCGTCAATGGCGAGTTGCCGGAAGAGGGTCAGGGCCTGCTGATAGGCCGGCTCGGCCAGGGCAGGTTGCCCTTGCCCGGCATAGATCTCACCCAGCCCCCGTTGGGCGTAGGCCAGCAGAAAGCGATCTTCATTTTTCTCGGCAATGTGGCAGGCTTGGGTATAGAATTGCTGCGCATCGGCCAAGCGCTGCTGCCGGCGTCGCACTGAGCCCAGGGTAAAGAGCGCATAAGGGTAACTATCGACCTCTTCATGCTCGATCACCTGTAGGGCATAGTGCTCGGCATGATCAAGATCGCCTAATTCAAAATAGGCCTCGGCCAGGTTGGCCGCATTCATCGCCATCCAATAGGGGGTGTTCATCCGCACACAGAAGGCGAGCGCTTGTTTGGCTTCGGCAATGGCGGCAGGATAATCACGTGCGGTCAGATAGGCCGCGGCCAGGTTGCTGCGCACGTAGATCTCCTGCGCACGGTTGCCAGTGCGCTGATAGTCGGCAATGGCGGCGCGATAGTACTCAAAGGCCGCGGCCAGATCCTGCTGCTGCATGGCGGCAATGCCCAGGTAGTAGTGCGTACGCGCGACCGCTTGGGTATCGTCAACTTCAGCGGCCAGGGCAAGCGCCACCCGATAGTGGTCACGGGCGGTCGCATAGTTGCCAAGATTGGCCTGGACTGCACCCTGCAAATTTTCGGCATAGTAGCGGGCGCGGGTCGCCTCTTGCCAGGCCGCCTGCATCTCGCGCTGTTGTAGGTGGATCAAGCCACGCTGGACATGCAGATGGGCATGTTGCTCCAACAGGTATGCCACCACATGGACGCCCTCTTGTAACTTTTCCTGCGCGCCCAGCGCATCACCCTGGAGATTGAGCGCTTCGCCCCATAGCCGCAGCGCCTCGATGCTCTCCGGCTCTTCCCGGCTCCATTCAAGCGCGGCTAGGCTGTCCACCACCTTTGTCGGCTCGCCCAGCAGGGCATAGAGTTCACCGCGCACCAGGGCCAACTGTTTCTGTTGGGGCCGCTTGAGCCGATGGGCCGAGATCTGTTCGACAATCGCCAAGGCCGCTCCCGCCTGCCCGCGCTGAATTTCGGCCCGGCGCTCCGGAAACCAAAGTTCAATCGCCCGGTCCGGCTGGTCGCCCCGGCAGAAGTGGTAGGCCGCTTCGGTAAATTCGCCCCGCGCCGCATAGATCTGCGCGGCGACCAGATGATAACGCTGACGGGCCTCGACCGCCAGCTCATCATAAAGGGTTTCGCGCAGCAGCGGCAGCAGCCAGATGCCACCGGCCTCGTCTTCTTGGATCAATTGCCGCGCCAGCAAACGTTCAATACTTGCGGGTAGGCCCAGTTCGGCAGGAGCGGTGGGTACCTGTTCGGCATAACGTTGCCAGGCATCTTTGGGCGCGGGGGTACGGAAGACGGCCAGGGCTTGCAGAATCTGCCGTTCAGACGACGAAAGCCGTGTCCGCAAGCGATCCCAAATCGGGGCTAGCGCAGGCGTGTGGGGCAAACGCAACAACGTATTGGTTAGCCTGGATTGGGTCGCTTGCGCGTGAACACCCGCTGTGACCAGTGGATCAGTTGGCGCGCTCGCGCCCTCTAGCTGGTGCAACGTCATGCAGAGCGTCAACAGTCGTGGATTGCCGCCAGTATAGGCTTCGAGCTGTGTTACGTCTTCCGTGCTGTAACGGATGGCAAGCTGACGGAGCCAACGTTCAATCGCGTCCCGTGGCAATCGATCCAGCGCCAAAGTAAGATCGGTCTCCAACACGGCACGCTGGCCGATCAGTAGGAGGGCCAAATGGGGGCGCAGGCTCTCAATAAAGTGCTGGATCTGCACGTGGTGGGGGTTCGGGCGGTCAATATCGACCGCCCGCAACAGGTCGATCTCATCAAAGCAGAGAAGCGCCGCCTGTTGCAACGTTTCAATATCCGCGCGCACAAGGCCCAAAGCCAGATTCAGATCGGCCAGTTTGCCTTCATCGGCAATCAGTTGCAGCCACAGGGCCGAAGCGCCCTGTTGGTGGAAGAAGTAGCCCAACGCGAAGAGTAGACTATTCAGCCGGTCATTCAGCCCTGGGCGCAGCGTAAACCAGAAGACTGCGGGCGTTTGCCACGCCTCCACAATGGCCGCGCCCAAAGTGCTTTTCCCCATCCCGCCGGCACCGGTAATGGTGACGCTGCCCCCCCGTTGCAGCCGATCCAAACATTGGGCCTGCACCGCAGCACGGCCAAGCAATAACCCACGCAACGCGGGCATTTCCAGCCGCAAGGGCGGGCGCAACCGTTGTAACAATAGCGTGCCCAAATGTTCCACCGCTTCTTTGAGATAGCGGTCGTGGGAGGTGCGCGAAATATGCAGGATGTCGCTGTAAATCTCGGCCTGGGTTTTGGGCGATGGGTTAAAAAGCCGCTTGAAATAGTTCAGTTCCAGGATCAGATAATCGTAGTGGGGACCGCGTCCCCGTTGCGCCGCCTCTTCGGCAACGGCAGCAAGCAACGCCTGCGCCGTCGTCGGCGGCTGACCGCGCCAAAGCGCCGCGGCCGCTTCAGATAACTTCACGCTGAGCACCTGCCCCCAATCAATGGCGGTCAGCGTTGCGTCCGGCAGTGTGGTTGCCGCTTCGGGGCGGTGCTGGGCTAGAAAGTACGGTTTGGCCAACGGTGAATAGTCGCGCAAAATTGCCGGCTCGGCTTGATATTCCAGCGCCAATTTTAGCTGCTCATAGAAGGTCGTGGCATTGCGGTAGCGTTTTGCCAGCGTACTAGTCGCGTTTGTCATCGATCATCGCAGTAAGATTTTTGTAAAGAGATTGTCCGCCCGGTGGCACAACAGACCGGGCGTAGTGAATGTGCAAGGACAGGTGTAAAGGTGCGCTGATTCAGCGGAGTTTGCCTGCGTCTGCACGGTGGATGATGAAAGGTTGCAATGAGAGCATTGTCAGCAATCGGAAGCAAATTATCAGAATTTTGACGCGCCAATTTGTTTTTCCAATGTTATACTGTGGCCAAACTTGAACCCACGAACCGATCGTTGACAATTCGCCAACTGCCCGCAAGCACAGGAGTCTTTCATGCAAACTATCAGACATACCGCACATCGGCTAGCCATTTTCCTGCTCATGGCTGTTGCGCTCATCGCACCGGCGCAAACAGTCCACGCCGCCGACACCGAAATCGCCCACATCTGGCGCTTTACCTACCAACATAGCCCCGGTACCGGCACGTTGGAGGTGATGGTCGTCGAACACGACAAGCTCACCCATGAGATTATAACGGTACTGCAAGCGTTTACCTATGCGGTCCCCTGCACCCCTGCCGGCAACGGTGCCACCTGCGATCTGGATATTCGCAGCGCGCTCCAAGATGCTTATATCCAGATGGATCGCAAAGAGGAGGCGGCAAAGGTGAGAGCGGCAGAATCCTATCGCTGGATGATTGTCGAAGCGACCGGCACCTGGAGCAGCGCTGTTCCCAAAGCCCAGACCGTGCTGGCCGCTCATCCATCCTTGCAATTCGCGGTCGCAACGCCGGGCGGCAACAGTACACGTTTTACCAGCGGTTGGAACAGCCATAACACTACCAGCCAACTGCACAAAACGACCACTGGTGTACGCGAGACCATGACCAACAAATTCAGTTGCGTGCAGAATGGCCCTTGTACCAGCGAAAACTATGTCATGGTCAGCCAGCGCAAGGTTGGGCTTGGTAGTACCAACTTAGCGAGTAGCACCACCGTCGGTTTCCAGCTTGCACCGGCGCAGATCAGGATTACCGTACCGGCTGGTTTTCAATTAGAGAGCTTCGTTATCGATCCGCCTAAGGCCGGTTACGGATAAACTTTTTGCGATAAAACTTGCGTGTAAGAAAAGCGTCGGACAGTTGTCCGGCGCTTTTCTTTTTGCCATTGTAGCGCAACTAGGGGCGGAGGGCAATCAACTCGGCGCTGCATCAGCGGCCTTAGGCCCAGGATGTCACTAGAGAAGACCCCACTTGGCCATAAAAGGTAACGTTGAATTTTTCCAGCGAGCATGTTGCCTGAGCGGCACCAATAACGATGAAAATGGTACGTAGGTCAGCGCCTCCGGCGTGACAAGCTTGGTTGTCACGCCGGAGGCGCTGACCTACGATTAGGTTATTTTCCCATCAGGCACCATGCCTTGGCGGCATCAATAACGATGAAAATTTTTCTACCGCCAAGGTCGCGAAGAGCGCAAAGGTTCGCTTAAGGCTTTTCTTCGCGCTCTTGGCGACCTTCGCGGTGGGCCTATTTACAGAACAGGCAGTGGCGACGGGCGGCAAGGCATTTGCGCGGCAAATACACCTGAAGGAGAACGAAAGCTAATGAGGGGTTCGACCGCAAAAAGAAGCAAAGTGCACGGATTTAGACGCATCAAGCCACCGCCAACCGGGCTATGATAGCAGCCACACATTGATGCTCACACTACAGTCAAACTTGGTGATGTCCCCTTGGTCGCTGTGGCCAGTGATGGCGAACATCTGTGTACTTTTGCTTGTGAAGGACTCGATCATGCAACCGTTATCTTTACTGATTGTCATTGCGTTGACCCTGACTGCCGGCTTTGCCGATGCCCAGGGTTTTCTCTACTCCACCGCGGTCTGGCGTAACGGGATCTTTAACTGGTCCGCCGCGCTGCGTTCGGCGTTGGGCTTTGGCCTCGGCATCCCCTGCTATTGGATTGCCGTTCGTTATCTACATGAAGGGGGGATTATTACCCCCGAAATTCAGACGCTCTTCTGGTTTGTCGTCACCATCACTGGGGTGGCGATTGCCGGCGGCAACTTCCTCGGCTGGAATGTGATCGACAAAGCCGTGGCCGTAGCGATTCTGGCGGGGGTGGTCTGGTTGATGGTGCGGACGAGTGTATAAGCGCAACCGCGTTGGCGACAGTTGCAAAGCATTGGGAGAATAGAGATGAACGTTCAACCTTCAATAAGAGTGCCACTGATGCCGCAACCGCAGAGACGCGCCCTCGCGCTAGCGCTGCTGCTGTTGCTGCTCTTGCTGTTCATTGGCATGCAATATGGACAGACCTTAACGGTGCAGGCCCGGAGCTTTTTGGCGTGGAGTGGCAGCGTCATGCCCGTTGACAGCATGGCCGGTGCGCCCCCCTTCGCCACGGATCGCCTGACCGTGGCTCTAACCGGCGTGAGTGCACCGCCAGCCAATCGCCAGCTGAATGTTTACCTGCATAACAGCACAAACGCCACGGGGCTACGCTGTGCCAATCTGCCCGTCGCAGGCGGTGCCATTAACACCGATTGTGACTTCTCCGGCCGCCTCTTGATCGGGCGTTACGACACCCTCACCTTTGTGCAGGAGAGCACCGTCTTCAATGCCACAGTACCCACCACGGCGCTTGCGGATCTGCGCCGGGCGCTCTACCAGGCGGAGGGGACGCCCAATCTGACGGCCTATGGCGTTGGCTTGAAAAGCGAAGCCAAGCTGCTGGCCGAACATGCTGACTTTGCTGCGAGCGCCGCCGCAGCAGGCAATCTTGTCATGGCCAAACGGCACACCGAGCATCTGCTCAACATCCTCTATGGCAAGGGTGATAGCCGCTACGGCGACCAGGATAACGATGGCGTCACGACCAATCCCGGTGACGGCTATGGCCTGTTGCCTTACCGCCAACAGTTGCTAGCTACCATGCAAGCTGTCGCCGCCGGCAGTGACAGCAGCGCAAACATGCAGACGCGCGCCGCCCAAGTGGCCGTTGCGCTGGCGAACATTGGCGACGGCAGCAACGGTGGCAGCGGCTGGACAACCTTGCTGATTGCCAGGGCAGCAGCGTTGCTGGCAACGAACAACAGCAGTGCCGCCGCGACCGCCGCAACGCAAATGGCCGGCCTGGCCACGCGCATCTACCAAGGCGAAGATCTCAACGATAACGGCGAGATCGAGCCCATTACCGGTGAAGGCGGCGCACAGACCGCATGGCGCTACACCCAATACGCCGCCGATTTTCTCACGGCGGACGGTACAGGCTACGTGCGCTACCGCGATTCGACCAGTGCCACCAGCAACGACAGCCTACAGGTCAAACTCACTGGGCTGCCGCCGCTTAATGGGGGTGAACAATATTGGGTCTATCTCGCCACTGCGGCGGGCGATTATTTCATGGCTGGGGCCGTTGATGGATCAGGTGGCGTAATCGATACGACCTTGCCGACCGCGGGACGGAATCTGGCCGGGGCTTACAGCAGCGCCTTCGTCACTGTGGGCCAGAAAATTGCCACCGATATCTTGCCGCCCTTGATGCTTGGCTATCTCTGCACCGTCATGGATAGCGCCGACACCACCCCCGGCAAGGTTGGCTATGGCGTCGGGCTAGCCGACCAGGCTAAGATTCTGGCCGACCATGCCGGCTTTGCGCGCGACGCGGCCAACGCCGGCAATCGCACCGAAGCGCGCCGCCACGCCGAACATGTGCTCAACATTCTCTACGGAGCCAACGATCCCCGTTATGGCGATCAGGATAACGATGGTGTGCCGACCAATCCGGGTGACGGCTTTGGTCTATTATCCTACCGCCAGCAGATGGCGAGTACACTAGCCCTGGCCGCGGCAGCCACTGATGCCACTGCCAATGTGCGCACCAGGGTGGCCCAAGTCGAAGTGGCGCTCAACAACATCGGTGACGACACGATGAGCAGCAGTTGGACAGCACCGCTCATCGAACGCGCCGAGGCCCTCTTGGCCGCGGGAAATATCGGTGACGTCCAGACCTTTGCCGGCCAGGTGGCCGCGCTCGGCGATCGCATCTATCGGGGCGAGGAGATCAACGACAATGGGACCATTGAGCCGATCATAGGCGAGGGGGGCGCGCTGACCGCCTATCGCTACACGCAACATGCCGCCGACTTCTATCCACAAGCCTTGACCCTCGCTGATCCCACGCCGACACCCACAACCGGGACGCCCACGCCAACCAGCCCCCCAACCGCGACGCCTGCCCCCGGCACACCGACCGCCACCCCGCCGGCCGGCAGCGACAGCTATGAAAATGATGATCAGTGCGCGGCGGCTCGCCCAATTACCACGAATGGACTGGTGCAGCGGCGCACCTTTCACCAAACCGGCGATAACGATTGGGTGCGCTTTGACGCCACGGCCGGCGAGCAATATCTGATCGAGGTGAATATCCCCGACAGTTCACCGGCCGATGTGGCCATGGAGATGTACACCGTCTGTGGTGGTGTCGTCGCACAAGCGCAAGACTTCTCCTTTAGCCCGGCGATTCGGCTCGATTACACCGCCCCGGCGACCGGCCCGGTCTATCTCAAATTTTCCAACAACGACCCCAGCACGATTGGCAGCCAGGTTGCCTACGATCTCACTGTGCGCTCACTCGCAACCGCGGCGGCCCCTGGTCTGCTCATTATCGTCGCCGGGCAGATCAAGAACAACGATCCGGTGCAGCCGAATATCTATCATGTCACCGACGCTGTGCGCCAACTCTTCATTGACAAAGGCGCGACCGATGAGCAGATCTACTACCTCTCCCCGGATCTCAGCCGCCCAGGGGTCGATGCGTCAGCCACCGCGGCCAACCTGGAAGCCGCCATTACCCAATGGGCCGATCAACAGGCAGCAACGGCGCAATCGCTCACCATCTACCTGATGGATCACGGCGGCCAGGATCTCTTCTATCTGGACAAGTTGCGGGGCGAGTGGATCAGCCCGACCGAGCTCGATAGTTGGTTGGATCAGTTGGAAGCACTGCGCCCAACGCTCACCATCAATGTGATCTACGAAGCGTGTGAATCGGGCAGCTTTATCAGCGGCGCGCAGAGCATCAGCAAGCCGGGGCGCGTCATCATCGCCTCGACCGACGATGTCAACCTGGCCTGGGCCTCGGACGATGGTGCGATCTTCTCTGATCATCTGCTGGACAGTTTGCGCCGCGGCGAAAGTCTCTACATCAGCTATCAAAATGCGCGGATTGCGGCCCAGATCGCGCACCCCAATCAACAGGCATGGATCGACGGTGATGGTGACGGCAATGGCACCGACGACGCCAGCCAGACGGTTGCGGCCCAACGCGGTTTCAACTTTGCCGGCACCTTCCCCGACGAAGTTTGGCCCCCCTTCATTGCCGAAGTGCAGGAGATCACCCCCGATGAAGCGGGCCGCGCCGTGCTGCGGGCACAGGTGCGCGACGATGTCGATGTGGATCGGGTTTGGGCGGTCATCTATCCCCCCACCTACAAAGCACCAACCGAGAGTGAAGAGCTGGTGCAAGAGGTGCTGCCGACCACCGTACTGCTCGACCAGGGCAACGACTGGTATGGGGCCCGCTTTGATGGCTTCCGCGAACAAGGGACGTACCGCGTCGTCTTCTTTGCCGACGACAACCAGGGCAGCAACGCGCGGCCGGTTTCGGTCAATGTGCGCTTTGGCGCAAACACGATTTATCTACCGCTGGTAAGTAAATAAGCCACGGCCCGTTACATCCGTATACCTATCGTTTACACAAAGCATTCTATGATAAGTAGGGAGACTTGCATGAAACGTTCCATCCATCGCGTTGTACGGGGCTTGCTGTTGCTCCAAGCATTGCTCTTGGCGCTCATCCCGGCGCTGCCGGTTGCGGCCCAAGAATTCCCAGCACCAGAACGTCCCATCCACAATGGGGTCGATGCGGTCGATGTCACCGTGTTGGCGGCAGATAATCAGGAATTGAGCGTGGAATACACCTTTCCCGCGCCCCACCTGTGGGTTACCGCAGAAGAGAAGATCAACTATCTGCAATTTGCCATTCCCGGCATGGAGCAAGCCTATGGCGAATTGGGCAAACCGGCGGTTCCCTTTTACAGTCGTCTGCTGGCGTTGCCGCAGGGTGCGGAGGTCACCGTAGCAGAAGTGACAATCAAGGAGAGCGATAGCTTGCAACAGTTGCTCTACCCGGTGCAGGAAAGCCCAGTTGATCACCCATTGCAGCAGGAGGATGAGGAGTTCCTCACTGCCGCTTACCAGGATCCGCCTTTCACAATCAATGATGATTTTTACAATGGCGACAATCTCTATCCGGAAACACCGGTCCTGGTCGAGGTGTTGGGCGAAATGGGCACTTTGCGACTGGCCAGGGTGAGTGTCGCCACAGCACAGTATAACACGGCGAAAACGCAGCTCACCTTCTTTGCGTCGGTGCGCTTCAAACTCAGCTTTAGCGGTGGGAAAGATCACTTTCTCACCAAACGCGACACCATCGCCTTCAATCGACCGGATCAGGGCATCGTCGATCTTTTGTTAAACCACGCGGTGATCTACGCGCATGTGGCAGAGATCTCCTTGGCCCAGTTCGCCTGCCTAGGACAGGAGTATTTAATCATCACAGATCCGATCTTTCGGACCGCGGCCGATAACCTGGCCGCGGCCAAAAATGCGGCCGGCATCTCAACCAGCGTGGTGGAAACGGGCAACGGGGCTGGGCAAGCCGGCACCTCCAGAATCGCGATCAAGAGCTATATCAGCAACCGCTATGACGCCTGCTTGATTCAACTAAAGTATGTGCTCTTGCTCGGTGATGCGGAACACATTCCGCCGGCCTATAACCGCACCTACGGCAACACCTTTAGCGGGATTGACACCCCTGGCTCGGATCTCGAATATACGCTGTTGAGTCCGAATGGGCCGGACGATCTGCCCGATGTGGCACTGGGCCGGATTCCGGTTGATACCATTACGCAGGCCAACATTGTCATCAATAAGATCATTCGTTATGAGCAGACGCCACCAACAGCGGCCAATTTCTACGAAGATGTAACGGTAGCCGGCTATTTCCAATGTTGCCGCCCGCGCGTCCACGAATGGGTGTTAAATCTGTTCAATCCACTGCAACTTGTTGATGGGGTAGCCTCACGCAGCTTTATCGAGACAGCCGAATTGATCCGCGCCGAGTTAGTCGGCGAAGGATATAACGTCAACCGGATCTATACCACCGACAACAGCTATCACAACAATAATACCGTCGGTAGTGCGTGGAATTACTACAACCCCACGACGCGAGATACCACACCACGCTTTTACTACAACCAGGCCCCTTTACCAGCGGCCATTGGCCCCGATAGCAGCTTCAATTGGTCGGGCTCGGCCGGTGATGTCATCGATGCCTTTAACGATGGCTCCTTTCTCGTGGTTCACCGCGATCATGGCAGCAAGAACGGGTGGGGCGATCCTTCATTCAAGGTTGACAACCACTTTGCCCTCACCAACGGCGATCTGACGCCGGTCGTCTATAGCATCAACTGTGCCAGCGGTCTCTTTGACAACGAGACGCGCAACCCGGCGAGCGATGACTACGACTATAATACCGAGGTGGGCAAGACCTATTGGGCAGAAGATCTGCTCCGGCGCAGTGGAGGTGCCGTCGCCATCATCGGTGACACGCGCAACAGCCCAACCTGGGCAAACAGCGCGATGCTACGTGGCCTCATGGATGCAACCTGGCCGGGGACCGTACCGGAGGGCGGTACCACCCACACCCGCCGCATGGGCAAAATTCTCAACTATGCCAAAGTTTACTTAATCGGCCAGGTCGGCGTCTCACAGACGGCGGGCAGCGTCTCAACGGCACAAGCCAAGGGCAATGTGTTGATGTATCACCTCTTTGGCGATCCGACGATGAAAATGTGGCTGCAAAATCCGCATCTGACGCCACAGCCAACCAGTTACAGTTTCAGCAACAGTGCGCCGGCCCAATGGACGCTCCGCCACCCACAGGAAGGGGCAACGGTGACGGCCATGCAAGGCGCAACCGCGCTGGCACGCGGCATCGTTGAAAATGGCGCGGCCACCCTGGAATTCTGGGCAGAACGTTCAGCCGGGCAACCAGTAAACTTTGTGCTGAGCGCTGGTGATGCCGTTGCCGTAACGCTACCACTCACGCAAACCAGCACCACTGTTACCAAAGAGAAAGGTGGTTCGCTCAGCACAACCGATAGAATGATCAAGATTGCCATCCCGCCGGGGGCCGTGCAGGCTGAGAGCGAGACCATTCTTACCGATCTCGCCACCGCTTCGTTTGAGCTACCGCCCAATCATGTAGCGTTACGCAGCTTTCAGCTCAATGCCACCAACGCGCAGGGGGCGGTGACCGGATTACAACAGCCGCTTACCATGCAGATCTGCGTGGAGAAAGCGGAGCAGAAGCAGCTCAAAGCCGCCTTTATCGCGTACTTTCAGGTGGCAGAAGGGCGTTGGACTGCCCTAAAATCGACCATTGATGCGCAGAATGGCTGTGTCACTGCCGCAGGAGAGCAGCTGCGTGAATTTGCGCTGCTCCGTGATGATTCGCTCTCATTCGGTGTGGACGAAGCAACCATTTACCTCCCACTCATCACCCGGTAAATCGTTAACCCAGTTAGCGTATAGGCAACGGTGCCATAAAGTGACACTTTTCAGGTGTAAATAGGTTACTTTATGGGCTGCCGTGCAGTAAGCAACGAACAGCTTGGCAGCTGTCGCCCGACCAGTTGCGCGTCGGCACGCTGATCACTTAAACAAGAAAATTAGGAGAAACAAATGTACACAAAAATAGGTCAAACTCTCGGCGTGATGATAGCAACGCTCGCCATCGGCTTCATCGGTCACCTACTCTTAACCAGCGGTGCCGCCCATGCCCAGCCGCCCTTTACCACGATCATTAGCATCGATACAACCGCCGATCCAGATGATGATCGCACAAACTACACCTGTAACTTTACCCTTGGCTCCGGTGCGCTGGGTCGCCCGGCTCCAGATGGCAAATGCACCTTGCGCCGCGCCCTTATTGAGGCATCCTTGCGCCCACAGGTAGACCGTCCGATTGCGATCCACTTCAACATTCCCACCAGCGACCCTGGTTATAGCCCAGAAGTGAGCGGGACGTGGGTCATCTCGGTGAGCAATACGTTGCCGGCGCTCAAGACCGATACAATCATCAACCGCAATGGCCAGGTGACCATCGACGGCAGCAGCCAACCGGGTGGCCGCAGCGATGGGCCGCCGATCATCATTGATACGAGCGATTTTTCGCTGGAGATTGAGAGTTCGCGCAATGTGATCCGCAACCTCGCCTTCAAAAATGGCGGCGCGATCCTGGTCAAAACCTTTGCCCCCACCACCACCATTGAAGGCATCTGGATGGGACTGAGTGACGATGGCCAACGCGTGCAATTCCGCACACCAAGACAGCCCAACCGCATGGCCTTTGGCGCGATCAACCTGGCGTCGGACGGCAACGTGGTGCGCAACAGCGCGTTGACTGGGGCCTTTGCCCGTGCAATTACGGTTGACGGGGGAGACAACAATCTGCTGGAGAACAACTTAATCGGCACCCGCGCCGATGGCACCGTCCCCACGGTCGATCCGGCCATCCGCTGCCTGATCGAGATTACCAATCCGGAGGAACCCTTTGCCTTTTACTACAATCCGGCAGATTGGTACGGTGGCTGGGGGATCGCGATCAGCGGCACCGGCAATATCATCCGCAACAATCGGCTTGTCGGCATGAACAACGTACGCTCGGGCAACGATACACCGGCCATGGCGCTTGAAGTCTTTGGCAGCAACCATCAGATCATCAGCAACACGATTGGCATCGATGTCAACGGCTACGAATTAGGCGTCTGTGGGCAAGCAATCAAAGTCTCCGGCCATGACATCGATGTGCTCGACAACTTAATTGTCGGTGCCGGCCGCTTCAACCCCGACGACCCCAACGTCTCGGCGATCCTGGTGAGTGATACATCGCCGCTCTTTGATCGCATCACCGTGCGCCGCAACGTTGTGCGCGATGGCATTCTGCCCAGCACGAAAGACCTCTATGAGTTCGGCCCCGGCCTGCCAGAAGCACTCAAACTTTATGCCTCTGGACGCATCACCAGCATCGACGGCGTTACCGTGCGTGGCACCAATGGCCGGGACATTCTCGGCGGCACCCATCCCTGCCCCAACTGCCTGATCGACCTCTATCTTGATGACGACGATGCGCGCAACGAAGCGCTGGCCTGGCTGGGCAGCACACAGGCGGATCTCAACGGCAACTTTGTCTTCACCCTGACACAGCCGCTGTCCAGCACGCAGGGCTTACATACCATCAGCACCAGCACCGAAGATGATGTGATCGTTGATTATAGTACCGGCATGAGTGCCGAGGCCTCCAAGCTCTTCCTGCCGATGCAAAGCGTGCTGATCTCTGGGCCGGTGCAAGCGCCCGTCAACCGCGATGTGACCTTTACGATTACGGTTGATTCACCCAATGCCACGGCCCCCTTCACCTACACCTACAGCGCGACCGATGCCAATACAGCGGTCCACAACAGCCAGAGCAGTGGGATTCTGCTGACCTATCACTGGCCGCTTTCGGGGAGCAAAACGATCAGTGTCACGGTGACCAATGAATTGGGCACCGTCAGCAGCAGCCACACGATCCAGATCGGCAGTGACAGCGCCACCCCAACCCCGACGCCATCGATTACACCAACGCCAGGTCCCACACCCACACCAACCCCTGGGTCGCTTGGTGGTGACGCAGGGATCTATTTGCCATTGATTAGCAGGCCATAGTAGCGCGAAGTATAAGTACAGCCGCCCTTCCTACACGAAAAAGCCGCAGCGCGTTGCGCTGCGGCTTTTTCGTATGGGCAAAGACTATCAGTAGACCGCAGTGTAGTCTGCATCCCCAGATGCAGACACCCGTTCGCATCTGGGGATGCGAACTACACGTTGCAGAACTACACGTTGCAGTCTACTGACTATGAATTCAGCGTTGGTTAAGCGGCAGCCAGGAGCGCAAGCACCTGCTCCTTGGAATGAAGCGCCGCGGTGACCCCAAAATCGGTCACCGTAATCGCGGCCAGGGCGCAGGCAAAGCGGGCAGTACGTTCTAGATCCCATTGCCAGACCTGGCCGGCGAGAAAGCCGCCGGCAAAAGCATCGCCGGCACCGGTGGCGTCGACGACATCGACAGCGAAGCCAGGCACCTGCACCCGTTCAGTGGCATTTTTCACCAGGCAGCCATCCGGCCCCAACTTGATGACCGCGGTCTTCACGCCGTGATCCAGCAGCCAATCGGCCATCGCATCGGGGGTTTGTTGACCGGTAAGTTGGCGCGCCTCGGTCTCGTTGGGAAAGATGAAATCGCAATAGGGCAGACAGGGTGCCAACGCCGTGGCCCACTGGCCATTGGGATCCCAACAGACATCCAGGCTGGTGCGCATGCCCAGTTGGCGCGCCTGTTTCAGCACCGCGGCGGTTGATACCCCGTCGAAGCCAGGCAGCAGAAAGAAGCTGCTAAAATGGAGAAAGACCGGCGCATCACCATGCCGCTGCGCTAGATTTTGTGCCAGCGCCGGCCAGTCGAAATCCGCAGACGTAAAATTGGTCGTCGCGCCGGGGACGTGCGCGCAACGGCGCTTGCCTTCGGGGTCAATGGCGGCGACGGTGGCAGCAGTCTTGGCAGTGGGGTCGGTGTGCATCAACCCCGTATCAACCTGTAGTTCAGCCAACGTCTGGCGCACAAAGTGACCAAAGAAGTCGGCCCCAATCCGACCAATCACTGCAGCATTCACCCCCACCCGCGCCAAACAGGCCGCCGCGTTCGCTGCGTTGCCGCCCAAAATTAGTTCGATATCGTTAATAATCGCGACCTGATCCGCCGGTAACAACTGGGTCAACGGTTTGGCCTGCACATCAGCAACAATGTTGCCGGAACAATAGACTTGAATCATAGTTGTGTCAGTCATAGGGTGATTGGTGATTGGTGTGGCCAATGACCCAATCACCAATCGTTTGATGATTCTGCTAGCCACTCACCGCCCAGCCTCCATCGACCGTGAGCACGTCGCCGGTGATGTAGCGGGCTTGGTCGCCGAGGAGGAAGAGGGCAGCGTTGGCGACTTCCTCGGCGTCGATCAGATCTTCGGCCAGCGGCTGTTTGATCTTCATATAGTCGAGAATGACGGGGTTCTGTTGGGCACGGGCGCTCATCGGCGTGCGGATCAGGGCAGGGGCGATCACATTGACGCGGATTTTGTGGGGCGCATAGTAGGCGGCCATCGACTTGCTCAGACCGATGATCGCGCCTTTGCTGGCGGCGTAGGCATGGGTGGCAAAGTGCTTGGCTTCGGGCGAAAAGCCCAATACACTGGCCATGTTGAGAATCGACCCACGCGAGCCATTTGCCCCAACCCCTTGGGCCAGCAGTTGGTTGAGCACGGCGCGGCACATCAGAAATTGGCTTTTGACATTGGTGTCGAGAGTGATCTCCCACCCCTCCACTGTACATTCGTGCAGGGGACCATCGCCAAAGCGCCGCCCACTGATGCCGGCCACATTAAAGAGCGCGTCAATCCGCCCATAGCGGGCGACACAGGCTTGCACCACCGCGTCAACGGCATCGGGATCGGTCAATTCCGCAGGCAAAAAATCACATTCACCCCCTGCCGCCCGCAATTCGTCAAACAATTGTTGACAGTTCGCCGCGGTGCGGCTGGTAAAAAAGACCCTGATCCCGGCCTGCACAGCCAACTTTGCCGTCGCCGCCGCAATCCCCGTCGATCCCGTCATCAGATACACTGCTGAATCGGTCACCATATCACCCTGTCACCTTGTCACGCATACAAATGGGCCAAACTCTGGCGGAAGGCTTCATAGTAACGTTCCAACTGCTCCTCGGCGCTGGTGTTGCCGATGAAGTGGTGGCTGGGTAACATCTCAACCCGCACCCCTTTGGCCACGAGGCGTTCCGCAATGGCACAGCGCAACATGTTCATGATCATTGCGCCAGTCACGGTTGAGGTCGGACCGGTACGCCATTCCAAGCCTTCGATCTCAACGATACAGTCGCCTTGGGGGCAGTGGTTATCCAACACAATGTCGGCGTAGTCGATCAACTTTTTGCCGGACGAGTGGCCGGGCTTGGCATTTTCACAGTGCTTGCGCGAGAGCATGGCGATCACGGGCAGCCCGCGATCCTTCGCGCCCTTGGCCATCTCCACAATGATGGGGCGAATGCCACTGGTAGAGATGATGATAAAGGCATCATGCGGGCCAAACTTGAAGCTATGTAAGAGCTCTTCGGCATAGCCTTCGATTTTTTCCAGAAAGAGCGGCCCGCGCAGCCCATTCATGCCCACGGTGGCGGCATGGTTAGAGAGCGCCTGTTCCACCAGCGGATAGAAGCCGACAAAACAGCCCTGACGCGGCGTCATCTCTTCGCACATCATGCGCGAATGGCCGGCCCCAAAGAGGAAGATTAAGCCGCCTTGGGCAATGCGGTCAGCACAGAGATCGGCGGCTGCTTCGATTTGCGGGACTTGGCTGGCGCGGATCTGCTGTAACAATTCAATCGTTTTATCAAAATAAGTCAGTTCGGAAGGCATAAATTGGTTCACAATCTTTGGGTTGTCAATTGAATTAGGAAGTAGAGCCATCTCCATTCGTAGCGGCACGGCATGCCGTGCCGCTACGAATAGAGATGGCTCTACTTCCTGTACATTTTATGGTCTAACTATTGGTAAGCGAGCGAGCCATCTTCGCGCCAGCTAAAGCCACGGTGCCAGCTCTTAAAGGGATATTTTGCCATCGCATCTTCATTGAGGTCGATGCCCAGCCCCGGTTTCTCTGGTAATTCCAGATAACCGTTGACCAGCTTGATCGGCTCATCAACAATTTCGCGGCGGGCCCCCTCATCGTCGGCATGGTATTCGAGGATCAGGAAATTGTGGGTGCTGGCGGCAAAATGGACGTTGACCGCCGTCGCCACCGGCCCACAGGGGTTGTGCGGCGCGACGGTCACATAGTGCGCATCGGCCATTGCCGCAACTTTCTTCATCTCCCAGAGGCCACCCATTAAACAGATATCAGGCTGAATGATGTTGACTGCCTGACGGGCCAACAGTTCACGGAATTCGTGGCGGGTGTAGAGCATCTCGCCGGTGGCTAGCGGTACATCGACAGATTCGCTCAGTTTTTGCATGGCGTCGTAGTTTTCCGGGCGCAATGGCTCCTCGACAAACATGGGGCGGAAAGGTTTCACGACTTCGCAAAGTTCCATGGCGCGCGACACTTCAAAGAGGCGGGCGTGGGGATCGAGACCAATGTCAATATCTTCGCCCACCGCTTCGCGCACGGCAGCAACGCGTTTTTCCGTCTCGCGCAAGGCTTTGTTCCAGGGCATCTGCTGCCAGTTGGGGGGCAGTGGACCCATTTTAATCGCGGTGTAGCCATATTTTTCGATCAGTGCCACGGCATCTTCGGCGATTGCTTCGGGGGTATTGCCACGGGGGGCTTGATAAACCCGAATTTTGTCGCGGCATTTGCCGCCCACCAGGCGGTAAACCGGCAACCCCGCCGCCTTGCCGGCAATATCCCATAGCGCATGTTCGATGCCACTGATCGCGGCATTGAGCACCATGCCACCGGGAAAGCGTGAACCAGCATACATCAGTTGAAAGAGGCCCTCGATGTCGCGTGGATCGCGACCGATCAGCCACTCTTCAAAGTCACGAATGACTTCAATCGTCGCTTTATCCGGTCCACAAGAGTAGGCTTCACCGACACCGTAGATGCCTTCATTCGTATGCACTTTGACATACGGGATGTTGCGATGGCCCATGTTGACGAGAAAGGTGTCAATTCTGGTAATCTGCATTAGGTTTTATCCTTATTTTACTGTTGCAGTAGCCAAGCCGCGGCGGACTGCCATTGCAGCGGCGGCGGCAGTGGTGGCTGTGGGGGAATTGCGTCCAAGGTAAGTAAGATCGGCGTGGCGTGTGGATATTCACCATAGGCCGCAAGCAACGCACAGACTTTGCGCTCGCGTGTGGTTGGACAAGTCAGCACAGACTTATAACAACGTCCCATTACCTTCCGGCGACTGGGACAGGAAATCTACCTCAAACCAAAGAATACGAACGAGAAACGTATCCTCCAGGTAATCAAGAGACGACTTCTGCTACGGATTTGAGCGTTTGCGGCATTTCAGACCATGTCTGCGCCATCTTGATCATTGCTTCACCCACGGTATCCCAATCGTGCAAAGTAGCTGGATCAAAAGCTGCTTCGTTCGGCCAGACGACAGTACCCTCCTCCTCATCCAATCGAACTTGATTGAACAAGGACAGATTACGCAGTGGGGCATATAGCTCGCCACGCAACATCGGCCAGAAATTGATGACCTGTGTACTCCCGTCATCAAACACAATCCGTAAAGTATAGGGCGCAACAATTTCAAACGCGGTTATCACGTAAATCTCATGTTCCATATCGCACCTATTGCAATGGGTCAATCTTCCATGTCGACTGACCATTCACTAGTGCTGCCCAGACCGCTTGTAATTCGGGTCGATGCAGCTCCACCCAAGCCTGGAGCAAACGCAATTGCGCCTGTGGCAATGAACCAGCCAACGGATCACCTGTCGCGATCCCTACCGTTATACGATTTCCGCTATAGCGAGCGTGAAAATGGGGCGTATGATGACGTTCGCCCGCTTCGGGATACATCGTAATCACAATGCCGTAAAACCGAGAAATTTCAGCCATAGTCCAAGCACTTCACGATAAAGTAGCTGTTTCTTGTTTGCTACTATATCATGTGAGAGCATAAAATCCAACCTGTGTTCGTTCAGTTCTTTTCTTGCTTTGATCTACCCTTTTAACCCCGTTGTCACAATCCCTTGGACAAAGTACTTTTGCGCGATAAAGAACAAGATCAGCGAGGGGGCAGCGACGATTAACGAAGCCGCCATGAGGATCGCCTCGCGGGGTTCATCGCTTTCAAATGGATTGGCAATAAAGTAGCGCAGGCCAATCGAGAGGGTATATTTGTCTTCGGTGTTGAGAAAGATCAGCGGGCCGATAAACTCATTCCAATGTTGCAGAAAGGAGAAGATCGCCACCGTCGCGATTGCCGGCCCTGACAAGGGCAGGATAATACTCCAGAAGATCCGCACCGATGAAGCACCATCGAGTTTGGCCGCTTCATCGAGATCGCGGGGAATCGTCATGAAGAATTGGCGTAAGAGGAAAATAAAGAAAGCACCACCACCAAAGAACGACGGCACGATCAAAGGCATAAAGGTGTTCAACCAACCGAGATAACGGAAGAGCAAAAACTGTGGCACAATCGTGACTTGCCAAGGCAGCATCATCGTGCTCAACACGAGAAAGAAGAGCATCTCCCGGCCTGGAAAGCGAAAACGGGTAAAGCCAAAGGCCACCGCCGCCGCGGAGATGATCTGCCCAATCATCGCCAGGGAGGTCACGATCACCGTGTTCCAGATAAAGCGCGCAAAGGGCGCCAGGCGGAAGACATCGGGATAGTTGGCCCAGCGAATCTCTTCCGGCCAAAAGGTAGGGGGAATCTGGCGGATTTCGGCTGCCGTTTTTAAGGAACTGCTCACGGTCCAGAAGAAGGGCAGGCTAAAGGCCAGTGCGGTCAGAATGGCAAGCGTATAGAGCGCAACCTGACGCCAAAAATAATTGGCGGCTACGCTGCCGGTTTTGCGAGGGGCAGTGGTTTGTGGTTGAGCGGCTGAGCGCACACTGGGTTGGGTCGTTGCCATGGGAACTCCTCTTTAGGAAAATTCATAATAGACCCAGCGGTCCGATAGCTTGATCTGGAGGTAGGACAGAATAAAGATGAAGACAAAAAAGATCCAGGCCAGTGCCGACGCATAACCCATCTGGAAAAAGTTAAAGGCGTTGGCGTAGAGGTGCAACATGTAAAACCAGGTGGCGTAGTTCGGGCCGCCGGGCGGGCTGGTGGCCAAATAGGCAACCGAAAAGGTACTAAAGGCCCCAATCACCCCTAGAATCAGGTTGAAAAGAATCACCGGCGAGATCAGCGGGACAGTCACATTCCAGAAGCGTTGCCAACCGTTGGCACCATCGATTTCCGCGGCCTCTTGCAGCTCTTTCGGCACCCCCTGTAAGCCAGCCAGGAAGATGATCATCCGCCCGCCCCCCACCGTTGACCAGAGTGTGATCAAGATGATCGACGGAATCGCCCAACTGCGGTCAGTCAACCAACCAGGGCCGGGAACGCCAACCATGCCCAACAGATAGTTGACCAAACCCTGCTGCGGTGACAAAAGCCAGCCCCAGAGAATCGTCAGCGCGACCACAGGCGTCAAGGAGGGTAAGTAATAGAGCGCCCGAAAAACCGCCCTGCCCTTGAGATTCTGGTTGAGCAACATGGCCGCAAAGAGCGAAAACAACACACCCAAAATCACCGAGGCTAATGAAAAATAGACGGTGCGCCAAATCGACGGCCAGAAGAGCTTGTCATCGAAAAGGGCCATTTGATAATTGGCCAATCCCAACCATTCCGGTGTGCCGCCAATTTTATACTTAGTCAGGCTCAGATAAAAGGAGACGATAATCGGCCCGAGCGAAAAAACGAGAAAGCCGATCAGCCATGGGCTGATCCACAAATAGCCTTCCAGGGCTTCACGCCGTTGTAGCCGGGAGCCAAACCAGGAACGACGCCGAACAACTTGACTTGCCATTACTTAACTCCATCCCTGTGCAACAGATTCAGCACACAAGCGCAAGCCGGTCGTTTTCGTAGGCGCACGGCCTGCCGTGCGCCTACGAAAACGACCGGCTTAAATCCGATCATTACGGGCGCGGTAGATCCAAAATGTCTTGAATTTGCTGCGTGACGCCATCGACAAAGGCTTGGGTCGGCTGTTCGGCACCGGTCCACAAGGGCTGCATCAACTGCGCCAAGGCGGTTTCCGCTTCGGCTTGACGCCAGTTGGCCGTGATCCGGCTGGCCATGGCATTGTCCATGATCTCTTTGAAGACCACGCGGAAGGGGAACGCAAGCAACTCTTCGCTGCCATAAACATCTGCACGACCACCAACCGTACCGCCAATCAAACCGAGTTGGACGCCGGAATCCTTGCTACAGAGATATTGCACCCATTTGAAGGCTGCGTCTGGGTTTTGGCTGGCCGTGGTGACTGTGTAGGCATCCACTTCGTAATCCGAACCGCCGACGCCGCCTGGTCCAACTGCATTGGGTGCAACCATCCACTCGAAAGTATCGCCAATCGTGCCACCAGTAACCGACACCGAAGTGCCACCCTGATACATGCCCAGCGAATTAGCGATCCACATATCATTGCCGCCGCCAACCATCTGCTCTGGGGTGGGGGCAACTTTGTGGGTTTGGAAGAGATCATAAAGCCAGGTAACCGCCTGTACACCCAACTCACTGTTGAGTTGGAATTGGGTACCACCTTCGTTAAGCAGCTCGGTACCAAAGGCGCGCGACAGGGTAACGAGGGTCTTCCAGATGTTGCCAACCCCGGGCAGGAAGCCATAGAAAGGTGGGGTTGCATCGCCCTTGGTCAAGGCTTTGGCCGCTTCGACCTGCTGCTCTTGGGTCCAACCGGATGTCGGGAGATCCAAGCCCGCTGCTTCAAAGGCCGTCTGGTTGTAGTAGACCACGGCAAGACCAGGATGCGCCTTGAAGGGCAAGCCAAGCAGATTGCCTTCGACGGTAATGGCATTGAGACAGCCCTCATACCACTGCGTCAGATCAATGCTGTTCGAGGCAACCAGATCATCGATCGGGGCGACGATACCCTGTGCCCACATAAAGTTGATTGTCGCGCCACCGAGCGCGCTCCAGGCGGCATCGCCCAAGGTGTTACCGGCCAACATCGTCGAGACCTTGGTGTTGTATTCTTCACCGGGGAAGGATTCTTTCACGATCTCGATGTCGGGATTTTCTTCCATGAATTTGGGGATCTGCATATCATAGAGGGTATCCTCTTGCTGACCGATGCGCGCATGGAAACGAACGGTTACCTTCTCGCCGGCCGGCGCGGCAGCTTCACCACCACCCGTGGCGGCCGGCGCAGCACCAGGGGCCACACAGGCAGCCAGTGCGAGTCCAACTGCAGTCACTGACGAGGCGCGCAGAAAGGCGCGGCGTGACAATCCCTTTTGATGATCCATCGTCTACTCCTTTGATTTTGTGAATTTACGATATACGTCACTGGGCCCACTATCGGGTTAAGAGAGTAAGCGGCAATGCGCACTTGCACAGGACAATAACAGATTTTGCCAACCATAAGCTGGCGTTCAATGAACGACAAGTTGGCGTTCGGTGGTTGTTGTGGTCTGCTGATTTTGGTTCTCTATTATATCCTAGCATGGCAGTGAAACTTCTGTCAATCAGCGGTTGTGCCCTGTCATCCTCTAGTAGTGCTCAGGTTATTCACAGTATAACGATTTAAGCAATTTTTCAGCTTTCCACCTTTAAAACGCTGACCAACAAAAAGAGCGAAGCTGATCAGCTTCGCTCTTTTTGTTGGCTTTAGGAACATTACCGATAGACTAAGGCCACTTATGCGCCGCAACTATCCCTAGCCTAGTTCTATTGTATACCAGCGGTTGTCATAATTTAGCATTTTTACTCGTGTAGAAAATGCTAAATTATGACAACCGCTGGTATACGATCATCAGCGTCGATAGATGCTAGTAGCTAAGGATCATGGGCAGCCACATACCGGGAATAATACTCCGGCGATCGGCGTCGAGATAATCGGGGATGCCATCGCCGTTGCTATCGTCATTGGTGACATCACCGTCACCATTCCCATCTTCGATTCGGGTCAAGATACTATCGCCGTCATCGTCGGGATCGAGATAGTTGGGAATGCTATCACGGTCCAGATCATCATTGCGTAGATCGCCATTGTTGTCGAGATCCTCGTTCTTGGATAGCAACGTATCACCATCATCATCGGTATCGAGATAATTGGGCGTGCCGTCGCCATCGGTATCATCATTGGTTGGGTCGCCATTCTTATCGACATCCTCGTCTTTGGTCGGCATCGTATCAGCATCATCGTCAGGATCGAGATAGTTGGGTTTACTATCGCCATCGGTATTGTCGTTGGTCGGGTCACCATTACGATCAACATCCTCGACTTTCGTGGGCACCGTATCATCATCGTCGTCGGCGTCTAGGTAGTTGGGTATGCCGTCACCGTCGCTATCATCATTAGCGGGGTTACCGTTGCGATCGAGATCTTCGGTCTTGGTTGGGATCGTATCGCCATCATCGTCGGGATCGAGATAATTTGGTTTATTATCGCCGTCGGTGTCGTCGTTGACTGGGGTGCCGTTATTGTCGCGATCCTCAGACTTGGTGGGGATAGAATCGCCATCGTCGTCGGGATCGAGATAGTTGGGTATGCTGTCGCCGTCGGTGTCGTCATTGGCTGGGTTGCCGTTAGCATCAACATCTTCGTTCTTGGTAGGCACCGTGTCGCCGTCATCATCCGGGTCGAGATAGTTGGGTTTGCCATCGCCATCGCTATCATCAGTGGCAGGGTTGCCATCACTGTTGGGATCTTCGTTCTTGGTCAGGATGCTGTCATTGTCATCATCGGCATCGAAATAATCCGGTTTGCTGTCACCGTCGCTATCAGGACAGGGCAACCCGGTCGGACATTCAACATTATCCAGTAAACCATCGCCGTCACTGTCACCAACCCCACTCTGGTGATCATTCGGATCAAGATAGGCCGGAATGCCGTCGTTATCGGCATCGTCATCAAGCCAGTTGCCGTTGCCGTCGAGGTCTTCTTGTTTGGTGGGGATCCCGTCGCCATCATCGTCGGCATCGTCATAGTTTGGTTTGCCGTCACCATCGGTATCAAGCGTTGCTGCCCCCTCTTTGCCGTCGGTGAGGCCATCCTGGTCGGTATCGAGCAGTGGGTTTGGAATGCCACCAAAGAGCGTATCCTGCGTATCCACATTGTCGGGGATGCCGTCGTCCTCGCCATCTGTCTTGTTGTCGACGGCACCATCCTGGTCAACATCCAAGTCGGCATTGCCGGCTTCAACAATATCCTTGACGCCATTGCCGTCGCTATCGTGATCACGGAAATTGGGCAGGAGATCGCCGTCGCTGTCGGGCAAAGCAGGTGCCGTGGCATCGCCAAAGTCGTTGTCAACGCCATCATCATTACCATCGGCGCTGTCAACAATACCGTCACCATCAACATCGGGGCCGTCGGCAACACCATTGCGGTCGGCGTCAGTGGCAGCGCTGCCCCCTTCCACGAGATCACTGATGGTGTCATTATCACTGTCCAGGTCACGATAATCCGGAGTGGTATCACTGTCGCTGTCAACCACGGTATAGTTGATGCGCCCACTTTCTGCGGCAGTCTCCAACCGGTCAGCGAGGCCATTGGCACCATAGGAACCATCAACTAAACCATTGTGATCAGCGTCGGCCTGTTGATGACCTGCTTCATCAGCATCGTTAATACCGTCATTGTCACTATCGAGATCCAACCAATCTTTGACGCCATCGCCATCTGTGTCACCCGATTGCGGTGCGTTTGCGAATTCGACCCCATCCGGCAGGCCATCGTTGTCACTGTCCAGATCTTGATCATTGGGAACGCCGTCGCCATCGGGATCGGTCGTGCCTTCGCTCTTATCGGTCATGCCATCGCCGTCGCCATCAGCCAGCCCATTGGGAATCCCGCCGAAAATTGTATCCTTGGTGTCGGCACTATTGGGAATGCCATCCTTGTCGGTATCGGCGGTATCATCGATCTTACCATCATTGTTACCATCAAGTGCATCATTGAACGCATCTTTAAGATCAGGTGTACCATCCCCATTGCTATCCAGATCGCGGAAGTCGGCGGTACCATCACGGTCACGATCAGGCAGGCCACTGATGGGGGCATCACCAAAATCGTTGGCATCGCCATCATCGTTGCCATCGGCGCTGTCAACGATGCCATCGCCATCAACATCGGGGCCGTCGGCAACGCCATCATCGTCACTGTCCGTAGCGCCGCTACCACCTTCAATTAAGTCACCAATGCTGTCATTGTCGCTATCCAAGTCAAGATAGTCAGGCGTGCCGTCGGTGTCCGTATCCGCCAGCGTATAGTTGAGGAGACCACTATCGGCCGTCGTCTCAACCCGATCGGACAAGCCATTGGTGCCATAGGGCGTATCGACGAGGCCATCCCGCAGCAGGTCGGCATTTTGATGGCCGGCCTCTTGGGCATCATTGATGCCATCATTATCACTATCCAGGTCCAGATAGTCCATGATGCCATCGCCATCCGCATCGTGGCCAGCCGTCGGCGTATTGCGATACTCAAGCAGATCAGGAATCCCATCGTTATCACTATCATTGTCACGAAAGTTGGGCGCGCCATCGCCATCACTGTCAGCGGTACCCTCCTCATCGTTGGGAATCCCATCGTCATCATCGTCGCCATTGCCGACTGAACAAGGGGCGTTCCCTTGGCCGTAGTTGCCGACATACGCATTATCCATCCCCAAACCCAGCACATCAATCTGATTGCCTGGATTTGTGCTTGCCGAATTCGGCAATTGATTAAATGGATCACTGTTTTCCATTAAGGCGACTGGGCCAAGGCATGGACCACTATTGCGGAAGGAGAAGACCAACTGTTCAACATTTCCTGCCCAATCGAAGGCGCTGTAGTCACCGGCGGGAAAAGAGGCTGAAAAAGAGAGGTAGTCGGCATTCGAGTCTTCCACCGGCGCATCAATGCGTGAGGTCAGCGCCCAGGCAGTACCAGCAACATGGCTCTGCAAGTTGCTCACCAAAAAACGATTCAGACCGGTTGCATGAGGCGTCTTGATCGTTACCTGCGCCGTCAGCGTCAGATTCGGCGCGCCAGGAGTGCTCTTGGGACGCATATAAACTTCATAAAGCTCGCCATTGAGCACAATCTTGTATTCAAAGCCAGGAGCCTGCGCAAAGGCCGGCTTCAGCGCGCTGCTCAGTAACAAAAGTACAGTCAGGATGCCCAGTAGTGCCTGTAAAATAGATCGAGGATGGTTCATGGTTGCCTCACATTCATTGCTAACGAATTTTGATAGGATCAAGCAACGCTTAATCGGTCCTAACATGCGCCGTGACAACCTCGCAAGTTGACGAAGCGACTAGCCTCACGACTGAATTTTGGGATAATTTTCATCAGTTTGTGATTAATAAATGACAAAAAGGCATAAGTATAGTTTTGGAATTGGCTATGATTTTTGGCCCGTTTTATCACGCTATGCATAAGCAGGCTTTTATACAGTGCGCGATAGGAGATCTGAAGTTTCTACCAGTGCGCAAAACGCTGGTGCAATTCTCAGTAGACCGCAATACCCGCTCAGACGCCGAGCGTTGCGATCTACTGATTTTAGCCGCTAGAGACGACCAGATTTGTGGGGGAGAAAGATTACCGATCTCTCCTGCAGCTGTTATCTCTAGTGGATAGCTAGTTGTTGTTGATCAGTGGTAGCCAGAAGAAATTCTCTAGCTCGCCAGCGCGATCAGCACAAGCCGCGGCGCTGCCGTAGTTCCCGGTATAGAGATTGCCGTCACCCAAGTTGAGGACATCGATCTGATTACCTGGATTTGTATGGGCAGAATTATGTTGACCACTGGCAACACCCGCATTGAAGGGATCATCATTGTTCATCAAGGTTACATTCCCCTGACAGGTGCCAGTATTAGCAAAGCTGAAGACTTTAACCTCTTGATCAGCCTGCCAGGCAATCGCTTGATGATTGCCGTCAGGAAAAGCAATGGTAAATGAGAGATAGTCAGCGCTTGTATTTTCGGTGGGCGCATCGATCCGCGAGGAGAGACTCCACTCTGTGCCGGCAACATCGCTGCTCAGTTCGCCGATGACAAAGCGATCGGCAGCAGTGGCATGCGGCACCTTCAATGTCACCTGTGAGGTTAGGGTCAAAGCGGCACCACTGGCATTCACATTGGGACGCATGTAGACTTCATAGCGGCCATTGGCGTAAGCCACGCGGAAGGCAATGCCATTGGCGGTTTCCGCAGCTAGTGCGCTATTGGGCACAGCTAACAACGTCAACAGGCCAATCAGCATCAAAAGCAAGGTGTAATACTGTTTCACTTCATAGCTCCTTTATCTTGGCGGTAGTACTTTGCTCTCAATAAGTAGCAGCGTTTTTCAACTGTTCAAAACGCTGCTACTCATGACAACCGCAGTTTAACCAAACATACACGAAGCACGATCCTGTACGTGCGGTTCACACAGAGCACAGGACGCTGGGCGAACAAAGAGTAGCTCGCCCATATTTACTGCAGATCCTACGGCACTTGCTTGGTCACAATGTAGTTGGCGGCATAAGTGCTGTTGCCGGGGTGGGTAAAGATCGTCGTCAAGATCGTGTTGAGGTCATTACTCGGACCAGCAGCAATCGTTCGGCCATCCATATTGACATCCGTCACAGCATAACCGTCCACGATATAGTTAGCACTCAGGTTGTCGTTATTTTCATGCGCAAGCACTTTGATCAGCACTGGATTTACATCATTGCTAGGCCCAGCGTTGATGATAGAACCGTCACCCGAGGCATTACCAGCCCACAGGCCATAGACGCCGGTCTCCATCTGCACTAAGGCATTGGTGCCATTCACGCTAGCGCCGGTGGCAAAGTTGACACTGGTCGTTGGCGAGAGGGTAATAGCAGCCGCCGTCATCACGCCCAAATGGTTGCGATGTTGGACCGCCACATAATACGAACCACTGGTAGAACCGAAGTTCAGTGGTGAAACCCCGTCGACGCTAACCACATCACCATCCGCTTGGAGTAAACCGGATTGACGTACCACAACCGTTGCCGGGGTAGTGCTGTTCCGCAACTCGACCAATACCCAGTCAACAATGGCATTACTGCCGCCAAGCGTAAAGACCGTGGCATTGGCGGTTGCCGCTGCCGTCGTATAGGGCGATGCCGTCGGCAACAGGTTCTTGGTGCGCAGGTTATCACGCATCAGATCAGTGCTTTTGTTGTAAGCGCCGGCCAGGAAAACCTTGATCGACAACATGTTGTCCACATCGTTGTAATCCGGCGTACCGTCACCATCAATGTCTGGACAGGGAATACCACCTGGGCATTCAGCCACATCAGTCAGACCATCACCATCGCTGTCTCCACCGGTACCATCAGTCGTGCCAGTGTCAACGTCCAGATAATCGGGAATGCCATCGCCGTCAGCATCGGTCGGGTTGAGCGGGCCGCCCACACCAACTTCACCACTGGTGTTCGTGCCGTCACCATCATCATTGTTATCCTGATAGTTCGGTGTGCCGTCACCATCGGTGTCAACGTTGTTCGGTTCCAGATAGTCGGGTACTGAATCGCCGTCCGTATCACCGCTGCCTTCGGTCACAGTCTGGATGCCGTCACCATCGTCATCGGTGTCAAGATAGTTGGGAGTGCCATCACCGTCACTATCCGGGCAAGGTAGACCATTCGGGCATTCCTGACTATCGAGAATCCCATCGCCATCACTGTCTGGATCAAGGTAATCAGGGGTGCCGTCATTGTCGGTGTCATCATTGGTCGGATCACCGTCCCCGTTTGGATCTTCGTCCGTCGTTGGGATGCCGTCACCATCATCGTCCGAGTCGAGATAGTCAGGCGTGCCGTCGTTATCGGTATCATCGTTGGTCGGATCGCCGTCGTTGTTGGTATCTTCGTCCGTCGTTGGGATGCCATCGCCGTCATCGTCTGGATCGAGGTAGTCAGGCGTGCCATCGCCATCGGTATCATCGTTAGCAGGGTTGCCGTCATTGTTGATGTCTTCATCTGTCGTCGGTACGCCATCGCCGTCATCATCGGCGTCGAGATAGTTGGGCGTACCATCGCCATCGGTGTCGGTGGGGTTAGTGGCCGGGTTGTTGTCCCCATCAGTGTTGGCATCTTCGGTCGCCGTTGGCACCCCATCGCCATCATCGTCCGCTTCCAGGTAATTGGGTGTACCGTCACCATCGGTGTCTGTCGGATTAGTCGCTGGGTTGTTGTCCCCATCGGTGTTGGCATCTTCGGTTGTCGTCGGAATGCCATCGCCGTCATCGTCTGTGTCGAGATAGTTGGGCGTGCCATCGCCGTCCGTGTTGGTAGGATTGGTCGCCGGGTTGTTGTCGCCATCGGTATTGGCATCTTCCGTCGCCGTCGGTACCCCGTCGCCATCATCATCGGCGTCGAGATAGTTGGGCGTGCCATCACCGTCGGTGTTGGTAGGATTGGTCGCCGGATTGCCGTCGCCATCGGTGTTGGCATCTTCCGTCGCCGTGGGAATGCCGTCACCGTCATCATCAGCATCCAGAAAGTTGGGCGTACCATCGCCATCGCTGTCGGTGGGGTTGGTCGCCGGGTTGTTGTCGCCATCGGTGTTGGCATCTTCGTTCGCATCTGGAATGCCGTCACCATCAGCATCAGCATCGAGATAATCAGCCGTACCGTCACCATCGGTGTCAGTCGGCGTGGTCGCCGGGTTGTTGTCGCCATCGGTGTTGGCATCTTCAGTTACCGTGGGAATGCCGTCGCCGTCATCATCCGTATCGAGATAGTTGGGCGTACCATCGCCGTCGGTGTTGGTGGGGTTGGTCGCCGGGTTGTTGTCGCCATCGGTATTGGCATCTTCCGTCGCCGTCGGCACGCCGTCACCGTCATCATCAGCATCGAGATAGTTGGGTGTGCCATCGCCATCGCTATTGGTGGGGTTGGTCGCCGGGTTATTGTCGCCATCGGTATTGGCATCTTCCGTCGCCGTGGGAATGCCGTCGCCGTCATCATCGGCGTCGAGATAGTTGGGCGTGCCATCGCCATCGCTGTCGGTGGGGTTGGTGGCCGGGTTGTTGTCGCCATCGGTGTTGGCATCTTCCGTCGCCGTTGGCACCCCATCGCCGTCATCATCAGCATCCAGGAAGTCGGGCGTACCGTCGCCGTCGGTGTCATCGTTGGTTGGGTCGCCATCGCCATCCGGATCTTCGTTGGCATCTGGAATACCGTCGCCGTCGCTTTCGGTGTCGAGGTAGTTGGGCGTACCATCGCCATCGGCATCGTCATTGGCCGGGTTGCCATCGCCATTCCCATCTTCAGCGGTGGTCAGGATGCCGTCGCCATCATCATCGGTGTCGAGATAGTTGGGCGTACCATCGCCGTCCGTGTTGGTGGGGCTGGTGGCTGGGTTGTTGTCGCCATCCAGGTTCAGATCTTCTGTCGCCGTGGGTACCCCGTCGCCATCATCATCGGCTTCGAGATAGTTGGCGATGCCATCCCCATCGGTGTCGAGTGGGTTGGTCGCCGGATTGCCGTCGCCATCGGTGTTCGGGTCTTCCGTCGCCGTGGGGATGCCGTCGCCGTCATCGTCGGTGTCGAGATAGTTGGGCGTGCCATCGCCGTCGGTGTTGGTGGGATTGGTCGCCGGATTGCCATCGCCATCAGTGTTGGCATCTTCCGTCGCCGTCGGTACCCCGTCGCCGTCATCATCGGCATCGAGATAGTTGGGTGTACCATCACCATCGCTGTTGGTAGGATTGGTCGCCGGGTTGTTGTCGCCATCGGTATTGGCATCTTCCGTCGCGGTGGGAATGCCGTCACCGTCATCATCGGCGTCGAGATAGTTGGGCGTGCCATCGCCATCGCTGTCGGTGGGATTGGTCGCCGGGTTGTTGTCGCCATCGGTGTTGGCATCTTCCGTCGCGGTGGGAATGCCATCGCCGTCATCATCGGCATCCAGGAAGTCGGGCGTACCGTCGCCATCGGTGTCATCGTTGGTTGGGTTGCCATCGCCATCCGGATCTTCATTGGCATCCAGAATGCCGTCGCCGTCGCTGTCGGTGTCGAGGTAGTTGGGCGTACCATCGCCATCGGCATCGTCATTGGCCGGGTTGCCATCGCCATTCCCATCTTCAGCGGTGGTCAGGATGCCGTCGCCATCATCATCGGTGTCGAGATAGTTGGGCGTACCATCGCCGTCTGTGTTGGTGGGGCTGGTGGCTGGGTTGTTGTCGCCATCAAGGTTCAGGTCTTCCGTCGCCGTCGGTACCCCGTCGCCGTCATCATCGGCTTCGAGATAGTTGGCGATGCCGTCCCCATCGGTGTCGAGTGGGTTGGTCGCCGGGTTGCCATCGCCATCGGTGTTCGGGTCTTCCGTCGCCGTGGGGATGCCGTCACCGTCATCGTCCGTGTCGAGATAGTTGGGCGTACCATCACCGTCGGTGTTGGTGGGATTGGTCGCCGGGTTGCCATCGCCATCGGCATTGGCATCTTCCGTCGCCGTCGGCACGCCGTCACCGTCATCATCAGCATCAAGATAGTTGGGTGTCCCATCGCCATCGCTGTCGAGCGGATTGGTGAAAGGATTGTTGTCCCCATCGGTGTTGGCATCTTCGTCCGCAGTGGGAATACCATCACCATCATCATCAGAATCCTGATAGTTCGGGATGCCGTCGCCATCGGTGTCATCGTTGGCGGGGTCACCATCCCCATCCAGATCCTCTTGGGTGTCGGAGATCCCATCACCGTCGGTGTCCTGACAATCCGCAGAGCCAATCCCGTAGTTACCGGTATAGGCTTCCCCGGTGACCAACGACAGCGTATTCCCGCTGTTGATGTTATAGGGCGGGTTGGGTGGAATGAACGGATCAGTCGCATTATCGATCAATTCGACTGCACCTAAACAAGAGCCGGTATTCGTAAAGGTGAAGACCAGCAATTCGTTCCCCGCCGTCCAGTTGATTGCTTGGAAGTTATTGGTTGGGAACTTAAGCTCGTATGAGATGTAGTCAAACCCAGGCGCCATCGTTGGGGCATTGGTCCGGTTGGCAAATTGCCAATTGGTGCCGGCAATCGGACTCGTCGCGCCATTGATGGTAAAGTCACCAGTCGGAACCTTGAGCGTAAACTGACCAGTTAAGGTCAAGTTGGTGGTAACGCCGGTCGGCTGCATGTAGACTTTATAGACGCCGTTTTCATAGGCGACTTTGAATTGGATCTCGTTCGCCTGTGCATAGGTGAGGCTTGGTACCAGGAGCAGTAAGAGCACTCCCAATAATAGCGCCACCTTGTGCCGCATGTATTTCATGAAATTCTCCTTTGAATGTTGCGGTGGTTATCGACCGCGTGTGCCTTGTTTTACAACTGACATAGACTCACTGAACAATGAATTCCGCATCTACCCCCTTTCCGGAACGGTGAGGTCTGTGAAGTTGCAGTGAAGTTTATGACATCTATCCCGATCGCTCGTAGCCCCATGCCCAGGGCAAAGCTGTCGCGGTGAAGCAGACGGCACCTGGCAAGGCATAACCGATAGGGGTTAAAAAGGAGAGTTCCTGATGGCATACGGCTTGGTACACAGCAAGGAAACTGACAGTGGTAAGGTATGGCAGTTTCTGTTATACTGTAGACCGGTAAGATTGTTCGCCCAACAATGCCTACCACCAGGGGTAGCCTGTTAGCGCAGGCTACCTCTCTCTTTTTTACAATGGTAAAAAGCTTACTACTTTAGGCATTATGCACGGCCTTCTGGCTTCGCGCCCCCAAGGGCTCTTGCGCAGCCGCTGGGCCGTGCGTAACGCCTATCCAGCTTTGGCTGCGGCGTCTTTGCCGCGCTATGGCAATTGCTCCTCCACAATAAAATTTGTGGCGTCAGCACTGTTATCCGGATGGAGGAAGACCGTGCTGAGAATGAGATTGTCATCGTTATCTGGGCCGGCCGCCAGCGCCACCCCATCTAGATTGAGATCCGTGGCTCGATAGCCGGCGACAATATAGTTGGCCGCATAACTGCTGTTGCCGGCAGCCAGGAAAATCGTTTCCAACAGTTCGTTGCGATCATTGTTCGGCCCGGCAGCGATCACTTGACCGTTATTTTTGGCGTCGCCGGCCCAGAGCAAGGCCACCCCAGCGCCCGTCAACTGACGGCTATTGGTGCCGTAGACCAGGGTGCTCGGTAAGGTCAAGTCAATGAGCGGCGTGGTTGCGGAAACCGCCACGGGGTTGGCTGTCATCACGCCCAGGTGGTTGCGATGTTTCACCGCCACGTGGTAGTTACCCACCGCAATGGTAAAGGTGAGCGCGCTGCTGCCATTCACCCCGACGACATCGCCATCCCGTTGGAGCAGCGCCGCCTGCGTGGCAACGACGGTGGTGATCGAGGTGCTGCTCCGCAGTTCGATTAACACCCAGTCAACCACAACACTGGCCGTCAGGATAGCGCGGCCGGCGATGGTCTCGCCGCCGCCATAGGGGCTGGTCAACGGAAAGTCGGGCAGGGTGCGCAGGGTGTCATTCATCATCCCGGTGGTACTATTATAGGCACCGCCGAGGAAAAACTTGATCGGCACGGTCACATTGCTCACCGTGGCGTCACGATAATCGACATCGCCACCACTGCCGGCGTCGCTGTCACTGTCTGGATAGGCCGTCGCCGGCGTGGTGAGACCGGCGTTAACCGGACCATAGGCGCTGTCATTGCTATCCACCCCATCATCCAGCCCATCCAGATCCGCGTCGACCCCAGTCAGCGTCAAGCCTGCTTCCGCGCTATCGTCACCCTGGGCGTTGTCACTGTCGGTATCCAGATAATCCGGTGTGTCGGCCCCGTCGGTATTGACTGGGGTCAGCGGCGTACCGCCGTTATCAGCGTCATAAGCATTGTCAATCCCGTCGCCATCGGTGTCACTGCCGCTAGGGGCGACATAGCCCGCCGTACTTTGCGCTTCGATGTTGTCGGGAATACCGTCGCCATCGCTGTCGGTGTCGAGCGCATTCGGGATGCCGTCGCCATCGCTGTCCACCGTCAGCGCGCCTTCGACGCTGTCGAGTATACCGTCACCATCGTCGTCGGCGTCGTTGCCATTGACCACCCCATCGCCATCGCGGTCACAGTCCCCCTGGCCCAAGCCATAGTTGCCCAGGAAGTCGTTGGCCGGGTCACTGCCGAGGCCGAAGACATCGATCTGCTGACCAGGGTTGTTCGGCGGCGCATTGAACCCATCACTGTTCTCCATCAACGTGACCGCCCCGGCACAGACACCGCCATTGGCAAAGGTAAAGAGTAAAATTTCTTGCCCACCCAGCCAGTTGATGGCGGCGTTGTTATTGGTCGGGAAATCCAGCCCAAACGAGATGTAGTCAGCGCTGCTATCCGCGCTCGGGGCATCGGTGCGTGAGCCGATTGCCCAGGCCGTGTCGGTAACTTGGGGCGTGAAGTTGGTCGGCGCAAAGCTCCCGATACCTGTCAGATGAGGTACTTTAATCGTCACCTGCGCCGTACCGGTGGTGCCGGGCGTGCCGGGGGTGGCAGTCGCCCGCATCCAGATTTCATAGAGACCGCTGGTACTGTTATAGACAAGCTTGTACTCGATGCCCTGCGCCCCCTCGGCCACGTTGGTAAGGGTGACCGCGAGATCTTGCACATCGGTGCCACCGTTGCCGTCACTAACGGTAACCTGCACGTCATAGACATTGTCGGCACCCACATCAGTCGGCGTCTCAAAGTCGGGGGCAGCCACAAAGGTGAGCACGCCGGTGCTGCTGTTGATGCTGAACTTGGCGCTGTCCGCACCGCCCGTGATGCTGTAGCTCAGCGTGTCGCCGTTGCCATCGGTGGCGGTGACCGTGGTGACCGCGGTTTGGTTCTCCGCCGCGTTGACACTCGCCGTCGCCCCGCCGCCGTTACTTGTGATCACGGGGGCAGCGTTAGCCGCATTCACCGTCGTGTTGACGGTATTGGAGCTGGCCAAACTCGTGTCACCGCCGCCGATGACCGTGGCCGTGTTGGCTTTGGCTCCCGTTGTTGTCGGGTTGACGGCGAGGGTAATCGTCGCCGTGCCGTTGATGGCGATGACACTGCTGCTCGTGCAGGTGACCACCTGTCCCACCGCTGCGCAAGTGAAGCCACCACCGCTACCGCTGACAAAGCTCAAGCCCGCGGGCAAGGTGTCGGTGACGGTGATGACGCCGCTGGTCGCTGCCGTGCCGGTGTTGGTGACGACCAAGGTGTAGCTGAAGTTGGTGCCTTGGGTCGCTGTGGCTGGGCCGCTCTTGCCGATGAGCAAGTTCGGCGTGGGCAGGAGCGGATCGCGATAATCCACATCACCACTCAGATTACTGTTCGGATAGGTCGTATTCGGGCTGTTGATGTTAGCATTGACTGGCCCAAAGGCGCTGTCGTTGGTATCAACCACATCATCCAAGCCATCGCTGTCGCTGTCTGTCCCGGTCAGCGTAAGGCCAGTTTCGCTGGTGTCATTACCCTGGGCGTTGTCGCTGTCAGTATCGATGAAGTCGGCGCTGTCCGTACCGTCGGTGTTGACCGGAGTCAAACCGCCGGTACCATAGGCAGTGAGCCGGCCCAGGGCATCCACTGTTGTGCCGGGCACAGCATAGCCGGCCGTGGTTTGCGCTTCAATGTTGTCCGGCAGGCCATCAGCGTCGTTGTCCAGATCTTGGAAATCAGGTAGATAGATGGCGGTGTCGTCGTCAGTGTCGGTGGGACCGTCACCACCATCCGGGTCGCCATTGTAGCTGTCAACGCCGGAATCGGGGGTGGTTTCTAGTGCATCAGCAAAACCATTGGTACCTACCGCGACATCAACCGTGCCGTCGCCATTGCTATCCACCGCAGCCGGGTTGCTGAGACCGATCTCATAGAGGTCGAGAATGCCATCATTGTCGGCGTCAAGGTCCAGGCGATCCACGAGCAGATCGCCGTCGGTGTCACCAATACCTTCATAGCCATCGGGAATACCGTCGTTGTCGTCATCCAAGTCAATCTGGTCGGGAATGGTGTCGCCGTCGCTATCAATGGCCGAGTAGCGGAAGTCCACGTCACCGGTTGGCACAGTATGGGTGAGGTCCGTAGCCGGCGTATTAACATTACCATTGGGGTCGGCATAGCTGGCAGCCACACCATCACCGATACCGTCGCCATTGCCATCAGCACCAGCGGTCAGGCCAGATTCGGCACTATCCAGGGCACTGTCATCATCACTATCGGTGTCGCGATAATCCGGCGTGCCATCCTCATCGGTGTCGATGGGGTCGAGTTGCGGGTTGCTGACACAGCCCGGTGAGGAGAGTACCACATTGTCGAGTAGGTTGCCTTTGTTCTTATTCTTGGCCGTAATGGCTTGAAAGGCAAAGCGGGTAAGCGTCTGGCCGGCGGGCACGGTATAGCTGCCGCTGTAGAGCGCCCAAGCGGTATTGCCGGTGCTAAAGTTACCCTGGCTCACGGGGCTAATCGGGGGACCAATCAGCAGGGTCAGGGTATCCGTCTGTTTGCGCCCACGGTGGGCAAAGCTCCAGTTAATGGTGGTCCCCGGCGTGGTCTTGACATCCTGGTAGACGACATCATAGCGGTCTGAGTTAACCTCCAGCCGTTGCCGCCCACTGTAGGAGGCCGTGCCGTCGTAGTTAGAGACATGAATTTCCAAGCGGTTGCTGCCACTGCTGTACCAGCCACCTGCCAGTGGCTCGCGATAGAAGCCGTTGCCGCTCCTGCGGTAGGGTGCTTCAAAGCTGCCGTTGACAATATTCGCTAAGCAGCCAATGGAGGCATCGTAGACATCTTTTATACCATCGAGGTCGCTGTCGGTGGCGGTGGGGGCCACATAGTCGGTTGTGCTTTGGGCTTCCACGTTGTCGGGGATGCCGTCGTTGTCGGTGTCCAGATCGAGATAGTCGGCTGGGCCGTTGCCATCGGTGTTAAGGGGAGTCAGCCCCACGCTGTAGGCGGTGTCGAGGCCGCTGGCCGCCACGGTGCCGCTGGGGGCAATGTAGTCGGCCGTGCTTTGGGCTTCGATGTTGTCGAGGATGCCATCGTTGTCGCTATCGCTATCGCGGCTGTCGAATTTGCCGTCGCCATCAGTGTCGATCGCACCGTTGCCCTCGGTAGTATCGAGAATGCCGTCATTGTCATCGTCGATGTCGGTGGTGTCTGCAATGCCATCAGCATCGGTATCGACCCCGACCACACAGGCACTGCTGACCGTCGTGCCGGCGGCGTAGATCGGTTCGATCGAGGTCGATTCTGAGCCATCAAAGCCGGTGCCGAAGACCGCAAGGCCATTGGTACCGTTGGTGACAATCGGCGTGGTCTGGAAGGTACCGTCACCGTTGCCGGCGTAGACATAGATCCCACTAGAAGTGCCGTCATTATCCTTGGCCATGACATAGTCGGGAATGCCGTCGCTGGTGACATCAATGACTTGGCTGGATTTGTTGGCATCAATCCCCTGTTTGGAAGTGATGGCACCGGTCAATACACCTGTGGTCGCCGTCTTGCTGGTGGCAAAGTAACCGTCGCCCAGGTTTTGCCAGACAAAGATGCCCGTGCTGCGCGCGGCAATGTAGTCGGGCAAACCGTCGTTGGTCACATCGACGAGGAAGGCGCCACTGTTGCTGTTAAACCCAGCAAAGCCATTGTTGATACTGGTGCCATCGGTGGTGCTGGTCAAGCGATAAACAGGGTTAAAGCTGCCATTGCCCAGGCCCAGCCAGACGATGATGTCGCCACCATTGTTGTCATAGCTCCCAAGCAAGTCAGGGAAGCCATCGGCATTGACATCTTTTAGGAAGAAATATTCACCGCCGCTGGCACCCGAAGTGTTTCTACCGCTGCCGTCGTCGTTAAGCAGGGTGGAAGTTGGGGTGGTCTGGAAGGTGCCATTGCCATTGCCCAGCCAAACGTGGATGCGTCGGTCATTGCCGGATTGAATATAGTCGGCCTTGCCATCGCCATTGACATCGGCCATCCAGCTCTGTTGGCTGCTGCTTAGACCGCTGAAACCGTTGCTGGTAACGCCCGTAAAGCCGGTGGTGGCAATGGCGGTGGTGGCAAAGGTGCCGTCACCGTTGGTCAGATAGACGTAAATGGCGTTTGCGTTGTTTTGCGTGCTATGAACCACATCCACCAAACCGTCACCATTGACATCCACAAAGAAGGTTTCCGAATTGCCATCAAAACCAAAGGTTTCAGTACCACTACCATCACGGTCAAAGCCACTGGTCGTAATCTTGCAGGTGGTAAAGGTGCCATCGCCATTGCTGGTCCACACCGAAGCACCTAAACCAGAAGTGCCATTGGCATCATCACCACGCACCATGCCTAATAACCTAGTCTCGACTGGCAATTCGCCGGCAAAGGTAAAGTAATCACCGTCGTTAAAGTCGATGGTGGCCGAACAGAGGTTGCGGACACAACTCAGGGTGATCTGCTCATCCGTGCTGTCAAAGGTGGCATCGCTACTACGCACCAGTGTGCGCGAGATTAGCGAGCCGAGGGTCGCCCGCACAGTGACTGTGCCTACGGCGTTGGTCTCATCCACACGCCAGATGCGGCTTATGCGTTTGAGGCTGGTGCCGGTGAGTGGATTGGTTAAACCGGTGGACGCACCGTTGTCACCCCAGACGAGGAAGCTCTTATCAGCGGCAAAGGTGTTGGTGTTGGCCGCATTGGTGGCGGCAATCGTGCCCAAGCCGATGACCGGTTGGAAGCCGCTGTTGACGCTGGTCGATTGTTTCTGGTTGAGCGCTTGGGTGTCGTCACGGCCAATGCCGGCGATGTTGTTGCTGTAGGCGCTGTTGGCCGTGGCATCCCAGATAGTGGCGGCAGCCGTGTCGACATAGTTACCGGCTTTGGTGATGCCATACTTTAGCGCCAGATAGCTTTCGACCTTGTTGTAGTCGGCCGCCGCCTGTTTACTGCTGTAGAGGATGACTTCGACAATGTTGCCTTGCCAGTAGTGGCCTGCGCCGTTCGCGCGCGAACCGATGGCGAAGTTGAGGACGGTGACATTAGGCGTCACGTTGCTGCTGGTCGTTTCGGTGCCGCCATTGGACGCCTGGTAGTAGGGCTGGGCAGGGCCACCAGTGAAGCCGGCGCGGGTCAGGTTGGCAATGGCTGCCGTCCATTGATTGGTCTGGGTCGCAAAGGTGCTGCCGCCGGAAACCTTGGAGGTAGCTGTCCCGAGTGGTGCCCCCGAGTTAAAGCCGTTGTTACTGACCGTGGCGCCAAAGCTCAACACGTACTTGTTGGCGGAGGGCGTGGTGTTGCTCGCCACATAGTAGGCGGTATAGCCGCCATTGATAAAGGCAACGCCCGCGAAGGGATTGTTCAAGTAGTCCCCCGCTCCGTCAAAGGTCAGCGACGGGTTGAAGTTGAGCAGGTTACTCGCCGTGTTATAGACCGGCTGGTTGGCGGTCGTCGCCTGGGTCACGTTCGCCTCATTGCCCGATAGATCAGCCCATTGGGTAACACCGGTGACCGTGGTCACCCCCGCATCGGCTCTGTACCAACGCAGGAGATTCGTACCAACACCACCGGGGCCGGTCACCGCTGGGAAAGAGCTAGGATCATAAGGATCGGTGCCAAAAGCGGCTTCCACCCCATTGGAAGCCCCATCACCATCACAATTAGCCGCGCGCCAAGTGGCATTGCCGGCCACATAACCGGTATAACCAGGCGATTGGGTTGGGCTACACGGGTCGTTAGGGGCAATGTCGAAGCTGCCATCAATGCCATCGCCGTCAAGATCCAGTGCCATCGCCAAAGTACAATCAGTTATTTGCTCATAAGCGGAGGTCAAAATACTGTAATAGGCGATCTCACAGCCATCGAAATCAGCCGGCACTAAATTGGTTATATTCAAATTACAGAGCTTTGTACCGGAAGCAAGCGATTGACCGGCAGACGCAACACCCTGTTGATGAATGGTAATATACTCGTTCGTATTCGGGTTTGAGAGGATAGCGTAAGAGACGTTACTACTAGTTTCCTCAAACAGCCCTTCGCCGCCCGTGTTGTAGTTGGCTTCAAACCAATTCGTCGGTAAGGCAGGCGAATTATTATCGGCTGTGCCGGCGCTATTCCATTCCGCGATCACGACTACTTCTTTATTAGGTGCCAAAGTAGTCGATGCGGGGAAGGTGAAAACCGGTGCAGCCGTGCCGGGAACGTCCGTATAGAGTCGCCAACCGGAAATATCAACCGTACTACTCCCTGAATTAAAAAAAGCAATAAAATCATCGCCGTCTTCGTCGTCGGTGGTAATGTCACCCAGACTTTGCGAATCGCCATCACCTAACCATTTGCTTAGGGCAATACCCTGTAAAGCACAGGAAACTTGCGCCGCGGCGGTTCGTGGTTGGCCCCAAACCAGTTGTCCAGCGCCGGTGATAGCGCCGACGGCGTTAGCAGCCCAGTCGCTTAGGCCGGCCTGTTGGGCGATGGATTGCGCCATTTGCGGCGTGGGTTGGATGGCCGCCACCAACGCGCCCAAGGGCAACGTGATCTGGGCCAATATAACCAACGCAGTGATGAGCGACAAAGCACGCGCACGTGTTTGGCGGTTGAATAAACGGCTCATGTTAAACTCCTAAATAGTTGCGTATGTACTGCGTGAATCACCCATTGGCTTTAACCAATACAAAGTGCCAATGGTTTGTGATTGTCCAAATGCGTGGGCCAGAGAGAGGAGGCAAGGCAACCGGGATGGGTAGCCGGTCGGTGAGTCGGGGGCCTCTGGTACGCTGATTGCGGCGCAATTTGTTACACACATCGCACCGTTGCCACGGTGTTGATGTGCTGGGGGCATTGTGACATAGAGAAGCAGCGCTGTCAGTAGTACCGCGGCGCTAGGGTCACTCATGGTCAAGGTGAGGTAAAACAGGGTTTTGTCGGCATAGCGGCCCCGGCTACAGTAGTATGGCTGTGCGCGTAGCGCGCAAGGGTTGTTTTACATGGCCGGATCAGCTTTTTTGGGGCTGAGTGTGGGTGAAGGTCGTAGATTTCAAGTCAACTGTTGGTTGTAGGAAGTAACTTACTTTGGACGTAACCCTGTGCAAAGCCGAACCACGAGCGTAAGCGAGTGGCGGTCTGCACTCGCTGACCGGGTGACCCCTGGGCGTGGTTCGGACAAAACTCGCCCCCAACGTGAAATATACCCAATGCGCCGGGTGCGTCCCAAGAAAGATACCGCTGGCGAATTCGCCTTGAAATCAATTTCAGGCTCAAAACCCAAGTTGGCTAAAGCCAACTGTCGTACAAGGCGCAGTCCACTTCAGTGGACTTCAGCTATCAGCCTGAACTTCGGGAACCCCTTGGGTGCAAGGCGGACGAATTCGCCAGCGGTATCAAGAAAGGGGTGATTCGCACTACGTCCCCGGCACAGGCGAGGAAATGGTACGCAAACGAACCAATTTTTCGCCTGTGCCGGGGACGTTTACCCCAAGATTGGGACGTACCCGATGTTACGGGATGCGTTGAAGCAACCAGGATCGTATGGTATACTAATGCCGGTTGGCCTGACGGCTTGAGGTCCTTCTATATTGCGAAAGGAAAATCATGATGACACTTTCTGAAATCTTGCAAGATATCCATGCGATGGAAGAAGACATGTTGATGTTTGAGCGTAAATATGGCATTTTGACCGATCTCTTTTATGAATCTTATATGCAAGGCGATGAACCGCCGGACGATGCTTGGGTCATGGATTGGACCGGTTGGGCGGCCAGTTACGAAATCTGGTTACAACGCCGTCAGATGTATGCAGATGCAGTCAACAAACTGCGGGGAACGACATCACTAGCTGCCATGATTGAGAAAGCGGTCAATCGTGAACCCATTCTCGTCCCGGCATGAGTATGAAGCAAGCATCTATGCGTTGCCGACGCGCTTTCCATCGATCTTATTCTCCACTTTGGTGGCAATTCGTCGCAGTGCCACCGTTATCACCGTCAAAGGTGAAGTTCATTTTGCCGCCGGGATTCGCCTAAGTATCATCGAATATATCACTTTTCACACCAGCCCAGGATTCATTTTGGGCTACAGTTATGAAACTTGGCATAGCGCAAGCAAACTCTATTGGTATGATTCGCAGCCCCATCCCCATCCCCATATCCCTGAACTGGCCTTGAATCATCCACACCACAAACATGTGCCGCCGGACATCAAGCACAACCGTATTGTGGCTCCCGACCTTAGTTTTACCCAGCCCAACCTGCCCTTTTTGATCCGCGAGATCGAACAGACGTTGTTGGTCTAGCGGATCAGTCACACGGCGATTAGGTAGGCGGCGGTGGAGTACCTAACCGTTGCGCGCCGACAAACGAAGGTAGTCGCATCCGCGCGTCGTCGCTGCTTGTCGCTGCTTGTCCAGCTAGGACGAGCTTGTTGTTTAGCGCATAAGATTACGCCTGTGAATGAAAAGAACTACCCGATTTGTGTTGCACCCACGGTTGAAGCAAGCCGGCTTGTGCTATAATGGATGCAGCGTTTTGTGCGACGATCCAGCTAGGTAACTTTGTGATGCACAAACTGATTGCAAGACAAGTGAGCCATGCAAAAATATTATTTTCGCCAATGCACTTCAACCCTTTTAGATAAGACATTTGGCTTGCGCAAAGTATTTTCGAGCCAAATTTTAGACCAGTGGCTACACACTGAGCTTGCGCTTTCTGAAAAAGAAAAGAGTATCCTGGAAAACTATCAAGAACTACTGATTCTCAACAGCGATGCTTGGAACGAACAAGAGCTTGCCCTCTATTTCATTGGCCCGATTCTCGGCTTAGTCCATTTCACCGAACCCTATCGTTTCAATCTCTTTGCCGAACGCAGGATCAGCGCCGTGATTAGCACAGATGAGGCTGAGATTGAACTCAGCGGCGAGCCAGATGGCTTGATTGCGACCGGCTATCGTGAGCCCGAAGTGCCAATGTTTGCCTTTACCGAATATAAGCGCGAGCTTGATCCCACGGGTGACCCGGCCGGCCAGACTTTGGCCGCCATGCTCGTTGGTCAAGCCTTAAATCGCTACCACCAGCCGCGCTATGGCGCTTATGTGGTCGGCAGCGATTGGCGCTTCATGGTGCTCGATGGTCAACACTACGCCATCAGTCGCGATTATTCTGCCCTCTCCGATGAAATTTTCATGATTCTACGCATCCTGAAAGCGCTAAAAGCCATTGTGATGCAGCAGACCGAACCGCCTATCTAGCCGGCCTGTTCGCCATTGGGTAACTACCAAGCCACCCCCTCCGCGCCCAAGGGCGGTTGCCTTTTAGGCGCGTCCCCCTGATAAGGAGAGGGACTGTTACGCGTACCACGGTTCCCTCCCCAAGCTGGGGAGGGTTAGGGAGGGGTTAGTAGTTACGCACCGGTTAGAAACTCAGTAGCTGCTACGCGAAAAACCCGCTAGCGTAGGTGCCTACGATTCACCCCATTATCACCCATCACAACCGCGGCTTCCAATAAGGCAATCAAGGCTTTTTCTTCAAAAGCGGCCGCTACGTTTGCACTTTGTTGGTAAAGGGGGTCAAGGTAGCAGCCTGTGCAGCAACCCGTGCCGCCAAGTTGCGTATAAGGCGTAGATCACCCAGGCGGGTGGCCTTGATAATCATTAAGCGGCGGCAGCAACAGATCAGGCAGCGGCTGATCGGCAAGCTGCGCCAGCAACGCTTCCTGTTCCAACACTTTGCGCGTCAGCAGCCGATTCGCTATTTCCCATTCAGCAGTGCGCAAGGCCACCTGGCGTTCTAAGTGGGCATTGGCCTCTTGTAATTGGCGCACCAAGTCGGCAATGCGCAGGTGTGTGTTGACGCGCGCCAACAATTCTTCCCATTGGACCGGTTTGGTGACATAGTCAACACCACCACTCTGAAACGCTTTGACCTTATCGGCCGGGCGTTCCAGAATCGTCAAAAAGATAATGGGGATGGCTTGGGTTGCAGGGTCAGCTTTTAGTTGTTGACAGAGCGCAAAGCCATCCATATCGGGCAGAATCACATCAAGCAGGATCAGGTCAGGCTGGGCATAGCGGGCGCGGTTTAACCCACTTGCCCCATCTTGGGAAATTAAGACCTGAAACGCTTGCGTTTCCAGGTAATCCAGCATCAAGCGCAAGTTATTGAGTTCATCATCGATCACCAGAATCGTTTGTCGTGGCTGCGCGGGCTGTCGCATCAGTGATTTTCCTTTCCGCTTGATAGGCGTTCCAAAAGGCAATCAGCGCTTTTTCTTCAAAGGCAAGGGCTAAGGTTTGCACCTGGTCGGTAAAGGGCGTTAAAAGCGCATCTTGGGCAGCCAGTTCAGCCGCCAGGGTGTGGACACGCCGTAGATCACCCAGTTGGATCGCCTCGCCCAAAGCGGCCAAATCGACCGGGTTCTTGCTTAGGTCATCGCTTGGGTCATCGTTCGCACCATTAGCCAGGGCGTGATGCGTTTGTGCCGCCGCGATCAGCGCAGGTGAGGCGAAGGCCGGTAAGGGTGTGCCGGGCACCGCCGCCGCCATATCCCAAGCCAAGTCAAGGTGCTTGACCAGCAGGGCTTCTAGTTGTCGCTCATTGACCGGCTTGGGCAAAAAGGCATCAAACCCAGCGGCAAGACAGCGCGCCTGGTCCGCCATAAAGACACTGGCCGAGACGGCAAAGACGACGCAGTGCGCAAGCGGCGGGCTTTGCCGGATCGCGGCTAAGGCCGCAAAGCCATCCATTACCGGCATGGCCAGATCCAGGCAGATCAAGGCCGGCTGATGACGGTGGGCTTGCGCCACGCCGGCTTGCCCATCACTGGCCTGCACAACTTGGAAACCAACCAGTTCGAGCATGGCGGCCAGCACCTGGCGATTCTGCATCTCATCATCGACAATTAAAGCGGTTTGGCGCGCCCCGGTATAGCCGGCCAACCCTGGCGGCGGTGCGGTGACCGTGACCGTTACCACCGGTAGCGCGACATCAAACCAGAAGGTGCTACCCTGGCCCACTGCACTACGACATTGTAACGTACTCCCCATCAGTTCCAACAAGCGCTGGCTGATCGTCAACCCCAACCCCGTCCCACGCGCCCGGCTCGCCGCATCGCCGGCCTGCTCAAAGGGCAACAAGATGCGCGCTTGTGCCGCCGGGTCAATGCCGCTCCCGGTATCATGCACAGCAAAGTGCAGGTGCGCCAGCGCCGCGCCGGCCGCTGCGGTCTCGCCGTCGGTTGCGCCCGGCCACGGCCGGTCAACACGCGACACCGCCAACGAAACCGTGCCTTGCGCGGTAAATTTCACCGCATTGCCCAACAAATTGAGTAAGATCTGACGGAGATGGCTGCCATCGACCAGGATGGTTGTCGGCAGATCGGGCGCAAAGGTAGCCGCAAAGTGGAGTTGTTTCTGTTGCGCCTGAAATTGCACGAGCTTGACCAGCCCTTGCAGCAGTGCGGGCAGGTCCACCACCGTGGGGTGGCTTTCGGCTTTGCCGGCTTCGATCTTGGCCAGGTCGAGCACATCGTTGATCATGTTCAAGAGATGCTCACCACTCTGATAGATGATGGCCGGCGCTTCGCGCAGGTGCTGCGGTGCGGGGGGTTGACGTTGTAAGAGCTGGGCATAGCCCAAGATCGCGTTGAGCGGGGTGCGCAGTTCGTGGCTCATGTTGGTCAGAAAGAGACTCTTGGCTCGATTGGCTGCTTCGGCGGTGGCTTTGGCCACTTCCGCCGCCTCCTTGGCCGTATTTAACGCGTCGGTGCGTTCTACCACGCGCGCTTCGAGGACAAGGTTGCTCGTTTGTAGCTCTGCGCGGCTCGTGCGCAACGACCGGATCATCTCGTTGAACGAAGTGGTGAGAAAACCGATTTCATCGGAAAATTGCACGGGCGCGGCTACCGTCAAATTGCCGCTGTCGACCTGCCGCATGGCCGCGACCAACAGTGTCAGCGGGCGAATCAGGTTGATGTTAAAAAAGAGGGGGAAGGCAATCAGGATAAAGAGCGTCGTCCCCACCGCCAACATGGCGAATGGCAACAAGTGGCGATGCAAATATTGGCGAAAATCGATCTTGTAATTCTCCACCAACGCGCCTATAAGCGGGCCAATCTGGGTCTCGTCACCACTAAAATGGGGGTGGGTGGTAATGATGCTACCATCCCCAGGGAGCAGGCCCACCAACCACAAACCTTGATCGCCATCGGGATTCAATTGCGGTGGCAGCGCCAGCGCGGCATAGGCGAATTCAATCACGCCACCGGCCTGGAGCAGCACCTGGAAGGTATTGGCCCCACCCCCACTTTTGGATCGCACCTGCTGCCAGGTGATGGTGAGCGCGGCTGCCGTCTGTACATACGTAATTGCGCCATCAGCGTTGTCCACATCAAGGTGTAAAGGGACAATCGCTGGTTGGGCGTGGCCGTCAAAGCGCCGCAGATCATAGGGTTGGTTGAACGTGAGCACGCCGTTCTGATTGACGGTGACGGCCGCTCGCGGTTGACCATAAAAGGCAAAGGCAAAATCCAGCGGCAAAAGTACACTGCGCAGCTCGTTGGTCTGCGTATCAAGCGTCAGGGGCAAACCCGGCTGCTGGTCAAAGTAATAGGGGAGACGGGTGGCCGTGTAGCCATTGGCGGTGGGTGTAAAGCGCCAGCGCTGGTGCTCCGCCAACTGGTGCACTGGTTGGTAGGTTGTTTGCAGGGCGTTACTGACTGTATAGGTGGTTATGCTCAGCACCAGTTGCAACGTGACCAGGGAAGCCGCCACCAGTTTGACCAGGAACGAAGTGGGTTCCGGCGTATAGTTGGTATAGATGATGACCACGGCAAAGAGATAGCTCTGAAGGAGGATCACTTCAAAGAGATTGGCCTGCTGAATGGTCAAATAGCCGGCAATCAGGAGCGCGAGGACAGGCGACAGCATGAGGGTGATACATTGGGCCAAGGCAAAGTTGCGACAGGCCAACGCCGCCCTGCCCTGCGGTCGGCGCAAGCGCGTCCAGACCCCGGTCTGCTCTGGCGGGGGGCCGCTACGCGTTGCCGCGCTCAACAAGATGCTGCGGCGGAGCGCAGCAATCAATTGCCAAAACACACCGGAAGCTTGAAAAATGATATAGAGGGTAGCCGGATCAGGCCCAGGCCAGCGGCCGGCGAAGTAGAGTTGGTTGAGCATGCCATAGAGGTGCACCACCAGGACAGCCAGTGAAACCCCAAGTACGATCCTGGCCTCAGTGGGCTGCTTGGTCTGGGAATACCCAATCAAATAGATGCCCTGAATCGATACAAGAATGGTCAGCAAGCCAAAAAACCAAGTCCATAACTCCAAGGGTTGACGCCAAGGGTGAGGATTGGGCAATGCCCCAGCCCAGACGTTGCCGCTGGTCACGAACATGCAGGAGATCGTGAAACCAAGCATAAGCCGCGTAAAGGGAGCCTTCTGCTGCACGGTGGCAAACAAATAGAGCATGGCGACCAGCGTACAGCCATTGAGCAAAAGCCCAACCGTATATTGGTTAAGGTAGAGAGATGGCATAGGTTAGAATGGCGGCAACATGGATCAAGCGCCGGCGTGCGCACTTGCGAAACGATAGACATCAAGCGCAAGATTTTCTCGCGCCCCCTGAGCCCGTGCCCACTGGGCGTGAAGGGCAAGCTGGAAAATCTTGCGCTTATAAAAACGATAGCCAAGCAATACCTGGTACAGCCGGCGGATAGTTGATCTGTAAGGGCGACACCGCACAATTGCAGCGAAGAAAACAAGTAACAAAAATACCAAACATCCTAAAAAAATTACTACTTTTTGCTTAGATTGTAACAATAGCTTACGATTTTGGCAAGTATGCGAAGTTGCGTTAAAGTGAAACAACCTGTAAGGCTACACTAACAAGCCAATTTTGGTTCAACCGGATTTCAAGGGTGGCGTCAAAATAATCCCGAAATCTTTTGGAGATTCCGGGATTATTTTGACGTATGAAGAGTAAAAATTAAATCCGGTAAACATATTCGTAGCGGCACGGCATGCCGTGCCGCTACGAATATGTTTACCGGATTATTTTATTAGGGTTACAGGCACAGCAAAAGCCCGCTGATTGCGCGCCGACCGGTCGGCGCGCAAACAGCGGGCTTTTGCATCTCAATCGTGG
>JALHQH010000044.1 GCA_022842065.1 Caldilineaceae bacterium
GTGGTCGCGTGGTCACGACCACGCGACCACGCGACGATTTTCATGCCACCCAAGCGACTTTATGGCGCGGTGCAGACGATCAATTCGACATCATCCACATATAAACTGCTGGGGCGATTGCCATCGGTCGTCGCTTTGAAGCTGGCCCACAGCCGTTGACCACTATAGCTGGCGGCGTTAGGCAGATCAAGCGTCTGTTTCACCCAGGTACTACGCCCGGCACTCGTGTTATCAATTTGCTGCGGGGTCACCAGTTGAATACCTTTGTCGGTCTCCAAGCCAACGGTAAAGCGATCATAGACACGGGTGCGATCGGTTTCGGCAGTTTCCAGATAACGCCAATAGCGCAACTGCACACTCTGGACCCGCGCCGGCAACGATACGGTCTGCACCAATTCATTCCAGACCAGATTGAGATTGTCCGCGCCCAGCCAAGCCCCATAGCTGCCGGTGTGAGGCCGGCGCGTATAAATCGCCGGATCAGCATAAACCCGGCTGGATGTGTTAGAAATCGCGGCCCAGCCCACGCCCAAACGCCCGGATTCAAACCCACCATCGCGCGCCAGGTTGGAACAGGTGACGGCCGCGGCAGCCTGCGCCACTGGGATGGCAGCCTCCGTGGGTACGGCCGTCACCGCCGCCACAGCGACCGCTTCGGCTACCCCTTGGGCACCAGTGCCGCAGGGCATGGTGAGGGCAACATCATCGACAAAAAAGCTGCTGACCAGGGTGCTGTTGTTGATCCCGCGGAAGGCCAGGCTGATTGGTGTCGCACTTGTGCCGAGATCAAGCGGCAGGCTGATTTGCACCCACTGGTTGCGCGTCACCGCGGTGTTGATTGTCGCCACGACGCGCTCTGTGCCGCCGCTGCTGAGGATCACCTGCATGATATCTTTGGCCGAGCCGGCGGCCTCATTGCTGCGCACCAAGCGCCAGAAGCGTAGGGTGGCACCCGCGCGGTTGGCAGGCAGGTTGATCGTCTGTTTCAACGTATCGGTGTAGTTGAGCACGTTGCCAAACCACGCGCCATAAGCCCCGGTGCGCGCCGACGTACGATAGATCAACGGATCAACCCGATTCAGCGAGTTAGTCGCGGTCCAGGTGGTGGTCGTCGGCCCGGCTTCAAAGTTGCCGTTGGTTACATACTCACAACTTTGTTGGATCGGCGTTGCGGTCACGGTTGGCGACTTGGTCGGTGAAGGGGTCGCCGTCGGCGGGGTGATGGTCGGTTTGGTCGTCCGGGTCGGCGTCGGGGTCGGCGGTGTGGTCACGGTGGCCGTGGGCGTTGGTCCCGTACCACTATGGGCGCGGATAAAGGCACTTGGATCCACATAACCGCGGCCGGCGTAGGGATAGTTGTCTGGATGAATGATATAGGTGTAGCCGCGGCCCGGATAGGCATAAGTGCAGCCGGGGTAGTTATAATTGTAGCCGTTGGTGCTGGGCACATAAATATTGGTGCCGTCAAGGAACCAGCGCATTTCAAAGTGGAGGTGGGCATCAATGCCATTGTGTTGGCTGGGGGTGCGGCCGGTGTAACTCTGGTTGAGCACGGTGCCAATTTGTTGACCCAATGTCACCGTCTGCCCTTCAACCACACGCACGTTGGTAATATGACCATACATTGAATAAAGATCGCGGCCATCGGCCAAACGGTGACGGATCAGGACGACATTGCCCGGATAGCTGATCCCCGGATTGTGTTTGGCGACAACTCCGTTGGCAACGGCGTAGACCGGCGTACCAGCCGTTGACGCGCCATCCAGGCGGTACCAATCCTCGCCGGTGTGGATCATGCGCGACCAGTCAACGCCGTAACATTTGGGCCCCCACTGGTCGAGATTACGGATGGCATAACCCAGGTGCTCAACATGGGTGTCGGCTACCACTAAGCCTTCAGGAATCCCATAATTGACCCCTTGGCCGGATTGGAGGGGAAAGGTAAAGCGGTCGGCTACAGCCAAGGTGGCCGGCGGCGCAACACTGCGCGGTGCTGCTGGTTTGGGCTGGCGCGCCACGGCTAAGACGCGGAAGGAATAGACACTTCGCTCGTAGTAGGCCACAGCCTGCGCAGTCGGTTCACTGAGGCCACCTTTGCCCCCGCCAAAGAGATTGATCCGGTAGATCACACCATCGCCGGCCACGAGGGTGCTATAGCGGTCGCCATCGCCGACAATCGGGTCGCGTTCCAGGCGCAAGGCCGGGTGACCATTGATCGTTAACGGGGTCGTGGTTGGTAGAACAGCACCAGCGACTGCGCCATACGCTTGTTCCACATATGCAGCGGGGCTCAACTCACTCTCCAACACAAGGATCGAGATCCCCTGATAGAGCGGCGAGTTATCGTCAGGCAGGCGGACAAAGAGCAGCTTATAGCGCAAAGCGGCATCATCGCTGGCGGTGATCTCAGCATTGGGCGGCAGTTCGATGGTGTAACCGGCATCGGGGCTGGTATAGCGTTGCCAGCCATCAGCCGTTGTTTGCATGCTGCGTTGCTGCGCCAACGTGATGCGAGCTGCGCCGCTGCTAAAAAATAGACCGACTGCCATCAATAGGATGGTCAGCCCAGTGCGGTAGACAGAGATAGGATAAATTCGCATAAAAGCTCCTTTTGTCAGATAGCGTTACGCATCCGTACAGAGACTTTTCCCGCGCTGTGTGCTCTGGGACAGAGTTTGCCTGCGTAAGTCGTATCTGGAGTGAATTGCTTATCTATCTTAAGCAGCGTTAATTCGGGGTAATTTGTTCCATAAGCTTAATTGCGCTGGTCTATTATCTGTTGTCTAGCCAAGTGTTGCTGCGGAAACTGTTAGGCAACAACGAACGTTTTTATAAGAAGCTGACGTTGCATTAAGGAAGAATTCCCTGTAAAAGTAACTATATTCGTAGCTTATCGTCAAGATGAATAGAAATCAAAATTCAATCAAGACAAGCATTTATTTTAAAGCAATGAGGTGCAACATGAAAAGGTCCCCGAGCTTGCAGTGGTATCATTTCGTCGTCTGTTTTGCGCTGTTGTGGCTCTTTCCGCGTTCCCAGACCCTCTATGCCGGCGATGTCGATCCAGGCAATGCGAGCATTACCGGAATGGTTACCAACCAAGCCGGTCTGCCGCTGGCCGGGCTCAAAGTCTATGCCTATGGTCAACAGTCCAATGAGGGGGGTAGCTTCGACTGGACCATCCTTAAAGTTGGCGAAACCGATCCAACCGGTTGGTACAAACTTTTCGATCTGCCGAATGGACCAGTGCGCCTGGGTGTGGTGGATGAAAGCAACCAATACATTACAGAATTTTATGACAATGCCCGCACAGTGGACAAGGGGACTGATCTTACGATCAGCGACACCAGCGTGATCACGGCTAATCTACAGTTGGCCACTTTTGGTCGGATCACAGGAACAGTAACGACGGTGGCCGGGGAACCACTGCCGGGCCTTGTGGTGCTCCTCCACGAAGTAATGCAGCTGAGCGACGGCAGCACCACCTGGACGCAATACTACAGCACAATCACCGATCCAAGCGGGCACTATGCGTTTGGGCAGTTGTTAGGTCGCTACCGACTCAGCTTTGTCGATCAGCACAATTTTCCCAGTGAATACAAAGCCGAGTTTTATCAGGACGCCGCCACGCTGGAAGCGGCAACCGATTTGGTGATCGAGTCTGGCACCGAATTGACGAACATTGACGCACAGTTGACGGTGTTGGGCCGCATTCATGGTCTCGTTACCGATGGGGCGGGCAACCCGATTTCCAACATCGGCGTGGCCGTCTTTGCCGACCCAACGCGGCAGGGTCACTGGCAAACTCATCTGACCACCGGCATGACCGATCAGACCGGGACGTACACGCTGCTTGGGTTGGAGACCGGTGATTACCGCCTCTATTTTAGCGATATCCTGTCCAGCCCCCGTTACTCAGGCGAATTCTATAACGATGCCACCACCCTCACGGCCGCGAGTACGGTTGCCGTAACCAATGGCGCGACCACAACCGTCAACATTCAATTAGCGCCGCCAGGGGGAATCACCGGTCAGATCACCGATCCCGCCGGCAATCCTTTGGCCGCCGTACAGGTCGCCTTGTTGACGGATCAAGACGGCAATGGTCTGTGGGAAAGCGGCGCCTATTTCACCACGCCGGATGCGAACGGCATCTACACCTTCACCGGGCTTGATGTCGGCGCTTACCGTGTCCACTTCCAAGATTACTCTGGCCTGTATTATGCGCCCGAGTTTTACAATAACGCCCCAACGCTAGAGGGTGCCACCAATGTCACTGTCACCGCCGGGGCGATTACCCCAGCGATCAACGCCCAAATGGATTACTACAGCCACATTACCGGCACCGTCACCGATGAAGCAGGCGCGCTCCTGTCCAACATCCAAGTGACGGCTTATGCCTGGCAGGCTGATCAGTACGGCCACTTCGACTGGCAACCACTCAATAGCCAATATACGGATATGGCAGGGCACTACAATCTGAGCGGCCTGGTCACCGGGAGTTACCGTTTGAGCTTTGCCGATCCCTACAACAATCTGCTCCACACCGAATATTACGACGATGCCGGCTACGTCTACACGGCAGCGGACATTGCGCTTGGGGTGGCGATGACTGTAACGAATATCAACGCGCAACTCTCGCCCTTTGCGGCGGTCAACTATCCACCGCTGGCACGCGCCGATCAAGCCGCCGTCAGGGAAGGCGGCTCGACGAATACCGTTCAATTCGGCGACATCAGCCTGTTGGCCAACGACCGCGACGCCGAATTCATGCCCATTACCCCCACTCTAGTGACCAGTCCCACCCACGGTATGGTCAGTATCACGGCGCTGGGCCTCTTCACCTACACCCACAATGGCGATGGGGCGACGATTGATCACTTCACCTATCAAGTGAATGATGGCGTCTATGCCTCCAACGTTGCAACCGTCACCATTACCATTACGCCGACCAACGACGCACCGCTGGCCGTCAATGACCACTATACGCTGACGGTCGGTGCGACCTTGACAGGCTCCAATGTGTTGGGGAATGATCCCGACGAAGAAAACCAACGCCTAAGGGCGACGCTGGTTGCCACGCCAACCCACGGTGCGCTGACCCTGGCCGCTAACGGCTACTTTACCTATACCCATGACGCCAGCAACACAAGCACCGACAGCTTTACCTATCGTGCCAGTGACGGGATCACCACGTCCAACCTCGCCACGGTAACGCTGCGCATCAACCCGCCCACGGCAGTGGTAAGCTTTACCCTGCGCAAGACGGTGGGGATTGAGGGCATTCTGCCGCGCTGTACCGCGCAAGGAGAAATGAAGGTGCCGGTGGGAACGGCGGTGATCTATTGTTATACCGTACACAATCAAGGCAGCGTCACCCTGACCACCCATTCGCTCGTCGACAGCGATCTGGGTCAAGTGCTGGACAATGTCACCCAACTCCTTGCGCCTGGCGCTGAATATTCGGTCACCGTCACCAAAGCGTTGACCGTCAGCATCACTAATGTCGCAACCTGGACGGCGACCAGCGCCGGCAGTGGACAAGTGGCCCTGCGGTTCGCCCTTGGCGCAACCGGCGCAACCGGCGCGGCGGCCACAGTCCTCATCTCCAGCCCAACCGATGACCAGGATGGCGATACGATTCCTGACAACCTGGAAGGCTGGGCGGATCCAGATGGTGATAACCTGCCAAACTTCCTGGATACGAACGCCGACGGTGATGCACTCCCCGATCAAAGCGAAGTTGGCGATCCGGCCCACCCGGTTGACAGCGATGGCGACGGCATTCCCGACTTTTTAGACAATGACGACAATGCTGCACTTGACCAGAAACTCTATTTGCCCGTGATCTATAAGTGACAGCGCTGAAGCCCATGCGGATTAGAGTGCTTACTCTGCATGGGCTTCAGCGCCAGTAATGCTCCATCCACCAGCGCTTGATAGGGTTATTCATTTACAAATCGGTCGTATCCTGCTCTGCCGCTTTCCCAAAGAGGTAACTGTCGCCGATATATTTGAGAATTACCCGGCCGATCTTCACATCCTGCCGCTCCAGCACCGGCTTTACGACTACCCCTTCGCGACCATGTTTGCCACCAATCAGTGACGGCCCCTCGGCAAGTGTCTTAATCGTAGACAAGGCAAAGGGGCCACGATAGACGAGCGGCACCGTTTCAATGCCATACCGCTCACACTGGGCAACGAAGTCAGCATCGTCGAGAAAGTGGCCGTCAATCATCAAGTCAAAGGCGCGGAAGGCCAGCGTTTTTTGGCCATAGGTATAGGACTGAATGCCGGCACCAAAGACTTCGCCATAGAGCACCGCTTGGTTGTGTCCCTGATTGAAGAGCGCGCGCAACAGTTGCTCGACACTGGGCAGGGTTAGCGGGTACCAGTAGGTGTTGCCGCGCATGGCTGCCGCATCCACGGGCTCTTTACGCCGCAAGCCACGCGAGCCCGCCATGCGAACCAGCTGCCGTTGACCAGCCACGAGTTCCGTTACAAAACCGACCCGGTCATTGGTACCGTGCAACTTCTCGGTGGCGACGACTTCCTCCCCATCCGCGATCACCGTCGGGTAGCTGCGCAGATTTTCCACATCGGTATAGGCGGGGAAACGCCCGTCATTTGCCACTGAATCACCGGCGGTCGTGCGCAGCGGTGGAAAAAACTTGGTGGCACCATAAAAGTCGGCGACATCTTGGCCCACCACCATCCCCGGCTCTGGCTCAATCACCAGGCCAAAGGATGGTTCACCGCGCAACCGCACCCGGTGAATCACCAGCACCCGGTTGCCATCAATATCGAGTTTTTCCGAGAGATATTGGGTAACGCCCAGGCGGTCGGCCACTGCGCGTGGCAAGGTCGTACCTTGCTCAAAATAGACCACCGGGTCGCCATTGTGATAGACGCCTTTTTTGACACACATCTGCCAGCCACCAACGGTCGCCAGTTCAAGCGCATCGGCGTTGGGGTGGGGGTGCACCTCGTTAATGGGGGTAACTTCGACTTTGATCGTACTCATAGGGGGTTCCTTTCCGAATGATGTTGTCGCTTCTCAAAGTTCAGCCAAGCCGGTGCTGCTTGAAAGCCCAATTGCAAATTGAGTTGAAACATCGGATTGTTTTCTTCATTACTCGTCTGAATCCAGGTGATACCCTCGGCTTGGGCATAATCAATCGTCTGCAATTTGAGCGCCGTAGCGATCCCTTGTCGCCGGTGGTTGCGAAGGACGCCGGTCATGCCCACGCTGATTGTATCACTCCCCGGCGTACGCACTTCCAATGTGCTCTGCCCCACATAGTTCCCTTCCTCATCTAAGGCAAAAAAGGCTCCGTCAAGATTGACCAGTGAGGTCTCCAGAAAGCCGGCAAAGGTGGCAAAGGGCAACGGTTCGCCGCGATCAGGCATGGGGTGATCCCGGTTGATCGCCATTTCCAGATCATACCAATGGCGTTGCCAATCGGGATCTTGCGTCTTGAGGTCACGCATGCAGTGGATCGTGATGCCCGCTTGTTGTACTCGGTCTGTGATAGCGGCAAAACGTGCCATGTCAACCGCCTGCACAGCCAGCCGCGCCATGGGCGAACGCATCACCTGGGTAAAACCCGCCTGGCTCAGCATGGCCAGCGCGCCAGGTTGATCCTCACGCGTGGTGGCGGTCAACAAAGTGGGGGCCGGCGTACGCGCCGCCAATGCGCTCATCATCGCCCGATAAAGCGCCATGCCGATGCCTTGCCGCTGCACAGTCGGATGCACAATAATATCCAGATTGTACTTACCTGGCATGTGGTTCCAAGCATCCTCGCCATAGGCCGCGTGTGCAACGATCTCTCCCGCAATCTCAGCGACGAGCCGTTGAAAGAGAAAATCCGGGTTGCGCTTGCTGTCATGAAACAACCGCGCCGCCCCATCCAGCCAGACCTCGCCCCACGCCGCCAAGTGAATCTCGGCCAAGCGGTTGTACTCGTCCAGTGTTTTGTTAAGCGGTCGAATCTTGATATCCATAAGACATGTTGCCTGTTCAGCTAATCGGAATCCGCGATTTGAGCCAGCTGATCTCACCACGGTGGTTGATCTCATCCTCGTAGACGTGGTACCACATCCAGTAGTTGTTGGCGATTAGATCATTCCAGGGGGCTTCTTGCCAGAGCCACTCATCATCATATTGGCGGAACTGGGTGAGCGTTAGTTCACGGATCGCCTGTAATTCGCTTAGGTAATAACCAATCGGCTGCCCTTTGATCGTCTGGCGCGCTGCTTCGCCTAATTCCATGGGAATCCGCCACTTGGCGATCCGCTCGGGATTGTCAAGAATGTTGCGCCCGGTAAAGGTGTACTCCTGGTAGGCGGCCTCGATGGCGGCGGCATGTAAAAGCAGTGCCCCAATCGTGTTGGCGTTTTCGTCCCAGCGATAATCAAGTTGGGCAACCGTCAGATCTTGTACCCAACGAATCGTGGTTTCGCGACAACGCTGCATGGTAGCCACGAGAATGCCGATCTGCGGGCTAAAGCCTGCGGTCGGCGCAATCAGTAGTTTATGGACGTTATTCATTTTGCTCCTTGTGATCGATGGCAAAGAAGGTATAGAACTCACTAATTCCGCATTGGGGCCGGCGCACCGCATAGGGAAAGCAGGAACGTAAATCGGCGAGATCGTCGAGCAAATCAAGACGCCGGAGCAACTCGTTCGTCACCATCGGTTTTGGTTGCCAATGGCGATCAAAACATTGCCCCCAGAGTGACAGGTACTGAAATTCGTCATGCTGAATCGCCGGCAAGTGCAGAGTATAAGCGGGCGGATAAACCCGCTGATAGGCCGCCAAGTTGTACAGCCATGAATTACCTAAGACGGTTGCGGCCAGCGGTACATGCGCGTGGATATGGGTAAACATCCGGCTAACTTCGGCCCGCCGCACCGCCAACCGTTCCTGGCCTAACGCATGGAGTCCGGGCCGATCATTTTTGATAAAGTGGGGCCGGATGATCGTGCCATGCCCGGTGCGGTCATTGCGCACACTGTAATGAAAACAGCCAAAGAGCGCCCGGCCATAGAGTGTGTTGTCACCCGGCTGCGGTCCAGGCGCACGCTGGGTCATGTGCCATTGATAGCTCCATTCTGTGGGATCGGCGGCAATCTGCAAGCCGGCGAGATATTCTGCGCGATATTCAAGCGCAATACTGTGTGTCAGCGTCGTGTACTGTGCCAACACATGGGCCAGGGGCAGTGCAAAGCGTTCAACCAAACGCTGGGCAAAGGTTAACTGAAAACCAAAAAAGGCGCGTGAATAGGCCAAAGGTTTATTCTGCTTTCGTCGCCAGTGCTGCAATCCAGGCCAGATGTTCAGCAAAGTGATGGGCCGAGTTGCCATAGACAACATTCATCATACAATGACATTCAAGTAAGCCGCGCCAAGGCTTCCTCGCGTAACCTGGCCGTCGCTGGATGGTCAGGACCAATCATTGGTCGCAGGTAGTAGTCTGATTCGTCCTGCTGCAACAAGCCTTCGGTTACTAATGCCGACCGCAGCGTCGTCACCTCTGTGCCTTCCACATCATGTTGGGCAAGCAGCTCATCAACTTCAGCCGCCGCAAGTGGGTGGTTCGCCTTGATGCGCATTGCCAATTGCACTAATTTGCGCAAGGGTGATATCGGCAACGGCACATGTAGCGCAGCTGTGTCTGCGGGCGGCAAGCGTTCGGGTGAAAAATTTTCGACCCCCTGCACCAGTGGTGAATCGGCACGCCAATACCACTGCCCATCACGTGTCCGGTCCAATTGTTTGGCATCCACTAACGCACGAGTGACCGTGGTGATATCCATACGTTGCCCATGCTGCCAACGACACCACCGATTCAATAGATCATCAACCTGACTTGGTGTATAACGCTGATCCTGGGTGAACTTTGCTGCCAGCCATTGCAGCACAACGGTGCGCTGCTTGATCGGCGTTGGTAGCCCCTGCAAGCGGTCGCTTGCCACCCAACGTGTAAGGATCTGTTGCCGATAAGCGTTGTCGTCAACCGATCCTTGCTGCGCGACCGCACTTGCCAATTGTTCAGGCGTCAGTAAGGCGCGCAGTTGTGCCAACGCAGTTGGTTCCAGCGTATAAACATGATAATACTGTTGGGCGGTGACGCTGACTAACCCAGCCTTCTGTAAACGGGTCAGATGATGCGAAATCGTAGACGCTTTGAGGCCAAGCGATGCCGCCAGTTCGTCCCCACTGCGTGGGGATTGCGCCAACAGCCCTACGATGGTGAGGCGCGTCGCATCAGCCAGTTCTTTCAAAAAAATTAAAAGCGTATTCATCTGTCAGTCTTTTCTGCTGAAATTCTGGTTAGACATAAAGCGAATTAATTTTATGATTGTCTAATCAAAATATAGCAAGAAAGTTCGTTTGTCAACAGGAACGAAATCATTTTGGCTCAACCGGAATTCAGGGGGTTGACAAGATCTACCGAACAACGCCGGGGCCCCCCTCCCTTAGCCGGGTTTACCCGGCGTTGTTCGGTAGCCCTGCGGCTTTAGCCCAGGGCGATCTTGTCAACCGCCTAAGATCCCATTGAACCATCATTTTTTTGATTCTCTAGACGTTGAAGGCAGGAAACAACGGCAAAGGTTCCAGATCCGGCCACTGTTGCTGCAAGGTGGTTAACAATTGCTCAGCAACCTCACATAGCGCCGGCAGCTGATCAAACTCCAAGCAGGTGGCGACGAAAGCTTCCAGCCGCGCCACCAGTCGTGGTCGGATCGTGGCAATGCCCCATTCCTGATCGGCTTCGATTGCAGCGGCCAGCAGCCAGTTCAGCGAATCGATCACCCAGATCGCGCAGGCCTCTGTCATCGCGCGACCAAAGATTGTATCATCTAAGATTGCCGGATAGACATGCGCAAAGGCCGTGCGATAGTCGGTTTCCATGCGCCGAATCAAAGACAGCGGAACCCGGTTGCAACACCAACAACTGGGAAAGTACATGCGCCCGTAGGCCAGATCCGTGAGGCCGTGGCCCATATAGCCAAATTCAAAATCGAGCAGCCGCAAGGTGGTCTCCTGCCAGAAGAAGTTATCTGGACAAGGATCACCATGACGATAGACTGTAAAGGGGCCGGGATCGGCCACCACGGCGGCCAACTGACTCAACTCGGTTTGTGCCGCGGCCGAAGGTTCGATGGCGAGCGTGGCAAGCAGTGCCAGCACCTTGGTAATGCGTTCGGGAAACTCATCCGCACGCTGCATGGTCGCGGCCAGCGCTGGATTGAGCGTTGCCACCAGCGCGTAATAGTCCGCCGCTTTGCCAAAGGTGTCGGCGTGCATTTGGCCCAGGCGCAGGGCAAAACTGTGTAGGGCAGCAGTCGCCAGCACATCATCATCACTCAGGAGCGGCCCCACCAAGCTACCATGATAAACACCCATATCTTCGAGCAGAATAAAGCCCATTGCCCGGTCCCCGCCGTAAAAGCGCGGTCCATGTCCGGCAGTGGGGGCCACTTGGCTCAAAAAGGCCGCGCCGGCCCAATCCTTGAGGAAGCGCGCCGTGTCCCAGGCGGTTGCATCGTCGGGGTCGTAGTGATCTGCCACCACTTTCTTGACAATCAGCGTTTGCGGCAGATCCCCACGCGGTGAGGCCAGCGTGGCGCGCAAAAGCAGATTGCGCCGATCCGCTTCGCTGATCCGTTCCAGGTCGGCCAGTTGGATCGGCACCGCGCGGCCTGCGCTAAGTAACGCCTCAACCGCCAGCCTGATATAATAGATATCTTCCAGGCTACGATCCACAGCTTGCTGATTACCATTACCGTCAACGTTGCTCACGGCGTTGCCTCGCTTTCTCGACCAGCGCGTCAAAGAGCCGCTGCTGGGTTACGTCATCCGCGGCCGAACGTTCGGGGTGCCACTGGACGCCAACCAGCCAAGGATGGGCGCTGTGCTCCAACGCTTCGATAATGCCGTCGGGCGCAGTGGCTGTCACTTGCAACCCGGTGGCCACCGTTTTAACCGCTTGATGATGGCCCGAATAAGTGGCGACCTGGGTGGCACCCATTGCCGCAGCGACACGGGAATCGTGATCGGCGGTCAACGGTTGAACAGCCCACCCCCCTTCGTCACTGCGATGGATATCGGCGGGCTGAATGTCGGGAATATGTTCATGCATCGAGCCGCCCAGCGCGACGTTGAGCACCTGCATGCCGCGACAGATACAAAGGGTCGGCAGATCGAGCCGTTCCACCACGCCGTTGATCAGGGCAAAATCAGCGGCATCGCGATCCGGGACAAATTTGGTTAACTGGGGATGATCAGGGTCGCCGCCATAGTGGGTCGGCTCAATATCCGCACCCCCCGTCACCACGATGCCATCGACCGCCGCCAATATGGCATCCCAATCCATTTCGCCAGGTGGCAGCAAGACGGGCGTGCCCCCAGCCCGCCGCACCGCATCCACATACGCCGCTGGGATGACAAAATAGGCATCATAATAATGTGACTCGACCAACACTTCATTGCGGCCATAGGTGGTAATCCCAATGATCGGTTTCACACAGGCATCCTTCTATTTTCAGCTGTTTCAAAGAAATAATGATGGCATAACAGGCGGCTACACTTATCCACGAAGACACACAAAGTCACACGAAGGATAATTTTTTCTTCGTGTGACTTTGTGTGTCTTCGTGGATGATGATTTTGCCTTTATCTCAGCGGATCTTCCCACGTGCATAAACCGGCCAGACCGCCTCGACTTCGCCTTTGCGCACGGCGACGAGTTCATCATGTTCGTTGACACAGGGGCAAGGGTGTACGGGCAAGATCTGCACGCGCTCGCCGATCTGCGGCTTTTGCGCACAGTGGGAGACATCGACATGGCCGTGCTCTTCGGAAAAACCCTGGAAGCGCGCGTCGGGGTATTCGACAATGTAGCCCATACTGTTGCCCCAGGGCATGGCCAGCAGTGACGCGCTCATCGTTTTGCTGCCACAGTCGAGAATGGCGCGGCCAGCGGTGGGCCGACTGACGACGGTGGCGATCACCCGCAATGCACATTGGGCCACGGTGTGCCGCCCATCCAACAGATGGCCATAGCCGCCAACGGGATATTCGCCACTGCGGTACTCAGTCAATTCGGGGATCTCGTGGGCTTGCAGGGCGAACTTGGTGCTACCGCCGCTGACAATCGGGTGGGGCAACCCATGGGCGTCAAAGCGTTGCAGAATCTCTTGGAGCAAGGGCCGGATGGTCGGCGCGGTGGGGAAAGCCATCACGCCGCGCAGTTCAAGGCCGGGCGCGTCATCAATGAGCTGGGCCAAGGCCACGGTCTGCTCGGCGGTGATGGTGCCGGTGCGGTTCTGTCCAGCCTCGACTTCGACGACAACCCCAATCGTCACCCCGGCGCTGCTGGCCGCGGCTGATAAGCCCCGCACCGTATACTCGGAATCGGCAGCGACGGTCAACTTTTGAACCCGTTTCGCCAGTGCGGTCAACCGGTCCAATTTTTGTTGACCGATAATGTTGTAGGGAATCATAATGTCGTTGTCGATGCCGCCATTGGCCATCACCTCCGCCTCGCCGATCTTCTGGCAGGTGATCCCAATCGCCCCAAGACGCATCTGCATGTGCGCGATCGCCAGCGTTTTGTGGGTCTTGATGTGGGGGCGCAGGCCAATGCCATGGGTGGTGTAATAGCGTTGGTAGCGCTGTAGATTTTCTTCCAGGGCGTCCAGGTCAACGGTGAGGACAGGGGTGTCGAGTTGGTCAATGTGCATGGAGATCTCCAAATAGGTTGATGGTCCATGCTACGCGCACAGCAGATGAATTCATTCATCTGCTGATACGCAAAACCCGTTAAAACGGGTTAACACTTGAACCCGTTTTAACGGGTTTTGCGTATCAGGCAGGCATTTCAATGCCTGCGACTGCGCGCGAAACATGGGTTAATGAACAAAGGGTAACGGGAGAAAGCCCAATGAATTGTAGCGTGCATTGTAACACAACTACGCCCTTCGCCCATGCGCCTGGTACGGGCACGCGGTGAGCGTAGGCTGAGCTTGTCGAAGCCGCAGCCGCTGCGGCTTCGACAAGCTCAGCCTACGCTCTAATAAATATATCTTTTTCCTGTGTCCCGCTCCATCGTGCGGTTAACATTACGCGGCTATAATGCCCGCTGTGCGTGCGTTGTCGGCACACATTAGTTCTTCACACTGATCGGCTGCGCGGTTTTAGCACAGCACAGTACACCAAACAGGAATTAAAATTTTATGAAGTTATTTAAATGTCACAACTGTGGCCAATTGCTTTACTTTGAAAACACCCTCTGCACCCGCTGTGAACATGCACTCGGTTACCTGGATAGCAACCAGAGCATGGTGGTGTTGATTCCCACCAAAGAGAATGGTTGGCGGGCCGTGAATGACCCCGCCGCGCAATATCGCTATTGCGCCAATGCTGCACACAACGCCTGCAATTGGCTGCTGCCGGTCGATGATCCCAACGACTATTGCACCGCCTGTCAACTCAATCGCACCATTCCCGACCTGGGTAACATGACCTATCTGCTACGCTGGCAGAAGTTGGAAATGGCCAAACATCACCTGGTCTATAGTCTATTGCGCCTGGGGCTGCCGGTGGTGAGCAAAGGGGTTAATCCCGAAAAAGGCTTGACCTTTGACTTTCTCGCCGATGCTGCCCAGGAAGCCGGTGCCGCGCCCACGATCACCACCGGCCATGACAACGGCGTGATCACGATTAACATTGCCGAGGCCGATGATGCCTATCGCACCAAGCAGCAGCAGAATCTGGCGGAAACCTATCGCACCTTACTTGGTCACTTCCGCCATGAGATCGCCCATTACTACTGGGAGCTAATGGCCCTGGATCCGCAGTGGCTGGCCAGGTGTCGGGAAGTCTTTGGCGATGATCGCCAGGATTATGCGGCGGCGATGAATGCCCATTACACCAACGGCGCGCCAATGGATTGGCGGGAACATTATGTCACTTCCTACGCCACCATGCACCCCTGGGAAGATTGGGCCGAAAGCTGGGCGCACTATCTGCATGTGGTGGACACACTGGAAACGGCTTACGCCTTTGGCCTGCAGGTGGACCCGCGCCTGAATGTCGACGAGAGCCTGACTAAAGCCATCGACTTTAACGCCTACCGCCAGGAAGATTTTGACGAATTGATCGATACTTGGCTACCGCTCACCTTTGCGATCAACAGCCTCAACCGCAGCATGGGCCAACCGGATCTCTATCCCTTTATCCTCTCCCAGCCGGCCATCCAGAAACTGCGCTTCATTCACGAAACGATCCGGCACTTTAAACTGTAGCCTAAATAATTTACCGCAGAGCAGCAAAGGTGCAGAGATGCAGAGATGCAGAGAAGTAACTTTGCTGCTCTGCACCTTTGCTGCTCTGCGGTAAAATGCTTTCTCTTACCCTCTAGTCCAGTGTGACTCAAGTTTTGCTGGTTTACAGGGTCCTCTATCGCGCCGATCGAGTCACGGAGTGACGGCCGATGGTAGCCGCAGGTCAGCGCGCACTCCAGGACCCCAGCCTTAAAAGGCTGGGCTACCATCGGCCGCCACTCCGTGGCTAAATCATTAGAACTTCGCTGACTAGTTGACCAATCCGCAACGTATCTATCAACTTTCTACGCATCTAGCCACGCTCCTTATACGGCGCTTTGTCGTTGTTTCATAAAAATGGTACGATTTGGCCTAGAACCAATTCCCATTTTATGATCAACGAGGAGCCACTGGCATGACCACTTCCAGCAGTACATCCGGCACGACATCCGGCATAACAGCATTGCCCGCGGTGACAATTGACACCGACGACCACAGCATCTATGAAATTTACACCAACGCCCCCGGCCCCGAAGGCGCGCTACCGCTTGACCCCGAACTGCTCCTCAACGCCCCCAGCGGTGACCTCTTTGCCCTGAGCCAGAATGTGGGCATGGGCTGGAATCCGCAGATGTTGCGCCGCAAGGAATTTTTGATCCTGAGCACCCAGGGTGGGATCCGCGCCCCAGATGGTTCCCCGATTGCCCTTGGCTACCACACCGGCCACTGGGAAGTGGGGCTGCTGATGCAGGCCGCGGCCAAAGAATTTACTGCCGAAGGGGCGATTCCCTTTGCCGGCTTTGTCACCGACCCTTGTGATGGCCGCAGCCAGGGCACCCTGGGCATGATGGACAGCCTGCCCTATCGCAACGACGCCGCGATTGTCTTGCGCCGCCTGATCCGCTCCTTGCCCACGCGCAAAGGGGTGATGGGGGTTGCCACCTGCGATAAAGGCTTACCGGCGATGATGCTCGCCCTGGCCGGTCAACTCGACATGCCGACGATTCTCGTCCCCGGTGGCGTGACGCTACCCGCCAGCGATGGCGAAGATGCCGGCAAGGCACAGACCATCGGGGTGCGTTACGCGCACGGGGCGATTACCCTGGAAGAAGCGGCGGAGATTGGCTGCCGTACCTGTGCCTCGCCCGGCGGTGGCTGTCAATTCCTGGGCACCGCGGCCACTAGTCAGGTCGTCGCCGAAGCCTTTGGCCTGGCTCTGATGCATTCCGCCCTTGCCCCCTCCGGCCAACCGATCTGGCTTGATCTCGCTAGACGCTCGGCCCACGCCCTCATGGCGATGCAAGCAGCCAGCATCACCACCCGCGACATTCTGACCGAGGATGCCTTACACAACGCGATGGTCGTCCATGCGGCTTTTGGCGGCAGCACCAACCTGCTGCTGCATATTCCCGCCGTGGCGCAGGTGGCAGGCTTACCCCGTCCTTCCGTGGCGGATTGGCAGCGGATCAACGCCCAGGTGCCGCGCCTGGTTGATGCCCTGCCCAATGGCCCGGTCGGTCATCCCACCGTGCAGGTCTTTATGGCCGGCGGTGTGCCGGAAACCATGTTACACCTGCGCGAATTGGGGCTGCTGCGCGGCAATGCCATGACCGTCATGGGCCGTCCGCTCGATGCCCTGCTCGACGAGTGGGCGGGCAGTGAACGGCGCAAGATTGTGCGCGGGCTGTTGCAGGAACTCGACGGCATCGACCCTGATGATGTGATCATGAACCCCCAACGGGCGCGCGAGCGGGGCTTGACCAGCACCGTCACCTTCCCGATTGGCAACCTCTGCCCCGAAGGCTCAGTCGTCAAGAGCACCTCGATCAACCCCAGCGTGATCGACGCCGACGGCGTCTACCGCAAACGTGGCCCGGCGCGTGTTTTCACCAGCGAACGGGCCGCAATTGCCGCCATCAAGGGCACGGGCGACGAGGCTAAAATTCAGGCTGGTGATATTATTGTCGTGGTTGGTCGCGGTCCCCTGGGCAGCGGCATGGAGGAGACCTATCAACTCACCGCCGCGCTCAAACATTTGGATTGGGGCAAAGAAGTGGCGCTAGTCACCGACGCCCGTTTTAGCGGGGTGAGCACCGGGGCCTGTATCGGCCACATGGGGCCGGAAGGGTTGGCCGGTGGCCCGATTGGTCGGCTGCGCGAGGGCGACACGATTGAGATTATCATCGACACCGTCAACCTCACCGGCAGCGTTGATCTGATCGGTCATGACGGCAAACTCTACAGCGCTGCCGAGGGGGCTGCCGTCCTGGCCACGCGCACACCGCTCCCGAACATGTTGCCCGATGATCGCCTGCCCGATGACACCCGCCTCTGGGCGGCGCTGCAAAATGCCAGTGGCGGCACCTGGGCCGGCTGTGTCTACGACGTGGACCGCATTATCGCGTTGCTGGAAGCTGGGAAAAAGGCACTGGCGGCCAGTGATAACTAACAGCGACCGCTGCATTAAGGCAATATACGGAGGCTGAGCTTGTCGAAGCCGCTTCGGCTTCGACAAGCTCAGCCTCCGCTTCCAGGGCGCATCCCTACGCGGTGCGGGCTGAACTAAGGACAAAAACCATGAATCATATCGAAGCGCTCGAACGCTTAGAAGCTGGGATGCCAGTCTTAACCGCGGGCGGCAAGGTGCTGCGCGTCTCGGCTGAATTAGCGGCCGCCTTCCAACCCGGCGATACCATCGCCGCCGTGGCGGAAAGTGGCCAACTGCTCCACATTCCTGCTGCCGAACAGGCTTTGGCGACGGCCGCCGTCAGCCGCGCCGTGGCGGCCTTTGCGCAGATGGGGCAGGTGAGTGACGCCCAGATCGCCGCCTTCTTTGCCGCCTTTGCCGCGGCCCTCGCAACTGACGCGATCTGGGCACAGATCAGCGCGGTCAATGCGCAGGATGTCGCCAAGGCGCAAGCGCGCGGGCGCTCCACCACGCGCCTGGTGACCAGCGAAAAGATGCGGCAAGGGATGATCGAGGGCCTGCGCGGCTGGATCGCCGCCCCGTCCCGCCGCGGCCAAGTCTTGGAAACCGTCCACCATGACGACTTTTGCATTGAATTGGTCGGCGCGGCTTTAGGCGTGGTTGCCTTTGTCTTTGAAGGACGCCCCAATGTGCTGGCCGATGCCTGTGGCGTCTTACGCGGCGGCAACACGGTGGTCTTCCGCATTGGCAGCGACGCCTTGCAGACTGCCCAAGCCATTATGCGCCTGGCCCTGTCCCCAGCACTCCAGCAGGCAGGCTTGCCTGATGGCGCAGTGGTCTTGGTCGAAAGTGCCGCCCATGCCGCAGGGTGGGCGCTCTTTTCTGATGCGCGGCTGGGGCTGGCGGTGGCGCGTGGATCCGGGCCGGCGGTGGATACGCTGGGCGCGCTCGCACGCAGTGTCGGGGTCGCGGCGAGTTTACACGGCACCGGTGGTGCCTGGATCATCGCTACCGCGTCGACTGACGCCGCCGACTTTGGCCGGATCATCGTCCGCTCGCTGGATCGCAAAGTCTGCAACACCCTTAATGTCTGCTGTATTCTCCGCACGCGGGCGGCTGAATTGGTGCCTGTCCTCTTAGCAAGTTTACAGGAGGCAGGCCGCCGCCGGGGTCATGGTGCCAAGCTCCATGTCGTCAAAGAGGACATGGCTGCCATCCCCCCCGACCTCTTCACCAAAATCGTCACGATCCGGCGGGCGGCCGGTGATGTCGAGGAACCCTTTGCCGAGCCAATCGACCGCGGTCAACTCGGTCATGAGTGGGAGTGGGAAGAGTCGCCGGAGATTACCCTGGCGCTGGTCGATTCGATTGACGAAGCGGTAGCGCTCTTCAACGCGCAGAGCCCCCTACTCGTCGCCTCCCTGCTCAGCCATGATCAGGCCGAGCAGCAACGCTTTTATGAACAGATCAACGCACCCTTCGTCGGCGATGATCACACCCGCTGGGTTGATGGCCAATTTGCCTTGCGTAAGCCGGAATTAGGCCTCTCCAACTGGCAAGCCGGTCGTCTCTTTGGCCGCGGCGGCATCTTGAGCGGCGACAGTGTCTACACTGTGCGCACGCGCTATCGGCGCGCGTAGTGATAATTCTCGTTCCAGCGGTCTCCGCTGGAATGCAGTTAGGATGCTCTGCGGTCACTCAGGACGCAGAGCATCCTAACTGAATAACCACGCAGAGCATGGTTACTAGCCAATAAAACGTAGAAAGAATTTATGAACGGTGCACTCAGTCTGATCCAAACCTTGGTCAACGGTGGGGTTGACACCTGTTTTACTAATCCTGGCACGTCGGAGATGCATTTCGTCGCCGCGGTGGACAAAGTGCCACAGATGCGCACGATTCTCTGTCTCTTTGAGGGGGTCTGCACCGGTGCGGCGGATGGTTATGCGCGCATGGCGGGCAAACCGGCCGCCACCCTATTACACCTGGGGCCGGGGCTGGGCAACGGCTTTGCCAACCTGCACAACGCCCGCCGCGCCCACACCCCGATGATCAACATCGTCGGCGACCATGCCACCTACCACCTGCAATATGATGCACCCTTGACCAGCGACATCGTCTCGATTGCCAAGCCGGTCTCCGGCTGGATTCGCGCGTGCAGCAGCCCGGAAAGTGTGCCCAGCGACGCCGCCGCTGCGATTGCCGCGGCCCTACAACCACCTGGGCAAATCGCCACCTTGATCCTGCCCGGCGACTGTGCCTGGAATGAAAGCGTCGCCCCTGCGCCTGCACCCGCCACCCCTGCCGCCAAACCAATTGACGAACAGGTAATTCGCCAGACCGCTGAATACTTGCGCAATGGCAAACGCACTGTGCTCTGCATTGGTGGCCCGGCCGCGACCAAAACCGGGATGGCATTGGCGGCGCGCATCTGTCAAGCCACGGGCGCGCGGCTGGTCAGCCAACGCGCCAGTGCACGCATGACTTTGGGCGCAGGAACGCCGCAGTTTGGCCGGATTCCCTACGCCGTGCCGCAAGCGCTGGAACTGCTCAAAGGGACCGAACAATTGATCCTTGTTGGCGCACCGCAGCCGGTCGCCTTCTTTGCCTATCCCAACACGCCCAGCCTTATGAGCCCACCCGATGCCGAACTTTATACCTTGGCCGACGCCGGTGACGATGTGCTCGGCGCGCTTGACGCCCTGGCCGAAGAGTTGGGTGCGCCCCATGAACTTGGCCCGCTGCAAGCACGCGTTCGCCCCGACCTGCCCACCGGCACACTCAATTCGGAGAAGATCTGGCGGGCCCTGGCGAACCTGATGGCGGAAAACAGTATCATCGCCGACGAGTCGATCACCGCAAGTTTTGGGGCCGGCAAGTGGATGGGCGGCGCGGCGCAACATGATTGGCTGGCCGTGATGGGTGGCGCGATCGGGCAAGGCATCCCCGTAGCCACTGGTGCCGCCGTCGCCTGCCCGGACCGCAAGGTGATCAACACCCAGGCTGATGGCTCGGCCATGTATACCTTGCAAGGGCTGTGGACCCAAGCGCGCGAAGGGCTGGATGTGGTGACCATTCTCTTTTCCAACCGCGCCTACGCCATTTTACAGGGCGAGTTGCAGCGGGTCGGGGCCGATGCAAACAGTCGCAAAGCTCAGGAGATGCTCGACCTGAGCAACCCGACGATCAACTGGGTGCAACTGGCCCAAGGCATGGGCGTCGAAGCTTCCTGCGCCACCACCGCCGAGGAGATGAGCGATCAATTAGCAGCTGCGCTGGGCAAGCGGGGGCCCCATTTGATTGAAGCGATGATTTAACCCGGCCCCAGCCTTAAAAGGCTGGGCTACCATCTGCCGTCACTCCGTGACTAGTCACGGAGTGACGGCAGATGGTAGCGGTGGGTTTTAACCCACTGCTTGAAACCCATTGACCTACTGACACACTGCCATCAATAACTGAGGAGAGACGAAATGACAACCTATGGCGTTGGCTTGCTGGGCGCAGGCTGGGTGGCGGCGGAATATGCTAAAGTCTTCCGCGATCACCCTTTGACCGAAATCGTGGGCATCTATAACCGTACCCCCGGTAAGGCGACCAAACTGCTGCAAGCTCATGGCATTCAGGGCAAAGAGTATGCCACGCTTGATGAATTCTTTGCCGATGACCGCATCCAGATCGTCGTCTCCTGCACGCAGCCGGATGTGCGTGCTGAACACTGTGTCCGTGCGGCGGAGACAGGCCGCCACATTGTCTTGGAGAAACCGGTCGGGATCAAACAGGCGCAGACGGCGCAGATTCGCGAGGCGGTCGCCAAGGCCGGGGTGAAGACGGTCACCAGCTTTGTTTTGCGCTGGAATCCCCAATTTGTGACCGTGCGTCAACTGATCGATGAGGGCGGGTTGGGCGATCTGATCTACGGTGAGGCTGATTACTGGCATCCCGCCCGGCGGGCGCAACCGGGCAGTGCGTACTTGCGCAAAGATGTGGTGGGCAGTGCCTTTCTTAGTGGTGGCTGCCATGCCGTTGACATGTTGCGTTGGCTCGGCGGTGAAATTGTGGAAGTGAGTGCCTTTGCCGCACCGCCCAAGCGGATCACCCATTTTGAGTTTGACCCGGTGGTGGTGGCCTCGCTCAAATTTGCGAACGATGCGGTCGGTAAACTTTCAGCGCTGCTCGATGGTGATACCCCCTATCGCTTTAACTGTCGGCTCTTTGGTACCAATGGTTCGATCCAGAACAACGAAGTCTATTCCTCGCAGAAATATCCGGGTGCCACCGAATATTTTACCTTTCCGACGATTACGCCCAACAGCGGTGATGTCTCCCACCATCCCTTCAAAGGCGAGATCCACCACTTTATCGACTGCATCGAGCAGAATGTCGAATCCCACGCCTCGATCTATGATAGCTACAAGTCGATGGCGATCTGTTATGCGATTGATGAATCGGTGGCGCGCGGAGGCGTGCCGGTCAAAGTGATTGACGATTAACCGCGGCTGTGGTAAAGTTTCCCTATGTAACTTTTTCACTGCATCGTGCTGTTACACTGAGTACTATCATCGATGAGCAAGTGCGCTATACAGAGGTAGCGAATCTTTTGACGTTACAGATCAACACGTTTGACGAACTGATCGATATTATCAACACGCACCCGGAGTGGCGCCAGAAATTGGTTAAGGCGCTCTTTCCGGAAATTGATGTCGCCAAGGCACTGCAAGAGCTGATTGAAACCAATCGGCAGATGCGGGTGCAACTCGGTGATATTGACGCGCGCCTGGCAGAGATAGATGCGCGCCAAGCGCGCATGGAAGAGCGCCAAACGCACATGGAAGAACGCCAGACACGAATGGAAGATTGGCAAACGCATACGGAGGATTGGAAAACCGACACCACAAGACGCTTGGTACACATCGAACGTGACATTGGCGATCTCAAAGGTGACAACTATGAAAATGGCTTCATTCGCAGGGCCGATGCAATCTTTGGTCTGTTTCTCCGGCGCGGTCATGATGCACGGCCGGAAATTGCCAATCAACTAGAAGCCGCAGAGGAAGCTGGGCAGATCAAGAGCAGTGATTACGATCTGGTCATTGTCGCCGATCTGCTATGGTCCGGGCGCTCTAAGTATACACGCAACAGCCTGACGTTGGTCGCCGAGATCTCCTGGTTCGCCGGGCAACATGACATTGATCGCGCCATCAGCCGCGCCGCCGTTTTGCGCCAAATCGGTCTGCAAGCCATGCCAGTTGTAGCCGCCAATGTGTGGACGGATGAACTGCGGGCGGCGGCAACGCAACAGGGCGTCGCTATTGTCGACGAGTACCGCGCCGATAAAAGATCTTGGGATGTACTTCTGACACCAGCAACCTAATCCCCTTTCTTCTTCTGAATTGCCAAACCTATGCAGCGCTGGCTAGGCTTAATGCGTTCCATCCTCATATACTACGGCAATCCCATCAAATTGCGACGGATGCAACGCTTTTACGCGCAATTCATCCAACCGGGCGATCTCTGCTTTGATATCGGCACCCATGTCGGCAACCGGCTCTGGATCTGGTCGCGGCTGGGCGCGCGAGTGGTGGGGTTGGAACCGCAGCCACTCTGTATGAAATTGTTGCGCCGTTGGTACGGCCAACGGCTAGGGGTGACCCTGGTTGAAGCCGCGGTCGGCGCGACACCCGGTGAAGCCACTCTCTGGATCAGCGAACGGACCCCCACGGTGACGACCCTTTCGCAAGAGTGGATTCGCGCGGTACAGCAGGCTGCTTCCTTTGCCAATGTCGCATGGCAGCCCCGCATAACAGTGCCGGTGACGACCCTGGATCAGCTGATCGCCCAATACGGTGTCCCAGCGTTTTGTAAGATCGATGTGGAAGGGTATGAACTGGAAGTGCTGCAGGGCCTTTCGCAGCCCTTGGCTGCCCTTTCGTTTGAATATGTGCCGGCGACCAAAGCGCTGGCGCTGGATTGTCTGGCTCGGCTCCAGACCTTGGGCAATTATGAATATAACTGGTCGGTGGGGGAGCAACATCGCTGGCAAAGCGAACATTGGCGTACGGCTGCCCAGTTGTGCGCCATGATCGAGGGGCTAACGGTCAATGACAAGTCCGGGGATATTTATGCCCGCCTGCACTAATGGCCAAACAACACGTTTCGTTTTTATCGAAATCGGGCTTTTTGTTCGATTAGCTAGTCGAACAAAAAGCCCGATTTCGATCATTATTTCGAAAATCAGACTTGACAGCCGCACCCAAATGCGGTAATCTACCCCTATCTCCATTATTTTACAACGCATATTTTACTAAATTTCGAGGATCTTTTGGCCGGTCGCGCAAATGTGCCACGTGCAACGATTCGCGATGTTGCCACGGCTGCCGGAGTCTCTATCTCCACCGTCTCACTCTATACCCAGGGCCGCGCCGGGGTAAGCAGTGCGACCGCAGCGCGGATTGCCCAGGCGATTCAGCAACTTGGTTATGCCCCGCGCCAAAGTACCAACCAACGCCAGGATGGGCAACGCAATCGCGATCAGCGCCACCATAGCCGGCGCGGGACCAACCTCTTTGCCTTGCTGTTAGAAGAGATGTCACTCTCGGCCTTTCCCGAAACCGTCTATGGGGCCATGATTAATGCGATTGAAACCGAAGCGAAACAACAGGGCTACAATATGATCCTTTCGGTGATTTCGCAAGCGGGGGTGCCGCAATTAGTCATTGATGAACAGGTGGCAGGGGTGATTATTTTGGGTGGTTGCCCGCTCAATGATCAGGTTGCCGTGCAATTGGCTGCGCACAACACCCCGCTGGTTTTACTTGACAACTACGTCGTTGGCTCGACGATTGATGCGATTGTGCCGGATAACGAGTGGGGTGGCTATCAGGCAATCCAACATTTGGTCGAGCTGGGGCACCGCCGGATTGCGATTATTGAGGGTCCGGCCAAATATAAAACGTTGACGGATCGGCTGTGGGGGGCGTTGCGCGCAGCCCATGATCTCGCGATCACCATTCCCGCTGCCTATCGCCCTGCACCCCAATCGAGCGGCCATCCCTGGAAGGGCTATCGCGAAATGCAACGTTTGTTAGCGCTGCCCGAACCCCCGACCGCCGTCTTTGCGATCAGCGATAAGACGGCCTTTGGTGCCTTGGAAGCGATCCGCGAAGCCGGCTTACGTGTGCCCGCGGATCTTTCGCTGATCGGCTTTGACAATGAAGTCCGTGCCGAACATACCACGCCGCCCTTGACCACTGTTCACCTCCCCAAACGGCAGATGGGTGTGCTGGCGGTTCAACGGCTCGTGAGCCAGATCAATGGTTCGACTTTCTCCCCCGTACGCACCTGTCTCCCCACCAATTTGATTGTGCGTGATTCAACAACAGCCTATCCAACCAATTGAGTTAGGTTTTTAGTATAAATGCCTTCACAAGGAGATTAGTCTAGACTTCTAGAGCATGCGCGAATGTGTACAATTGTGTATAGAAGGAGCACCTATAGAGAGAAAAAGGTTTCGTCACTGAAAACAAAAGCGTCTCGGCCCATCTGTAAAGTTATCCTGCACCGTCGTTCGGTAGGGCTACGCTCGTAGCGTAGCCTGGGGGATTGAAGGGTGACGTAATAAGGTAAATTCAGGCCGCGGTATCAACTCCCGCCAATGCGGGACACCCGGAAATGGCTATATCGGGTGTAATCGCTCGTGGACAGCGTGTAAGACCCGACTTTTGGGCAATGCTGGTTGAAGCGAGTATTTCAAACGTACCAAAGTAGCAAGAACACTTTGGAGCACTTAGAAAGTAGCAGGAACCGATTATGTCTCTGATCAGTCAACGTTTGAGTCGCCGCGATCTGCTGCGACTGACCGCCATGACGACAGCCAGTGTAGCGATCGTCGCCTGTGCGCCGGCTGCCACTACTGCGCCGGATAGCGCGGCCGGCAGTGAAAGTGCCCCGTCCCAGGAAGCAGTCAATATTATTGCAACCACCTCGATGCCGGTCAACACCTTTGACAAGACGCTGGAGCGCGCCAAAGACCAAATGGCCAATATCAATCTGGAAGTCAACGCCAATGGCTGGGGGGCTGGTGGCTGGGATGGCTATTCCGACACGCTGCTAACCCGCATTGCCGGCGGCGAGCAGATCGATGTCATCATGATCGCGATTGAAGGGCTAGGGTTACTTTCGGCCAAGAATGTGCTGGTGCCGCTGGACGAGTTGATCGCCGCCGACCCGGCCGCCCAGGATATCTTGGAAAATGATGTTCACATCACCCTGCGCGAGATGTTGCAGGTCGATGGCAAACAGATGGAATATCCCTTCTCCTGGAACAACATGGTCACCTATTACAACACGGCGATCTTTGAGGAGGAAGGGATCGAACCGCCCTCTGCCGAGTGGACGTGGGAAGATTTCCTGGAAACGGCCACCAAATTGTCACGCGTTAGTGGCGGGGCGGATGATCGCTACGCCTACTCTTTCTGGGGCAGTGGCATGTTTGGCATGTGTTCCTGGTTCTTCAACAACGACACCTCGCCCTTAACCGCCGACTGGTCTGCCTCGAATCTGCTCGACCCCAAGGTGGCCGAGACGGTGCAATATCTGGCCGACCTGGTGCTCGAACACAAAGTCGCCCCCAACCCTTCTGGTTGGGATGAGGGTGCCCAGTTCTTGGCCGGCAATCTGGTGATGCGCACGTGTGGCCGCTGGTGCATTAGCGGGCTGTTGGAAGCTGATTTCACCACCTATGATCTCCAATATCAACCCCACCGTGCCGGTCCCCTCAAGACGGTTGCCGGCACCGATGGTTGGGGCATCGCCAGCTCCAGCAAGAATCCCCAGGCCGCGTGGGATGTGGTCAAGCTGCTCTCCGGCCCAGAAGCTTCGCTTGATATGGTCCAGCTTGGCGGTAATATTCCGGCTTTGCGCTCGGTGGCCGAAAAACCGGAATTTGCCGAATTTGGCCCGGCCGGCACGGCCCTCTTCTACGAATCGCTGGACTTTGCCGCGACGGTGCCCTCACCGACCAACTTTAACATCATCGAGCCCATCCTGAACCGCCACTACGCGACGATCTGGAATGGCGAAAAGAGTGTCGAAGAGGCGTTGCAGGCCGCTCATGATGAATTGCAGCCCGAGATGGATAAATTGCAACAAGGGTAAAGCGTGCATTGGGAGTTGTGCGGCGCAGGTGGTTGAAACACACCTGCTGATACGCAAAACCCGTTAAAACGGGTTAGCCAGTGCGTTTTAACGCACTTCCGCTTGTCAGCCTGGGGTTAAAACCCCAGGCTCCCAATCCAGCACGCGGACAAAGGATCACGTTATGAACACAACTGCGGTATCGGGTAGCAAGTGGGAAAAGAGCGCGCCGCACCGGCGTGGCAAGGGGGGGGCGCTGGTGCGCCAGGAGACAGTGGCGGGTTACCTCTTTGCGACACCGGCGCTGTTGGGGCTGCTAACCTTTACGGCGCTGCCCATCGTTGCATCGTTGGTACTGGTCTTTCTCCACTATGATCTGTTGACGCCACCCAAGTGGGCCGGTCTAGAAAATATCACGCGCCTCTGGACCGACCAGCGCATGTTTACCATCTATTGGAATACCTTGCGGCTGGTGGTGGGGGTAACCTTCCTCAACAATGTGCTTGGCCTGCTGCTGGCAATGGGGGTCAACCGCTCCATGCCTGGGGTCCTGCGCTACCTCCTGCGTACCTCGATCTTCTTCCCCGTGTTGACGACGACGGCGTCATTAGCCGTGGTCTGGCGCTTTCTGCTCACGCAGGATCGCGGCGTGGTCAACTACCTGCTGGGACAGATCGGGCTTGATCCCGTGCCGTGGTTGAGCAGCTCCACCTGGGCGCTCGTCTCTGCCATTATCTATGACGTGTGGAAGAGCTGTGGCTACCTGATGGTGCTCTACTTGGCAGGTTTACAGGGCATCGCGCAGAGTTACTATGAAGCCGCGGCGATTGATGGGGCGAACCGCTTTCAACTCTTTCGTCATATTACGCTGCCCCTGATCTCACCGACCGCCTTTTTTGCGATTGTGATTTCGCTGATTGGTGCGTTTCAGATCTTCGACAATGTCTGGGTGCTCACCGAGGGTGGCCCAGGCGATGCATCGCGGGTCATTGCCATGTATATCTACGAAAAAGCCTTCCGGGGGTTTGAGATGGGCTATGCGTCGGCCGTCTCGCTCACCCTCTTTGCCATTTTGATCTTGCTGACGCTGGGCCAATTCTATGGGGCCAAACGGTGGGTGCATTATGAATAGGGAGGGCCGCGCATTATGAGCGCAACATCAAGTACAATTGTCCAAGGAGAAGCGGAAAAAGGCGGACGCCGGCTGCTCTTTCTGATCGGCGAGATTTTCTTATGGGCGCTGCTGATCGGGGTGGCGCTGATTGAGATCGCGCCAATCAGTTGGATGATCTCCACCTCGCTGCGCGATCCAAAGAACTCCTTTGACCTGCCGCCGGACTTTCTGCCCACCGCCTTTCACTGGCAAAATTATCAGGCGGTGATTTCGTCGCCTGATATTGATTTTTTGCGCTTTTTCTGGAACAGTCTCAAGATCGCGCTGCTAGTTACCAGCGCGCAAATCATCACCTGCTCGATGGCGGGTTTTGCCTTTGGCCGGCTACGTTTTCGAGGGCGTGACTTTCTCTTTGGCCTTTTCCTGGCCTCACTCATGGTGCCGGGTACCGTGACCTTGATTCCCTCGTTTATTCTAGTCCGCGAACTCAACTTGATGGATACACACTGGGCGCTGATTCTGCCGGGCATCACCAGCGCGTTTGGCGTTTTCCTGTTGCGGCAACACTTTATGTCGCTGCCGCAAGAGCTAGTCGACGCGGCCAAGATGGATGGGGCTGGTTACTTCCGCATCTATTGGCAGATACTGCTGCCGCTGACCGGGCCGGCCTTGTCCGCACTCGGGATCTTCACCTTCCTGGGCGCGTGGAACAACTTCGTGGGGCCGCTGCTCTTTCTGCGCAGTTGGGAGAATTACACCTTCCCGATTGCGATTGCGACCCTGCGCGGCTATATGGGGTCCGGCAACCAATCTGAAGTGCTCGCCGGCATCATGATCTCGATCTTTCCGATCCTCGTCGTCTTCTTGGTGGCGCAGCGTTGGATCGTCCAGGGCGCGGCAATTACCGGGATGAAGGGGTAATAAGTGATGGTGGTTGTCCAACAAGCGCCGGTCCAGCAGTTGACGCCTGACACCTATGTGAAGTTTGTCTTGCGTACCCTCTGGGAAAATCTGCCCCAGGTGATTGGGGGCGGGGTGCTCTTTAGCCTCTGTTGCGTGCCTGCCTTCCTGCTCTTCGGGTTGGGCTTTCTTGCACCAACCATTTTGCTGGCGGTGGTGACGATTGCCCCGGCGTGGTGCGCCTTGTTGGCCTTTGCACATCACCTTATTGAGGATGAACAGGCCGATTTTGCGCTCTTTCGCCGTACCTTGTTGCGCCAGTGGCGTGGGTCATGCCTGTTGGGCATGACGCTTGCCTTTCCCCTGTTGATTACGCTGACAACGCTGCCGCTATTGCAAGTGGAGCCGGTGCCCGTGATTGTCTGGCTGGGCCTTAGCGCCGACCTCTTTATGTTGGCACTGGTGACCGCTGTGCTCTTTTATGCTTTCCCCCTGTTGTTGACGCAGCCCACCGCGCTGCCCACGTTGTTGCGGCGATCACTAATGCTAGCGGCGGTGCATCCCTTCAACACCGTTGGCCTGCTGGCAATGGGGCTGCTTTTTGCGTTTTTGATCGCCTATGTCAGTTTGGGGTTGCTGCTCTTGCTGCCCGCGATCTATGCACTCTTTATCGTTGCCAACTACCAACTTGTCTACCGCACCCCACCGCCACCGGCAAAGGGCTAGTAAATTATGTACCACCATCCCGGTGAATATGTCACCGACTTTTGCATCGTCAAACGCGACGATCTCTACCATCTCTTTCATATCCGCGGCGAACGCTGGACCTGGCCGGTCGGCTACCGCGAACTAGATTTGGGCCACGCTACCTCGACCGATCTGCGCACATGGACTGCGCATGAGCCGGTGTTGCCGGCCGGGCCGGTCGGCACATGGGACGAGTGCGGCAACTGGGCACCGGATATCATTGAGGTTGACAGCACCTATTATTGCTACTACACCGGCAGTGACACCAATAACAACCAGGCGATTGGCCTCGCCACGTCAACCGATCTCTTTCAGTGGGAGAAATATCCAGGCAACCCAGTCGTTGTCCCCGGCGCGTGGTCTGACATTGCGGTGGGTAAAGATGTGGCCGGCCGCGATGCGATGGTCTTTGCTGATGCACCCAATCACCGCTATCTGCTCTTTTACACGGCAACGATGGCGGATGGCCGCGCCTGCCTCGCCCTGGCTCAATCCGCCGATCTGGTCGCATGGAGCGATCTTGGCCCCACCTACATTGAGGAAGATCGCAGTTACAACCGCCTCGAATCGGCCTATCTGGTCGCACAGGCGGGGCGCTACTATCTCTTCTACAGCGCCAAAGGAGGCCCCAAGAGCAAGGGCTTCGCCCCCACGGCGTTTGATCACTTTGACATCGTCTACCTGATCGGTGATACACCCACCGGCCCCTGGCACAAACCAGCGAACCACGAACTGCTCACCGAAGCGACCTGCGCCAGCGAGCACCCCACCTTTGACGGCGTGACCTATATGCTCTACATCGTCCAGGAGGAGATCGAAGGGATCTGGGGTGCGTCTGTGCTTAGCGATCCCAAACAAGTCGTCTGGCAAGCGGATGGGACAGTGCAAATTCAAGAATATCTGCCAGCCAATGTGGAAACCCAACCACTCTTTACCGGCGCGACGGCTGAATTTGGCGATTGGGTCAGTCACGGTGGACAGTGGACGGTGGACAATAGTGGTGTGGTTACTGCGCCAGATCGAGCCGTTGACGCGTACTATATGAATACGTTGTGGGGTGGTGATCTGGTCTGGGAAGGCTTGCTCCAACTGGCAGAAGGAGGGTTCGCGTCATTGATCGTCCGTGGCAATCCGTCGGCAATGGCGGGGTATCGGATTAGTCTTGAACTCAATAGCCAGACAGTCGCCCTCTATCAACTAATGCCCGGCCAGGCTGATCGACTGTTACAAAGCCGCCCCGTGACCTTGACGCCAGGGGATTGGCATCGGCTCAAAGTGGTTGTGCAGGGTGCTTTTTTCGATATCTATGTTGATGATGTCCTGCAAATTGTGCGCCATCACCGGACTTATTCCGACGGCTGTTTTGGGCTGCACGCACGGGGTGCTGTCCGTTTTCGGGAGTTGACCGCGTATCAATTGGTGGATAAAAATAGGCAGGCCGACGATTGGCGCGCCCACTGTCGACCGCGTCATCTTTTTCCGTGATGCGCGCAGCAACCTGTGCGGTTACATGGCGGCCACGGGATCTGTGAAAGCCGCAGCATGGTAATGACCATTTGTCGGTTCAGCAAAACGGGCAAAAAGCTCAACCAATGCACTTTCATTCGCGATCTCACCCTCACTGCGGAAGCGTTCGATCTCCACAGTGCCATCGACCATAAACTCAACCTCCCACCGTTCGCCCGGCACGGCGATATTGATTAACAATGCTTCGTCACGCGCACGGGTAATCGTATAGGGAATCGCGTTTGCTTCCAGCTTATCGAGGAATGCCATGAATTTGCCAAATGGATTCTGTTTCATCGGTCGAACCTCCGATCCGTTAATAACTTACGTACAACCCGAAACCCAGGTCGGTTTTGGCGCGCACCTTCTTCGATCTGCGCCCAGGATAGCAAGCTAAACTCATCCCAACTCAATGAACCCACCGGAAGACTTGCCTGTTTGATACTACCCTTTTTGTATTTGAGGATCTCCGCTACGATTAGACCGTCAAATTTATGCACTGACTATCTCCTTCGGGGTTATCGGAAATGAGGAGAAATCATATCATTATCCCTGTGCTGAGGCAAACCGTGCAAGGAATCAAAAAAATCAGATTTTCTGCAGATATTATACACCTGCAATGCCAAGTATTCCAGTTACTGAAAGGTAATTGGAACAACAAAAAAGGAAGCGCACATGGACCACTTTATCTACCGCGGTGCCAAAACCAGCCAGATCAGCTTTCCGCTGGGTGGCATCGGCACCGGCTGTATTGGGTTGGCCGGCAATGGCCGCCTGATCGACTGGGAAATTTTTAATCGCCCCAACAAGGGCAGTGTCAACGGCTTTTCGCACTTTGCGATCCGCGCCGAGCGTGATGACAAGGTGATCGACGCCCGCGTTCTACACGGCGACCTGATTGCCCCCTACCAGGGTGAATTGCAAGGGGATACCTTCAACTCCTTTGGCTGGGGGCCGCGGCGCGAATATCTGACCGGTCTCCCCCATTTTGAGAGCGTTGACTTCCGCGGGGAGTATCCGTTGGCCGAGTTGACCTTTCACGACGAGAGCTTTCCTGGTCAGGTTAAGCTAAGTGCGTTCAACCCCTTTATTCCGCTCAACGCCGATGACTCTGGCATTCCCGCGGCCTTCTTTGAACTGAGTGTCACCAATACAACCGATGCACCACTCACCTATACCTTTGCCGGTGTACTAACCAATCCACTCCCGGCCAATAATCTGAACAGCATCGAACAGACCGATTGGGGTGATCTGCTCTATCTCCATTCGGATGGTGTGCAGCCAGGGGATGTCAACTACGGCAATGTTACCCTTGCCACTGACGCTGCGCCCAGAGGGCACCCGGCTGACGATGTCACCGTGAGTTGGCAGCAATATTGGTTCCGCGGGGCCTGGTTTGATAACCTGGAAGTTTACTGGAATGACCTCAAGACCCCTGGTCCGCTGAAAAATCGGGTTTACAACGATGGTGCCGCCCGTGGCAGTGGTCCCCGCTTTAATAAGAAGGATGAAGGCGTATTGGCGGTCCACGTGCCGGTACAGCCAGGCGAGACCCGCCAGGTCCGTTTTGTGATCAGCTGGAGCTTTCCCACCTGTGAAAATTACTGGAAACAAGATGGGGTGAGCAGACCCACTTGGCAGAACTACTATGCCACCCAATGGGCCGATTCCAAGGCCAGCGCCCAATACGCCCTAGCCAATTGGGATCGCCTCTACGCCGAGACCAAACTGTTCAAGGATACCCTCTTTGGCTCGACCATGCCTGCGGCCGCCATTGATGCCATTGCCGGCAACATTGCCATCCTCAAATCACCGACCTGTTTGCGGCTGGAAGATGGCACCTTCTACGGCTGGGAGGGGTTACATCCCCACGCCGGCTGCTGTGAGGGCAGTTGCACCCATGTGTGGAATTACCAGCAGGCGCTGCCCTTCCTCTTCCCGGCGCTGGAACGCTCCATGCGCACCGCCGATTACGAATATAACTTATTGGAAAGCGGTGCCATGCCCTTCCGCATCCAACTGCCGATCGGATCCGATCCGTGGAGTTTCCGCGCCTGCTGCGACGGTCAATTCGGTGGCGTGATGAAGACTTACCGCGATTGGAAGATCAGCGGCGACGATACATGGCTGCGTTCGATCTGGCCCGCCGTCAAAAAGTCGCTCGAATTTGCCTGGAGCCCCGAAAACATCGACCGTTGGGACCCCGACAAGACGGGCGTGCTTCAGGGCCGGCAACACCACACGCTCGACATGGAACTCTTTGGCCCCAATTCGTGGTTAACCGGTTTCTACCTGGGTGCGCTCAAGGCTGGGGCCGAGATGGCAGCCCACCTTGGTGAGGCCGAGAGTGCGGCCGAGTATATGGCGATCTTTGAGCGAGGCAAGACGTGGACCGATGCCAACCTCTTCAATGGCGAATATTACATCCAGAAGATCGATCTCAAGGATAAAGGCATCGTTCAAGCCTTTGCGATTGAAGATGAGACCCTCGTCCAGGGCGGCAACACGATGCAGGCCTACTGGAACGAGGAGCACGAGGAGATCAAATACCAGATTGGCGAGGGCAGCAGCATCGACCAGATCCTGCCCCAGTGGCACGCTGACCTCTACGGCCTGGGCGATCTCTATGATCCGGCGCAGGTGAAACAGGCCAGTGCGGCGATCTACAAATATAACTTTATTCCCGAAATGGGCAAGGTCTACAACCCCTGCCGCATCTACTGTCTGAATGATGAAGGTGGCCTGGTCATCTGTGCCTGGCCGGAGGGATCACAAAAACCGCTCATCCCCGCGCCTTACTCACAGGAGACGATGAACGGCTTTGAGTATTCGGCAGCCATCCACATGATTATGTTGGGGTTGGTAGATGAGGGGATGACCTGTATCGAAGCAGTGCGCGAACGGTACGATGGTGAGCGCCGCAACCCGTGGAATGAGTTCGAGTGTGGCAACAACTATGCACGCAGCATGGCTGCCTATGCCCTGCTCAACGCCTTTTCCGGCTTTCAGTTTGACATGGTCAACGGCCTAATCGGCTTCAACCCCGTGTGCACCGACAATGGCAACTTCCGCTGTTTCTGGTCACTCGATGCGGCGTGGGGTGAATTTGTGATGACACCGACTGGGGCGGAAGTGCAGGTGTTGGCTGGGGAACTACCCTTGCAGCAGATCAACCTGCCGGCTGCCCACAAGGCCGCAACGATCACGGTCGATGGGCAAGCGATTGCCGCGACGGCGCAGGATGGCGGCTTTGTTTTTGCACAGCCGGTGTGCGTTGGTGCTGGCCAACGGTTGGTGATTGGGTAAGGTAGTTTCAAGAGCGGAACGACAACAGATGCGGAAAACAACAGATGCGGAAAACAACAGATGGCGTATCAGCCCCATATCTGTTGTTTTCCGCATCTGTTGTCGTTTACGGCTGCCAGGTCGCTGGTTCAAAGTAGGCTGCGGCGGCATTGGACAACACTGTGTGGAGACGGCGCTGCCACCGCTCCGGCAATACGGTCAACGCTTCCTCTACGGCGAAATAGCGGGCGTCGAGTGATTCGCGCCCATCAGGCGACGGCAGGCGATCATCGACGGGGTGACAGATGAAGAGATTGAGGATGGAGGCGGCTTGGTCGCCGTTCGTATGAACATGACGCCATTGGGGACCACCATAGACCCCCGCAAGCCGCCCCGGCCTTACCAGTACCCCTGTCTCCTCCCAAACTTCACGCAACACCCCATCCGCCGGCGTTTCACCCGGATCAAGCGCGCCCGCCGGGATCGACCATTGGCCATTGTCCACCCGTTGTTGTAACAGCAGTTGGCCCTGTACATTGAAAACCAACGCCCCTACTGTGGGTGCCAACAGAAGATCCGTGCCGATTCGCGCGCGTAAGTTGCGCACGTAGTCGGAGATCCCACTTTTGCGAATACCATCGGCTGGCGGCTTCCAAATTGGGCCTTGAAAACAAGGCTGATCTTCGTTACGCCAGAAATCAGCCAGCACCACTTGCATCCAAGGCGCAAGCGGCAGTTGGGCGGCTTCGGCTTGGGAAAAGTAACGCAACTCGTGGATCTCATCCTGGTCCGCGGCCGGCGTTCCCCCATCAATGCGACATTCAAAGACCGTATCAATCGACGCGATCTGATCACCATTCGGATAGGTGACCATAAAGGCCGGCCCCCCGTAGACACCAAAAATCCGTGTCGGCGTTGCCCGCACGCCGGCCTCTTCCCACAGTTCACGCGTGGCCGCATCCGCCGGGGTTTCATCGGGATCAATACTGCCACCGGGTAGCGCCCAGCGGTCATTGTCGGCATGGCGCGCCAGCAACACCCGGCCCGCCTCATCCCGGCAGACCATCGTCACGGCCGGTGACAACAGCAGATCGGTCCCAACCTTTGCGCGCAGCCTGCCCAAGTACGCTGAAATCGGCATCAGTGCTTAGTCCTTGTTTGATCGGACAATTCATCCGGCTGCTTATGCCGCTTGCCATTCTTCCAGATCATCCAACCCATAACAGGGCCGTGGGATCTGCTGCCAGTCAAACCGCTCCAGGTGCGACATGGTGGGGCCGTCGCTGTCGGCGCGGATCACTTCGCTGGCCATGTCGATATAATATTGCCAGTTACTCGCCGTCTTGAGTACCACCATGGATGCTTCCGCTGGCTCAATCCCAAAGCGGCGGTAGACAACGGGATGGTTGCCGCCAATGCCGACATTTTCACTCACCACCACGCGAATTGCCCCGATCTCTAACAGTGCCGTCTGCCCCATATCGAACGAAGTGCGCCCGATTACCTCGGCTTCCAAAAGCCCATCGGCGAGCGCCGCCACCTTGGCCGTCACCTGGACCGGCTGGCCAAAGAGCGGATCGAGTTTGCCCCCCAGCGCAACCGCGATCGTGCTACCAACCCCAGCCTGGTGGGCAAGCGCGGCGACCTCCGGATCAACCACCGGGACCAGCGCCCGTTGGGTAATCCCTTGGGCCAACATTTCTCGTAGCAGCACCGTACTATCCCCCGTTGCGCCACCAAAGACACTGTCGCCGGTATCGGAGAGGATGGTCAGCCCGTTGCCTGCGGCAGCACGGCGCACCGCTTCGGCAGGGGGCACACTCTCGAAAAGCCAGAAGTCGGCGCGCGTATCCCAGGCCAGTTGGGCTAACTCGGCAGAGAGTTTTTGGGCCAGGGCTTGGTCATTGTTGGTGACCACGACCGTGGTCCACCCACCTTCGGGGACATCCAGCCAGGGTTGAATCGGGAAGGGGGAGACGGCGACCACGCCGGGCAACAGCTCCATTTCACGCGCCCGATCGAACCAGCGTTTCATCGGCCCGCGGCTGGTAAGGAATTGCTCCTGGTGGGTGATCATTGGGATCTTGTGCCAAGCAATGGTCGGTTTAATCTCACCACGCACAATCGCAAAGAGTTGTTTGGCGGCGAGATAGCCGGTGTCATAGGGATCGTGGGGCTGCGTGCGATGGGCAACCAAACCGTCCAGATTGTCGATCATGCGTTTGGTCACATTGCCGTGGTGGTCAAAAGGCGCGACAATCGGGATTTTGGGCCCAAGCACCCGCCGCGCCGCAGCGAGCAATGCGCCCTCCACATCAGGCTCATTCTCCGCCGCGGCGGCGCCGTGCAGGCTAAAGAAGAGGCCATCTAGCTCACCTAGTTGGCGCAGCCCTGCGATCAACTTTTCTTCAAAAAAAGTTAAGGTCTCAGCGGTGAGCAGCCCATTTGCCCCGGCCCAGCCGCTGATAATCGGCAAGGGGATCAGGTCGACCGCTTCCTCGGTGGCGCGGTCAAAAAAGCCAGCCAAGGTGCCCCGGCCCTTGCAACGCTCCTGGAGAATCTCGTCCCCTTCATAGAGGCCATATTGGCGAAAGGTATCAACAGTGGTGCGGACAGGGGTAAAACTACAAGTCTCCTGCCCGACTTCGGCAATGGCAATACGCATGGTGAAGTGCTTTCTGATTGGGTGATTGGTGATTGGGTGATTCGTGATTGGGTGAATGGTAGCGGAAGAGGGGCGGGAATGTCAACCGCGGTTTTTGTGTTTGATGCAAGTGAGCGGGTAGGCCGCCATGCTGTGGGTAAGTAGAAAAATATAGATTAAATGGGAGCTTAGGAGGTTGACAAGATCACCTCGCTGTCAACGCGCCCAGTGGGCACCCGGGCTACCCAACAACACCGGGTACCCCCCTCCCTTAGCCGGGTTTACCCGGCGTTGTTAGGTAGCCCTGCGGCTTTAGCCCAGGGCGGGGATGTCAACCCCCTGAATTCCGGTTGAGCCAAAATGCAATTTTTGGTATCCTTGACTTATGCATTTAAGCTGCTATACTAAGGGCAGAAAATCACTCTTCTATAGGTGAAAGTCGGCTTCATGCCGTGCACCCGGATAACGGGTCTAGCCGATAGGGGGGTGATTTTGTTTTATCACCTCTTGTCAGCCAACGGCGATCCGCAGTAGAATGGCAGAAGTACGATCCAATCAACTATCCCATCTACAATCGATCTATAACCGAGGAGAACCATGCCATGTGCGGAGAATCGCAAGATGCGTATCGGACGACCAACACGCTGAGCAATTGGGGCCGTTGGGGGGCGGACGACGAGCGGGGCGCGCTCAATCTGTTGACGCCGGAAATCCTGATCAAAGCCGCTGGGCTGGTCAAACGGGGCAAGGTCTATAGCCTCTCTGTCCCGCTGGAAGCCGAGGGGCCACAATGGCCCATGCGCCACAAGACCTGGCGCGTCACCACCTATCGCCATGCGCCCGCCGACAGCCACGAACGAAGCGGGGCCGATGATGTGGTGACCATGCACTCCCACTCCGGCACCCACATGGACGCGCTCTGCCACATCTGGTATGATGATCAACTCTACAACGGCCACCGCGCCTCGGAACATATTACCAGCACCGGCGCGACGCGCAATGGCATGCAAAATGTGCCCTTCATCGTCGGGCGCGGCGTGCTGCTCGACATCGCCGGCTGGAAAGGGGTTGATCACCTGCAACTGGGCGAAGCGATCACCCCAACCGATCTCGACGCCTGTGCCGCGGCCCAAGGGGTAACGATCCAACCCGGCGACCTGCTGATGACGCGCACCGGTTGGCTCAACGTTTTTGCCCAGGATCGCGCCCACTTTAACAGCGGCGAGCCGGGTATCGACGAGTCAACGATTCCCTGGCTGCAGCAACATGATGTGGCGGCGATCTGCGCTGACAACCACGCGGTGGAAGCCTTTGTCGGTATGCCGCCGGCCCATCTGCCCGTTCACGCGGCGGCGATCCGCGATTTGGGCCTCTATCTGGTGGAATATCTCAACCTAGAGCAACTCGCCGCCGATAAAGTCTACGAGTGCCTGCTCGTCATCGCCCCGTTGCAGATGACGGGGGCCATCGGCAGCCCAGTTAATCCGATTGCAATTGCGTAATGGAACGCGGATTTGGCGGATAGAAGCGGATAAAATCCGTGAAAATCGGCCTAATCCGCTAAATCTGCGCTCTATACCATCCTCTTAAGACGAAAGGATCATCTATGTCTGCTGCAATTGAAACGGCCTTGGCCGAAGCGGTGGCCGATTTTACAGCGCGCAATCCCCTGAGTTTGGCGCGCCAGACCGCGGCTGCGGCGGTCATGCCTGGTGGGAACACGCGCACGGTGCTCTATTACAACCCTTTTCCCCTGGGGGTGGCCCGTGCGGAGGGCTGTTACGTGTGGGATCTTGATGGTCACCGCTATGTCGATTTCCTGGGTGAATATACCGCTGGGCTTTATGGCCATTCCCATCCCGTCATTCGGGCGGCATTGGAACGGGCGCTGGCTGAAGGGCTCAACTTTGGCGGCCCCAACTTGATGGAAGTGCAACTGGCGGAGGCGGTCTGTGCGCGCTTCCCATCGATTGAAAAGGTGCGTTTTACCAACTCGGGCACGGAAGCCAACTTGATGGCCCTGACCGCGGCACGCGCCTTCACTGGGCGGGAAAAGATCATGGTCTTTGCCGGCGGTTATCATGGCGGCGTGCTCTATTTCAGTGGCGGCACCAGCAGCCCGGTCAATGCGCCCTATGACTTTGTGATCGCGCCCTACAACGACCTGGCCGGCACCGGGGCGCTGATTGACCAACATGGCGGTAACCTGGCCGCGATTATCCTTGAACCAATGTTGGGGGGCGGCGGCTGTATCCCGGCGGATCGCGATTTTCTGGCCATGTTGCGGGCAAAGACGACACAGCACGCAGCGATTCTGATCTTTGACGAAGTGATGACCTCGCGCCTGGCTCCTGGTGGTTTACAAGAACACCACGCCATTCTGCCCGATCTGACCACCCTGGGCAAGTATGTGGGCGGTGGGATGTCCTTTGGCGCGTTTGGCGGCAGCGCCGAGTTGATGGACCAATTTGACCCCAGCCAGCTGAATGCGCTGCCCCACGCCGGTACCTTTAACAACAATGTGCTAACGATGAGTGCCGGTCTCGCCGGGTTAACCCAGGTCTACACGCCCCAAGCTGCCGTAGCGCTCAACGCCCGGGGCGATGCCCTGCGCACGCGGCTCAACGATCTCTGTCAACGCCATGAAGTACCCATGCAATTCACCGGCCTTGGCTCGATGCTCAGCGTCCACCTGACCGATGCCCCACTCCACACGCCAGAAGATACCGCGCAGGGCAACGGCCAATTGCGCGATCTCCTCTTCTTTGATCTGTTGCAGGCCGGTATCTGGATCGCCCGTCGCGGGATGATTAACTTGAGCCTACCGATTGGTGATGTAGAGGAAGCGCAGTTGGTCGACGCGGTGGCTGGGTTTATTGCGCAGCGCGGGGCTTTGTTGGGGGGTTGAAAATATGGAAATTTTTCGGCCGCGGATTTTCGCTGCACTACGCCCATTTGTCTTTATCTGCGTGCTTCTGCGTCAATCCGCGGCCGATTTACATATCAGTCTTAATTCTGGTACAATATTCGGTGTCTAATTGCGTACCTAAAGGAGCCAAGGCATGAATACGATTCCAGCACAAGATTTGAAACGACGAGGTATCGCTGCGGTTGATGATCTCATTGCGAAAGGTGATATCTACGTCATTCGCAACAACCAGCCACAGTATGTGGTACTTTCAGCGGTACGCTATCAAGAATTAATTGAGGCGCAAGCAGAAGCCTATGCCGCGCGGATCAGGGCATCGCTCGAAGATCTTAAGGCAGGTAAAATTCAGCACTTTGCCTCAGCCGAAGCGCTGTTAAAAGAAATTGATCGCGAGGAAGAAGCGTAGTGTTTACCCTCGTCACAACTGAATACTTTCTGCGCCGTGCCCGTAAATTTTTCAAGAAACATCCTGATTTACGCCCCCGCTTTGTACAGGTAGTTGATGATCTACAACAGGATCCTTTTGCGCCCCATTTGGACTACCATCATCTGGGCGGCAAACTGAAAGGAATTCAGGCCATTCGTCTTACAGATAGCTATCGGATCACTTTGACGGTTATCATCACGGCAAAGGAAATCACGCTGCTTGATATTGGCAGCCATGATGAGGTTTACCGATAATCAATCGCCAAGCAGTTAGACTGTCCCGCCGGGTGTAAAGCAGAAGGCAATGGCCAGGAGCACATAGACGCCGAGTAACATCAGCCCTTCGTACCATTTAGTCTCCCTATCGCGCGCCACCGAATTGCTAACAAAGAGGAACGCCACCAAAATTGGTGGTGTTCCTCTTTAGTTTATAGCAACTTTAGATAGTCAAAACCAAGGGGTGCGCAGCTTACCCACCTGCTGCCACAACCTCCGCACCATTCAAGGTCACCGCAGCCGAACGCACCAGCGTCGTCAGCACCGGGCAGCGACTTTGGAACGCTTGCTCCAGTTGCGCCAGTTGTTCGGTGCTAGCCCCGTCAGCGGTCATGGTGATGCGGATGGCCTGGAGGCGTGGGTCGAATTCACTGTTCTTGATGCCGCGCGGGTCAAAATCAGCCTCGACGGCGGCGCTAATGCCGGTAAGCGTCATGCCCGCCTCTTGGGCCGCAGTTTCATAGACAAAACTGCCACAGGTTGCCAGCGCGCCCAGCAGCAGATCCATCGGGTTGCGCTCCTCATTCGGGCCACCCAGCGGCGGGATCGAATCGACGACAAAGTGATTGCCGCGGGCCGTCACCAGGGCACGGCCCGGTTGATTGGAGAGCTGTACGGTCACTTCGGCGGTGGTTAGATCGGCGGTGGGGGCACCCATTGCGGTGTCACCGGCGCTGACTTCGATGGGGACGGCGCGCACCAGCGTCGTGTAGATCGGGCAGTGGGCCTGGAAATGTTCAATCAATTTGGCGCTTTGGTCAGCATCGGCACCGGGCAGGGTGAGGTGGACGCGCAGGGCTTGCAGGCGGGGGTCAACCGCTTCGCCCTTGAGGCCGCGGGGGTCGAAGTCGGCCTGCACCAGCGCGGTGGCACCGGTCAAGGCAATTTCTAGCGTGGGGGCGGTGGCTTCGGCGATAAAGATGCCACAGGTGCCCAGCGCGGCCAACAGCGCATCCAGCGGGTTGACTTCTTCGTTGGGGCCGGCCAACGCGCCGGGCGAGTCGATCACAAAATGGTTACCGCGGGCGCTGACAATCGCGCGACCCGGCTCGTTGGAAACTTGGGCGGAGACCTTGGGGGTGGCTTTGTCCACCGGTGGGGGTGGCGGTGTGGGCGCTTGGATCGGTTGGCAGGCGCTCATGAGAAGCATCAACACAGAGAGCACAGTAAGCGTGATAGATTGCAAACGGTTTGACATACTGCTTCCTTTCTCTTGACATACAATCACAATTTATATAACCGTGCGCGCACCACTACGCTGAAAGTGGCGCGGCACTGATTACCAATGAATACATATTGTCATTCAATCCTGAAAAAGCTAACGCTGGGCTAACCACTTCCTATCCAGTGCCTCACCACTTGGCAAAAACTTGACCAGTGCTGGAAATGGAGCGCTGCAACCTAGGGCAAACACCGCTTCAGCGCGCCGGCGGCAGATTGCTGGTCCAGATCTCGCGGTGGATGGCCCACTCACCCCGCAGCGCTTTCCAGATCACCACATATTTACCGAGATCGAGCACCCGCTTGTGGAGGTCGAGAAAACGATACTCACCCACTTCATTGACCGTGGTGGCCAAGTAATCGATTTCCAACGGGGTACGCTGGATGGCACAAATGCCCATGTCTCGGCAGCCTTGCCAAAAGGCCTGGATCGCTGCCCGCCCGCAAATGGCGGCGCTGTAAGCGGGCATCAGCTGCCCGCTTTGCGCATAGATGGCGGCCACCCTCGCGATATCGCCCTGGCCAAAAGCGACCAGCCACTGCTGCTGCCGGGCATGCAGAGCGATTTCGATCACGTCCAAAGGTGGCTGAGTGGTCATGGTCGGCACGTGCGCCTCCGCGAGAAAATAGGTGGCCCCAGCGTCCGGCGTGCGCGGGATGAACACTGACGATGGTTGGATGGTGGGCTACTGGTAAGTAATGCTGTGATCAGCGTAGCAGGGCGAGCGTTGCCTAAGCGTTGCTTGGGATGAGGAAAAGCGTTGCGGCTGGATGTCAGGCTGGGATGCCTCCCAGGAAAGGGGCAGCAAGGTGACCGGCACTGGGCAAAACCGATTGGCTTAACCGACATACCCCTTGCCCAGTGCCGGTCACCTTAACGCCGAAAATTTGGTACACACCCGTCAGACAGGGATACATGGGAAAACCGCGAATTTATGCTATACTAATCGCCATCGTCGCTTTGCGATCAGGGAGAGGATGCCATGCAAAAATTACCCATTGGTGAACAGTCGTTTAAAAACCTGCGTGAAGAGAACAACGTCTATGTTGATAAAACGCGCCAGATCTATGATCTGCTCCATACCGGAAAATTTGTCTTTCTCTCGCGCCCGCGCCGCTTTGGAAAATCATTGCTGACGACGACGCTGCAGGAACTTTTTCGCGGCAACAAGACGCTCTTTCATGGCCTCTGGATCGAAGACAAGATCGATTGGCAACCGCGCCCAGTGATCTTGATCAATTTCAATGATTTAAATTATTTAGAAAAAAGTCTGGCAATAGCCCTGGATGAGTATATGGATCGGCTGGCGGCCGAACATAATCTTGTCTTAACAACACCAGATTATAAAACGAAATTTCAGGAGCTAATCACGCGCCTCAGTCAGCAGGCGAAAGTTGCGGTATTGATCGATGAATATGACAAAGCAATCACTGATCTGCTGGAAAATGAGGAAAAAGTAAAAGATCATGTTGCCACGCTGAAGAACTTTTATTCAGTGTTGAAATCGACCGCGGCGGAACATTTGCACTTTGTTTTGCTCACCGGCGTTTCAAAATATGGCAAGATTTCGATCTTCTCCGACCTTAACAACCTGCTGGACATTACGCTTGATCAACGCTTTGCCACACTCCTGGGCTACACCCAAGCCGAGTTAGAGTACTATTTTGCCGACCGCCTCGACCGCCTGGCCGAGCGCTATAACATGGCGCGACCAGCGATGCTGGCGCTCATTGCCCACTGGTACAACGGCTATTCGTGGGATGGGGTGAACACGGTCTATGTGCCTTTTTCAACCCTGGTCTTTCTAGAACAACAGACCTTTGCCAATCATTGGTTTGCCACCGCCACGCCAAGCTTTCTAATCAAACTGCTGCACCAAAAGCAGATCCCGGCCTTTGAATTAGAGGGCTTGAGCGCTGATTCAAAATTGCTTGATAGTGCGGATGTCAATAATATCAATGTCTATGCGCTGCTCTTTCAAACCGGCTATCTGACGGTCAAAAGTAGCTGGTTAGGTCCAACCGGACAGACCTATGAACTGGGCTATCCCAACTTTGAAGTGGCACAAGCCTTTGCCCAGCATTTGCTCGTGGATTATTTGTCACCTGCCGTCGGCCAGCTTAGCAGCACGCTACTCGCGCGCCTGCAAAAGAGCCTGCGCAGCCAAAATGTGGAAGCCTTTATCAATGTGCTCAAATCAGTTTTTGCCGGGATTCCGCACACGCTCTTTTTAACCCAAGAAGCCTACTATCACTCCCTGGTCTATCTGCTGCTGAAATTGTTGGGCTTTACGATTCATGCCGAACCGCTCACCAATCTGGGGCGGCTCGATGCCGTGTTGGAACTACCGGAGGCGATCTATATTTTAGAATTCAAAATGTCCACCGCGCAGATCGCACTCGATCAAATTCGCGCCAAACAGTACGATCTGCCCTATCGTAACGCGGGCAAACCGATCATTCTGCTGGGCATTGCGTTTGATCCCGAGCGCCGTAACATCAGTGAGTGGCAGCAGGGGTAGCGCTAGGCCAGTTGCTATACCCAAATCAGGATGAAAAGCGGAGTTTCGGGGCAGCCATCTTCCTGGAAGGGGTCAGTCAATCTCGATATAACAGCAGGAGAAGTGACCCCTTCCAGGAAGATTAAAACTCGGGTGCTCAAGTTGATTTGAGTATAGTAGCGTGCGGCGCAAATAAACCCTCCCAGCACTGGGAGGGTTTATTTGGTCATTACATTTTATGGTTAGTTCGTGACAAACGGTAGATAGAAACGGTGTTCGTCAGTGGGGTTCTCCGGCTGCTCTTCCTCAACTTCCTCGGTTGGTTCGTCGGTGGTAAAAATCTGGTTGGGATCGCTACCATCGGCTGGCGCAACCACGGCATCGGCGGCGAGGACCCCGGCGGGGCCAATGTAGCTCTGGCGTTGGGAGACAAAGGCATCGAAGTAGGCTGCACCAAGCGATCCAGCATCCATGCCGGCCACCGCACCCAGCCGGACGCGGTCGATGCGGCGGGTGTCGCTGTCGATGCCGGTGATCTGGGCGCGTTGACTATTGTCGAGCCAGAAGGTCAAGCTGCCATTGTTGGCCCTTGCGGCCGTGGCCGCCTGCCAATCCAACTCGACCACATGCGGCGTGTCGCTGATGATGAACCAGGCCGTATTGCTCCAAGTGGTGGCATCGTTGAGCAGCGCCGTGCGCAATTGATAAGTGTTACTGAAACGGCGCAGTTCGAGCCGCAACACCACTTTGCTGGCCCCACTGTAGCCATAGAAGAGATAGTGCGCTTTGTTGTTGCCCATTGCCAACCCATTTGGGTCAAAGTAGAAGCGCGCCCGATAGCGGCGCTCGGCATTGGGTCGGTCGTCAGTCACGTAGAGCGGACGGGTGTCATCCAACAAGGTTTGCATGCCCCAATTGCCATTCAACGCCGCCGCTGCGCTGACACTGAGATCACCGCCGTCGGTGGTGCTTGCGGACCAAGCGCTCAGGTTGCCGGCCTCGAAGCTGTCGGCAAAGATCAGTTCGTTAACTGGCGGGGTACTAGTTGGCGTGGGCGTCGCAGTCGGCGTGGGCGTAGTAGTCGGCGTGGGCGTCGGCCCACCGCCACTGCTGCCTAGCGCCAATCCCCCACTCACCTGGTAGATGCCGCCGTTGCTTACTCCGCCGGCCACCACGCCCACTGCGTCGCGCAGGGTGTAGCTGCCGCCGCTGCTTGCGCCGCCGTTGCCGGGGGCAGATTGGGGCAGGGTGAAGGTGCCCTGGGCGAGGGCGATGGAGAGAGTGATCAGGCACAGGGCAATTGCTGACCCAAAGCTTAGTATTCGTTTCATTGGTAATTCCTTCTGGTTGCTGTCCATCACTACCATTGCTGAAGCACAAGTCAACATTAAGATAGTGTCACGAGTATTCGCCACCGCTTGGCGAGACACCCAAGGAGTACGGGCAAAACCCCACCCTCTGCACTGGCACTACGGGTAGTCCTTGGGTACCAGTGCGAGCACTTGAGGAATAACTCATGGCACTCACACAATAACAACTGTGGCTTGCCGTTGGCTCAATTACCGATAGTAACTGTACCGCCGGTTGCAATGAGGGTTAATGGTTTGTTAAAAGTAATGGCACCAGGATAGGAGCCGGCATTGAAACGGATGCGTGAGCCATTCCAGGCAAAGTTATTGGCGGCGCTTGTGGTGCGAAATGGTTGCGTCGGCGTCCCCTGTTCTGCACCAGTATATGCGCTATTCACATTGATGGTGCCACCAATAGCTAGCCAACGTTGGATCGAAGGATAGGTTTTGTCGAATCGTCCGTAGTTGTCCGGGCTACTAGGTGCGCTACAGGAGGATCCGCCGCCCTGAAGTTGCCCAACAACACGTTTGTCGATATTGAATACAGGGCTACCACTGCTGCCTCCCTCTGTGACGCCATCATGCCAAACCACAACCCAAAAATTCGTATCCGAACTGCTAAGATCGCCAAAACTGATCCGTTTATATGCACCATCAGGATGGTGAATGCCAACAAGATCTTGCCCTTGACTCAATGCAGCCGTCGTCCAGCCCAAGTAGAATAATCCTCCCGGCGTCTCATTCCGAATGCGCAGAAACGAGTGGTCATTCGTGCTGCCGGCAGAGATCAAATCAGCGCCACCATTGGTGCGTGGGACAGTAGTAAGGCTAGGCGGTGCACCGTTACAGGTTGCGGTTTGATAGAGCCAATAGAACTCAGCGCTACTAGCAACAGTCTGTGTACTCACACAGTGGTGCGCGGTTAAGAAATAGTCTTCAAATGTGTCCGTATCGAGATCATTGAGTAAGGCTCCAGAACACAGATAGGTTAAGCTACCTTCGATGAAAGTGTAGCGTGCAACCGCCTGCGCTTCCGTAGACCAATTTGAATAACACATAACATCATTATGACAACTTCCTTCCATCGGCTGCATAAGTGTATCGGGATTTACGTAAAGGTGACTCAGCTCTCTCACTAGAAATAATGGTTGATTATCATCAAAAGTAGGAGGGGCGAGCACTTCGAGCGTTACCCTCGAACTAAATATGGATGTTGTCCACAGATCGGATTCCTTATTAAAATCGTCAATTGTGTACGGCCCATAAGCTTCTGCCGCGTTTGCTGTGTTGTAGACAATAATTTGCGCACCCATTGGCAGTTGAACATTTTCAAGATGTACACGGATAGCGTACGCTCCTGGCGAATCGATAGTCAGCGTCCAAAAGCGTCTACCATCTTTAGTTACCTGCCAGACACCTAGAGAAGCTTGGGCAGTTGCTGTTACAACCTGTCCTAAAGGGCGAACTATACCAATACGCCGATTATTTTTCTGATTGTCTACGCTGTCGTCACGAAGCAAATGGTCCACATCAAGTGGTGCTAGCTGGACATCAGCCTGACTTCTGTATTCAGAACTTTGTACCTCTTCTTGCAAAGCCAGTGGTATGGGTGACGTATACGCTCTGTTTGCCACAGGACTCACTACGCCATCGGTAAAGATGACTGCTTCTGTGTCAGCGGTGATTGGACCAACCGGTGCTATATCAGCTTGGCTGATTAATGGAAGGAAAATCGAGAAATCACTTTGTCCATCATCATCATTTGATTGAGCTGATGCTTGGTGAAAACATAGTCCAATCATGAGTAAAACAGCTGCGGGCAGATAGAACAGCCATCGCATCGCTTGTATTAACATAATTCTGCCTCTCTCACTGCAACGTGACCAGCACCAACACCAACCCCGTCCCATCCGCCAACCGGCTCATCGCCTTGCCGAGGATGGCACCCTGGGCGAGCGCATGGTCGGTTACCTTCATGGCGTGACCAGGAGTGTCCGAGGTGGTGAGCAGATCGCCCGGCGCAATGGCACCGTTGGTGGCGTCGGCGTAGACATAGACGCGGCCACTCAGCGCCACGGGATGTTCACCAGCGGCAACACTGCCTTCCTGTTGCAGAATGAGACCAGGGTTGATCCCGCCTGCCCCGCTGACCACGCCAGCCACGGTGCGGTCGTAGGCTGCCGTTGCCAAGCGTAGTTGACCAGGGTTATCGGGGTCGATGGCAACGACCATGCCAGATTCGACGATTTCGGCACCATTGATGTCAAAGGGTTCGGCTAGATCACTGCCCGCATCGATGACAAGCACATTCGTGCGGGTGGTGCCGGCGACATCAAGCGTGGCACTAGGCGCATCTGTACCGATGCCGATAGCACCAGATTGATTAATGGAGAGGCGGTTTGTGTTGTTCGTACGTAGAGCAAGCAGACCAGTCGCGTGATTGAATTCAATGGCCTGGATAGGACCGGCGGTACCGCTGCCGTCTAATTTGCCTTCAGCCGTCAAAAATGAAAGCCGGCTTATGCCATCAGCCGCGATTCCGATCGCCGCCGTAGGACCCCCAGAATTCTGCACACGAAGTAAGCCAGTGCGAGGTGCTTTAAGTTCGAGTGGATAGCCAGGCGTATCTGTGCCAATGCCGATGGCACCAGCTTGATCAATGGAGAGGCGGTTTGTGTTGTTCGTACGCAGAGCAAGCAGACCAGTCGCGTGATTGAATTCAATGGCCTGGATAGGACCGGCGGTACCGCTGCCGTCTAATTTGCCTTCAGCCGTCAAAAATGAAAGCCGGCTTATGCCATCAGCCGCGATCCCGATCGCCGCCGTAGGACCCCCAGAATTCTGCACACGAAGTAAGCCAGTGCGAGGTGCTTTAAGTTCGAGTGGATACCCAGGTGTTGTCGTGCCAATGCCCATCTGCCCATCGGCCATCACGTAAACTGCGTTCGCCGGTGCACCAGCGGCCGCACCATAGGCCGGGTTGCCTCCCGAACCACCAGCCGAAGCTAGGCTGTAGAGCGCATAGGGTACCGCCAGCAGCGGACGCCGCGGGCTGAGGGTGGTAAAGGCACCGGTGCTAGCACCGGCGCGCACGCCGATTTCCAGCCAGCGCGCTTGGCCGGCAAAAGGGGTTGCGCCAAAGTCTAGTTCGGTGGCAAAGAGGCCATTGGCAACACTCACATCTTCCTTGACCAGCGTACTGCCCACCTGGACACCCGCACTGGCGGCGTCGAAGAGCTTGAATTGAAAATCATGGGTACCGTTGGCCGGTGTGCCATTGGTGTTGAGTTGCCCCTGGTAGGGAATCGCCGTACTCAAGGCAACAGCGGCGGCTTGGGTGGTCGCCGCGTTGACGGTATCGCCGGCCGGTTCCTGGGCACGGGCGCTCGGCCCCACTAACCCGACGGCCAAGGCCAACGTAACCAATAGGGTGCTCGCCCGCTTCAACGTGGGCATGAACTCTCTCATTACTGCTTTCCTTTCCTGTGATAACAACGGTTCGGTCAATGGTTGGTCAGCGTTACCAACCGGGGGATGAGGGCAACACAAAGCGACATGGCACAAGCCGGTGCCCATAAATTGGTACCACAGGCTGAGGCCCTGTGGCTGATAGCGAAAGCCTGCTAATGGAGGTTAAATAATTGATTCGGTAAATCGCCCTGGGCTAAAGCCACAGGGCTACAGAACAACGCAGGCTAAAGCCCGCTTTAGGGGGCGTTGTTCTGTAGCCGGGTACCCCTTGGGTGCCATTTATGGCGGGGCGGCTAGCATTTACCAAATTATTTTCTTAATCTCCATAAGCAGGCTACAAGACCAGTGCGCTTTAGCGTACTTGCGCTTATCAGCCTGGGGTTTCAACCCCAGGCGACCCCGCCCCGGCGTTCCAGTGCACGGCCATGAGCGAGCTACACGGCAAGCAATGTGATTCTGCCCTGATTGCCAACTCATGCAGTTGGGCAATTTAACTACCCAATCCCTATCATTAGACTCACCCTTTACTATCAAACCACTCACCTTTCGCAAAAGGCTCCGGCAAATTACTACTCCAGCGATCACACTGGATCTGCCACTGCCCCTGTTGCGCTTTCCAAAACGTGACATACTTGCCCACATCAACGATCTGGGCGTGACGGTTGCGCAAGTGATAGTCGCCGACCTCGTTGGCACTATCGTACGGCCAATCGATGGTGAAAGGGGTGCGCACCATCGCGGCTAAGCCCATGTCAAAACAGCCTTGCCAAAAGGCAGCAATGGCCGACCGCCCGCGGATCAAGATGCTGTTGGCCGGCATGATCTGCCCCGTTTCGGCATAGAGCGTAGCCAGTGCAGTGGCATTCCCCTGCTGAAAGTAGCATTGCCATCGTTGCTGCGCATGGCTAAGGCGTTGCTGTGCTTCAGGCATAAGCAATGCGGTGCTTGTCTCAGGCATGGGTGATCTCCGGCGGCAGCGATGAGGTGATGCGTCGATCAGGGGGAGTGGATCTGTTGCTGGGAATAGTGTAGCAGGCGGAGCGTTGCGTAAGCGTTGCTTACGATTGGAAAAGCGTTGCTTATATGGCCTGCCGGCGAATTCGGCAGTGGTTGAAACCCGCCCAATGGGTCCCCGCTGAGCCGCAGAAACCCGCTTCGGGTACCCCCTGGGTGGGGTTTCTGCGGCTCAGCCCCGGTTTATGGAAATCAAGTAAATAATTGGGTAAACAACCACCACCCGGCGATGAATCGCCGGGCTAGCGAACAGCGCCCGCTGAAGCGGGCTTGTGCAGCCGAAAAGCCCGCTTCAGCGGGCGCTGTTCTTAGCCAGGCGGCTTTAGCCCCTGGCGGTCCCGGTATACCGAAACATTTATTTAATTCCCATCAACTGGGGATCAGGAATTCGCCGGCAGTAGCAGATAAGTTGCGGCCGCGGTGGCTACGTTTACAGGCTTAGTTGATCGAGGAGTGCTTTGGCTGTGCATAGATCGGCTGTGTCCAAGCCTTCGGTAAACCACTGGTAGATCGGCGCAAGGAGCGCGTAGGCTGGCACTGATTTGCCTTGTTGATGCCATAAACGGGCAAGGCTGGTCGCCGTACGCAATTCGAGGGCTTTTGCCCCCTGCTGCCGGCTGATTTGGAGGGCACGTTGTAGACAAGTTTGGGCTTCTTGCACAGCTTGACGCTGTAAGAGCAACTCGCCAAGGCGGCGATAGCATTCGGCTTCCCACCAACGCTCGCCGGTTCGCTCGCCCCAAGCCAACGCCAGGCGCACCGTTGCAATGCTCGCGGTACTTTCGCCACAGCGCGCTTGCAGATCCGCGAGGAGCAGATAATGCATAGGCAACGATGTTGCCGTCCCACTGTTGATCACTTGTTCTAACAATTGGGCAAGCAGATCGACCCGCTGGCGCAGATCGCCCGCTGTGTCCGACTCGGCCCAAAGCAGTGGAATCATGGCAAAGAGCCGCCAGTAAAACAGCTCATATTGATCACAAATCGCGACAGCAATCTTTGTGTACGCCAGTACCGTTGCCCGATCGCCAAGGCACATGGCTTGATGCGACGCCAATGTATAGGCGATGGCCTGGTTGAGCGGTGTCCACTGCTCGCTTTGGAGGGTAAGCGCTGCTTGCGCGGCATCCTGCGCTTGATCTGGGTAACCTTGAAGCCAAAGTGCCATGGCACCAAAGACGTAAGTCATGATGGCCAGGGTTTGACTTTGCTGGAAGGTTTCACCCTGGCGTGTTCGGCTCTGCGTAAAGCTAAGACTCTGTCGATAGAGGGCAAATGCCTGGGCAGGCTGACCGCGATACAGCATGGTCATCCCGCGACCGTGATACGCCAATTCGAGCAGATAGGGATCGTTGAGTTGCCTGGCCTGTTCCGGCATCTGCTCGGTCAGGCCATCAGCTTTAGCAAACGCCGCAGACGCAAAATAATAGCCCCACAAGCCATAATAGATAGAGATCGTACGCTCATCCGGCGCAACGTGTGTGGAAAGCGCTAATGCACGTTCATACAGCCCGCCGATGTCTTGGGCGCCATAGCCCTGTACGCCGGAGGCAGCGGCTGCGGTTAGCATCACCAGCAAGGTTACCTCGTGCTCTACCTGATTAGGTAAATCAGGATGCGCTTTGAGCAAGCGCAGGCCATGTTGGCAAAAGTTATGCACTTCTGCCGCGGCATGCAGGCGAAACGCACGGGTAGCGGCCTGCTGATAGTAAACAATTGCTTTCGCTGGTAAATGCGCTTGTTCAAAGTGCGCAGCCAGTTCACCGCAGAGCTTGTCAATTTCCGTACTTTCGATCTGTTCTAGCGCTTCTGCCACCCGCCGATGAAACAAGCGGCGACGCACTTGGCTCAACCCTTGGTAGGCCACCTCACGAATGCGGTCATGGCTAAAGTCGTAACGATCGGCGTCCTGCTCACGGATAATGCGCCGTTGGCACAATTCGTCCAACGCTTGGACAAGCTGATCTTCGCTCAGTTGACCAGCTTGGGCGATGATGGCAAAGCGAAAGTGACGTCCGACCGTTGCCGCCAAACCGGCGACTTCACGCGCTAGTGCGGAAAGTTGCGCAAGGCGCGCTTGGATCACCATTTGTACTTTGGGCGGCAACGCCTGGTGGTTGTCCGTATTGGTCCGCACACCCTCGATGATAAAGAGTGGATAGCCTTCAGTCACCTGATACAACATTTGCATTGTCGGCGTAGCCAACGCAGTGGTAGCGACAGACTGGGCCAACTGTGCGGTTTCGGCGCGGGTGAGTGGGGGCAATTCAAAAGCGGTGAGTTGATGCGCATTTTGTAAATCGCGAAGCAACACATTGACCGGATGTTGATGATCGACCGCCTCACTGCGACAGGTGCCGATAATCAGCAGACGCGCGTTTCCGTCATACCGGAGCAGATAGCGCAACCAGGCCAATGTCTCTTGATCGCACCATTGCAGATCGTCGATCAACAGCAGCAGAGGAGTTTTCTCGGCCATAATGGCTTTGGCTAGCGCATCCCAGAACCGCTGTCGCTGCCAGCTCTCGGTGAGTGGTGGGGGCGGCGTTGCATCGGTGCTGAGTAGCTCCGGCAAAAGGCGGGCAACTTCATACAACCAGATTTGATCCAACTTTGCCAGGCCGGGACGCAATGCGTCAGCGCGCAGCCACTCTGTTACAGGACCATAGGCCAGGTCACCTTCCGCTTCATAGGATCGGGTGCGTGCTGTCAAGATGCCCTGGCGCTCGGCCCACGTGAGCAACTCTTCCGCCAGGCGCGTTTTACCAATTCCCGCTTCACCCCAGAGGCAGACAAAATGGGGCTGGCCCTGCGCGGCCTTGTACCAAGCACTTTGTAACGTTTGCCATTCATGTTGACGACCGACCAAGGGATTTGCGTCAGCCGTCCCGGCTTTCGGTCGCTCGTCGGCCACCAGCGACGCGTCACGGTGGCGTAGCCGTTCATAGAAGGCTTGGGTCGCGGCATCCGGTGGCACAGCCAATTCACGATCGAGGATGGCAACACACTCTTGATAGACACGCAAGGCCGCGGCGTAGTCACCGTCTAGGGCATGGAGCTGCATTAAGCGTTGATAGCTCTTCTCGTCGAGGGGGTCAAAGCTGAGCAGGCGGCGCGCATAGGCAATCCCGGCGCGGTACGCACGCTGATTTTCCAGCAGGGCGGTCAATTGGACCAACGCACCCATTACGGCCCCATGCAACTGTTGACGTATCGGTAGCAACCACTCGTCAAAACAACCGGGCAGCAACGCGCCTTGATATAAGTTGACGGCATGAGCAAGCTCATCCTGCCGGAGATGCGCAACCGACTTGCCGTCTGCGGTAATGTAGCGCGCCAAGACCGTTTGCAATTCAGCGACATCCAGCGTATAGGGTGCATCCGGTCGCCAGTGAACGGTGAGGTGATCCTGCGTTAGAAAGCGATCCGATTCAGGCAAGGCGTTGCGCAGTTGAAAGAGCAGCTTGCGCAGGTTCGTGTGCGCCTGTTTCTCGCTGGAATCCGGCCAGAATTGGAAGGCAAGCTGTTGACGAGATTGGGGTGCCTGGCGATGCAAGAGCAGGTAGGCCAACAACGCTTGCAGCCGCCCCGTGTTGATGCGTGTAATTGGTTCATCACCATAGACCAAGCGAAAACCACCCAGCAGGGTAATGTGGAGGAGCGGCTTGGCGGTTTCAGTTTGCTGCATGTTCTGAATCAATGGCATAGGTGGGGATTATCCAACATATATGCAATACCCAAATTCATATAAATTTGCCGAACATTATCGCGCAAGCGGGTAACTTAGCAAAGTGTTGCTTTTAGGGTTAGTACAGTGTCAGCGAAATTATGCTGGTTTAGCCACGGAGTGGCGGCAGCTGGTAGCCCAGCCTTTTAAGGCTGGTTTTTAAGACCGCTGTTTACCCGATCCGAGGGTTAAAACCCTCGGCTACCCTCAGCCGTCACTCCGTGACTGATCCGAATGCTAAAGCATTAAGTCTCTCTATTCAAACTGCTCACGCCTAACGGTGGTCTCACCAGTTACTATCACTAGGCTAACATTGGCGCAGACGGCATCTGCTATCATTGACTAAACAATTTCTCTTCCTCTTGGTAACTTTTTGGCTCAAAATTGGCACTTACTGATGAAGGCCTTCACCGTTCGACCAATACCGTTTATCATGGCAGGGACAGCAAAGAACGAATCGACCGTCAAACATGATCTGTAATGCGTGGATATAGAACCATGACCGAACTTAGCCAACTCGTCCAGGCGGCGCAAGGGGGAGATCGCGCCGCCTTTGGGGAGCTCGTTAACCGCTTTCAAGATATGGCCTTTGCCGGGGCTTACGCGCTGGTGGGCGAGGCTGATCTGGCGCAGGACATCGCGCAGGAGGCTTTTCTCGAAGCCTATCACAACCTGGGCAAGTTGCGCGAGCCGGCGGCTTTTCCCGGCTGGTTTCGGCGCATTGTGCTAGGGCGCGGTCATCGCGAACTGCGCCAACAGCCCCATCATCTACTACCGCTGGAACGGATCGATGCGCGCTACACCGATCGCGATGACCCGGCACAGCAGATCGACACGTTGCATTTACAGACAGAGCTGACCCAGGCGCTGGCGACATTATCAGAAGCCCAACGCTTGGTCATCACGCTTTGCTACATCGAAGGTTATCGCTATCAGGAAATTGCCGACTTTCTCGAACTCCCCCTTTCCACGGTCAAGAAACGGCTCTTTGCTGCCCGCCGCAAGTTACAAGGAAGGATGCTGCACATGGTACAGGATCGCTTACAGCAGAGCAAACCGTCGCAGGACGCGAGCTTTGCGCAACAGGTACAATTTTTTCTGGCAGTGCGCGACGCCGATCTCACCACGATCAAGCGCTTGGTGGCTCAGAACCCCGCCTTACTGCACGCACAGACCGAATGGAAGATGGCTTTAGGGCTACATTATTGGCCATTGGGTTCGACCGCCATGCATCTAGCCGCGGGCATGGGCAACACAGCCCTCTTGGCTTATCTCTTGGCGCAGCAGGTCGATCCAACGGTTAAGAGTCGGGCGGGCATGAGCCCGCTGCACATTGCCACCATCATGAACCAGGCCGAGTGTGTGCAACTACTATTGGATCACAATGTCGATCCCAACCAGCGCGCGGTACACGAGCAAACGCCTTTGCATCAAGCGGTGCTGCGCAACAATCACGCGCTTGCAACGTTGCTGCTTCAAAACGGCGCTGATCTCAGCTTGACGGATGCACAGCAGCGGACGCCCATGGCTTGGGCCGTCATCCGCCAAAATCCACAGCTGATCGAGCTGCTCGTCAGCCAGGGCGCGCCGCCACCAGTTGCGCTTCCGGCGACAGCAGTAGCAACGCGGCTAGATCCAACCGAGCCAGCCTTTGCGCTAGACCAACTGCGCGGGGCCATTCTAGCTGCGGATGGCAGCGTCCGCACTGCGCCCAATCGTTCAACGCCCATCCACAAAAGTGACGGGCAAGGGTTAGTATCGGCGGCATCGTCAATGCTCGCCACCGGCATCAAATTCATTGATCTGTTGGCGCCCCTCGTGCGTGGTGGGCAGAATGGGATCTTCACCCCACTATCCGGCGTCGGTTTGATGGTTGTGATGGGTCAGTTGGTCCACAGCATGAGTACCCGCCACGGCAAACAAGCGAAGGGTTGCACGGTTTGGCTGATCCAAGAAAGCAAGTTGCACCGGGCCGAAGAACAGAAGTTAAGCTGGCGCGAGTTAGGGGTCGCTGACGAGATTGTCTATGTGACCAGCGCCACCGGGGCTGATCTGGCGGAACAGCGCCAAGCGGTGGAGACCGGGCTGCGCATTGCCAACCAGTTCCAGCGTAATGGGCAGGAGGTCTTATTACTGGTCGATAGTCAACTCGCCCAGGTGGAGGGAGTTCTTGGCTATCTGCGCGCCAACGCTAGCGTCACCACCGAAGCGGCCGTCACCACGCTGGTGAACGGCAATCATACCCCTGGCGCGTTACCCCTTGTCTATGCTGGGTTGGACGCGGTCTTGGCCTTTGATTACACACGTGCCGTTGCCCGTCTTTATCCGGCGCTGGACCCGGTGCGCTCGTACTCGACATTGCTGGCGCGCGGTCTGGTTTCTAGTACCCATCAACAGGTCGCGGCTGCGGTCAAACGGTTATTGCAACGCTATGGCGAGTTGCGCGCCCCCATGGAACAGCACAAGATGAGCACCGACGGCCTCTGGTATATTGAAGATGACCCCAATCTGGTGGCGGAGATTAACCGAGCGCAGCGCCTGGATCGCTTCCTCACGCAGCCCTTCTATGGCGCCGAACCGTGGACTGGCATCGTGGGGCAACTGGTTGATGTTGATGCGACGATTGCCGGTTGTCAAGCGATTCTGGCGGGGGAGTATGATGCATTGCCCAAGGAAACGTTTGCCTATATTGGGCGCATTGAAGAGGCGGTGGCGAAGGCGGCAACGCTTGTTTGATGCAGATAGTGGCAATTGGCACGCTGGCCCAACTTTTGGCTGAAAGTTTAGAAATGCAAATGTTATGGGCTGCGGAGTAAAAAACGCCTGTGCGGTAGTGTCGCTCGTTATTCGCCAAAGGCTCGCAGTGGCAAATAACGCGTGACACTCACCCTGTGCTTATTCAAGGCAAAGGATTGGGGTTGAATAAGGCCTGGGCTGCGGCAAAATCGGTCTCTAGCGCGGGCCAGCCGAGGTCGCCTGTTGCGGTCCAGCGGCGTTTGAGTTGCCAGCTCATCAAGTCGATGTCGATCCCGACCTCGTGACCATCGCGTTGATAATAAACGGTATAGCGCCGTTCGCCGGCTGCGGGATAGGTGTACGGTGGGTCGCAATGTTCTATCAGCGTCCCGCCGGCAACGGTGGCCCCAAAGTGCGCCCCATCAGTATAAGCGTGGCGGGCGGCAAGCTCCAGATAGAAGGCGACAATTGGTTTGCCCTGGTAAAAGGCACCGGGCCAATTCAACTCCCAGAAACGCTTCTCCGGACCGCGATAGTTATATAATTCTAAGACCAGATCGCCATCCCGTTCAACCAACTGAATTGGCGTCTCCTTACCCAGGCGGGTGAGCGTCAGCGGTTGCACGGCGATTAAAGTGTCGCCGCTACCCACCACAATGGTTTCACCGGCCGCGACCGCGTAAGGCAACTGCTTTATCCGCTGCGGACCAACCCAAAGCGCATCGATCTGGGCGGCCTGCGTCCAGATGAGCACCGCTTTGGCGCTATGCCCCTGGCGAAAATTCTGTGGTGCATAGATCCCGATGGCACGGCTACCCTGCTGTACGCTGAAAAAATCGCCCTCATCCGGCAAGTTGCGTGTCTTCGTCCGGTCCGTGGCATGGTACGCGTCGCCAAACCACTGGTCATTGGTGATGTAGCGGGTGTAGAGCACACCGGGGCGATCAGCCCCTGGGCGCGTAAAGTGGGCCATACACACATTTGCCTGGGAATTGAAGCTGCTGGTCGCCGTGCCCAGAACATACTCGGGTGTATGATAAGTAGTCAAGGCCAACTTGCGGTTACGTTCAGCCGTTTCCGTGATCTGGAAGGTGGGCGGCCGTTCGTCGAGCAGACCGGCTACCCAACCCGGTACGGTGCCGTCGGCGATCCAGCCGCGCACTAGCTCGATCTCCGGTGGGGTTTCGCAGACGACCGAGGGCTGATAGGCGCGGCCATGCGGCCCGGCCCAACGCCCGGTGGGGGTATGGATATGCAGTGCAATCGAGAGGGCTAAGCGTGCCGTCATCTGCTGGGCCAAGGCGCGCGTTGGCGCATCCTGCACGAGATCGCGTAACTGTTTGAGCGCACGGATAGTCACGGCCCCATAGGTGGGGCTGTTATACTCAAAGGGGTGACCATGTTGGGCGGTATATTGCATCCAGGCGGATAGCTTCGCATAGCCGCGGGCGGCGATGGCGGGATCGCCTAACAACTCGCCACCCAAGCAACTATTCAGGATGTCGAGGACGGTAATGTTGGTGTAGGCGACCAGTACATCAAGCCGTGCAATCGCTTCCAGCCCCAGCCGAATCGCGCGTTGTAGCCGGTTGTAGTCGGCGGGGGCAAGCCGCTCCCCGTGAAGAATCAACAGCGGAATCAGCGCTTCCAGGTTAAATTCGACGGCGTTGAGATCCTCAACCAGCTGATCTTCGCGCATCCAGTAGAAGTTGCCATAGTGGGGATCTCGTTCATCTAATTCCTGACAGGCCAACAGGGCATCGAGCACCTTGGTGGCCAGTGCCAAATCGGTCGGGGTCCCATTGGCCACCAACTGCGCGACGAAGTGCGCCGCTTGGCGACTTTCGTGAAAGTGGCCAAATTCCGTTTCTTTCCGGATCATGTGGGTGGCGGGGTTGTAGTTAACGGGTAAGGGCAAAGGTTGGGTCATGATATTGCTCATTCCAGGTGGCACCATAAGCCTGGTAGGCTGGGTGACGGTTGAAGACAATGAGATTCTGGCGCGTTCTGGTCATGGCAACATAGAAGAGGTAGGGGCCTTGGGCCGCCCAAAAGCTATCATCCGGGGGGGTGACGACAATCACATTTTTCATCTCCCAGCCTTTAAAGCTGTGGACCGTGCTGACGGTGATGCGCTGGTCGTAGGGTGCAAAAGTGCGTTTGCGAAAACGGCGCTGCTTGCGCCCAACTTGGCCATCATCCTCTGTCAACAGGTGATTGACTGCCATTTGTTGTTGTTCAAGTTTGGTGACCAATAACCACCCATCGCGTTGCGTGGGCGTTAGAATGACAATATCGGCCGGCGCAACCCTCCGTTGCCCAATGAGCCACTGGACGGTGCGACAAATCTCATTGCTGGCTGTTTCTAGATTGGTGATATTGTGCCAGACCAAAGTGGATTCGGCAAGGTCAGTGCGGGTTGCCGGCACCACAGGCATGGGATTCGGTAAAAAAAGTTCGGCAAAACGCGCGGCTTCACGGGCTACATTGGGGGGTAAGCGGTAACTCTCTTTCATTTCGCGCCAGCGGCCGCGGAATTTGGTGCCGCTCATCTGTTCCAGCCAACTGTCATCGCGCTGATAGAGATTCTGTTGGCGGTCCGCAACAAAGAGTAACTCGTCATTATCCGATAAGAAATGGCAGAGCGTATCATAATAGCTGCGTTGAAAGTCCTGCCCTTCATCGATCAGAATCGCGTCATAGCTGCGGTGGTTGGCATTTTTCTGGGCTTGCAGCGTACTGACCACTAGTTTGATGACCAGATCATCCAAGACATTTTCGGGTGGGCGGCGCGCCCACTGGGGCCATTCCACCCCATTTTCCGTCAGAAAATTTTTGCAAAAGCCATGAAAATGGTGAAATTCGATATTCTGCCAGGGAAAGCTGGTGGTCGTTTGCATTAACAAGCGGCGGATGTACTGCCAGAGCGCAACATTAAAGGTCACGACCAGCACCCGCTTGCCGGCTGCGGCCAAGTTCGCTGCCCGTTGCGCAATGACCAACGTTTTACCACTACCGGCGACACCATGCAGCCGCTGATGTTGACCTGGTGAGGGCAGCACATGGCGCCGTTGCACCTCGGTGAGGAGCAACGGTTCAACTGTGGCTGGTTTATGGACAGGTGGCGCGAGCCAGAAATGCAGTTCTCTGAGCCAGTCCGCTGGTAGGGGGCGGCTCGGTGGCCGTTGCGCCATCGGCAAGACTGCTGCGAGATTGCCACTTTCGATGGCATCTTGGCCAAAGATCGCACCTCGACCTGGTGCAATGGGGGCAAAGACCTGGGCGGCATGGGTAGTGGCATGTGGAAAGTAGAGTGCGATTTGAAATGTGCTGAGGGCACGTCGGTCGCGCATGACCGTTTCCCCGATATAAGGCATATAAAAGTTAAGTAGATTCTCGACATAATTTTCGGCTTGACGGGCCGGAGCCAGTACTGGGTGAATCTGATTATCGATGCGCAACGTATAACGTAAGTAGCGTCCACGGCGATCACAGCGATAATGGCGCAGATCCCAGGGGACTACCGCAAAAAAAGTAAGACCATGATCAGGATGCAGGGCCACCAGATGGGGACGGTCGCCATTAAAGAAGGGATAGGCATAGACCTCCCATGGGGAAGCGAGCGCTTCTTGCAAGAAATTATACAGGTCTTCTGTGCTTTTTGTTAGAAAAATGGCGTCTTGTGGCTGTAAAGAAGCGGCAGGGGGTATCAAGCTCACGAAAAAATCTCCTATAATTAGCTATACTACAAAGCAACAGATACAGGGACGGCACACCGTAAAATCGGGCACGTTGAACAGTGTTCCAGTGTGATCGAGTTAATTGAAACAGCGCTTTAGCTGGTGATGAAGCAAGCGTTGTTGCGTGCTGGTCGCCATAAAAAGGCTTAGCGGTTTTGCACAAGCAGCAGGCAATTCATTTGCGCTGTAACAGAGTATGTTATACTGCGCTTGGCATTGGTCAGGACCAACTTTGCTGCTCTATAGGATGAGCAGCTTTGTTTTGTGCCGTGGACGTAAAGTGCTCGCAATGCTAACGTTACCGATCTGCTAAAAGGCGAAACGACCTTGACCATTATTGCATGAGGGTACAGAGGTGTCAATGCAATTTATGTTTCGGATAGGCAGCGCTTTTGACGCATTTCGTGCGTGTAGATATGATTAGGCGTGGCTGCGCGACTGGCCGTTGTTGCGCCAAAAACGGGGTGTTTTTTTAAAAATTCAACAAAAGTCCTAGAAACAGAAGTATTAGAAATTGTATGAAAAGTGTAACGAATTCTAAAGTAGCAGCGCTGGTACACGGCGCGATGGGGGCAATTGCCGCTTTGCTTGGCCGTTTTAAGCGGCACCCACGCACCATTTTATTGCGTAGTCATGTTGTACGCTCTATTTTGCGCGCTTGGCGTTTTCTTGTGCAACGGCCAGGGCTAGCACTCCTGAACTGGCTTTCACCAGTCGCTTTGATCATGGTACTCTTAACGCTGGGGATCTCAACCAGCCAGGTTTATGCCCTGGCGTCGGCACCAGCTGTCAACTGTACTGCGGCGCCTTTGCCGGCTGAAGTGTTAGGACAGGAAGCTACCTATTGTGTTGAAGGGTTACCGCCGGATGACCTCTTTGACTTGCTCTACGTTTATCCATTCTATCATCCCGCTGCCCGTCAAATGACGGAGGCCAATATCAGCTGGTGGATCCCCTGGCCTAACAATCTGGTTGGTCGGTTGGGTTGGTACCGCCAAGGGTTGGATGAGGTCTATGAATATCAGGAATTCATCGTTTCGCTGGCGGATGATGATCTGCCCTCTATTCTGTTAGCGGCGGCCATTGCGAATCAGGGTAACAGCATTCAGCGCCCCTTTGGCTGGAATGGCATCGAATTTGTGCAGGCCTGGTTGGGGCGCCGGTTTGAGTGGCAGCTCTCCATGTGGGCAAGCGCACAACAGCAGTGGGAAGATTTTTTTGAAGAGCCGAGTGTAGGGGTGGGCCAGATCCAGCCCGATGAAGCGCGGCGTCTGACCTATTTTGGTGATCGGGTCGATCTCTTTGACGATCGGGTCAGCATTGGGTTGATGCAGGCCAAAATGGTCGCAGCCCGTGAACTCTTTTACGGGTTGTCGCCTGATCCAACCGAGCTCTTTGCTCTGATCGCGATTAGCAACAACATCAATACCGACGGCCAGGCACTATTGCAGATCTATCAACAACATGGGCGTGATCTGCGTCACATGCTCGACCATAATGCGGCACTGCGTCGTCAACTGGCTCGTATGATGACCTATGTTGATTATCTGCACGCAGAAGGGGAATGGCCCTTGCCGCCAGACGTTAATGTTGATCATCTTTGGTGGCTAATCCAGAGTACCGGTTCTGAGCAATAAGGGCAGATTTGTGGTCGCCAGGGGCAGCGTGGGGCGCAGGTTGTACCGCCAAACTTGTGCCCCACGCTGTTTATTTTGGCTCAGGGCTCGATTGCGCAACCAAATCGAGTTGGCACAATCGTGTACGGCGCATCGATTCGGTATGGGCATTCCCAGGAGATTGTGCAGTTCTTCACATGACGCTAATTGACTCTTTGTGCAAAGCGTCTAATGCGCCATCCACCCGCCACTGTTATACTATGGGCACAGCAATAAATATCGATCTGGGGAGCTCGATATGCTGTGACCCTTCTCTACCTCCTTTGGTTCTCTATGGTTCCTCCTTGATTGGAAAAGAGCCGCTGTCGCAAGACAGCGGCTTTTTTCTTTTCATCTGCTTTGTGATCAATCTCATCAGTGTACCCCTGCTACTTTTGTCCCTCCTCTCTTGGTCTGCGCCTTTTGTCCATAAAAAATACTTACGGCCAGCTAAATGTATGGTGTTTTACCCATCAGATCGCAGATGAAGCCTTCGATAGAAAGCGCTACAATGAATAGTTAGCTGCTTATAGCTTTTGTCAGCAAATTGTAACAATTATCACATTAGTTGAATAGCTCTGATTATTATTGGAAGCGCAGCCCGTTCGCTCAATCGTTACCTGCCTTGCCACTTACCTTGCTGTCCACATCGTCATCCTAGCTAATACCGGGGAATCGAGGGCGCTGCGACGCTGGATACTCCTTCAGTTTAAGGGAAAGGACTTATGGCGTACGAAAATTACCAAAGTTGGAAGACCCAATCGATTGAGGACGAGATCCTGCTCTCGATCGTGATTCCTGCCTACAATGAAGAGATCCGGATTGTGCCAACCATTGGCGCAATTGCCTCCTACGTATCAGACATGGGGGTGACCTGGGAATTGATTGTAGCAGACGACGGTTCGCGTGATAGTACAGTCAAACTGGTGGAAGAATTAGATTTTGTCAATGTGCGGGTGCTCAAGGCACCCCGTAATGCCGGCAAGGGCAATGCCGTCCACCGTGGGGTTTTGGCCGCGCGTGGTCGCTATATTCTTTTTGCGGATGCCGACAACTCAACGCCCATCGAAGAGATCGCCAAATTGCTCGACAAAGTCCAAAACGGCGGCTATGACATTGCCGTCGGCTCGCGCGCGGCCGAGGGGGCCGCGGTGGGACACAAATCCGCTTTTCGTCACCTGCTTAGCTTTGGTTTGCGCTGGATTGTCCGGACGATCTTTCGCATTGGCGTGCGTGATACACAGTGCGGGTTTAAATTGTATACACGTGCCGCCGCCCACCGCTTGCACCAGGCCCAAACGATTATGGGCTTCTCCTTTGACTTGGAGATCCTCTATCTAGCGGCTAAATGGGGGTACCGGGTGGCCGAAGTGCCCGTCACTTGGATTGATGCACCTGGTTCTAAGGTGGATACGGCGAAAGAAGTGAAGCGCTTTTTACGTGATCTGTTGATGATCAAATGGAACGACCTACGAGGTGTTTATGCCAAAGCGTAATCTGCGCGTTGCAATGATTACCACCTACCCGCCAGGCACGGGTTCGCTCAACGAATATGCCTTTCACTTTGTCCGCGCCTTTCGGAAGAAGGCCGAAGTGGCGGAAATGATCTTGCTGGTGGACGAGCTGCCGGATGGGAAACAATATGACGATACACTGCCGGATGCGTTGACAACAGTTGACGCCGACGCCACGACCGTGCCGCTGGAGAATGAGCAAATCGCGCCCTTGCGCTTTCTGCCCTGCTGGCGCTTTAACAGTTTAACTAACCTCTGGCACTTGATTCGCACGGTCCAACGTGTTAAGCCCGATGCCGTGATTTTTAACATCCAATTTGCCAGCTTTGGCGATCGCAAAATCCCGGCGACCTTGGGGCTATTGGCACCACTGCTGATTCGTCTGCTGGTTGCGCCAACGGTCGTCCTCCTGCACAACATTATGGAGACCGTTGATCTCAAAAGTGCCGGCTTTGCCGATAAACCACTGTTAGAAAAGCTGATCCGCTTGGTTGGTTTTATCGTAACGCATCTGTTGCTGCGCGCGAATCTGGTCGCAGTGACAATTCCCAAATATGTAGAGATTCTTGAGAAGCGCTACGGGGCGCAGAATGTGTTACTTGCGCCCCATGGCGCTTTTGAAGAAAGCGTAGAAAGTCCTACCTTTGAGCTACCTGCCGGCCCCTTGCGCATTATGACCTTTGGCAAATTTGGTACCTATAAGCGGGTCGAAACGTTGGTCGAAGCCTTTGATCTGCTGCAAAACAAAAACCATAATGGTCTCGAATTGGTCATTGCCGGCACCGACAGCCCCAATGCACGCGACTATCTCAAAAATGTTGCCCAGCAATATGGCAATGTCCGCAATGTGCGCTACACCGGCTACGTGGCCGAAGAAGATGTGCCAGTGATCTTCAAAGAGGCGGCCGCGGTTGTCTTTCCCTATACCAGCACCACCGGCAGTTCTGGTGTTCTCCACCAGGCCGGCGATTATGGCAAGGCGGTCGTCCTGCCCCAGATCGGTGATCTGGCTGAACTGGTGGCGGAAGAAGGGTATGTGGGCGAGTTTTTTGAGCCGGACAACCCGCAAAGTCTGGCCGCCGCAATCGACCGCATTCTCGCTGACCCCGAACGACGGATGGAGATGGGCCGGCAGAATTATCTGGCCGCGCGTGGGCTGCCCCTCAGCGAGGTGGTCGATTGGTATCTATTACATATTGAAGCAATTTTGCGAAAGAAATGAGGTCGCTATGGAGATCGGGACACGCATGATGAACAAAGTAAAGGTCGTGGAATTACAGGGGCGGCTCGACGCCCATCAAGGCAAGCTAGTGGATGAAAAATTGACTAAAGTGATCGATGCACAAAGCCGTACGGTCGTTAACTTGAGCAAAGTGCATTTTATTGATTCAACCGGACTCTCGATCCTGGTCAAAGGGATGAAGCATCACCGCGAAAAAGCCGGTGATCTGGTGCTCTGCGAACTGCAACAGCCGGTGCGGATTATTTTTGAATTAACCCGCCTTGACCGCATGTTTGCGATCTATCCAACTGAAACGGAAGCGCTCCAGGCGCTGAATTAGGTGACCGGGCAGTGACTCATTTTCAACTAGCCACCCTTACTGATCTTCATCATGCATCATTTGAAACCCTGGCCACTGCTTGGCTACAAGCTGGGGTGAAAACGCTCTATCTCACTGACGGTGATGGGCAGATCATTGAGCGCTGGCCACGGTTTAGCGCCGACATACAGGCTGATCTGACCGCGCCAATTCTAGTCAATGGTCAGCCGATTGGCCGTATTCATCTTTGTGGTGGCCTTGAAAGCACCGCTCTACCGCGCCTCCTTCTTGACGCACAACTGATCAGTGGTCTTGCCCAGTTGGAGTTTGAGCTGGAAAAAATGACCACTGATATTATCGACCAACAAGACCAGCTGATGGCGCTGCATCAGTTGGCACAAACGACCAGGGTCTACAGCGATATTCGCCAAAACCTGGCTGATTTGGCACAGACGACGGCACAGTTACTGAAAACCGAAAATGCCTTTGCCGCCCTGCAAACGCAGGCCCAGGAACTATTAGTTGCTGCCTATCCCGAAGAATCTGCTGTAAACAAGCAGTGGGCACCCTTGCTCCACTGCTTGCTCAGTGATGTAAATCGCCAACAGTGGCTATTACAAAAAAATGATCAGCCGCTCGCCGCGTTGGAAAATCCAATGCGCAACCTGCTGGTCAAAAAGATCGGGATTCGGCCGGGCATTGCGCTGATTTTGGGGGCCGCAAATAAGCTAACTACCGATTTTCAAGCGCCGGATGTCAAGCTTTTTAGCACGATTGCGCAACCCGCGGGTGCTAATCTAGAAAATGCGATGCTGCACCAAGAGATGTTGGCCCAAACGCGGATTCAGACGGAGATGGAACTGGCCAAGCAAGTACAAATGCACCTGCTGCCGCAACATACACCGCAGTTGCCCGGCATTGCTTTGGCTGCGCAGTCGCGCCCAGCCTCCCATGTCGGGGGGGACTTTTATGACTTTGTCGTTGGCACGAACCAACTGTTGAGTCTGACCTTTGGGGATGTTTCGGGTAAAGGCATGCCGGCTGCGCTGCTGATGGCCATGTTGCGTACCGTCCTGCGCGGCAAGAGCAAAGAGATGGAGGTCGCGGCGCCGGCCTGGTTGCTGGAGGTAACGAATGAAAGTCTGTATAACGACTTTTCCGATTTGAATATGTTCGCGACCGTCTTTGTCGGCCAATATGATGTACCTCGTCATCTGCTGCATTATGCCAACGATGGCCATGCGCCTGTCATCTATCGGCCGGCTCATGCGCAGGCGCGCCTCTTAGCGGCCGATGCCCCGCCGTTGGGCATGTTGCCAATTAACCTGGCGGAAGCGTACCAACTGGCGCTGGCTCCCGGTGATCTGCTTGTTGTGGCCAGCGACGGCTTTAGCGAAGCAGAGCGCAGTGGTGGTGAAATGTTTGGGTATGACCGGCTCTTACATTTTGTCGATCAACATGCGGCGTGTGAGCCAGATGAACTGTTACAACGCATGTTTGCCGCAGTCGATAGCTTCTCCAGCGGCTATATTCAGGCCGATGATCAGACCGTGCTGGTCCTAAAGAGGATTGAGTGATATGACTGAGCAAATTAGCCCAATGATGGACCATTGTATTGCCCTTGATATTCCAGCCCAACTTTCTTATATTCACATTCTGAGCCGCTGTGCCTGCGCTTTGTTGGAAAATGTGGAAAACCTGGCCGAGCCGGAGGCAACGCTCTACAATTTGGAACTGGCCATTCAAGAAATTGGTGTCAATATTGCCACGCATGCCTATACGGGTAATGGTGGTCGAATTCAGATGTCTGCGACCCTTGATCCACAGCCATTGCGCATCGTCATTACCTTGCAAGACACCGGTCACCCCTTTGATCCGAGTCAGGTGCCCACGCCCCGTTTCGGGGAGCTTCAGGAACATGGCTATGGCCTTTTTCTAGTTCATCAGTTAATGGACAAGGTGGAGTACCGACCCGGCCATTGCGGGAATCTGTGGCAGTTAGAAAAAAATGTACCAATTATTCACCAATAGGAGAATCAACCAATGAGTCGAGAAATGAATGTTGCGGTGCGTGAGGATATCATGCGCATCGTTACGGTTGCCCCCGAGGGGCGACTGGATATGTTGCGGGCGATGGCGTTCCGTAAGCAGATGCAAGAGTTGATCGACGGGGGGGCTAAACACTTGGTGCTTGATCTCAGTAAAACCCCTTTTCTCGATAGTGCCGGCATGGCTGCATTGGTCAGTGTCTTAAAACAATGTCGCGAACGTGGCGGTGATGCACGGATGGTTTGGCCCCAAGCGGAGCCAGTCAAACGGATTCTCTCGCTGACCAAATTCGATCGCGTCTTTGAGATGAAGCTGACCGCAGAAGAAGCCATTGCCTCATTCTGATGACGGCGACAGCGTAATTACCCTCTGTGGTCATCGCCGACGAAGGCGTACCGACTGTCTGCACAACACTCGGCTCTAGATACACAGAGAGGAATTTATGGTAACTGAGAAGATAAACATGACCGGTTCTATCCTCGTCGTTGACGATTATCTGGTTACACAGCGTGTCCTTGGTACGCAATTGCGCAAGGGCGGCTATGAGGTAACCACGGTGAGCAGTGCCCGCGAGGCGCTGAATCACCTGGCCCAGCACAACTTCGATCTAGCCATTATCGATGTTGCCATGCCTGAGATGGATGGTATTACGCTCTTGGAAAAGCTGCGTAAAGAACAAGGCTATACCAGCCTCCCGATCATTATGTTGACCGCCAGCGCACTGGATGAAGATCGGCTGCGCGCCCAGGCGGCCGGCGCAAACGACTTTTTGACCAAGCCCGTCAGTTCCTGGGAATTGTTAGCTGTCGTCAACCGGCAACTAACCACAGTTTAAGCCAAAGGCACGTAAGTATCGTCTCTATCTTTCGTTCACGGCAGCGCTGATAAACAGTTGCCAACTGTTTATCAGCGCTGCCGCCCCTGTCACTCGGAGAAAAGCTATCAATGTACGGCTTAGTCAATCGCGGTATTGAAGAGTTAGTCTGCACCCACTTCAGTGAGGAAACCTGGGAAGCAATCAAAGCCCATGCACGGATTAATCATGAAGCATTTATCAGCATGGAATCGTATCCCGACAATGTTACCTATGACCTTGTGGCGGCAGCTAGTGAGCAGCTGGGTTTACCAGCCGAGGTCGTGCTCGAAACCTTTGGTGAATATTGGACGCTCTACACCGCGCAAGAAGGGTATGGTGAATTGCTGAAGATGTCAGGTAATACGCTGACTGAATTTCTGCTCAATCTGGACAATATGCATGCGCGCGTCAGCTTGTTATACCCCGAGTTGCGCCCCCCCTCCTTCCAATGCACGGCCATGCATGAAGAGGGCATGTTATTGCATTACCGTTCGCACCGCGCAGGGATGGCCCATCTTGTGATTGGGCTTTTACATGGGTTAAGCAAAATGTTTGCCACGCCACTCCAGATCGAACATGTACAAAAGCGGCAAGCAGGCAGTGAGCATGATGTCTTTCAACTCACTTATACAGCAGTGAAGCAAGGCTGCCCACATACTACCCAATTGGATACAGCATAGGATTCATTGCTATGAATTTTGGTCTGTCGCCCCATGATTTTGGTCGGGCTTTTCCCTTTCATCTGATTCTCAACACCGATCTGGAAATTATCCAGATCGGCAATGCATTGCACAAGCTCTACCCGCAGTTGGTCGGGACACGGTTGCAGGAGACCTTTCGCCTGCAGCGACCAGCGCTGGCCGCGAGCTTTGCCACCTTTGCGGAACAGCCGGATGCGCTTTTTCTCTTCCAATGCATCCAGCGTGGGTTACGGCTCAAAGGCCAAATGCTGGCAATGCCGGCAGCTGGGGTAATCGCCTTTCTTTGCACACCGTGGGTCACCGACCTCGCCGAGATTGCGCCATTGGGCATCTCGCTGCGCGATTTTGCTGTCCATGATCCGATCAGCGATTACCTGCTCCTGCTTCAGTCCAAGAATACTGCCCTACAAGATGTCAAGAAATTGGCCCATAAGTTGACCAACAAACAAGCAAGCTTGCGCCAGATTAATGACGAATTGCAACATGAGATCGCCGAACGAATTCGCGTTGAAGCGGCGCTTGCGCAGGCAAGAGATCAAGCGCTCGAGGGCTCGCGGCTCAAATCAGAATTTCTGGCGACGATGAGCCATGAGATTCGCACCCCGATGAATGGTATTATCGGCATGGGTGAGCTGCTCTTAGATAGTGCATTGGACGAAGAACAGCGCGAGTATGGCAATGTCATCTATCAAGAAGCACAGACGCTGCTCACGCTGCTGAACGATATTCTCGATTTTTCGAAGATTGAAGCCGGCAAGTTATTGCTCGATCAGACCGAATTTAGCTTGGCCACAATCGTTGACAGCACGACGAGCCTCTTGCTGCCGAGAGCGGTACAAAAGGGGCTCCAATTTATAACTTACCTTGATCCTAGCCTACCCAAGCGATTGCTAGGTGATGCCCTGCGGCTGCGCCAGATTCTCGTCAATCTGCTCAACAACGCCATCAAATTTACGGAGCAAGGCGAGGTGATCCTGGAAATCCGGCGCATAGCCGACGCACCAGATCCTTTAACAGATCACCTGCCGCCAACGCATCAACAAGCGAACACGATTGGCGTGCAACTGGTGGTACGCGATACGGGGATTGGCATTAGTCGCGCCGCGCAGACACGCCTCTTCGAAACGTTCATGCAAGCGGATGGCTCAACAACGCGCCGCTATGGTGGCACAGGGTTGGGTTTAGCGATTACCAAACGCTTGGTTGATATGATGGGCGGCTCGATTACAGTGGAAAGCGAGCTGAACAAAGGTACGATCTTTACGGTTTTTCTGCGTTTGCCTGGTTACGCCGATGAAGTAACCACCGTCGCCACGTATGGACAGCCGATCGACATTTTCAGCACTGACGCGCTTTGGCCCAATTTTCGTGTGTTGTTAGTCGCGGGTGATCAACGCGCCTTAGACGAATTGCTACATGCGCTCTCAAAATGGCATATCCGTGCCGAAATCCTGGCGCTGCCGCATCTCACCAATGTAACGTTGTTCTACCATTTACATCGGTTGTTGGATGCAGGCGCGATGAGTGCAGGGGCAGATTACACAACGCTTATTCTACACAGTGCATCCACCCAGATCGAGCCGTTGACATTTGCGCGCTCACTACGCATGGATCCGCGCTGCGCCGGCTTACAATTGCTCCTGGTTTCTACACCTAGAGAGCAGACGAACGAACGCGCGGCAATCGCTGCTGGTTTTGATTGTGTGCTGCCAACACCAGTCCAGCAGGCAACTCTCTACCACCACCTCTCGGATCTCTTTAGCCGGCACCACGAGCGCAGTAGTACGGCCCTTGCACAAAGTCACATCTCTGGCGTGAGCCCAGCCCAGCCACCCCTAATCCTGCTGGTGGAAGATCATGAAAATAACCAGCGGGTGGCATTGGCGCGGCTGCGGCGGCTGGGTTATGGCGCGCATGTGGTCGGCAATGGGCTGGAAGCGCTCAATGCGATACGAGAAGCGGCCGATCTCTATGCCTTGATCCTAATGGATTGGCAGATGCCGGTCATGGATGGGATCGAGGCGACACACGCAATTCGCACGCTGGAGAACAGGACTGGTCAGCATATCCCAATTATCGGCATGACAGCCAATGCAATGAAAGGTGATCAGGAAAAATGTCTGGCGGCGGGCATGGATGATTATCTCAGCAAGCCAGTCAGCCTGCCGGATCTGCGCCGAATTTTAGCGCTGTGGCTCCATGCACCTGTGCCTGTCCATTAAATTAACCGTTGTTTGTGAAAGGAAATCACGCATGATCGAGGCGCAGAAAAACGATGGCATTGCGATCACCGCCGCCCGCCCCTTCCAACGCCTGTTGCAACCACTCCTACAACGGCTAGGCGGCAGTGGACTTTTAACCGGTACCGCCCTTTTTTTTGTCAGTACAACGATTGTGAATGGCGGCAATTATCTCTTTAATCTGATTCTGGGGCGCTGGCTTGGCCCAGCCGTCTTTGCTGATGTCAGCATTATTATCACGCTCTTTCTCTTTCTAACCTTTATCACCGCCGGCTTTCAGCAGACCGCGGCCAAATTTGCCGCCATCTACAGCGCCCAAGGTGATGCGGGGCAACTTGTGGCCCTGCGCCGCTGGCTCAACCGCCGCTCCTGGGTGATCGGTCTGCTCTGTTGGCTGTTGATGGGGGCGGGCGCCCTCTTCTGGCAGGATTTCTTTCACACTCAGTCACCTTGGATCTTTGTGATCTTTGCTTTTGGGTTGCCGGTCTATTTTGTGCAGGGGATTGATCGTGGCCTCTTGCAGGGCCAAACCCGCTTTGGCATCCTCGCGATCACCTACCAGGTGGAGATGTGGGTGCGGTTGCTGGTTGGCCTGTTGCTGGTTGCCTTGGGCTGGGGGGCCGGTGGCGCAGTCTGGGGGCTGACCTTATCGCTGGTCGCCACCTGGTGGGTCTCCAACTGGGCCTTACGCACGCGCCGAGCGACGGCGCAGCCGCACGCCACAACCCAAGGTAAAATCACCCTCTCGGCGCCACAACGGCAGGCGATCCTCAACTTTGCCTTGCCGGTCTTGATGGCGGAAACCAGCCTGATTCTGATCAACAACAGCGATGTGCTGATTGTGAAACGCTTTTTTGACAGCGTCAGCGCTGGTCAATATGCTGCCCTGGCACTAATTGGCCGCATTGTCTTCTTTGCTACCTGGTCAGTCGTGATCACCATGTTCCCACTGGTGGCGCAACGGCAGCAGCGTGGCGAGCCTCATCGCCAACTACTATGGACTGGTTTAGGGATGGTACTAGGGGTCTCGGTGGTGATTATTGCGATTACTGCGCTTTTCCCCGGCCCGATTGTGCAGATCCTCTTTGGTGCCGAATATTTGGGCATCGCCGATCTGCTCTGGCGCTATGCCATTGCCACGGCACTCTTTGCGCTGGCGAACGTGTTGATCAACTATCGACTGGCCCTGGGCAACCGGGCCGGGACCATCTTTGCCCTGGCCGCCGGCATTTTGCAGGTGGTGACTTTACTCTTTTTTCACGCCACGCTCACGCAGATCGTGACGATCCAGATCATGTTGATGGCGGGCTTATTGTTATTGCTCTTGACCTGGGAACTGGTCGAACAGCGCAAGGAACAAGCTTCATGAAGGTCTGCGGCTTGCCATATCTCTAAAGCAATGTCACCAACGGCGCATTAGGGTTAGCATTTTATGTCCTTGCGCATAAACTCGCGTACCAGCTACCGCCCAATTATTACATCTATACAGTATACAAATCATTACAAACCAGCAACCCAGGAGCCCCCGATGAAAGGCATGATCTTTACCGAATTTCTCGAAATGGTGGAAGAGCAGTTTTCACTTGATATGGTTGATGAGATCATTACCGCGGCCAACTTGCCCAATGGCGGCGCCTATACTGCCGTCGGTACCTATCCACACAGTGAAATGGTACAGTTGGTCGTTAGCTTGAGCGCAAAGAGTACCATTCCCGTCCCCGCGCTATTGAGTGCCTTTGGCGAACGGCTCTTTGCCCGCTTTGCGGTGCGGTACGCGGATCTGTTAACAAAAGCAAACAGCAGTTTCACCTTCCTCGAGCAGTTGGAATCCTATGTCCACACCGAAGTCAAAAAGCTCTATCCCGAAGCCGAGTTGCCACGCTTTGAATGTTCGCGGATATGTGATGGGCGGATGCAGATGCTCTACACCTCCAAACGCTCGATGGCGGATCTGGCGCATGGCTTGATGATCGGCTGCTTTCAACATTTTCGCGAGCAGGTACAGATCGAACGTGAGGATCTTTCCACTGGGCAAGGCACGATCGTGCGCTTTGTCTTAACTGCCGCCCCCTAGGCTGAGGAGCAAACCTTTTATGGAAGAAGTTGCTATCCTCAAGCGGCAATTGGAGCGCGATCGTAATGCCCGTAAAGCCGCAGAAGTACTGTTAGAGGAGAAAAGTCTCCAACTTTACCAAGCGAATGTCGAACTGCGTGAACTGGCCACGCAGCTTGAAGCGCGAGTGCAGCAGCGCACCGTTGAACTGCAAACCACGAACACCCAGTTACAACGCGAGATTGCCGAACGCCGCACAATTGAACAAGCATTGGAACACGCACGCGATCAGGCGCTTCAAGCCTCGCGCCTGAAATCTGAATTTCTGGCGACGATGAGCCATGAAATTCGGACCCCAATGAATGGCATCGCGGGGATGACCGAACTATTACTCGCCACCCCATTGGATGAAGAACAACGCGAGTATGCCACCGTTGCCTATGAAGAGAGTGGCAAACTGTTGGAGATTATCAACAGTATTCTCGATTTTTCCAAAATTGAGGCCGGCAAACTCATTCTGGAAACTGCTCCCTTTACGCCACAAGCGGAAGTTGGCAGTGTTGTGCGCCTACTGACGCCGAATGCCGAAAACAAGGGCATTGTGCTGCTCAATTATGTCGCGCCTGATGTGCCGGCAACGCTAATTGGCGATGCCGTGCGCTTACGCCAGATTCTGATTAATCTGGTCAGCAATGGCATTAAATTCACCCACAGTGGGGAAGTTGCCCTGATCATCACGCGTAGCCAGCAATACTTTGCCCCGCCACACTTGGCGGTCGGCACTGGTCATTCGCGTAAAACCGTCAGTTTACAGCTTGTGGTGCGTGATACTGGGATCGGGATGAGCGCTGAGACCCTTAAAGATCTCTTCAATCCATTTACCCAAGCGGATAGCTCGACAACCCGGCGCTATGGTGGCACTGGCTTGGGATTGGCAATTACCAAGCGGCTGGTCGAGTTGATGGGCGGCCGGCTAGAGGTGGAAAGTGAAATGGGGCGCGGTTCACGCTTTACCGTCCAGATTCCCTTCCGTCTGCCCGAGCTCGCGTCGGTCAGCGCGCCCCCAGCGCACTTAAATGCGCTGGGAAGCAGTTTGGTCATTACCGATAGCGCGGTGCTCTGTCACCAAGTGCAAAGTTATCTTACCACCTGGCTCAACCAGATTGACGTCGCCCCTTCCCAGTTGGCAAGCAATGCCGCCTTGTTAGGCCACCTGCACCACGCGCATCGCCAAGGTAATGCATATCGTAGTCTGATTATTGATGAGCAACATCGCGCACTGGAGCCACTAACCCTTGCCCGTTCGGTGCGAGCTGACCCAACTCTGGCCTCACTCTACTTGTTGCTGCTGACCACTAACCATGCGCAAGGACTAGAACAACAGTGGCTGGGCGCCGGCTTTAATGCGATCATCCATCAACCGCTGACCCAATCTGCGCTTTACGAACAGTTGATTCAACCGTTGATCCGATGGACCAGCACCGCTGTTCCTGATGCGGAGTGGAGTGATGATGGGGTGACTGCTGATCCCCTTGCCGACGAATCACCTGAGCCTACCGTGCCGGCCAACCTGATCCTGGTGGTAGAGGATTATGTCAACAACCAACGGGTGGTGATCGCCCATCTCAAAAAAATGGGTTATGCCGCACACATTGTGGAAAATGGACACGAGGCGGTTGAGGCCTTTCGTAACAGCGCAGCGCTTTACCAACTTGTGTTGATGGATTGGCAGATGCCAGTGATGGATGGGCTAGAAGCCACGCGCCAGATCCGGCAGGTCGAAGCCCCATCCGGCCGCCATGTGCCGATTATTGCCATGACCGCGAATGCTATTACGGGAGATCGCGAACGCTGCCTGGCGGCCGGCATGGATGATTATCTGAGTAAACCGGTTAAACGGGATGAGCTCAAACAAATTTTGAGCCGCTGGCTACCGGAAACGCTGGCCGCCCCGATTTTGGCATAAAGTAGAGGAATTGACGATGACAACTTTGCGCACTGCGCTGCGTACGTTGGACTGGCGCCAACCCAGCCAGCAATTTCGCCTGTTTGTGGCCGCTCTCTTGCTGACGATTTTGATCATAGGCGGGAGCCTGGCCCTGCGCGTGCTGCTGCCGGTCGCGCCAACCCAACTGGTCGCCGGCCAACTGCTGGCTTGGGATATTGCCGAAACGATCCGGCGCTCGCCCGGTGTGCAACTCACTTCGGGTGCCTATCTGCCTGGTGATACGTTGTTACTTTACAGTCGGCTGGATGAGCCGGATCGTGCCCGCGTGCGCGGCTGGGCTTTATTACAGCTTGAACCATTTCGCACGCGATTGGCAACGATGGCAAAAGGGGAAACGATCAAGTGGGTGATCGATTTTGGCCCGGCACCGGCTGCGCAGGAGGTGTTGATCGCCCCGCTCAACCGAGCCGCCGAGGCGACCCTCTACCGTTATGTCAGCGCCGCCCCGGCGCAACTGTCAGGGGCTACCGCAGCGGTGGCTGATTCGGCTGCCCCTGCTGTCCCTGCTGCGCTTGCCGGTGCCACCACCACTGTCGCGACCACGACCGCAGCGAGTAGCAGCACCAGCGCGGTTGTGCCGGCTCCAACCACGGTCCCAGCCGTTGCTGCGAATGCCGTGCCGGCCCCAGTCGTTAACAATGGGCCAACCGAGCCGCTAACCCTCAATCCGATTGACTTTGGCGATCCCGTGGTGGGTGCCCAAGCGTGGCGGCCCCTTTCCGGCGACTGGGTTGTCAAGGATGGAATCTATCGCCAACAGCGCACCGATGGCTATGACTATATCACGATGCTCAATCTTGCCCCGCAAACCGATTACAGTATGGCGGCGCAACTGCGGTTGGTGGGCGGCCTCATGGGGGGTGGTTTTATCTATAACGCACCACGCGCCGGCAGCCGCATGGGCGCGCAGGTTGTTGATCTGGATAAGCAAGGCAGTTTCCTGCGCTGGGGGCGCTTTGATGAACAAGGCAACTATATCTATGTTGGGGGCAGCAAAGTTGAGCCACCAATCAATGATGGCGGTTGGCATACTCTTGCGCTGCTTACCCATGGGGATAAGAGCACGGTTGCGCTAGATGGGCGGCTGATGGGGCAGATCACCAACCGCAGTACAACCGGTTACCTTGGCTTGACCACCTCGCAGGCGAGTGTTGACTTTGACGATGTGACGGTAACGACCCTGTCCGCAACCGCAGCGAGCGCAGCCATTGTCGCCAGCGCACCGGCGATCACCACTACCGTGATGCAGACAGCAATGACGCCGTTGACCCAAAGCGCAGCCCTGCGTGACGACTTTGCCAATGGCAATCTCAACAACTGGCGCGTGCTCAATGGCACCTGGCAATTTGTGGATGAGAGCTATCAACAGTTGAGTGTCGCCGGCACTGATCTGGGCAGCATCTCCACCTTTCAAGGCGCGACCTATACAGTGACCGTGCGTTTGCGCCAGCTTGATGGCAACATGGGTGGGGGCCTCTATTTCAACATGGCCCAGCGCGATGGCAAAATGCGCAGCCAACTGATCAACTATACCCGTGGCGGCGATGCGTTACAGTGGGGCCATTTTGATGAAGGCGGCAACTTTGTCTTTGAAGATTTGGTAACGGTTGCCAATGGCGCGGATGGCGAATGGCACACCCTAACGGTCGCGGTTGCGCGTGGCAAGGCCAACTTTACCCTGGATGGTGCGCTTGTGGCGCAAGCGGTCCCGCTCACCTTTCCCAGTGGCTATGTTGGCTTACTCGTCAGCAACAGCAAAGTTGCCTTTGATGACTTTACCATTGTCACGCCCTAGCGCTGGCGCAAAGATAAGGTTCTATGAAATCACAACGTTTACAAACGCTGATGTGTGATCTTGTGCCATGGCAACGCATGCGCGCCCATGGTCCCGATCTAATGGCCGTTTTGCTCTTAATTTGTCTACCACCGCTGGTCTTTTGGCAAGTGTGGACCCCCAATCCCAGTGACCGCGTGATGTTTGGGGGGGATATCCTGATGGGGGCCTACCCCTCGCGTGTCTTTGTCCACCGGCTGTTTGAGTTGGGGACCATGCCGTTGTGGAACCCCTATCAACTTGGGGGGATGCCGCTCTTGGGTGATGTCCAGGTCGCGCCCTTTTATGGGCCGAATCTGCTTTTTGATCTGCTCTATCGCGGTCGCGATCTGCCCTATATTGCCTTTGAACTGTTAGTGGTTGCCCATTATGCATTGGGCGCGCTCTTCCTCTTTGCCTATCTGCGCCGGCTTGATGTCCGGGTGGCCGCCGCGCTGGTAGGGGCGATTGGCTTTGAATTTAACGGTTTTTTTGTCGGCCATCGCGGCCACTACAATATGTTGGCGGTCGCGGTCTGGTTGCCTGGCGTGCTCTGGTTGTTGGATTGCGCCTGGTTTGCCAAGAGCCCGCGCCGCGCCGTCGCCTGGGCGGTGGCGGCTGGGTTGGCGTTGAGCCAAATGGCCATGGCCGGCCATCCACAGGCTACCCTCTACTGTGCCTTGACCGTAATCGCGTACTTTCTCTATCGCTGGATTGGCCAACTGCGCCAGGGCCAAGCCGTTGATTGGATCAGCCGCCTGCGCATGCCCCTGCTCTTTGGGTTGGCCGGCACGATTGCGGTCGGTCTGGCCGCGATTGCCCTGTTGCCGGCAATTGAACTGCTGGATCGCTCGCTGCGCAACAGCCCCACCTATAGTTTTGTCGCCCAATTCTCCCTGTTACCGCGCAACCTGATTGGGCTCTTAATGCCCGAATTCCTGGGCTGGAGCGGCACCGAATTTCGGATCTATGCCGGCATCTTAACCCTAGTCCTGGCGGTTGTCGCCTGGATTGTCCCGAACCAAGCGCGACCGGAACGGCTCTTCTGGGGAATCGCTGTACTGGTGGCGTTGATGACGGCATTGGGTGGGTTTACCATCTTGCATGGGCTGGTCTATCGTTTTGTCCCCGGCTTTACCTCGATCCGGGTCAGTACACGCGCCTTTTTCATTGCCAACCTCTCGCTCTCGATTCTGGCGGCCTTTGGCGTGGAAAGTTTACTCAACACGCTGGCGACCAAAGAATTACGCCGGTTGCAAACATTAGTACGGGGGGCGGGCGCGCTGCTTGCCGTTGTGCTATTGCTGGGGACCGGGCTCTATGTCTTTTTGCTGCGCAGCTATCAACCGGTTGGGGAAGATTTCTTCTTCGCCGAAAACTTGTTCAATCGGCGCCCGGCCAGTGAGCCTTTTGAACTCATGACCCAGACCGCCAATGCTTATTTGATCTTTGTCCTCTTGTTGGGGGCGGCCACTGCCTTACTCTGGGCGCGTGCCAACGATCGGTTGCGTGGGGGGGCGTTAGCGGCGGCCGCCGCGCTGCTCATGTTTCTGGATGTGGCCACCTTTGCGCCTTACCATGATACGATGAAAGCGGACCCAGAAACGGCGCGCTTCGCGATCCAGAACTATGGCACCACCCTGCTTGATGCCCGCTGGCAGATCGAAGATCAGAACCAGTTGATCGGCAAACTGAGTCAACTGCCCGACGGGCTGCGCATTGACAACAAGGCAGAGATCTTGCCGGACAACTACAGCGCGGTCTATCAGACGCCCTTTGCCACCGGCTACAACATCCTGGATCTCCAGGAACGTTTTCAGTTACTGACCCAGTGGCCAAAGCTTACCCCCGCCCTGCACCATGATCTGCTCAACGTCGGCTATGTGCTCACCGCGCCGGATGCGGAAGAGGCCCCCGAACCCACGGCAAAATTGGTATTGGCCAATAGCCAGGGCAAACTGTGGGCGCGCGTGCCGCAGCCCAGTTATGCCCAGTTTAGCACGGCCATCCGGCCCGCGGTCACCTCCATTACAATCAATGGGCTGCTGAATGCGACCCAATCGCTTGACGCACAGCCAACCATCAGCATGGCGGATGCGCAGTTACCGTCAACCCTAAAAGCGCTGTGGCCGGAGGCTGTTGATCCGGCGCTCTATCAGATCGGCACCACCAACACCCGTAGTCCGGTGGACATTAGTGTCCTCGCTGGTGGGCCAGTGAAATATAGTGCCGTGATCGTTGACGGTGTCACTGTCACCCCAGAACAGCGGGGCATTGTCGTCGCGCTGATTAACGCGCAAAGTGGTGCGGTGCTCAATGCCGGTGCCTTTGATACCTATCTCGCTGAAAATCAAAGCAACCGCCTGGCGACCTTGATTAACGCTGCCCCGGTGGGTACGATTGTCGCCCTGGCCACCTATGACGAAGGCATTGCCAAGCTCAACGCGGCCACACGCAGCGCTTTTGCCAGCATCGGTGCCAACCTTGAGCTGACTGGCCAAGTGGGCGCGGCCTATGCCCTGATTGGCGTTAAGGGGAGTGCGCCGGGCACTGCGCTCGAAAAGTTAGCCAAAGCCGAGGCGGTGCTGCTCGACATCGGCGTTGGTGCCCTCGCCGCGCAGCCTGATCTACGGTTCAGCAGCAACCTCTTGCTCTATCAGCCGGATCAGATCCGTTTGGTCGTTCAGAATAACGTGCGCGGGCTGCTCACGATCAGTGAAGCGATCTACCCCGGTTGGCAAGCCTATGTTAATGGCGTCCCCACCCCGATTTTGCGGGCCAATGGCATCCAACGCGCGATCATCCTACCGCCCATGCCGGAGGGTCAACCACATGAGGTTACTTTTGTTTTTCAGCCGCTTAGTGTACGGGTCGGCGGGGCGATCTGCCTCTTCACCTTGACGATGGTCGGTATGTTACTGCTGGCCCTAGCTGTTTCTACGCTTAGCCCGTTGGTGAGTCCTCGCCCAGCGCTTGGGGCGGTTTAGGCCGGGCATAACTCTGCGGATCGGAAAAGTGTGCTACTTATGCAAACTGAAACATTTTCTTTGCGTTTTATTACCGTTGCCATTGCCCTGGCGGGGACGTTATGGATCGCCGCCAATGCCGGCATCTTCATGGCCCTCTATGGTGATACCCTGACGCCGCTGACCCTCCCTTACCTGGAAACGTTTGATACGCAACAGCGGGTTGATTATCGCCGCTTTTTTGGCCAATGGCAGATCCAGGAACAGACGCTTGTCCAAACTGATCAAAATCTGGCGGATGTCTTTGCGGTGATCCCCATTGATCTAGCTGCTTATCCAGCCTATCAATTTGGCGCGCATATGCAGGTGCAGGAAGGGCCAAATGGGGCAGGGCTCTTATTTAATATGCAACGCGCTGATCTGGTTGATGAAAGTCATCTGGTCCGTTTTGGGGTCACTGACGGGCGTGCCTATCTCGCCTTTGGGTATTTTGACGAAAAGGGGCAATTTGTTGGCCAAGGGAGCGTCGAACCGCCGGATACCAGCCAGGGTGTCGATCTGGCGGTGGCTGTGTATGCAGATCATTATGATATCCTGGTCAATGGGCAACCCCAACAGCGCGCCATTCCCTTGCAATATCATGGCGGCAAAGTGGCCTTGACCACCTGGTTTTCCAAGGTGGCATTTGACGATGTTGCGATTACACCCGTGACCCAACCGATCGGTACGGATCGTGCTGCGCCCGTAGTAGTTGATACATTGCCAATCACTGCTGACCTGGCTGCGACAACCGCGCTTTCGGCTATCGGCTCACCACCCGCTAGTATGGCGGGCTTCACGACCACAACAACCAACCCGACGCCGGTTGTGCTATCCACCGGCGAGCCAAGCCGCTTTACCCAGAACTTTGCCGAGGCCGTTGATCAAACCCAGTGGACGCCCTTTAGTGGTGACTGGCAATTTACGCCGGACGCGCTGGTCCAGCAACAGACCGATGGCTATGATTACAGTATTAGCCATGCCGGCAGCTTTACCCAATTCACCTTGCGGGTGCGCTTCCACCATCGCACCGGCTTGGCGGGTGGCGGTCTGTTATTTAACATGCCGGAGTCGGCGAACAAGCAGCAAGGGCATATGGTGCGCTACTATGAAGGGCGGGCATTGGTTTGGGGTTATTTTGATGACCAGGGTAATTTTGTGGGGCAGGGGGACAAAGCGGTCGAGCCGCCGGGGGCGCAGACCCATACCTTGCAGGTCGTCGCTGACAGTACAGTCTACGCGATTTTTCTGGATGACACGCTGATTGCCGAGCAGATCCCCTTAGTCAGCCCTGGCGGCCACCTTGGTCTGACCGCCTCGCAGAGTATCGTGGCCTTTGAAACGATCGAAGTGGCTGCCTTGCCGGCAAACTAATTGCCCTGGCAAGCGAAACTTGTGGTTTATTTTCGACGACTGTGCCGATCAAGTCGCGGGTCAAATTCAGGAGTGAAGAGCAGATGACTGTTGCCGATAATGTTTATGCCCCGCCACTGGCGGAGGCGGACGTAAAAGCGAAAGTAGAAGCAAAACCAGTTGCCAAAGCGGCGGCGCAGGCCGAAGCGCGCTTGATCTATGTGCAAACGGTACGCTGCTTTGCCCTGCTGGTGATTGTCACCCTGCATGTGGCCTTTCCGCTCATCTATTTGTACCAAAGCATTCCCTATGCAGACTGGTGGGTGGCCAATAATTTTTACATTCTGGGTAAAATCGGCTCGCCACTCTTTACCATGGTGAGCGGTTTGTTGTTGCTCAATCCCAGCAAGGATCAACCGATTGCGGTTTTCTTCAAAAAGCGCTTCTTTAAAGTTTTATTGCCCTTCGTCGCCTGGTCGGTGATTTACCTGCTCTGGCGGATTGGGTCTAGGGGTGAGGTGTTTAGCGCCAAAGAGATCTTGGTGCTCTTTGTGGAAGGGCCGGTTTACTATCATCTCTGGTTTATCCAGATGATTTTGGGGCTTTACCTGGCTGCGCCGATTTTGCGCATCTATATTCGCCATACTACGCAGGAAAATCTCACCTACTTTCTGGCGGTTTGGCTGGTAACGGTCGCCATCTTACCGCTGATCAAACGTTTCTTTGGCTTTGAAGTGGGCATCGATGTCTTCGTCACCACCGGCTATGTGGGCTTCTTTGTACTGGGTTACTATCTGCGCAATGTTACCGTGAAACGCGGTCAGGTGATTCCACTCTTGTTGCTCGTGGTGGCACTCTTGATTTTTACGCAGTATATCACCCATGCGCTCACGCGCCAGATCGAGACAGTCGGGGGGTATGACAACTTTTTTGTCGCCAACGATAGTCTGAATCTGATTGTGGTGGCCGTTGGGATCTTTTTGTTTCTCAAATCTTTGGACTATCACTATCTGTTTCAGCAATTACCCCTGCTCCAGAAACTCGTCACCTGGATCAGCTCTTGTAGCCTGGGCATCTACTTTGTCCACGTCCTGATTATCGAAGAGCTGGCCAGTGGCCATTTTGGCTTCAAACTCACAGCGGCCAGCTTTACGCCCCTGCTCAGCATTCCTACTATTGCGCTGCTGGTGATGGCCCTTTCCGTGATCACCACGATGTTGCTGAAACGGATCCCACTGGTCCGCAACATTGTGCCGTAAGTCGGACGCACACATCTGTCGGTTATCGGTAGCTTACCGCTATTTGGCAGCGTGTTATGAATATGCGGTACAATAAGGAAATTGTACGAAAGGAGAGTGATTATGTACCGCACAGTTTCAACCGCATGGCCAGTAGTAATCGATCCTGAGATCATGAGTGGTGTACCTGTCTTTGCGGGGACTAGAGTTCCGGTGCAAACACTCTTTGACTATCTGCTCGATGGTTGTGCACTGGCTGAGTTCTTGGATAATTTCCCTACAGTATCACAGGAAGCCGCTCTAAAACTGCTGGAATATGCCGCTGGTCAGATTGCCACTGAAACAGTGCCGGTGTGAGAATTTTGAAGCGTATCTACCGTTAATTTACGGCCACCACGCTGGCTACCGGCGCGGTGGCCGTTTCGCGTGTTGACGAGATATCGCTTTGCGCAAGGTCGCTTGACGGACCGCACGCCGCCGCAAGGTTGCTTGCCGCTGTGCCAGTCGGCGTTTGGCCCGCCATTGGCGCAACCACTGCCAAGGCTTTGCCAGTTGTCTGCGCAGATTGCTGGGCGCAAATAACCGGCGCAGCGCACGCAAAGAAAGACGGCGTGGCAGCTCACGGCTTAACCACTGGATCACCCTCAACGGCAACTTGACCAGCTTAATCAGTGTCGCCAAGGTGGGCATACGCATAGGGCGTAACCGCCTTTTCTTTTCGTTTTTCGCGCGCAGCAACGACTGTTTGCGGGACCGGTGACGCCCAAACCACCATCTACCCCACCGCCACCACCAGAAACCAACCACCAGACACCCCCCCCCTGTCAACGCATAGAGCAACAGCCAGAAAGGCTTAGTAAAGCGGTAATAGTCAGGCAGCGGAGGCAGATCCAGTGACGCCCCGGGTCTGATGATCGCCGCCGCCGGTTTTTGCGTGCCATCACCGCGCAACAACCCCATGTTGGCCTGTCGCGCCCGCTGCCAGGGCAGGCTAAACTCGGGCAGCGTGACGCGGTCAAAGTCATGCAGCGTCCAGACCAGATAGCCGGCCGTGGGAAAAGTGCGGTGCTGGCCTAACAGGTCGGCGTAGTAGCGCGCTTGCTCCGCTTCGCTGTGGCCGTGCGGCCAATAGGAATTCCAGGTTGACATCACAAATTCTTGGAGCAGCACCGGCTTGGGATCGACCGTCGCCATGAGTTGCGCCAGCCGTTTGCTGTAATCGGCTAGATCTTCAAAGTAGTGGAAGGAGACAAAGTCGACCACATCGGTCAGCGCGACAGCGGCTTCTGGTTGCGACCAACCAATCGTGATCAGATGATTGGGGTCATGGCGGCGCACCGTGGTGGCAATGTGGCGCAGCCAGGCTTCGGTTAGTGGCTGCGTGTTGAACGCATAATCGCGGTCCGGCTCATTTTTAATATCCCAGGCCAGGATCGCAGGGTGCTCTGCAAAGGGGGGGATGAGCGCGGCCAAGTGGCGATCATCCCCCGCCCAATTGCTGACACTGTGGTCGGTATGGTGGTCAAAGAGGGTGACGATCACCTTGAGTCCCCGCACTTGTGCCTGGTTGAGAAAGTGCGTCAGCTTGATGAGTTCCTTCGATGTGATGACATCGCCACCAAAGTCGGCATAGGAAATGAAGATCCGCACGGTGTTCAGACCCAGCGCTTGGATAGTGTCGAGATCTTTAACCGTGTCGGGGGCTTTATACTCGGGCCAGAAGAGGAGCCAGGGGGAGGTTTTGGGATAGTAGTTGACCCCAGCCACCACAAAGGGCTGACCGTCAACGACCAGTTGCCCATCGGCCACTTGCACAAACTCTGCGGACGGTGACGTTGTGCGTACGGGTTCGAGTGACGGGCCGTTGCCTTGACGCACCAGATCCCGGATCCGCCAGTTGCCATCCTCCAGCCGCATTACCACCGCATAGATGCTGGTCGTCTCCTGTACATCGATCAACTGGCCGTCCGCAGCCAACAGTTGCTGGACCAGATGGGCGTTGTGATCGGTGAAGGCGACCAGTTGCCCATCAGCCGACACAAAAGCCAGCTCCAATTGATGGTGGAGGTTGTGCTGGCGTACTTGCCAGCCCGCCGCGACCGTACTGGTCACTGCCGCGCTGACCATGTCGAGGGCGGGGGCCGCAAAATAAGTTTTCAGATTATAGGGTTTCTTCAGCGCATAGGCCGTATTCCACTGGGCCCAGCCATAGAGATAGGCCCCGGCAATCTGTTCGCGCGTATAAGCGGGCAGTGGCCCCTCGGTTGTGGCGCTGGGTCGATCGGGTAGCCAGCTCACGCGGTCCTTGAGATCCACCGGCACGGTTGGCACTACTTTAAAGATGCCGGCTGGATCAGCCCCACGGCTAAAATAGGCGAGTAGCCGCCCCATGCCGGCAATCGTGCCGAGCAACAGGAGCGCGATTAGCCCGAGTAAGGCCAGGGCCAGGGCTAGCTTAAGGCGCGATTTAGCGATCATTGGGCCGTCAACACCTGCGTGGTAAAGCTGGCCGTGCCAGTGCCCGTCCCAGCGGTCACCTTCACTTGATAGATACCAGGTTGGAGGGTAAGAGCACGCACCATGATTTGCGCATAGCCATAGTCGGCTGGTGCCATCGCCTGGCGTGCTGTCCCGTCGGGGGCGGTGACGATAAAGGTCACCGCGGCCCCATCGGGAATGAACTGGTCGAGCTGGCCGACGAGTGGGCCAGCCGTGATTACAACCCCTTCGCTGGTCATTTGGGTGACAACCTTGATCGGTTGTACGGCAGGGCCAGGGGTAAAGTCAAGCTGCAACAGATTGCTGGAGACGCCATCGATCCACGCACGCACGTACATGGGACCCGGTTGACTCGGTGCTTGCAAGGTCGCGTAGACGCGCCCATCAATCGTTAGCGCCGGTAACGTCCGCACTTCACCAGCCGCCATCGCGGCCAAGATGGTGACATGGGTGCCGTCAAAGAGTTGATTGCCATAGCGATCCGTAATCGGCTCGCTTTCCAGGCGTACCACCTGACGGCCATCAGCGGGGACTGTGAGCTGATCGGCCTGAATGATAAAGGGCTGTGGCTGGCCCGGCACTTCCATGACAAAGCGTTCGGGGCTATGACTGCTACCGGCGCTGGCTGCGATTAACATGCGCCCGGCCCGGGTGCGGCTGGCAATGGGTGCCCAGGCCAACAGATGTTGGGTCTGGGTGCGCACAATCGCTAGCCCTGTGGCCGGCTCCGCACCCGGCAGGATGGGATGTTGGGCGCGGATGATCACCGTCGTCCCCGCGGCGACCGGATTGTCGAACTCATCGCGCGGGGCCAGCACGGCCATCGTCCAATCTTTGCCGTCCGCCACAATGGATCGGGGGCCGATCAGTGGCAGCAGCGGATCGACCGCGGGACCAGGGTCAATTGACAGATCCTGGGACGCAGCCACAGCACCGCTGCGCGCAATCAATTGCACCATGCCGGCGCGCTGCGTGTGGAGCGGGCGAAGTGTAAAAACCGCGCGGCCTGCTGCCAGGGTTGCCCGCTGCGGCAGATAACCAAAACTCCCCTGTGCAGTCAAGAGGATCTCACCAGTGGCTGTCAGCGGCGTACTGTGAACGACGATTGTCAACGGTTGCCCAGCCGCAAGTTCACTGGGCGCGTCGATCTGTAAAGCTTGCACCGCAACCGTTTGGACTGCCATTTCGGTGTTCACCGGCGGCGCGCTGGCGCGACAGCTCAGCAGCAATCCCATTAACAGCCACAAACCAACACTACCACCCACCATTCGTGCGGCTCGTACAGCTCGTTCCGCCGGTCTCCGGCGGCATGCAGCGCGGACGCTCCGCGTCACTGCCATTAAATTAAGGGAGGGCCGATCCACCTCACCCCCCGACCCCCTCTCCGTCACGGAGAGGGGGAGCTTGGTCTCCCTTCTCCCAGTTGGAGAGGAGCCGGGGGTGAGGTGGATCGGCGTCCCCTGCGCGACAAAACGCGACACCTTCAGCATCGCATGCTTACGAGCCGCCGCGCGTGTTTTCATCTAGTTAACTCCAGTAAAGTAATTAACGCTGACCCGTAGATAGGCATACCCCATCTGCGCCGGCACGCTAATCCAGTCGGCGCGCACGCCGGCTTGGTCACCCAGCGTATCCGCTGCCCCTCCAGGCAGATCGAGCGGCGTAATCTCACCACGGCTGGTCAGCGGCATGGTAAATGTGGTCGAACGTTGCGGCCGTACGGACTGGGGCACAAAGTATTGATCGACCCACACCACCTGCCCTGCTTCATCGTAAAAGGTGACCAACAGATTGGGAATCACGGCCTCGATCACGCCACTGTTGATTAGCGTTCCCTTGAGCAGATAACCATCCGCGCTTGTTTCCACCCGTACCCCCTGGATCCCCACATCGCGATTGAGATCGCGCTGGGTCACGACCCCTTTGGCAAAGAGATCAAAGCGCCCTAATTTCGCATCTTCCGGTACCACAAAGTTCCAGAAGGCGGTTGGATCAAAGCCAATCGGGCCGCGCGTGTCATCGAGCGCCAGGCCGGCCACCCCTTCAAAATCAACGCGGAAAGGGGTGATCTCGCCGGGGAACAGTTTATGCATCATCGCCGCGCCGGCATTATATTTGGTCAGCAGATTATCCTGGTCATCATAGATAAACCCGGTGACGGTGAGATCGGCCGGGTCCACATCCTTGTTGATCAATTCACCGACCAGGCTGTAGCGCTGGTTATCGTGCTGCACCAGGCGCGCGGAGAGCACCTGCAACTCGGGACGGTCGAGCACCTGGGTAAAGTCGATCACTGTGCTGTCGGTCCGGCGCTGGCTGATCGTTAGCCAATCCAATGTTGGGCGGCGCAGAAATTGATCTGGCGGGATGCGAATGTCAATCGGTGCCGGCTCAATGCGCCAACCTTCTGCCGGGTGGTTGGTGAGAATCAAGGTCTCTGTCCCAGTGTAATAAGAGAGCGCCGTGATGTAACGCGTATCAACCTGCACCCGCATCTGCTCGGCGTCGGCTTCGAGCACCTTGGTGTGTAGGCTATCGAGTTTGCTGTAGGAGGCGATCAAGCCACCTTGCACCGACATGTTGAGCATGTACTGGTCAAAGGCGGGCCGCGTATCTGGATTCAGACTGCTGTAGGCGGATTGAAAGCGGCGGAAGTCGAGATCGTCATAATAGGTAGTAATCAAATAAAGTGGGTCACGGAAATAGCTGACAATCCGCACGGCCACAACCGCAACCGTCACGACCACCACGGTCACCAATATCGCCGTCCGTACCTGCCGCGCACTAGGCGAAGGGGTCCCCATCCGCCGCCGAAAGCGGCGCAAGAGCAGATGAATATAGAGTTGCCAGCGTGGCGCGCGCCCGCGTCCCGTACTCGGCATGGTGGAAGCTGCCAGCAGCCAGCGATCAAGCACGCGCCAGATCCACTGGGCCGGGCGTGCCAATTGGGCGTAGATTCGTTCAAACCGCGGCCGCATGCCGAGCGCCTCGCCGATAAAGAGAAAGGGCCACTGCCAATAATGCGCAGTGACGGCAATGAACGACAACACAAGGGCCAGCGGCGGTAGAATGCCAAACATAAGCCGATGATAGAGCGGGATCTCCTTGCGTGGCAGCTCTTCCGGCAGCACGGGAATATCTTCGCGCTCCCAGACCGCGATGCCATTTTCTAAGAGTTGAATGCGGTGCCAGCCATAGAAAAAGAGCAACGGGTCATAGAATTGGTCATTCGAGAAGATATATTTGAGATTGTACTTGTCCGGCACATTGATAAATTGTTGGAGCGAGCCGAGGCCAGGGATCCCGCTAAATTTAGCCCCTTCCAGCCGCTCCACCGGCGTTGTGGTCATTTCGGGCAGCCGCCGCGCCGAGTGATAGTTACCATCGATCTGCGCCGCCGTCGTCTGGGCCGAGAGCCAGGCCATCTGATCGCCGAAGCCCATGGTCATATAGCGCCAGCGCCAATGTTCATCTTTTTGCAAAAAGGTGACAATCGGCTGCATGTCGATGGGCGCGGGCTGAAATTTACGAAACTGGGTGAGGTTGACCACGAAGATCGAGCAGAGCACAAGTCCCAGAATCGTAAAAACGACCATGCCCCGTTGCACCAACACCCCAAATTGTGCTTGCAGCCAGCGTGCCAGATTGCCATGTAACAGGCTGACGATATATTCACCGGCCAGCGGCAACATGAGGATCGACGCCCAGAGCGTAAAGCGATCCAGCGTGAGCACATCAAAGGCCCCACCGAGTAACATTTTGGGGAAAGGGGTGGTGCCGCCGGTGCCGAGAAACGCCAGCAGCGCAATCGAAGCGGCCAGTGGCCAGGCCTTGGTACTAAAACCTTTATAGAAGACATAGGGCATGGCAAAGAGCATCATGCCATAGGGGATCAGCCAGAAGACCAGCCCGGCGTTGAGGTTGACCAGAAAATTGTCGCGACTGGCATGGGGAATCGACACCTGCGTAATCGGATCGCCCTTGCTCCAGGCCCAGTAGGGAAAGACGACCAGGAGCAGCAATATAATCGTCCCGACGCCAAAGATCCCCGTGCGCACGACCGGCCAGAGGACACGCCGCAGCCGGCGCATGACCAAGGCCCACCAGTTTTCACGCGTGACAAAGCGCGGATGTGCCCCTGGTTCATCGCCCAACTCGGTGCGGAAACATTCGACCAGTGCTAAGACCAGAACAGGCGCCGTGATAAAGACGGAACCAAAAAGGGTGGTGACATGGTGCGCACCGGTGGTCGCCGCGGTCAGCGCCCAACATTTGGCCAGAAATGATCCTTTCCCGCGCACGATCCAGCCGTAGGTAAAGGGCAGTGCATTGAGTAACATGGAGAGCGAGTAGGTGGTGGGCAACTGCCCAAAGACATGAATTGTCTCTGCCATGGCCGACGAAAAGACCAACCAGATCGCGGCCCACCCGGCAGCTTCTTTACTCACCCACAGCTGGGCAAAACGATACATGCCAATTGTCATCAACACCATCGCGCTGGCCTGCACAATGCCAAAGGCCAGCCGCAGGTCGCCGGTGAGAAAGGAGACTGCGGCCACTGATTGTTGCGAAAGGGGTGGATAGCTGGTCAACGTAAAGCCGGTGTACCAGCGCGGGTCCCAATGGTCAAACCAGCCCCGTGTCCAATGATCGGCAAAGAAGATGTGGACATAGGCATCGTAGGTATTGCGATAGGTGCCATAGATGCTGAGCACACCGTGGTAGAGCAGTGCCCCTAGCACGGCAACCAGCAGGCGTGGGTCAATTGACCAGCCCACCAATGTTTTGCTGTGCCGGGCTGCGCGCCGACTTTCAGCCGTCAGTGGTGGCTCTGGGATTTCAGAAGAAACTTGCATCGGTTTCAATAAACGCTTGCGCCCTGCGCGAACCTGAAAAAATGCTGACAAAAGGATGTTATGATCTAGTAAGGATTTTAGTCTTACTCTTCCACTACAATCAATGGGCAAAATTACGTAAGCTGTCAGTCAAAAAAGTTAGTTTGCTGAAAATGACGATTCAGAGTGAAAGTTGGGGCCAAAGTGCAGCCCATTTGGAAAAACGCACCATTGAAATTTGGATCCCACAACGCCCGCTGCTGATTGTTGCGTTGCTTGGCGTCCTGGTGATCCACGGTGGCCTTGCCCTCTACGGCAGCTACGCCAACACCTATGATGCGTACATCCACATGTTCTTTGCTGATCATTGGCGCATTAGCTGGTTTGATCACTGGGAGCCACGCTGGTACACCGGCTTCACGATGACCAGCTACCCGCCGCTTTCGCACCAGAGCGTGGCCCTCCTCTCGTTGCTGACCGGTGATCTGCGAACTGCGTTTGTCATGGTGCAAACCACGGCTATGTTGGTCTTAACGCTGGGTATGTATCGTTTTGCGCGGCTGTGGGTTGATGAAGAGGCGGCACAGTGGGCGGCCCTCTGGCTGATGCTCTCCTCGGCGGTGGCCGAGACGGTGCATGTCTTTGGCCAGTTACCGACCATTGTCTCGCTGGGTTTTCTGCTCAATGCCCTGCCCTATGTCTATCGCTGGGTGCGCGGTGGTCGTTACCGCGATCTAATCCGCGGCTGGGCCTTAATCGCGGCGACCACGGGCGCACACCATGTCACTACCCTCTTTGGCGCGGTCTTTATCATGGCCCCCGTGATCTTGCTGGCCCTGCTCCAACAGTGGCATACCCCGTTGCCGGACGAAGGAATGTTGCCCGCCCGGTACTGGACCGGCCAAAGTTGGCGCGCGCTTAGTGCCCATTACCTGCGCCGGGTCCTGGCCCCGGGTGTGCGGACCGCACTCTTTGGCATGGGGGCCATTGCGCTGCTCCTGCTCATCGTTTGGCCCTATTGGGCGTGGAGCCGGCTTGATCCGATCAGCCAGGTCCCGATTCCCCATGCCAGCCGCGACAACTTCCTGCTCAATCTTAATGCGGGGTTGATCTTCTGGTTAATTCCCTATGGCATGTTGATCGTGCTCATGCCTTACATTTTTTACAAAGGGCTCTTTGGCCGCGCTTGGCCGCTCACCGCCTCGATTGCGCTGCTGGCCCTCCTTGGCACCGGCGGTACGACGCCGATTCCCCGTTTGTTGCTGGGGGGTGCGTTTGAGATCTTAACTCTGGATCGCTATACGCTCTGGGCGGCCATGTTAATGTTGCCGCTGGCCGGTCGTTTTACCGTCAGCCTGAACCGCGGCATGGTGGGCCGCTGGCTGCAACTGCAATTTGGGCGGATCACCTGGCATGGTGTCCAACTAGGGCTGGCCGGTGGCCTGATCCTGGTCTTTGTCTTTACCGTGAGCCTGCCCCAATTTCGCCGCTTTCAGCCGCAACCGATTGATATGCAGCCGATAGTTAATTTTTTACAGAAAGATCAGCACGCCCGCTGGCGCTTTCTCACCCTCGGCTTTGGCGATCAGATGGCTTGGCTCTCGACCCAGACCAGCGCCACCCAAGTGGATGGCAACTATCACTCGGCCCGGCGCCTGCCGGAAATGACAACCACCTCGGTCGAGCGTTTGGAAGGAGCCAAGTTCCGTGGCATCCCTGGCATTGGCTCCCTGCAACAATTCCTGACCGTGCCCGAGAAATACAACCTGAAATATATCTTCTCAAATGACAGCTTCTATGACCCGTTGCTCTTTTTCTATGGCTGGCATCGGATCGGCAAGCTGGAAAATGACATTATGGTCTGGGAACGTGAGGATATTCCGGTGCTGCCGACGGTGTTGCCGCGCAAAGAGATTCCGATTTACCAGCGCATCATGTTTGGCATTCTGCCGTTGACTGCCCTGCTGGCTGCCCTGGTAACGACTACCAGCGATCAGTGGCTTTTGCCGCTGCGGCTGCTGGCTGAGGTCACCGGCGTTGAGGCGGCCTTGGTCACTGGCACCAACCGTTTTCGTGGCATTGGCCGCCGGTTATGGGGTTGGCTTGATCAGCATTTGCTGGCCACGGCCCAACCCCTCCCCAGTCAGGTGGACACCCCGGAACCACCCTGGCAAGCCCGCTTACGCCGCTACTGGCCACAACCGACCTATGCGCCCCGGCTGATTAGCGCGTCGACACGTCGCCGTCATGCCTTGCTCTTGCTGAGTACCTTGCTGCTGCTCCTTTTGGCCACCACGGCCTGGCTACGGTGGCAACGCAATACGCCTCAGCAGGTTGTCACTGCCTATTACGATGATATCGACTTTAAACGTTTCAATGCGGCCTATGCGCGCTTGAATCCGGCCACGCGCCCTGATTTTGAGACCTTTATGTTACACTTATCGGTGCAAGGTGGCTTGCTCTCTTCCTACAGTAAACTTGATACACTGACCACCGTGACGACGGCTGCGGAAGCAAATCATCAGGAATTGCAGGTCACTGCCCGCTATATCACTGCCCTGTCGTATTATACCGATACGCTGACGCTTGATCTGACCCGCAACGCCGGTCAGTGGACGATTGAATTGCCCGCCGCTGATGTGAGTGTGCCGCCTGATCAATTTTTGCGCAGCGCCGAGGTCAACTGGCTGGCGCAGGGTCGCCGGCGGATTACGGATGACAACAGTCGTTTTCTTGATCTCATCGACCGGCCTGAGTTGACTGTGCTTTCGACGCGCCTGGTGCAACGACCCGGTGGGAAATACAGTCTGGTTGGCGAATTGCTCAACAACGATGTGGACCCGGCGGATGTGTCGGTCAATGGCAAGATCTATGACAACGAGGGAAAAGTATTGACGTGGTATAATGCCGGTGACGCCATGATGCATAAGTTGCTGCCATTGGAAATAACGCCCTTCCGCATCGATTTTGAAGGGGTGGCCGGCAGCGCGCTCAGTGACGCCACTACCCTTGAGTTCAGCCCTGGGGCACGATGGGATTATCAATTGCCGGGCAACCGGGCGCTGGGCAACTATGAAGTGACCGCCCGCGGCGTTGTCACCCAGCGCGATCTCTATCGGGGGGTGAGCGCGCAACAGTTGACCTTGGTGACAGGCGCAGATGGTGCGTTGCAACTGCATGGCGAGTTAATCAATCACGATTTGCGCGAGGCCACGGTGCCTCATCTGCTGGTGACAATGTATAACGCGCAAGGGCAAGTCCTATGGGTTGATCAACACTATCTGCCCCTGGCCATTCGTCCGCAGCGGACGCAGCCATTTGCGTTTACGCTGACACCAGCCGCCGACCTGCAAACGGTCAACGCCCCGGGCACGGTCTATACAAATTCGTTGCAAGCGGCCATTACGTTGGCCGCCCCACGACCCGACTTTATGCCCGTGCCGGCCGGCCATACCTATGCCTATCTGCGTGTCACCACCAATTATTTTGTGGAGGAGTAAGTTTTTCATCAATGTGTAAGGCGGTAAGTCGTCTGTCCTTTTGGCTGTGGGCAGGCGTAATTGTGCTCAGCTTCGTTGCTTGCCGGCCGACGGCACTTTGGCGTATCGCTGACCCGCTACCCCCGACCGGGACCACGCCGGTTACCCTGCTGATGCAAGCCCCGATGACGATTGCCGCCGGCACGCTAGCCCACGTCAAGGTACGTACGGCGAATGGGGCCGGGGCAGTTGACCAGCCCGTGCGGCTGTTGATCATCGGTACCTACGGGACGACTGTTCTGTCCGCATCGTTGGTGCAAGGGGGGGCAGATTTTGTGCTCGATGCCACGATCACCCGTTTTGCCGGCACGGTACAGTTACAGGCCAGCGTGGCTGATGCTGTCGCCACGACCGCGCTGCAGATTGTGCCAGGGCCACCGGTCGAGCCGCTCTTTACGCTGTTGGGGCCACGTTCGATCCCGGCTGATGGCCGCCATTGGGCCATGGCCGTCACGTTGCCCCAAGATCGTTTTGCCAATGGGGTGGCCGATGGGACGGCGGTTACGCTGCAAATTCTGCATCCCGCCGCGCCGACGTTGCGTCCACAGAACGAACAGGCCAATCGTGAGGTGCTGGTGACGGAAGCGACGCAACTGCTAGCCTGGGCACGCATTTACAGCCGGACCACTGCCGGGCGCCTTTATCTGGCGGCCACGGCCGGTGCGGCGCACAGCCTGCAACAGAGTCTGCTTGTGGTGCCAGGGCCACCCGCGCCCTTTACGATTGCGGCTGAACCTTCGCCATTGACCGCTGATGGTGAACAGTTGATTACGGTGCAGAGCTCACCCTTGCTTGATGACTTTGGCAATCTGCTGCTCGATGGCACAGCGATCACTTTTGTGGCCGAGGCAGAGGACGGCAGTCGCCGCACCATGCCTGCCCAACTGATTGCAGGCAGTGCCACCGTGCAATTACAAGCGCCCAATCGTCCTGGCCCCATCACCGTGCGTGCCTTTGTGCTTGATCGGGCGAGCCCACCGTTGCGCCTGGACTTTCGGGCCGGGCTGGCACCCGCGCCGATTGCGGTGGCGATCACGATTGGCGACGAAGAAATACAGCTCCGTGCGGGGCCGCTGCTTGGGCTGCTGAACCAATATATCCCTGACGGCAGCGAAGTTACCTTTGCTGTGCAACGGTCGGGCACGGTTACGCAGACAATTAGCGCCAGAAGCGAAGCCGGCTTTGCCACCGCTCTTGTACGTCGCAATCGTCTGATTGCCGGTGCTTACAGCGTGCGTGTCAATGTGGGCGCGGGCGCGGGGGAAAGCACCTTTATCCTACCGGCACCACCGTAACCTTGCCGCGGATTGATTGCATTTTATCGGAAAAGTCCGTAAAACCCAATTCTTCAGGTTTGGGATACAAGGGCTTACCGCCGTACTCGGCGGGTGAACGTAGTGAACTGACCTTTAGGTCGATAGTAAGCAACGCGTTAGAACAGATTTGCCAAACGGCGGAAATGGTAGTACAATAACTACCATGATAAACAAGCGGCTAACCACACGCATCTGGGAAAAGACGGTTAAGAACTTGCGCATGATCTACGCATTAACCGGCGTAAGCATGGTTGAGATTCTTGACCGTCTTGTCGAACAAGAGCTAAAGCGCGTTCAACAAGAGCTAAAGCCCGATGATGGCGAAACCCATACAAAGCATGATCCGAAAAGCCTTTAAGTACCGCATCTATCCCGATAGTGAGCAACAAGCGAAACTGGCAATTCAGTTTGGCTGTGTGCGCTTTGTCTATAACCACTACCGCGCGGCACGCGAAGGCTTTTACTACGATACTGGCATTGGCTTGAACTACAATGACTGCGCCACCGACTTGTCAGACATCCTCAAGGTTGACTATCCCTGGTTGAAAGAAGCGGATAGCCAGACATTACAGCAGGCGTTGAAAGACCTTGACACAGCCTATCAACGTTTCTTCAAGGGCTTGGCGGACTACCCCAACTTCAAACGCAAGTTTGACAAGCAGTCTATCCGCTACCCGCAACGCTTTAAGTTTGCGCCCAAGGGGCACCCAAGCAAAATCTATCTGCCCAAGATAGGTTGGGTAAAAGTCGTGCGCCATCGGCGCCTTGAAGGGACGATGAAGAACTGCACCGTGTCGAAAACCAAGACCGGTCGCTACTTCGTCAGCATCCAATGCGAGATCGAGCACACTATACCGGGACAGAGATCGGGCAGTGTCGGCATTGATCTTGGCTTGAAGGATTTCGCCACCATCAATGATGGCACTAAGACCGAAAAGATTGCTTGCCCTCAGCACTTGCGCAAAGCAGAGAACCTGCTGAAGATTCGCCAACGCCGTCTTTCCCGCAAGGTCAAGGGCGGCAACAGCCGAACCAAAGCTAAGCTTGTGGTAGCGTCTGCCCACGAGAAGATCACGAATCGACGCCGCGACTTTCACCACCAAATCAGCCGCGCCATTGTCGATAATTTTGGCAAGATCGGGCTTGAATCGCTGAATGTCACCGGTATGCTCAAGAATCATAAACTTGCCAAGTCCGTCAGCGACGCCGGTTGGTCGCAATTTGTGACCTTTGTCGAATATAAGGCGGCATGGGCTGGTAGCGAAGTCACTAAGCATGATCGTTGGTTTGCTTCCTCTAAGACTTGCAACGACTGCGGCGCAGTCAACAAAGTGCTGAAACTTTCAGACCGCACTTGGGTCTGTCAAACGTGTGGCGTCATCCATGATCGTGATGAGAACGCCGCCAAAAATCTAAGACCGAGTACCGTAGGAACTACGGGAATTAACGCCGTGGGAGACATGAGTAGTGTAGTAATGCGCTCAGCCTCGGAAAAGTTCAAGACTACTCTTGATGCCCAACGGCTTTAGCCTTGGGTAGTTCACGTGTTGCGCTAAACAGGCATAACGCCTAATCAAAACCAGCACCAAGCCAGCAGGGGAACGCAAATTGAGCGGGTAAAGGTAAAGATCTGGTGGGTGCTCCTGGTGATCATGGCATTGCTGGGCATCGGCGCACTTTGGGCCCTCGGCACGCTGATGACCCGTTTGCAAAGCGGGGCAGACCCGGCCAGCGCACTCAACATCATTGCCAACGCGCCGCCAGATCTAGAAAAACGATTGGTCTGGCTGGCTGACCGGCCAGCCGCCGACCAACAACGGGCAATGGAGCCGAACACGCGTGAACAGATCACGGGTGCCTATTTGCGCGCCTGGACGCAGTGGAATATTGCCCTGGCCAGTGGTCAGCAGGTGGGGCTAACCAGCTACTTTGCCGGCCCAGCGCTGGCGGGGGTAACCTACCAGGTGACGACCACGGTGGCTGCCGGCTGGACCTTGCAGCAGAATAACCTGCACCACGCCTTGGAATTGCATTTCTATGCCGACGACGGCTCGATTGTCGCCTTTACCGATCAAAATCTCCAGTTAGTGCAACATTTCCAGCGGTCCCAGGCCAATGGTCTAGCGGCGGAGGCTTTTGTGTCAGAGAGCAGCCATCGCTACGATGTGGTCATGTTACTGCAGGATGGCACCTGGCGCGTTTACCAGTGGCAGCGACTGGGCAATGCCGCGGCCACTACCACTGCCACGTGGATCGATCCTGCTGCCCCGCTGCCGCCACCTTCACCTACGTTGGCGACCGCTTTACCCAGCCTGCGCAATGGTCAACTTTGGGTTGACAATGCCCCTTTTACGGTAGCCGGCATCAATTACTATCCCCAAGCCACCCCGTGGACTCACTTCTGGCCGGGGTACAATGGCACGCAGATTGACCAGGATCTGGCGCTGGTGCGTGCCCTGGGGCTCAATACGGTGCGCATCTTTATTTCCTATGCCGACTTTGGCGGTGCCCAAATCGATCTGATCAGGCGCGCCCAACTGGCCGACTTTCTTGCGCGCGCCCAGCAGGCCGGCCTCAAAGTAATTGTCACCCTCTTTGATCATCACACTGACCACCATCCCGCGACCTGGGCGGCGGATGCCCGTCATCTGGCCGGCTTGCTGCCCCACTTTGCCAACCACCCGGCGCTTCTCGCCTGGGACATTAAAAATGAACCGGATCGTGATTATGCCGCCAATACGCAACCGCTGGTCGATGGGTGGCTACGTTTTGTGGCGCGCCATGTGCGCTGGCATGATCCCAACCACTTGCTCACCATCGGCTGGTCTACCCCCGAAGCAGCGACCGCCCTGACTGATCTGGTTGATTTTGTCTCCTTCCACTACTTTGCTGCGCCGGCCGACTATCGGGCACGGGTCCAAGCCTTGCAAGCGCGCGTGGGGGCGCAGCCAATCTTGCTGCAAGAGTTCACCTATTCAACGTGGAACTCGCCTTTCTTCCCTGGCCACACCGAGTCGGAGCAGGCGACTTACTACGCCGCCCTGCTCGGCCAGCATCGCCAAGTGCCCAGCCTTGGTTACCTGACGTGGACCCTCTATGATTTCGATCTCATTCCACTCGCCGAATTCCGCTATCCCTGGCAACGCGGCGCACAAGCACATATGGGGGTCATTCGCCGCGACGGCAGCTTCAAACCAGCCGCCGGCTTACTCCACCCGCAGGCGGATCTTGCCTACCCTGCCCTCACTTTTGCACAACGCTGGCTGAAACCTTTTTGGCTCACGCTGGCTGCTGCGCTCCTTGCGTTAGCGATCATCGGCCTCTATGCTACATATCGCCGTTGGCAGCGGTTGACTTAGCACCGCTGGCGGCAACTGCTTGCCAACGCGCCTATCGCCTTCTCCATCTTTTGGTTGGAATACCTTGCTGTAACTTATTCGACAGGTCGTAATGATTGTCATCTGGTTATACTTTAGCTATGCACACTATTATCAAACGGTTTAGTAAGGATAGCTGAACAATCTGCCGAATGTGTTAGCAGTAAATCTGGCCATTGCCAAAAATAACCAGCCCCGATCTGACAGCGTATGGCGAGCCAGCGTTATGTCTACAACGTCGTGAACTGATTATGCTTTGGCATGGCCCCAGCAGTGAGGACAGCACAATCATGGAAAGACAACAGCCCATGCGTATTGCGGTGGTATCGCCCTATCCGCCCAGTCAGGGTACGCTTAATGAATATGCCTATCATTTCGTGCAAGCCTTGCGTCAAAAGCAGGATGTCACGGAGGTGATCGTGCTCTCTGATGAGTTGCCGGCCGGCGAAAGTTATGCGCTTCGCGAAGCCGGAACGCGCGAACTGGCCGGGCTGCGGGTGATTCCCTGTTGGCGCTTCAACGCGCGGCGCAACCTGGCGCGCATTGCCAAGAGTGTGCGCGCAGTACAGCCCGATATTGTCCTGTTCAATATTCAGTTTGCCTCCTTCGGTGGGCGCAAACAGGCCGCCACCATGGGCTTGATGGCGCCAATGTTGCTCAAATTGCTCGGTTTTCCCGTGGTGGTGCTATTGCACAACATTATGGAGACCGTGGATCTGCGTAAAGCTGGCTATGCCGAATCACCGCTGATGGAAGCGGTGATTCGCCTCTTTGGGGCACTGACCACCCGGCTGGTGTTGACCGCGGATCGCGTGGCGCTGACGATTCCCAAGTATGTGGAAATTCTGACTGATAAATATCATGCCCAGAATGTGGTGCTGACGCCCCACGGCAGCTTTGCCGAAGCGCGCACACTACCCGATTTTGCCTTGCCAGTCGGTAAAAAACAGATCATGGCCTTTGGCAAATTTGGCACCTACAAGCGGGTCGAAACGCTGTTGGAAGCTTTTCAAATCCTCCAAAATCAGGGCCGTACCGATCTGGAACTGGTAATCGCCGGGACCGATAGCCCGAACGCCGCCGGTTATCTGGCCCAGATGGCCGCGCAATACGCCCATGTCGCCAACGTTCGTTATACCGGATACGTGCCGGAAGCCGCGGTGGCGCAGACCTTTAATGAGGCCAGTTTGGTGGTTTTCCCCTACACCAGCACGACCGGCAGTTCGGGGGTCTTGCACCAGGCCGGCAGCTATGGCAAAGCCGCGGTGCTACCCCACATTGGCGACCTGGCCGAAGTGATTGCTGAAGAGGGCTACACCGGTGAATTTTTTACGCCCGGTGATGCCGCCAGTCTGGCCGGGGCGATTGCACGCCTGCTTGATGATCCGCAACGCTGTGCGGACTTGGGCCAACGCAATTTTTTGGCTTCACAAGGGTTACCAATTGCCGAAGTTGTCGATTGGTACTTGTTACATTTCGAGTTGATTCTCGCCCAAAAAGCCCGAATTGTGCAGCCGCTGGCGCGCAACAGTTCGCAATGGGTGCGTGCATTGACCACACGGCTTGCCTCAGCCTAGTCAATCTAAACCGGGGTGCTGGTCACTGATCGTCGGCTGAGCTTGTCGAAGCCAACGATCAGTGA
>JALHQH010000045.1 GCA_022842065.1 Caldilineaceae bacterium
GGGCGGTGCCGTGGGGGGGCCCCCCCCCCCCCCCCCACGACTCTACTGTGGGTCTATTTAGGCCGTCGTGTACTAGTTATCAGCATCTTACCCAACCAAGGCATTGCACTTTGCCCTTCAATTTATAACCGCCAAAGCACCACCGCATTCTCGCCCAGTATCTTGGCCTGCGCACGCGCCGACAAAAAGGGCAACCCCTCTTGGATCAGTCTGAGCTCCTCGGCCAGGGGCGGCCATTTGTGTTTGACCCGATGATGCCCCGGATAACCTGTGCCCCACAGCGTGCGCTCGACGCCAAAGGCATGTAGCAGCCTTTCGATAAAAGGATGGACATCCCCATAGGGAAACCCTTGCTGCGAACGTCCATGGACATCGGACAGTTTGAAGTAGATGTTGTCAAAACGCGCCAGGTCGAGAATGGGCTGAAAGGCGGCAGGCGGCTCGTTGACCTGTGGATAACCCATATGATCGATGATCAGACGCAGGTGGGGATAGCGCTGGGCGATCACTGCGATCTGTCCCGCTTGGGCGGCAAAGGTGTGAAATTGAATCACCACGTCGAGCGCGGCGATTTCCTCCCATAGCGCTTCATTTTGCGCGGTGAGGAGAATCTGTTCGTCGGGGTAATACATGGGGTGAAAACGAAAACCGGCCAACCCGCGCTCCTTCACCCAGTAGCGCGCTTGGGCTGCGTTCTCCGGATTTTGGGGATCGATCAGCCCGTGACCGATAAACCGATCCGGGTAGCGGGCAACTGAGTCGGCAATATAACCGTTGTCCCAGGTGGACCAGCTGGTCTGCACCAGCACGGCGCGGTCAACCCCGTTGGCATCCAGATCAGCCAACAATTGCTCAGCCGTGCCCGGTTCATCGGGCAGCGACTTCCAGCCCGGCGCGGTTGGGCCAATCGGGTAGCGGGGCGGGTCAATCTCCCAAATATGGACATGGGTATCGATGATCATGGGACTCTCCTTTGATTTGACGACGGACTATGGACGACCGCTGACCGACGACTGGCGCGCCCAGTGGGCACCCGCCACTCAATGTCATTAAGTTAAGTGTTTTCGTGTCAACAGTAGGCAGTGTTCAGTACACAGTGGCCAGTGGACGGTCAGACTGATCACTGTCTACTGGCCACTGTTAACTTAATGACATTGACTGACCACTGTCCACTATATGGCTCAAGCCGGGCGCACTTTGCTGCGGCGCGCGGCAAGGGCCGTGCTGCCGAGGATGAGTGCCCCGCCCAGCCATTGGACGATGCTCAGGCGCTCGCCCAGAAAGATGACGGAGAGCACGATAATCAGCAGCGTTTGCAGTGGCCAGAGCATGGCGATCTGACCGCTGCCAATGCGGGCGATTGCGCCAAAGAGTGCCAGCCGGGCAAACCAGGTGCTGACCACCGCCAGGACAATAATCACTGTCCAGCCGGTTGGCCCCGGATCATGCCAGGCCACATCCTGAATCCCCCACCAAGTGGCGATCACGACGGTCATCACACTGCTTAGATAGAAGGCCACGGTGTGTGTGCTATAGCTGCTCAGCCACCACTGGATGAAGACGAGTTGTGTACCATAGAAGAGGAGCGAGAGCAGCAGCAAGAGTAAACCCATCGGTGCCACTGTCCCACCCGGCCCCACCAGCAAATAGATGCCGCCGATGGCCAAGGCCAACCGCACCAATTGTTGTCTGGTCAGCCGTTCCCCGCCCAGGGCCAAGAGCAGCAAGACGACCAGCGGCTGGGTCGATTTGATCATCGCCGACATGGAGGCATCGACATAGGCCAGGGCGCTGAAGAAACAGCAGATCTCCACCCCCGCCACCAGCCCCACGCCGACAATGCGCCAGAAGCCCTGGCGTGCAATCCGAAAGTGCTGCGGCTGGGTAAAGGCCAGCGTCACCCCCATCAAGCCGACGGCAATCAAAAGGCGCAGCAGCAACAGCGTGATTGGGTCCACCCCGGCCACAATAATGCCGCGCGACATGGGCGTGACAATACTGCTGGCCACGGTTGACGCCAACGCCAGCACCCAGCCATACCAGGCTGCTCCCTGCCATCGTTGTGCGCGCGACAGTGGTTTTGAGACTTCAAGTGATGGGGTCATGGGTCAGTTGGTCATTCATCGTGTCATCGTGTCATCGCTTCGACTAAATGGCCGCAAACACAATATCCTGCGCCCCCTGCCAGAGAACCAGGCGACCGAGATCCGCAAAGTGTTCCTGGCCTTCGACGACAGTGAGAAAGTGGTTACCAGCCAGTTGGCCCATTTTGCTGGCAAAACAGGCGCTGCCATAAGGAAAAAGAATTTCGGTTTCGCTATAACCACCGGGGTAGAAGAGGATATCGCCGCGTGAGGGATGGCTGGTATGATTCTCAAAGCCGACTTCCAGCTTAAAATCACCCAGCGGAATCCACGCCGCTTCGCCACTCCAGCGGGCGTGGATAATCTTATTGCGAAAGGGCAGGATCTGGGTAAAGGCGGCGCAGGTTAATGGCGCAGCCCCTTCTTCCAAGCGCGCCGTAAAGGTGTAGGGACCGGCGGTAATGCGTAGGTGACTCATGTAAAACTCCACAGCTGCTGTTCAAGGTTAAATTTCATCACGAACACTTCGGTTGTACATCATAACCGCGTTTCATCGCAACTTAGCCCATGCGCCGCGTCCATAATCAGCCGAGGGTTTTAACCCTCGGCTACCATCTGCCGTCACTCCGTGACTGATCGGTGTCGCGGCCAAGGTGCTCATTTCATTCTGCACCCAGTAGGCCCAATGATGGGTATCGCGGCCAAAGGGCCTCTGTCATTCCGAACCGGCTTTTTGGTGAGGAATCTCCATCTCGCCAGACAGAGATGGAGATGGAGATTCCTCGGCGGCAGGGCATTACTTATCTCACAAAACACTACTTTACCTATCTATCGATCTACCGATCTACCGATTTACCGATCTACTCCTCCCCCTACCGCGTAAACAGATTGCGCCGCATATAATCAGCCTCATCCGATGCCAAATAGGCCAGCAGCCGCGCCACGCCCATCGGATCGCCCAGTCCGGCGGCTTCGATCATGACTTCGGCATCGCGCCCCTCTCGTTCCGCCTGCGCTTCGATCACACCCCGTTTCATCTCGGTGTTGAGGCTACCGGGGCAGATCACGTTGACGCGAATGCCACGGTTGGCCAGGTGGCCGGCAAGCACCATCCCCATGCCGTTGACCGCGCCCTTGCTGGTGCCATAAGCAATCGACGAACTACCGCCGATCACCCCGGCGCCCGACGCAATCAGGAGCATCACGCCTTTGGGCGCAGCGGCGAGCAAGGGGGTGGCATACTTGGTGCAGAGAAAGGTGCCTTTGACATTGATATCCATTACCCGTTCAAAGACCTCCAGCGGGAACTCTTCGGGCTGGAGATATTGCCCCTGGAGAATGCCCGCGGCGTTGATCAACACATCCAACCCACCGTGGCTCGCCTGCACCTGGGCAAAGAGCGCTTCGACCTGCTCGGCGCTGCGCACATCGACCTGGTGAAAAACCGCATCACCGCCATTTTGACGGATGGTCGCCGCCCAATCTGCCCCTGTCGCCTTGATGTCGGCGATGACGACCCGCGCCCCCCGTTCGGCACAGAGTTGCGCCGTCGCCCCGCCAATGCCCTGCGCGCCGCCGGTAATTAAAATTGTTTTGCCGCGGATATCCGCAACTGGTGTACTCATTTGGTTTATCCCGTTTCGTTTTGTGGGGAGAAGGGTAAATCGGTAAATCGGTAAATCGGTAAATCGGTACATCTGTCACATTCTCTACTGATTTACCGATTTACTTATCTACCGATCTACCGATTTACTGTTCTACCAATAAAAAAGCTACCCGTCACTGGCTATCGCACCAGGTGACCGGTAGCTCTCATTATAACAAGCGCCGTGTCCTCCGCGCTAACGCGTTTTTTGCGGCAGTTATGCTTCTTCGTGTCTCTTCGTGGATCGGTTAGGCAGCCGCATTCTCCAGAAGCTGCTGCTCTTCTTGGCGCGCAGCGGAGGCTTCGATGCGCAGGCGGAAGGAGAGGGTGAGGGCAATCAACAACATGATCACTTCCAGCGCAAAAACCGTGGTATATCCCCAAAACGGCGCACCCGTCAACCATTGCAAGAGGCCAACCACGCTGCCGCCCATAATGCTGCCCGCGGCGCGGCCCAACAGGTTGGCCATGCCCCACACCCCCATGAGTAACCCCGCACGCAAGGTGGTAGTGAAGTGGGCTAAGCCGGTCAACATGCCGGCCCCGGCGATCCCCGTGCCGATGCCCATGACAAAAACAAAAGAGCGAAAGAAGTTGACATTGCCCTGCAACCCCACCCAAATCACTCCGCCAAAGACCAGCGCGCTGGCGATCAGGCCGATGCGCAGGAGGATGAGAAAGTGCAGATAGCGTAGGAGCAGCGTGCCACTCAGCAACATCGCGATCAGCACGCCCACGCCCCAATAGGCAGTGAGCCGCGTCGTCTCACTGGGCGACATGCCCAGCACGAGCGCGCCATAGGGTTCGAGCAGCACATCCTGCGCCAGGGTGCCGATAAATGCGAAGAGAATCAGCACAAAAAAGGTACGCACCTGGGGATCGGCGAGCACCAGCGCGCGTAAGGCCTGGCGAAAGGAGAGTGACCGCGCTTGGGCCACTGCACCGGCATTACGCACCTCCTGGCCAGGGGCAGCGAGCAGAGTCAGGCCAAAGACTACGGTCATCGTAACCAGCGCAATCGTCGTCAGCCGTGCTGGATCAAAGTCGCGCAAGGCGGCACCCAATGCACCGGCGCCCATCACACTGCCGACTATCGTCACTACTTCAAAGAGGGTCATTGCCCGTGGCCGCGCTGCGCCGGTGAAACGTTCGGCCAGCAGGGCCTCATAGGAGTTATGGGCCAGGTTGCGCCCTAGCCCGTAGAGCACAAAGGCGAACATCACCCCTACTGTCAGCAACGTGTTGGTGGCCGCATCGTTCACGGCGAGGATCACCGCCAGCACCACGGCGACTGCGGCCAGTGCCGTGCCAATCACCATGTACGGCTCGCGCCGCCGCCCGAGCAGGGGAAAACCATCAGAACGATAGCCCATCCAGACGCGCAAGGGGGAGACCAGTTGGGGCATGGCAAAGAGCAGCCCCACAAAGGCAATCGAAAAACCCAACTCGGCCACCATCAGCCGGTTGAGTGCCCCACCGACCAGCGCGCCGGTAATGCCATAGCTGAACGGATAACCGGCCAGCCGGATCAGGTTGAGGAGCCGCAACACCGTTTTCATAAAAGTCTCCATCGTTGCTCGCTCCGCCGCTCTGCGGCGGAGTGTCGCTGGGACGCTCTGCGTCCCAGTGGCATGCCCACGCTGAGCGTGGGCACGAGCAAGCAAACTTATCGGATAACCGTCGCCTTTGGGGCTGGTGAAGCTTTGAGCAGCTGTCCCAATTCGTTGGCCGCAACAACACCCTGACGGGCACAATCGGGGGCACCGATACCGCGGTACGAGTTGCCGGCCAGGGTAATCGTCGGCGGCAGCGCCGCTTCGATGCGATCGACCAGTTGCAGATGGCCCACATCGGCCTGGGGGAAGCCATGCGGCCAGCGGAAGATGCGGTAGGCCAGTGGTTCTGCCGTGATCCCAACCAGGGCCGCCAATTCACTGCGCACCGTCGCCACCAACGCCTGATCATCCAGCGCCAGGGTTGACGGGGTGGCCCCGCCAAAGAAAACCCGCAACAGGGTATGACCAGGGGGGGCGCTGTTGGGCCGCCAGACAATCGCGTCGATCTTGCGCTGCAAGCGGCGGGGAATCATCAGGCTGTTAATCGCGTACTTGGTTTGTACGGCAGCATCAGGAAAAGCGAGGGCGACCGTGCCAATGCTGGCAAAGCGGATCTGCCCTAGCAACGTAGACGCTTCCGGCGCAATCGGCGCTAACATTGGTGCCGCGGCGCTAGCCGGTGCGGCCATGATAATGCCATCAGCTACCACTTGTGTGCCATCGTCCAAACGGGCGACATAGCGCCCATCAACCCGCGTCAACCCGATGACACGAGCATTGCAGCGTACCTGCCCGGTGAGCTTTTCTGCAAGCACATCGACCACTTCCTGCGCACCGTTGGCGAAGGTAAAGGAGCGGGGAATCTGCGGCGCACCGGCCTGCTTTTCGGCGCGGCGTTTGCGCATGGTGGCCAACGTGCCGGCAATCAGACTGCCATGTTTTTCCAGATCGCGCATAACACCGGCGGTCGTCATAATACTCTGGCGGCTGGCATCACTGTTGTAAATGCCGGAGAGAATTGGTGAGATAAAGCGGTCACTCGCTTCCGGTCCCAGGCGGCGGCTGGCAAAGGCGGCAATCGTTTCATCGCCATCATCGCGGCGGGGTGGAATAAAGGGCTCGGCGATCAGGCGCAACTTGCCGCGCCAGGAGAGCAAAGGGGTGGTCAAAAATTGCAGGGGACCAAGCGGGACGCGCATGGGTTGGCCATCGTTGTAGACGGCTGCACCGCTGGGGCTGGTCGAGGCGGGTACGACCTGATCCGCCAAGCCTAAGGCTTGGGTCAATTGCCACAGCTCTGGCTTGCGCGTGATGAAGGATTCTGCACCCCCATCGACAACGTAACCGTCAAAGCGCTCGGACCAGATCATCCCACCCAGGCGCATACTTGCTTCCAAGAGGGTGTAGCCGATACCTTGTTGCTGTAACTGCCAGGCCGCACTCAAGCCGGCAATGCCACCACCGATAATCAACACATGGGGTTGGCCGCGCTGTGTTTTGCTTACTTCATCCCCATTCCCAGCGAACTTGTGATCTGGGGCGGACGTACTAAAACGTTGATTGACGACTGGTGATACTTTGTGATCTACTTTGCCATTGTGTAACATGATACCATCTTAACCCCCCAAAGCGCCGCAGCGCCAACAAATTCCCGTGCCCAGTAATGGCTGATTTGGAATTTTGTTCATTATTTCACAATCATCTATAATTCTATGCGAATCTAAGGAAATCTACAATTTCTGATCCAGATAAATGGAATTATTCTTACGTCAAACCATTCTAACGCTTACTTCCGGTGACTCTGCTCATGAACCCATATGGCCGCACTCAATTTGATCACAATACAACGGTGCTGACTGGCGTGCTGCTAACCAATGTTGGCTCGCCGGCCGCACCTACCGCCGGCGCGGTGCGCCCCTATCTGCGCCAATTCCTCAGTGACCGCCGTGTCATTGAATACCCCCGCTGGTATTGGTTACCCATCCTCAACGCAGTGATCCTCAGCATCCGGCCGCGCCGTTCGGCCCGCCTTTACGCCAATGTCTGGACCGAGGATGGTTCGCCTCTGCTGAGCAATCTGCGCAAACAGGGGCAGGCGCTACAGCAACTCCTGGCCGAACGGACTGGCGTCCCGGTCCCGGTGGCCGTAGGCATGCGCTATGGCGCGCCATCAATGAGCGAAGCACTGCGCCAGCTTGATCAGCAAGGGGTGCGCCGCTTATTGGTCTTTCCGCTTTTCCCCCAATATTCGGCCACGACGACCGGCGCCTCGCTGGATGGGCTTTTTAATGAGTTGAAGAACTGGCGCTGGTTGCCCGAATTGCGTACGATCAACCACTATCACGATCACCCCGGCTATATTGAAGCGTTGGCACAGAGCGTCGAAACCCATTGGGCCACCCACGGGCGCGCCGAGCGGCTACTGCTCTCCTATCACGGCATCCCGCGCAGCTATTTTGATCAGGGCGATCCCTATTTCTGTGAATGTCAGAAGACGACGCGCCTGCTGGTTGAACGGTTGGGCCTGGCTCCCGATGCCTATGCCATGTCCTTCCAATCACGCTTTGGCCCCGATGAATGGCTGAAACCCTACACCGATCACACCTTAGAAGAATGGGGCCACGCTGGGATCCGCAGCGTGCAGACCCTCTGCCCCGGCTTTTCGGGGGACTGTTTAGAGACCACCGACGAGATTGGCCGTGAGGGCAAAGAGACTTTCTTGGAGGCCGGCGGCGAACGCTATGAATATATCCCCGCGCTCAACGACCGGCCCGACCACATTGCCCTGCTCGCTGATCTGGTAGAAAATCATTTGCAAGGCTGGCCGTTGACCCAACCCCTGGCGGCCGACCCACATCGGCAACGCTTGCTGAGCACCCCGCGTGAGTAAATGGTATGGCGGCCCGGCCATCGCCGTGGGGTTTCTCACCATCCTGCCGACGCCGCCGGTTGATTATCAGCCGGGAGGATTAGGGCAGGCCGCGCGCTGGTTTAGCACGGTGGGGCTGCTGCTTGGCCTGTTACTAAGCGGGGCGCATTGGCTCCTAGCTGGGCTTTTTCCACCGCTGTTGACGGCGACGTTGACGGTCGCACTCTGGGCCATCCTCACCGGCGGCCTGCATCTGGATGGGTTGGCCGACTGTTGCGATGGGCTGCTTGCACCGACCACGCGCGAACGCCGGCTGGAGATTATGCGTGATCCGCGTTGCGGTGCGTTTGCGGTGGTTGGGGTGGTGCTGGTGCTGCTGCTCAAAGTGACGGCGGTGGCTGCCCTCACCAATCCCCTGCCCGCCTTACTCTTGGCCTCCACGCTAGCACGCTGGCTGTTGCTCTGGGTGGCCCAGGCCCCACCGGCCCGCCCTGGTGGCATGGGCGCAGAATTGCGCAATCATCTGGCGGCTTCCAGTTGGCTCGTCGGGGCGTTGCCACCGCTGCTCGTGTTGATCACCTTTTTCAGTCTGCAATTGCTGGTGGCGACCCTTGCCGCTGCGTTGACCACCTGGCTGCTCGTACGCGCTGCCCAAAATCGCATCGGCGGCGTCACCGGCGATGTCTTTGGCTTGACGGTGGAGCTGGCTGAAGTAGCGCTCTTGCTCTGCTGCGCTGCCGGCTTGTAACCCGTGGCCATTATTCCGATGTAACTTGACAGAGGAGAAGATGACAAGATGACCATACGTTTATTCCTCCTGTCCTCCTCTCCTCCTGTCATCCTGTCGTCTGGTCACCTCTGCGAAAGTTAAATCGGAATATACACGATTAATGAAGAAGATGAACTGTCGTCAACTTGCGCTCCCCTTTCGAGTCGGGGCGACCTCCTATGTGATCGAGGCTGATCTGCTGCCCAATGCGGTCTATCTCGCCGAGTGGGTGCAGGATATGCAGTTGGTGCTCTTCGACCTGCCCGACGGCCCTAGCAATTTGCCCACCCCCGCCTTGGTAAGCGAATTGGCTGCCCTTGGCCAGGCCTGCGATCTGACCTATACTGTTCATCTGCTCGATGACTTGCGGCTGGGTGATGATGGCTCCTATAACCACCCTTCGCTGCACCGCGCACAAGCAGTTATTGCGTTAACCGCGCCATTGACACCCCTGGCCTATGTGCTCCACCTGGACGGTCGGGCGGTGCGTACGGCATCGATGGGTACGCCAGCATGGCAACAATGGCAACATACCAGCGTCCGCGCCCTGACGCAGGTGGCACAGTGGAGTGGCGATCTGCACTTGCTGGCGGTGGAAAATTTAGAAGGCTACGACCCGGCCTTTGTCGCGCCGCCGGTGCAACAGGCCGGGGTGAGCCGCTGTATGGATATCGGCCATCTCTGGTTGGATGGGCACGATCCCTTGCCTTATTTACACGCGGCCCTGCCCCAGACGCGCGTCATTCACCTACACGGGTTGGCTGCTGGGCGTGACCACCAGGCGTTAAGTCACATGGCCCCAGCGCAACTCGATCCAATCATCGCCGCACTGTTGACGAAGCACTTTTGTGGCGTGTTAACCCTGGAAGTCTTTGGCCTCGCCGACTTTACCGCCTCCCTGGCCGCCCTTTGGGAAAGTGTGGAAAGGTACCGCCACTTTGCGACGTAGGCAAATCTTCAGTATACTTGCCGTAGGAAACGTCCAGATTGAGAAGTCGATAGGTGGATAAGTACATCGGTGGATAAGTAAATCGGTACATCAGTTACTGATTTACCGATTTACCGATTTACCGATTTACCGATGTACCGATGTACCGATTTACCGCCGCATCACATAGCCCCAGGAGAAAACATAATACATGACAATCCAGAGCACCAAGAGCAAAGTCCAATTTGTGGTCGTCAATGGGTTTACCGCCGCTAGCCTGGTGCTGGGTTTTGCGTCGCTGATCCTGACGACGATGGGGCTGTTGACCACCGCAGCCTTTTGTCTGTTGGGCAGCGTGCTGTTGGATGGCTGTGATGGCAATCTAGCGCGCCGTTGGAAGGTAGCGAGCACCTTTGGTGCCCAGCTTGATTCCCTGGCCGACATGACTGCCTTTGGGGTGGCCTCGGCGGCGCTGGCCTACTACTGGCTATTGGAGAATGACGCTGCCCAGCCCTGGTTAATCGGCGTGGCGAGCTGCCTGATTGTGTTGACCGGGGCGATTCGGCTTGCTCGCTTTAATGTCTCGCCGAAGAATGAGAACTATTTTCAAGGGATTCCGACCACTTTTGCTGCCGCCGCCATTGCCGTCATCTACCTGACCACGCCTACGCTGAATGTGATCTGGGGCGCGCTCTTTGTCAGTGTGCTGGCCCTCCTCATGGTCAGCGCTTTCCCCTATGCCAAATGGACACAAGTACGCCAACTGCCCAAGTGGCTGTTACTGGCCGGCCTTGTTGGTGTCATTATCAACCCCTCCATTGGCATCCTGACCCTCGCTTGCGCCTACATCTGTAGCGGCCCACTGCTTTGGGTGAAACAACGCCTTTGAGGGGTGACAAGGTGACGGGGTGACATGGTGACAAGGTGACTTGGCTACCTGAACTAGGCGATTAGACTACTTCGTGTCTCGTGTCTCGCGCCCAGAGGGCACCCGCGTGTCACCCCGTCACCTTGTCACCTTGTCACCTTGTCTCGTATCTCCCCCTCGACCGATAGCGCAGCAACGGCGTTACCCCGGCAATGACCCGATCGCCAACTTTGACGGTCGCTTCGGCCTGCCCGGCGGGGAGATAGACATCGGTGCGCGAGCTGAAGCGGATCAGCCCGAATTTTTCGCCCTGCGCCAGTGGTTGGCCCGGTCGACAGCGGTTGACAATGCGCTGCGCAATCAAACCGGCCCGTTGGGCGACAATACAGCGGCCCTGGCTCCCCTCAATGACCGTATACACGGCTTGATTGTGCTCCGCATCAGCATCGCGCGCATCGACAAAAGTGCCTTCGGTGGTCACCACCTCGACCACTGTGCCGGCAAGCGGTGACCGGTTGACATGGGGGTCGAGAATGGAAAGAAAGACCGCCACGCGCAGCCAGGGCTGATCGCCAAAGCGCTCATCCGTCAGTTCTTCGACCGTAAGCACCACCCCATCACTCGCCGCATAGACCACCGCTGGATCCGCCACCACTGTCCGCTTGGGATCACGAAAGAAAAAGGTCAACAGCGCAACCACTGGCACCGATAGCCACCAAAGGCGCGTCTTCGGGGCAACCTTGCGCAGGAGCCACCCCAATGCTGCGGCCCCGGCAATAAAGGGCACGGCGTCAGTGTCGATGGCCAAGCTGGGCAAAACGACCTGATGACTTTGTGGCTCTGCTTGCCGTGCCAGTGCCTCTTCAACGCTGCTTGCACCAAAGCGCAAAAAGTGAATCCAGGCCGGTGGCAGATTACGCACGACTACATCGCGCCGATACTCGAAGTGACCTAAATAGCGCTTGAAGACGGCGACGCGCGCAGCAAGCAGCGGATCGGTCTGATCAATCCGCTTGCGCGTGCGGCCGCCAACATACTCGATGTAACTGAGCACGCCGCCCGGTTTGAGCAAGGTACGGTAGTGGCTAAAGACCTGGTCAACAAAGGCCGGGGCACAGTTATTAAAGGGAATCGCCGAGATGATATAATCGAACTTCTGGGCGTGATTGTCCTGGGTAGTGGCTGTCGTGTTAGTGGCGGTTGGCGTGCGGGGTGCCGCACCAGTCGGTAGCAGATCAAGGACCGAACCGGTGTAGAATTCAATTTGCGGTAAGAGGGCACGTAACAGGGGATCGTTGGCAAAGCGCTGTTCCAACATGGTGACAAAGGTGGGATTGATCTCACAGACCACCAAGTGGTCGCCCGGCTTGAGCAAGCGGGCAATGCGTACGGTGATCGCACCGGTGCCGGCCCCCACTTCTAAGACGCGCTTTGGTCCCAAATGGCGCGCACATTCAGCGGCCAAGGTATCCGCCGCATAGGTAGAAGTGGGCAAGAGTGCCCCCACTTCATGCATGTGTTGCATAAATTCGCGCAGGAAGTGGGTTGTTTCGGTGAATTGATTCATGATGTCCATTCTCTATGCTCTAACCGCTGTTCGAAAGAAACTTAGCTTTTGATTACAGTTTACTGATTATAGTATGCAATTTCTTCGTATGTAAATCTTAAAGGCGGTAGGATCCATGCCAATGATCTACAATTCGCTTGCCCCAACTATTGAACTGGATGGCCTCTGGCACTTTCGCCTGGGCGCAGAAGCCCCGTGGACGCCGATCGAGGTCCCCGGTTGCTGGGAAGCCCAGGGCTATCCCAAAACCAGCGACGGCCCCGCCTATTACCGCCGTGAAGTGCTGATCCCTCCCACCTGGCAAGGCGAGGCCATCTTCCTCGACTTTGATGGCGTTAGTTATGCGGCAACGGTCTTTTGTAATGGGCAACTGGTGGGTGAACACCAGGGCTTGTGGACCCCTTTTTGCGTTGATCTGACCAAGGCGGCCCGGCCAGGTGCGATCAACACGATCGAGCTGGAACTGTGGAAGCCGGCTAACCACCCACCCGATCCAGCCCTGGCCGGGCCTGCCCCGGCTGCGCCACCGCCGCGCCACCCGTTGCGCACCACGCTGGCCGGCTTTCTGCCCGATGTGGCAACCACCTTTGGTGGGCTCTGGCAAGCAGTCCGTTTACGCGCCGGGGCCACCGGTTTTACCCAGGTGCATGCACTCCCCGATCCCGATCACGGCGCCGTCCGCTTGACGGGGGATTTTCGCCATGCCCTGCTGCCTGGTGCCGCGCCGGGCTATATTTTGCAGATCAGCATCACCCACGGCGAACGCGAAGTGGCGCGCCTCTTTCGTCCGCTCACGAGTAAACATTTTGATCTGACGATTCATGTGCCTAATTTTCAACGGTGGGCACCGGCAACCCCCCACTGTTATCGACTCTTTCTGGTGGTACGGCAGGGCAACCGCTTGTTGGCGACCCATCAACTGCCCATTGCCTTCCGCCGCCTGGCCGCGGTGGGCGAGCAACTGCTGCTCAACGATAGCCCCATCTGTCTGCGGGGCGTGTTGAGCTGGGGCTGGGAACCAACCCGCATTGCCCCTTATTACACCGCCGCGGCCGTGCGCGCCGAAATGCGCCGCGTCAAAGCGCAAGGCTTTAATCTGATCAAACTCTGCCTCTTTATCCCCAACCAGATCTACTATGAGATCGCCGATGAAGAAGGGCTGCTGCTCTGGCAGGAGTGGCCCCTGTGGTTGCCTGATCTGACCCCCGCCCTGCGTCAACAAGCCCTGACTGAATATGCCGAGTACATGGCGCTCACCCGTCACCATCCCTCCGTCGTGATCTATAGCCTGGGCTGTGAACTGGATCAAGGGGCGGATGCCGACTGGCTGGCCCAACTGGATGGCATTGTGCGTAACGCGGTGCGCGATGTGCTCGTCTGCGACAACAGTGGTTCCGGCGAGGCCTATGGCGGGCTGGCGGTTGACTTTGCCGACTTTACCGACTATCACACCTATGGCGAATTGCACTTTCTAGAGGCGACCCTGGATAACTGGCGGCGCGACTGGCAACCCGCGCGCCCCTGGATCTTTGGCGAATTCTGCGATGCCGACGGTTTTCGCGATTTAGCCGAGCTTCGCACTGCCAATGGGGGAGTCGCGCCCTGGTGGATGAGTGCTGATAATCCGACCCACGGCTGGCGCCCCGAAGTACACGCCCTGGTCGAAGCCGAAGCGCGCCTGCAACAGGCCGACCTGCCCTTTACCACGGCCGCACTGGTGCAAATTGCGGCGGATCAGGCATTAATGGTGCGCAAATACACCTTGGAAACCGTGCGCAAACGGGCAGCCGTCCAAGGCTATGTGGTGACTGGCCTGCGTGACACGCCGATTGCCACCGCGGGCATTTTTGATGATTTCGACCGCCCCAAGTGGGATCCCGCCGCATTTCTACGCTTTAACGATGATGCCATCCTCTGCCTGGAGGGGGGACGCAGTCGCCATTGGCAACATGGCGGTGACCGAGCCGAGCGGCTGGATCGGCATAACTGGTGGGCGGGTGAGGCGGTACGCCTGCACGTGATTTTAAACCAGGCCACCAGCCAGACCGTGCCAGGTGGACGCATGACGTGGCAAGTCAGGGATCGGCAGGGGGCAGCCGTGGCCGGCGGCGAAATCAGCCCGATCCCCCCGGTCCCGCCGGGGCGGCCGGTGGGCATCGGCGTGATCAATTTTGTCCTGCCAGCGGTGGCGACCGCGCAACAATACACCCTGCACGTTGATTTTGTCAGTCGGGAGTTGCGTTGCCGGAACGAGTGGCCGCTCTGGGCCTATGCGCGGCCAGCCGCGCCGTCGGCGCACTGCGTCCGTTATGACCACGCCGGGTTGCTGGCCGATTTTGCCGAGTTGGGACCCGCCGTCACCGCGCTCGACGCGGGGCTGGAGCAGATTGTGGTCACCAGTCAGCTTGACGCGGCCGTGCTCGACCATCTGCTGGCCGGTGGCCGTGTGCTGCTGTGGCAACAGACTGATGGTGCGGTGACCAAACCGTTACCTTTCTGGCGGGAAGCGGTCAAGCTGATCATGCCCGATCCGTTCTGGGCGCAACTGCCGCACCAGGGTTTTGTTGATCTACAATTCTTTGGCCTGGCCACTGATCTGGCCTTTGACCCTGGCCAGTTGCAACAAACCTTGCCTGCCACTACCCTTTACACCCCCTTGCTGCGCCGCCTTGATGCGCGCACCTTTGCGGTAACCGACTACCTCGCCGCGTTACAGGTGGGCGCTGGGCGTCTGCTCGCCACCACCCTGCGTTTGCAAGGCGGGGCCGGCGGCCAACCCACTGGTTTACGCCGCAATATTGGCGGCACCTATCTGCTTGGGCTATTGATCAAACTACTGAGCGATCAAGCCATCAACCGCTCTGGCTAGATCGCCAGGTACCAGCACAACCGCTACGCGTTTGCGGCTGCATCGTCTGCCAGGATGAGATTAACTTGTGCCGCCGTTAAGCCCGTTAGATCGGCAGTCACGGTAACATCAAAGTTTCCGGCGAATGTGGCACATACCGTCTGCTGTTTAGCTAATACGATGCCCTGTTCAAGAATCTTCTGTTTGTAAGTGGGCAAGTACACATCCAGCTCTTCAGCTGTCATGCTAGTTAACAAGGCGCGCTTCCAGGCTTCACCGACGGTCATTATCCGCTCCGGGGTTAGTATCTCGTTAATCTCCATTCCTTTCGGCAAGCGCACCAATAGCCTACGGGCGCTCCTCGACCTCAATACCAAGGTTGGGAGACCATAACCAGCATGACACCGCTTGAGCTGTCCTACTACCAGTGAGATGCGGGGCCACATCAGGGCGAGTGGTAAGCAGCCGGCGGAGACGAGTTTCGAGCCGGAGCGGTGGCAGAAAGAGATTGAAGAGCCGGATCCAGTAGACCCCAACGGTTAACCTGGCGGGCCTGCAGGCCTGGCTGAGAAAGAGGCAGAGACGCTGCCGGCGCAGATGGAGGCGTGGTTGGCAAGCGACCGGGTGTTGGTAAGGTAACGACTCAAAAAAGTGCAAAAAGTAAAACGTGGCCTCTCCAAAGCGTATAAAATTGAAGTCTGGGGTGGAGCGCCTGCTCCACCCCTCATTGACCTACCATTCGATGTTTTGCTTAAGAGGTAATTTCTGACCCTAGCTTCCGTACATGCTCAATTATGCTCTTTGCTACTGCTTCACCTATGTGAACAGGCACTGCATTACCTATAAGCCGTCCAAGGCTGTTGAATTTCGCTGTCTCTCCTGGGGTTAGAAATTGATAATCATTTGGGAAAGTCTGAAGAATGGCAGCCTCTCTAAGCGAGATAGCGCGGTCTTGTTCAGGATGTCCAAAGCGCCCATTGCCAAAACCGAAACACTGTGTCGTGATTGTTGGGGCTAAAGCGTCCCATTCCATACGTCCGTAAACACTAGGATAAGTTTGCCCTGAATTTTTACGATGGCATGAGGCAATTAATTCATCATCCCAATCGCGCCATGTACCCCCCGGTTTTGAAGCTCTAATTCTACGAAGATTTAAATCACTTAACGCGGGCACAGCGTGAAGTGCGTCATTAGGGTCAACACATCCAGCCTCTAGTACAGGCAAATGCTCAATCACTTCACGGACAGTAGTCGTTGGTTTTCCAAAAGCGCTCGGAGAAATCAATTCTATAGGCCCATGTCGAGATGCAAGTAAAACTAACCGTTTGCGCGTCTGCGGGATTCCATACTTAGCGCAGTCTACAATACCATACCAAAGTGCATACCCCTGTGCTTCCTGCAAAAACTCGCTAAAGACTTTGTGATCTAGAAGCTGTGGTACGTTTTCCATTGTTACAAAATCTGGCTGTGTTTCGCGTATCAGCCGACCAAAATCGGAGATAAGTTCCCACTTGCCATCATTACGTCTTTGCCGTCCTTTACGGCTATACGTAGAGAAGGGCTGACAAGGAGCGCATCCTGCTAATAATCGCAGTGGTGCATCTCCAAACATAGCAGTAAGTTCAGTACCAGAAAGCTCGTGAATATCTTTCTCTACAAAAACCGCATTGTTGTTACTTTCATATGAGAAGCGACATTGAGGATCAAGATCAATACCGAATAGCACTTGAATTCCGCCTTGAATGAGGCCATGTGTAAGACCACCAACACCACAAAACAGATCAATACAGCTAACCTGTGTAGCATCGTTGTTTAGGGTAATACCGTTTCCGTATGCATCCATGCTATTCGAGTTTGGATTCATACACTCCACTCCACTCATGATGGTCGCCGTTCTGGCAACAAGAATTCGTATGCGTCTATAGACGCCTTAAATGAATAAACTACTTCTCTAAGATATAAGGCGGTTCGGTCTTTAAGATCTCGTAGATCAAGAACGGTAACACCTTCACCGCATTCTACAAATGACAATGTGCCATGTGCTAAATTATTGCGAAGCCCCTTAATGAATTTGAGTGGACCTTGTTCATTCCGAAAGTGTCGTTTGATCGCACTGGTTGCATTCGGGTTAATATTGAATGATAAACCTAGGCGCCCAACGAAGTCCTCTATCTCTATATCGTCCCAGTTGCCACCTCCACCTTTTTCGAGCCTAAAAGTTGATACGGGCAAAGCCTGGATCAAATGGTTGCAAAGCTCCAATGCAGACGCTAAGCGGTTATCATAATGAAGTTCAGTGTGGGTACGAGCAATGTATCGTACCCATTCACGACGTAGATTAATGGATAAATCACATGGCTGCCAAGATCCATTTTCTACCACAGCATTAGAGACAGCTTCTATACATCGCGTTACAGTCGATTCCACCAGGTTGTATAATTGGAGGTATACACTGGAGTAAAGAATTTTCTGTTGTTGCACCGTAATTGTAGGACCAGTCTCTCCAAACCTTGGCAGCCCTTGTTGTACCTGCCTCTCCAAAGCTTCGAGCAGATCCAGGTAGGACTCTATCTCTTGGAGGCGCTCATTGAAGACTTGAACAAAATCTTCCATTCTTAAACCCCAATCAAGTGCTGGCGAACGAAGTTTATGCGTCCATTGAGTCTGCCTACCGCATTTGCACCATCTGCGCCTATAACTTTCACAAATTCATCAGAGTTCAACCATTCTTCTACTTGGACGGATTGGTTAGCCAGTTCAGGGCGCTCCTTGAGGGCCAAATAACTGCCAATGGCAATGGCCTCAAAACGTGACCTAGGGGTAGTTTTACCGGTTGCGGTGCGTCGAAATCCTTGGGGAAAGGCACGAGCCACAAAAGCCATAGTGTCCAAGAAGCGCTGCCGGTATGTTTCAAATTCCGCTGGATTCTGATGAAAGTATGTATTCATCCTTTTTGTATAATCGAACAAAAATTCAGACACTCTATCCTTATAACCCTCTAATCCATCACCATACGCAAAGAAGCGGGTAATAAGTTCTTCGCGTTCTCGCTCGTTTACCTGTTTCTCTGATAAGGGAGCGAGCGCAGTGAAGTCCTCCTGTTCAGCAAGTTCCATAACAAGATCGAGGAAAGGACCGCCCAAGGCACCCCGTCTTACTTCTGCCTTATTTGCGATTTTGCTACCCGTGTTGATGCGCTCAAACAGATCGAAGCGTGACTGTGCATCAGCATGTTCGTTAAGGACTATTCCTCTGATTGAGCGATTTCTGATTTTCCTTTGTCGCGATTCTGGTAGGTCTCTAAATCGAAATCCAGCTAAAAGCGACAGCTGATCCAGATCGCCTAGGACAAAGTCGCCGAGAATAAATTCCTCAATCGTTCTAAGGCGCTGTGACCCATCGACAATTTCAAGTCGACCTGAATCGGGCATCTCCCAGAAGAAAAGGAAAGGGATCGGAAGCCCCATTAACAATGATTCAATGAATTTTGACTTGCGCTCTTCCTCCCATGTAAATGCACGTTGGTAGGGTGGAACGTAAAAATCGCCATTGTTCATCTTTGTCGCTAGAAGTTCAACGGTATATTCCGTTAGATAAAATTCAATTCTCTTCGACTCTTCAACGATTTGTTGCTCAGCGGCGGCAACTAACTCCTCGGCGATTTTATAATGTTCTTCGTTGCTCATCGCACAATACCCTCTCTTGCATGGCTTATGGTTTGATTGTGTAGAGCGCCGGAGACTTACGTCGTCCAGCACCAGGACGTTTACCACCCCAGCCTGCGGGTACATACTGACCAAGCACTGCTCTCCGTATATGACGTTTGGCAGCATCAATTCCACATCCGCCGTTTGCCATGAGCTGCTTGGCGAGCGGTAAGATAGCAATTTGATTGGTAGAGTCAATCGTGGAGTCAGCAACCAGCTGCTGGGCCAGCCGCTGTAACTCTTCGATTCGCTCTTTAGAGTTGTAGCTCATATCTCGAGAATTTTCTGCCAAAATACTTGTCGTATTATCATCGCAGCGCGTTCCATAACTCATAGAGTAAATCAAGCGACTTGATTTGTCAAAGGCCAGGATTCCCTTCTAACCTACTTCAGTCTACTAGCCATTTCTCTCGCGTGGTGGCAATCTTGGACATACACTGACTGATTTTGGTGTAATAAGTGGGATTATTTCAACTCCTTTTCACGTAGAATAATTACCGGTTCATTAAGTCTTGCGGCTGGGACGAGTCTTATCGTAAACCCCAAATTAGCGATAAAGCAACTGTGGTCATGGTTCCTAACACATACCCGAAAAAACCTATAAATAGGCCGATAATGCGTCTATCACTCTGTCTATTCGTTATATAGGCACCATGCGTCCGGCTCAGCGCGCCTGCTTTTGCGCCCGCCCTTATACTATTGTGGTCTGATCCGTGCTGCGCTCATACTGGTTTTCGGCGATCTGTCGGCACTTTATCGGCGTTTTCACTGCCACTAAAAAGCGTAAAAAAGTAAAATGGGCGAGCCCAACGGCTCGCCCATTCTATTCTGACTTTGATGAAGATTTTATCACTCTGTATCTGAACTGCTTGTAGCCTTTTTCCCTGTAGGTTCATCTCGCAAAGCTCGGATAATGGCAACATTATCCCTTAATTGAGTGATTACACCAATTTGCGTCTTTATATCAGCCGCGGGAACGATATCTGTTCAATTCTCTAAGGTCGCCTGCCGCCTGCCCGCCCTAACTCGCCCGCTGGGCAAGCCGTTCCCCAATCTGCTTGAGGATCACATGGGCAACCTGGTTGGGGTTGTAACCGCTGACTAAGCGGACAAAGAGTTTGTCATAGTGGTCACAATACTCCTTCACCTGGCCAAAGCCGTGACGTGACCAGCGCAAGGCGAGGAGCACCACGCTGACATCGGCGCGCGCCACATAGGGTTCAAACGCGGTATAGGTCTGATCATACCCTTCCAGCCAAATCAGCTCTTTCAAATCAAACGCGCGGCGCAGGGCTGCTTCGGCGGCAAGGCGGCGTTCCCCCCCAATAAAGACGATACTCTGTCCCTGTAAGCGGGCGCGCACCTGCAAGACCTCGGCACTCGACGCTATTTCTGGGGTGCCGGCTGTTTCGGCTGGTTCCTGATCCAGAAAGCGTTCCACTTCGCGCAAAACCAGGGTAAAGGTGGGGTGCTGCGCACCTGTCTCTGGTAGCCGCTCACCCAACTGCTCCAACAGGGGCAACAAAAGCTTGCGCAACTCGACACTGCTGGCGGGAATCCCCGCGTCCACCAACGCGGCGACGCTCTCGACCAACGCTTGCCATTGGGGGCCGGTGACCGCCGTCGGTGCGGCTTGAATATCTTCTGCCAGCGTGCGCGCCGTACGCCAGAGCCGGCGCTGGGCATTTTGCCGCTTGCGTTGCGCGCTGATCTTGTTGAACAGATCCTGTACCTGTTGGATCAAGGCCGCTGCTTGTTTGGGGTTGGCCTCTTTGCTGCGTTTGGTATAGCGGCGCAGCCGGAGATGGTATTGGACATGGGCTGCCTCTACCCACTGAAAAAGCTTGCGTTGATCCGTGTCAATCGTATCCTCCAGGGCCTGAATGGCGTTGCGCAGCGTCGCCTGGACGACCGCAGCCAGACCGAGCGCCTGGATCAAAAAGGGCTGAGCCTGCCGCTCATTGGCAACGAGCTTGTCCAGCAAGGCCGCGATCAGCGCGCCGGCTTCATAACTGTCCCCCAGATCGGCATAAAGCGCGGGGGCGGTGGTGGCCGGCAGCTCTTGATGCAACATCCACAAATAACATTCGGGTAGGCTCTGCGCATGTTCGATCAACTTCCACTTTTGGGCCGCCAAGACGGGGGGCAACGGCTTGCCCTGGGCCACCAAGCGCTGCCGTTCTGCCATCCAACGCGCCGCATCTGCTTTGAGCGCACAGGAGGTGGCAATGGTTTCAAGCGCTGCACGTGGCGGCTGGCGGCTCTGCTCGGCTAACTGATCGACCTGGCTTACCAATGGGCGTAGTTGGACGGGGTACGAGTGCGGCAGCGCCCCTGCGGGGTGGTGCGCCGGCATTGCTGCGGGCTGCTGCTCGTCGCTAGGCGTCGCAGCAGGTTCTACCGGTTGGTCAGCCGCGTGCTGTGCCGCGGGGGCGTCGGCTGTGGCGTCTGATGGCTCGTGGTGTGGTGTTGGCACAGTTGGTGGCGCAACCCTTGGCTGGCTGGTGTCAACTGTGTCCGCTGAAAGCTGATCAAGTGCTGTGCTCGGTGCCGGTGTATTGGCTTCTACTGGGGTGGCTTCTACTGGGGTAGCTTCCTGGGCGCTTGTGTGCGTTTGGGCTTGTGGCGCGGTGGGCGCACCGGGGGGCGTTGCGGCCAAAGCAAGGAGGGCATTACCCAACTCCACCAATGCCGCGCGCACGGCTGCATCCTCTTGGACGAGTGCCTCTAGACGCGTCAGTAGCGGGCGCAAGGCTGTCCACAATCGCTCATCACTACTTGGCTTTGGTTCCATGTGGCAATTTGTCTCCGCCTATCGATACTGATCACCTATCGCCGCTGATCAGTAAACCGGTTGCGCTGTCGAGGGGGGTAACCGCATCGTCTGCCGCGTGCCGCCAATGGCATGCATAGCTGGCCAGGTTTCAACCGCTACATCCAATCATTACGGTTCCGGTCCATCGCACCGTCCAGCGCGCAGTGGATCATGCGATCACGCTTTGGCCAGCGCGACGTACCTGGACCCACTACTATCCCTGCATCGTTACATCTTTTGGATAAATTGTATCGTTCACTATACCGAAAGCTGAAGAATTTGGCAACCCGCCGTAAAGTGCTGATGGTGAGTGAATTGGCTGTTGCGCCGGGTTGTGACAGGCTTTCACCTGTTTTTAGAATTATTAGCGTATCTTTGTCGTAGGTCAGAATCGTATTTTTGTAACATATTGTAATGCGATAATTGTAGTATACTGTCCGCAATGTGTGAATAAGCTCCCATCGCCGAACCATCGATTGACGTAGTGGTACAACTAGTTTAATGCGACAATTGACTGTTACTGGAGCGCAGCACGGCTTACTCGCCCCTATTTTTGGTGTCTATGGTTTATCGGCCTGCCTCACACAAGATAAACCGTTAGCTTGTAGAAATTCCTAGAGGAGGATAAATGAAGTATTTTTCGCCATATCTAATTGGGCTCTTACTCTGTGCCCTCTTATTCGTCGCTGAGACCACCACCGTCTTGGCTGATGGCACAGAGCAACTGGGGCCACCACAAGGCGTTACCATTGCAACGGGCTCGGGGCTAGCCGCAGCCGGCACGGGCATGGAAGCCAAGCCCGGCATGCAGGAGGGATCTGGTGTGATTGACCTGACCTTACCCGATAATGCGGTGATCAAACAAGTGTTGCTTTATTGGGAAGGGCAGATGCGCACTAATGTGCCCGGTGACAACACGATCCGCATCAATGGCACCACCGAAGTCACCGGTGCATTGATTGGTGGTCCTGCCTTTTTCTTTGCCAATGCCTATAGCTCGGCCTTTCGGGCTGATATCACGGGGCTAAACGTGGTTGCACCAGGGTTCAATGAGATCAGCCTGGATCAGTTGAATTTTAATCGGATCGCCAATGGGGCCGGGATTATCGTCATTTATGATGACGGCACCACCACGTCCATGATCGACCTGCGCGATGGGGTGGATCTGGCTTTTACCAAATTTCCAGGGCTCCGTAAAACTACCGTGCTCCAAACCTTTAACTTTCCCGCCTCGCCGGTTGACCGGGTTGCTACTTTCACCTATTTTGCATCAAGCGTGGCCAACTCCAAAGTTGACGTGGGCCGCCCTGAATCGCTGGAATTGATCGTCAATGGCAACAAGAAAATCTTTTCCAACGAGTTGAACAGTTGGGATGGTAATGAATGGGACACCAAAACCAATAGTGTCCTCATTCCAGCCGGTGCTACCCAACTCACCGCCCAGCTTTTCTCGCGCGATGATCAAAATACCGGCGACCTCCCCTCTTCATTGACCTGGCTCGCCGGTGCGCTTAGCATTGAGCCACCTGCCCCGCTCTTGGAGATTGAGAAGCTGACAAATGGGGCCGATGCCGATGGGGCGAATGATGCCGATGTGCCGGTGATCGCACCGGGTGATCCCGTGACCTGGACTTATCGCGTGACCAACATTGGTAACATTCCTTTTACCATCACCCAAATCTTGGTCACTGATGACCTGATTGACACGATTAGTGTCACGCCCACTGTGCGCATTGGTAATCTGGATGATGTCCTCGCCCCCGGTGAAACCTGGATCTACGAGGCAACTGGTATTGCTGAAATCTTGGCTACCAATCCACCGAATGTGACGATTGTGCCGGGCTGTGATGCCGGCGGGACACAACCCAGCCGCCCCACCTATGAAAATATCGGCACCGTTGTGGGCGAGAGTGCGTTTGGCGGCCCCGTGACCGATACCGATCCCAGCCACTACTGTAATCCAATTGTGACGACGCCGGCCATTGACATCGAGAAAGCCACCAATGGCGAAGATGCCGACCTGCCGACCGGGCCGCAGATTCCTGTCGGTGGTGTGGTGACCTGGACCTATGTCGTCACCAATATCGGCGATGAAGATCTGACCAATGTAACGGTCACCGATGACAAGTTGGGCCCGATTACTTGTCCGCAGACGACCCTCGCCGTGGGGGCCAGCATGACCTGTACCGCGACGGGTGTTGCCGTCGCCGGCCAATATGTGAATCTTGGTTCGGTCGAGGGTACCCCCGTTGGTGGTGGTACGCCGGTGGATGACGAGGATCCCAGCCATTACTTTGGCTATATTCCTGCCGCCGTGGGGAATCTGGTCTTTGGTGACATCAATCCCAATGGCACGACGCCTGGTGAGATTGCTGCCGGCAATGGTCTACAAGACAGCCCACTTGAGCCTGGCATTGATGGGATTATTGTCGAACTCTATACGGTTGATAACACCCTGGTCGCCACCATGACGACCACGAATGGTGGTCAATATCTCTTTGACAACCTGCTGCCGGGTGAGTACTACCTGATCTTTATCAATCCCTTAAATCAAGGGGCGTGGACTTTACCCAACATCGGTAATGATCCCGCAATCGATAGTGATCCTTTCCAACTCGTAACCGACCCCCGTGGCGATGCCCAACGGACGGCACCTTTCACACTGACCTCAGGGCAGACTGATCTGACCTGGGATGCAGGGTTGGTCAACCTCTCCGGCGCGGCTTCGGCGGCGGTTGGTGACCGGGTGTGGATCGATACGAATCAGAATGGCATCCAGGATACCGGCGAACCCGGCATCCCGGGGGTAACGGTCCGCCTCTTCACTGCGGATGGGACACTGGTTGGCACGCAGGTGACGAATGATCAGGGCTTGTATAACTTTAACAACCTTGATCCGGCTGATTACTTCATCGAGTTTGTGGTGCCGAACAACTTGCAAGTGACTAACTTACAAGTGGGCGGGAATGACGAACTCGACAGCGACTGTGCTGCCACCACTGGCCGTACGCGGGGTTTCTCGCTGATCGACTTTGAGAACAATCTGCGTTTCGACTGTGGCCTCTTTACGCCAACTAGCCTCGATCCGGATCAAGAACCGTTGCAAACCAAGTTCTTCCTGCCACTGATCAATGGCCAATAAGTGAACGTGCTTGCGGCGGAGTTGCTACATCACCCCGCTGCAAGCGGTTAGTCGTTATAATGCTCCAACAAAAAAGCGCAGGCCACAATGGCCTGCGCTTTTTTGTTGGAGCGCTTCAGGAACAGTTGCCGTGCGCCGCTGCAACCAGGCGGCGCACGGCAACTGTTTTATGCTTCATGATTGCCGCTGCGATTGGCCTGCGTCCGTTGGGTCAGGTCGAACCAGGTTTCATGGCCGGCAAAGAAACGCTCAAATTCATCAACCATCAACTGAAAGAACTGTGGATGCTGTTCACCTGAGTACCAGCCGATGTGCGGACTGAGAAAAACATTAGGCAGTTGCAAAATCTCGTGATCGGGCGGAATCGGTTCCGGGTCAAAGACATCAAGTCCGGCGTAAATGTCACCACGGCGCAGCCGTTCAACCAGGGCAACGGCGTCGATTACCGGTCCACGCGAGACATTGACCAACACCGAACGGGGGCGCACCAGATCCAACTCGGCCTGTCCAATCAACCCACGCGTGCGCGGGGTTAAAGGGGCGAGGCAGACAATGACATTACACTTGCCCATCACATTCTGGAGCGAGGTTTGGGTAAAACCAACGGCCTCAGCCATCTCACGCGGCAGATAAGGGTCATAGACCCAAATATCGACCTCAAAGGGGCGCAACAGCTTGATCAGCCGCCGCCCCATGTGGCCACAGCCAACGATGCCAACTCGTTTGCCTTCCAACAGTCCTAAGGCTCGGTGCAACTCATCGCGATGCCAGCCAGCTTCGCCATTGACCATGAGGCGGAATTGGGTGCCCGCATTGCGCATCGCGACTAAGATCAAACCGAGCGCCCACTCCGCCACTGGGTACGACGAGGCATTTGTCGTATCGACGGTACGGATGTTGCGCGCCCAGGCTGCGGCCAGATCAATGCGGCTGGCAAAACGATCACCCTCCAACTCACCAATGATCTTGAGTTTGGGGGCCGCATCCAGTTGGGCCGCCGTAATGGTCGGGGAGCCGTGGCAGACGATCAGCCCATCGACATCGCCCAGCCGCTCCTGTAATTGTGCCGCAGCTTCGGGGTCCGTATTGGTATCATAGATGCCCCCGCCTTCGCAAGGAAACCAATCCCAGGTCGCTAGCTGTTCCAGCCGTTCTACCTCCGCCGGGGGCAAATAATTCTTGCGTACATTTTGATTGCAAGCAAGCAAAATCTTGGGGCGCGCTGTCGTCATCGTTCCTCCTGCGGATGGCGTGTGAAAAATCTCAATAACGCTATTATGCTATGGGCTGGTTGCGCTGTCAAGCGGATTAGTTTAAGCAAGGCTGACACCACGTTTGGCTATTCGTAAACCAACAACGCGGTGCGGTGCCGGGCAATAAAATCCCAATCATACTGCACGCCTAAGCCCGGGCCGGCGGGGACAGGGACACAGCCATCGGCCCCCAAATCTTGGGGTTGATCAGAATAACCACAAGTATAGACCGGGGGCACCAGATTGGCCATGCCTGGCCCCATGAGTGCCATCTCGTAGAAGTGCGTATTGCGCAAGGCTGCGATCACCGCCCGATGGGCCGGGCCACAGGCATGCATCTGCACATCAAGCCCCAACGCCTCACAAAAGTGGGCGATCTTCATGGCCCCGGTGATACCCAGATCATACTCGGGGTCAGCGTGGATCATGTCACAGCCACCGGCCAGCAGGAAGTTTGCCTTTTGTTCCACCCCGCGCACATGTTCGCTGACCAGAATCGGGGTTTTGAGCTTTTCGCGTAGGCGCTGGTGGCCGGTGACGGCAACGCCGCTGTCGCGGTAAGGATCTTCATACCAGAAGTAGTTGGCCTCATCGCAGGCGCGACCGACATAGAGCGCGTCCAGAAAAGTCCGCAATTGGCAGGCTGGATCGACCATAAGATACAGATCATCGCCAACACGTTCACGGGTTAAAAGCACAGTGCGGGCTTCGCGTTTGGCGTCGCCATTGTGCCAGCCGTGGATCTTGAAGCCGCGAAAACCCTGCTCCTTGCAGGCCAACGCATAATCAGCCATGGCGGCAGGGCTATCCAGGCCGCCCGGCTCTTCTTGGGCGTGATAAGTGCTGGCATAGGTGGGGAGCCGCTTACGAAACGCCCCCAACATGCTGGCGACCGACATGTTATGTTTTTTGCCGGCGAGATCCCACAGCGCAATGTCGAGCACGCCATGGCCCATGTGGTCATAGGCACGGATTTCGCGCTTCAGGTCATCATAGATCTCGGCCCGTGTCTCAGGGTCGCGGCCCAGCAGGTTGGGGGCTAACATTTGCACCTGGCCCAGGGTGGAGGGGGTACCGACCCAATGGGTTACATATTCACCCTGCGCGCCATCATCACAGCAAATGCGGACGGCAAAGCGCTGGGTTTTTAGTTTGCTGCCGGGCAGATAAATGACATTGCCCACGCCGGCCGCCGAATGTTTGCCCAGCCCCAGATTTTCGGTTTCAAAGGTAAAGAGATGGACTTCTACACGATTAATGATACTCATTTGTTTGCTCGTTTTTTGGGCGGAGAAGGTTTGTCTGGTCGGTCCCTTTGCTGGTTAGGCCGCCGGTGCGTCCCGGTTTAGCAGCTCCAACATGGTGATCATCTGGCCATTGGCAAAGGCGCGACTCAAGCTGACCCAGCCAGTGTCGCCGACCATCCGTGGCACGTGATCATCGATCAAGAAACCTTTGAAATTCAATGCTTTGAGCGTCTTCATAATCTCGAACATATTGAGATTGCCTTCACCGATAAAGGCTTCGCGGAAGCTGGGCACCGTGCCCAGCACATCGCGGAAGTGGACATAGAGGATCTTGCCCCGCTCCCCAAAGTAGCGCAGTCCAGTCAGACACTCCGCCGGGCTCATCTCCGACCAGGAGCCGACGCAGAAGTCGAGACCGTGGTTGGGACTGTCGCCGATCGCCAGCGCGCGCTGAAAACCTTCAAAATTGCGCATGAGCCGCGCCACCCCACCCAAGGTCGGCACGGGCGGATCATCCGGGTGAAGCGCCAATTTAACGCCAGCTTCTTCGGCCACCGGTAGGATCGCCTTGATATAGTAGCTGTAGTTCTGCCACATCTCTTCCGCGTCATACTCACGGTCAAAGGAGAGCGGCGCATTTTCGGCCTGGGCATGGTCATACCCAGTGGTCTGGGCACCACCGCGCGCCCGGGCCGTGGTGGAGGTGCGCCAGACGCCATTGGGCATCCAGTGATAACCGAAGATTGGAATGCCGGCCTGGCCCAGGTTGCGGATCGTCTGCTGCATATTTTCGATCTGCTCATCGCGCCCTGGCTGGCCCAGCATCGCCTTGACATAAAACTTAATCGGCACATTCTCAATCGCATTCAGGCGCAAGCCGGCCGCATCGCAGCGGGTACGCAAGTCGAGCAGATCGGCATATTCCCAGCGCTCTTCACCGGGAAGGCGCGGCGTGTTGAACTGGATATCCCTCACCCCGATCTGGTGGGCGAATTCGATAATCTCCGGGGTCAATTGATTGGCCTGGCCAATCGCAATACGCATGGGGAGTTCGTCGATGTTCATGGTACCTTCTTTGGTTGCTGTTCAATTTCGGGTATGGTGCAGGCGGGAAGTTGTTTCGATTCTACGGCATGTTGTGCGTACTGTCAATCTGGTTTTACGGCGGGCGGGTGGGTCCCCCAAAAGGGGCAGCAAGGTGACTGTCACTGGGCCGATGGCATGTGTCGGTCGATGAAGCCGCTTCTCGTCCAGTGACAGTTGTTTTTTATTGTGAAATAGAGTACTGCCTTTTCGTTGCTGAGTGGTTGGCAAAACATGCGTTCAGTTAGCGTTCAGTCGTGGCATAGACCAGCGGTTCGGGGATTGGCTTGCGGCGGGGCAGCAGGATCAAGCCGCTACAGACGACCAGCGCCATGCCGATCAGCGTGAGATAATCGGGGAATTCGTGCCAGAAGACAAAGCCCCAAAGCACCCCCATCAACAACATCACATATTCAAAGGGCGCAACTGTGCCGGCTGGGGCGATGCTGTAGGCCCGTGCCAGGGCGTAGAAACCAATCGCCGCGATCAGCCCAGTGAGAGCAATGAGGCCAAAATCGAAGGAGGTCGGCCAAATCCAGGCGCGCGTCAAAAATTGCAAGCTGGGGTGTTGACTTTCGATGGCAATCCCTTGCCCCCAGAAGAGGCCAAACAGAGCGGTGGGGATCAGATAAACCAGCGTTGAATAGATTGCCAGGGCCAACCCACTTTCACTGCTGGCCAGGCGGCGATTCAGGATCACCGAGGCGGCATAGGCTAGCGCGGCCAACAGCGACATCACCGCCACCGGCTGAAAGACGGCGGTGCCGGGGCGTAGGATGACCAGCATCCCGACAAAGCCACAACTCAACGCCAACCACTGTTTCAGCCCAATCGGTTCCCGCAAAATCAACGCCGAAAGCATGGTCACAAAGAGGGGCGAGACAAAGTAGAGGGCAATCGCATCGGCCAGGGGTAGCGCGGCAATCGCCAGATAGTAGGCGAGATAAGAGAGTAACATCAACAGGCCGCGCACCAGGTGCGTGCCCAACCGTGTGCTCCGTAATTGGGTCCAACTGCCGTACCGATAGGCCGCCCCCAGCAATAAGAGCAGCGAGATCATGCTGCGCAGCGCGACGATCTGATGAATCGGATAATCACCGCTGATCAGCTTGACGATTACATCTTGAATTGAAAAAAGGCTCATGCCCAGCAGGATAAAACTAATGCCCTGCCATTGCCGGTTAATGCCCGTCTGCGTGGTTGTCACACACCGCTCCTGATTGCGATTGGTTGGACGCAGCTAAGCAACAAGGTCGGCTTGGCTGCGCAAAATAACCTCCTGCATGGGAGGCGCAAGCATTGTACGCCAACCACTGGCCGTGTCAAATTCGTTTTAGCAAAGCGGTTGGCATTTGCTGCGCGTCGTCCACGATGAAGCGCGCAACTATCAAGATTTTTAGGACGCGGATTTTCTGTTATATCCGCGTCCTTCCGCGTTTATCCGCGTCCTTCCGCGTTTATCCGCGTCCTATTTTTATCAGGCTTTGCGTTTATCACTTGGCATATGTCCTACAATAGGATACAATTAAGCGAACGATGACGATTCACCCCGCTGTCACCTACTGGCCAACTTCCCTAACACTGCACCAACAGGTGACAACAGTAAACAGAAAGCGCGCTATATGCTGATTATCGACTCTCATCTTGACTTGGCGTGGAACGCCATGCAACACAACCGTGACCTAACCCAGTCGGTCTACACGATCCGCACGCGTGAAGGGCACACCAGCTCCGTTGGCGGTGGCGGCCAGGGGACCGTGGCCCTGCCCGAAATGCGCAAGGGCCGTGTCTTCCTCACCGTCGTCACCCTGATGGCGCGCCACACCGGGCAACTCGTGCCCGGTCTCGACTATGGCTCGCAGGCCCAGGCGACCGCCGCGGCGCAGGGCCATTTGGCCTACTATCGCGCGCTCGAAGCCCACGGCCAGGCGCGCATTGTCACCGACCGCCTCACCCTCGATCAACATGTAGCTGAATGGCAAACATGGGAAGTGGCGGGCGCAGATCCCACCCAGACGCCACCCCTCGGTTTTATCATCAGCATGGAGAGCGCCGACCCGATCTGGCAGCCCAGTCATCTGGCTGAGTGGCACGCTGCGGGGCTGCGCTTGATTGGGCCGACCCACTATGGCCCTGGCCGTTATGCCGGCGGCACCGCTACTGAAATCGGCCTCGGCGCACTGGGGAAGGAATTGTTGGGAGAGATGCGCCGGGTCGGCGTCATCCTCGATATGACCCACTTCTCGGATCAGGCTTTCTGGCAAGCCTTAGAGATTTATGATGGCCCGATCATTGCCAGCCACCAAAATTGTCGCGCTCTGGTCCCCCACCAACGCCAATTCGATGACGAGCAACTCAAGGCAATCATTTCTAGGGATGGCGTGATCAGCGCCGCCTTTGATAACTGGATGATCCGCGCCGGCTGGACCCTGCGCACCCGCCACGAAACCCCGGTGACGATTGCCCATGTGGTCGATCACATCGACTATCTCTGTCAACTGGCCGGGAATACGCGCCACGCCGCCATCGGCAGCGATCTCGACGGCGGCTTTGGCCGCGAACAATCCCCCGTCGATCTCGACACCATCGCCGACATGCAAAAGGTGGGGGAGATTTTAGCTACGCGTGGCTATAGTGAAGCGGACATTGCGGGCATCATGCACGGCAATTGGCTGCGCGTTTTGCGGAAGCAGTGGGGTGCATCGTAGGGCCACGGTATACCGTGGCCCTACGATGGGTTACAACCGCGCTCTCATTTCCAGCAAAAAGACCGAAAACTCGGCGGTGATGTCGAGCAGTACATCGAAACTTTCGCGGTTTTTGAGCGACGCATAAGGTTCTTCGTTGGGCAAGCGCCAGGCCCCATCCGCCCCTTGGGTTTCGATCAGGTAAGTGGCGACATTAATCGCCCCTTGCCGCGCAGCCTCATCGCCGGTGAGAGCGTAGTAGAGGGCACAGCCCAGGCCCAACTTGCCACTCGGCGGGAAGCGGTGGACATCAGCAGCGCAGCGTTGGGTGAAGGCGAGAATGGTGCGTGACGCAGCCAAGTAGCGTTCGTCCGCCGTGGCCTGATAGAGCTGGGTGAGGAAGATCAAACTGATGCCGGGGTTGTAGTAGATCTGTTTGGTCTGGCCGGCGTCGACAAAGTAGGTGAGCGCAGCCGCCCCGGCGGGGAGATCCGTGAGCAACTTCCCATTGCTGTCCATGCGGTAGTAAAAGCGTTGCGGATCGGGCTGCTGGTCAACCAACCCGACCAACCGATCCCCAGCCCGTTGCGCGGTGGCCAGGTGACCGGTCATCAATGCGCTGAGGCCGCCCCAACTGACCCCGACTGGCTCGAGAAACTTGGTGCTGCCGTCAAGCGCATAGCAGCCACCCCCCGGCAGTTCCAAGGTGGTCAAAAAGGCCATGCCCTGACGGGCGAGATCCCAGCGCCCGACCCGTTGCGCCCCTTGGATCAACCAGGCATTGGCATAGGCCGGCCAGCTTTCGTGGACCGGCTCATGCGCTTTGCGTTCGGGCGCACGGAAGTCGCCGGTCGCGGTGAGGTGATGCGCGGCTACCCATTGTAACAAGCGATGGGCGGCGCGCCATTCACCGGCCACTGCCAAGGCACTCGGCACTTTGTAATAGGCCCCCACACCGTCGGCTGGGTCGCAGAAAGCACCATCTGCCCGTTGTTGGGCCAGGATCCAATCAATGCCGCGCCTGGCGCTGGTACGCATCTGGTCAAGGACAGGGGCAAGGTCGGGCGGTTTTGTGGTGATTGCAGCCATCTACATCTCCTCTAGTGTTGGTGGATTTTATGGGTTTTGAAGCGCATCACATCTCAGGTAAAATAAGGCCCAAGTTGCCTTGATTTTCGTGCTTTTCTGTCGGCTTGTCAAGGCTTGCTGGAACGCGGATTAGGCGGACCGTTGCGGATAAAAAATCAGCGAAACGAGCAAGCCATCCCCACCTACTCCCCCCCTGTTAAGGGGAGGAACAGTCACGGGGCCAGCCCTTCGCTGCGAAGGGAGGGAACTTGGACCGCCCGACAAGGTTCCCTCCCCAAACTCTTGGCTTTACCCACAAGTTGGTGAAACGGGTGTCGCCCGGCGGACACGAGGAGCGGCGATGTGCATTGGTGGGACAAGGCCAGATCGCTTCCGTCGCTCCTCATGTCCCTACCGCGCCGGCGTCGGACCTGTAGGGGCATGAGGACGGGCGGGAAACAGCTTCTCATGCCGCATTATCTGCCTTCCGCCCGTTCTCGTGCCCATCTTGCACCACCCGAAAGATGGGGGTAAAGCCAAGCCCCAAACTGGGGAGGGTTAGGGAGGGGTTAGTAGTTACGTGTAAAACATCATTATCCAGCTTTATCATCTCGAAGGAGAACGCAGTATGCAATTAAAAAGAGTGCTTACGATTAGCCTATTGAGCGTGCTCTCGCTCTTGTTGGTGAACTGTGCGGCCCCGGTCGCGCCCCCCCAACCCGCGACCGATGCACCCGCTGCCGAGGCACCAGCCGCCGGCGAAGGGGGCACCACCTTTACCATCGCCGCCAGCGCGGACATTGACACCGCTGATCCCCATGTTAGCCAACTGTTGATGTTCAACAATATCATTCGCCTCAATGTCTTTAACTCGCTGGTGCGCTACGCCCCTAACCTCGATCTGCAACCCGACCTGGCCGAGTCATGGACCAATCCCGACGACAAGAGCTACATCTTTAAGCTGCGCGAAGGGGTCAAATATCACAACGGGCAAGAAGTCGAAGCCAAAGATGTGGAGTTCTCCTTCAAGCGCATCGGCGCCAAAGAGACGGTCTTCTCCAGCCGCGTCGCCAACATCGAGAGCTACGAAGTAGTTGACAAATACACGATCAAGATCACCCTTAAGGCACCCCAGGCCGATTTCCTGGATGGCCTCGTCTTTTTGAGCATTGTGCCGGAAGCAGTCGAAGCCGATCTGGCCGCGACGCCGGTTGGCAGCGGTCCCTTCAAGTTTGTCGAATGGGTGCCCAACGATTCGATCACCCTCGAACGCAACCCCGATTACTTTGAGCCCGATCTGGTCAAGGTCGACCAACTGGTCTTTAAGATCATCCCCGAAGCCCAGATCGCGGTGACCAATCTGCAAGCGGGCGATGTCGATGGCATCCTCGACCTACCGGTCTCACAGGCCGTCTTCTTCAAAGATGCGACCGATGCCAAGCCGATCATCCAGCCGACCAGCAGCTTCCATCTCTATGAAATGTTAGGCAAGAACTCGGAGCCGATCCGTACCGATGTGCGGGTGCGTCAGGCGTTGGCCCATTGCATGGACAAAGAGACGATCCAGCAGACCGTCTTCTCCGGCGAAGGACGGCCGAAGTGGAGTTTTGTCCCCTATGGCTCGTGGGCCTATACTGAAGAGGCTGGCTATCCCTATGATCCCGAAAAGGCCAAGGCGCTCTTCGCCGAAGCCGGGTTGGCCGACGGTTTCGAATTCTCGGTGATCATCCCCTCCGGCTATCCGGATGGCGAAAAGGTGACGACGATCTGGCAGGCCTGCCTGAGTGAAATCGGCGTCACCCTGAATATCGAGGTGCAAGAGTTGTCGGTCTGGCTCGACAACTATATCAATCACACCTACGATGTCAGTTGGAATGTCTTCCCCGGCTTTGCCGACCCCAACTACTTTGTCTCCCTGGGTCTCAAGCCCCATTTTGCTGATGGCTGGGACAATGCCGACGCCGAAGCCGCCGCCGATGCGGCCAACGCTACCGTTGATCAGGCCAAGCGTGCGGAGTTCTACGCCCAGGTCCAATCCGCCGCCGTCGCCGATCTGCCCGTGATCGTCGTCCAAGAAGCACCGCAAGCCTCGCTCGTCAGCCCGAATGTCGAAGGTTGGGAGATCAACGCGCTCGGCATGGTGATCGTGCGCGGCGTCTCGGTGAAGTAGTGCGTAGGATGACAGGATGACAGGATGACAAGATGAAATTATCTGGGTTATCCAATCATCTTGTCATCCGCTGCATCGCCTTACACCGGGATTCAAACCCCATTTCATCAGGTAGTGCAACAGGATCACCTTGTCACCTTGTCATCCTGTCATCCGGTCATCCTGTCGTCCAGTAAAGGAACCTCATGGGGCGATTCATCATACAGCGCTTGCTCGAAGCGCTGCCTACGCTGTTGATTGTGTCGATGGTGGTCTTTGCTCTGATCCGCATGGCACCGGGTGATCCGGCCATGTTGCGTATGGGGCGGGAGGCGGCGCGCGAGGAAAACAAACCAAAGCTCGAAGCCTTGCGTCGCGAAATGGGCCTGGATCGCCCGATCCCGGTGCAATATCTGCTCTGGCTGCGCGATACCCTTTCGGGCAACTTTGGCGTTTCGATCAAAACCAGCCAACCGGCGATCGATCTGGTGCTGAGCAAAGTGCCGGTTACGCTCGAATTGGTCTTGGCGTCCACCTTGTTGGCCCTGTTGATCGCCTTTCCCGGCGGGATGGTGGCGGCGATCTGGCGCGGATCGTGGGTTGACCGTGCGGTCATGGCCTTTGCCGCCAGCGGGTTGGCGGTGCCAAGCTTTTGGCTGGGGTTGGCGTTGATCTTGCTGCTGAGTGTACAATTCCGCCTACTGCCGGCGAGTGGTTATGTGCCTTTCTTTGAGGACCCGATCGAAAATCTGCGCCGCCTGGTCATGCCGACGATTACCCTCGGCGTTTACCTGGCTGCGGTCTTGATCCGCTTTCTGCGCGCCGACATGATCGAAGTGCTGGCGACCGACTACATCCGCACCGCCCGCGCCAAAGGGCTAAGTCGCCCGCGCGTCATCTTTACCCATGCCCTCAAAAATGCGCTCATCCCTGTGTTGACCGTTGGTGGACTGGAGGTAGGTGCCTTATTAGGCGGTGCGGTGATCATCGAGCAGGTCTTTGGCTGGTCCGGCGTCGGCTGGCTGACCGTACAAGCGATCTTTGACCGCGATTATGCCGTGGTGCAGACCTCAGTGCTACTCTTTGTGATCGGGTTGACGCTGGTTAACCTGGCCGTTGATGTGGGCTATGCCCTGCTCAACCCGCGGGTACGGGCTAGATTCAGCAGTTAAGGATGCGACATTACTGTAGGGGCATGGCGTGCGGCAGAAACAAGTTGGTTTTGTCGCGGAAGGTCGTTTGCCGCACTGCGTGCCCGACCGTTTGCCAATCCAACGCCGGGCACGCAGTGCGGCGAAGTAAGTTGATCGACTGCGTTCCATTGGTTCTGCCGCACCCCATGCCCCTACGGAAATACCTAGAGACTAAATCAGATTGCGAGTTGCAAATTGCAAATTGCGAGTGCTTCGACTGGATCCCAACCTGTGGCGCGTGCGGGTCGCTGGCGGCAGCGGCTGGGTAAATTGAATGCCACATTCGTGCTGAGTGTGGCCGTGCTGGCTTTGTTCTTGCTTACCGCGGCCGTGCCCACCTTGCTTGCCCCCTATGAACCGAACAAAATCGGTGTTGGCCCCAACCTCGCCCCGCCCTCCCTGGATTTCCCCATGGGCACCGACGAGTTTGGCCGCGATCTGCTGAGCCGCATCATCCATTGCTCGCAGATCGAACTCTTGATCTGTGTGGCCGGGGTGGGCTTGGCCGCGCTCTTGGGGGTCACCTTGGGCTTGCTCTCCGGCTATCGCGGGGGCTTTTTTGACGCGCTGATCATGCGGCTGCAAGAGGCGATCCTGGCCTTCCCGGCGATTCTCTTTGCTATCCTCGTCGCAGTGGCGCTGGGCAGTTCGGCGCTGACGATTATTCTGACCGTCGGCGTGATCTACATGCCCCGCTTTGCCCGCCTGGTGCGCGGGCTGGTGCTGGTGCTCAAAGAGCAGGATTTTGTCACCGCCAGCCATGCCAGTGGGGCCAACGAGCGCCGCATTCTGATCCGGCACATCCTGCCCAACTGTCTGCCGTCGATCCTCGTGCAGATCACCTTGGCGATGGGCACCGCGATTTTGATCGAAGCGGGCCTCAGTTATTTGGGCTTGGGGGTGCAACCGCCGACCCCGACTTGGGGCAACCTGTTGCGCAGCGCGCAAAGTTATCCTGCCCAAGCGCCCTGGTATATGATCATGCCGGGGCTTTGCGTTTTCCTGATTGTGCTGGCGCTCAACACCGTGGGCGACGCCTTGCGCGATACGCTGGATCCGCGGCTACGGGGGGTCTAGCATCACGGCGTTTACCTGGTGGAATAGATGTTTGCCGGTGTGAAAATCGGCCGCGGATAAACGCGGAATTACGCGGATTAAACAAAATCCGCGTAATTCCGCGTTTATCCGCGGCCTAAAATTTTTGATGATTATCGTGTAAACCATCGTGGAAAGGGCAATGTTATGAAAATTCTTGTCACCGGTGCAACCGGCCGTATTGGTCACCATCTGGTTAATTTACTGATGGCACGCGGCGAGCAGGTGCGGGCCTTTGTGCTGCCGGGTGATCCCTTGCGTGCCCGGATTGCGCACCCGGACGTAGAGATCGTCGAAGGGCTGCTCACCGACCGGGCGAGCTTGTTGCCCGCAGTTGAGGGGGTTGCTGCAGTCTTCCACCTGGGCGCGCTCTTGCCCCAAGGGCGGACGGCGGATGAACTCTTCGAAACGAATGTGCGGGGCACCTTTAATCTGCTCGAAGCCTTGTTGCCTCACGCCGACCACATCAAACGCTTTGTGCTCGCCAGCACCGATAATGTCTATCCCGATAGTCAGGGCTTACGCTATCTACCCGTGGACGAAAACCACCCGCGGCTCAACAACGATCCCTACGGGCTGAGCAAAATTCTCTGTGAGGATATGGCGTGGAGCTACATGCGCCGCTGTGGACTGCCCGTCACCATCCCCCGCTTTGGGCTGACCCTGGCCGGGCACGAATTGCTTGACCCCAATGGCATCCGCGCCCCCTTCTTCGTGCTGAAACCCTTCCTGGCGCGGCTCCAGCAGATCGCCAATCCTAACGCGATTGACCAGGCCGCCATCGACACCCTCACCGCTGCCGACGACGGCAGTGTCAAACTCGTCATCGCCCGCGATCCAGCCGGTCGGCCCAATGTGGAACTGATCAACGACCCGCGCAATGTCGCCGAAGGGCTGCCCCTGCTGCTCGACAAGGACGCAGCGGTGGGTGACCTCTTCCACCTGATGGCCCCCCACGCCTTTGCCTACGACACCTTTGTGCAACACATCGCCAAACTCACCGGCTGGCCGATTGTCGAGGTCACCGTGTCGTGGACATTGCACCTGGATTTCAGCATCGCCAAGGCCCGAGCAATCCTCGGCTACAACCCTGCTCGCGATATTTTCCAGATGTTGGATGATGGTTGGCAACAGAGCCAAAAAGTGTAAAGGTTCGCTTGCCGGGGATTGCCAAATCCCCGGCCGGATCTGGCGATCCCACCGGAGCAGGTGAGCATTGTTTGCCGCCGGAGCCATCAATCCCACTCAAAGATCAAGCCAATCAAATCCCGATCTCCCGCAGCGATGCGGTCGTACATCCCCTGGTACTCGCTGTAATGACAGCGGTCGGTGATCATGTCGCGCACGCTGAGCTTGCCCTGTTGCATGAGATAGAGCAGATATTCATAGTTGCGCACCAGGGTCCAGCGCACTTCGTTGACCGGGTAGGGTTTGCGCGGCACAAAGGAGACCGAGGCGTAGGTCAACTGTTTGCGGTAGAACCAGGCGGTGTCGAAGGGGTTGAAATTAGTCATCGGCTCGTCGACGCCAGGGAAACCAATTAAGCTGACGGTGCCGCCGTGCCGTAAGAGTTCGCACGCGCTGCGCATGGCGGACCAGGTGCTGCCGATCAAGACGGCGATGTCGGTGCCATCGGGCGCGCCAAAGGCGGCGGCCTGTTCGGTAAAGTCTGGGGCTTCGGCATCAAGCACCTGGTCAGCCCCCAATTGTTTGGCCATCGCCAGCCGCGCGGCCCCGCGGCCCACGGCTAATACCTGCGCCCCCACCGCCTTGGCCACCGCTACCGTACAAAGCCCAATCACCCCCATGCCGATGACCGCCACCCGCGCCCCTGGGGTGAAGTCACCGCGGCGCAGAGCATGTAAGCCCAGGCTCATCAAATGGGTAAAGACCGCATCCTCGGCGTCTACCCCGTCCGGCACTTTGGCGATCATCCCATCCTGCTCAAAGATATCCTCGGTGGTGTGCGGCGCAATCGAGTAGACCCGGTCACCCACCTGAAAGCGCGTCACCTGCGCACCGACCTCGGTGAGCACGCCGATGTTGTTGTAGCCCATGTCATAGGGCAGCGGCCCGCGGATCATCTCGCTCCAATGCGGGTTTTCATAGGTGTAGAGCGTCCGCTCGGTGCCGGTGCTGACCCCGGTGATCTGGGTTTTAAGCCGCACCTGCGTCGGGCTAAGGGTGGCTGACAGCGGCACTTCCTCCAGCCGCAGATCGCGCGCCCCGTAAAGCATTAATTTTCGCATAGAAACCTCGTTTGATTAAGAATCGGATGACAAGAAAGACAAGATGACAAGATGACAAGAAGGACAGGATGACCAGATGACAGGACGGTAACACTATTCATCTTGTCCATCTTGTCATCCGGTCATCCTGTCATCCCTGCCCCGGCGTCCACGCCCGCGGTGCAATGCCGTCAATGTGGGTCTTGACATCAACCACGGCCGGTTTTCCGGCGGCAAAGGCTTGGTCGAGCGCACCCGCTAATTCACTGGGATGGTTGACGGTAATCCCAAAACAGTCCATCGACTCGGCCATTTTGGCAAAGTCACTTTCGGGAAAAACCCACAACTCATCCGAGCCGGGGGTTTGTGCGCCGTAGATCGCTTCGACGCCGCTCTTTTCCTGGTTGAGCGAGTGGTTGTTGTTGACCACCGTCACCGTGTTAATCCCACATTTGCGCGCTGTATCCAACTCGGTGAGATGATACCAGATGCCGCCATCGCCGGTAAAACAGAGGACGGGGCGGTCAGGCTGGGCGCACTTGGCCCCCATCGCCGCCGGCACTGCCCACCCCAACGAACCAGCACAGCGCAGGTAACTTTGCTCTGGGTGTTTTAAATCGAGCATGGTGCCGGTCCAAATCCCGGAATGGCCGGTATCGGAGACGAGAATCGCATCGGACGGGAGATAGTCACTCAGCTCGCGGCAGAGCCGTTCCGGGCGCATGGGCACGATCTCGGCGTTGAGCAGCGGGCTGAACTCCGCTTGCCACGCCTGCACCAACGATTGCGCGCGGCTGAGCCAGCCTGTACGTGGCGGCGTGCTTTCGGCATGATCGAGCATGCGGCGCAGCGTGTTGCGCACATCACCTTGCAAGCCGACCTGGATCGGGTAATTACGTCCGAGCTCAGCGGGGTTGATATCGAGCTGGATAATCGGCGTGCCTTGCGGCGGGATGGTGTAGCCGTTGGTTACCTGGCCGCCGGTGTGGCTGCCGATAAAGAAGACTAGATCCGCCTCGCACAAGGCTTGGTTGGCGCAGGCGCGCGAATAGGAGCCAGGAACGCCTACAGCCAATGGGTGATCGGCGGGAAACATCGCTTTGGCATTCAGCGCAGTCGCTACGGGGATTGAGAGCTTTTCAGCAAAGGCGATCAACTCGGAGCGCGCGTCCGAAGCGGTCACCCCACCGCCGGCCACAATCACCGGGCGTTGGGCTTGGCTCAGTAATTGCAGCGCGTCCGTAATTTTTTCCAACTCGGCTTCTGGCCGGAAGGGCGGGAGCTGGGCAAACTGTGCTTCGATGACCACCGTCAGATCAGCCTGCTGATCGGAGATCTCCTGCCCGGTAAAGCCCTCCAGATCAAGATGAACCGGGCCGGGCGTGCCTGTCGTGGCGGTGCGAATGGCCTGGCGTAAGAGGTGCGGCAGATCCTGGGGCTTGGCGACCAAGGCACTCGATTTGGTCACTGCGCTAAAGGGATTGCGGTGGTCGACCTCCTGGTAAGCATGGCGTCCTTGGTGGCTGTGGGACTCGCGACCGGTGAGGGCGATCACCGGTGCGCAGGCCAGATAGGCATCCTGTAAGCCGGCGGCGAGATTGAGCGCGCCAACCGATTGGGCCATGCAGAGGCTAGGGGCACGTTTGGCGCGCGCATAACCGTCGGCCATATAGGCCGCGGCTTTTTCGCCGTGGGTTTGCACGCGCTTGATCCCCAACTTCTCCATCTCCATCAACGCCCGCGGGGCAATATAGGGCATAAAAAAGACGTGCGTCAGTCCATAGCCGTGGATCGTCTCGGCGATGAAGCGCGCACCGGTCATGGTGGGCATGTGTAGCTCCTTTGGTTTTGTCTATCATTGAAAATGTAGTGAAGCGACCGGATGACAGGATGACAAGAAGGACAGGATGACAAGAAGGACAGGATGAAACGTTGCGCTCATCTTGTCGTCCGGTCACCTTGTCCTTCCTGTCATCCGGTCATCCCCAGCTACTCGTTCAAGTTATCCCACACCGACAGCGGCGACGCGGCCATCAGCCCGGCGTCCACCGGTAGCACGACACCGGAGATCCAGCGCGCTTCGTCGCTGGCGAGAAAGACCGCGGCCCAGGCGACATCCCAGGCATCGCCTTCGGTGCCCAGGGGGCCGGCCTTGCGCCGTAGTTCACGGGCATCATCAGCAATGCCGGCGACAAAGGGGGCATAGAGATGGCCCGGTGCAATACAGTTGACCCGAATTTGCTGGCGACCATGTTGCACCGCCATTGCCCTGGTCAGCGTAATCAACCCACCCTTGGCGACGGCGTAGGGAATGTTGGGGACCATGCCCGCGCGCAAACCATCAATCGACGAAACGTGGATGATCGCCCCGCCGCCCGTCTCCACCATCTTGGGAATCGCATATTTAGACATCAGCACGGCACTCTTCAGGTTGACATCGAGTGCACGCGTCCAGACTGCTTCCTCCACCTCCGTCACTTTGCCATGGCCGGCCACCCCGACATTGTTAAAGAGGATATCCAAGCGACCAAAGCGTTCCACGCAGGTCGCCACCAGCTCCTGACAACTTGCCTCATTGGTGACATCGGCCTGGTAGATCTCCGCTTGCCCGCCCTCGGCTAGAATGGTCGCTTGGGTCTCTGCTGCCCGTTCCCGCTCCAAGTCAACTAGAAATAGCTTGGCGCCGTGGCGCGCAAAGAGAATGGCAGTGGCCTGGCCTGTCCCCACCATCGGGCCGCGCGTCCCGGCACCCGTCACAATCGCGGTTTTCCCTTGTAATCGTTGATCGCTCATGGTCAATTCCTTCAATCCAAGCAGAAAAACTACAACTGATTCTGAAAACAACAGATGTTTGTTGACAAGCTTATCTGTTTTTTCTGCATCAGTTGTAGTTACTTTTACTTTACCTAATCTAGCAGCGCGCCGCCAGCCACATTTACCGACAGACCGGTGAGATAATCCGACTCGGCCGAGGCCAGGAAGGCCGCGGTGCGTGCCACATCATCGGCTTGCCCAATGCGTCCTAGTGGCGTGGTTTCATTGGCCTGGGCAATCATCACCTGGCGGTGCGCCTCGGCGGAAACACCGGCCGGGGCCAGCGCGGCGGCCATGTCTGTCACCCGTTCGGTCTCCATCAGCCCTGGGCAGATCGCGTTGACGTTGATCTGATGGGGGGCGAGTTCTAAGGCCAACGCCTGGGTAAAACCACGTATCGCAAATTTAGAGGCACAGTAGGCGGCATAACGTGCCATCCCCCGTTTGCCCGCGGTTGAAGAGATGTTGATGATTTTGCCGCCTTGGTTCCGTTCGATCATCGCCCGCGCCACCGCCCGGCTACAGAGAAAGGTGCCTTTGACATTCACACTTTGTATCCGATCCCACTCGGCTTCCTCCAGTTCGACCACCGGCACCCGATCACGCCCGGCCAGCGCCCCAGCATTGTTGACCAGAATGTCGATCTGGCCAAAGTGTTGCAGCGCTTGCGCCACCATTGCCTCCACCTGTGCGGCATTAGAAACATCAGCTACCAGGGGCAACGCCTGGCGGCCCACCGCTTCAATCTCACGGGCCAGGTCGGGCAAACCGGCCCAGCCGGGCGAATTGTGCCGTTGCAGCACTACATCATTGATCACAACATGCGCACCTTCCTGGGCCAAACGCAACGCAATCGCATGGCCCAACCCATGTTGGCCACCCGCGCCCGTCACCAGCGCGACTTTTCCATCCAGCTTATACATAATGATTCCTCTATTTCGGACTAATTACATGAGAATCTCAGGACTGACACCGGGCGTTGGTAGCGGCACGATATATCGTGCCGCTACCAACCATGGCACCGCGATGGTCACCGCAAAATGCGTTGGGCGCTTAGATCTTCACCACCAACCGATTTGGTCAGGCTGGCCCCGCGCCATTCTTTGATCTCCAGCGCGTGGAAGGTGTTGACAATGTTGTATTGGGTGGGCAGATCTTCCCAGCGTGCCGGATGGAAACGCACGCTGCCGTCGCCGACCCATCGTTCGTGGATCACGCGGTTGGAGTGGCCAACGGGTGATAGACAAGTGTAAGCGGCGTCGATACTGCCCCATTCGCCAGTGCGGGGAATATATTTGTAGTGGAGTTGCCCGGCACTCTGATCCCCGGCACCCAAGGCGGCGATTTCTGCGGCGGATTGTTGCTGTAAGGGCGTGACGTCCAGTTCCAAAAAGCGGAAGCCCAGCCAACTGGCCGTCGCCTGCCACTGGCCGGCCGTCACCGTCGGTTCTGGCAGTTCGCAGTAGATCTTCGAAAAGCCCAACTCCTCGCGCCCGGTCATAATCGGATCGGCCAGATTTTCCCAGAGCACGCTCAGAAAACTGCCTGTCGCCTGATCGAGTGCGCCATGAAAGCTGGCGGGAAAGGAGACCCCCAGCACATTATAGCCCCGCCCGGCCAGCCACTCGATCTCGGTCATATAACTGGCATAGACCGTCACCACCGGCTCCCCAGCCACCGTGAAGCGTTGGGGTAAGAGCGCTTCCAACTGCTCCCGATTGGTCAGAAAACTGACGGCGAGGGTGGTTGTTTTGGGATTGTCTTTGCATTCAAATTTGCGCCCATCTGGCCCTTGGCGTGGTCCTGTGGCCGGACCAAAGTGGGTGGGCATACGGTAGATCTGTTTTGGTTGAAAGGTATAGGCCATGCGTGATTCCTTTTCGGGCAGCGTCCAAACTTACCTACCTTGTTCGCCTACGCGGGACGCAGATCGCAACAGATCACCGCGATCAACTGCTCAGCCCTGGTCGGCGAATCGGCAAAGTAACTTTAGATGCGCATTGCGTAGATTAGAAGGTTGACATTGGAAGTTGCTGGTATGTTATTGTATCGCAGCCTTGTGATTCAGCAAACTGTCTGTAAACCACCCGTTTCAACGGGTGGTTGAAACGCACAAAGGTTAAGAAAATAAATCGGTAAACGTAGGGGCGTACCCTTGCGGTCGCCCCTACGTTTACCGATTTATTTTCTGGACTCTCATTAACGTATTCACACCTAACCCGTTTTTTCGCAAAGCGGGTGCAAAGCGCCAACGGGTTTTGCGTATCAGCGGTGCATTTCAATGCACCGCGCCAATGGACGATTACTCTGGAGAAAAACCAAGTTTGACTTACTAAAACCTCTATAGTACTATAGGATAGATTCACCCCCTGCTGATGCTGCCTACCCTTCTTCACATTAATGAAGGTGTTGCGACAGCGCAATGTTTGGTTAGCCATGCTCTTCACGCCTGTAACTGAGACTGACCCGATGAACACTTTTTCACGGTTAGCGCTAACCGATGGGGCGGTAATGCCGGCCCATCGCCCCTATTATCCGCCGTTGCCAACTTACTACCGCGATGTCCGCTTCCAACTTGTCTACTTCCGCGCCGATCCTACCCGCATCCGACCCTATCTGCCCGAACCGCTGGAAGTAGCCGCGGATGGGCTGTGTGTGGCCTTTGGCATTGACGTGCCCTTCTCTTCCGCCTACGGCCCCTTTCACGAGTCCGGAATTCAGATCAAGGTAACCTTTCGGGGGCAGGAGGGGTTCTATAATTCCCATCTCTATCTCGATAATGTCCCGGCGATCTGTGCGGGGCGCGAACGCTGGGGCGCGCCGAAAGAGTATGCCACGGTCACCTTCGCCCAGCAGCATAACCTCTTGGCCGTAGAGACCATTAAAGATGGCGTCTCGATCATGACGACGACCACCGACCTGGGCGCGCCCACCACCCCCGACGCGCTGATTCCCATGTTCCCCAGCTATCGGCTTAAATTAATCCCACGCGCCGATGGCCCTGGCACAGCGATCAAACAGCTGGTCACCGCTTCCCCGGTGGATGTGACGACCCATCTGCTCTACCAGGGCAGTGGCACAGTCAACTTTGGGGCCAGCGCCAACAGTGATCTGCGCGCGTTTGGGCCAATCGCAGAAGTGGCCGCCTTTTATCAGGTGGCCAGTTATACAGAGACTTATGGTGAGATTGTTTACGATTATTTGTGTGAAACGTGATACGTAAAGCGTGAAACGTGATGCGTAACTCGTCATTTGAACTTATAACAGGAGCAGACGAACGATGAACAATTTCTATCTGAATCGGCGTGATATGTTGAAGGCGTTGGGGTTGTTGAGCACCAGCGCGGCGTTGGTCGCCTGTGGGCCAACCGGTGCACCACCCGCCGCGGCATCGGCGGCCGCCGAACCGACCGCGACGACTGCGGCCGCGGCGGCAGCGGACAGCGCCGGCAAAAAGTATGAAGGGATTACCCTGCGCATGTTGACCCAAGCCGGGGCCGACTATGAAGTGCCTTTCCGGGCTTGGGCCGAAGAGTTTACCGGCGAGACCGGCGCGGTAGTCGAATTTGAGTTTGCGCCGTGGGAACAACTCATGCCCAAAGTGCAGGCTGATCTCGCCTCTGGTTCACCCCAATTTGATCTCTTCTGCAACGACATTGAGTTCCAGTACACGATCTGGCCGAATCTGGAGCCGATCAACGACTTCCTCAGCGCCAGTGACTATGATATGGAAGGGTTCTTTGAGCCGATCTACAAATATGGCGAAGGGATCGCCGGTAACACGGGCGTGCGCTTTGGCTTGCCCATCGTCTCCGGCGTCTCGCTCGTTTTCTATCGCAAAGATCTGATCGAAACCTTCCCCACCACCTGGGCCGACTACGAAGCGATGCTGGCCGCCAATACGAATGACAGCATGAAGGGGCTCTCCTTTGCCGGCGTGACCGCGCAGTTGGTCAAGCTCTTCCTGGCGCGCTACTGGTCACAGGGCGATGCCCTGTTGACCCCCGACTGGAAGCCGTTGATCAACAGTGAGAAGGGCATCAAAGCCTTGACCATGCTCAAGGATCAGATGACCAACTATGCGCCGGACGGCATCCTCGCCTGGGACAACCCGGAAGCGGCCAATGCCTTTGTCGCCGGTGATGTGGCGGTCTATGAGGGTTGGGGTGGCTTTATCTTGCCTAGCCTCAACGACCCAGCCAAGTCCAAGGTCGTGGATCAATGGGCGATTGCCCCCTATCCTGAAAATGGTACGGGCAACTTTGTCCAGCACAATGTGGTGATGATGAATACCTCGCAGAACAAACAGGCCGCCTTTGACCTGATGGCCTATCTCACCCAAGGGACCAAACAAAAAGAGGGTGCGATCAACAACGGCATTACCCCGGCGCGCAAGACCGTCTTTAGCGATGCCGACGTGGTCGCCGCCGTCCCCTACATGCCCGACTACTCGGCGGTGCTCGACCGTGGTCGCCCCTTTGCGCCGGGCGTGCCGCAGTGGCTGGAGATGTTCATCGCCGTCGGTGAAGGCGCGTCCAAGGCCCTTTCGGACCAGGCCACCCCAACCGATGCCCTCAACGAAGTCGCGGCTAAGTGGGAAGAGTTGTTCGCACAGAATCCGTTAGAGTTTGAATATAAAGAGTAAGGTGCAACGTGTGGATTGCCGGGAAAGGCACTGCGTTGCGCTCAGCCCTTCCCGGCTGCATACGCTACCCATAGGTCTGCCCGTACAACTGTTCGACCTGCGCGCGTTGTGGCAGTGCCGGAATGACACTGTATTGCGTGCAAGCCAATGCCCCTGCACAACAGGCAAAGCGGACAGCTTCAACTAATGGGCGTCCCTCCGCTAGGGCAACGGCTAAACCGGCATTAAAGGCATCACCAGCGCCGGTTGAATCGACGACCGACACGACTGGTGCCGGCACAGTGGTCATCCCGGCATCGTTAAGGAGCAATGCACCATGTTCACCGCGCGTGACGATCAAGTTCTTGACGCCCTGCCGACGCAGATCAGCAGCCAATGCCGCGGTGGGTGCTGGGTCATCGGGGGCTAAGCCCATGAGGATGCGCAACTCTGTTTCGTTCGGCGTCAGGTAATCAATATACTGAAAGATCGTGCTGGGCAGCAAGGTGGCAGGTGCCGGGTTGAGAATCGTGCGCACACCGGCTTGGTGCCCCAGCATCATCGCTCGTTGCGCCGCAACGATTGGGATCTCTAATACCGTGATGACGACTGCGCTGCGGGCGATCTGCGGCGCAACGCCATCGACGAATGCACTATCCATCAGCTGGTTCGCCCCCATGTCAAGAATGATCCCATTTTGTCCGGCTTCGTTGACGATGATAAAGCCCACCCCTGTCGCCATGCGCGCGGTCTGGGCCAAATAGGTGGTGTTGACGCCCGTGCTCTGATAGAGATCAATGGCAATATCGGCCAGCTTATCCTGCCCAACGATGCCAGCAAAGTAGGCATCCGCACCCAGTCGCGCCACCCCAACCGCCTGATTGGAACCCTTGCCACCTGGGCCCATGTCAAACGCCGACCCTAAGCGCGTCTCGCCAAAGATTGGCATGCGCGCGGTGCGCAACGTCATGCCTACGGCAAAACTCCCGACGACGGTGATCACTGGTTTGCTCATTCTTTTCTCCTTGTACTTGGGTTGGCAAATTGGGTTGGCACCATGGATATGCCTTATCATAAAGCAACGTGTCCGTTTGCTAAAAGTAGCGCAAAAGCTGGTGGCACGCTTTCCATACGCCGGCCGAGCTGAGCAAAGCCAGTTGATACAACCGAGTATCTCGATTGGGATCAAGCTGAAGCAGTTGTGCTGCCAAAACTAAAACCATCAACACATACAATCTCGTTACGATTATGAACACACCTACCGTTGTCGTGCAAACCTATCGGCGTGAGCGGCTGCTCTCGCTCCTCTTTTTGGCACCGGCGGTGCTCTTTTTGCTCTTTAGCTCGGTCTATCCACTGCTCTACAGCCTGCGCTTGAGCTTTTTTTCGTGGAATATGTCGGTGCCCAACAGTCAACCGGTCTGGATCGGGTTGGGCAATTACACGCGCCTCTTCAGCGACGCCAATTTTTTGTCAAGCGTGCGCATAACGTTGATCTTTGTGGCGACCTCGGTGACCATCGAATTTATCCTGGGCATGGGGCTGGCCCTGCTGGCAACTTCTAGTGGACGGATGGTCGGGTTGATCCGTACCGTCCTGCTCATCCCGCTGATGATGACACCGGTGGTGGTTGGGGTGCTCTGGCGCACGCTTTATCACTCTGAGTATGGCGCGATTAACTTCATGCTCAATCTCTTTGGCATTGGGTCGCAGACCTTTATTGCCGACCCCCAGCAAGCCCTGGCTTCGGTGATCGCGGTGGAGGTCTGGCAACAGGTGCCAGTGGTTGCCTTCATTCTCGCCGCGGGCATCCAATCCCTGCCGGTTGATCTCTACAAAGCCGCCCGCGTTGATGGGGCGTCGGCTGGGCAGATCTTCCGTGAGATCACCCTGCCCCTGTTGCGCCCGGTGATCCTGGTCGCGCTCCTGTTGCGCATCATGGACGCCTTCCGCATCTTCGACATCATCTGGACGCTCACCTTTGGCGGCCCCGGGCGCACGACCGAACTGCTCTCCATGTTGATCTACAAGAGCGGCCTGCAATTCTTCCAGATCGGGCAGGCCAGCGCCATGTCATGGCTCTTTTTGTTGGTGATCTTTTGCATTTCGATCTTCTTTATTCGGGAATTACAGAAAAGAAATCGGTGACGCGCCCGGCTATGTCAAGCACAATCTCAACTACGCCCAACTACCCATTGCGCCGCCGGCTGGAGCACCTACTTTTTGTGCTCCTCACCATCTTCATCCTGGTGATCATCGCCTTCCCCGCCTACTGGTTGGTGACCACCTCGATCAAGTATGAAGTGGACACCATCGTTAGCCCGGCGATTCTTTTGCCCCTGCGCGGTACCTTGGAGAACTATCGGCTGGTGCTTGACGCGCCCGATATCAGCCGCTATTTCCGCAACAGTGTGATCGTCGCGCTGAGTACGACCGGCTTTTCGATTTTGCTGGGGTCGCTGGCCGCCTATGCGCTGGCCAAGAGTTATCTCTCCTATGCGGTGCGGCGGGCGACGATGATCTGGGTGCTGATCACCCGCATCTACCCGCCGGTGACCACCGTGATCCCCTACTTTATCATCATTCGCAACCTGGGCATCGCCGACACCCACTTCGCCTTGATCCTGACCCATGTCACCTATGCCTTGCCCTTTGTGATCTGGCTGATGCTCGGTTTCTTTCAAGATCTGCCCGATGACATCGAAAAGGCGGCGATTGTCGATGGCTGTTCGCTCTGGCAGCGCTTCTTTCAGGTGGTCCTGCCCCTTTCGCTGCCTGGCATTGCGGTGACCGCGATCTTTACCTTTATCTATTCGTGGAACGAGTTTCTCTACGCCTCGATCCTCACCTCCAACAACGCCAAAACCCTGCCCGTCGTCATCGCCGGCTACATGTCGGACAAGTTTTTACGCTGGGGTGAGATGTCTGCGCTCGGCTCATTGATGATCCTGCCCGTCATGATCTTTGCCGCCTTTACCCAACGTTATCTGGTTCGCGGCTTGACATTTGGGGCGGTCAAGGAGTAAAAAGAGGATAAGTAGGAATTGGTTACAGTACTTACGCACGCTGCCAATCTTAAGGAGACAATATATCGTCTCCCTAGGACTGGGCATTGTGTAAGTCCTGGTTAAAAAAGGGGATGTAGATGCCAGCCGTGAACGTAGTGGTCGAAATGAGCGTAGATAAGCTGCTAAGTGCTGTTGCCGATCTGGATGAAGATGGGCTAGCTGTATTTGAAGCTGGCTTTGAACAACTCTGGTTACAGCGCAGTGGGCTTATCAATCCAGTGGCAGCACAGATTGCCGAAAAGCACCGGCTGCCTCTCGCACAACAGGCGCGTGTTCGTGATCTTTTATGGAAAAATCGTGAAGAAGGCTTAACCGAGTTTGAAGAAGACGAACTGGATATGTATATGGACCAGATGGATCTGGCGCTTGAAGAAACCGCGGAAGAACTGCTCAAGCTAGCTGAATCCCGCAGACAAGAGCAACCGGAAGGCTAACTGTGAATAGAGTTTACATTCCAAGTGCCTACCGGAATGCGGTATTTGCACGCGCTGCTGAATGTTGTGAGTACTGCTTGTCACCCGCTGCGTGGTCACCTGAAATCTTCGAAATTGAGCATATTTTTCCGCTTGGTGCTGGTGGCATAACGGAACTATCGAATCTCGCGTATGCCTGTCCTGCTTGCAATCGCTACAAACGTAACCAGCAGGTTACGCAGGATCCAGAAACGGGTAAAGCAGTGTCGCTCTTCAACCCACGTAGTCAAGTTTGACAGACACATTTTACTTGGAGTGAAGACCTTTTATCAATTATCGGTGTGACACCGACCGGACGCGCGACTGTCGACGCGCTGAAAATGAATCGCAGGGCTGTCCAACGCTTTCGTTTTGCCTTAGTTGCGATTGGACAGCATCCTGCTCAGTAGAAAATTCTATGGCTGAAATTCAGTACAAAAATATTTCCAAACGTTTTGGTGCCGTCTCCGCGCTTGACACGCTCAACCTGATGGTGCATGACAAGGAATTTGTCACGCTGGTCGGGCCGAGCGGCTGTGGCAAATCGACGACGCTCAACATCACCGCCGGCTTGGAAGATCCCAGCGGCGGTGAGTTGTATATTGATGGGCGCCTGGTCAATGCCGTGCCGCCCGGTGAGCGTGACATCGCGATGGTCTTTCAAAGTTATGCGCTCTATCCCCACAAGAGCGTGCGCGACAACATTGGCTTTGGCCTCAAAGTGCGCGGGATGCCAAAACCCGAGATCGAGCGCCGTGTGCAAGAGGCGGCGCAACTGCTGGGCATTGCCGATCTGCTCAACCGCAAGCCGCGCGAGTTGAGCGGTGGTCAACGCCAGCGCGTGGCCTTGGGCCGGGCGATCACCCGAAACCCTAAAGCCTTTCTCCTCGACGAGCCACTGAGCAACCTGGATGCCAAGTTACGCGTGCAGATGCGTGCCGAGTTAAAGCTGCTCTTTACCCGCGTCGAAGGCACGGTGCTCTATGTCACCCACGACCAGGCCGAGGCGATGACGATGAGTGACCGCGTGGTCGTGATGAACAAAGGGGTGGTGCAACAGGTGGGCACGCCGCTGGAAGTCTACAACCTGCCCAACAATGAGTTTGTTGCTGGCTTTTTGGGCAGCCCGGCGATGAACTTTCTCCCCTGTCAAGTGCGGCAGGAGGGAGAGACGTTGATTGTCCAAGCCGAGGGCTGGCAGTGGCAGATGTCGCTGACCACCAACGGTGCCAATGGGGTTGAACGGCTTATTCGTCAACGCGACCACTTGCGGGGCAACCTCATCATGGGCATTCGCCCTGAAGATCTGCTCTTTGACCCCGGCGAACCGACCGCGAGCACTGGCATCCCCTGTCGCGTAACTTTGATCGAACACATGGGCGCGACCAATCTCTTTATTCTGCAAGGGGGCAAACATCAATTCACCGCCTCGACCCCCGCCGATTTCGATCTGCCCCCCGGTAGCCAGGTGACAGTCCAACCGAACGCGAGCAAGATTCATTTCTTTGATGCCACCAACGGTAAAAATTTGACTCTCTGATCGCTAAATAGGACGCTGATTGACGCGGCGGAACGCGGACAAAAACAAAATCAGCGTTTATCTGCGTAAATCAGCGGCCAAAAATTTCAGACAAGGAAAACGCCATGCTTACTGCCGTGCAGCAATTAACTTATGTAATCATCCTCTGTGACGATCTGGCGCGCATGAAGACCTTTTATCGCGATCTCTTTGCCTTTCCGGTTGACTCAGAATCTGAGACCAGCTTGGCCTTGCGCGCCGGGTCGGTCCTACTGGGGCTGCGGCAGCGGACGCGTGGTTATGATGGCGTCGGCGTGCGCGCCGAATTGCCGGGGGTGCAGATCGCCTTTCTCGTCTCGCCGCCCGAAGTTGACCAATGTTATGCTGAACTCGTTGCCAAAGGGGTAACCATCTTAGAGCCGCCAACCGACCAACCCCGCGGCCACCGCACCGTCTATTTTGCTGACCCAGAAGGCAACATGCTCGAAGTCTACGCCGAGATCCCGCCTTTCAGTTAGTGTTTCGTCAAATCAGTCACAGTTCTTTCCGTCGCGCTAAGGGGATTGCCAAATCCCCGACACGGAACGGGGATTTGGCAATCCCCTTAGCGCGGTGAAACATCAAAGATCACTCACCCTGTACTAGCGTTGATCAGCCAAGCTTTGCCGCGGATCGGCCCCAAAAAACCGATTTGACGTAGGCGTGCCCCTATAGTACGATAGGATAACTTCCGTTAGCACGAATCGTATTTGCGCGTCTTTCACTTTTTCGGAGCGTGTTGATGTCCGCAATCCGCATTGCATCACTACGGCAACTCTACAACGACGGCAATCATAACGCGTTCACCGATCTGTGCCATTTTGGCGAGTACTACTACCTCACCTTCCGCAGTTGCCCACAAGGGCATATGATCTTTAGCTCATCGCGCATTGTGATCCTGCGCAGTCGAGATGGGCAAGAGTGGACGGAAATCCATTCCTTTTGCGTCCCCGACCGTGATGTGCGTGATCCCCATTTCCTTGTCTTTCAAGCAAAACTCTTTGTCTATACCGGCACTTGGCCGGTTGATCCGGCGGATGCGCACAAGATGGACCAGAACAACCATCTTGGTTTTGCGGTATCGAGCACAGATGGCACCAACTGGTCCGCTCCCCAAGCCTTGGCCGGCACCCATGGGTATTACATCTGGCGCGCTGCGACTTATGGGGGCGTGGCCTATTTGAATGGTCGCTGTATTCGTGATTTTGTCACCCCCGCCGATAATGCCGAGGAACGTGCGTTGATGCAGTCGTGGCTGTTGCAGAGTAGCGATGGGTTGACCTGGACGCCAGCCGCGCTGATGCTCGCCAGTTATGGCGACGAAACCGCCCTTCTCTTTGCCCAGGATGGCGAAGTAACCGCGCTGGTCCGCACCGAAGCGGGCCGCCCTGCCGAACTCTGCCGCAGTGATCCACCTTATCAACAATGGACGCGCACAACGCTGGACCGCGCCGTCGGTGGCCCACTTCTGGCCCGTTGGGGCGATCGCTACCTAGTGGGCGGGCGTAAAGCGCTGGATCGCAGCCGCCCGGTCACCGCACTCTACTGGTTGGTCGATGATGCGCTGGTCGAAGCGCTGGAACTGCCCAGCGGCGGCGACACTTCCTACCCAGGCTTTGTGCAAATAGCACCGGATCGGGCGCTGCTCTCCTACTATTCCAGCCACGAAGGCAGCGGGACAAGTTTAGCCCCTTGTCATATCTATCTGGCCGAATTGCAGCTTGAAGCCTGAGTGGTTGCGCGCAGCAGCCGAACCGATGGCTAACATGTTCACACCGTCAAAGAGGAGCTTTTCATCATGAGTGCTGCCAATCCCGTCGTCCCTGCCGCGCAACCGGTTGGGGAAATCGCGGAGGAGTTCTTTCGCGAAGGTTGTGCGATCATCCCCAACATCTTGACCACGGATGAAGTGGCGGCGTTGCGCGCCAAAACTGACGAATACGCGCTCAACCCCGACCCGAAAAGCAAACATACCTCCTATGCCGGCACCACCTTTGTGCTGCGCTATTGCCATGAGATCGATCCGATCTTTCAGGCGATGACCGCTCACCCGGCGATCCTGCCCATTGTCGAAGCGGTGTTGGGCGCAAAGGCTAAGTTCAATGCCATGAATGTGATCCGCAACGGGCAAGGACAGGCGATCTCACGCTGGCATGTCGATGATGTGTTGGAGTTTCCCTTGCCGCCCGACATTCCGCGGTTTGACGCCCGTATCCGCATGCCGGTGCTCTGGATGACCGTGCAGGTTGCGCTCAGCGACATCGATGAACTTGATCATGGTCCCACCCAATATGTGCCCACCAGCCACTACTCCGGGCGCAAGCCGACCGAGCGCCTGGAGTTTGATGGACATGGCCCCAAAGCCGTCTTCTGCAAAGCGGGCGACATCTATCTGACCAATCACCAAACCTGGCATCGCGGCGCGCCCAACCTCTCGGAGCGGGTCCGCTATATCATGCAAATTCAATATGCGCAGCACTGGGCTGATCGCCGCTTCCGCGGTGTTGCCTAGGTGACGGTCACTGCCCGGAACCTCGGCGCAGTTATCCGCCTGCTCATGGGCAGTGACCGTCACCTGGGCCATCCCAAAATCTCGCTGTGGTACCAAACCAGCTGATCTAACACAACTTCTATGACGAACACAGCTACCGCTACCCAGCCGCTCGCCCCCTATGGCCTGCCCTATTGGCTCGACCTGCCCCGGCCGCGCTATGCGCCGTTAACCGCCAATCGCACCGCCGATGCCGTTGTAATCGGGGGCGGTATCTGTGGCCTCAAGATCGCCCACTATCTGCAGGGTCAGGGTGTCAACTGCGTGATCCTGGAAGGGGGACAGGTGGGTGATGGCGCGTCGGCGCGCAACCAGGGCAGCATCAACCACGGTGCGAATGTAAGTTATGTCGAGGCGATTGAACGTTATGGGCGGACGCAGGCCAAATTGATCTGGCAGCTTGGGTTGGAGAATCACCGCCTGACCCGTGAGCAGCTCGCCGCCTATGCGATTGATTGTGACTATCAAGTCGGCGGCTACACCTTTCTGGTCCGCCGTGATCTGCCCGACGCCGAAAAAAGTTTGGCGACCTATCAGCAGGACTATAAGTTGCTGCGCGCAGATGGTTTCGGGGTTGACTATCTGGACGAAGCTGCTGCGTACGCCGCCACCGCTAACCCCCTCTTTGTCGGCGGCTTGAACTATCTCACCGATGCCCAGTTTCATTCGGGGAAATATGTGGTGGGGCTGGCGCAAGGGGTGGCCGGGTTGCCCGGCGTCACCCTCTATGAGCAGACGCGGGTGCAACGCATGGTACGCCAGGATGTGAGCACCCTGGTGGTCACCAACCAGGGTACGGTCAGCACCGGGCTGGTCTTTCTCGCGCTCAACGCCCTCGCCCCGCAACAGGTGCCTGATCTGTCACCTGGTCTGCGCGCCGAGCGGGGACAGGTGATTGTCACCGCGCCGCTCGCAACCCGTCCCTGTACCGGCGGCTATGGCACAGCAATGGCCTGGTGGCGCGAAATCGTGGAAGCGGATGGTCGCTTTCGGCTGCTCTTTGGTGGTGGGCGCAAGCGCGACGAGCCGGATAGCCTCTTCCCCCAATTCACGGCGGCTGGTCAACCCCATCCACTCCTGGAAAGTGAAGGCTTTTCGCCCTCGACCCCCCATCAACAGCGGCTGGACCGCGAATTTGCTAAGCTCTTCCCCCACCTGGCCGGCGTGCCGATCACCCATCGCTGGGGTGGCCTACAATCATTCACCGCCGACGATTTCCCCGAAGTGGGGCTCTTTGATGCAGAACGCCAGATCTACGGTGCTGCCGGCTTTTGCGGCCGTGGCAACTGTTACGCCGACGTGGCCGCCGCCTATGTTGTCAGCCAGGCGTTGGGCCAGCCTGGACCGTTGAGTGCAGACTACACTACCCTGATCACAGGATTGATGCCAGTTCGGCGTCCGGCGGCCGCGTGGAGCGATTGGTTCAGTTTGTATAAATAAGGTGCACGATGGCGTCAGACTTTGTCGGCAGTTGGACGCGCGTGGATGACGTGATTGTCGAGCCAATTCAATTTCGCGATGGCTATACCCCCACCCTGCTGGCCCCTGGGTTGGGTTATGAACTAGATTTGGCCGCGTTGGCGCGTTATACGCAAGGGTATGCGCGGCTGGCGTTGTAGCCTAAAGCTGTGTCACTGCAGTATCTGTAGACCGCAATCATTCCCGCCGGATCGCCAGATCCGGCGGCGATTTGCCAATCGCCCTAGAGCAACCATGACGAAGGAGTAAACACCTATGCCCCGTTATCCACAAGCAATCCTCATCTCCTGCGAAGCGCCGTGGGATGAGCGCGAGCAACTACTCGAAGCGGTCTTTCGGCGCGAGGTGCGTATGGTGCTGGAACACTTTAACCACCTCTACATCTTTGGCACGGCTGGCGAAGGGCACGCAGTCGATACGGCGCGCTTTCAGCAATTGGTGCAGATCTTCTATGAAGAGACGCGTGGCCCCGATATCCACCCGATGGTTGGCGTGATCGGTCTCTCTACCGCCAATATTGTCGAGCGAATCGCCTTTGCCTACGAGACTGGCTTTCGGGTCTTCCAGATCTCGCTGCCCAGTTGGGGTGCGCTCAACAATCACGAGTTGCTGACCTTCTTCCGCGATGTCTGTGGCAGCTTTCCCGATGCCCAGTTCTTACACTACAACCTGCCGCGCACCAAACGGGTGCTCGACGGGGCGGATTATCGCCGCTTGATCGACGCCATTCCCAACCTGGTTGCCACCAAAAATACCGGTGGCGGCCTAGATCGCGCCGCCAACCTGATGACCCATGCGCCCGAATTGCAACACTTCTTTGGCGAAGCGAACTTTCCCCACGGCTGTCTCTATGGCGAGTGTGCGCTGCTCTCCTCCTTTGGGCCAATGTCGCCGCACAAGGCCAAGGCGCTTTTCGACGCTGGGCGCATGGGCGATCTGCCCACGATGTTTGCGTTACAAAAAGAGTTTCACGACATGTTGCACGGGCTGCTGGGGCCACTGCTGGCGGAAGGGCGCATCGACGGGGCCTATGATAAACTGTTGGTGCGCCTGGGCGGCTTAGAGGAGATGCCGCTGCGTCTGCTCTCGCCTTATCAAGGTTTTAGCGAAGCGCAATATCAGGCCTGCAAGCAGATTTTGCACGAACAGTTCCCGGCGTTTTTGCCGATATGAACGGGTTACGCAACCGCGCATCATCTCCAGTGGTCGTCTGCTTATATCATCACTAGTACAGTAACGGCGTAAATAGGCCAATAGTAAGTCAGTAGGACAGTAAAACAATGACTGCCCCACTGACTTTACTGTCTCACTGAACTACTGGCTTATTTAGGCCGCTGCGTACTAAAGTGAAATCACTTTGAAACCAATCGTTTTACCAGTGTAAAAACGCCGATTTTTGTATTGGTCAAGCACACGGTGAAATGAAGCATCTTACCGCAAAGCGGCGCAGAGATTTTCGTACAAGCCACCAATTTCCGCTGCGCTTCTCTGCCGCTTTGCACGCGTCGCACCCAAAGGGTACCCGACTCTCTCGTGGCCTGCTTTGCGGTAAGTTTTTACGAAGCTGTAAAAAATGCGTTAAAGAAAGACGGATGGACGATTATACACAATTGATAAAAGAGGCACTTTCGGGTTACGTGCGTTTGGCCAACAAAAGACCTGATGCTGATTGTGCTGTAACCACGGTATTTGATGATGCAAGTCAACACTACGTAGTGTTGGAAGTGGGCTGGAAGAACAATAAACGCGTACAAAATCTTGTGCTGCATGTTGCATTGCACGATGGAAAAATCTGGATCGAAGAAGATTGGACAAAAGATGGCATTGCAACCTATTTCTTAAATCGTGGTGTCCCACACGAACAAATTGTTTTAGGCTTTCAAGCCCCCAACATGCGCCCCTATACAGAATTTGCTGTTGCTTGAATTGTAACTCATTCGTTCGAAACCCATACCACCGTTATACGCACGCGCAATACAAGAAGTAACCCATTATTCCTGTACAAAGTGTTACTTCTTGGCACTCATTGGTATAAATCGATAAAAAAGCCGCTATCTTGTCTCAGCGGTTAAAAGAGGTCATGACCCAACGTTGGCAGCCGCTTGCGTCTCGTCATCAATCGTCTGCGCACACTCTACGGGCAACAGAACCTCAACGGCGGCGATGTCGATCAGGTGTCTTGTGCGGATGCTCGCGTCGCGCAGGTGACGCTCTATCACGATGACGAGCAGCCGAGTTCTTTGGCGTTGCCGGTGGCATAAGCTGCGCAAAGATTGACACTCGTTCCACTCAGTACCCGCGCAGATTGCTTCCACACAGTCGTCCATTCCCGCCGCGTTGCGATCGGCGATTAGACCCTATTGGGTGGGTGGCGGCCAGTGCAAGAGAGATAAAGCGCATACGATGTGTAATCGCTCGACCTCTTTATCTCTCTTGACACGTTACGCAGTCGCGAAGGGTAAGTCCCGGTTGGCCTCACGCCGGCGACCGGCTCGCCTTGGACTCATCGAATGCATTGCGAATCACTGCATTGACCCCCGTCCATTCGATGCCCCCGTAGCGGTCATTGTCCAGGCGCGCCGGCGACATCAGGCCGAGGGCGCCGCAGTAGCCATATTGCATCGCCACCCACAGCGGCATGACCTCATCCGGCTTGCCCGGTTTGAAGCGCTTCAGTAACTTGATTACACCGCCAAGCAACCAGGTCGGCATGACCCGTTTGAGCGCGAAGTCTACCCCGGTTACCTGCTTTGCGATCTGCTGCGCTGCCCTCGGAGTCATACGTTGGCCGGCGATGTAGAGGTAGCGCGGGGTCGGGGCCGGGTCCAGCGCCGTTGCCGCAGCGAACTCGGCGGTGTTCTGCCACGTGGTGTATTCCATCAGCGTGTCCGGCGAGCCAAAGTAGGCAACCTGGCGTTTCTTGTAGTCAAAGAGCACCCAGCCACTACCCAGCAACTCCGTAAAGCCGCCCTGAAAAATCGAGGTAAACTCGATCTTTGCCTTTGCCTGCTGCATGATCCCGTCCGCCACTTGATGAAACTGGCGCCGCAGGTCGAAGTTGCGATGCGACCCCGCCGGTAACTTGGTGAAGTCGCCGGAAAAATCCGACGGGATGAAGCGGCGCACCTTGTGGGCAATGGCCGCTTTGAGCAGCCGCGACTGCACCCCAATGATCACCTCCTCCAGCCCCTGCAACGTCGAGACGACACTGTCGGCCCCGGCACAGACGCGCCGCAAGTCGTCGTCGCTGGCGTAATCCACCGGCTCGATGACGAGGCGGGGATCGGCTGTCCCGGTGGCGGGGGACGACACGGGGGCGCGCCCTTTGCGCACCAGCCCGCGCACAAGTACATCTTGTCCCGTCAGGCGTGCCCGCACCAACAGGGCTTCACAGACCAATTTGCCCAAATTGCCCTGTGCCCCGGCGACGACGATCACCATTTGCGAATTTGACATGTTGTAGGCTCCTACTGCTTATGCCGTCGCTGCGTTGGGCAGCGTGGGTTCGACGGTTGGATAGAGATCAATGTCCCACCAGCGCGACATGGGCAGGCTGTTGACAACCGCGCTGGCTTGCGTCTCGTCCGCGGCGACGATTTCCAAGAAGACCGTGCCGCGGGCCAGTGAGAGGTGGACAAAGCCGAGTTGGCCAGCACTTCTAAGGACGGCGACTTGGGCGCGTTCCTCGGCCACGACAGCAAAGACTTCCTGCATGTTCGTGTTGGGCTTAAAGGTCGCGACGACCACATAGGTGTTCATGGATTTTCTCCTTGTTTTGTGCTTGATTATTCTGCTTGCTGGATATATGATAGTCTATAACAAGGTGCGACGGAATGGCTAAGAAGCCACATTTTATATCCAATCGTCTAGGTTATTAATTTTTGAAAGATTCTGGAGTTATGATGGATATTGTCTCCGAGTTGATGCGTTCGGTGGGGGTGATGCCCGCCTATCTAGCCCAGGGTACCTTTCCCAAACCGTGGGGCATCGACTATCCGGCCATGCGCGGGGCGGCTTTTCATCTGGTGATGCGTGGCACTTGCTGGCTGCGTTCCGCCCAGTTGCCGGTGCCCATCCAGCTTGAGGCTGGCGATCTGGCGTTGGCCACGAGTCAACTAGCCTATCAGTTGGTCTCTGATCCGACCACGTCCGCCAAACCGATTGGGGAGGCGCTGACCACGGCACGGCGCGGGCCACCGCCGGAGGTGGAAATGGCGAACAGCACCTCCTTGGTCTGTGGCATTTATCGCTTTGCCGTCGAACCGATCCATCCTTTTTTTGCCGAACTGCCGCCCTTGATCCACATCCCGGCTCATCAAATTGCCGCGCATGAACCGATGTACGCCGCCCAGCGGCTGCTCTCGGCGGAGTTGACCTATGCCAACACCGAACCAGGCAAATCGATCCTCACCGACCGACTGGTGGATGTGATGTTCTATTACATCTTGCGCCAATGGGTCAACAGCCAGCGCGGTCAACAGCAGGGGCAGGAGGCATCGTGGGTCAACGCTTACCACAATCCCTATCTGCGCAACGCCTTGGTCGCCATCCATGAAAACCCGGCGCATCCCTGGCAAGTGGAAGAATTGGCGCAAAAGGCCAGCCTCTCGCGCGCCGCTTTTGCCCAACGCTTCAAAGCGCTTTTGGGCGATACGCCAGTGAACTATGTGACCAAAGTGCGGATTCAGAAGGCGATGGAGCTATTAGTGCGCACCGAGGAGAGTATTGAGCGGATTGCGGAAACGGTGGGGTATGCAACAGGGTTTGCCCTGTCTAAAGCCTTTAAGCGCATCGCCGGGGTGTCGCCGCAGCACTATCGCTTGCAGGCAACTGGGTGATGCAGCGACATTCGCTTGCTTGGTGCAGTGATGTCATTGCGCTGCTTCGACGTTTACTACGGCAATGTTCAGCTTTATTTTGCGTTTTTCTTGTTTGCTGTAAAGCGCTGACCAGTTTCTAAGAACCGGTCAGCGTCGCTATCTCTACAGGGGTGCAAATCAACGCAAACGATTAGATACTTGCACCTTGATAAAACAGAGAACGGTGACAAACAACATGCTAAAGATCGACACGAGTGCCAACGTCTCGTACATGTCACGTGAATTCCAGCTTTGTCCTGCCTGGTCAACCAATGCTACATTGGTGGCCAGGGCGGCCATGCTCAAAAACTCAAGGATCAATGCGCCGTAGAACGCGGTAATCTGGTGCCAGTGACTTTTTTGCTCATTTGTCGTCGCGCTGCCGCTAACAGCACTGGCTTGGCGGCGTAGATAAATGGCATAAAGTTGAAAGATGGTGTAGACGCACAAGAACCAGCCCATAAAGTTCTGGAAGGGCACGCCGAAGTAACCACCGCCGTCATGCCAGATCCATACCTCGGCCAAGGTGGCGCGCGCTGGATCCATCGACATATCCCACATTACCATGATAAAGCTTGCCAACGCAGGTACAGCCCAGGTTTGCAAACGGTTGGCATTGGCATCAAACTTATCCAGGACGATATGCGCCAGATGCCAGGAGACATAGCAGACGGCATAGTAGGCCGGCATGATTAACAGGGGCACATCCCCCAACTTGGGTCCCAGCCTGTCGGTGTAGTGATAGTGACCAAAGGGAAAGCCCGTCTTGATACTCAGCGATTCGTAGCACCAACTCACAATGAAGGCGATGACGAAGAAGACCGCTAAGCGTGTCCAGCCAATCTGCCGCTGCCCGTGCAACAGGACAAAGCCCAGCATGGAAAGGATGGAAACGGCTGGGATCAGCCCATCCAGTGGACTGTCGAGGAGCACTGGTTTGAGCGCGTTGAAAAGTGCGAACAGGATAATGATGCCCCAGAGGGCCTGGTTGCGAAGTTTGTCATTCATGCGAGAATAGCTTCCTCAAATATGTGTTGTTTTGTTTACTTGTGTAAATTAGTATACTGCTGTAAAATCAACTGCATCTTAGTGAAACGACCTGGGGATTGTCAATGATCAAGATCGTCCCCCTGTAAACTAATTGACACGCGGGGCAAAATGTCTACAACGCAGAGCAATGATCGCCGGGCGCGACGCACACGCGCTGCGTTGCAAAAAGCGCTGTTAGAGTTATTACAGAAGCGGCGGCTGGAGAGCATCCAGATCAAAGAGATCACCGATCTGGCGGATGTTTCGCGCCCGGCTTTCTATTTGCATTTTGAATCAAAAGAGGAGTTGCTACTGAGTCACATTGATGATCTCTTTGTCCAGTTGCACAAAGCTGTCTTTGCAGATCTGCCCAATAGCCGGCCGGTCACGCTCGAAATGCTGGTGATGACCTCTTTTCAACTGTGGGGCAAGGAGGCTAAAGCCTGGCAAGTGGCCTTGCAGATTGAGAATAAAGATCTGCTACTCACCCGCTTGCGGCGGCACATGGCGATGTTGATGGATGAATTTGCCGCCTATCCAGGGAGCAACATCACCCAACATCCAATGATGCACGATTATATCGTCGATTTTATGACCGGTGGGGTTTATATGTTGTTGCGCCGCTGGGCTGAGGAACACATGAAGACGCCCGCCGAACAGATCGGCCGGTTGGCTTATCAATTGGTAGCACATCTGGGCTCTTGGCCTTAAACCCCAGGAGCAACGCCTACCACAATCCCGACAAAATAGTGACTTGTCATCAAGCAAACCAGCAGCTATATTACAGTGTGGCTGTACCGAAAATGGTAGAGTAGACCCCATCCACCAGTGAGTGCGGCAATTGGTTTTAAGCGAAATAGGAGATCCCAATGTCCGAACAGCAGAAAATAGACTATCGAAAGACCGCCGAGGCGATTGGCCGCTTAACCCCCCAGCAATATCAAGTGACCCAACAGAGTGGCACCGAACGCCCAGGCACCGGTGAATATTTACATAACAAGGAACCGGGGATCTACGTCGATATTGTCTCCGGTGAGCCGCTTTTTGCTTCCGCCGACAAATATGAAAGTGGCTGTGGTTGGCCCAGTTTTACCAAACCGATCACGCCGACGTATATCAAGGAACTACGCGACGTCTCGCATGGCATGGTCCGCATTGAAGTGCGTTCGACGCATGGCGATAGCCATTTGGGCCATGTCTTTACTGATGGGCCACGCGATCGGGGCGGCTTGCGTTACTGTATCAATTCCGCTTCACTGCGTTTTGTCCACCGTGATCAGATGGTAGCCGAAGGCTATGGTGACTATTTGGATCAAGTAGAAGAGGTTGCTTAATGACAAAGGAATGTGCCGTGTTGACCGGCGGCGGTTTTGGGGGAGGCAAGATGTGTCCCCACGGCGCGCTTGTGCCTGTTGATCGCGCGGCATAGAGATGTTCCGCAGGGAGTAATGCAACACGCTGTCAACAGAGTTTGAGAACGGGTAGAACGGATTTAAGCTCACCAAAATTCGTTCTACCAGCTACGCAAGAACGGATTTTGCCTATACCATCCGTTAAATCCGTTCTCCAAATCCGCTGACAGCGTTTGCGGCGTGACATAGAGACAGTTAATACGGCTGTAATAGTTACGACATACTAATGTAATAAATGAAGCATAAGCTGTAAATGGTCGTAGGAATTACGGCGAATAGTTTAATCAAGTGGAGGATTTTTCATTATGACAAAAGAACGCGCAGTGTTGGCGGGCGGCTGTTTTTGGGGCATGCAAGATCTGATCCGCAAACTGCCGGGGGTCCTGAGTACACGCGTCGGCTACACCGGGGGTGATGTCAAAAACGCCACCTATCGCAATCATGGCACTCATGCCGAAGGCATTGAAATCTGGTTTGAAAGTGACCAGATCAGCTATCGCAAGCTGCTGGAGTTTTTCTTCCAGATCCACGATCCCAGCACCCTCAACCGCCAGGGTAATGATCGTGGCATGTCCTACCGCTCCGGGATCTATTATGTCGACGAAGCGCAACAGCAGGTGGCGCTCGATACCATTGCCGATGTCAACGCCTCTGGCATCTGGCCGGGCAAGGTGGTCACCGAAGTAAAGTCGGTGGGCGATTTCTGGGAAGCTGAGCCGGAGCACCAGGATTATCTGGTGCGCTATCCACACGGCTACACCTGTCACTTCCCGCGCAAGAATTGGGTCTTGCCGGTGCGGGAAAAGGTGATGTAAGGCGGCTAATCGACTGTGCGCCAAGCACGCAGGCTGATTTTAGAAAAAGAGAGGGGTAGTGATATTTATCACTACCCCTCTCTTTTGTTGGTGTATTCTATATAAATGATACGTCTATGTTTCCACCACCTGCGAAAAGCCCAAGATCGGCAGCACCCGATCCATGTCCACGAGCGCTAAGCCAGGGTTGTAGCCATAGGCACCATGCACCACGGCCTCGCCGACCAAAGGCCGCGCCAGGCGTAACCGGATCGTCTGATCCATCGGGTAGACCACCTTGGTAATCGGTACATCGCCGCTGTTGTCCTCCACCTTAAAACAGTTGGCGGCTCGATCTAGATTGTCTAGCCGGTCGAGCACATGGGCAAAACGCAGTTCGATGACCGCTTGCCTGATGGGCTGCGCGTGTTATAAATCCGAGGTATGGTATGCCACCAACTGCCCATAGACCAACCCCTTGCACCGCTCGTGCCAGCCCTTCACATGCACTATGCTGCGTAATGCGATCCGCGTCAGGCACTGACGGCGGAAGGCACCGGCGGCACATATTGATAGCTGGGATCGATCTGCTGCTTGCGCACAATCGGAATGATCTCCTGCCAGGTGGCAACCAAACCGACGGGTGACGGCGGCAGATCATGGGCGATGGCCCGATGCAATTTGCCCAACTTGTAACAGGGCACCGCCGCGTACATATGGTGCTCGATGTGATAGTTCATGTGCCAATAGAGAAACTGGACAAAAGGATTGACCAGAAAGGTGCGGGTGCAGAGGCGAAAATCATTCACGTTATCTTGTAGCCCCACATGTTGCGTGTTGTTGCAGAGAAAGAGCAGCCAACCGCCATAGAAAGGGGCTAAGGTAATCAGCACCGGCAGCAGCCAGAGCTGCATCCCCACCACAAAGTAGAGGGCAACGGACAGGACAAGCAGCAGGGCATGGCTGATCAACAAGAAGCGCGCCCAGCCAAAGAGCCGTTGCCGCTGGTCGGTCTCTGTCACTGGGAAGAGGATCTGCTCCCATTCGCCTTCCAAGCGGCCCTGGCTCAGCCGCACCACGCCTTTGACACGCTGGTAGAAGCCCCACGGATTGACAAAGGCACTCTTCCAAAAGCCTTCATAGGTAATCTTAAAGGGCAACATCACCTCCAGATCATCAGGCGGGTGCAGGGTATACTTGTGGTGCTCCTGGTGGCTGGTCCAAAAGAAGACATGGTTAAAACTGCCGAGGAAGCTGAAGAGATAGAGAAAAAAGGTATTCAACCATTTGCTCTTAAAGACCGTACTGTGACATAACTCGTGGAAGCCATTCAACAGAAAGGCATAGAAGGTGCCGTGGGCAAAGAGCACCAGCAATAAGACCCAGACGGGTAGATTGGCTGCCGCATAAAAGGCCGCCGCGCCGGTTAAGGTGAGCAGCCCCAAATGGCCCAAGGTCTGTAACAGGCCCCAAAAGTCACTGCGTTGATTCAGCTCCGCCAGGGTGGCCCGCTCGATCGGGGTACGATACCAGTTGATTTTTTGATGTTTTTGTTCGTTCAGCATAGACAACTCCATCGGTCTTGAACTTGGATTTTACTCGCGGCAGCATGGACATCAGGACTGCCGCAGATAGATTATCCCAACGGACGCCAGAAAGCAAACCCCTCTTTGACACATCAACCAGGTAACCGTCACGGGGCAACCTGTGTGCGTCGCACTGGTCGTACCAGATCGAGGCGACGAAACAACGCTTGACCAGTGCGACGCACACAATGGGCACACGTCCCCAAAGTGAGTACACCCCACCTCACGCTTTTGGCATTTGACAAGTGCAACTGGCTATAGTATTGTCGTATACCTGCCAACTGGCGCGTTTTGAGCACTTCGCCACCCTGGCAATCACCCCGCGGTCGTTTCTATTTTGCCACCGCGCACAGCCTGACCAGGTGCTGGATTATGCACGATGGCCGGGGTGTGCGCAGTGACTACTGGCCAAGCATAAACCCAGGAAATCATCACCATCTTACGGTAGGCACAAGCGCTGTCGTTGCCTGCACAGAGCGCAAAGAGAGAGCATACAATGATCGGTTACCCTAAAACAGAACTGGATACGCCGGTACTCTGGGTTGATCTGGAGCGGCTGGAACAGAACATTACCACCTTGGCGCGTCACTTTGAGGACGCGGGCGTCAACTGGCGCCCCCACACCAAGGGTAACAAGGTGCCCGCTCTTGCCCACAAGTTGCTGGCCGCCGGCGCGATTGGGGTCACCTGTGCCAAGTTGAGCGAGGCGGAAGTGATGGTCGCCGCGGGGATCAAGGATATCCTCGTCGCCAACCAGGTGACGGGCAAACATAAACTGCCGCGCCTTGCCAATCTCTGTCGCCAGGCCGATGTTAAGGTGACGGTCGACAATGCGCGTAACGTCGCGGCCCTGGGCGCGGCGGCGGTCACCTATGGCACCGAGATCGGCGTGTTGATCGAACTTGACTGTGGCATGGAACGGGCGGGTGTGCAACCGGGCGCACCGGTTTTGGCCCTGGCGCAACTGATCACCCAAACCCCTGGCGTGCGTTTGCGCGGCTTGATGACCTGGGAAGGGCACACGCTGGCGCTTACGGATCCCACAGCGCAACGCCAAGCGATTACCCACTGTATCGAGCTACTCACCAGCAGCGCCGAACTTTGTCGGCACAACGGTATTGCGATTGAGATCGTCTCCTGTGGTGGCAGCGGCACCTATCAGGTCACTCCCTTCTTGCCCGGTGTGACCGAGATCCAGGCCGGCGGCGCGATCTTCTGTGATGTCACCTACCAGAGTTGGGGGATCGACCTCCAGCCCGCGCTCTTTGTGCAGACCACAGTGACCAGCCGCCCCAACCTGCAGCGGATCATTTGTGACGCTGGGTTTAAGTCGTTGCCCAGCAGCGAGGGCGCGCCTGCGCCGCTGGGGTTGGCGCAAAGGGTGCTGAAGGTGATTTCCTCAGCCGAGCATGGCGCGGTCGAACTAGCAAGCGCCAATGAAACGCTCCAGGTCGGCGATCTGCTTGACTTTGTCGTCGGCTATGGTGATAACACCGTCTTTCTCCATGACGTGATGGTGGGCGTGCGTAACGGCATCGTCGAAGCCATCTGGCCGATCCTCGGGCGGGGTAAACTACAATAGAGTTGCTTTGTCATTCCGCGCCCAGTGGGCACCCGAAGCGAGGAATCTCGGGCTGGCAACCTGAGATTCCGCGCCAAAAAGCCCGGGTGCCCATTGGGCGCGGAATGACAAGTATCCATCATTAAGGGGAAGGGAAGGCGATGTTTCACAACCTAACACCCCACCTGTTTTGGGTCGAGGACAGTTGTACCGTCTACGGCATCCAGCAAGGTGACGCCACACTCTTAATTGACTGTGGCACCGACCTGACCCCTGCGGCTTTGCAACAAGCCGGACACAGTCGGGTTGAACAGCTTTTGCTTACTCACTTCCATCGCGACCAGTGTGCCGGCGCGATCAAGTGGCAAGCGCAGGGCGCGCAGGTGACCATCCCCTTTGCTGAGCGGCGCTACTTTGAAGAGAGCGATCTGCTCAAGGCCGCCTATGATATCTATGACAACTACACCGCCTACTATCCTGGCCGTGGCCCATTAACCGATCTCCACGCCGACCGCTACGCCTATGATTACACCAGCCTGACCTGGCGCGATCTGCAGATCGCGGTGATCCCCTTGCCGGGTCACACCTTCGGCAGTGTCGGCTATCTCTTGACCGTCGATGGCCAGCGGCTGCTCGCCTGTGGTGATCTGATGGCTGCACCGGGCAAGTTGCATGAGTACTACTCAAGCCAGTGGCGCTATATGGATTTCCAGGGCCATATCAACCTGCTGGAGAGTTTGGCCGCGGTGGAAAGGCTCGGCGTTGACTGGATTCTGCCTGGCCACGGCGCACCCTTTGCGGCCACCGCACAAGCCTTTGCTGACTTGCGGGGACCATTGGTTGAACTGTACGAACTTTTTTATGCCAAACCCTACACCCCCTACCGCGCCCAGTTGCGCCAGTTGACGCCCCATGTCTATGAAGTGACAAACTCAATGGCGAACAGCTATGTGATCAAGGTAGACAGCCATGCGCTGCTGATCGACTGTGGCTATACCTCCGGCGCACCGATCACCGCCAATCCCCACCGTTTTATCGATCACCTGTTGCCTGCGCTCGAAAGCGAATTAGGCATCCAGACGGTTGAATGGTTTTTGCCCTCTCATTATCACGATGATCATCTGGCCGGCTACCCCGCGTTGCAGGCGCGCTATGGCACGCAGGTCGCGTCATCCCCCGAACTCCAGGACATTTTAGAACATCCAGAGCGTTATGAAATGCCCTGTCTGGTACCCCAGGGGATTGTGGTCAGCCAGGTGGTGGAACGGGGCGCGGCCTTGCACTGGCGGGGCATTGACTTTTTCATCGAGCAGCAGCCTGGTCAAACCCTGTATCATCACCTGATCTTTTTTGAAGTCGACAGCACGCGTTTTCTCTGCATCGGTGACAACATCTCCGGCCTCTCCTTTCGCGAGGAACGTGACCATATTCACTCGTTCATTCCCAAGAATCGCACACCGGTCACCAGCTACACCGACATGCCGCGTCAAATTCTCGACCGCGCGCCCGACATCCTGTTGACCGGCCACGGCGGCGCGGTACCTTGTGATCTGGCCAAAGTCGCGCGTTGGCAACAGTGGATGGCCAAGTGGCAAGCCGACTTTACCCAGATCCTCGCCCAGCCGCACCCCAACCTGGGCATGGACCCCCATTGGATCGAGTTCTACCCCTACAAAGTGCGGGTGCAGCCCGGTGCCACTGTCACGTTCCAGCTCCGCATCACCAACCACGAGGCCGCGCCACGCAACTGCGCGCTGCATTTCCGGTCGGTCGCTGGTGTCCAACTAGATCCCGAAAGCGCGGCCGTGGTTGCCGCGCCTGGCCAAGTAACAACCGTCAGCGTGACCGCCCACTTCCCCACGACTTTCACCACCCACGCCCTGCCCGTGCTGGCCGATGTGACCTGGCAGGGAAAACGACTGGGCGAAATCGCCGAAGCGATTGCCTACTGGTAACTGATTACCGACGACTGTCCACTGACGACTGTCCACTGACCACTGGCAAGCAAAAGCCTGAAATAAACCTTACCCTTGCAAGGCAGTTGACAACCACTTGAGAGTGAATTACACTGCATGTATAGGACAATAGGATGGCTCTACAACGCTTACCTACCCATCATTACTTATAAGGAGCAGCTCTGTGCGCAAAATTCGCATTGCCCAAGCCGGGGTGTCGATGATCCATGCCAATCTCTATCGCGATACCCTCATGCTCTTGCCGGACGAAGTCGAATTAGTCGGCTTCTATGATGTCGATCCCGATAGTGTACGCAAAAACCTTAAGCCGGATGCACAGCAGGTTCCTTTCTATCCCACCTTGGCTGATCTGTTAACCGAGGCCAAGCCCGATGTAGTGATGGTCTCCACTTATCTGAAAGAGATGCCCAGTTGGATGTTACAGGTGGCCGAGGCGGGGGTTAACGTCTGGGCGGATAAACCCTTTGCTGTCCATTCGAGCCAGTTGCTGCCTGTGGCCGAGGCCGTCAAACGCAATAACCTGCACTTCTCGTGTGGTTACTCCTGGCGCTTTCACCCGATCAGCCAGTTGATCAAGGAAAGCTACGACGCCGGTCTGCTGGGCAAACCCTATTCGATTGAGATGCGCTTTCTCACCTCCAGCGTGACGCGACGCAACCCGAATACCTGGTATATGCGGCGGGAAGAGGCCGGCGGTGGGATTCTCAACTGGCTGGGCTGTCACTGGTTCGATCTCATGCGCTACATCACCAGCTCAGAAGTGAGCAAGGTCAGTGCGATTGAGGCCAATGTCAGTGGGCTGCCGATTGACATTGAAGATGGCGCGGTCGTCTCTCTGCAATTTGCCAACGGCATGATCGGCAGCTTGCATACCGGTTATTTTACGCCAGGGGACAGCGAAATTTCCTTTGGCTTGCGCGGCTCGGAAGGCTGGGCCAAATGGGAAGAGGCCGAAAAAGCGGTGACGATCAAGAGCGTCAACCCCCTGTGGGCCAGCGCGCCCCAACGAAAATTTGCCGTGCCCACCGCCGAAGTCGGCGGTTACGGGGCCGAAGGGCGGGCGCTCATTCGCCAATTTGCCGCCGCGATCCGGGGTGAAGGGCCGAGCGGCTATACGGTCGATGATGCGATCAAGTCCTTACAGATCATCGAGGCCGCCCATGAATCAGCGCGCACCGGTCAGACGATCAGTTTGTAAATTGTTATCTACAGGTCCAAGGTGACAGGCACGGTCCACAAGCAAGGGGATGGATCAACCATTTTGTGGACCATGCCTGTCACCTCCGTTTAACGACTACGCCACTTCAGTAGGAGCACCACCATGCAAACCATCACCGCCGCGCTGCTGGGGATCGAACATCCCCATTCGTTGGCGCATCTACGTACACTCCAAGCCTTGCCCGAAGTTGGCGAAATTTTGCTCTGGGACGAAAACGCCGCGGCTCTGGCCGCCGCCGTCGCCAAACAGGGGGCTAAGGTCAGCGCAACCTATACAAACCTGGATGAATTGCTGGCCCACCCTGATCTCTTTTTTGTGATCGGCGCGATTCGCAACGATCTGGGGCCGGAGATTTTCATCCGTACCCTGGAAGCCGGCAAACATCTGATGGCGGAAAAACCGATTGGCCGCACCGCTGCCGACACCGAACGGGTGATCGCCGTGGCCAAACGGACTGGCACCCACTTGGGCGTCTGTTATCAAAATCGTACCCTGCCCGCGGTCCAGACCATCCGCCAACTGATCGGTGACGGCTTGATCGGCCCCCTCATTTCGGTAGAGATGCGCATGATCACCACACGGGTGGCGGCGCGCAATCCCCAACATTGGCTCTTTAACCACGCCCAATCCGGCGGTGGCATTCTCGCCTGGCTCGGCTGCCATTACCTTGACATGATGCGCTTTCTCACCGGCGACGAGATCGTCTCCGTCAGCGCGGATATCGCCACGCGCAGCGGTGAAGGGATTGATGTAGAGGATGTGGCCGTGCTCTCGCTGCGCTTTCGTTCGGGCGCGGTCGGCTCGTTACATGCCGGCTATATGATGGCCTTGAGCGGTGGTGGTTATCACAACAAGGCGGGCTACGATACCTATGGCGGCTTCAACGGCCAGTTGGGGCGCATCTCATGGAACTCCCCCAGTTCACCGATCAAGATTGTGGCCGAAAGCATCCATCCCGCCTGGGCCGCCGCGCCGCAGCGGGTCTTCGACATGCCTTTGGCCGAATCGCCGGCCTATGGCGGCGTCTCCGGCGAACAATTTCTGCGCGCCTTTATCCGTGCCGCCCAAGGCCAAGGCCAGGCGTGGACCACCGGCAGCGACGCCCTCCAAGTCGCGCGCATTGTCGATGCCGCCTATGAATCGAGTCGTAGCGGTCGGCGGATTGAGATCGCGACGCCGTGAGCATTTTTGTCTGTTCCATTAACTCAGGTTACGCAGCAGACGCTGTCAGCGGATTTTTGGAACGGATTGAACGGATTTTAGTTCACCAAAATCCGTTCTACCCGTTACGCAAGCACGGATTTGGCCGCTGCCATCGGCTAAATCCGTGCCAAAAATCCGCTGACAGCGTGTTGAAATGACAAAGGAGTATCCGCGGTGACAGCTCTTTTACGGCAGCAGTGGGAAAACGAAGGGTATGTGGTGGTGCCAGCGGTGCTGGCTGAGGCGCGCTGTGCCCAATTGCGCCCTATTTGCGAGGCGATTCTGGCCCAATGGCGCACGGAGAACCCGGAAACGGGCAAACCAGGCGGCGCTGCTGACGCGACCGTGATGCGTCATTTGAATCACCCCGGCTACTTCGCAGAACACCCCGCATGGTTGGGCATCTTGCTGGATGTGGTGGCCGACCCGCAGATCTTGGCGATTGGTCGTACCATTCTGGGCGAAGAGCCACTCTTTCGCTGTACCAGCTTTTTCTTCAACCCCCTGGAAAATGGGCGTGATGGCCATTGGCACCGCGATTCACAATTTGGCACCCCGGACGACGCCAAAGAACAAGCGCTGCTGGCCCAAGTCAGCCAATCGGGCGACAGTATTCAGATGCAGATCCCGCTGGTGGCCAGTGACGATGTCGAATATATCCCTGCTTCGCACCTACGCTGGGACACCCCCGCCGAGTATGCGATTCGCAAAGCCGACGGCGGCAAACAGAACCGCGCCAATAACATGCCGGGCGCCGTGCGCCTGGCGTTACAGGCTGGTGATGCGACGTTGTTCAACCCCTATGGCATCCATCGCGGCTGTTATCACGTTGAACGCTTGCGCCGCACGCTGATGCTCACCTACACCAAAAGCTCGGCCCCCTACCAAGATTATTTTTCCAACCAACCCTGGTTTCTAACACCTGGCTACCTCGCTGGTCTCCAGCCCACCACCCGCGCCTTTTTTGAACCATTTGTCGCCCAATATGCGGACTTTTGGCAGCAGAAACGTGGATTGTGAAATAAGTTGCACTCCTGTCATTCCGCGCCCAGTGGGCCCCCGGCTTTTTGGCGAGGAATCTCGTGCTACCCAAGCGGAGATTCCTCGGCGATACTGCCAGGTGCCCCTGGGCGCGGAATGACAAAAATCACCAGAATTTATCACAAACCACCGGCCGTGTGTAGCCTACTTTTTAGGAGAATGCGTCAATGATCAACTTTCCCCGTTCGACCTTTACCTGGCGATCCAACCCCTGGTATCCCGACCCCTACTACCGCTACACGGGGGGCTTTGTCGGGACACCGGGGCAATCCTATCATGTGCGCTTTAACCTGGAGGCTAGCTGCACGATTACCGATGAGGCCAGCGGCAAGAGCACCGAACTTTTTGTCAGCGCGCCCTGTCGTACTGAGTACACGATTGCCACGCGTAATCTCTTTCAGGTGCCCAGCAGCGAATTCCGCTTCTTCTTTAGCCGCCAATATCGGCTGGGGCTGGCCAAACGGCCCAGCACCGAGCCGGAAGAAGTTTCAGTCGCCCCGCTCAGCGAAGCCTTTGCCGAGCATCGCATTGATCTGCGCACCTTTGGCGCGGTCACCGAACTGACCACCGTGGAGCAGATTAGCGCGGCAATGCTCAACAACGATCTGCTCAACGCGGTCTCCACCTATCGCGATGCGGCACGGGGACTCACGGTGAGTGTGGAATATCCTGTCAACCTGATCAACCTCAACCTCGCGGATGGGGAGTTTCAGGTCTGCACTGGCCCAATCCTCCTGCCCGACCTGGCGACCTGGGATGGGGCCGAAGTGCAGCGGGTCTTCCTGGCTCATGCCGCCTTTACCGCCTTTGACCATGTCGAGTTTATCTTGCAGCGCGAAGTCGAGGCCGCGCCGGAAGAGCGGGTTTGGCTCGACCAGCCGCGTGGACGTGATCGGTTGGAACTGCTTGATCCCAATAACCGACCGCCGGACTATCCGCCCGCCCGCCCCAAACCCACCGTCTACAACGAGACGTGGGAACTCGCCGCCACGAATGTGGTGCTGCGCGCGGAGAATGTCGGGTAAGGTGAGGCTAAGACAATCGCGATCCACGAAGAAAAGTGTTCAACGGGATCGCAGGAGGTGCCATCCCCGCCCCGCCGTAAACGGACGGGGCTAATCAACAACGCCGGGTGAACCCGGCTAAAGCAGCCGGGTTCACCCGGCGTTGTTGCCTAGCCCTGCGGCTTTAGCCCAGGGCGAGCGTCTCACCCCCTCAACTTCTGGGTGAGCCAGAAAAGTGTATCATTCGTGTGTCTTCGTGGATAATTTAAATTTTGAAACAGCCTGCGTGGAGAAGCATGATCACCAACCCAATCCACCCCAAAGTGCGTGCTGTCCATTGTGACTACCGCGCCAGCGAAACCGAAATTTATGAAGCGCTCAAACAGGCCACCGCACCGCTGACCGAAGCCTGGCAACGGGTGCGCAAGGCCAAACGCATCGGTCTTAAATTTAACCAGGATAAACAGCCCGAGAATCGCCTCTACCATGCCGGCCATCTGCAACAGTTGGTCAGCGAGCGGGTGGCACGCGCCTTTTTGCGCCTGCTGCGCGAACGGACGGATGCCGAACTGGTCTGTAGCGATGTCAGCGGTTATGTGCTGGCGGGTTTCGCCAAAATCGAGGAGACGCTAACCTTTGCCGAGATCTTTCGCGACTTTGGCGTGCGTTTTGCCGATGGCACCCAACCGCCTTATAAAACGGTCAGCGTACCCGGTGGCGGGCTGATGTTTGACGAATATCTGCTGCCCGCGGACGCCGTTGAGGTCGACGAGTTTATCTCGGTCGCCAAACTCAAAAATCATCTCTTTATGGGCGTTACCCTTTGCACCAAAAATCTCTTTGGGCTGGTGCCCGGCGAGCCGGAGGGACACACGCGCACCTATTTTCACCATGTGGTGCGGATGCCCTACCTGCTGGCTGATCTGGCCAAAATCTTCAACCCGGTGCTCAATATCATCGATGGCTTGGTCGGGCAGGCGGGCATGGAATGGGGCGACGGCAGTGAACAACAAGGGCCGCCGCGCATCGCCAATGTGCTGATCGCCGGTGACCAGATTATCGCCACCGATGCCTGTGCCACCACGTTGATGGGCCACGATCCCCAAAGTGATTGGCTGACCCCCCCCTTCCACCGCGACCGCAACCACCTCTTGGTCGCGGCTGAGGGCGGCTTTGGCACGGTTGACCTGCAAGCCATTGACTTCCAGAGCGAGGTCCAGGCCCCGCTCGGTCACTTCTTTGCCGGCCTCCACGAACCAACCGAACAGATCCAAAGTGTGCGCCGCACCACCGCCGCGCAAGGTTTGATCTATCGCGACCAGATGCGCACCTTTGTGGACCGGTACGCCGGGGATTACATCCTGCTGCAACAAGGCGAAGTCTGTTGGCACGACAAAGTCAGCACCATCAACATCGACCGCCGCAGCCTGCCCGGCTTCCGCCCCGACCAGGGGATGTTTCTCAAATATGTTGATCCCGAAGAGCGTGAAGGTGAGCACTTTGGTGTATATGAAGCGGCTGTGAAAGGGTAAAGTAACCGTCATGACGACCAACTATTCTGTGCGCATGGCGCTCAACGTCAAAGTGCCGATGCGCGATGGCGTACAACTCTCAGCGGACATCTATCTGCCGGCAGCGGACGGCCCGTTTCCCACCGTGTTGATGCGTACGCCCTACAGCAACAACACTGACGCTCTGATCGAAAAGGCGCGCCGACTGGCGAATATTGGCTATGCCTGTGTGTTGCAAGATTGTCGCGGGCGCTGGGATTCGGATGGTGACTACTATCCCTTTCGCGAGGGTGAAGATGGTTACGACACCCAAGAATGGATCGGCCAACAGCCCTGGAGCAACGGTAAGATCGGCATGGCCGGTGGCTCCTATTTGGGCGCGACGCAATGGCAAAGCGCACCCCATCGCAGCCAATATCTCACCTGCATGGCCCCGCGCGTTATCTGCTGTGATTACTTTAGCGGGTTGGTCTATCCTGGTGGCGCTTTTCAACTCAACGTGTTAATGACTTGGGGAATGCGTACCACGGGCCGCACCGGGCAGAGCATTGACTTCCACCATTGGGCAGCAGCCCTGCGCACCTTGCCGGTGAACACAATGGACGAGCTGGCAGGTCGCGATCTGGACTTTTGGCAGGATTGGCTTGCGCATCCAACCTATGACGACTACTGGGATGTGATTAATGACGAGCAGCGCTGGGGCGAAATTGTCGCGCCGGCCTTTAACATGGGCGGCTGGTATGATCTCTATGCCCAACATACCTTTATCAACTTCAATGGATTACGCCAACACGGCGGCAGCCAGGCGGCGCGCCAGAGCAAATTGATCGTTGGGCCGTGGCCCCATGCGTTGAGCAGTTCACCGCGCACGGGCGACATCGACTTTGGTGCCCATTCGATGGTCGATCTGGAGGCGCTGGAGTTGCGTTGGTTCGACTACTGGCTGAAAGAGATTGACAATGGCATTGTTGCTGAAGCACCGCTGCGCCTCTTTATCATGGGCGACAATCTCTGGCGTGATGAGTGGGAATGGCCGCTGGCGCGCACCGATTGGCAGCAATGGTATTTGCACTCCAATGGCAACGCCAATACCCTGCGCGGGGATGGCACCCTGTTGCCCAGCGCACCTGTCGATGAGCCGGCCGACCATTTCACCTACGATCCCTGCTATCCCGTCCAGACCGCCGGTGGCAACAACTGCTGTTCGCCCCACATTATCCCCTGGGGTCCCTATGATCAAGCGGCGGTGGAGATGCGCCAGGATGTGCTCTGTTATACCAGCCCGCCGCTGGCCGCAGCAGTGGAAGTGACTGGGCCGATCCAAGTCGTGCTCTATGCCGCTAGCGATGGGCCGGACACTGACTGGACGGCCAAGCTGGTCGATGTCGCACCCACTGGCTATGCCAAAAATCTCTGTGATGGGATTATCCGCGCCCGCTATCGCGAAAGTTTTACGCAGCCGACGCTGATCGAAGCGCACAAGGTCTATCAATATACGATTGAGGTGGGGGTGACTGGCAACGTCTTCCGCCAAGGGCATTGCATTCGGGTTGAGATCTCCTCCTCCAACTTCCCCCGCTTTGATCGCAACCCGAATACAGGACACACCTATGGTGTCGATGCCGAATTACGCAGCGCGGCGCAGACGGTTTATCATACGCAGGACTACCCGTCACACATTTTGTTGCCCGTGATCCCAGCCGCATAAATCAGGAGTGTCAGCATGAAACTCGCCATGGTTTCCCGCCCCCTCGCCGAAGCCGACCTGCGGCTGGCCAAACAACTGGGCATGACCGATGTGGTCACCACGATGACCGGGGTGCCGATGACCCCCGAACGGGTTCAAGGTCCGGCCTGGCGCTATCTCGATCTGCTCCACCTGCGCCAACAGGTCGAGGACGCGGGGTTAACCCTCTCGGTGATCGAGGGCTATCAGCTTTCGGATCGGATCACCCTGGGGCTGCCGGGGCGCGATGAAGATCTGGACCGAGTCTGCGAGAGCATCGCCAACATGGGGCGCGCCGGCATTCCGATCTACTGTTATAACTTTATGGCGGTCTTCAACTGGCTGCGCACTTCCACCACCGTGCGCGGGCGGGGTGATGCGCTGGTCACCAAATTTGACGTTGAGCAACTAGTCAACGCCCCGCTCACCTATGCGGGGGAAACGACCGACGAGCAGATGTGGGCCAATTTCAGCTACTTCCTGCAGCGCGTGCTGCCGGTGGCCGAGGCGGCGGGCGTGCAGTTGGCCCTCCACCCCGATGACCCGCCGATGTCGCCGGTGTTGGGGCTGGCGCGCATTATGCGCAGTATGGAAGCCTTTCAGCGTGTGATCGAAATGGCGCCCAGCCCGTCGAATGGCATCACCTTTTGCCAGGGCAACTTTGCGGCGATGGGCAATGTGGATATTCCCGCGGCGATTCGTTACTTTGGGGGGCGGGGGAAGATCTTCTTCGCCCACTTCCGCGATGTGCGCGGCAGCGTGCCCGTCTTTGAAGAGACCTTCCACGACGAGGGCAAGACCGACATGGCCGCGGCCATGCGCGCCTATCACGACATTGGCTTTACCGGCCCCATGCGCCCCGACCACGCGCCGACGATGGAGGGTGAATCGAACGACAACCCCGGCTACATGGTGCGCGGCAAACTCTTTGCGATTGGCTATATGCGCGGGTTGATCGATGCGATCAAGAGTGGAAGCCCAAGCACACCATGAGTGGAGGCAAGATGATCGGCCACACCTTTCCCTTGCTCGAAGTGGCGGGCGATGCCTACGAGCTAGGCTATCAACATGGCGCGCAGGCTGCCCCGCTGATTGAAAGTTATCTGCGGCTGACGGAGCGGTTGACGGGTAAACCGCGCGATCTGCTTTGTCGCAATGCCATGACGCTTTTGCCCTATATGCAGGCGCTCAGCCCAGCCTATGTCACCGAAATCCACGGCTTGGCAGATGGGGCTGGCATCTCCTTTGACGAAGCGGTGCTCTGCCAGGCCAGGGCCGAGGCGGGGCGGATTCCTGAAGGGGGCTGTACCGCCTTTGTGGTCACCGGTTCAGCCACCGTTGATGGGCAGACCTTAGCGGGGCAAAATCAGGATCTGGAGGCCGAATATGCCGATGTGGCGCTGCTCTTGCGGGTTAAACCGAACGATGGCCGCCCCCGTGCGCTGATCTTCACCTTTGCCGGTCAACTGGGCTATTCAGGTATGAATGAACATGGCGTCGCCCACTTTGCTAATGCCCTCTATGATGCGCCCTGGCAGCCGGGGCTGCCCCACTATCCGCTCAAGCGTTTAATGCTAGAGCAACGCACTGTGGCGGCTTGTATCGATCTGCTAGCGCGCCACCGCACCTGTTCAGCGGCCAATGTGGTGCTCTGCGATGGTGAGGGGGCAATTGCCGATGTGGAGGTGCGACCGACAGGGATTGCGCGTTTTACCGACCGTCAACCCGACGGTATTATCCACGCCAACCACTATCTCAGCGCCGAATTTGCCCCCTACGAAACCAACTCGCTGGCCGATTCCTGCCCGCGGCTGGATCGCATGCGGGGGCTGATGCAGGCACAGTGGGGTCGCCTGGATGTGGCGGCGATCAAGACAATGTTGGCCGATCATGAGGGCGAGCCGGCGGCGATCTGTCGCCATGGCGCGGTCAACATGCATTCGATTTCTGGTTACATTGCCGAGCCGGCCCAGCGTATCCTGCATGTGCGTCGGGGGCATGGCTGTTTGGGCACGTGGACGGCGTATGAAGTTTAGGAGCATCACATGATCAAAAATAGTTTTACCAAAGGGCCCGAAAGCTGGTGCGCCTATGACTACCACGCCAGCATGGTTGCCGATGGGCAGAATATCTTTATTCTCGCCACTTGGGCCAAGGGCGGTGGGGTCAATGACGGCAACTATATCTGGGTCGATCATCGGCGCTGGAGTGCGGACACGCCGGAAAAACCGCTGTCGATCCTGCCGCTGCTCCACTATCGCAGTTGGATCGACGCCGACCCGGTCGATCTGCGCGGCTGTGAAGTCTCGGTCTACCTGCGTGGGGATAATCTGCGGCTGGATGGGGCGCACTGTTATTTCTGGGTGAACGCACCGGGCACCCGCTGGCACTACACGGCCCAACCGCTGACGATCACAGACGGGGTATGGGCCACCGCGCCACAACGGTTTGTGCTGGAAGATGATGAAAGCCGCTGGCATCGCAGTTGGGCCGCCAATCCGGCCAGTGCGCTGTCGCTCACCCAGCTATTGGCGGGGGCATTGAGCTACGGTTTTTCCTTTGTCGGCTTTTCCAGCGAAGTCACTGGGCGCTTGTCAATGGCCGAGTTTGCGATTTGGAGCCAATAATGATGGCGACAACCGGGCAACGTGCAATCGTCGTTATGGGCGCAGGGATGGCTGGGCTGGTCGCCGCCTTGCAAGCCCAACAACTTGGCGCGCAGGTCACCCTGGTGGAGAAGGGGGCGGCTCCCGGCGGTTCGCTGGCGCTGTCGGGCGGCACCCTCTGGTGCGCGCAAAGTTATGCGGATCTGCGCCGCCTGGTGCCGCGGGGTGATGCCACCTTGGCACGTGTTTTGGTCGATGGCTATCGGGACGGTGTGGAATGGTTGCAGGCGTTAGGCGCAACCCTCACCCCCTTGCCCTCCCTGCCCGACCGCCTGGTCTACCTGATGGAGCCGAACCCCCGCCACTTTGTCACCCAGTTGGTCGAACGTTTTATTCGTGACGGCGGCACCTTGCTGACCAACAGCAGTGGCGTGCGTCTCCTGCAAGACGAACTGGGCGCCGTGGCCGGTCTGGTGATCCGCGGGGCGGATGGGCAACAGCAACACTTATTAGCTGACGGGGTCATCTTGACCAGCGGCGGTTTTCAGGCCAACCCTGATCTGCGGGCGCGTTACTTTGGCCGGTGGTCGGATCGGCTGATCTTGCGCAGCAATCCACAGAGCACGGGGGATGGGCTGTTGTTGGGCCAGGCGATTGGCGCGGCGGCCAGCCCGGCCATGAGCAGCTTTTATGGCCATCTGCTACCTGCGCCACCGGCAGTCGTGCCCACCCACGACTTTATCGCCTACACCCACTATCACAGCGAGCAGGCGATCTTGGTCAACCTGCGGGGTGAGCGTTTTACCGACGAGTCGCTGGGCGACGAGACCAACTGTCAAGCGGTGGCGCGCGAGCCGGAAGCGTTGGCCTTTATTCTTTATGACGAGACGGTCTACCGCACCTATGCCGTCCGGCCGGCCGGCGGCGGGGCCCGGGCCACCGATACCTTTTACGAATCCCAGGCCCTCGGTGCACCAGCGGCCACTGCGAACAGCCTGGCGGAACTGGCCACGCAACTAGCGCGTTGGGGTGTCTATAGCGCTGGCGTTTTAGCCACCGTCCAGGAATTTAATCAAGCGGCCATTGCCCGGCAAGCCGCGCAGCTCCGCATCCCGCGGCGCAGCAAAGCGAACGCACTGCTCACCCCACCCTTCTACGCGCTGGGGCTGACCCCCGGCATCACCTTTACGCTGGGCGGCTTGCAGATCAACCCCCATGCCCAGGTGCTCGACCGCAGCGGGCGGCCCATCCCTGGGCTCTATGCCGCGGGGGCCGATGCGGGGGGAATTCACAACGAGCAATACGCCGGCGGCTTATGTTTGGGGCTGGTCTTTGGGCGCTTGGCCGCGCAACAGGCGGTGGCGCAAGGAGGGCCGCTGGCTGGTGGATAAGAAACTGATCGATCGTTATCTGGTAACACCGGCCCGTCTATGGGATGGCGAGGCAGCAGCCGCACAACCGGGATGGGCGGTGCTGGTGGATGGACCGCGCTGTCTGATCGAGGCGGTGCTGCCCATTGGCGAAGCGCCCGCCGATTTGCCGCGCGTCGATCTGCCTGATTGCACCTTGATCCCTGGCCTGATCGACGCCCATGTCCATTACAGCGCAGTGATGGGGCCGGCTTTTCTGGCTGCCGGGGTGACCACGATCCGCGATGTGGGCAATGACCTGGAGTGGATTCTAGATCGGCGTGCCCGTCATGCCGCCGACCCCACGTTGGGGCCAACGCTGGTCTGTTGCGGCTTCCTGCATGATGGGCCAACCGCCTACTGGCGTCAGATGGGACGATCCCACGCCGATGCCGATGCCTTACGCGCGTCGATCCAAATGCATGTCGCACGCGGCGTCGATCAGATCAAACTTTATGCCGGATTGGATGCGGGCATGGTGCGGGCGGGGGTGGCCGAGGGCCACCGGCTGGGCAAATTGGTGGTCGCGCACCTGGGCAGCACCCAGGCCGAGGAGGCGGCGCGTAGTGGCCTCAACGAAATTGAACATCTCGACCAATGTGGGGTTGCCTGGCGCGCCGCCACGGAAGCTGAGGATGACGACCTGATTGCGCTCTTGCGCAAAAACCAGGTGATCATCGACCCGACCTTCGTGGTTTGGGATCGGCTGGGGCGCATTTTGGAGCGATCCTTCCATCACGATGTTCGCCGGCAGTGGGTACACCCTGTTCATTTGGAGATTTGGCAACGTTACTTGAGTCGGTTCGGGCCGCCCCATCGCCGCTGGCGCTTTCAAGCCGCCATGCCCCATCTCAAGCGTTTTACTGCCCGTGCCCATGCGCAAGGGGTGGTCACCGCGCTGGGCACCGATACCCCCTTCCCCCATTTGGTGCCCGGCTTTAGTGTCCACGACGAGTTGGCGATGTATGTGGATGCTGGGCTAAGCGCGGTGGCGGCCTTGCAGGCGGCCACCGTCGTTAACGCCCGTGTGCTCGGCATCGCCGATCGGGTGGGGCGGATTCGCGCTGGGCTCATTGCCGATCTGGTGGCGATTCAGGGTAACCCGCTGCAGACGATCGATGAGATTAGCAATGTCTACTGTACAATTCACGGGGGGCAGCTTTTCACTCCTGCCGATCTGCTGCCCGCGGTCCAAAGCACCTTTGGGCAACCACCCGATGATGCGATCACGTGTGATCTGTTAGCCTATGTTAATTCGCAGTAAAAAGGGGCGCCAAATCCCTCCTTGTCCCGTCGGGACACATGACCTTAGCTGAAATTTGCGTAACGCCGAACCACTTTCTACCAGGAGCAAACGATGGAATATCGACAATTAGGGCGCAGCGATCTCAAGGTGAGCGCGATTGGGCTGGGTGCAGTCACCTTTAGCCGCGAGATCGACGAGGCGACCGCCTTTACGATTATCGACCACGCCCTTGACCGCGGCATCAACCTGATCGACACCGCCGAAGCTTACAACAAAGGCGGCTCGGAGACGGTGGTCGGCAACTGGATCAAGGCCAGTGGCAAGCGCGACCAGATCGTGTTGGCCACCAAGCTGATCCCGCCCCTGACCGCCGCTCGGATTCCCGAAGCCGCCGAAGCGAGTCTGCGCCGGCTGCAAACCGATGTGATCGACCTCTACCAGATCCACGCCTTTGACAAAAACACCCCGATGGACGAGTCGTTGGAGGCACTGGGCAAATTGGTGACACAGGGTAAGGTACGTTATCTCGGTTGTAGCAACTTTGCGGCCTGGCAACTCTGCAAAGCGCTCTGGCGCGCTGATGTGCATGGTTGCCCGCGCCTTGAATCGGTGCAACCCAACTATAACCTTGCCATTCGCGACATCGAAAAGGAACTGCTGCCCCTTTGTGCCGACCAGCAGATCGGGGTGATCTCCTACAGCCCGCTGGGGGCGGGTTTTCTCTCCGGCAAATATAGCAAGAGTTGGACGGCACCCAAGGGCACCCGCTTTGACATCATCCCCGATCACTGGGCGGTCTATGAAAACCACACCTCCATGGAACGCATGGAAAAGCTGCGCGCCAAAGCCGCCGAGAGTGATCGCTCGATGATCCAGCTCGCCCTGGCTTGGGTGCTTGGTCAGCCTGGGATTACTTGTACCCTTGTCGGCAGCCGTAACACGGAACAGATCGATCAGGCGTTTGAAGCGATCAGCGTCGGCTTGTCAACCGAGTTGCGGGCCGAGTTGAGTAGTTGGTAAGTGGATCGTAACGATTAACCCCACCCGCGCCTAGTAGCGGTTGCCTTTTAGGCGCGCTCCCCAGTTTGGGGAGGGAACCGTTACGCTCCTCCCCCAATCTGGGGGAGGTTGGGAGGGGGTGGTTTGGTCGTTACAGTAGAACTAAGGTAGTTTGGTCACCGTTCATATGGCACAAAGGAGCAATCACATGGCACTGACTGACGCACAAAAAACCTTCTTTCGTGAAAATGGCTACCTGAAATATGACAAGCGTGTGTTAAGTGATGAAGAGGTTGAGGCGCTGCGCCAACGCAGCGAGGATATTGTCTATGGGCGGCTGAACCATCTCCCGCCCCGCTTTCTCCAGTTGGAGGCCAAGTTCCGCGATAACAATGATCCCAACGTCGATCCGCTCGACAAAGTGCGCAAGATGACCCAGCTCTGCTACTTCGACGATCTCTTTGCGGGGGTTGCTAAAAATCCGCTGATCGGTGATGTGGTGGCGGATCTGATCGGCCCCAATCTCAAGCTCTACACCGACCAACTGATGATGAAGCCGCGCTTCAACGGCACAGTCACCGATTGGCATCAGGATTCGGTCGCCTGGCCCATGTTTGCGCCGCAGGAACATGTCAGTTGCTGGGTGGCCCTGGATGATGCGACCGTTGACAACGGCTGTATGACCGTAATCCCCGGCAGCCACCACTGGGGGCCGATTGCGCGCCAATATCAAAGTGCCTTCCTGAACAACCCACTCTTGGCTGCGCCGGTTCCGGTCGAGATCAAAGCGGGCTACTGTATGTTCCACCACGGGCTCAATTTTCACCGCACCGGGGCCAACAGCACCGCCAGTCGCCGCCGTGGCTTGGCCCTCCACTACATTCGTTCTGAAACGATGTACATGGGGGTGGAGGATGAAGAAGCCCGCCTGCTCACCGAATGTGAAAAGCCGCGCGGCGAGTTCCGGTTTATGTTAATCCGTGGTCAGGAATTCCCAGGGCGAGTGTGAAGGGTGCGGGGGTGACAAGGTGACAGGGTGATACTGTTGCACTATCTTACGAAATGGGGTTAAAACCCCTTGCTATACTGAAGTCAAGGTGAGAACCGGAGTTTTGCTGGCTAACGGGATCGCGTGCGTCGCACTGACCGCCAACTGTTTCCAGTCCGCTAGATTCTTTGGTCAGTGCGACGCACGCTGACCGAAACTAGGGGTTTCATTCTGATTTGAGTATAACAGCGAGAAGCCGCCTCAGCGGCTAGGAGCGTTTTCTCAGCCGCTGAGGCGGCTTCTCGATGTCAGGCCGGGATTTGAATCCCGTTGTAAGATAGTGCAACAGTATCACCCTGTCACCTTGTCACCCTGTCACCTTGTCACCCTGTCATCTTCACAAAAAGGAGATCACATGATCAAGATCGGTATGATCGGTGCGGATAGTACGCACACGGAATCTTATAGTAAGTTGGTTAACCTGCCGGGTGCGCCGCTTTATGGGCGGGCGCAGGTGGTGAAGTTATGGGGTGAAGATCAGGCGCAGGCCGAGGCGAAAGCGCAACAAGTGCAGATTGGGCAGGTGGTGGCCACCCCAGCCGAGGCGATCAGCGGCGTCGATCTGGTGATGGTCTGCAGCCGCTATGGCGATGATCATCCGGGGCCGGCGCAGTTGGCAATTGCGGCGGGGCTGCCCACCTTTGTCGATAAACCCTTTGCCAATGACTTTGCTGATGTCCGGCGCCTGGTTGAACTCGCCCAGAGCACCGGTGCACCGGTGATGTCCTGTTCGGCGGTGCGTTATGGGGTGGAGATGTTGGCGCTGGCTGAGCAAATTCCCACCTTTGGCGCGCTCAACCTGGCGGTGACCAATGGCCAGGCCGCGGGTGACATGCCCAATCCGCGGGCCAAACATCCCTTTTTCTATGGCATCCATGCAGTGGAATTGTTACACGCGCTGCTCGGTTCGGGCGCAGAAGGGGTGACCACCCGCCGCACCGTGCGCTGTGATGTCGGCTTGGTTGATTATCCCGACGGGCGGCAAGGGGTGATCAACCTCTTCCACCGATCGCCCAGCGTCTATCATGGCGCGGTCTTTGGCGAAAGCGGCTGGGGCGATGTCACCTTTCGCGACTGGGATCACTTCTATGTCGGCACCCTGGAACGCGCGATTCGCATGGCCGAAACAGGCCAGCCCCCCTTCCCCATTGACGGCATGGTCGAGGTGATGGGGCTGATGACCGCGTTGGTACGTTCGGCGGAGCAAGGGGGCCGGCGCGTACCCCTGAGCGAACTGTAAGGGTTGCAAAGTGGCAAAGTAGCAAGGTGGCAAAGTACACTTGTTCTTGCAACCCTGCAACCCTGCAACCCTGCAACCCTGCAACCCTGCAACTGTTATAGAGATAGGGCCTACGATGAAGAACGATCTGAACCCAGTTAATTTTGCGATTGTCGGCCCTGGCCGCATGGGCCGCCTCTATGCGCGCATGATTAGTGAAGCGGCCACGGCACGGCTGGTGGCCCTCTGTGGCAACCGCGCCGATTCGACCCAAGCGGCGGCGCATGAATACAATGTGCCGGGTTATGCCGATGGCCGCTATCAGGCCATGCTTGATGCCCACCCGGAAATCGAGGCGGTCATCGTTGCGGCCTCGGAATGGGCGCATCTTGACCCGGTGCTTGCTGCGCTCGATGCCGGCAAACAGGTGCTGGTGGAAAAACCGATGGCGATCAGCCCGACCGCCGCCGCCGCGATGGTCGAACGGGCCGCCGCGCAAGGCGTTCACCTGATGGTCTGCCACAGCCTGCGCTTTGATCTGCGCTTTGCGGCCCTGCGCCAGGCGGTCAGTGAAGGAGCTGTCGGCGAGGTGCTGCATCTCTATGCGCGACGCAACGCCCCCCAGATTGCGGTCGAACGAGTGTTGGGGCGCTTTCCCCTGGCCTACTGGCTCGCCCCCCATGACATTGACATGTTGCTCTGGACCACCGGCAGCCCGGTGCGTAAGGTGATGGCCTATTCGCATGCTGGGGGCAAGGAACGGCAGGATTTCATCATTGCCATCCTCACCTTTGCCAATGGCGCGATTGGGGTGTTGGAGAGTTCCTGGGCAACACCGGCGGTGAGCGGCCAACCCTTGACCGAACAATTTACCGTGCGCGGCACCACGGGCATGGTCGAACTGTTAAGCAATCAAACCGGCGTTGGCGTCTATCGCGCCGGTGCCGCGCCCGAATATCCGGATCTCGGCTACACCCCGGTGCTCCACGACCAGCAAGAGGGGATGTTCCGTCGCCTGCTCCAGCACTTTATCGGCGTCGTGCGCAACCAGTGCTCCCCCGTCGTGACCGGGGCCGATGGGTTGGCGGCGATCCGGGTCGCCGCGGCTATCGATGAGTCGCTGCACGCGGGACGCGAAATTACGCTCAACGAGGAATAATAGGCCACTGTTGTGTCGGCTATGCTCTGCGGGATTAGCCACGGAGTGGCGGCAGATGGTAGACCAGCCTTTTAAGGCTGGTTTTTAAGGCGGGTGTTTGCCCGATCCGAGGGTTAAAACCCTCGGCTACCCTCTGCCGTCACTCCGTGACTAATACGAATCCTAAACGAGCAAAAAAATGGTGAATGTGAGAGATGACTATCAACTGGGGGATCCTGGGTGCGGGCAAGATCGCCGAACGGCAGATGGTAACCGCGATCCAGCAGGCGAACGGTCAACAACTGCTGGCGGTGATGAAGCGCGATCTGGCGCAGGCACGGGCTTTTGCCGATCAACATGGCGTGCCCCGCGCCTATAACACAACCGCGGCGTTGTTGGCGGACCAAGAAGTGACCGCCGTTTATGTCGCCACCCCGCCCAACCTGCACGCCGCACAGACCATCCAAGCGGCCGAAGCGGGCAAACATGTCTTGTGTGAAAAACCACTGGCGTTGACCAGCACAGAGGCACAAAGCATGATCGACGCCTGTCGCGCTAATGGGGTGCAGTTGATGGTCTGTTACTACCAGCGCTACAACAGCCGACATCAGCAGATCAAGCAGTTGTTGGCGGCCGGGGCGATTGGGCAAGTGACGGCTGTGCGCATTAATTTTTCCGACCTCTTCCCGCCTACCCCTGGTTTCTGGCATCACACCCCAGCGATCAGTGGCGGTGGGCCGTTAATGGATTTAGGCATCCACGCTATCGATCTGCTGCGTTATCTCTGTGGCGAAGGTTGTGGGGCGGTCACCACGGTGACGGCGCTGGTTGACACCGTGGCTGCGGACTCACCCGTCGAGGACACGACAACGCTGCTGCTCCAGTTGACGAATGGCGCGCAGGCGGTCATCACCAGCCATTGGAGCACTGCCAATTTTGACCCACAACAGAGCAACGGGCTGGCGATCTACGGCACGCTGGGGACGATCCACGCCGCGCCGATTGCTGCCAAAGATTCGTCCGGCACGTTGCAACTGCTTACCGCAACAGGGGTAACCGATTTTTCGGTGGCACCCGGTGGCGTGCGTCCCCACGTCGCGCTGCTCGAGGATTTTGGGCGGGCAATCATCACTGGCGCGCCATCACCTGTCAGCGGCGAGGAAGGCTTCGTCGGCTTGCAGATCGTCGAGGCCGCCTATCAATCGGCCAAAACCGGGCAACGGATTAGGATTAGCTCGTAACCATGCTCTGCGTGGTTACATCTCCGGACGCTCTGCGTCTCTTGATAACAAGAACAGACCTATGATCATCGATTCACACAATCACAGCCACTATAATGGCGTCGGCCCAGAAGGGTTGGTGGCGGAGATGGCGGCCTTTGGCATTGATCGCACCTGGCTCTTGACCTGGTATCTGCCGCCGAGTGAACATGTCCCTTCTTCGCACCGCGCCTTTAACCCACGCAATGTGCGCCCCGATGGCACCCATGCCGGGGTGACCCTAGCCGATGTGGTCGAGGTCAGTGAACGCTTTGCCGGGCGTTTTGTGCGGGGCTATTGCCCCTGCCCCACGGAAGGCAATGCGGCTGATCTCTTTGAAGCGGCCTATCAGATCTATGGGGTGCAGGTCTGCGGCGAATGGAGTTATCGCACCCTACTTGATGACCCGCGGGCGCTCGAGTTGTTTCGCCGCGCCGGTAAACTCAACTGCCCGGTCGTCCTCCATCTCGATGTGCCGTTTCTGCCCGACGCGCAGGGCAACCCGCTCTATCAACCCTATTGGTATGGCGGTGGGGCCGACCCTTTAGAACGGGCCTTACAAAGCTGCCCCCAGACGATCTTTATCGGCCATGCACCGGGCTTTTGGCGTTATATCAGCGGCGACGAAGCGACCGAAATGGCGGTTTACCCCAAAGGGCCAATCCAGTCGGGTGGACGGCTGCTCACCCTGTTGGATCGTTATCCCAATCTGTGGGCCGATCTCTCTGCCGGCTCTGGTTTCACCGCCTTACAGCGCGACCTGCCCTTTGCCCGTGACTTTCTGGTCCGTTATGCGGATCGCCTGCTCTTTGGCCGTGACGACAAAGGGGACCGGCTGCAACGGCTGCTCAACTCACTTGCCCTGCCAGACGACGTTGCCGCCAAAATTTTTTATCAGAATGCGCTGGGCCTGGTGCCAGTCGCACAATTATAAGGTCAATACAAATTAAGTGATCCACGAAGGCACACGAAGGTGCACGAAGAAGACGCACGCCCTTCGTGTGCCTTCATGTAACTTCGTGGATGAGCATTTTGAAAAGGGAGTAGACCAATGCGCAGTGTCTTTATGATGACCGATTTGGAAGGGGTGGCCGGGGTGGTCTCTTTTGAGGATCAAGCCTTTGCCACTGGCCGTTACTATGACCAGGCCAAGCGGCTGGTCACCGCCGAAGTTAACGCCGCAGTCGAAGGGCTGCTGGAGGCCGGGGTGGAAGATATTCTGGTCTGTGACGGCCACGGGGCAGGGGGCATTTGGTTCGAGGATCTCCACCCCCAGGCGAAATTATTGCATGGCCGCCCGATCACTTTGCCCCAACTCTTTGCGCCGCTGCCCGACTATGATGCGGTGGTGATCATTGGTCAACACGCGATGGCCGGGGTGCCAACGAGCAATCAAAACCATACGCAGTCGAGCCAGACCATCGACTATCTCAAATTAAATGGGCAACTGATCGGTGAGATTGCCCAATTTGGACTGTATGCCGGGGCGTTGGGCAAGCCCCTTTTCTATCTGAGTGGTGAATTGGATGCTTGTAAAGAGGTCGAAGCGTTGTTGCCGGGCATCACTACCACCAGCGTTAAACAAGGGCTGAGCCGCGGCGCGGCGATCTCGCTCTCCGCCACGGAAGCGCGGCGGCGCATTCGCGCGGATATCCGTCAGGCCGTCGAGCGCCAACGGAGTCAACCGTTGCCGCCATTGGTTTGGCCTGGCCCTTATCAATTGGAAAAGCGCTTTTTCCACACCCACGTCACCGACCAAGCCCTGATGCAACCGGGGGCGGTGCGTGTGGATAGCCAAACGGTGCGCTTTTTTGCGGAACAAGTCGAAGCTGTGCTCTATCGTTAGAGGATTATGCCGATGCGCGTTGTTTTTTTCTGGGAGGCTGCGGGCCTTTCCTTGACCGAAGCAAATCCGTATGGGGGCCTCTTGGCCCGTGGTCTGGCCACGGTTGGCGTGGAGTTGGTGGCTGGTCACGCCGAAGATCTGACCGAGTCATGGCTGCGCGCCAACCAGGGGCAGGTGGCGGTGCTCCACTTTAACTGGCCCCACTACATGTACCATGGCGAGACGTTGGCCGAACGGGTGGAACGCGCCGCGGCATTGGTGAGCAATCTGGCCCTGGCCCGAGCACTGGGGTACAAGATCATTTGGACAGTACACAATCTCTATCCCCACGACAGCGGCCACTTTGCGCTGGATCGGCTGGTGCGGCTGGCGTTGACCCAGTTTGCCACCGCGATCATCGCCCACTGTAACTATGCGCGGCAACAGGTGGCGGATCATTTCCAGCGTCGTGACCAAGTTTTTGTCATCCCCCACGGCCACTTTATCGATGCCTATCCCAACACCCTGAGCCGGGCGGAGGCGCGCCGCCAACTGGGGCTGAGCGCCGATCACTTTGTCTACTGCTTTTTTGGCAATGTGCGGCTCTACAAGGGGATCGAGCAATTGCTCGATGTTTTTCACAGCTTGCCCGGCGACCATTTGCGCCTGCTGCTGGCGGCCAAAATTTACACCGAGTACGGCACGCAGTTGGTCGAACAGGCGCGCCAAATCGATCCACGGATTGTGGTGCAGCCCTCCAACTTTTTTGCCACTGAGGAGTTTCAGCGCTTTTTCAATGCTGCTGATGTCGGCGTCTTTCCCTTTGTCAACGTGCTGACCTCCGGCTCGGTGATTACCGCGCTCTCCTTCGGCCTGCCCGTGATCACCCCCGCGGTCGGCTGTCTGCCTGAATTGGTCGATGAAGGGGTCGGGATTCTCTACGATCCACAAGCGCCCGCTGCGCTCAGACAGGCCATGTTAGCCATGCAAGCGCGCGACCTGGGGCTGCTACGCCAGGCAGCTTATCAACGGGCCAAAGCGTTAGATTGGGCGGGGATCGCGCAGCAGACGTTACAGGCCTATTTGGTCCCTGGCGGCGGGTAGCGGCGAATTCATTCGCCGTCAGCAAAGCAATAAAGTTCTATCGGAATTCAGCGGGGGTGACACGCTCGCCCTGGGCTAAAGCCGCAGGGCTACCAAACAACGCCGGGTAAACCCGGCTAAAGGAGCCGGGTTTACCCGGCGTTGTCTCTTAGCCCGGGTGCCCACTGGGCGCGTTTACGGCGGGGTGGGGCAGTCGTTACAAAATCCGAACAATCATCAGGAGAGGACCCAACGTGTTTAGTGATTTTACCACCTATCGCCCCCTGGTCGAGGGTTATTCGGCGCAGTGGAGTTATCAACCGGGCGATGAGGTTGCGTTTCACTGTTCATCCAGCACCAGCAGCTTTGCGGTCGAAATCGCACGCATTACCGATGCGCGGAGCGTGGTTTGGCAGCGTAATGGTATTCCCGGCAGTGTGCAGCCGGTGCCGCCGAACGCACATCGCGCGGGCTGTGATTGGCCGGTCACCTTTTCGCTGACCATCCCCCCCGATTGGCCGTCAGGCTTTTATGAGGTGGCCTTCTACGCCGATGGGGCGAGTGGGCTCGAAGCAACGGGCCACGCCTTCTTTGTCGTGCGGTCGGCTCACCCTGGCCGCGACACATCGATCCTGCTTGTCTTGGGCACGAATACTTACAATGCCTACAACAAGTGGGGTGGGGAATGTCTCTACACCGGTTCGCCCGCAGTCTCCTTTGCGCGACCATTGGAACCAGGGTTTATCGTCAAGCCGGTTGATGCGGATGGCTTTGATGGGCGTATGGCCCAAATTGGATCAGCACCTGATCCTGATCATCAACGCCTACAGCAGTACATGTTGGACCACCAGCTTGCCTTTTGGGCGAGTTCGGGCGGCTGGTGGAATTGGGAGCGGCGCTTTGTGGCCTGGGCAGCGCGCAACGGCTACCAGATCGACGTTGCGATCAACCGCGACCTAGAGACCAACCCGGAACTCTTGCATCACTACCAGTTGATGATTAGTGTGGGCCATGATGAGTATTGGTCGTGGGGCATCCGCAATGCGGTCGATAATTTTGTTGCGGCAGGGGGCAATGTCGCCTTCTTTTCGGGCAATGCGGTCTACTGGCAGGTACGCTATGAAGATGACGGGCGCACGATGGTCTGTCACAAATATAGCGCGCGCCAGAGCGATCCGGTGATGGGCACCGCGCAGGAGTATTTGCTCACCAGCATCTGGTCCGACCCGTTGATTGGGCGGCCGGAAAATCAGACCACGGGGTTGAGCTTCTGTCGCGGTGGTTATATCCGCTTTGGCCAGGGGGTGCCTAACAGCAGCGGCGCGTACACGATTTACCAGCCCGACCACTGGGTCTTTGCCGACACGGGGCTGCGTTACGGTGATCCACTCGGCCTTGGTTCCTATATTGTCACCTATGAGGTCGACGGCTGTGACTTCACCATGCAGAACGGTGTGCCCGTGCCCACCCACAGTGACGGTACACCCGATGGCTTTACGATCCTGGCCCTCGCGCCGGCGCGGTTGCTCGCCAACCAGCCCGCCAACCGGGAGATCATCGTGCCGCTCTCCTATGATGTCGATGGGCTGGGCGATCTCGAATATACGGCAACGATCCTCTTTGGTGACGATTCTCCCGCAAACCAGGCGAAAGTGGCGCACGGGCACGCCGTGATGGGGCTTTTTCAACGCGGTGGCACCGTCTTTAACGCCGGCACGACCGATTGGGCCTATGGGCTGGACGCTGATCCGCTGGTACAGCAGGTGACCCGGAACGTGCTTGACCGGTTGAGCCGACCGGCAACAGGAGCATAATGTTTACGATCACCGCCATAACCATCGCTACCGCCACAGGCAACCTGACCTACTGGCTGCATCGCCCGACGGCGCAACCCGCTGGGCGGGGCAGCATTTTGTTGTTAACCTTTTGCTCGACGCGGCAGGCAGCATTTTACGAACATCCCTATGACATTCCGGCGCGCCTTTTTGCCGATGCAGGGCACGCCGTCGCCAGTTTTGATCTGCCCAACCACGGCGAGCAGATTAACCACTTTGGCGAGGGCATCGCGGGCTTCTGTGCCGCTTTTTGTGCAGGGGCTGATCCCTTTCAGCAATTTATCGAACAAGGCCGGGCGGTGATCGACGACTGTTTGGCACAGGGGGTAGGCACGGCGGGGATCGTGCTCTGTGGTCTCTCCCGCGCCGGCTACTGTGCGTTGCGGCTGGCGGCGGCTGAGCTACGTATCCGGGCCGTCGCCGGGCTGGCCCCGGTGGTCGATTGGCGGCAGTTGCGCGAGTTCGCCGAGGTGCGCGATCAGCCCGCGGTCGCGGCATTGACCCTGGAGCACTGGGCGGAAGCGTTGGCCGGCTGCGCGGTTTTCCTGACGATTGGCAACGGTGACAGCCGTGTGAGCAGCGCCAGTTGTGCCCACTTTGCCTGGCGCTTGCTGGCCCTTGAAGCCGCCCTGCAGATCAAATCATCGCGGCTGCAAGTGCACATTGTCGATGCGCCTGATCATGCGTTGCCGGATCACTGGCGGGCGGCCGGCGCAACCTTTCTATTAGCGTGCAGCCAGTGAGGCCGCATCGCGATAGTCACGCCTGGAAATTGCGTGTAGTCGTTTTTGGTTCTGGATCGGTAGGAATGCCCTTTTTTCCGCAGTACAGGGCCAGAGGGATTTCCCTATAAATTTTTGCCGGAGTAAAGTATGTGCTATGTAGCCTACACCTAGCAGGGTGCATAGTACCTATCAACTATCAGTAGCGCGCAACGCCCTATGCCGAGCCACGCCCAAGGGGCACCCGGTGACAGGTGGCAGGCCATGGACCATGCCGCGTACGATTGTGGTCTACTGACGATAAGTTTCAATATTAACTAGAGAAAGTGAAAGTCCAATGCGTAAGAGCAAAATGTTAGCGAAGTTTCGAAGTGGTGGTTTTGCCAGGGTTTGTGGCTTGGGGCACTATCTGCCCTTTTTTATTCGTTACGCCGCGCAAAATAAATATGACGGCATTTGGTTTGATCTGGAACACCGGGCGATGGACCAACGGGAAGTGCAGTCGGTGATCGCGCTCTGTAATCAATTCGACATCGACTGTATGGTCCGGCCGCCTACCCTAGAACGCACCCGCCTTTACCGCTATTTGGAAGATGGCGCGGCCGGCTTTTTGATGCCATTGGTCTCTGAGCCACAAATGGCCTATGACATTGTACAGGCCGTCAAATATCCACCCTTGGGCAACCGTGGCATGGATGGTGCTGGGCTGGACGGCGATTTTGGGATCACGGTTTGGCATGAGGGTAGCACCTACAACACCGATGCCAACCGCGAAACCTTTGTGCTCACCCAGGTCGAGACGCCACAGGCCGTTGCCAATGCCGAGGAGATCGCCTCGATTGAAGGGGTTGATGGCCTGTTCATTGGCCCAGCAGATCTTAATTTGCGCATTGCGACAACCGCGGCCGGCAAAGGGCTCACCTTTGAAAAGGCGATTGAAACGGTCGCCGCCGCCGCCGAGAAACATGGCAAAGTGTGGGGGATCACCGCCGGGTCGATTGCGCAGATCAAACACTACCGCTCACTAGGCGCGCAGATCGTGCCCTGGGGCGGCGACTTTGCCCTGATGAATGTCTTAAAGAAAGCCGGCGAGGAATTGGACGAGGTGCCGGGCGCATAGCGTTTGATCGGCATCGACTGCGTAGCGGCACGGCATGCCGTGCCGCTACGCAGTCGATGCCGACCATTGCTCCCGTTTACGCTAGGAAAGATGAACAATCATGCAAACGATTCAACCCAAAGAAGCGATTGATTTTGAAACCAACAAGCGGCTGCTCAACCGCTATCGGTTTGTCGAATATGAGCTGATGCGCATTCTCACCGGTTGGTTGCCGGCTACGGGACGGATGGAGTGGAAGCTGGCCATGGGGCGACTGTTGTGGGAGGATGCCCAACATGTGCAGCACCTCTATCAACGGCTGCGCGAGGTGCAGACGCCGGCCTTTCGCCCGCCGGATGATCCAGCCCTGGAAACGTTAATGGCCCAAGCGATCAACGCACCCACTGCTGCGGATCTGCTGGCGGGGCTCTTCCGGGTGATCAAACCGGCGCTGCTGGCGGCCTATCAATGGCACAGCGCGCAGACCTTTGCCAACCCGGATGCGCCGACGCTCTATGCCTTCAAACATATTGTGCTGGATGAAACCGAACATGTGCAATGGGCGCAGGCTGAATTGGCCGATCACCCGGTCGGGGCGTGGGAAGCGTACTTGGTGGACCTGCTTTGCGCCGCCGGTGGCATTACGGGCAATGAGACGCGACTACCGGTTGCCATCAACGCCGATCTTGGTCGGCCCTTTACCTTGCCCCGCCAGGCCGCGCGCGATGAGCGCTTTGCGCTGGTCAACCGCAATGCCGGCAAGATTCAGCGCGATCCGGATCTCGCCACGCGGCGGCGCATGGAGTTTGAAAATTATAGCCAGGAGATGCTTGCCGCCGAGACCGTGGCCAATGTGATCTTTGCCTCGCCGCAGATGCCCTGGCCCTTTGTCTATGACAGCGCCCGCCATCTCTACGATGAAACGCGCCACTGCAAACTGGGCATTGAGTGGATGGCACAGTATGGTATTGACTTTACAAGTGTGCCCCAAAACACGCTGATCTACGAGTGGCGCAGTCAATATGACCCCGCCACCCAGTACACCATGTTGACGATGGGCAACGAAGTCCATGCCTTCCCCTATCGCCACGAAAGCATCAAAGCCTACGAGCAGATCGACGACCAGCTCTCGATTCAATATATCAACTATGATATGGCGGACGAGCGCACCCACGTCGCCTACGGCAAGAAGTGGATTCCCGAACTGTTGAAATCACAAGGGATCGATACGCCGCCGGAGCAATTCGTCGAGGAGGCGGTCGCCCTGTGGGAGCGGGAGTATCGATCGGGGTTGTTGCCAATTCATGATCAGGGTTAGGGCCCGGTTGATGGAGATAAAAAATAGATCTTATTCCGATTTAATTTTCTTACTGGAGAAATGCTCCTGACGGCACCCAAAGGGTTCCCGCAAATCCGTCAGCCATCACTGGGTTGTCAAACCCAGTGAGAGCAAATCGGAATAAACTCTAATATTGGTTCAACCCGATCTTAAGGGGTTGACATCGCCGTCCCGCCGTAAACGCGCCCAGTGGGCACCCGGGCTACCGAACAACGCCGGGTAAACCCGGCTCCCTTAGCCGGGTTTACCCGGCGTTGTTGCGTAGCCCTGCGGCTTTAGCCCAGGGCGGGCTCTTCGACAAGCTCAGCCGCTGTTCCCTTACCGGTTTAATTTCTTAATTCCCACCAACCCGCAACCGCGCCCAGTGGATATCCATCGCCCCATTATCCCCCGCATAATAAACCACCAACACATCGCCATCGGGCAGGGCTGTTGCCGAAGGTAAGCCAAAGGCCCAGGCTCCCATCTCGGCCAGCAGATCGCCGGTTTTGTCATCGCGTTTGGCTTCGCTGCCGTGGGTATAGATCACCACTTCGCTGGCGGGATCAAACGGGGCGTCAACTGCGCCGGCGACCCGCGCCCGAATCGAGTGGGTGCCAAACCGATCTACCCAGGCCAGCACCACGCGCCCATCCGGCAACATCGCCGGCGGCCCGGCCTGATCAGTGATGCCCAGGTCAATGGGGGCCGACCAACTGTGACCATGATCCTGGCTGATGCGCCGGTGGATATTGAGGTAAGTAGTGGTCTGCGTGTCGTAGGTCCAGGCAAAGGTGGCGATACGCCCATCCGGGGCGACGCAGCAGCGCAGATCCCAGTTAAAGATGCGCCCCGTGGGGTCTTGGCCGGCGATCACGGGCGCGCCCCAGGTGAGGCCCTGATCGGTCGAATGAAAGAAGACCACCTTTTGATACCACTGGGATCGATCCAGATAGGTCTTGTTGCTCTCAATACTGAGCGCCAAGGAGCCATCCGCCAACTTGAGCAGCGGGTTGGTCAAACTTGCCGGGCCGATGTCCTCGGGCATCGGCACATGACGCCATTCACTCCAGCTTTGCCCCTCATTGCTAGACTCGGCCAGCAGAATCTCCATCGGCAGACAGCCCTCGGTTTGGGCATTGAAGAGTGGCTGACCAGGATAACTCGTGCGGTCGATCCACATGGCCGCGGCCAGCAGGCGACCGGGCGCGACTTCGGTCAAGTAACAAACCTTAACCGTACCCAGTTTACTGTGCAAGTGGGTTGGGCCAAAGGCGCGCCACGGCGCGCTCCAGGTGCGGCCCCCATCAGCAGAGCGCACAAATTCAATCGTCTCATCGTCGCTATCTTTGGTCGAACCGGTCCGATAGCTGGCCAGTAAACCACCCTGTTGCAGGGCAACTACCTGACTAAAGGTCAAAATCGCGCGGGCGGTACCCCGTTCACCGTGGGCAAGGATGCCACTGGCAATTAGCTCCATCTTGATACCTCGTGGGTCATGCGTTAAACGTAAAACGTAATGTATAAAACGTGAAATGGTGCTGCCGGCATCACGTTTTACGCATCACGTTTTTACGTTTAACGTTTTATTATCGAATGATTTCCCTTACTCACGCGCCTGAGGGTCCAACGCGTCGCGGATGCCGTCGCCGACAAAGTTGACGGCCAGCACAAAGAGGACAGTCATGATCGCCGGGGGAATCCACTGCCAGGAGGTGCGCTCCATGGTCGAAATGTTGCGCGCCGTGTTGAGCATGTTGCCCCAACTGGGCGTCGGCGGCTGTACGCCCAGGCCAAGATAGCTCAACCCGGCTTCGAGCAGCACGGCGGTGGCGACGGCAAAGCTGGCATAGACCAGGACGGGGGCCAGCGCATTGGGGATAATATGGCGCACGGCGATCTGGAAATTGGTCACGCCCAGGCAGTGCGCGGCCTCGACATAGGCCCGTTCGCGCAGGGCCAGAAATTGCCCACGCATAATGCGACAGGGGGTCGGCCAGGTGAGCAGCCCAATCATCGCCATCACATTAAAGATGCTGGGGCCAATCAGCGAGGCGACACAGAGCAGCAGAATGATTACCGGAAAGCTGAGCACCACATCGACCACGCGCATGATGACCTGATCAACCCATCCACCGTAAAAGCCGGCAATTGAACCGAGCACCAGCCCAATCGAGGTCGAAAAAAAGACGGCAACCAGCCCCACCGCCAGCGAAATGCGCCCACCGACCAGCGTGCGCGCCAGAATATCGCGGCCAATCCGGTCCGTGCCAAAGAGATGTTCGCCCGAAGGGGGCTTGTTCATCGCCTTTAGATTTTGTTCGATTGCCGCGCTTTCCGAACCGAGCAGCGCGGCAATCACCAGCAGCACAATAATCGTCAACCCCACCATCGCCAGCCGATGGCGGCGAAACCGGCGTAACGTTTTGCGCAGGGGTGTATCTGGGCTGCTGGTGCGCAGTTCGCTCTGTTGGCTGACGGGTAACTTCAATGAACTTTGAGCACGCATGGGTCTCTATTTATCCAAATCTGTAACGATTTAGCCTTTGAATAAATTCAAGGCTGATAGCTCAAGTCGGCTTAAGCCGACTGCCAGCTAGTCCACTGAAGTGGACTTCAGTTTTTAGCCTGAAATTCGGGTACCCCTTGGGTGCAAGGCTGAACCGTCATCCGAATCTAATACGCGGGTCGGCATAGGCGTAGGCAATGTCGGTGATCAGATTGGCGGCCAACACGGCAACCGCTACCGAAAGGCTGATCCCCATCAACATCGAGTAATCGCGCCCGTTGACCGAATCGATCAGGAGCGAGCCCATGCCGGGCCAGGTGAAGACCGTTTCGGTGATGACCGCACCGCCGACCATTTCCGGCAGGGCCAGCCCAATGATGGTCAAAATGGGGATTAGGGCATTACGAAAGGCATGGCGAAAGACAACGACGCGTTCACGCAGCCCCTTGGCTTTGGCGGTGGTGATATAGGTGGCCCGCACCACCTCTAACATGGCGGAACGGGTATAACGCATGAGAATCGCGATGTAACCAAAGCCCAGGATCATCGCGGGCAACGCCAGGTGATGGAGGGTGTCAAAGATCGTCACATCGCCGGTCGTCGGCCCAATCCCGCCGATGGGAAAGAGCTTTAACTTGAGGCCAAAGAGATACAGTCCACCCAGCCCCAACAAAAAAGAGGGGGTCGAGACGCCAAGAAAAGCGACCGTTGTCATCAGAAAATCAAGCCGCGAGTATTGGCGCAACGCCGAAAAGATCCCCAACGGAATCCCGATCAGACAGCCAAGCGCGAGTGCCGTCCCCATCAACAGACCCGAAGCCCGCATCACCCGCAGCAACGTTCCCCCAACCGACTGCCCGCCGACAATCCGATAGCCCAGATCGCCTTGCAGGGTTTTGCCCAGCCAGCGCACATACTGCACCGGATAGGGTTGATCCAAACCCATCTGCTTACGCATGCGATCAACCATCGCTTGGTCACGCCCCAATTCGGGGCTCATGTAGGCCAAGACCGGATCGCCAGGCGTCAACCGCGTAAAGACAAAAACTAAGACGGTTATGCCCAACAGCACCGGAATATTGATTAACAAACGCCGAATAATGTACCGACCCACGCGTTGCCTTTCTTTAGTTTTGCAGGGTGACAAGGTGAAGGGGTGAAGGGGTGAAGGGGTGACCGGGTTGATGGGAAACAGTCCACGTGCGCCATCAACCCTTCACCTTGTGATACTGTTGTACTATCTTACAACGGGATTCAAATCCCGGCCTGACAACGAGAAGCCGCCTCAGCGGCTGAGAAAACGATCCTAGCCGCTGAGGCGGCTTCTC
>JALHQH010000046.1 GCA_022842065.1 Caldilineaceae bacterium
GCCGCCATTCAAGCCTGTCTCGACCAGTCCCAGACGACTTACAAACAACCCTTACAAACCTTATTCGCTCTCAACTTTCAGACCTTCAAAAATGTTACTTAATTACGCTCGCCAGTATATCACTTCATTTCCAAGCCACTAAGGAATTATAAATGGTCCGCGCGGTGCTGGCATGGCTAAACAGGGGTTGCTATTGTGACCGGCGTGCTGCCAACTGTTCAAGCGCAAAATTCAATACTTCGTCCTCGGGTGTTGCCGGATCATCCACAACGAAAATTTCAGGCTTTACGCCTTGATCTTGTATCCAGCGATTGGACGGCGTCAACCATTTGGCAATGGTAAAGGTGAGCAAGTAGTCCTCATCCAGTGCAATCGTATCTTGGACCATCCCTTTGCCCTTAGTTGTCCGGCCAATCAATGGGCTGCGCTTGTGGTCGTCCATGGCGGCGGCCGCAATTTCGGCAGAAGAGTTGGTGTGCTCGTCAATCAATACAACGATAGGCAGGGTGGGCAGCAACGTGTCTCCGCCCGCGCTAAACGTTTGCGTAGAGTGATCGTTGAATTCAATGGTAAAGAGCACACCTTCTGTAATGAAGTAACTTAATATTGTCTGTGTAGTTTGTAATGAGCCGCCATAATTCCCACGCAGATCCCAGATCAAGCCTTCGATTGCTTGGGCTTGAAACTGTTGCAGTGCCGCCCGAACCTGTTTTTCAATGCCGACTGTAAAATAGTCCAGATCTAAGTAGCCGACGTGCTCTTGAATTATTTTGCTCGATAGTAAATATCGTTCGCTCCGTTTAATGGCAAAATGATAGATCTGTTCGCCGCGCTGTACGGTTAATTGTAAGGTAGCGCCAAGTGGACCACGTTGGATAATGCTGGCTTCATTTCCCGATATTGTCTCATCAAATAAAACACCATCGGCGCTAAGGAGAATATCCCCTTTTTGTAATCCTGCTTGTTCAGCTCCTGTCCCAGCCTCAACATCAATGACAACGAATTTACCATCAATTAGATCATACCAATAGCCCGGAACGCCGGTGGCTCCTGCCGCATCTGCGGCAAATCGCTCGGCTGCGAGCGAACCGTAGAGATCGGCATAGGGATCACGGCTCCACTTTAACATCCCATCAATCGCTGCTTCACTTGCTGCTTGGGCGGGCGATATGGCTACGTCACGCGTGTCATCGCGCAATTGGCGCGTCATAAGCAAATTTTGTGCTTTAAGAATGCGTTGTTGGGCCGGCGCAGTAACAAATTGATTGCGTTGTTTTGCCACGAAATCGCGCAGATACCAACCGATGGTAAGCCAAATAATACTGACGAGAAGAAGCGGCGTAATTTTGCTAAATGCACTTTTTGTCATATCTGCTTCAGAAACAACAGCGATAACATTTGTTATCGCTGTTGTTATACTAGCTAGGTTACCAAATCTAAACACAAGCGCTCGAACTGCAGCCGATTAGCCGCTCCAAGAACCACCACTACCAGGGCCAGCCGTCCAGTTCAAGGTCGGCAGGCTGTTCCACGAAACATCAACCAATTGTGCACCGCCTTCGGCAAAAATCATCGAGCCGAAGAGTAATGCCACCAACAATGCTGCACTGACCAATACATAAAGCTTCGTCATTGTCTAATCTCCTTATGGGGTAACAAATGCTCTAATTCATCTTTTTATGAAGCGAGCCTACTGCTGTGTTGTGATTGCTTTACTTCACAAAACATGATTAGAGGACTATTTGAGGATTGTGCCGCTATTTGGTGCAATAGGGCGCATAACCGTATCCCTCAACGAAGATTCTATCTATTTATGGGCAAACTGTCAAGATCACGTAATACATTTAGATTACTGTAAGTTGTGTCATATGACTTAGGTAGTGGTGCGCGGAAGTGGTAGAGGAGTAGGACAATCGACTACTGTCATTACACCTATAAATGAGGGAATTGTGGGGAAATTACAGGCGTTAGCTAACCTCTAGTGCCATAAAGAGAGTTGTTGTTCACGTGCACGCCAAGCCTCTTCAATTTTCTGTAAGTTTGCGATTCCGTAAGAATCAAGCGTTTGTTGCGCGATAGCAACCTCACGGCTAAGGCGCATTTCAACATACCCTTTCACAATCGCATCCTTGGTGGTGCGCAGGAGGGGACGCAGTAACGCCCGGCTCATTTCACCGTTGCCGGCTGCACCGTGGGCCGTCGCAATCCAGCACATACGCATATCGGGGGAAAGCTTTTCGGCCAGGACAGTTTTTAAGAGCTGCATGGTCGGTTCAATGCGTCCACAAAAAGCAAAAAGGTAGAGCCGGCCATAGTGAATTAATGAGGGTGTCTGCTCCAGGTTGGTGTGATAGTGCTGAAACTCTTCAATTAATGTGTTCAGATTACCTGTTTCGCCCAATGCTTGCAGATAAAGTCGGATCACATCGGGGCGCTCTTCCAGTTGGGCACGGTTGGGGTAACTTTCCCACCAGGCTACCAGGCCATGCCAATCACGGCTCATGTAAAAGAGCATGACTTCCTGTTCTGGTGGTGCCGCTGTTTCATCCAGCGCCTGTTGTAAGAGTTGGAGCGCTTCCGCGGTCTGCCCGGCATTTAGTTGCTCATAAGCGGCGAAAAGTGCCTTTTGCCAGGGCCAGTCATGTAGTGGGTGCAACCAGCGCAGCGAAGCTTTTAGCCGCCGCGCGGCGGCATAGTTACCGCGATAGAAGTAGTGATCAGAGAGGCGAAAACCCAACGAAGGGATAATGATTAGGATCGTCCAGGCGATGCTGCTCCAGTACCCGGCTTGCGCCGGCACGATCAACAGGAGCAGGCCCATTAAAAACAACAACCCGACCGCGATTTGAACCCAACGTGGACTGTTCGAAATTGTATCTTGGCGAGTTTGGAGGATCGTAATCGCGCAGGAAAGTGTAACAATGGTTAAAAGAATTAAATTGAGGCCCATGTGATCAGAGACATAAATAGGTACGTAGCCGGAACCGCTCGTCTAATTCACTCCTTGTATTAAGGTCAGGTTTGAATTAATTGAGAGTAGTAAGATTTTTGTAAAGTATACAGGGCGTTGCAGGATAAGTCAATTGTTGTTCAGTAAGGTGGCTTGTCTCAGGAAAGGGGTAGAAAGGTGGTTGTCACGGGCCAGCGTCTAGACGCTAAGCGAGAACACAATGGAATTTACGCCGTGACCGGTGGCTGTGCTTCGTCCTACCCGCCGCTGAACGCAAAGGGTTTAGCACAGCCGCCAGTCACGGCGTAAATTCTCTACAAGCAGGATTGTCACCATCCCGGTTGTGCGCAAACCAAGCGGCAATCGCGCTAGGACAGTGCGGCGCAAATAAGCCAATCGCTTGCCTGTGCACGCGTCGTGTACTAGTCCACGCGGTATAAGAGCGGGTGGTTGTTTCGTAAACGCTCGATATTCGTATAGTCGGAGCTGCGACTGCCGGCGGCTGGCTTCGCGGCCGCACCCGCTGCGGTATGAGGAGTGAGCAGTACATTCGCGTGCGGCTGACGGGCCAAGGCCAGCAGCTCATTATCCGGCCGGATTGGTTCCCATTCAAAGGTGTCGAGTGCTGCGCCGCCGAGATGGCCACGGGTAATTGCGGCGGCCAATGCCGCTTCATCAATCACACTGCCACTGCCGCAACTGACTAGGTATGCACCTTGTTTCATCTGCGCAAAGGTTGCGGCAGTGAGGGAAAGCTCCGTCGCTGGGGTGAAGGGCAGTAGACAACCGAGAAAATCACTCTGGGCAATGATCTCCTGGGGCTGCGCATAAGTGATGCCAAGCATTGCTTCGACCTCAGTCGGTAGTGGTCGCCGTTTATGGTAAAGAACGCGGGTTGGCGCAAAGGGCCGCAGCCGCCGCGCCAATTCCGCCCCAATCTCCCCAAAACCCAGAATGCCGATCGTGCTTTCGTAAAGTCCGTCGATGGCGCGCCGCCCGGACCAGTTGTAGGCAAAGATGTTTTCATCCGTGCGCCGACTGGGGCGATCCCAGGGTTCGGCTGCCTCGGCCACCGCTTTCACTTCCGGCAGCCGCTTGCTTAGCGCCAGCATCTGCATCAGCATATGTTCTGCCACCAGAATACAGCCCTTGAGCGGCCAGGCGCAGACGGGGATGTTGCGTGCCCTGGCCGCCTGTACGTCGATATCATGGGTGAGCGAGCCTAGCCGCTGGATCAAGCGCAACGCGGGGGCTGCCGCAATGAGCGCGGCATCAATTTCGTCGGCCCGCTCGCTGATCAAGAAGTGGGTTCCGGTCAACTGTTGCAGCAGCTCTGTGCGTGTTGGGTTGCGGACCATTACCACCTCCAATTGCGGTGGCGCGGCCGCAATGGCCGCGGCTTGATGGTAAGGGCTACGATCGGTGATAAAGAGGGCTCGGTCGCGGTTCATGGTCGCCTACTCTCCCAAGCGCTCTAATAACATCCCATAAGCTTGTTGGCCACGCGCAAAGTTGTGCAGCCGGAAGAACTCGTTGGGGGAATGTTGCTTTTCGTCATTGAGCGCAAAGCCAAAATTGACCGTGTAGACGCCTAATTCTTTGTAAAAGAGACTACAGAAGGGAATACTGCCACCCGAGCGCACATAGAGGGGCTCTTTGTTATAAAGCTCCAGATGCACATCGCGCGCTGCCTGGTTACCTGGATGATCGACCGGCATCAGGTAGGGATCGGCACCGCTGGGCGAAGGTGTGACGGTCACTTCGACCCCTGGCGGCGTATTGGCCTGGATATGCGCCGTTAGCAGTTTGACGATCTCCGCCGGCTGCTGATCAGCGACCAGGCGGCAGGTGATCTTCGCGTGCGCAGCGCTGGGCAGCACCGTCTTATTACCAATGCCCTGGAAGCCGCCCCACATCCCGTTGACTTCTAGGGTTGGCCGCGCCCAAATGCGTTCTAAGGTGCTGAAGCCAGGTTCACCAAAGGTGGCATTGACCGCGATATTGGCCTTGAATTGATCGTCATCGTGGGGGACGGCCGCAATCTGGGCGCGATCTTCTGTGGTCAAGGCGCGCACGCGGTCATAAAAACCGTTGACCAGGATTTTGCCGTCGGGCGAACGCATGGATGCAATGATCTGGGCCAGCGCATGGATCGGATTATTGATGGCACCGCCATACATGCCCGAATGCACATCCACATTCGGGCCGCGTACGTCGATCTGGAGTGCGGCCAAGCCCCGTAGCCCGACTGCCAACTCGGGTTGGGTGTCGCTATACTGACCACCATCCGAACTGATGACCATATCACAGGCGAATTTTTCCTTGTTGGCTGCAACGAAAGGGGGGAGCGTCGGGCTGCCGATCTCTTCCTGCCCTTCAAAGAAAAACTTAACATTGACCGGCAACTTGCCCTCAGTTTGTAACAGCGCTTCGGTGGCGAGAATCGGGGTGAGCATGTTGCCTTTGTCGTCGTTTGCCCCGCGGGCATAGACGCGCCCGTTGCGAATGGCCGGTTCAAAGGGGGGACTTTCCCATAGCTCCAGTGGATCGACCGGCTGCACATCAAAATGACCGTAGATCAGGATTGTCGGTTTGCCGGGGGCGTGGAGCCAGTCGCCATAGACAACGGGATGACCACTGGTCTCCATCATTTCGACGCTTTCGATGCCCGCCTGCTGCATCCGTTGCATCACCCACTCGCCGGCCTTACGCACATCCGCGACGTTTTCGGGCAGGCTGGAGATGCTGGGAATGCGCAGGAAATCGAGCAACTCATCGAGAAAGCGTGCGCTGTTTGTTTCGAGATAACTCTGCCAACTCATGCAATAACCTTTCTGGTGGTGGACGACCAACGACCACGAACTGGCGGCTGCGCGCGCCTAATGGGCACCCGCCGCTGGGCGCGAAGCCATAGGTTCGTAGTTGTTGGTATTTTATTAATTATGACAGCCACAACCGCCGCCGCCACAGCAACCGCCGGCCATGGGCATCGCCATGTCACTGGTCATGCTGCTGCCGACCGTAGCTGGTGTGCGCGCAAAAAGGGAGAGGACCCGTTTGGCGGATTCGGCGCGACAACTGGGGCAGACGGTGGCATTGTCCGCCTGTTGGGCGGGGCGTAATTGTTCAAAACTTGCCTGACAACTGTTGCAGTAATATTCGTAAAGTGGCATAGGATCCTCCGGTTGGTGATGGATGATAGGGTTGCAAAGTTGCAGAGTGACAAAGTTAATATGCTGCAACCCTGCCCCCTTGCTAATTTTTACTAATCAACGGCAAGTAGACCGCAGTTGGTGTATGAATAAGGCCGGTAACAGAAAATATACCGCCACCACAACCGTTGACGCCCTGCACCCGCCAGTAATAGTCACGGTCATAGGCGAGCGGTGTATGACGCGCCTGCGTGTCGAGCATCACGCGCGTGGTGGTGACAGTTTCGCGATAAAGCACCTGGGTAAATGTTGGGTCGGCTGCAACTTCGACAGCATAGGTGGCTGCCCCCGTTGTTGCTTGCCAAGCCAGTGCAATCTCGTCCAGCTGGGTTAGCTGTAGTTCGCTCGTCTTCAGCACGGGCGCTGTGCTGGGGCCATCCGCCACGTGCAGGCGCACGGCGAAGGTATCGAGCGGTACGCCTTGCGGATCAGCCAACTGTACCGTGGGGGTATAAAGGCCAGGAGCAATCCCTGCTAAATCGAGCGTTAAAGTGCTGGTGGCGATCGGCGCGCGGCCTAGATCGACCGTTGGGGGTGTAAAGGTCGCCGTCACTATGCTGGATGGCGCAAGCAGACTGAACCCGATGCTTTGCGTATACTGATTACGGGCGCGCAGGTCAAGTGTTGTAACAAATTGTGCCGCGTTCGCTGCCGGCTGGCGGCAAAAGGTGGCTTCCGCCTGGGCGCGCGCGAAGACGACATCGGGTGCCAACGTCGGCTTGACAATAAAAACGCCGCGGTCAAGGGTGCTGATCACCACTTTGCCGTCGCGGAAGTAGGGATATGCAGTCCATGCCCCACTGAAGACAGCGAAATCATTTTCGGGGACAGTGTCAAAAAAGGCGGTTTCGCGTAGTTGTCCTTGGTCAATATCTTGGAGGTCAAGCACACGCAGACCGCTGGTGTAGTTAGCTTCGTACGCATAGGTCCCACTGATATAGAGATTGTGGTCAATCGAGGGCAAAGCCGATGTGTAGATGTCAACCAACCGCGGTGCATCAATCTCGCGCACATCAACGACGTAGGTGCGCGTATTATTTGATCCGAAAGTCTCATCCATCTCGTCGTCGAACAACAGATAATGTTGGTCGGGGGTAAGCCAACCTTGGTGAATATAGACGGTACCATCAACCTTGAGTGCCCCTACCCGGGTTGGCTGCGTCTTGTCGGTGACATCCACCACGGTGAATTGACTGACACTTGAATTGAAACAGAGTTCACGCCCCTGGTAAGCCAGATCCGGGCCGTGATAGGTGACACATTGGGTGTCGTGGATGTAGCCATCTTCCTCGTAACAGCCCACGCCTTGCGGCTGCAATGGATTGCGAATATTGATCATGTGCAGACCACCGTTACAGGTCTCGCTGCCAACCGCGTAGGCAAAGCCGCTTTCTTCGTTGATCGCAATATTGTGGGCATCGTTAAAACCACTATAGTGCGCCGTCTCTAGTAACGCAACAGGCCCTGTACTGATGGCGCGTAAGCCATTGAGATTATAGACCTGCATGCCGTGATCCCGATTGTAGTCGGCTACGACAAAAACATGATCCTGGTAGACCTTGAGATCACGCCAGGCACTGGCAATCCCGGCGGTGGCTAATTTCCCCACATAGCGCGGTGCCGTTGGTACGCTCAGATCGAGCACGACCATGCCGTCGCGTGCCCCAATCAGGGCATACTCGACGCCGGTCTGCGGATCGGTCCAACCCCATTGGTCATTATTAACCTGGCCGCCGATCAGCGCGGGGGGCAGGTGTGCCAGCAGATCGACATTGTGACAAGGAAAGACATCGACAAAGCCGTCGATGCAAGGCACGTTATAGAGGGCCGCCATGCCCAACTCGCCGCGGGCAACGGCGGCCATCAGATCGGGGTTTTCCTGTAGCCACCCTTTGCTATCTGGATAAGGGGCAAACGGGAATGTTGTGGTCAAGGGTTGATTGGATAACCACGGCTGCATGCGACTTTGGGGCGCACAGGTGAGATCCAACAGCCGACAAGCCGGCAGTGCCGGCGGTGCTAAGGGTTGTACCTCGTGGGCGCGCACCATGCCAAATAGCGTCAGCCACAAGCCAAAGGCGAACAACAGCGCGCTAGCCAGTCGGTAGGCGGGATCAAGCTTATGGCAAGCACGCCCTGGGGTAAGACGAGCAATGGGATTCACTGGGATTCTCGATTTCTGAATAAAGGGGCGCCGGCTCGGTGCCCACTGCGCAACCTGCTACGCAATTCGTTGTTGTACAGTGTAGCACAATCCCGGCTAAGTTATAAAGTGATGCATGGAGATAGCGATAAATTGGGGCTACAATTCACCAGTTTTACGCTGCTCATCGAGTGCTACTATCCCTTTGGGCAGTATAACGGTAAAGGTGGTACCCGATCCAACCTGGCTGACAGGTGTGATCGTGCCGCCATGCAGCTCGACCGCTTGTTTGGTAATGCTCAACCCCAACCCAGTGCCGGAAATTGTCCCAACATTGGTGGCGCGATGGAAAGGCTCAAAGAGATGTTTTAGATCGTCCGGGGGAATACCAATGCCTTCGTCGCGTACTTGTACGCACACTTGGTTGGCATCGTGCGTCAATATAAGGTTGATCAGCTTCTCATCGGCAGAATATTTCAGGGCGTTCAATAGTAGATTGCTGATGACCTGGCGCAGCAACCGGCGATCAAATGCGGTAAGCACGGGCGCGGCGGTGCAGTGATAAACGATCCGATCGCGATAAGCGGCCTGACTATCGAATTCCTCGGTAATCTCCTGGCAGAGGCTATCCAAATCGCCTGTCATTGGGTGAAATTCGACATGACCGGCTTGAATCCGGGCTAATTGCAGCACATCTTCCATAATTTCTTTCATGTAGATGACCTGCTGCCGAATTTTGCTGAGGCGTACATCCATTTGCGCGGGGCCCATCTTATGGCGATAGTGGGTGAGGGTTTCGGTATTCGCCAGGATCACGGTCAGCGGTGTCCGAAATTCGTGGGATGCCATCGAAACAAAGCGTGACTTCAGTTCACCCAGCTCTTTTTCCTGCGCCAGTGCCAGCTTTAGCGCCGCTTCTGCCTGTTTGCGCTCGGTGATATCCAGGATGAAACTCATTACCAGCGGCGCGGGTTTCATCTCGATATAACTCAGTTGCAGGTCGATCGGGAAGATCGTTTGATCTTTGCGCTGCCCCTTTAGTTCCATGATCATCATACGCCGTTTTTCCGGGACTGTCGTATACGTTGTACGATGGTGCTCATGGGTGGTGCGCGATGCAGTGGGGACAAGCAGATCCACACATTGGCCGAACAACTCCTGGCGTGAATAGCCGAAGAGTTGTTCGGCTTGACGGTTGACCAGCACAATGTCGCCCGTCACTTCGGTGATAATCGTGGCGATGGGGGCCGATTCAATCAACTGTCTAAACTTTTCCTCGCTGGCGCGCAGGGCGTCTGCGGTTGCTTTGTGCTCGGTGATATTATGCGTAATGCCCACCAGGCCAATACATTCGCCTTTTAAGTTGCGCAACGGCACCTTGGTCGTTAAGGCCCACATGAGACTGCCATCTTGCGCCAGTGAACGCTCTTCGGTCCCTAGAATGGGCAGTCCGGTTTGAAAAATTTGCACTTCATCTGCATAGAATTTGGCGGCCATCGCTGCTGGAAAGAGATCTGCATCAGTTTTGCCCACGGCTGCTGCCGGGGTAAGAGCCCCCAAGGAGCGTGCGTGCGCGACATTATTGAGCACGATTCGATGATCGATATCTTTTACGTAAATAAAGTCGGGAACCGCATCAATCAGGGTGCGCAGCAGGTTGCGTTCCTCGGCAATCACTAGTTCGGCTTTTTTGCGCTCGGTAATATCGCGGATGATACAAACAATGTTGGTAACGGCGCGCGCGGAGCGATTGACCGGCGCAATACTAATTTCAACATCAAAATGAGTGCCATCAGCCTGGGTTGCTTGCGCTTCAACATGATGGGTCTGGTGTGTACGCACAACTTCGGCAATCGTGGCTGCCAGATCGATCGCGCGCTGCGGCTGAAAAAAGCTAGAAAGTTGCCGGCCAATATAAGTGCCGCCTGTGCCTGCGAAGAGTGTATCAAAGGCATGGTTGGCTTGCTGAATCCCTTGGTCGATATCGAGTAGTAGAATCGCGTCGCCGCTATGATTGAAGATCGCTTCCAGCCGATTCATCACCTTTTCCAATTCGGCGGTTCGTTCTACCACCCGCACTTCCAACAAGTCGTGGGCCTCTTGTAGCGCGCCCTTGGCCCGCTGCTTTTCGGTTATATCGGTGATGATCGAATAGAGTAAGTGTTTGCCTTCGCTCTCGACGGGGCCGGTAAAGATCTCCACATTACGTGGTACCCCGTTGGCCCCCCGGTGGATAAATTCGCAGGATAACATCGTTGTCGCGGCGGCTTTCGCCATTTTCGTCTGCACTTCGTCCAGTGGGGAAAGGTTGATATCGAAGATCGTGAGCGTTTTAAGCACAGCGACCGCATAGCCATAAAATTGTCCAGCGGCGGGATTGGCATCCAGGATGCGACCATTCTCTGGGTCGATAATCAACTTGGGTAAACCGTGCAGTTCAAACATTTGGCGGTAGCGCTGTTCGCCGGCACGCAGCTCCGCTTCGGCCAGTTTCTGTTGTGTAATATCAAAACCGACACATTGCACTTCGTCAACCATGCCCTCCTTGTTTGGCACGGCGATAAACTCCCAAATGGTCCAAAGATAACCGCCGGCTTGTGTCGATTTGCGTAGTTCTACCTGTACTGGTGTCCCGATCTGCGCCAGACATTGCTCAACCACGGCCTGCACTTTACCATGATCTTGGGGCAGAATCCTATGGAATGCAGAGACACCAACCAGCGAGGGCGTCACCCAGCCGAATTCTTTGATGTAGCGGTTATTGCAATAAGTGATATTGCCCTGCAGATTAACCCGGATGTTAAACGCCGTCTGCGAATCCACCAGCGAACGCAAGTAGGTTTCACTTTGCCGCAGTGCCTCATCTGCTTGCTTTTGGGCTGTGATGTCGCGTGCACTGTCATTGAGCCGAATCGGGCGACCGCCTGCATCATAGTTCAGCCAAGCGCGCCGCTGTAGCCAGCGTACCTGCCCATCCGGCAAGATGATCCGATGGACGAGTTCCATAAACCCATCCTGAAAGATGCGTTGCCTGGCGGCCAGCGTAACGGCTAGGTCATCTGGATGCACAACTTGCTGAAAGAAAAGTGGATCGGTCAAGAAGCGTTGGATCGGATAACCAAAAATTTGTGCAAATGAGGCACTGGCGTAAATCAGTTGTTGATCCGGCAAGGACAGGGAGACCAGCGCATCTTGCATGGTGTCCAAAATGCCATTGAGACTGGCTTGATAGGCCTGTAAGTCACTTTTTGCGGCCTGTAGTTGCGTTACCTGCTGCTCCTGCGCCGTGATATCGCGAATGACCGCAACAAAATTGGTTACGGTCGCCTGCTGATCAACGAGCGGGGTGATGCTCCATTGCAAGGTAAGGGGCGTACCTTGTTTGTGGTAACTGTGGGTCGTGCCGCGATAGACCTCGCCACGGAGCAGCAGTGCTTGTAGGGCGCAGATCTCTGCCTGCGTTTCGCTCGGGGTGCCAGAGAAGTGCAAGATGTTAATTTTTTGTGCCAGTGCTTCTTGTTGGCTATAGCCGGTAATGCGCGTAAACGCATCATTGGCAAACAGAATCGTCGGCTTTTGATCGAGGGGCGCATCCGTAATCACCACGGCATCATCCGTTTGGCGGATGACGGCGGCAAAGCGGTGCAATTCTTGCTCGGCCAACTTGCGCCGGCTGATGTCGTGGGCGAGTGAAATAATGACAGTTTTACCTTGAAGCATGCCCAACCGCGCATGAACTTCAACGGGGATACGCGACCCATTGCGCGCCAGATGGATCTGCTCAAAGCTTACCTGTTCACCGCTTTGCAAGCATTCGATAATTGCCTGTTTCGGGGTTGGGGAGTCTGGCGCATCAATGGCGGCGAGGGTAAGCTGCAGCAGCTCTTCCCGGCTATAGCCCAGTAATTGACAGGCACTCTCGTTCACTTCCAAGAGTTGCCCTGGCAAACCAGCATCATTCACTGCCAATACAAAGAGCGCATCCGTAATGCTGTCCGCGAGTAAGCGGTAGCGTTCAACGGTTGCTTGCAACTCAAGCTGGGCGGTTTTGCGCTCGGTAATATCGCGGCTGTTGACGAGGATGGCATGCAAGTCCGGGTTGTGCAAATAATTGACGGCTGTCATCTCCAACCAGAGCCAATGCCCAGCCTTGTGCCTGCCGCGAATCTCAAACGTCCGGTGTTCGCCAGGAGCGACCAATAGTTCCTGCAACAAAGTACCTGCTAACAGGCGGTCATCTGGGTGGGTAAGTTCATTAATGCCGAGCTGGACATATTCTTGGACAGAATAGCCTAACAGGCGAGTGATCGCAGGGCTGACATATTCGATGGCACCTTGATCATTGACCAGGGCAAAGGCATCCCAGCTATATTCAGCGATGTATTGCAAAATACGGGCATCACGGCTGGCGGTCGGTCGGTATTGGGCAAGTTGTGCTTCTAACGCGGCAATCTGTGCGCGTGCCTCGGCAAGTTCTACCTGTGTTTGGTCGAACTGTGCTGTCAAACCTACCGTCAAATCTAGCATACGATTACACTCTGCCTACCCGAATGGGTTGAATGAAGGAGTCACGCACGAAATCAAAGCGATGGTGCGCAAAAGCAACAATGGACTAGTTGAAGCTTTCCATTCAACTAGTCTATTGTACTCCTTTCGTCAGCCGTTGGCCTCATATATTCGGCTGAATCATCCGTGCGGAGTGATGTAAAAGTGGCCTTAATCTTTTCCGTAATCAGGGCTTGCGCGTACAAGTGGCCATAAAGGTCGGCATATAGGCATCAATGGCACGGCCTTGCCAATAATCCTCATAGAAGCCCGTCAGCATAAAGCCGGCGGCTAGTTGGCCCCCGATCTGGTCATCGAGCGTATGGCTAAATTCGAGTGGCTGCGCATCTGCGATATATTGTTGGCGCTCAGCCGCGGTCAGGCTGGCTAAGTCTGAATAGGGCAGTTTATGGCGCACTTGCAGAATACCATCATCAGCGGCCTGCTGGTCAAAAATGTAGGTGGCTGGGTTGCAGAAGCCGGCCATTAACATGCCGCCTGGCCGCAGCACGCGATAGGCTTCACGCCAAACCGGGTTGACATCGGGCACAAAAAGATTGGAGCAGGGATGGACGATCAGCTCAAAACTCTGATCGGCGAAGACTCCCAGGTCACCCATATCGCCTTCCACAGTGTGAATTGCCAATCCTTCACGGTTGGCGACATAGCGATCTTGGGCCAACTGTTGCGGCGAGTTATCAAAGACAGTGACTTGAGCACCAGCCGCGGCCAGAATCGGCCCTTGTTGACCACCCCCACCCGCCAGGCAGAGTACCGCGGCCCCCTGGAGTGGTGGAAACCAGTGGCGCGGCACAGCTTTGGTGGGGGTGAGGATGATCTGCCAATCACCCTTGCGCGCGGCGGCGATCAGGGCCGGGCTGACGGGGATGCTCCACTCGCTGCCGCGCTCGACCGCTTTGTTCCAGGCGTCGCGGTTGTAGGCGCGCAACGAGCGATAGTCATCCGGCAGTTGATCGTTTATGTTGGCCATGTGCTGCTGATCCATTGGTGTACATCGTGTAGTGATTTGACAACGCTGTGCAGTCGGCTGGCAACTTCGGGTGGGGGTTGAATCATATCGGGGATCATGATCGTCGTCATCCCCGCACTGCTGGCGGCAATCGCCCCGGCAACCGAATCTTCGAGCGCCAGGCAGCGGGATGGGGCTACGCCTAACCGTTCAGCTGCCAGCAAAAAGATATCGGGTGCTGGCTTGCCCTGTTGAATCTCATCCCCCGTGGTGAGGATGGGAAAGCGTTGCAGCAGGTTAGCCTTTTCAAGCGTAAAGCGCGCATCTGTCCGTTCGGTTGAGGTGGCAACAGCTTTGGGAATCTCTCTGGCTTCGAGTAGCGCGAGCAGTTCGAGCAGCCCCGGCTTCAGCGGGACCCCATGATGTTCGATCTCACGGTGCCAGTAGCCTTCCCAACTTGCTTTAAACGCGGGCATGGGGAAGGTGGGGCCAAGCGCTTCCTCTAACAGCACGTAACAATCAACAATGCGGCGGCCCGTGGTCGCCAGCAGCGTCTCTTCGGTGAGGGTATAGCCCAGCGCAGCAGCGGCTTCGCGCCAGGCGATATGATAGATCAACTCGGTATCAACCATGGTGCCGTCCATGTCAAAGATGACGGCGGCAAAGTTGGCCGGGGCAAGCGATTGTTGGGTTAGGCGCGACATGGCTCTCCCTTTTGGTGTGCAAAGGTTGGTTAATTGGCAAACAACCCTGCAATTATACTGCATGAGCAGCTTTTCAAACAGCCTATACTTTAAAGTTAGGACTTACGCAGCATACGGCGGCTGAGCTTGTCGAAGCCAGAGTATGCTGCGTAAGTCCTAACTTTAAACCTTAAATAGTCATAAGCAGGTTAATGTATTGTGGCTTGCTAGACAAATTGGCCTGCGCCTCATAAAATCAGCTCAGCGTATGGTATGTAGTTTCACTCTATTCTCTATATATGACTGAGGTATATTCTTCGTGAACAATCCATTTTTAGAAATTCTGATCATTTTCCTGCTGCTGCTGCTCAATGGCCTATTTGCCTTATCTGAAACGGCAATGGTTTCTGCACGGCGGGGGCGACTTCAGGCGATGGCAGATGCAGGCGATACGAACGCACGCATCGCGCTGGAAACAGCCCACAATCCGATGGATTTCCTTTCATCGGTGCAAATCGGGATTACCCTGATCGGCGTCCTGGCGGGTGTCTTCGGTGGCGCAACGTTTGCTGCAGCGATTGCCCAGTCGCTTCAAACCATTCCCTATCTGGCCCCTTATGGCGATGCCATCGGCTTTGCCGTTGTCGTCCTGGTCATCACCTATCTTTCGCTCGTGATCGGGGAACTGGTCCCAAAACAGATCGCCCTGACCAACCCTGAACGGATTGCCTCATTAGTCGCGCTGCCGATGCGTAGAATCGCACGCATAACCTCACCGGTGGTGACGCTGCTGACGGGTTCAACCCGGCTGGTGCTGCGGTTGCTGGGTATTTCGACCATCAATGAATCAACCGTTACGCTCGCAGAAGTACAAACAATGGTAGAACAAGCCACGTTAGAGGGTATCTTTGAAGCGTCAGAACAAGAGATGGTTGAAGGTGTCTTCAAGCTTGACTATATGCGCGTCGGCAATCTGATGACACCGCGCAGAAATGTGATCTGGCTCTCTGTTGATGATCCTGTGGAAGAAATTTACCGCACCTTTGCAGAGAGCCCGCGCTCACGCTTTCCGCTCGTTGCGGGAAATCTAGACCATGCGCTTGGAATTATTCAGGTCAAGGATTTTGTCAATCTGCGCGAGGATGGGAGTATGATAAATTTACGTTCCATGCTTAGACCTGCTCTGCATTTCCCCGAAAGTATGTCTGTTCTGCAGGCGATTCAGGAATTTAAGAAAAGCCGAATCCACTTTGCCTTCGTTATCAATGAATATGGCGGTGTAGAAGGGATTATTACGCCCAATGACATTTTAGAAGCCATTGTCGGCGATATCGATGATCTGGATGAGCCGAATACATCCGGCATTGTTATCCGTGATGACGGTTCCTGGCTGCTGGATGGCGCTTTATCGGTTGAGAAAGTCAAAGATGTGCTGCAGATTACGATGTTGCCAGGTCAAGAATCTTATCAGACATTAGGCGGCTTTATCTTGGACCAGTTTGGTGCCATCCCTGTCATCGGCCAAAACTTTACATGGGGTAATTATCGTTTTGAAGTGGTGGATATGGATGGCCTGCGCATTGATCAGGTGTTGGTGCAGAGCGCGTCGCCTACTGTAGCCGGTGGTAGTGATGACAAGCTGGTCGGTCGGTGAATTAGGGGTACATAAACCTTGAAAAGGCAAAGCCGTTGGAAGCGCTTCCAACGGCTTTGTCTTTTTAAGGTTTACTTTGATATGTATGGCAGGTCACGTCAGCGCTTTAATTACCCATGATCAATTGATCATGGGTAATCGGCTGAGGGCTTAGCGGACCACCAACGGCAACATGATCTTGAAGGTGGTTACCACCGTATCATTGCTGGTGTCGGCATAGTCGGGGATGCCGTCGCCGTCGCTGTCAGCGGTGAGATTCTGATCCTTGGTCAAGATCCCATCATTGTTATCATCTTCGTCGAGCGCATTGCTGATGCCATCACCATCGGTGTCATCGTTGGTCGGATCACCATCACCGTTGAGATCTTCACGCTTGGTGGGGACGGTGTCGCCATCATCATCGCTGTCGAGATAGTTTGGCCGGCCATCGCCATCGGTATCATCGTCGAGCAGATTCGTGTCGCTTGGATCCAACCCGCTGTTGTCGCGTTTGCTGGGAATCCCGTCACCATCATCGTCGGTATCCAGATAGTTACGGATGCCGTCGCCGTCTGTATCGCCCTGTGCTGATTCAGCCTTCGTCAGGACGCCATCACCGTCGTCGTCGGTGTCGAGGTAGTTTGGCGTGCCGTCACCATCCGTATCCGGATAAGTGGCTGCCCCGGCGCGGCTCTGGGCATTGGCCAAAGCACTCGCTTCTGTATTCTCCTCCTTGGTCAAGACGCCATCGCCATCGTCGTCGGCATCAAGCTGATTCGGCAGGCCATCGCCGTCGGTGTCGAGGGTGCCATTGCCCTCGTCAGCATCCGCTACGCCATCGTTATCGTCGTCGGGATCCACATTGTTCGGCGTGCCATCGCCATCACTGTCCAGCGTGCTATCGGTGTCGAGATAGTTTGGCGTCCCATCCTGGTCGGCGTCATCATTGGTCGGATTGCCGTCCCCGTTGGCATCTTCGTCCTTGGTCAGGAGGCCGTCGTTGTCGTCGTCGCTGTCGAGATAGTTCGGTTTGCCATCGGTGTCGGTGTCGTCGTTGGTCACATTGCCATCACCATTGCGATCTTCACTCTTGGTGGGGACGGTGTCACCATCATCGTCACTGTCGAGATAGTTTGGCTGTCCATCGCCGTCAGTGTCGTCGTTGGTCAGGTTGCCATCACTATTGAGATCCTCCAACTTCGTCGCCAGCGTGTCGCCGTCATCGTCACTGTCGAGATAGTTTGGCTTGCCATTGCCGTCGGTGTCGTCGTTTGCCACATTGCTGTCGCCGTTAACATCCTCATTCGCGGTCGGAATGGTGTCGCCATCGTCGTCGCTGTCGCGATAGTTGGGTGTGCCATCGCTATCGGTGTCATCATTGTGGATGTTGCCATCCTGGTTGACATCTTCATTGCCGGTGGTGACGCCGTCACCGTCGTTGTCAGCGGCCAGGCCATCCAGATTGTTGCTGTCCAGATAGTCCGGTTTGGTGTCGCCGTCGGTATCGAAGGCATCCGCCGGGTTGCCATCACCGTTGGGATCGGCCTGCTCTGCATTGGTCAGTGCCCCATCGCCATCATCGTCGGTGTCGAGATAGTTTGGTTTTCCATCACTATTGCTGTCATCCGGGCCCTGGCTATCGCCGTTGAGATCAAACTCAAACTTGTCACTAAGGCCGTCGCCGTCGCTGTCACCACCGTTGGCGTTGGCCGGGTTATCGACCGGGTCCAGGTAATCCTTGATGCCGTCATTGTCAGCGTCGGCGCTTGTGCCTTCGCTGCTAGTGAGCTTGCTGTCGTTGTCGTCATCTTTGTCGCGGTAGTTGGGCAGCGTATCGCCATCGGTGTTGAGTGCATCGGCTGGGTTGCTATCGCCATTCGGGTCGGCAAATTCCTGGCTCGTGGGAATGGCATCACCGTCATCATCGGCATCCCAGTAGTTCGGTTTCCCATCCTGATCGGTGTCATCTGGGCCTTGGCTGTCGCCGTTGACATCAAACTCGAATTTGTCGCTAAGGCCGTCGCCATCGCTGTCACCACCGTTGGCGTTAGCCGGGTTGTCGATCGGGTCCAGGTAGTCCTTGATGCCATCATTGTCGGCATCGGCGGTGGCCCCTTCGGCAAAGGTATCCTTACCGTCGTTGTCGTCATCCTTGTCCAGATAGTTTGGGATGCCATCGCCATCGTGATCGACTGCATCATTCGGCCGATTGTCGCCATTCGGGTCTGGTTGTTCATCCTTGGTCAGGATGCCGTCATTGTCGTCATCGTTGTCGCGATAGTCGGGCTTGCTGTCCAAGTCACTATCATCAGGGCCAACGTTATCCTTGTTTACATCGTATTCGGCCCCATCAGCAATGCCATCCTTGTCGCTGTCCAGGTCCAAATAGTCTGGGGTGCCACTACCACCACTTTGCAGGGCATCGGCTGGATTGCCATCACCATTCGGGTCGGCATTTTCCAAGTTGGTCGGCAACCCGTCGCCATCATCATCATTGTCCAAGTAATTGGCTAACCCATTGCCATCGGTATCATCGGGTTTACTGGTATCACCATTGGCATCATACTCAAACTGGTCACGAATGCCATCGCCGTCGCTATCGCCACCTTGCTGACCAGTGGTGGTATCGTTGGGATCGAGGTAATCCGGAATTAAGTCACCGTCGAAGTCGCCGGCAGCAATTTCGACTTTGGTGAGTTTGCCGTCATTGTCGTCGTCGCTGTCCAGATAATCTGGCGTTTCATCTTGTTCAGTGTCACGGGCATCGGTTGGGTTGCCATCGCCATTCGGGTCGGCAAATTCCTGGGTGGTCAGGACCGTATCGCCATCGTCGTCAGCGTCGAAGTAATTAGCCAGACCGTCACCGTCAGTGTCATCGGGACCAACACTATCGCCATTGGCGTCAAACTCGAAGGCATCTTTAATGCCGTCACCATCGCTGTCACCACCATCGGGCGCGCTAGGGGCATCGGCAGGATCCAAGTAGTCAGGAATCTGGTCGCCGTCACCGTCGGTTGGATTGGTGGCTGGGTTGTTGTCTGCGTCAGCATTGCCATCTTCGGCGTTGGTCAGCTTGCTGTCATTGTCATCGTCATTATCCCGATAATTCGGTTTGTTATCGCCATCCGTATCCGGCAGCGCCGGCTCCTGACCACCTAAGCTGCTCTCAAAGGCATCGTCTAGGCCGTTTTTATTGACATCTGCATTGGCAAAGGCACGGTCGGGCAAGCCATCACCATTCGTGTCGTGCCCTTCGATCGCATCGGCAATCTGATCATTGTCACTGTCTGTGTCGAGTGAATCAGCAATGCTGTCACTGTCGGTGTCAACGGCCCCATTTCCTTCCAGCAGATCGTTGATGCCATCACCGTCATCATCGCGGTCGGTTACATCCGGTAACAGGTCATGATCGGTGTCGTTCTGGATCTTGATGGTTTGCGGTGTGGCCGCACTGGTTGCACCTTGGACGGCTGCGATCGCGACTTGCACTGTTTCTGTGATCTCGACCTGCTGATCGACAAGGGCGTTGAAAGGAATCGCGGCACGCAGTTGCCCACCCGGCACGACAATGGTTGTCCCAGCGCTGTAATCATCATTCGCGGCGTCAAGATTAGTATAGGCCAGGGTAATATTAACGGCCTTGACATTCAGGGCGGCTAATGTAGCTGTGATCATGCCACTCTTGCCTTCAACCACGGTTGCGCTGGCTGATAAAGTAACCGTGGTCACATCATTGTCGACCAAGGTCACCGTCTGGGCACTTGCCCCATTGGTGGCATTCTGCACGCTGGTAATATTGACCTGGAAGGTTTCATCATCTTCGACGGTGGTATCATCGACCACGGTGAAAGGAATGCTGGCCTGCAATTGGCCGGCTGGAATCGTAATGGTAGCTGTCTTGTTATAGTCGTTGTCGCTGGCGCTGTTGTTGGTAAAGGCCAACGTTACATTGACTGGATTCAAGCTGGTAATGCTTAGCGTGGCCGTAATCGTGCCGGTGCCGCCTTCACTGACGCTGGGGCTGGCCGCCAGCGTCACCGGCGTCATGACATAGGCGTTCTTGCTAAATTCCGAGGTGTTGCCATTCGTATCAATAAAGAGGGCCGTCACATACTCACCACCCACCAACTGTTGGATTGCGGTGAGGTTCTGGTTGGTAAAGGTGCCGCCCGTGACCGCAAAGGAGCCCAAGTAGCGGCTACCTTCGCCATAGATATCGCTGACGATCGTTTCCCCTTGACCGCTACCAGCGGCAATTTTGTAAACTTCCACCGTGCCACTGAGACCGCTACAGGTCGAGCCGGTGAGTTGCAAGGTGGTGCCGGTAATTTCGGCAAGGGTAATCACCGGGTAGTCGACCAGATTGTTCTGTTGGCCACTTTCGCTGCAATTACCATTGTTCAGGTTAACATTGTCGGGCAAGAGATTGATGGCCTGGCCGCGGTTGTCGCCAAATTGATTGCGGCTAATGCGCACTTGGGTGGCCGGGGTTGCGCCGGCACCAGCGCCATTGCGCAGTTCAATGCCGTCAGATGCCACACTCCCACTAATCACATTGTGTTGAATCGTGATGGTTTCACCGCCGGCGAGTTGCACGTTCTGGCGCTCATCGAGGGATGCCCCACTGCTAGCCCCGTTCGCCGTAAAGGTGTTCTCCTGGATGGTGACGCCGCGGCTATAGTCGAGCTGCAAGCCCTGGGCGGCGTTGTCGATCACCAGGTTGTTGTTAATGGTCATGTTCTGCGCGCTGCCTGGCAGGCTGGCGTTGTTGATTTCGATGCCGGCCCCCTGTATTGGGGTGGCGGCGGCTTTACCGTTGCCGCGAATCTCATTATTGGCAATCGTCAGAGCTGTCAACGGATTACTGCCGACCTTAGCCAATTTGAGGATGCCGCTATCGCCGGCAAAGCCAATCAAGTTGTGATCGATGCTCACCGTGTTGGCGCTGCCGGCAAAGATGATATTGCTGCCAACGGTACGTCCAGCACCGGGGTCGGCAAAGGCCCCCGCCTTACTGCCGATGATATTCTTGGTCAGCAGCAGGTTGCTGACCCCGTTGCGCACGATGATGTTACCGGTTTCGCCATAGTTAGTGACACCCGTGGGCAAGGTGGTTGTCCCATACCCATAGATGGCAATGGCCTGCACCGTTATGTTATTGGCATTGATATCAAGCCCGTAACCGACGGCTGTGGTGGGGGCGATTTCCAATTCGGGCGCAGCGACGCCGCTCAACGGGGCTTCATCGCTGGTGCTAGGTTTACCATCTGCGCCCAAGCCCACGATCCCCGTATTGCCCAGGATCGCAGCATTGGTGTTGAGAATGGTGCTGCCATCAACGTTGCTGTAGGCAGTACCATTCAGTGTGGTATCGGCGGCGGTGATCTGGGGCAGTGCTGTGCCCATGGCGATCCGCCACCACTTGTTGGCACCACTGGTCTGATCAGGCACCTCGACCGGGACAAAGCGCATGGCATTAGCACCACTGAGGACATTGGCAAGTTTTAGGAAGCTCGCCAGGGTACCCTGGGTATAGCCAGTGCCCATGTTGGTGACGACATTTGCGCTAAAGCCAAAGTCCACACCAACGACATTATTGTTCTGTAATTGCAGCCGGATCACATGTTCGCTGTCGCCAACGGCCGGTGTGCCGGCAATTGCATTGCTCGCACTGCGAGTGCGGCCACCAAAACAAGGCCCTGCAAGTTTGGTGCCGTTCTGTGCACCGGAGACCCAGGCCGAAGGGCTACTATTGCTTTGTTGGGTATAGAGCGGCGCGGCACCCACACAGATCGGCCCGCTATCACCAACGCCATTGCCGGCGGCTCCATAGGTCTGCTCTACTGGTAGAGAACCATCACCAACACTACCCGTTGCCAGGCCGCGGAATTCATTGACCGTGACATAATAGGTCCCGTTGCGCAGGCCTGCAAAGGTATAGGCCCCGTTGCTATCAAGCATGCGCGTATCCAGATGTTGGCCGGTATAATCATAGAGATGGACATCCGCTGTCGTCGAGCCGATAAAGGCGGGCCCGGTGGCGGTGGCGGTGCCGGCAACATCGTTGAAGACCTTGCCGCTGATGGTCAGACTTAAATTAAAATTTGCACTAAATTCAGAAGTATTGCCATCAGCCGTATTAAGCGCCAGCGCCGTCACCTGATCACCAATCGCGAGGGTAACGGTTGGGGGCACGGTGAGCGTTACTTCGTTAAACGTGCCACCGCTCAGATTGCTCAACTTGCCGATGTAGGCACTACCTTCGCCTGCTTCGGGCAAGCCTTCGCCGGCACCGACCACGGCTTTGTAAAATTCCAAATCAAAGCTGCCGCTGTTGCAATAGCTGCCGCTAAGGATCAGCTCATTCCCAACTAATCTTACCGTGGTGAGCTGCGGACGACCAAGACCGCCATTGGCACCGCCGGCGCCTGTGCAACTGGTGGCAGCGGTGACCCCATCATTGCCCAGGTCGATGGCGTTGCTCTGGTTACCCTCGAAGGAGTTCTGACTGATGCGGTTGCCGGTGCCACCAGGAGTCATTGCAACCCCGGACTCAGCGCCATTGTGCAGCACATTCAGCGTGATCACGTTGTGATCCGCTTCGAAGAGCCGAATCGTATCCCCCGATGGGCTACTCATCGTGTTTTCGGTAATCAAGTTGTTGCCCACGGCCGTGTTAACATTAGTGCTTTGGGCCATGATTAGTGCTTCGGCAGACTTGTTGCGGCGAATCAAAATGCGGTCGGTGCCCGCGCCTAAGCGAATCCCGCCGGAAAGAATATTCTCTTCGATCACCCAATCGCCCAGGGTGGTGGCGACCACATTGCCTGCCCCACTGGTACTGTTGGAGAGGAGAATCGAGGCCAGATTGCTCGCAATATAATTATGGCGCACTTGCCCGGTGCTTGCTGTCGGTGTCGTATAGGCAGTTTGGATGCCGTGCAGACTCCGATTGGTCGCCATCGCGTTGGTGGTCATATCGTAGCCAATGACGACATCCTCGACGCGCAGCCCTGTACCGGCACTTTGACGAATGTGATAGGAGGCAATGGTGGATAGATTGGTCTGACTGTTAAAGGCTAAACGATAAATCGCGACATCGTCGGCCTGAATTTCTAAGGTTGATTCGTTGGTCCCGAGATTTTCAAATATCTCTAATTCGGGACGTGCAATCACCCCAATATTATGCGCATTGACCCCAACTGCGGTGAGCGCGCTAAGGTTGCCCTCATTCTTGTTACTATTGGTGGCGGGCCGATAAGGGTTGGCATAACCATCAATGACAGTGCTCTCATCGGCGATGATTGGCAACGCAACCGTGTCGGTCATCGCGACGCGCCACCACTTGGTGGTGGTGCCGCTGCTCATATTGGGCGCAACGACCGGGACAAAGCGCATCGTATTTGGCCCCGTAATCGCATTTGCCGCCCGTAAAAACATCTGCAATGTCCCCGGACCAGTGGTCTTCGGGTTGGTGACGACATTGTGGCTGAAGGCAAAGTCGGCACCAGTAACGGGGCTGCCGATTTTGAGCAGGATTTTGGTAACATGTTTGCGGTTGGTAATTGCCCCTGCGCTGCTGCTCATATTGGCATTGCGCCCGCCATAACAGGGGCCGGCAGCTAGCCCATTTTGTGCGCCCGTTCTCCAGCCAGTGACGCTGGTGCCACTTTGCTGGACGTATTCGGTAACGCGCCCGGCACAGATCGGGCCTTGCGTGTTCAGCGCGCCAGCGGCGGCATAGGTCTGTTCGACAACGCCATTGCCAAATTCATCGGTGTAGCCTGCCAATTCATCCGGATTATCAACCGTGACATAGTAGGTGGTGCCGTTGGTTGTGGCTGATACATTCGTAAAGACGTAGCGACCGTTGAGATCGGTCGTCGTCGTCATGACAAAGGTCGAACCGCGAAACAGCGTCAGTTCGGTCGGGACGGCAAACGTCGTAAAGTCGGTGATAATGGCCGTGCCAGCTACATCATGGTAGACCGTCCCCGTAATGTAGCTGGTGGTTTGTGCAAATGCTACCCCAGTTGGTTTAAAAAGCAAGAGAAAGACGACAAAGGCCAAGGGCGCCCCGAGCATCATCAATGCGCGCCTGGCTAAGTGTAATACGGTTGGCATAGAAACGACTCCTATTAGATACATGATGAAATTTCTCGATTGCGCTTTCACCAACGGGTACCTTATCATACCGCGGTACTGGTCGTTATCAGTCAGAAGTCACATTCTTGTTGGACGATTGTGTGATCGTTGTTGAATGGCTGACTTAAGATCAGTGATGCATGAGAAAATTTAATTGAGATTACAATTTTGTATATCGATATAACAGCTGTTGGTGAAAGTCTATCGATTGCTTACCTAATGATAAGGTAAACCTTACGTAAATTTAGTTACTGTTTCATTACAGAGCAGATGTGTGGGTAAGAATTGGATTGACTGCGTGTGAGTGGTTTAGCCGTTAAGCAGTTGAAGAGGTAATGGGGTAAAACAATATTTTTTCACAATTGATCAAGAACGCAAAGCGCGTGGACACCCTGCGCTACTGCACGAAGGCTGGTAGGATCTATTGATTGGCGCGATAACGGGTTCGCACTGGCTACGGCTTGTGCAATAGCTGTCGGCTCAGTTGAAAATAACGCCCAACAATCAACATCCCCACCAGTGCCGTTACCACATAGGTAAGGGGTAGCCCCAAATAGCGACCCACCGAAAAGGCCAACAAGGGGCCTAGCGCAGAGCCCAGATCGCCGGCGGTGGTATAGGCCCCAATCAGGTGGTGGGGCCGTTCGCTTTGGAGCGCGACCCCGCTGGCGGCCGCCGAGAGGGTAACATTGATGCCGCTGTCGCAGAGGAAATAGAGAAAGAGGCAAAGTAAGGCAAAGAGATTGGTCAACGTTGCCAGCCCAATAATGGCCAGTAAGGCGATTAGTGCCAACAGCAGGGCCATGCGGGCCTGCCCAACGCGATCAGAAATGCGGCCAATGGTCGGCCCAATGGTAATGTCACTTAGCCAGCGCACGCCTTGCAGTAGCCCCGTAATGGTGGCGACACCAACGCCAAAGAGCAATGAGCTTTCACTGGCCTGTAACCGTTCGGCCAGATAGATTGACGTGGTGGAGACGACGACACCGCTTAAATAGAGTTGGATCGCACCGGCCCCCAATAACCAACGCACCACCGGCGTCCGGAGCAACTCACGCCAGATCGCCCATTGAAATTGATTGTTACTTGGCTGTGATTGTGTTAGGCTTATCTTTACCGATGGCGTGCGGTGTAAGGCAAGCGGCCAGTGGATTTTTAACGCCACCGGCAGTGCCAGTGCGGTTAGCAGTGTAACAACGCCAATCGTAACGTCGTAGCCATAGCGGTCATAGAGCAAGCCGCCCCCCAACACGGCGGTTGCACTGCCCAGGCGGACAATGCCCCACAGCAAACCCGTCAACCGGCCCTTGGTTGCCTGGCCACCATGCCAAACGGCTTGATAGCCCCCTTGCCGCAAACCGGACCAAGCCACCCCCCACAACATGCGCGCACAGAGAAAGGTGACAAAGCCCCAACCGATGCCATAAAGCGCGGTTGAGATCAACCCTAATAGGCTGACGATGATAAAGGGCAGCCGTGCCCCCCAACGCTCGAAAACAAAACTGGCCCAGCCGTTCGAGATCAAGCGAATAAAGCGATTGGCACTCAGTAGCACCCCAACCAATGAGAGGCTGATCCCCAAATTGCCTGCCTCCAGTGGCAAGATGCTATACATTAAGGAGTCACCTAAAATGCAGAGAGCAATGACGAGGCTGGTTGTTGTCACCAGGCGGAGTGGGGTAGGATCTTGGCTCTGAATGCGGGGTATGGCTGGCGCAGCTTGCATGGCATAAACACTTTCGTTGTGGAATTTGTTAACAAACTGTTAACTTTACAACAGGCTTCTCATCCATGCAAACAGCAGAAATTGGCAGAACTGCGCAGTCTGCGCGTGATTGCTGACTAATACGCCAACGGTAAATTATCTGCCTAGCTGCGCCCAATTTAACGTTGTCGTACTAAGAACACCAAAGCCAAAGCGAGTAGAACGGGGGTTGTCACCCGTTCTACTCGCTTTGGCTTTGGTGTTAAGGTTTGTGTTAGCTAGCGGCGTAACGTTAGAAGCAGAAGCGATAGTACTTGACACATGGATAAGGAATGTAGACGAACCAGACCTTCTTGTAACAGGTGGCCACATAGGGCACGTAGATGCAGAGCATTTCCAAGCGTTCTTCGAGTTGTTCCAGGGCGAAATCATTTTTGTGCAACATGGTGGTGATCCTTTCGGTTAGGTGATTGGTTGATTGGGTAACGCGTTATTGAAATTAGGATAGCCTAGAAGCAGAAGCGATAGTACTTGACACAGGGATACGGAATCGTAACGAACCAAACTCGCTTGTAACAAGTGGCGACGTAGGGGATGGTGATACAAAGCATTTCCAGCCGTTCCTCGAGTTGTTCCAGCGCGAAATCGTTTTTGTGTAACATGGTGGTAGTCCTTTCAGTTAATTAGTTGGGTTGGATTAGGAGCAGTAAGCTTGTTGCTGTTACGTTTGCTCATCTGCTGTTGTGACCTTATTGTAGCGCACAGCAGGCGCGCAAAATAGGCCATTTTTCTGAAAGTTTGGCTATTTTTCCTGCTATTTTTTTGATGGTTTGATAGATTCGATTAGCAACCGGCGGCTACTGGTTAGACCGCCAATACTTGATTTTCGGTGACGACAAAAACCTGTTCACCCTGGCGCGGTTGAATCGTGCCGTGATCGACAAACGCGCTAAAGGCCGGCAGCACACCACATTTCGCCCCAAACCAAAAGCAGGGCAACTTGAGTGATTGACGCCCCTTGCCGCTCAACTGCACGGCGGGGTGCAGATGACCAACCAGCGCATAGCCGCTTTCGGGCTCCAGCGGCTCATGGTTGAGCACCCAATAGGGGCCAGGCGTTGGGCCGTCAACAATTTCCATGCCCCAATCGGACGGCGGATCACCGGCATGGCGATCATGGTTGCCGCGCACGAGATAGATATCAAGGGCGGCCTGTTGGGCGCGCCACTCCCTGACCGCGTCAAGCATGGCCGGCTCACGCCCCTGCGCCGCATGCAGCAGATCGCCGAGAATGATCAACTTTTGTGCGCCGGTGCGCTCGATCGCTTGGGTGAGCCGTTGCAATTCGGCCGCTGTTGTGCCTTCCGGCAACGGGATGGCGTGGGCACGAAAGGTTGCCGCCTTGCCAAAGTGCGGGTCGGCGATAAAGAGGGTATTGGTGCGCGGCCAGTAAAGGGCGCGTTCGGGGAGGAGGTGGAGGGTTTCGTTGGCGATAGTGAGTTCGGTGGATTGCATCAAAAAGAACGCATTCTGTATCGTGCCAGTTCTGCCGATGACAGCGCATCTGGTGGAACAAGCTTGTAATGTTTTTCTGCCGAAATGCGAATCCCCTCTTCTGTTTCTTCAAATTCAAAAAGAGCGATTACCTCATCAGCCATAAACTGCGCTGCGATTGGACGGCAGACTAGATGGGAGAAGCGATGTTTACACAAGGCGATATCTTGTTCGATTTGAACGACGCCCAGTTTATCTTTGCCACCTTTGGCTTGTACTGGTAGAACATAATGCGCGCCGCGCGAATCAAGCCCAATGTAAAGTTCGTCGATTTCAATCTGCCCAAGGTCGGGTACAGTGGTGCGTAGATGATTTTGCAGCGAGTAACAAGTGATGCCCACAAAGATGTCGATCAGGCGATTATATCTGAGCTTGGCCAGCAGCGCTTGTTCATCATCGAGTGCGTAGGTACTGATCATCCCTGGGGTAGCGTCAGGGATTTTTGTGACAACAAGCCCTGTTTTGGGAACAATATTAAAGAAATTCGATAGAACAAATTTGTAACGACTTGCCCCGGCCTGACGAATGATCCAAGCTAATCCTTCTGGTGCGATTGCCTTGATGCGTTCTGGTAGCTCTATCCGAAAGCGAAAGGAATAAACTGCGTCACCCACATTGCTGATCTGCCCCAAACCAAGCTGCGTTGCGGTTTCGTTGATCTCACTGCGCTCAAAGACAACTTCTGTATCCCCAACCTGATAATGCCGGAAAAAGATTGTTTCAATAATTTGTGAATAGCGGTTCGTTTTTGTTGCCATATCACCCTGTTTAGATCAGCCTGGCCATTTTAAGACAACGACTTCTTCACGCAATTCTTCACGGGTCGCGGTTGCTGCGCGTGTACGAAATAGATCGATCCGTTCAACTTCATACCCTAGTTCTTCGGCAACCTCGCCAAGCAGTTGTCCTGTGCGGATCATAATGCGCAGAAAAGAGGCTTGGTCACCGACAACATAGGCAAGCTGGGCCCCTGGTTTCAACACTGTCTGTAATTCTGCAAGATGGCGAGCCATCCCGCCAAAGTAAAGTTTGGTGACTCGCCCATAAAGTTTTTCAAACCCCGAGGTTTTCTTTAGTTCAATCCGCCGTTGCTCAATTTTATCGGCAATGTCATTGATGCGGAGATTATTATGTATCCACATATCGTCGTTATCTTCTTTGTAAACATTGCGTGTATTGGATCGCAACAATCCTTTTTTGAATTGACGTAATTCAGCATAGTTATTGATAAAACCTAAGACCACCGACTCAAGCCGTGTCGTACGTGTGTAATCTTTTTCATTAGGGTATGGTGGCGAGGTGATAATGGCATCGACAGAGCGAGGCGCAATCAGATGGGTCATGTTGCGGGCGTCGGCATGGTGAATCACACATGATGGATACGGCTGCTCTACCAGACCGCGCAGATCGGCTGCCATCCGCTTGATTTCTGCCAGCCAAGGTAAAATGACGGGTGCATCAACTTTGGGTTTACCCACGCTGACTTCCGGCCCAAAACGAACATTACTCGCCTGAAAAACCAGCGTTTTCGCCAATGCTAAGACAGCATGGTTATAGTCGGGTCTATTTTTATGGGGTGCTAGCTGATCGAGTAACACAAGAGTCTTGTGCAAGGGCAGCGGGCTGACCGAGTCCTGGATGAGTAGCTTTTCCGCGTCGCTTGTCAGCTTGCGCAACGGTAGTGATGACAGGTCGCCTGTGTATGCATGGCCATCATCAATCCCTTGCTGCGTTAAGACTGCTTGTGCCTGCTCGGCAATTGTTTCCCCAAAGCGCTGTAAATCTTCAGGGCAAATCGTCCAATCTAATTTTACCTGACCGGCAAAATGGGCAAATGGGTTGGCTTCAATGCCGATTGCCGGGATATGATTCAATTTGCTTTCGACGACCGTTGTGCCAGTACCACAAAAGGGATCTAAGATGACACTCTGTTCGTCTAGCCCGAAATCCTGAATATAGTCGCGCACAAGGTGGGCAGGATATGACAGGACAAAGCGATACCAATTGTGGATTGCTTTGTCTTCAAGCGTTAACCGGTTAATGTTGCGGTCTTTATAGTTTTGTTCGTCGGCTGGTTCTGTATGAAGCGGCAGCGTAAGCTGGTTCAAGGCTGTCTCCAACGGTATAAGGCGGCGTTGTCTACTATCGCACAATAAAGCTGTTTTGCAACGGGGCGAGTTCAGCAAGCTGCTTACTTCGGCTCTCAATCTGACTTGAGTATAGGCGCGAAACCAAAGCAGGTCAACTACATGAGATCCAGTTGACGCAAGATTTTGAAACCGTTTGGGAAGGCATCGTGACGACTAAAGCGGTCTTCCCAATGTCAAGACCAAAAATCGATGAAAATAAGAACCGTTGGTACCAAGCGTGGCAAGAGCAGGGAGATCAGTTGCCGTTCAACCTTCGTATGCAGGTACTGCGCACGTTCTGTTTTACGGCAGGCCGGTTCTTGTGCAATCGCTTGCAATACACCTGTTGAATATCAACCTAATAGACGCATTATTTAAAGTTGGCACAATCTTCCAGAGACTAAACAGCGGAAGAGTGTGCCAACTTTAAGTGTCATCTCTATAAGGTTACAGCCACGCCAAGATCTTCGATGCGAAAGTCCTGATATGGTTTAGCGTTCATGTGAATTCCTCAGCTTGGACTAGAGCGTGTTATGGACTTGATGAAGAAGTAGGGTTAGCGTTTACACGAGACCAGGGGGAGCTAACCATTCGCAATCAGCGCCGAAATTTGCCAATTTACTCATTTAGACGACCTATTGGTAATTTGGCTAAGCAATGGGGCGATTGCTCTCCTGTGTGAGCACTCGTTAAAACGTTCGTGAAGTGCATAACATGCTCTAATTAAATCCTCGTTCCTTATAGAGAAAATCTTTTAAAGTCATACATTGTTTCTCGTGCATAATCACGTTAGAAATGTATGAGCTTTAAACAATTTGTCTATTAGTAGATAGTCAAGGGATGACAAGCTGACATATGTCAGCTTGTCATCCGGTCAGCTTTGAAAGCAAATTCACATACTGCCTTATTCAGGGCGGAAAGTGCCGATGATCTGGTCAAAACTCGGTTCTTTGTCGGTACGTTGGTCAAGCGGCGCGATCAAGGTCATCACATAGATCTGGTCGTTGGCCAGGAGCGCTACCACTTTGGCAAAAATGCTGTTATCAATGCCAACTGAGGCGAGGCTGGCCGTGGCGCTACTACGGACGGCGGGTAGATTGTTGATCGTTACGGCTTCGACTGCCCCCATCGTCACTTCATTGCCCAGTGCACCGACATTTTGTTCGATTAGTTGTTGCACTTGGGCCGCTGCGGCTTGGGCATCATAACCCGGTGCAGGGATCACACTGACATTGAGCAAAGTCGGTAGACCGCCAAACATGACTGAGGTCAGATCGGTAATATATAGTTTGCCCAGCGCTTGCCCTTCGGGCGTGGTCAGAAACTCATTCAGGGCGGTCAACTGCTCCCCCATACCAAGCAGACCCGCCATCGTCTGGACCTGGCCACTGCGCAGATCCAGTTCACTCCAGCCATCGGGCACCGCAAAGGAATAGTGTAGACGTGTGTCCTGCACGCCGGTAAAGTCAGCAGGAATAGTCACTTGGGGGGTCGGCCCCGCGGTTGTCCCTGGGGCCAATGTTGGGGTTGGTAATGGGGTGGGGGTGGCGGTCGGCACAGGGGTGGCGGTTGGCTCGGCAGAGGGTGAATCACCGCCACAGGCGCTGAGCAATAAAAGTAGAAGTAGCCCAACCAAGGGCAAACTCATACGATGACGACGGCGGCGATTTGGTTGGCTGTTACGCAAAATAGACAAAATCGGTTTCTCTTTCTGTCACTGGTGTGACAACTTCTTTTGTTGGGTTATAGAATATCGAACGCCAACGAACACAAGTCAAAATCGACGGGAGGAGGTAGCAAATACATGCAACGGGGCCTGCTCAGCAATTAACACATTATAGTCCAAAAGCAACCAGCCACCCGTAAATTTCTGGAGTAAAACATCAAAGGTCAGCGCGTCAGGGCACGTGCCAGGGGTACGTGCCAGCCCAAGCCAAATACTTATTTTTTAGGATTGGCCTAAATTGCTTAAAAAGGGACAACGCTCTTATCGATGAAGGATGACCCATTCCCCTTCCAGCATCTGTATAGCATCCACGGTTGGTGTCGCCCCGCTCGTAATTGTGTCGATGACATCATCATTCACAACTGGTGTGATCAGGTGTTTTTGCTTTGGATAAGGCTGCCCTTGAACATAGTTGAGCAACCAGGTGTCGCCAAGGTACCCATCTGAAGGCACGAGCAAGGAAATGTATTGTCCGCCGGTACTTAGCTCGGACAGCTTGGCGGATAGGTTATCAGTATCCACAAATTCATAGTGCTGTTTGCTATTTCCGCTGCCTGCGGACAAAATCACACTCCAACGTCCGCCACCGCTTACCACACTGGTTACGGCATATCCCTCAGCCAGTAATGCATTGACATCATCTTCTGCGAAAAAGCGACCTGCGACAAGCTGTTGGTCGGTGAATCCAGTTCCTGCGGATAGGATCACGACCCATTTCCCATCTCCATACGCTAAATCGGTCACCGCGTATTCTGTGCCTCTACTGCTTTCAATCACTTCCTCTAGATCTGAGTGCGCATCAACCATATGCACAACTTGATCGCTGTAGCCGGCATCTTGCGAAAAAACGAGAACCCAACTGCTATCCCCATAGCCCGCATCCGTCAGATCGCCGTTTTGCCCGATTAGGTTCGTGAGTTCCGTTTCGGATAGTTCAGTGGCGCGGGTAATTTTTTGTGAAAGTGGCGAAAGCACGAGCCCTGAAGTGCGTTTGCCCATTTTGCCGTTCAGTTTCTGCTGACCACGCATGAATTCAAAATCTACACTTTGCGCTTCATAGTTGGCATCTTTTAGCAGGCGACAAGCTTCATATGATGTGCTGAACTTCTTTCCCGCGATTGAAACCCAAACATCGTTTTCCGCTACGCCAATTGCTTTTGCGGGGCTGCTATTCTCTACCTGTGTAACCACCCACCGCTTTGCAAGCTCATCGCGTTGAAACTCGAATCCCGTCCAGTACAAGTTTTTTCCAGTTTCCAGTTGGGCAAGCACTGTGGTTGCAAAGTTGCTTGCAATGGCAAAGCTGACACCGGAAACCCGCTGACCGGTGCTGGTGGCATTGATCCGCGTCGTATTGATGCCAACGACCTCGCCACGCAAGTTTGCTAGTGGTCCGCCGCTGTTGCCAGGGTTAATGGGGGCATCGGTCTGAATGGCGCTCTCTAGATTTTCGACCCGTGTGTTGAGCCGGTTCACCTCGCCAGAGGCGACAGTTAAGTCGACACCTAGTTCGCTTGATAACGGATACCCAATGGCGACGACCTCTTCGCCGCGCTTCAAAATATCACTGTCACCAAAGACAGCCGGTTCAAAGCCATCTCCTGCAATATCGAGCACTGCCAGATCATCACAGTAGCTGATGCCGATAATCTTGGCGGCAAGCGATGTTTTGGATCCCTCCGGATAGACGCGTACATTGGTCGCATGTTGAATAACATGTGCGTTGGTTACAACATAGCCGGCTGTGTTGTAGATGATCCCTGTTCCCGTTGATGCACCGTCTATCGTGTTTGCGTAAATGTAGACTGTTGACGATTTTAGTTTTTGATAAATCTCATCAATGGAAAGCGTGGTTGGGGTTGGGATGGCAGTTGGCAATGGCAGTGGCGTGGGGCTTGCCGCCGCCATTGCGGTTTCCGAAAGATTTTCCGTCAGTGTGTCAACCGTTGCGACTGGTTGCACACTGGGTGCCGGTGTCGTTGCAGCCTGCTCACTAGAACCCCAACAAGCAGACAATGATGTTGTAAGGACGCAAATAAGTGTGATGATCAATTTTTTGTTTTGCATGACAATCTCGTCTTTGCGCTACTTGATATTGTCAAAAGAATCCCACAAGAGGGTGTTTAAGTAGTTAATATTCTCTTGTGTTTCTGCTTTTTGGCTTGCCTCCCAATAGTTAAATGCAGCTTTGACTACGATTGGTGCAACGATGCTAGTCACGCTAACCAACAACCCTGCAGTATCTTCTCGTTCAAGGCTCTCACCTTCTTGGTTACTGCTATTGGCGCTGCCCGTGTCAGCGTGTGTCTGTTGGATTTGTTGAACAAGTTTGAGAAAAGCTTCCGTCTTTTGGAGTGCGCTAGCCAAGTTGGCATCATACTGCGCGGCGTCAGGCTCAGTCCCAAACGTGATGTCAGCCTTAAGTTGCTCAATCCAGCCATTGAACTCCGCTTGTGCCTCAGTGTATAGTTTCCGCGCCTCAGTGTATTCCCATGATTCTTCGTCGGAAATATACTGCCGGACCAGCAAAATCCCTTCTCGTGCACTGGTTTGAGCCTTGGCAATTTGACCGATAGATTCTACTTGCGGAGGAACTTGCGCGGGAAGCGTACAAGCAGATGTAATTCCAATCACTAATACCAGACTTAAGAAGATGTAGATAAGGTTCTTCCTTTTGGGGGTATTACTAATAAATTGCATGATTGATCAAATCCATTTCTTTACTGTAATGTGTGTTTTGGAAAAAACGAACGTACTGGTGAGCGTTGGGGCCTTGTTTACAATCATTGGTACGGGAACATCAGTGGTACAGCAGTCAACTTTATCATGGACGATAGCATTAAGGGATACGAAAATATGCCTACAATTTTGTCAATTGTTCATCGCTGACCCACACTTTGGCAAGGCCGCGACCTTTCGCGCCTATGGGATTGCGCTGCCGGAGGGCACCACAGAGGCCGAACTGCAACGACTAACCCAAGCCATTGCGCGCACCGGCGCACAAGACGGCAAGCGTATCTGACTCAGTGCTTGTTTGAGTCAGCTATGCTTAATAACAAATTCCTCTAGCTGTGCCTCGTCGCATTACACACTAGATGCTGAAACACATTCAACCCAACAGGCTTTGGGTGCGTGGCCAATAAAGGGCGCGTTCGGGGAGGAGGTGGAGGGTTTCGTTGGCGATCTCAAGTGGAAAATTTATCAGCGTATGGTATACTTACTATGAGCGTGTGCGTAGATTCGTTTTTTGCGAGGTGTATTATGGTATCATTAATGGTTGCAGATATGAAACATGATTTAGAATCACTGGTAAATCATGTCGTTGATAATGCTGAACCAACCTTAGTCCAGGCAAAAACTGGCAAACAGGCCGTATTGGTCTCTCTCGATGAATTTAACTCCTGGCAAGAGACAGTCTACCTTCTGTCAAATCCGGTGAATGCAGCCCACCTGCGTAAATCAATTACCGAAGCAAAAGCTGGTAAGGTTGTTGAAAGAAAATAGCTGAAAATCTGACTATCCCCCCGCCCACTGCTCATACCGCAATTGCAACTTGCGAATCCGGTCTTCAATCGTCTCCGAACTCACGGTCTGCCGCATCCGTTCTACCAATAGGGGAAAGGCAAAAGGGGTTGGCCGCCGCACCTTTTTCACAGTGATCCGCCCCTGTGCAATCCGTTCTAGTACCCGCTGCAAACGACTCTCTTCCAACTGCCGCTGTAATACTTCCTGCTGCGCCTGCTGCAAGAGCAGATTTCCCCCATCATAATCCTGTAACACCTCATAGATCAAACCGCTCGACGCCTGTAACTGCCGGGTTGTCTTCTGTCCGCCGGGAAAGCGCTGGATCACCAGCCCGGCCACCCGCGCGATCTCACGAAATTGCCGTTTCGCCATCTCTGCCGCGTTCAGGCTCTGTAAGATGTCCGCCAGTAGCTGATCAACGGAAAAGATTGTCCGTGCCAACTGCTCATCGAGCGCGATCGGCTCTGGGGATAAGAGTTCAAAGCCATAATCGTTTGCTGCCAGCGTAAAAGTAATCGGCTGCTGTTGGCCCAGGCGATAGGCCGTCAGCGCGGCCAAACCCTCGTGGATCAAGCGCCCGGCAAAGGGATAGAAAAAGAGATGATGTCCTTCACGCGTTTTTGTCACTTCAATCAGCAATTCGTCCGGCGCGGGGATCACCGACCACTGCTGCTGGACTTGGAAGAGGGGCATCAGTGCTGTCATCTCAGCATCATGGTAGTGGCCGCTGCGGGCCGCTTCTAACTTGGCGCGCATGGCGTCAGTCAATTCGGCGGAGAGGGGGAGGGTGCCGCCGGCCCAACGGGGGATGATCCCTTTGCTGCCCGTGGCTTTGCGTACCCAAACCTTCATCTCACGCAGTCGCACAAACTCAAGCACCTTGCCGGCTAAGGTAAAACGATCCCCCGGTTTGAGGCGTGAAGCAAAGGATTCTTCCAACTGCCCCAACTTGCCACCGCCGAGATATTGCACCTGCAACATGGCGTCACCCACAATCGTGCCGATTGACATGCGGTGTAGCTGCGCGATGGTTTTATCCTCGACCGTATAGTGGCCATCTTTGTCGATTACCCGGTTATACTGGCTGTAATTTTGTAAGGCGGTGCCGCCATTACTCACAAAGTTAAGCGCCCATTGCCACTCGACCCCTGTGAGATCTTGGTAGGCATGGGTGGTGCGCACCTCGCGAAACAGCGCTTCTGCCGTAAAGCCACCACCCAGCCCAATCGTCACCAGATGTTGTACCAGCACATCCAGCGGCTTCGCCACCGGTTGCCGATCCTCAATGTGTCCCGCTTGCATCGCCATGCGCGCCGCCGAGACTTCGAGCAATTCGAGCGCATGGGTGGGCACACAGATCACGCGACTCGTCGCCCCTGGTTGGTGGCCGCTGCGCCCAGCCCGCTGCATCAGCCGTGCGACCCCTTTCGGGCTGCCCACCTGCAACACACAGTCAACCGCGGGAAAATCAACGCCTAGATCCAGGCTGGAGGTACAAACCACACAGCGCAACCGCCCCTTGCGCAGCTCATTCTCCACCCAACTGCGTGTCGCTGGGTCAAGCGAACTGTGGTGCAGGGCAATCTCCCCAGCCCACTCTTCCTTGTACGCTAGAATCTCCTGATACCAACGCTCGGTCTGGTTGCGCGTGTTGGTAAAGACGAGCGTGGTGCGGCTTGCTTCGATCTGTTCGATCACCTGGGGCAGCAGCTTTAACCCCAAATGGCCGGCCCAGGGAAAGCGTTCGACGGTCGGCGGGATGATCGACTCGAAATAAAGCTGCTTGGTCATGTCACCTTGGATCAACTGCCCAGGGTTGATTTCACCAGTTGCATAATCTGCCGTGCCGATCAGTGTACGCAGCGCCATATCGAGATTGCCAACAGTGGCGGAAAGCCCCCACGTACGCAACCCTGGTCGCCAACGACGCAGGCGAGCAAGCGCTAATTCGGTCTGCACCCCGCGCTTGGTGGCCAGCAATTCGTGCCACTCATCAACAATGACTGCCTGCAGCGACGCAAAGAGTTCAGCGGCATTGGCTCTCGCCAACAGCAGCGAGAGACTTTCCGGCGTGGTGACCAAGGCCGTCGGCAGGCGGTCCCGTTGCCGGGCGCGGGCGGCGGCTGATGTGTCACCGGTGCGCGTTTCAATCGTCCACGGCAGGCCAAGGTCATTGAGCGGGGCTTGCAAGGATTCAGCCGTGTCTGCGGCCAGCGCCCGTAGCGGGGTAATCCAGAGTACTTGCAGGGACGGCGCGTTTGTTCTGATTGTTTTACGGTGCTGCTTGGTTGTCCGTGCCGGTTTATCGCGGGACGCTGAATTTTCAGCCAGCCAGGCGGCAACGGGACCAAGCCAGGCCGCATAGGTTTTGCCGCTGCCAGTGGGGGAGTGGATCAGGCCGCTTTCACCGCGCAAATAGGCCGCCCAAACTTCCTGTTGAAAGGGGAACGGTGTCCACTGCTGTTGGGCAAACCAGTCGATCATTGGTTGGGTTGTGTCGGTCATAAAGAGCAGAATAGTCGAAATGCAGGTGGGAGGTGTAAGTGCTTTCTCGATTATAGCTAGTTTGCTTGTGGCCAAACATGTTTGACATTTGCATAGTCTACAACTTAACTTGGCAGTTAATGTCATTGAATTACCAAGTAGAGGTAAAAATGGAAATATTACCACAGGCTGCACCGATCAGCGATATGCGTAATCATCAAGCAGAAATTCTAAATAAGGCACAAGCAGGACCAGTGATATTGACCACCCGTGGCCGCGCTGCCGCCGTTTTGTTGTCGCCACAAAAGTGGAATGAAATTGCGACGCGCCTGCGCAATCTTGAATTGTTACTCGAAGTTAAACGAATCGAAGCAGCGATTACGCAAGATCCGACACGCGTGGTCACCGATGAAGAGCTTGAAGACCAAATCAGCGCGAAAGTTGCCCTGCATGTGGCGCATTGAGTACGACAAATTGGTCAGGAATTACATATATGATTCCTACCCATACACAGAGCGGGTTTGGCAGGCAATGAAATTATTGCGCAACGCTAAAGATGGGCTGCCGTCGGATGGTGCGCAACTGCTGGAACCGAATGTGTTTTTGTGGATGATTGAGGCGCATCTCGTGATTTACCGACGAATAGAAGCCACGCAGACGTTGCGGTTTCTCGTGTTGAAACCAGCTGCCTAAGGGAATCCTAGGATTTCTAGTTGGTAAGTTCAACTCGGATTAACCGCAACCACCTGCTTGATTTCAACCCGGCGCGGCGCACGCGCAAAGTCTCCCATCGCTTGTCCGGTTGCGAGCAGCTCTGCCCGTGGAATTGCCTGCATGGCGGCGGCTGATTGCCACCAGATCACCAGACAGAGTTCATCTGCCGCCTCATTACTGAGCCAGCTTTCCTTGCGGATATAACCGGGCTGTTGAGATAGAAAGGCGGTCCACAGTGCGGCATCCTGGGCCAACCACGCTTGGCGCTCGGCAGGACTTACCTGAAAATAGAGTATCTCGGTAATCATCGTCATTTCCCCGGCTGCTAGCTCTCTTTTTGACCTAGATTGGCGTGCAAGACTGCGCCATTGACCACGGCATTCATCGCGGCAAAATAGAGCACGGCCGCAATTTCGTCTGGGCGCACCAGTCGATTCTCAGCACTCATGTTGCGGAAAAAATCGAGCACCGTTTCATCATGGCCTGAACGCTCGCGCAGCATCGCCGTATCGGTCAAGCCGGGGCAGACACAGGCGGTGTGAATCTGTTTGCCCATCAGATCCTGGCAGGTCGCGCGCATCAACCCGACCTGTCCATGTTTCGAGGTGACATAGCTCAACTGGCCCGGCACGCCCTTTTCGGCAAGGGTGGAACCCACGTAAATAATCGCCGAACCCGGCTGCATCAACGGCAAGCAGATGCGATTCAAAATAGTGGGCGCGACCAGATTTACTTCCAACATGGCGCGCAAAGCTTCTGCCCCCACTGTCTCGACGGTATCCGCTAGCAGCAGTGCTGCATTGTGAATAAGTATAATTCGATCCGCCGCTGCGACTGCCTGCTGTAGCGGCGCAGTTAAAGCAGCCCACACGCTGCTGTCGGTGAGATCAACCTGAAAGTTCTGCACCTGGGGCAGCGGGCAGGGGCGGCGCGCTAGATTAACGACCGCAAAGCCTTTTTCTAGAAAAAGTGCCGCCGTGGCCAGGCCGATGCCAGCGCTGGCACCGGTGATGACGAGATAGTTGGTCATAGTTCTACATTTCGACTGGGAAGAAAGTACTCAACAAACATCTGGCGCATGGTCAGATTGGGCAGGCAGAGATGAAAGTCATCTTCTTTGGTCAACATGCCCAGGTAGAAGAAGGAGATAGGAAAAAAACTTGGCTGGAAGAACTGTGACATGTCAAACTTCTCAAGCAGAAAGACATCGTCATAGCTGATCTGGTTGTGCAGTGTCAATTGATCGACAAAGTAACCATCTTTGGCTACGATGGTTGCATCGTTTGATTCACCGTAGATGACGCGTTTTGTCATAGCTGCCGTGCTTTCGTTCCGCTCGTTCCCACCTTCATCACTTATACGTTGCACTATTATAGCATAACCACAAAAAATGGTTGGTGGGCATCTGCTAAAGCGCAGCAGCACAAGCCTATCTCAATTGCTCACCCCAAGCACAAAATGGGCAACGCGTGGTAAATGGTCGGAGTCTACTATTACGGCCGCGGGTCACTGCCCGGCGGGTTGGATGGTCCGTCGCTGTTATCACCACCAGAACTTGTATAGGTAAAGCGCCGACTTTCACTGGCCAATTCGATCCGCTGATAGGGCGAACATTGCACAATGAGCACGCCCCAGTTATACGTTGTGCTGCCCCGTAGGGCATCACGGCGCGAGCCGCTGTTGATCTGTTGCTCCAAGGTGCTGTCAAAGGTTTGGCGCGCACTCGTATCGCGGGCCGCTCCTTGGATGCCAAAGCCTTGTTGCCAGCTCTGCCCATCCTCCCAGAAAACTACTTCAAAACATTCATTTTCGTTCAGCCCAAAGGCCGCGCTCCATTGGAAGAGAATCGAGCCATTGCCTGCACTCTGATCCGGCGGTGCCACCAGGGTCACTTGCCGACCGGCGGCGACTGTTGTCGGTGGGGGCAGCACGGCGATTGGTGTTGGGGCGATGGTCGGTACCACGGTTGCCGTGGGCAGCGGTGTCGCCGTTGGTGCGCTCGTGGCTGTGGGTAGTGGTGTTGCAGTTGCCGGCGGTTGTGTGGTTGTGGTTGGAATGGCGGTTGGTGTTGGCGTTACCGTTGGCTGGGCAGTCAGGGTTGCCGCAACCCCGGTCAAAAAGTTTTGCGAGCGCGCCTGCTGCGTCGCGGCTTGATCAGGGGTTGCGGTCGCAGGTGCGGCGCGCAATGGTGTCGAGGTGGGGGGACTAGTGACGGTCAAAGTTGCCGTGCTGGTTGCCGTGCTGGTTGACTGTCGCGTCGTGGTTGCCGTCGCTGTCGGCTGTGAGGTGACCGTGGGCAGCGCTGTGTGTGTCGCTGTCGGTTGCGCGGCCTGTGTGGCTGTGGCGGCAAGCTGTGCCTGTCGCAAGCGTGCGCGCTGGGTCGCTGTGCCATTGGGCGTGCTGGTGGCGGCTACTGTGAATGTGGGTGGTGCGGTTGCTGATGGGGTTGTGGTCGGTTGTGGGGGTTGGGCAATGGCGCGCACTGCTTGGCTGGTACCAAAGTCCATCGTTGCGGTTAGATCAACTGTTGGCGTGGGGGCGCTTGCGGTCGCTGTACTTGTGGCTGCTGCTGCTGATGGGGTAAAGGCAGCTGTAATCGTGGGGCTGGTTTGTGTGCTCTGTTGGGTAATGGTGATTGGGTTGATTGCCGTAACGCTCGGTGACAGTTCAACTGGGATGGGGGTCATCTGTGCTGCTACTGCCACGCGCGTCGATGTCGGCAGCGGTGGGGTGAAGGTTGTGGCGGTGGTTGGCGCGGCGGCTACGTGCGGGGGCTCTGCTGCAAATTGCCAACTAGCGAGGATCGTTTGGCTCAGACTTTGCATGGTCGCTTGCTCGGCAACCTCAAAAGCAGTGCCCAGAATATAATCATAGCCGTTCTGTGTGGTCACAAATAGTTGCACAACAACAGGCCGATCTAGCCAGGTGGCGGCAAATTCCTGTGCATAGCGCACCCCTTGGGGCAACTGATCCAGGGGCAATGCGCGCACTGGCTGTACCTGTTGATAAGGCAGATCCTGGCGAAAGTAGGCGGCAATTAGTGTGACTGCATTAACCGGCGCGTTGTCACGATGACGGCGTTCGAAGATAAAGGTACTGGCAATGCGATCGCGTGCATGAAAGGTCAGCAAACGTTCGTCGTCCCTGCTTTGGACGCTATCAGCCCAGTCGGTGGGAATTTGTAAATTAAAGCGTTGTGCCGGATCAGCAAAGGCAGTGAGCGTGATCTGGCTTGCCGGCGTGTTTGGTACTGTGGGGGGCGTAGCGGGTACCAACAATAGATAAATGGCAAAGACGATGGTAATCAGCCCAATCGTTGTGGCCAATGTCACGCGCCAACTGCGCCGACTGGTCGCGGGTGGGACTCCGTTTGGCTGCGGTTGTAAGGTGTCCGGCGTGGGGTGTGGTGGCAGTTGTTGGCGTACGGCGCGCAACTCTGCTGTGGCCGTTGGTACCCAGGTTTCTCCTTCTGCCACTGCTTCGGCAAAGGCCCCAGCGGTCGGATAGCGCATGGGGGGATCTTTGGCGAGCACGCGATTTAATACGTAGCGGATCCCTGCCGGCAGATCAGGAACGAAGGCAGTGGCATCGAGCGGCGCTTCGTAGATGATTTTGTGCAGCAGCGCGGGTTTGCTCTCCGCTTTGAAGGGTAAACTACCGGTGAACATGGAGTAAGCCACGACACCTAAACTATAGATATCTGAACGGCGATCTAGTGGCAAACCGCGTGCTTGTTCCGGAGACATATAGGCAGGGGTGCCAATCGTCATGCCGATTTGCGTAACACCGGTTAGATCTTCTTCCATATGTTTGGCGACACCAAAGTCGGCCAACAAGGCGCGGTGCTCATGGCTAATAAGAATATTGCTGGGTTTTAGATCGCGATGAAGAAAGCCTTGGGCATGGGCATAATCTAAGCCGGCGGCAACCTGTCGAAGAATATCGATGACTTTCGGGAGCGGCAACAATTGCGTATGGCTGCGCATGTAGCCCAGCAAGGTATCACCCTTGATGAACTCCATGGCAATGTAGTAGTAGCTGTCGGCTTTGGCGGCATCCAACACGCGGACAATCTGGGGGTGGCGCAGGCGCATCGCGTGTTGGCCTTCGCGCAAAAAGCGTTGTAGATACTGCTCATTTTGCGCGAAAACAGGCGGTAGCACCTTCAGGGCTACCTCCTGTTCATTTCTTAGATCAATCGCCCGAAAGACGATTGCCATCCCCCCGCGCCCTACCTCCTCTGCCAGGCGATAGGGGCCGATGCGTTTGGTTGGAATCGTAAAATCTGGTTGTGCTAGATCCATTCACCACCATTATAGCGCCAACGGGGAAAGATAATGCGCAATAGCCCCTGTGAAGCCAGAAAGGTAGTGAACCAGACCAGTGAATAATGGATCGTAAATTGGGTCAAGGTTAAGTCTGGTGTGATGCCATAGGGTCCTTTGGCCCCAAGGGCATGCCAAAAAAAGTCGGCTTGAAAGAGGAGCCACAAAAAAAGTGCCTCCCAGATCCCTGCCGCCAGTTGAAAGGCCGGTGGCCAGTCGTGATCCCAGCGTAACTGTTGCAGGAAGTTATAGAGGATGTCCCAGCCCAGCCCCAAAATGGTGACATAGAGCAAGACAATAATCAGCGTCACCAGATCAAAGCTGGGAAAAAAGTAGGCCAGCAGCAAGCTGACGATAAAGCCAATGATTGATAATAATAAAACGCGCGTCTGCCAACGCCCATAAATCGTAGGGGTCACGGTGCTACTCCTCTGGCCCAGCGTAGCCACTGATTTACTGATGATAAGCCGTCCAACCAGCGCAAATCGGGGGCATTCAGCTTGGTTAGATGATCAACCGAACGCATGGCCGCATACTGTAAGCCCAGGAAACTATCGACTGCAGCGTAAGGCCCGCCAAGCGTAATCACGCCGGCCGCATACATGTGGCCACCATCATTTTCCATGCCGGCGATTTCAAAGTCGTTGGTGACATTTAACCGTCCTTTGGGATTGCGCTCCAACTTGTAATGTTCGACCAGATCCTGCAGGAGTGGGTTCTCATCGATATTGGATTCAAGCCCGGTGGCATCGATGACATAGTCGGCTTCCAGCCGAATGTGACCTTGGATGGCATCGCGGCCCCGGATGTTGGTGATGATCTTGCCGCTCTTTTCATCATGTTCGACGCTTTGCACCTCACCGAATTCACGGCGATACCAACCTTCCTGCAGCCCGTTGTTGATAATATCTTTCCAATCTTGGCGATCCGCTGTGGTGGTTCCCCCCCAATCAGTGAGTAACCGATCGCGTTCACGCGGGTTGGCGCGTTCCAACCGCACGCGCAGATCCCCTCCCCAACAAGCTTTGGGCCAATTAAAGGGTTGAAACTCAAAGTGATTTTCCACTGCGCGTTGCGCCCGTTCAAAGCGGGACCCTTCGGTCAGCGGTCGACGGAGCAAATGGAGTACCGCAATGGGGCGGTTACCATCCTGTTTGATTTCGTAGAGCCGTTGCATAATGCGCGAGGCGACAATCCCGCGCCCACGAACCATGACAATGCCACCGTTACGCTTGAGATGCTCATAGATGTGTTCGTGTTCTTCATAGACGTTAACGACTTTTTTGAAGTCTTCGGTCTTTTGCCGATACTCATAGAGATCGGGCAGCAGCTTAATCGCTGGATAACCAACCGAAAGGTGGAGGTATTTGGCGAGGATAATATTATGCGCGCCCTCGCCCTCGCGATCAGACTCGGTGTAGGCCACCGCGTAACGCCCATCATCTGTTTTGCGGATCGCCCGCACACGCCCCGGCCGCCAGATGTTGCGCCAACCAATCCGGCGGGCCTCGCGGTCGATCGATGTAAAGACATTGCCGGAGATCGGCGTGTAGGTTGGGACCAAGGTGGGTTCGCCAAAGATTTGCCAAGTGGCTCTGAGGGCACTTTTTACATCACCCTTGGCCAGTGCATGCCAGGTTTCACGCACCGCATATCCCGGCCAGCCCCAGATATTGTCCGGGCAAGAATCTGAATTTGAACGCAGCCGTTCATATTCGGGAATTTGGGAATTGCGACAGAGGCGGCGATAGCGGCCATAGGGCTCCGCTTCCAGCCCCACGGCAACGATCTGCTCTGGGCGCACGCCATAGATGCGCAGGTGATCAACCCAGCTAAAGCTGCCCACCCCACCGCCAATCGTTAAGTAGGTCGTTTCGTGAATGCCCACATTGGCGCGGCGAATTTCGGCAACCGGGAGATGGCGCTTGCGCTCAAAGACCGGCGGTGGAAATTTGGCGCTGCTGCTTGGTGGGGGGGCAATAATGGCCGGCAACGAGGGCTCCAGTTGATCGGTCCGGCTATCAAACCGTAGCGTCCGTTCCGTTTCATTGCCCAAGCCAATTTCCGTGGCGTCGCGGCCTACCGCTTCTTCTTCCTGTTTGATCTCGAGAATGCGTAGCTGATATTCGCCGACGCTAATGAGATCCCCGTGATCACCAATCTGTAGAATCGCAACCTGCTGTGCTTTGTTGTTGATGTACGTGCCGTTGCGCGATTTATCGGTCAGATGGACTTCTTCCCCTTTGACCTCGATCAGCACGTGTTCACGGGAAACCTGTTTGCCGCTGAGTACAATCGTGCTCAGCGAGTCACGCCCAATCGTAATTGGGGGCACCACCATCACTTTTTCTTTGACTGCTTGATCCCCTTGTTTGGGGCGCGTCAGTTCGATGACCAGCTTGGTGACTAACTTACTCTCTGTCTCTGGATCATCGAAGCCAATGGTGAATTCGAAGGGGGGAATATCAAAACGGCTGCCATTATAGAGGCGCTTTTGCGAAATGCGCTCCCCATCGATAAAGGTACCGTTGCCGGTATCCTGATCGATTAGCATCACCTGATTGTTAACGATCTCGATCCGCGCATGTTGGCGCGAAACTCGACTACTATTCAGGACAATATCATTGTCCGGCGTGCGTCCAATCGTCAGCGGCAGCCGTTGTTGATGGGTCTGTTCATTGCCGCTACCGGGATCACTCCACCGCAAGCGAAACTTTACATCGGCATACTTGCTTAGCATAACGTCGTAACCTTTGATTTTATGAGACGGCGGGAACGGTATCAGAATTGCCTAAATTATAACCACACCAAGGGCAGTCGTATTCGGTGAGGGGCACGATCCGGCGGCAATTAGGATTAGAACATTGGACGTAACGCACCCCGGCCCGCATCTTGACCGTTTCATATTCGATCTGAAAGGTGTAAGGCCCAATTTGGAAGGTATCGCCACTGGCAACCACTTGCTGTTTCACCCGCTTGCCATTGATGAGAATTCCATTCACGCTGCCGCGATCAACTAGCACAACTTTATCATCGGTGGCCGTGATATAGGCATGGTGGCGGGAAACTTCGGTGCTATTCAGCGCCACCGTATTGTCATCCAGCCGTCCAATCGTGATTGGTGCAAACTCATTAAACCTTTTCGTGCTGCCCGTGTGCGGATCACGCCATTGTAGACGCACATAAGTTTTTGCTGTCGCCATCTTGTCTTCCCTTCTTATCGTCGCGCGTAAACTGATCTGGCTCAAGTGGGTCTTGTTTAGTGATTGTCTAAAGTGCGGTTGTTTTGAAAACGGTAGATTTTGTGTTCTCTACCAGTGAAGGTTACTACCGTTTTCAAACAGAGCTCACTTTAGATCGGCCACCAGTGGTTCACAATTCAGTGTCCCAACTGTGCTGCTACAAATGCGCACGTCATCGATCAAGAAATTACTGTTTCTGTCGTCTGCATCGAGGGTCGCACTAAAGCGCAGCGCAATCGTGCGACCGGCGTAAGCATCAAGATTGAGTTCGCCAAGCCGCCAACCGCCTGTGTTATTACTCTCACATAAGTTATATGGCGTGTTGCTGCCACTGCCGACAACCGTAGCCGAAACCAGGCCGACATCTTGATCACCGCCACATTGCTCATCACTGGAGGCAATCCAGTAATAATATTGTAGCCGTACATTCTGATACCCAGTCGGTAGCAGGATGGTCTGCTGCACAGCTGTACCATGTAAATGATCGGCCAGTTTGGCGGTGCCACCCAGCCATAGCGCTCGATTGCCGCGATGGGGGGCCGTGTTGGGCGGTAATGCCGCGGCGTCTGTCATTAAATCTGCAATCGCATCCGGCTTTTCCTGCTGCCAACCATCCGGTCCCTCAAAGCCACCATTGCTCACTTGGGGTAGCGGTACTGGGGTTTGCGTTGCTGCCACTGTTGGCTGCGCAGTGGCGGTGACCGGCGGGATGGCGATTGATGGTTGCTGATAACTGACCAGCGGTAGATGCATGATATGCACATTCGTGCCACCAGGACCGCCTGGTGTCTCCGGCGTTGGCGTGAACGTTGGCGGCACAAGCGGCGTATCGGTTGGACGCGGCGTGAACGTTGGCGGCACAAGTGGCGTGTCAGTTGGATGCGGCGTCAAGGTCGCCGTCGCAACCGCTGTTGGCGTAAAGGACGGTGTAAATGATGGCGTAGATGTCAATGACGGTGTTGCGGTTGGCGTAAAGGACGGTGTTGGCGTGAATGATGGCGTTGGCGTAATCGTCGCAACGCCGGCGCAATTAGGCAGGTTCGGCTCATCGGTGCAGAAGGAAACATTATCGAGAAACAGATTACTGTTCAAAGAGCCGTCCGTGGTCACCACAAAGGCAATGGTCACCGTCTGATTTAGATAGCCTTGCAACGGTACACGCGCAAGGGCCCAGCCATTTGTATCGCCTGCATCACAAAGTCGGTGTTGCGGAATCGGCTGCACAATCCTGCCATTTAATTCAAGATACGCAAAATCATAGTCACAACTATTCTCCTCTGAGCCAATCCAATAGCGATACTGCAAGCTGAGATTGCCATAGCCGCTGGGGATAAAGACGGTTTGGGCCAGCCGCGATTCATCATCCAACAGCCCACCAAGCCATGCTGCTTTTGTCCCGCTATAGGCTGGGATGATTAATGGGTCAGGGCTTTGATTTTCGTCATAGATTAAACTTGCCCCCGGTATTTGCGAGGAAGATTCATCCCAAGCGGTATCCGGATTCGCTTCAAAGTTGCCATTGGCGATGATGGGAAAATTCAGTGGCTGATTGGGTAAATGTGCCGGCTCTGGGGGTAGGGCAACGGCTGGCGTTGCCACACCTTCCCCCGTACTAGTCTGCTTGGGCGACTTCATCGCAATTGGGCCATGTTGATCCCCCGCCACCTTTGCGGGCGTCGACACGTCAAGTGCTGGCTCGCCTGATATCGGTGTGCTCACCACTTCAGGGCGTACGCGCGCTTTTGTCGCCAGTTGACCAGGGGCCGGCGTTGCCGTCGCCACCGTGGCCACTTGTGCCGCACGCAGCGGCAGGACTGTGCCAGCCTGCTGTACCGGCAGCTGGCACAATAGTAGTAGCACCCCGCTTACAACCCACAACACCGTGCGGCGACGCCAACGAGCAGTTATAGATTGTACATGGTTGCCCGTCATGGTCATCCCTCTCTAGTTTGCCAGACAGTTGGGTGTGGTAGGATCATCGCTACGCTCCCCTTTGCTGCTGGCGCTACAACGGTTGACCCGCCAAAGACCAGCTGCCACTTGGCGGGGATCGCATAATGCCTCAGCATCCGCGTTTCCTTATTTTCCTGCAGTTTCCCACGTCCCAGTTTCTTTCAGGGCCGCCCCTGCCGCCGCGGTTGGTAGGGCTGCCCCGTGCGCAGCTGTAGTCGCACATTCCCGCCCCGACTGACTAGACGAACAAATTCTGACGTCATCAATGAAGAAGTTACTGTTGTTATTGCCGTCAGTCTTTGCATAAAACTCAATCGTTAGAGGTTGACCACGCTCTTCCAGTGTAATATGATCGACTCTCCACCCATTGGTGGTTTGGCCTTCACAGAGCTTATAGGTGTTCTTAATGTCGTCATTCACTTTTACTTGCGCAATATCGTCATCACAACTGCTTGCCGGCTCTCTGGAAGCGGTATAGTAAAAATACTCTAGTTGTAGATTGGCAAAACCATTAGGAATGGTAATGGTTTGACTTAAGATCGAGGTTTCATTAGGAGAACCTCCTAACCAAGCTAGTTTGTTTCCATTATTAGGCATTACTCGCAAATTGCTGTCTAAATTTTTATCATAGATGAGTCGCATAGCTGGTTGCAGCGTGGACTGGGTCCAGATAATATTAGAAGCATTTTCAAACCCAGAATTTTTGACTATCGGGAAGTCAAATTGTGTTCCTCTAAATTCCCTACCTATAATTGGCATGTATACACAGTCGGTATCTAAAATTACACTTCTGCTGTCTGTTTGAGTTGCCCCTGCCGTTGTTTTTATTACAGCTATTGCCGTATTGGTAATAATTGTACCTTTGGTCATAGCTGAAGTAATCTCCGCAGTATAGGTAATATGCAATCGAGCTGCAGCTTCTAGCACGCCATTCCATACTAACTGCCTTTTCCCCTGCATCATTACCCCGTTGGGTGATGATGTAAGGGTATCTGTTAAAATCCTCCATTCGCTTGATAATTCATCGTGAACTGATAATGTAACTAATGCGTTTTTACTATTGTTAACTTCAATGTTGAATTCGACCTGATCCGATGCGTCAGCACAAATGGTGTTACTGGTTTTTGAAAATTCATTTCCGGGAATTGTGCCATTGGTCAGAGGTGTTTCTGCTGCCGCATCTACCTTTATCATGACAAGGAATAAGATGCAAAGAAATATACTTAAAATGAATGGTAGCGTGATAAATATTGTACGTTTGTGACGGAATGGCGTTTTCATAGCGATTCCTCCCTTTTCTATTTGGTAAGAGCTTGCTTATTTTCCATCTGCATCTGATGGTGGAGCTGAAGTTGGTGCTTGTGTTGCGCCTTGGCCACTATCCGAACCGCCACCCGTGTTATAGCGAAACGTCCGCACATCCCCAATCTGTGCCAGGCGCTTATAATCCGGCGGTAACTGCACCAGGAACACACCCCACTGTACCGCCTGGTTGCGTGGCAGCACATCGCCACGCGTACGACTTAGATCAACGGAAACACTTGTGGCGGTACTAGCCTCAAGTGGTGATGAGCCGGCCTGTGCATTCTGTCCTGCTGTCCAAAAGACTAATTCATACCCATGACCAGCCGGTAAACTGAAATTCTTCACATCCCAGGTAAACTGAACACGCACATTGCCTTCAAAGGTGTCATTATTAGTCGGCTCGACCAGACTCGCATTGCCCGTAAACGGCACTGCCGTACCGGTTGACCCTGTCGCCGTCCCGGGCGGTGTTGAACCAGCGGGGGTCACTGTTTGAGTTGCCGAGGCTGCGCTGGTACGTGTCGGTACTGGCGTGGCGGTGGCCGGTGCTGGGGTAGCGGTGGCGGTTTGAGTCGGGCTAGCGAGTGGCGTAGACGTTGCCCGTACCGCCGTGCTGGTTGGGGTGCGCGTACTCGTGGTACTTGGCGTGGATGGCTGTGCCACCGCGTTTTGGCCCTCCACCGCGCCACTCCTTGTGGTTGTGGCACTTGCCGTTGTCGGGGGTGTGCTCGCGCCCGGTGCGGTGATCGTCACTGGGCTACTGCTGGTAACATTGACCGTGCTCGGACTTGCCGTTGGCGACTGTACACTCACCACTGCTTGGTCGGTGACAGGGAGTAGGGTTGGTGGGGCTGCCGTTGCGGTTGCACTGACGATGGTGGCGGTCGCGCTATTCACTGTGGCGACGACCGCGGCTGTTGGTTGTACGGCAACGACCGTGCCTGCCGGGTTATCCTCGGTTGGGGTACGACTTAAGAGTAGAAAGATCGCCACAGGAATTAGCAGCAGGGCCAAGGCCGCCACCACCGTACGCCAATTTGCCGCCGGCGTAACCCCCCTAATCCGCCGCTTCCCACCGGGCAGCGCTGCCAGCAGCACGGTAATGTTGTCATTTTCACCCCGGTCATTGGCCAGCTTGACCAGCTCATTTGCAATGCGCTGTACGTCACTATGTTTGTGGACCAGCATGGCGATTTCATGCTCTTGCACACTGTTGTAGAGCCCATCGGAACAGAGCAGGATCACATCACCGGGGCGCACGGTCAACTGATCCACCGTGCGCCGTTGCTGGCCGACGGTAAATTGTTCACCTAGATCGATCATTGCCACATCCACTTCCACCTGGCGCTTGATGCCCAGATAGCGCTGGATCACATGGCGATTCGGATGATCGAGGGCCTCGGCTTCCGTGATCCGGCCACTGTCAATCGCTTCCTGCACCCAGGTATGGTCAATCGTGAGCCGGTGAATTTCCTGATCGCGAAGCAAGTAGGCGCGACTATCACCCAAATGGGCCGTGTAGAGCTGATTCTCGGCAATCGCCGCCAGCACAATCGTCGTACTCATCCCTTTCCAGGCCGGATTCTGCTCGGCCTGGTCATAAATGTCACGGTTGGTGCGTTGGATCGCGTCGCGCATGCGATTGGGCAGCGGGCGACTTGCGCCTTCGTTCAGATACTCGCGCATGCGTTCCACGGCGATTTCGCTGGCGCGGCCGCCGCCTTCGGTGCTTGTCACCCCGTCGGCTACGACCAATACCAGTGCCGCGCTGCCATTAAGGCCGGGTACGCTAAAATGGGTGTAGCTATCTTCATTTTTGGCTTTGCGGCCAATATCGGTCCGAACCGCAACGGCGGGGGTACCGCCAAAAATTTTTATTTCGGTCATGAATGGTTCCTCTTGACCCTAGATTCCGCTAATTGAATAGGACGCCTGCTTTTTGCCTTGTCAAATGCATTGGGTGTGCCCTTATCGCCGGCGGCAGCTCGTGTAAGTTGATGATAACCCTATGGCCTTGGGCTTGACACATCACTGCCGCTATTCGAACTACTACTCGGCCCCGTATACCGAAAGGTGCGACTCTCGCTGAGCAGTGCAATGCGCTCGTACGGGGCACAACGCACCAGGGCAACCCCCCAGTTATACACGGTACCGCTACGTAGCGCATTGCGCCCAAGGCGGCGATTGATTGCTGTGGCCAGTTGCTCATCAATCGTTTGGCGCGTACTTGTCTCACGCCCCGCACCCTGAATCCCAAAGCCCTGCCGCCAACCTTGTTCCGGTTCCCAGAAGATCACCTCAAAACACTCATCATCGGCCAAGGTAAAATCAGCCAGCCAGCTAAAGGTGACACTGCTTTGCGTTGATGCGCCCTCTTCGGGGGTGAGCAAGGTTACGCGTCGCTCGGCGGGCGGCGTTGCCGGCGGCGTGTTGGCGCGTGTCGGTACATCGACCGTGGGGGTTGGTGTACGCGAGGGCGCTGGGGTGGCAGTGGGGCTGGCTACCGTTGGGGTTGCGGTTAAGGTTGCCGGTAGCCGTGTACTAGTACCAGTTGTCGGTGTTGCCGTTACTGTTGTCTGTGCATTGGTTGGCACGGGCGTATTGGTGATCGGTGTACTTGTTGCCGCCGATGCTGGCGTCTGGCTTGGTGTCATCGTTGGTACTGCTGTTGCTGTTACAATGGCAGTGGGCGCAATGCTGCCGTCGCTGGTGGTGGCGGTCACGGTCGTGGTGATCACCGCGGCGGGGATGTTAGTTGTGCTCTCTGCTGTGGGCACTACGCCTGGCCCTTCCGGATTTCTTGACAAACTGAGCCACAAGAAGAGCACAACACTACAGAGTGCGGTTGCACTACCGGTTAGGAATAGCCGTGACCATTTGCGGACCGGCGGCGCAGGGAGGCGCGTCAGTTTTAGCAACTTCTGCACCTCGGCGTGCATCTGTGCTGCGGTGAGCCGTGCCTGTGGATTATCCGCGGTTGCCTGCTCAATCAAGGCGTTGAGCCCTGCAGCCATTGCCGCGCGCCCCTTCGCCGGTACTGTTGTATCATGCTGCAACTGCTCTGGTGTAAAACGTTGCCAGGCTTGGCGGGTAGGAACACCATAATCAGGCCGTTGCCCGGAAATCAGATTAAAAAGCACCAGGCCCAAGGCATAAATATCCCAGGATGGATCGGCCGCTTTTTTATGGCCGCGGCGCATCGCTTGCTCTGCTTCTGGTGCCAACCAGCGTGGCGTACCGGAGACCAACTGCTCGCCATCTTTTGTATTTTTTGCAATGCCAAAATCAATGAGGACCGGTTCGGTCTCTTTTGTCAGTTGGCTACCGCTGGGTTCGGTGCGAAAAAGAATATTCTCCGGCTTGATATCGCAATGAACACAGCCGCGCCCATGAATATAAACGAGCGCATTGGCAACGCATTCGATGATCTGTAACGCTAGGGCTGTGGTAAGCGGTCCTTTGCGGAGCCGTGCGCGTAGATCACCGCCTGGCAACAGATCTGTAACGATGAACCAGGGATCGCCCTGCTTGGTCGTACTACGCGCTGTGTAAATTGAGCGTGGCCCCGGTCGTTCTTCTTCAATTGAACGGAGCCGAATTATATTAGGGTGATGGAGCGAGCGTAGCCACTTCTCTTCATTTTGAATAGCGCGCTGATTGGCCAAACTGTATAGTTCGTCACTCATCCGTGCAATCTTGATGATCACATTATCCGCTGTGATAGCCTTATCCGCCGATGTATGTGATGCTGACCAGATCTCTGACATGTTTGTCAAGTCAACCTGGTCATTGAGCATATAGCGATATGGGCCAAGGGACTGTGGTTCTGGCATGGGGGATCCCTTTCGCTGATCCGTGCGCTTTTTGCTTGGCGAAATTAAGCCTGGCCGCCGGCTGGGCTATCATCCGGCGTCACAATAGCCGTGACATCAGTATCGGACGAGACGGCCGGCTCAGTCATATCGTTTTCGCCGGATTCGGCGGTCAATTCAAAGCGATAGGTAATGTCATTAAAGTTCACCGTATCACCATGCCTGAGAATCCGGCTATCGGCTGCCCGTAACTTGCGCCGATTGACGAATGTCCCGCCGGCACTGCCTTCGTCACGGATGTGGAAATGGGCATCACCTTCTTCGGAGATGGCGGCATGGAGGCGGGAAATGCGCTTATCATCAATCACAATATCGCACAGATTCTGCTTGCGCCCAATCTTGATGTCACGCCCCCCTTCGATCGCAATCTTACGGGGCAGATGGGCACCGGCCTGGCGGCCACCATCCATGAGAATGAGATAAGCCGGGGCAATAAAATCGGGGACACGTACCGGTTCGGTGGCATCATCTTCCAAATCAAAGACCGCCGCCGGTACGGTTGATTCGACATCGGCCGGAATCGATTGCGAACGTGCGGCAAGATTAGCATTGCCGTAAATCGGGGCGGTAATCGGTGGCGCTGCACGGCGACGGCGACCGGCGTAAACAATGAAGGCTAAGATCGCAATCAGCGGGAAAGTGGCCAGCAAAACATTGGTGCGGTTGATGGCGACGAACCAGTCACTAAGCCAGACCACCCGGTTGTCGTCATCCAAGAGCCGTGTACCGACAAAGGGGGTCATTGGTGGGATAAAGCTCCCAATCGTGATTGGCGTAGTGGCCGATGGGGTCACGGTTGGCGTGATGGTCGGCATTGGCACAATCCCACCCTCCGCTAAGGTTGCTGTTGGGCTAACGGTTGCAGTTAGTATTGCTGTATCGCTGATGCTGGATGTGTCTGTCACTGGATTAGTATTAGGCACTACGATCGCCACGCGAAATGAGACTGGGGGTGCTTCACTTCGCAACCCTAATTCATCGACCGCCGCGACGCGCAGCGTGTAATTGCCCTCGCCCAGTTCAGCAATCGGCAGATTAAAGCTATCAAAAGGCCCTTCGGTTTGGAGCGTGGTCGCACCATTGACTTCATATTCCAAGCGCCGTAAGTCGCGTGGGTGTTCATCCGGCCAGCCGATGTTAAGTAGAATCGGTAGGACGACCGGTTCCATGCTGTCGAGTTTGGCATCAGCCGTCTGGGCGATCCGCTCTACTGTGCTACCAGAAAGGAGGCTGGCGACGGTCAGCTCCGCGGGGCGTGCCGGCACAAAGGGAAAACCAATGGCCTGATCCAGGATGGTTTCATCGGGCAGGCGTACGGCAACCAGTAACTCGCGTGGCTCTGCCTGGGTCATGCGATAGGTTAGCACACGTTGTGTCCGTTCGGCGGCAATTTCACGCCAGAGCGCTTCGGTGCTGGTATTACTATCTAGTACCAAATATTGACCGCCGGTGACATCCGCAATCCGCTGTAAATTCTGGCGCCGCTCAGCTGTCTCTGGGCCAAGGAGCACGGTGTGGATGGTAATGCCAACCCGGTTAGAGCGATTGACGACATCATCAACCTGGACGGCGCTCAAGGCATCAAAGCCATCAGAGAAAACCACCACATGGCGGCGCAAATTGACCGGCACCGGCGAATTGTCATATTGATCAAGCGCAAATTTGATCAGGCTAAAGAGCGGTGTGTTGGTGGCATTAGCCTGCGGTTGATATTGGAGTAAGGTATTGGCAACGGCCTGGTGATCGCGATTCCACCCAGAAAGCGTTTGGAAATCATTTTCGCTAGCCCCAATGGTATGGGCACTGAGCCAATCCGTTTCGGCGGAAAGCACCCCAAGTTGGACGAAATTGTCGACGGCTGCGGCGACTTCAGTCACGCGCGGCGCGCCAGTGTTGCCGGCCGTCAAGATATTGCGGGACGCATCGATCACGACTGCGACCTGCACGCCCACATCAACCAGTTGGCTGTCTTGAATCCCCTGCTCAACCCGATCTTCCAAGAGTGTAAGCGGCAGGCTGCCGATATTCCCCGTTAAGTTTTTACCGAAGACAAAGATGCGCACGACCGGGAAGTTGCTAATGTCAACCCCTGTAATGGTAAGCTGCGGCTTGCTCCGATCTTGGGCAAACACCTGCGCGCTGATAATGACAGACAAGAGCAGCGAAAAAAAGACAATCCACAACCTGTAGGAGGAACTTCTCATGATGACTTTTACCCCTAGATATATTGGCTGCTGTAAGATTTAGTAAAAGGAAGCGAATCGATCAGCGCATTCCGCACAATAAGCAATCAACGATTATGCCGGTGAACAGTGATAATCGATAAAGCTACTATTGAACTTGAGTTGTTGAATTTTAGATGAAAGGAGCCGGAATCCTCCGGCGAACTTGGAATGTGCTAAATTGTAGAGACAATTTCGTCGCACATAAGTGTGATGCTAGGTGCTAGAATAGCATAATATATTATAAAAAAATCAGCAAAATTAATTGTGCTTAATACCCGGTATTATTCCTTCCTCTGTCATGTGACCTAACAAGCTGTGTCAATAGTAAGTTCCTTACTCACCGTACCATAGAGTAGCGACTGTGGACTACACACTTGCTCCACAATTCCTCCAATCTCCTACATCTTTCTATGTGCTGTGCTCTCTACTCTATCACCGATAGTGGCTGACTACCAGGTCAATTTTCTTCCGGATTTCTTCCGAAATGGGAAGAAATCCAATATAAAGCGGGGCACGCTCGATCAGGAGATTGAGCGTGCCCCGCTTTATAGCGATGCGATTAGATTGAAGTGTAATCGGTGGGTTAATTGACCAGAAATTCTGCTTGTTGATCAACAAAGGAGGCAATGCTCCCGACCACCAGATCGCCTGGGCGTAGGGCATCGGAGCGAACATAGGTCCATTCACCTTGGGTTGCGCCCGGCTCAATCGGGATCGGGATCGCGATCTCATCGCGCACAACTCTAACGATCGTTTGTCCGTCTTGTGTATCGAGCGCATTGGTTGGAACTAGCCAAGTGTCAGTCGCTGTTTGCGCTTGTTCCAGGGCGGCGACTGCAGTCATACCAGCGCGTACATCATCGAGCTTCGCATTGGTCAAGCGTATCGTCACCGGGTAATTGACGACATCCTGGTCAGTCTTACTAAGGGGCGCGATCTGATCGACCCGCCCTTCAAATGACTGACCGCGCAGGGCATCAAGCGTGATCTTGGCATTTTGGTCAACCCGAATCTGGCTGATATCGACTTCGGATACGTTGATGGTTAACTTGAGCTTGCTCGTGTCGGCAATGGTTGCCACGACGGTACCGGGTTGCCCACGGTCCCCGCGTTTGATCTTAATTTCTAACACAGTCCCATCAATGGGTGCGATGACTCGTGTCCCCTGTAGATTGCTTTGGGCTTCTTCCAGGTCGATCAAGGCACGTTTGATTTTTAACTCGGCACTTTGCAAATCGGCTTCAACCGGCCCACTCTGGAGCTTGGCGAGTTTGGCCTCCGCTTCTACCACTTTAGCCAGCGCTTCGGCGACATCGGTTGACAGCGGTTTGCGTTTCAATTGATTCAGTTTATCCTGTGCCTCTTGGGCCGCACCTAGAGCTGCCTGAATCTCGGATTGGGTGGTTGGTTTCGTCGCTTCGGCAAAGGCGGCTTTCGCCCGTTCCAGCTCGATTGTTGCCTTTTGTAATGTTGCGGCTTCTGCTGTCATGCCAATATCTTGGAGCCAGGCCACGGCATCATAGGCGCGCTGGGCTTCTGCCACCTCGATTTCAGCTTTCATCAGCACCGCGTTAGCTTCGTTGGCTTTGGCGGCACTTGGATCCGCCAATAGCTCATTATATTTAGCCCAAGCTGCACTTACATTACTTTGGGCTGCTGCTAATTCTTCTGCTGTCGGGCCGGCGCTTACTTTATCAAAATTCTCTTTGGCGGCATTGAGCGTTGCGTCGGCAAGGGCAATTTCGGCGGCGTCTGCAGCTGTCGTCAGCTTCTGCAACTCGATGCGCGCTGTTTCTAATTCAATTTCGGCCTTACCCAGTGCGCGCTCTAACTCAGCGTTATCGAGCAGCAACAACAATTCCCCAGCTGCCACCTGATCGCCTGCGGCAACGGCAATGTGGCTAATCTCGCCGTTGACCTTTAAGGCTACTTCCTGCAGCGTGCTCAACTCAATCTTGCCGGCAGCACTTAAGGTGCGATTGAAGGCATTCGCCGGTAGCACCTCGACCGTTGCGCCGGTCTGATCGCCGAATTCTGCCCCCATTGCGGGTGAATTGCCAGGGGGAAAGGCCGGCAACTCACCCGCAATGGGGGTGGTTGGTAGCCCAATGATGCCTGTGGTGATCCCCACCCCAATGAAAACGAGTTGAACCACCACGACTACAAGCACGATCTGCAAAATTCCACGCATAGATTTCCCTTTAGTGTCTATTCGTATCAGCGTCTATTCATAGCGTAGCGCATCGATTGGTGCTAATCGTGTGGCCTGAATGGCTGGATAGAGGCCAAAGCTGAAACCGCAGAGCAAACTGACCCCAAGCGCTAACATGAGAACGGAAGACTCAATCACCACCGGGAAGGGGGGATTTGGAATCAGGCCAACCACAAAACTAACGCCATAGCTCAAGCCGGCACCGAGAATACCGCCCAATGTCGTCAGCGTTAGTGCTTCAATGAGAAATTGCAAAAGAATGTCGCCATTGCGTGCCCCCAATGCCTTCCGTAATCCAATCTCGCGTGTCCGTTCGGTGACGGTCACTAACATGATATTCATGATGCCAATGCCCCCGACAAGCAGGCTGACCGCGCCAATACTGCCTAAGAAGAGGGTCAAGGTTCGCGAAATGCTGCCTGCAATTTCCAGGAGGCGGGCCTGATTAAAGATCATAAAGTCATTTTCATCAGTGGCATCCAAGTTATGCAGGAACCGTAGAGTGCGTTCGATGCGATACTCTGCTTGGGTCAGCAGTTCACGACTGGCCACTTGCACACTGATTTCCGTAACGGCAAATGCACCCCGATAACGTGGTGCATTAAAAAGGCGTTTCTGCGCCAGCGCCAGCGGAATATAGACCTGGCTGCCAAACGAAAAATCAAAGTCACCACTACTGCTCTCCTTGAGGACGCCGACAACCTGAAAGGGATCCTGCTGAATGCGAATCATCTTCCCAAGTGGATCTTCGTTCTTAAAAAGTTCTTGGGCCGCGGCCAGCGAGAGGACAACAACCCGCTGCTGTTCAGCGACTTCCACTTCAGTCAGAAAGTGGCCTTGGCTGACTGCTAAATTGCGTAGCAGGGCCAAGGCTGCCGTTGTGCCGACTACAGTTGCTTCAATACTCACATCGGCATAGACCAGTCGCGCACTATTCGAATATTGGGGAGCAACGGTGACAATTTCTGGATGGAGCAATTGATTGGTGAGGACCTCTGCGTCGGCCAGCGTCAGGGTATTGGCGACGCCAAAGCCCCCGTTAATGGTCAATAGATTGGCCCCACTCTTTTCAATATCTTCATTAATGCTTTTCGCGGTGCCACGGCCAATGCCAATCGTCGTCATGACGGAAGCAACGCCAATGATAATGCCCGACATGGTTAAGAATGAACGCAATTTGTGCGCCAGAATACTTTCCAGCGCAAGGCCTAAATAACGTACAAATTTCATCCTGCCATCCCACTCCTATGTACTTTTGCCTCATGTTTTACCGGGTTCTTGGGCGACGTTTTACGCCTCACTTGGCAATAGATAACTTTCTGCCTGCAGCCGATACAACCGGGCGTAATTACCATTTACTTTCAGCAATTCCATATGGGTGCCGTATTCGGTGATCTGCCCCCCTTCCAACACGGCAATGCAATCGGCCATGCGTACCGTGCTAAAGCGGTGGGAGATTAGTATACTCGTACGCGCATCAGTTAATTCGGCAAAATGGCTATATACTTCATATTCGGCTTGCGCGTCCAAGGCGGCGGTTGGTTCATCCAGGATCAGTAGATCGGCATTGCGCGTAAACATCCGTGCCGTGGCGACCTTCTGCCATTGGCCGCCAGAGAGATCAAAACCTTCGCCTGCTTCGGCAAACATGCGGCTCACTTCCGTCTCATAGCCGCGTGGCAAGCGCATGACATCCTCATGAATATGGGCCCGTTGTGCCGCCGTTTGAATCTGGTCCAGATTGTTGATCTGTGCTAGATTGCCCAAGCCGATATTCTCGCGAATGCTTAGATCATAACGCATAAAATCCTGAAAAATGGCACCAATCCGCTGTCGCAACTCATCCGGGTGAAATTCGCGGATGTCGATGCCATTCCATAAGATCTCGCCCTCTGTCGGATCATAAAGCCGGGTCAACAACTTGACCAGGGTGGTCTTCCCTGCGCCGTTGAGTCCCACCAGCGCCAGACAAGTGCCGGCTTGAATGGTCAGATTGACATTACGCAGCACCCACGGCTCCCCTTCATGGTAGCGAAAGGAAACGTGGCGCAATTCGAGCGTAGACGCAAGCGGCGGCACGGGTTGGGGCGCTGCCTTTACCGGCAATGCTGATGGCAGCGCGAGTAGATTTTGGAAATAGGAATGGAAGAGAACGCTTTCATTGAGAGCCGCTGTCCCAGAAATAACCCCATTTAACGCTTCTTGTACAGCGGCAACGGCGCTGACATAAAGGGTAATATCGCCCAAGGTAAGCCGCCCAGCAAAGGCTTCCATCACAATAAAGATAAAGGTCGCCGTGGCTACTCCGCTACTCAGCAGACTTAGCCCGGACTCCCAACGTAGTTCTCGGTGTTCGAGCGCACGCTCGGCCTTATGAACTTGTTTATAGAGGGCAATCAATTGATCAAGAAAGTGCTGTCCCAGCCCAAAGAGGCGTACTTCCTTCACGGCCTGCACGTCGGCGAGCAAAAATTCATAATAAAACTTGCGTCGCTCAGCGGTGCTTATACTGAACGCCAAACTAAAGCGTTGTTGTCCCAAGTGGAGCTGTGTTAGTAGTTGGGGCAACGCCGCCAACAGGACCAAGCTTGCCAGTGTAGGATTAAAGGTAAAGAGCACGCCAATAAAACTGAGCAGTGTGACCAAGCTTTGGATTGATGGTGTTAAGATCTGTAAGGTTTGGCCGAAACTAGAATCTGCTCCTTGTTGCGCAAGCCGAATCGTGTCATAAATTTTAGGATTCTCAAAGTGCGCAATCCCAAGAAAACTGTTGATCTTTTGGTAGACGCTTGTTTCAACCAGTACTGTCAGCCGCCGCCCTAGCTCAGCATTTAGGTATTGATTGATGTTTGGCAAAATTGCTATAGCTGTCGTTACGGCTGCTTGTGCGGCCAATAACCAAATGAATGACCCAGTGCTTATCGCCACATCGCCGGCTAAGCGAATAGCTAGCCAGTCAAATAGCACTTTGATTATCCATGCGCTTGCTAGCGGAAGTAAGCCTTGGAGCACTGTAATTAAAATGCTCCCGATTGTGGCCGATGGATATGCTTGCCAGACCAAACTCAGCATTTGAATAATTGATTTCACGGCGCGGATAATAAAAATTTGCGTTGGCTCATGCCCTCGGTTGCCAATGGGTGTACCTGGCTCTCCCTCCCTCCCATTTCCCCCGAACGGAAGGGTTAACCTTGCGTTCATAGCGTTTGGAAAATCTTGACTGTCCTGAAATTTTTTATTCGAATATTGTCCTAGCTCTGGTTGTGCTTCTGTGGACGGTTGAAATTTAACCATTGATTGAGCTGGATTGGGTTCTATCGCTCGTCGCCTCCCATTTGGCTCTAGGGGGGAGTGTAACCCAGGGGGCAACGCCTGTCGATCAACACGCTCATCTTCTGTTATGTCTAGCTGCCACGCATTAACTGAGCCCTCTTCTAGATCAGCAACAGCTAGCTCAGTAAGATCATTTGCTCGGCGTGGTAATTTGGCAATGATAATGCCATCAATCAAGCTTAAGGGGATCGGTCCCTGCAGCACAGAATCAACGCTGAGTGTACTATCACCTTTGATAAATCCATGATTTTGGGGAATATGCCAGGTTAAATTGCCATTCTCATCATAACGATTTTGCAACTCATCCGCAGCTCTCTGCCGTATGTTCTGGTCCAAGCTCGCTGGGGGAATGACTACTATGTCATGGGGGAGACCGATCAGACGCTTGATCATCAGATCAGTCGTTATGTGCGCAGACAAGTTTAGGTGGCTCGCTCTCTGATCTCGCACCGCGATCTGATGCTTAATGACGACGATCTGGTTCTTGCGTAACCACCGTGTCGGCCAGTGGCGCACCGCTAGGAGCCGGTCGCCTGTTATAAAGGTGGGCTCCATGCTGCTACCATTTATAGTAATAATAGTTAGGAAACGACGGCAGAGAAAGATAGCAAGCAGTAGGCAGCCGCATAGCACAAGCGTAACAGCCATATCACAATCTCCAATATAAGCAGGTCACCTTCCTAGTAGTTAGAAGCTTATTAGGAAGGTGTATGAAACTTTCGCTATGTTCTATCGCAGATAACGAAATACATTCTTGTTGTCGGCTGCCCTGTTATACAACGGTAAGTGAATCTCTATCCATGGGCCAGGTGCGTAACTCTAGTTGCGATCGGTTGAAGTCCCTTGAAGCGGAAGACGGTCTTTCGGGTATCGCTAAAGTGCGGTTATTTTGAAAACAATAGCAGCAATTGCGTTTATCAGCGCAAAGAAATATCGTTTTCAAATAGAGCACACTTTAGGTGTAGCGCCATTGTATCGTGCTAGATTGTGCCGTTAGGAAGAACGACACATGCGCGTTCCATGTAGTCAAAAATAATCGATTTCAATACAACCACCATTTAGCAATAGCGCCACGTAACGCAACGTCGTTGGTAAATCTGGCGGTTGCCACGGTAACAGTATCGGTAGATCATCCGCCACCATCGCCACCGGCGAAAGCAACAGTACGCCGACCAATACCAGACCGTGCAACTAGTTGCCTCTGCTGTCTCCTGTGGCAAGATGCGGTTAAGCAGTTGATCCGCGATATTGGCAAGCGCGCCAGACTGTTCCGCCAACTTATTGAACAGTTTGTCAGTGAAGTTGTGCATTATTTATCTCCTTGAGCGTATCCAGATTCAGCGATGAGTTACGCACCTGGCCCATGAATAGAGATACAAATCGCGTTAGTACTATGGTTGATACTATGCTGCCCAGGCTTGGGTTAACTGCTCCCATTCTGGGCCCAACATGCCAGTCGCTTCGACTTTGCTTTCTCGATTTAGCATACAGAAAAAGGGGGTCCCTGGTGCTTTGTAGTCATTCGCAAAGGGATTACTTTCAAAAGGGGCAATTAGTACGGGGAGTGCGATATTATATTTTTTTATAAAGGTCTCCGTTTCCGCCTTGTCACCCTCTGTGTTGACTAAGATCATTTCGACACCGGCTGCCTTCGCTTTGGGGGCCAAGCGGTTCAGAGTCGGTAACTCTTCCACACAGGGTGAACAACTTGGCGCGACAAAAATGAAGGAAACCGCCTGACGTGCATAATGCGCCAGCGAAACAATCTCCCCAGTCAAAGTTTCTGCGTGGAAGTCTGGGGCCGGTGTGCCAATTTCCAGCCCCTCTTGCATGGCTGGAAATTGGGCTATTTCTTTTGACATCCGGTTGAAACGTCGAATTAGGCCCACGGTTAATAGCAGGTTCAACAGTACGAAGATCCAAAGCAAAATCAAGCTGATCCACATGATCGACGACATCAAATTTATCCCTCCTTTAATTCGTTTCAAACAATTGATAGATCTCACCAAGTTGTGTCCAGATCAACACAAAGGCGATAGCCGCAAAGCCGATGATGACAAGCGTTAGTTGTGACAGTTGATTACTGGTGATCGCTTGTTGGTCAAGCCCTAGACCTGCTCCGGCGCAAACTAATAATCCGGCATTACGAACAAGATCTAGAGATGTAACCGGTGTTTGACTGCTGCCGAAGCAGTGGCAAGGGATCTGGAGCTTCCGTTGCAAAACTGTGATCAATACCAGCGAGAAAAGTAAGAGTAACGCAGCACTTAACCGAAACGCTGCTGTTGGCCATCGAAAGAGCAAGACGACAACCAGCAATTCACTTAAGCTGAAAACTACGGCACTAAAGGGAACTAAGAACGCTGGAAGTAGCCGATAATTGTGCATTGCGCCAATAAAGTTACGGAAGTCTAATAATTTTGTGATGAACGCAACGGTAAAGGAAAACCCAATCACAACCTGACAAAAGGTGAATATATAGGCCGCAATCACAGTCTATCTTCCTTTGGCAATGTTAAATTGATAACCGTTTGAACCCGTGTTGAATAATGGTCGGCAATTGTGGAGAAACTGTTTCATCAGCAGTGAAAGCTGGTATGCGACAAAACCAATGTGGTGCGTGCATGGTGTGAACGCTAGCGCTGCGCTGCTCAAACCAAGTGCTGATTGGACATTATTGTAGATCTGCTGGTAAGGATGCGTGTCGATAAGGTTGCCGCAGTCCTTAAGAAAAATTGAAAAAGCCAACAATTGCCATATGACAAGAAATGTGTGCTATAATGGTGAGTGCTTACCTCGTCTTCAGCCACAGTGGTGATATTGTCATGGCGTATCAACAAATACCATTTTTTATTAAATCATATTCTCTGTTGCGTTTGCTGCGCTGATAAGTTGCACTTACTTCAAGGAAATATTGCAGATGACTACGCACCCCGAATTTGCCAGACTGCTACGGCACCAGTTGACTGTCACTGATCGTAATGCCCGCTGGTTATCGCAGCAGCTTCAACTCCACCCCAGCACTGTCGCACGCTGGCTAAACGATGAAACTAGACCAAATACACCGGAAACAGTCAGCGCAATCGCGCGTGTTCTGGCTATGCAACCTGCTGAACAACAGCAACTGCTTGCCGCTGCAGGCTATGGTTATACTGACCCGGCGTTGCCACCTGTCTCGACTGTGCTACTCATTCCTGATCACCGCCAATCGAGTCTTGATCGTTATTTGAATCGGCTCCTTGGTAAGTGCAATCTACTGCCATGGGAGCTACTTAATCCCCATTATGGCTCTGCCGAAACCGCCGAAAAATTTGGCCTGATCGATCTCTACACGGCACTAGACGTTGTTGAATTGCGCAAAGTGTCAGAAGGGGGGGCATTGCTGCGTAACTGCCAAAGTGGGCAACGGCTGCCTGTGCAGAAAGTTGTCAAGGACGTGAAACGTTTGCTCATCCTGGGCGAGCCAGGATCAGGCAAAACAACCCTTATTTGCTATTTGGCTTATCGCTTTGGGCAGATCAATTTAGCCCAAAATGCAGACACACCGCCGGCAAGCAGTGCAGGTGGTTTACTGCCTGTCATCGTCGAATGTCCACGCTTGGCCGCTTTTGCACAAGAGCGATCACTGCAAAGTGGTGATGTACACCTATTTCAAGGCTACTTAGCTTTCCGTTTAGCGTATGAACATCAAAAAGATTTCTGGTTACAATTACAAAATGTGCTAGAGTCACAAGCGCAAGCGTTACTCTTACTTTTTGATGGCTTAGATGATGTGCCTACTCCTCAACGCACACTGATTATTGAAATGATCAACGACCTTTGCCAGCATTATGCACAACATCAATATATTGTCACCTGTCGTCCCTATGCGTATCTGGGGCAGCCGGTGCTGTTGTGCGGTTTTCATCAGGTCAGCTTAGCACCTTTTAGTCCAGAACAGATCGAGCGCTTTGTGCAAAATTGGTATTACCGCCTTGTACAGCAAGGCCGCTTGCACGCCGAAGATGCGCAGCAACGCCACGAAAGTCTGCAACGCGCCTTGCAATCGTCCAACTTAGGCACACTGGCGGCCCGGCCGCTGCTGCTGACCGCAATCATCCAATGGCACACGTTTGTCGGACAATTGGCGGAAGATCATTGCCGGTTTTATGCCGAGATCATCGATTTGTTATTGGTACGGTGGGAGATGCGCGCAGGGCGCCGAAATTCGCTGTCGACCTATCGCGCAATTGCTGACTTAAAAATGGGTGATATCAAAGCTGTATTACAGTATGTGGCGTTCCAGATCCACTCACAACAGCAATCCCCATCCAGTGCAATGCCAAGAATGGGTGAGGTTGATGAAGCGGTGCTCCGTAAATGGATTGCGTCTTATTTGTCGGATGACTGGAATAAGGCGGGTTTTTTTATCGACTTTGTCTGTGAACGAGTCGGGTTATGGGTGCAATCCGACGTTGAGGTTTACACCGTCCTCCACCGTTCTTTGCAGGAGTTTCTTGCTGCCGCTTACTTAGTTTCAATGGCTGATTATCCAACGGAAGCCAGCCATCGTGTGCGTGAGAATATAAATCACTGGCGCGAGGTCTTTTTGCTTTCGATCAATCAAGCGCGGACGGGGCAGGCGATTGCCGCCTTAAATGCCCTTTGTCCAGGTGACTTGGGCCAAGAGGTGCTGCCTGAACAGTGGCGCTATGCATTGTTGGCAGGCAAAGCCTTACACCAAATCGGGCGATCGGAAATTGGCCGAGCAGAAATTGAACGACAGGAAGCCGGCCGTGTTTTACGAAACCGGGTTTATGGCTGGCTGTCGTGTGCCATTAACCAAGAATACTTTCTCTCACCGTTTGAACTTGCAGATGCACAGCAGATCGTTGCCGATCTAATGGGACAGCCTAAGGGTCCTGTTCGCCCTGTTGTTTCGCGCTGATAATTCATTCTGCCGGCAACATGGCTTGAATGGTTGCCAGTGTATCTGCTGCTTCAATCTTTTTATCATGTCGCCAACGTAAGATGCGCGGAAACCGCACGGCAATCCCTGACTTGTGGCGATTTGACCGCTGGATCGCTTCAAAGGCTAGCTCAAAAACTAATTCCGGTTTCACCGCGCGCACTGGGCCAAATTTTTCTTTTGTATTTGCTCGCACAAAACGGTCCACCTGGCGGATCTCTTCATCGGTCAATCCAGAGTAGGCTTTGGCAAAAGGGACCAAGTTGCCGGCCTCATCCCACACCCCAAAGGTATAATCGGTATAGAGACTGGCCCGTTTGCCCGAACCGCGCTGCGCGTTGATCAGCACCGCGTCAACCGTGTAGGGATTGATCTTCCACTTCCACCAATCGCCCCGTTGCCGGCCGACCCGGTAGGGTGAATCGACTCGCTTGAGCATAAAGCCCTCGACCATACGGTCGCGGCTTTCTTCACGACGTATCGCTAACGCTTCCCAGGTGGGCGCTGCGGCCAGTGGTGAGAGCAAGATGGTCGTGCTGTTTAAGGCTGTGATAACTTCGGCTAGTCGGGCGCGCCGCGCAGTGAGAGGATATTCGCGCCAATCCAGCCCATCGGCTTCCAACAAATCGTAACAGAGGAAAATGACCGGCACTTCGGCCAGCAGCTTCTTGCCCAGGGTTTTACGCCCGATGCGCCGCTGTAGCTGGGCAAAGGGCATGACCTTGCCATCAAACCAAGGCAATAACTCGCCATCAAGTACGGTGCCGTCTGGCAGGTGGGCGGCAACCGCAACTACTTCTGGATAGCGATCCGTGACCAGTTCTTCACCGCGGCTCCACAAGAAGGTTTCACCCCCGCGCCGGATCAGTTGGGCGCGAATGCCATCCCACTTCCATTCGACCTGCCATTGATCGCGCGCACCTAATGTCGCAGCCGGCTCAGTTTCCAGTGGGTAAGCCAGAAAGAAAGGGTAAGGCCGGCTGCTATCCGTATCGGTGGTAGCAGGGTGGATTAACTCAGTATAAAAGGCTGGCGTCGGCTCCCACTGGCCCATCAAGCGATGCGCGAGGGCGGCTGTCTCAATGCCACTGCGATCGGCCAGCGCACGGACCACCAATTTCTGTGAGACCCCAACGCGAAAGCCACCGGTGATCAATTTGTTCCAGATGAAGCGTTGGGGGCGGCTCAACTTTTGCCATGCTTGGACAATCGCCGCCCGCTGTTGGGCTTCGGGCAACGCTTGTAGGGGCAGCAGCCGTTCTTCTACCCATTCGTGTAGTGGCCGATCACTCTCGACCGTGGTCTCAGGTAGGAGCAGAGTGATCGTTTCGGCAATATCACCGACCGCATCATAACTTTCGCCAAAGAGCCAGTCGGGCACACTGGCGACCGCCGCCGCCCATTCGGCCAATTTACGCCCATTGACCGCCCGCCGCGGGCGGCGACCAATCAGAAAATGGAGCACCCAGGCGGCGTCTTCGGGCGGTGCCGCGCGAAAATAGGCCTCCAGCAGGGCAATCTTGGCGTTGGTCTTATTGGTCTCGTCGAGGGCGGTGTAGAGGTCGGCAAAAGTTTTCACGGTCTAATGAATTCCTGTTGGTATCCTGTAATATGCACGCGATTATGGACGATTTGGGTTGATTATAGCATAAATGCACGCTGCCGCAGTGAGGCGGCCATGATTTGGGGCCGGGAGGCTACGATAAATGCATTTCAGTTTATGCGTGGCTTGAACTATAATCAGGTAACTGTCACCTTCCCCACCCATAACCAAAGGATCACCAACCATGAAGATCGGTATGAACTCGGGTACTTTCCCCGCCACCATGACCCCCGACCAGAAAGTGGAAGCGACGGCGCGCGTCGGTGCCACCGGATTAGAACTCAATATTGACACGAATCAACTGTGGACGCAGCGCCTTGATGGGGCGGCGCGCAAGGCGCTGCGCCGGCAAGCACAGGCTGCCGGCGTTGAAATCACCTCGCTCTGTATGAATGCCCATTGGGTTTTCAATTTGGCGAGTCCCGATGTGCGTATTCGTGATCTGGGCGTTAGCTTGCTGCTCGATGCGATTGAAATGGCCGGTGAATTGGGCGCAGGAGCGATTCTCGTGCCCGGCTGTGATCAAGATCAATCACCGGCGAACAAGTGGGAGCTCTTTCGCGATGGCGTGATGCAGGCGCTTGGTGCGGCGCAGAAGGCCGGTGTGAAGCTGGCGTTGGAGGCGGTCAACAGACCATTTCTCCTTGATACGGCCAGACTATTGCAAATGATCGAGGATTGTGGCGGGTCAGAGGTGTTGGGCATCTATCTGGACGTAGGCAATTCTACCAGCAGCGGGTTGAATCCAGCCGATGAAATCCTGGCAGCGGGTTCACGTACCATCCTCACTCATGTCAAAGATTGGAACCCAGCTGATCGTAACGAGCGTCTGTTAGGGGCCGGTGCTGTGGACTTTCCGGCTTCACTTGCTGCACTGCGCACCATTGGCTATAATGATTATCTGTTAGTTGAGTTGCCGCCCGATCCGAATGATAGTGATAGCGTTGCCCGTCATTCCGTGCAATTTTTGCAGGGAATGCGCTAGGCTGTCTATCCATCGGCTTTAGTCAAATCAGGAATTCATATGGCCAAACAGACTAAAAGTGAAACTGTCCCTGCCGCTGTCAAACCACACTATGTTGGAAGAGGCTGTTTGCTTTGATCTGCAATCCCGGTAAAACGTTGGATTCAAGCAGATCGTCAGCGGTGTACTGGCCAAGGAGTGCGTACTCACCATCCGTCAGTCGGTAAATCTCGACGCCACGCAGCTTGGGATCAACGAGCCAATATTCTGCAACACCATGCTGCTCATAGGCACGATATTTCACCTGGCGGTCCAAACGAATCGAACTGGGCGAGATCACTTCTACAATCAAATCCGGCGCACCGTCGCAAAACTGGGGCGTCAGGATGGATTGGTGCGCTTTGCAGATGAAAAGAACGTCGGGTTGCACCGGTCTTGCGCTTTCCGATAGATGCACTTCGATCGGGGCAGTTAGTACGATACCTAAGTCATCCGCAATTGTATGAAATTGCAGGTAAAATAAAATTCTGCTTACTGCATATTGATGTTCAATTGTTGGCGCATTTGCCACGTAAAGCACCCCCTCAATGATTTCATAGCGCTTCCCGTCATCGGGCAGTTGCAAATAATCTTCATAGCGCCAAGATCGTTGTGCCGCGTGGCCGTTTCGCACGGTCTGCGCAGTTTTATCGGGAGCGATAAGTGCTTGTACTGTCATGCCACGACTCCTTTCCTCAATCCAAATCCACTGGGCGTTTCCGCCGGTCGTTGTAGTGTAGCAGTTCTCCTCGCTAGCGTCAATCCGTCCGCTCTGCCTCGCTACGCTTTTCCTCATCGCCAACGGCCTCGGCGCTATCATCTACCTCGCCGGCAAAACGCGTCTCAATGCCATAGGCGTCGATCCCCTGTTCGCGCAAATAGCGCACCACGACCGGCACATAACCGTGGGTCACGCCAATCCGCTCAGCCCCGGTCGCTTTGATGGTCGCCATCAGTGCACGCCAATCTACATGATCAGAGAGGACGAAGCCGCGGTCAACCGCACGTTGGCGGCGCGCCCCACGAATGCGCATCCAGCCCGAAACATAGCCGGCGCTAAAGTTACCAAAACGGTTGAGCCAACTGGTGCCGCGCACCGAGGTCGGCGCACAGATCAGCGCCCTGCCCAAATCCGCTTTCGTCGCCGTCATTGCATAGGTGGTGGCGGGTAACGTAATGCCACTGGCACGGTACGCCTGGTTGAGCCGTTCGGTCGCGCCGTGGGTGAGGATCGGGCCAATCGAGGCATCAATACCGGCCAGCACCCGTTGTGCTTTGCCCAGGGCATAACAGTAGAGCACACTTGCCCGCCCTGCTGCCGCATTCTGTTGCCACCAAGCGTTGATCTCGTCAAAGACCAACTGTTGTGGCTGCCAGGCATAGATGGGCAAGCCAAAGGTCGCTTCGGTGATAAAGCTGTGGCACGGCACGACCTCAAAGGGCGCACAAGTTGCATCCGCTTCGGTTTTGTAATCACCGCTGATCACCCACACTTCGCCCTGGTGCTCCACGCGAATCTGCGCCGAGCCAAGAATGTGGCCGGCCGGATGAAAGGAGATGCGCACGCCGTGATGGATCAATGGCACGCCATAGGGCTGGGTTTGCATGTTGGCATCAGGCCCCAGGCGCGTCCGAAAGACCTGTTTGCCGGCTTCAGCGACCAGGTAATGGTCACAGCCCCACGCATAGTGATCAGCGTGCGCATGAGTGACCACTGCGCGGGCGACCGGCTGCCAGGGATCGATGTGAAAGTCGCCTGGTGGACAGTAAAAGCCGGCCGGCGTGTTGATGAGTAGCGGTTGGTTAGTCATCCTTTGATTATAGCGCGTGCTTTGCTGGAATCAGTGGTTCAGCAGCCAATCTCCGGTGTGCATCCTGTGCCATTTTCGGGTACAATAAGCGCTATGACGCTTGCCTCAACTGGTCATTCAGCAACTAATCTACCTCCGCGCCCGGCGCGCGCGCAAGCTCGCTGGCTGCAACTGTGGCGCTGGCTATTGCCTGCGGCTGGTCTTTTGACATTGGTCGGCTATTTTGGCCCTTGGGTACCCCATCCTGTTGCCGGCTTGGTCGTTACTGGGTTGGATCTAGGCGAATATGTTAAATTTCTGCCGGTGGTACGGAGTGGCGAAGTTATGCTCTGGCGTGAGAGCTTTTATCTGCCATTGGTGACCGTCAGCCTTGCCTTTAGCAGCGCCGCTTTTCACCCTGGGCAGCGCCGCCACTGGTTGTTCCGTAGTGGCTTCTTGCTGGTGGCCGCGGTGGCGGCGCTCAACTTGCTCCCGCCGGCGTGGAGTCCTGCCGTGTTGCGTCTGCCGGAATTTCGCCAGCAGGTGTTAGCGTTGGTGGGTTGTCTGGCTGCGGTCGCGCTCAGCCCTTTTCTGGCGCTGCTCCCGCGGTGGCTGACGGCACCGAGTCTCATCCTGCTGAGTGTTGCTGCGCTCTGGTGGCCGCTGCCGCATTTCCTGCGTATTCTACCTGCCATCAGCGCGCTTTATCAGCAACCGCTGATGCCGGGGTGGGGTTTCTATGTGACCGGTATCGGCTTGCTGCTGTTGATCGCTACTCAGTGGATTGTCCTTCAGCTCTCCTGCCCAGCGACCACAGAAACGCCGCTGTCGTCGTGACTGCAGCTTGCGTACTGCCCTGTGTCTTTACCTAATAACCATCAACTTTTTGTCAGTAACGGAGTAACAACGTGCAGCTTGGGATGGTAACAAATGGGCGGCTGAGCTTGGCCAAGGAGATCGAGTGGCTGGCCGCGCAAGGCTTCACCTTGATTGATTTGACCTTGGAGGCACCAGCGGCAGCACCAGAAACAGTGAAGTGGCCAGAGGTACGCCAGGCGATCGCGGCCCACGGTTTAACCACCGTCTGTCGGGCGGCAACCTATTTGCCGCTGGATAACCCTTCGTCACTGGTGCGGCAGGCTGCCTTGGACGAATTCAAACGGGCCATTGATGCCACTGCCGCTGTCGGCTGTGGTTTGTGTACAATTCGTTTTGGTGGCTGGCCGGCCCATTTGGATGAGCAGAGTGGCTATGAATATTATCGGCAGCTCTTTACCATCCTGCTCAATCACGGCCGTCTACAGGGGGTAGCGGTGGCCTTGGAGAATAGCCCGCACAATGAGCATCAGCTAAAGTATTTCCGCGAAATCTTCCAGCGCTTGCCGGATCTGAAGCTAGCCTATCATGTTGGCCACGGTAATCTAAACACCGTCCAAAGTATGACCCGCGAATATCTCTTTGCCCTGGCCGATCGGCTGGTCCATGTGCGAATCAGCGACAACGATGGCCGGCATCATGCCTATTTGCCCCTTGGCGTGCCGGCCACAGGTGGTCTCTATTGGCCGCGTGATCTACAGATTTTACGCAGCTTTCGTTTTGATGGGACAATTGCCCTGCAGATTGATGGCGAGCGACGTTGGGGGGCGGGCAGTGCCGCGCTGCTGCGCGAAGCCTGGTTGGCCGCCGGCATCTGAACGCCAGCTTTATTTATCCGCCACCGGTTGTGGTCTGACTGACCGGCGCACTGGCATTCGGTGCCGGCACAGATTGGATGCCCGCATCCGTCACCACCGGGAGGGTGCCAACCGGGACGGGGGGACATTGCTCTGACGCGCGCCGATTTGTGGCTGCCATGGCTGGGGCATCCCACACGCCGTTGACCACAGCTCGTACCCGTCCTGCGTTGGCAATCCGCAGCACTGCGGCTCCTTGCTCGGTTGTAAAGCCTTGGAGATCGGCCAGCGTCAGGCCACCCGCGCGTACATTTTCAGCATTGAACGACAGCCCCGTACGTGTTAGATCAATCAGCTCCAACATACTCAGATCAGTTGAGAAGGTATCTTGGAAGGCACTCCATAATTCTGGAAAACGCGTGATCAGATTGGTGCTGAGCATTTTATCGCGCAGCGCCCACAGAAATTGCCGTTGCCGTGCCGACCGCCCAATATCGCTCTCCCGCAGGCGTAGGCGTACAAACCAATAAGCATCTTCGCCATCCAAGAAATTATCGCCGGCCGGCAAGGTAAAGTAGTCCCACGCCTGTGTCGTTAAATTGAAGATCGGCTCATAAAAGGGACAGTCGAGATAGACATTGACCCCACCAATGGCATCGACAACGTTGACAAAACCATCCATCTGAATGCGTACCCAATGGTTGGTTTCAATGCCCAGGGTTGCGCTCAGAATTGAGGAGATCAACTGTGGGCCACCACCATAGCCCCCGTTTCGTTCGCCCAGGAAATCGGCCTGATTGATCCGTCCATACCCATAGCCGGGAATCTGGACATAGAGATCACGCGGAATACTAAAGACCGCGGCTTTCCCTTGTGCTCGATCAATGCCGACAATCATAATGACATCGGTTCGCCAACTACCCTCGCCGGCGCGCCGGTCGGTGCCGAGGACAAGATAGTTATCCGTCTGTTGCCAGCTTGCCGCCGGACCAATCGGTGCTTCCCAGACGACCGGCGGAATCGTGGTATTGGTCGTGGTTGCATTCGTTGTCGCAGCCACTGCCGCTGCCACCGGCAGCGGTTGGCGTGGGCTGGGCGCAATTACGCGTCCGATAATGGTTGGGTAGGGGCGACGCGCCAAGGCTTGGGCCGCGGGTAGTGGATTGGTTTCGTCGGCAAGGGGTGGTGTTGGCTGTTCTTGCCCCGTTAGTGCTGTTGTGCTGGCGCGTACAGCCAACTGTGCGCCCTCATAGAAAAAACTGGCCAGAGTAAAAAGCACGGCAACAACGAGCACTTGGCGAACGCGTAAACCATTCATATAAATTTCTCCGCAAAACGGGCGCAGGCCTTCTACGTTTCCTGCACGATCAGTTGCGCGTCGTAGCTGCGTTATCAAACAGCACATTGCTACGGCAGCTAAACAGGGCCTAGTGCTAGCGTAAGCAAGTGGCGAATACTTTCGTGGACACGACCCGATTTTTAATGCTGCACACGCCGCCGGTCGGCGTGCTGCTTACGGGCAGCGCGCCGGTGTATTAGAATTAGTAAAGGGGGGCTTTTCAAAGATCTTGTTGGTTTCTGCCCGCACGGCTGCCCAATTGGGGATAAAGACTGACATTCCCAATCGCCAGCCGCCGGTCAACATGGTGGGGGGGGCCAATACGAGGCCATGGACATCTTGTTCTTCTAAGCTAAGCACAAAACGCACCAGTTGGAGCGCAGTAACAATCCCAATATCGCTGTCAATTGAAGCTGCCAATGCTTGATAGATTGCAGGCAGCTTCGGTAACAAATTTTCATTGAGAATTTGATTGCGCACGGCCCAGGCAAAACGTTGCTGTCGGCGGGCGCGGTCTAGATCACCGCCCATATAGCGGCTGCGTACATATTTGAGCGCCTGATCGCCCGTCAGCCGCACAATGCCTGGCTTTAGATCCAGACCCGCCGCACCCCACGTGACCATATCGCGGTAAGGACAATCAATCTGGAGCTCGATCCCATTCAGGGCATCCACAAAAGCCTTGAACGACTCAAAATCAAAGCGCATGTAGTGGTCGATGCGAATGTCCATGTGCTTACGGATCAGCGTTTTCAGCAGCGCCGGACCGCCACCACCAGGTTGATCTTGCTCTCCCAGGTAGTCCACGGTATTGATGCGATTGGGACTGTGATTGGGGATCGCTTCTAAATAGAGATCGCGCGGGATGGAGATTACACCAGCCGCCCCCGCGTCCAAATCCAGCGCCACGATCATCATGACATCGGTGCGCCAGTTGGGCGTATTCGGGCGCTGATCGCTGCCCAGCACCAGAATATTCAGTGTGCGGGTCAACGGCGGACGGAGATCGGGGGTGGGGGCGCTCTGTTGCGTTGCGGGTGAGGCTGTTGACATTGGCGCCGTTGCCAGGTTGATCGTAACGGTGGTTGCCGTCGGCGGTGATTGCCGCGTCACGGTGGCCGCGGCCACCTCCTGCACACTAGCCGACAGTGGCTCCGCTGCTGGTGCAGACTGCGCATCGTCGGCACAGGCCGCCATCACAAAGAGCAGCCCGCCGGCACCCACGCTAATGCAGAAAATCAATAGAAGTTGACGCACCCACTGGCGAAAGGGCTGGTCGGTGAGTGTGAGATCGATTTTTTTCACGGAAAAAACCGCACCTAATTGGGCTGGATGGCTGATAGTTTGAAACTTACACGATTCGTCATACCCTACGTTGTAAGTTTTAATTGATTAAATTATTTTCCAGTTATGCGCAAAGCTTGCAACGTGTCAAATAACGCTTGGCTAGCCGTGTAGAACCACTGATGATCGCGCCAGAAATCATCTAGGTTGCGCTGTCCGCTCTCTTCATAGCGCAAGGCCTGATAGACCATCTCTAGCTTGTCCACATCGCGCACAAGGCGACCTTCGGGTGAGGCCGCCTCGACATACTCTTGCCAATGGGCGATATATTGCTCCCCATTGGGCAGCTTTTGCAGCAGGATTTGCATTGCCGCGGCTTCTGCTGCATGTTTGGTTGCTTTGCCAATGAGCAGGGTCGTGCGCTTGGGCAGATCGGTAACCAGACTCTCGGCGAGATCATGCACCAGGGCAATCAGCACCACCCGGTTGACATTAAGTGGCGCGTCTAAACCAACTTGTTGCCACTGTGTGTTGATCTCTTCCGCGAGGAGCAAGGCGAGCCAGCACGTTGCATAGCTATGCTCCGCGACTGACTCCGGCTGGCGCACACCAGCAAAGAGCCAGCCTGTACGGGGCAAGAGCTTTAGATCATGGACGGCTTTTAATAATTCAAGCAAGGTCGTCAATCGTTCAGATAACAGCAAATCGCAAGCGCTGGTTAGACGCTTGCTCGCGCTAGGCCATCAGTGAAATTTGTGCGCGTACGGACTTTAGTCGATCCGCAATTTCCTTGCGGCCGCCTTCGCGCAGTTGTCCTTCAACTTCTTGCATCGAAGCAACAAACTCTTTGGTCAGCTTCTCGCGATTGTCACGCAGCAATTGGTTAAGGGCAGCCTTGTCGGGTGCCATAATCAATGCGTTGAGCAACTGCATCTCGGCCGGCATCTGCTCGCGCAAAATCCCCACGGCGGCATCATAGACCTGTTGCAAGCGCCTGGCCGCAGCGGTGGAATTATTGCGCTGGGCCGCTTGGATGTTCGCCGCCAAGACAGAGAGAAAGCCTTCATCGATTACTTCGCCATATTCGCGCAACTTAGCGGTCAGATCAGGGGCTTGCAACACATCTTGTAGGATCGCCTGCATCTGTTGCATCATCGCTTGTTGCGAAGCCTGTTGCTGCTCTTGCAGTTCGAGAATCAGCTCCCGTAACTCGGTGAGGTGAGCCTGCTCTGCTTCGTCTGTGCTCTGTTCCAGCCGCTCGGTGACCAACATGAGGAATTGGTAATCGAGCATCGGCGCGACTGCACCAATGACGCCAACGGCAATTTCTTGCCCATCCTCGCCCTGCCAGGTTTCGAGAATCTTGCTCAATAACTCTTCGCGCGTGGTTTGCTGCGAGAGATTGCTGACGACGTCGCGCACTTTTTCCTGCTGGCTCTTCAGTTGGCGACCCACTTCGGTCGATTCCATCAACTGGTTGCGCAGTTGCAAAAGGGCCTGAACGCCGGCCTGTTGTCCTTGGTTGCTACTCGCCATGAGCATTCGATCAAGCAGGGCAAAGAAGCTGCGGTCGATCAGCTCGCGGCTACGCTCCAGTGCAATCTCCATTGCTTTGCGATCATTGGCCAGCGTAACAAGGCGCTGGAGCAGTTCGCTCTGGCTGCGCTGCCGGCGCAACATTTCCGCGGTCACCCCTTCAAATTCCCACATTTGCTCCATAAAGCGCTGCCAATCCATAAATTGTTTAGGCTGGAGCATATAGCCTTTGCGGGCTTCTGTGGGCAACTTGCGCATTAATGTCTGCGTCAGATCGCCAATGGCCTTTTGCATCTGCATACTATCGGTGCTGCGTTGCGGCGGCGGTGCAAAGACCCCTAAAAATTGATGGGCAGGATCATGCACCAGCAAAGGCGCGCCCAACGGGCCACCGGCACCACAGTTCGGGCACATGGCAACGTTAATTTGACTGCCAAGTAGGGCACCTTTTAATTCGGGATTGACCCCCAAATCAATAATGCTAAAGACCGGCACCGTGTAGGGCGTCCGACAGTTGGGGCATTGAATCTGGGCACCAGTCGGTGGAAAGAGCAGATCGATCTGGGGCTGCCCGCGTCTTGGTGTACGGGGTGCCGGGGCCGGCGCGGTGGGGGGCGTACCGGCGGTGGTCGCACTCTCCGCGGGATTAGTCGGGGCCGGATCGGGTGTTTTGGGTGTCTGTGCCTCCTCATCTCGCCGGCGGCTAAAGCCTTTTGGCAGCTCGAGGCCGCCACCTTGCGACTGTGGCTTCTTCTCCTGGCCTGGTAATAAAATTCCACTCATGATGTGCTGTTCTCTCTTCGGCTCTGCGGTTGCCTTCCAACGAAGGTATTCCAATTAAAACGTCTACCTTTCATTGTAGCGCATAACCCGACCTCTGCCCAAATGTAATCACTCCTAGGCTGCATCGCCTGTGGGACAAGTCCCCTTACAAATTTCCTTGGCAAAGGCTCTGTAACTTGTAAGGGAACTAATTGAGATGATCATACGCTACTATCTATGGTACACTTGTTTTTGATCGAGGCGTCCATAACTGCACTCTTCGCGCCCGCGCCTCAGCGACCTGATTGCCTGACAGCTAGTATAATTAAAACAAGGAGCACACGCATGACCGAAGCGACCAATCCTCTGCCTGTCATTAAGTGCTGTGTTGACCGTTCGTTACCGCTTGCACATTTACTGCCGGCCAGCCGCGCCGCGATTGCGGAAAATCCCGATAACGCGCCGGCCATTCCACGCAGCAGCCAACGGCCAGGCGCAGCCATTGATGCGCCCGCTGCGCTGGCCGCGCTGACTGGTAAATTGTGGCAGCCGGGCCGGACGTTGCGCGTGCATTTTTTGGATGGCGACCCAGCGGTGCAAGCGCGCCTACAGCCCTTTGCCCATGAGTGGAGCAAGTACGCTAATCTCCGCTTTGCCTTTGTTGATGATGCCAGTGCCGAAATTCGCATCTCTTTTCGGCAGCCTGGTTCCTGGTCCTATATCGGTACCGATGCCCTCTCGATCCCGCGCGATCAGCCGACGATGAACTTTGGGTGGTTGACCACCGCGACGCCCACGGAAGAGTATGCACGCGTCGTGATTCACGAGTTTGGTCACGCCGTTGGCTGTATCCACGAGCACCAGAACCCGGCCACTGATATACCCTGGCACAAAGAGGCCGTTTACGCCTATTACGCCGGGCCGCCCAACAATTGGTCCAGAGCGCAGGTGGACACCAATCTCTTCACCCGCTATAGCGCAACCCTGACCCAATTCTCTGCCTTTGACCGTGATTCGATTATGCTCTACCCCATTCCCAATGATTTTACCGTTGGCGATTTTGAAGTCGGCTGGAATGGCGTGCTTTCTGCCATGGACAAACAGTTTGTGGCAACCCTCTATCCTGGTGTGATCCGGCTGGAAAATGAACTGACGCTGGATGCCCCCGCGCTCAGCGCGGCCATCGGCGCCTTTGGCGAAATCGACAAGTACAACTTTGTGGTGACCACGGCCGGCACCTATCGCATGGAAACGGAAGGCGCGCTCGATCTTGTCATGAGCCTCTTTGGTCCAAACGACGAGACGCGCGCCATTGATGAGGATGATGACAGTGGTAGCCGGCTCAATCCTAAGCTCAGCGCCCAACTCAACCCTGGCCTCTATACCCTTAAAGTTCGCCACTTTAGCAACCGGCGGACCGGTGACTATAAAATTGAGGTTTTTCGGGAAGGATAGCTCGGCAACGACTGACGACCGCCGCGCCGAACCGCTACTCGCGGCCGCTGACTAACAAACGGCTATCAGCGGTCGTCAGTTGTTGGCACTATACTCAAATCAGAATGAGACCCCTAGTTTCGGTCAGCGTGCGTCGCACTGACCAAAGAATCTAGCGGACTGGAAACAGTTGGCGGTCAGTGCGACGCACGCGATCCCGTTAGCCAGCAAAACTCCGCTTCTCAACTTCACTTCAGTATAGTACAGTGTGACGGAAATTCTGATGACTTAGCCACGGAGTGGCGACTGATGGTAGCCGCAGGTTGAAACCTGCGGATCCAATGGCCCCCAGCCTTAAAAGGCTGGGCTACCATCAGTCGCCACTCCGTGGCTAAACTCGCAAAATTTGCGTAACACTGTCCTAGCGTTCTTGGGGGGGAATATATTCGACCGCCCCGCCAACCTGTTCCCCATATTTGCGTTCAACCCCAGCCGGGGCGACGGTGCGGGGGCGTGGGGCGAGCAGATACGCTTCGGCCTGCTCTTGGCCATGCTTGACCATGGCGCGCGTTTTGCTAAAGTCGCGGAAGGAAAGCTTCTCTGGGTAGTATACCTGGATCGGATGGAGGTCAACGGCGGTATCGGCGGTGGCGCGCGCCAGATCGACCAGGAAGGATTGTGTGGTCATCGTGGCAAGCGTGCGCATTAGAACATCCACCACGCCATCGACCGGCTGTAAAACGCCGCCGCCATAACTGGCGTTGATCGCATAAATGGTGGTCGCCCCCTTGTCCATGGCAATGCTAATCGGCACATTGGCGACCACGCCACCATCTACCAACTGGAGCTTTTGATAGAGCACCGGCGGATGGATTGCCGGCACCGCCGCGCTGGCCAACACCGCATCGATAATCGGCGTATTGCCTTCATCGCCAAAGAGGAAAAGGCGTAAACTGAGCAGATCGGTCGAGGTCACGTAGAGGGGCAGTTTGAAGTCGCTGAACTTGCTGACCCCCGCCGGCAAGGATTGGCGGATCAGCTCGCGTACGCCATCGCTGGCATAAATGCTCTCTGCCTTATTCAGCAGCCGCCACGCGATCTGAAAGACATTGCCCCCATAGATACTGTCGGCCGTGGCTTTGGCCCACAAATCTGCCAGGCCATCGGTCACGCTGGGATTCGTTGTCCCATGGGCCGCGAGATAACAGGCGTTAAGCGCGCCTGCCGAGGTCCCGACAATTAGATCCGGCTGGATCCCCTGATTCAAGAGCGCACGCACCGCGCCCACCTGTAATGGTCCACGATTTCCTGCACCACTCAGCACAAAAGCGATCATTGTAAGTCTCCTTTTATACGCGGTTGAAGGGCGAACCGGTGTTTTGACCCATGTGAAAAGGTCTGTTCGCCCTTCAACTGCAGTAGATCATTTCATACACATTGCCATGGATTGTTGCCACGTTGTTGCCACATTGTTGGCAACTGGTTGAAACTTGTCGAGCTACAATGAATAAACGAAGTTGGTTACTTTTTTCAAGGACTGCTCACCGGTTAATTGGCCGTGGTGGTGCGCCGTCGGCGCACGGCGGCCGCATGCGCGGTCAGCCCTTCTGCTTCGGCCATCAATTGCGCGGCGGCCCCAATCTGGCTGAAGGCTGCTTCATTTAAGCCGATCACACTGATTAGCTTGAGAAAATCATTGACATTGACGGGGCTATTAAAGCGGGCCGTGCCCCCGGTGGGCATGACATGACTGGGGCCGGCGACGTAGTCGCCCAATACTTCAAAGCTGCGCTCGCCCAAGAAGATGCCCCCAGCATTTTGCACCTGATCCAGATATGCTTCTGGATTCTCCACCAGCAGGCAGAGATGTTCTGGGGCATAGCGATTGGCGAGTGTGAACGCTTCTGCCAGCGACGCCGTGACGACGATGCCGCTGCCCCGCGTCAACGAACCGACGATGACCTCGGCGCGGCCTAATTCTTCCAGTTGCGTTAAGACGGCGGCTTGCACCTGTGCTGCCATGGTCGGGCTAGGGGTCAATAAGATCGCACAGGCCAGGCGATCATGCTCGGCCTGGGCCAGCAGATCGGCGGCGGCAAGTTGTGGATCCGCACTTTCATCCGCGATGACGACGGTCTCGGTGGGGCCGGGTAAACCATCAATGCCGACAATGCCAAAGACCTGTCGTTTGGCCAACGTCGTGAAGAGGTTGCCGGGGCCACAAATTTTATCGACGGCCTGGATCGTGGCTGTGCCAAAGGCCAGGGCCCCAATCGCCTGGGCCCCGCCCCCCACATAGATCGTATCAACGCCGGCGATATCGGCGGCGACCAGGGTGGTAGGGTGGGGCAACCCACTGTCCCGCTGCGGTGGTGAGATGATCGCTAATTGGGGGACGCCAGCGACTTTGGCGGGAATGGCGGTCATTAACAGGGAACTAAAGAGCGGCGCCTCACCGCCCGGAATGTAGATGCCGACCCGGTTGATTGGGCGCACTAATTGCCCCAGCAAGCCATCCGCGTGTTGGTGTAACCATTGGAGGGCGGGCTGGCGGCGATGGAACTCTTCAATGCGCGTCGCAGCTAGCCGCATCGCTGCCACCAATGCGTCGGAAACATGCGTGTAGGCCTCACGGACTTGCTCGGGCGTCACTTGTAGCGTTGTGGGCGTCACGCGATCCAAGCGCTCGCTCCATTCAATGAGCGCCGCGTCACCACGCGCCCGCACATCGGCCAAAATGCGCCGCACTGCCTCATCCGGGCCGATCCGTTCCCCAAAGAGTTCAATATTTTTGTCCAGCAGCGCGGCCGGCACTTGCCATTCATCCCACATCGCCCGCCGCAGAATACTCGCCTGCGCCGTTGCCACATCCATGATCGGCATTAAATTCATCAGATTCCCTGTCTTCCTACTGGCTTAAACGTTCTGCATTTTCAATTTTGCCCAACACGACTAAAATATCTTCCGGCTCAATTCGCAGGGCTGCGCTTGGGCTGACGATCAATTCGTCCCCACGGCGCACGGCGATGGCGGTCAGCCCATAGCGTTGGCGTAGGTTACACTCAGAAAGGGTCCGGTTCCAAAAGCTGGGCGGGGCGAGCAGTTCCACAATCCCGACATCACCGCTGACTTCGAGATAGTCAATAAAGTGGCCGGCGGCCAGCCGCCGGGCCAGGCGAACACCCGCTTCATGTTCGGGCAGAATCACCTGGTCCGCCCCGACCTGCAACAGAATTTCGCGCTGGGTGCGGGTGCGCGCTTTGGCAATGACCTGCTTCACCCCTAGCCGCCGGAGCAGGACAGTGGCCAGAATACTGCTTTCAAAGTCATTCCCAATACAGATGAGCCCTGTATCAAAGTTGTCTACCCCTGCCTGGCGCAAGGCGTCGATGTTGGTGGCATCAAGTTGGATGACATGGGGTAACGTGGTACTCAGGGCGCGCACCCGCTCCATATCTTCGTCAATTGCCAGCACACTGTGGCCATAGTTGACCAATGTCTCCGCCACCGAGGTGCCAAAGCGTCCGAGTCCGATAATCACAAATTCATTATGTTTATCGCCACGGCGGGGGGGGAGATGGAGCTTGTGGCCCGGCATGACGGAACCCTGGTCGTGCCGTTTGGCCTCGCCGCCGGTCGCCCGCTCTAAAAATTGTCGCCAAAAAGATTGTTGATCGGCCAAGCGGAATTCTCCATTGAGGGTAGATAGTACGACAACGTTAAATTATGTGCCTAGCTGGTTCGTGACCAGCGGCTGGGGCCAATACCGCTGGTCACGGACCAGCTAGGCACAGAGCCCAACAACGACCCATTTAATGTTGTCATAATAGGTAGACAAGTAAAGCCATCAAACGGTTATGCCGCTCGCCGACTGATCTGGGCAAGCCATTAGGGATCGCTGCAATCGCGGGTAAAGCCGCAGCGCGTACAGGTGATTTTACAGTGGCGTTTCAGCACGGGGCCATGACAGAGCCAACAGTAGGTGTCATCGACCGGCCGGTAGCCGGCTGCCGGCGTGGTTGTGGTGGCCGTCATCGCGACTGGTGATGCCACTTCCGCTGTCACAACTTGCCGGCCCCGGTAGAAGACAACCTCATGTTCCGCCAATACGTTGTTGACATAGGTGAAGCGCCCGGAAAAGAACTCATCCTGATCCAGCCAAGGCAGAAAAATACGGTCGCCTTCCCACAGGTTGAGGGCGAGCAGTTGGCTGTCATCGATCCAGTGCAAGACCCCTTCGTTACAGTCGATCAAGGTGCCGGTAAAGGTATCGGCCACAAAGACAAAGGTGTACCAATCATCATCGTTGGCAAAGCCGGGAAAGGTGAGGATGCCACGCAGCACTGGGCTGATCATCGTCAACCCACTCTCTTCACAGACCTCGCGGATGGCGCACGCTTCCGGCGTTTCACCAGGCAACAATTTGCCTCCTAACCCATTCCACTTGCCCGCATGCATATCATTGGCGCGCTTGATGCGATGCATCATCAACGTCTGACCGTGACTGCGCACATAACAGAGGGTGGCGAGTTTCATGGCATGGCTACTTTGTGCATGGCGAGTGGGTTGGTTAGTTGGTTAGTTGGTTGGTTAGTAACTACTAACCCCTCCCTAACCCTCCCCTGCTAAGGGAGGGAACAGCTGACCCCGATACCGTTCCTCCCCCAAACTGCACCCAAGGGGTACCCGGGTTAGGAGGGGGTCGCTTGGTAGTTACGTTAATTATTGAACCAACCAACTAACTAGTTTCTGTTGCGAAAGGGCTTGATCACCGCCAAGAACGCTAAGGCCGCAAAGGTTCGCAAAGGATTTTCTCTGGCGGTACTTCGCGCGCTTCGCGCCCTTGGCGGTAGAAATCGCGTTTCGCAACAAGAACTAACTAACAAATTACTTTAAAATGCCGCAAGTTCGCAGGCTATCTGATAGATCTTGTTGGCATCGGGACGGTAGGCATCTTCCAGCGTCGGGCTGAAGGGCACCGGCACATCGAGCCCGCCCAAGCGGCGGATCGGCGCGTCCAGCCATTCAAAGGCCTGGTCGGCGATCAAGGCGGCCACTTCGGCGCCAACACCCAGCAACTGGTTGGCCGAATGCACGATCAAAACTTTGCCGGTCTTGCGGGCACTGGTCAAAATTGCCTCTGTATCGAGCGGCTTGAGCGTGCGCAGATCGAGGACCTCTGCATAGATGCCAGCGGTAGCAAGCCGTTGGGCCGCGCTCAGCGCCTCGCGGACTTGTGCCCCATAGGTGATAATGGTGACATCGTCGCCACTATGGACCGTCTGCGCTTTGCCAATCGGCACGACATACTCACCGGGCGGCACATAACCTTTTAGCGCGCGATAGAGTGGTTTAGCCTCGAAGTAGATGACCGGGTTGTTATCGCGAATGGCCGCGATCATCAACCCTTTGGCATCGGCTGGGGTCGCTGGTGCCACCACTTTGAGGCCGGGGCTATGTACAAACCAAGCTTCCGGATTCTGGCTGTGAAAAGGGCCGGAACGGATGCCGCCATCACTGGGCGCGCGAATCACCCACGGCACGGGTCCTTGCCAGCGATAGTAGTTGGTTGCAGCATATTGGACAATGCTGTCAAAGGCGGTGCTGATAAAGTCGGCGAATTGCATTTCGATCACCGGGCGCAAGCCCATGAGCGCCATCCCGGTGGCGGCCCCGACAAAGGCCGCTTCACACATGGGCATGTTGAGCACGCGCCGGGCACCGAACTCTTCTTCCAGCCCTTTGGTCACCTTAAAGGCACCACCAAAGCTGCCGGCGATATCTTCGCCCATCATGAGGACATTTGGGTCGCGTGCCATCTCTTCGCGTAAGGCTTCACTAATGGCTGCGATGTAGGTTAACTGGCGATTGCTATCGTCAATTTGTTCCGCGGTGGCAAAGCCAAAGTTGTTGCCCACGACTGGCTTCGTGGGCGGGCTTTCTAGGGACTGGCGGACCACATTACTCATGGCGCGTAGACTCCTTCTGCCACGGTTGCCGCATCTGGGAAGGGACTTGCTTCCGCAAAGTTGATCGCGTCCGTAATCTCAACTTCACAGCGCGTTTGAATTTCATCCAATTCAACCTGATCGGTGCTGCCGTTTTCTAGCAAGCGCTCGGCATAACAACGGACCGGATCGCGCGCTTCCCAGGTCGCCAGCAACTCACGCGGCACATAGTCCGCCGGGTCATGAATGGCGTGGCCCATCATGCGCATGGTTTTGGCTTCAATTACCGTTGGCCCCTCACCCCGGCGGGCGCGGTCGACCGCGGCTTTGGTGGCGGCGTAGACTGCTTCCACATCATTGCCATCAACAATTGTATTGGGAATCCCATAGGCATCGGCGCGCTGGGCCAGATCGGTGATCGTCATCTGTTGGGAAAGGGGGGTGGAGTAGGCATATTGGTTATTTTCCAGGATGATCACAAAGGGTGCCCGGAACAGCGCCGCCATGTTGAGCGTCTCGTGGAAAAGTCCTTCATTGCTGGAACCATCACCGACATAGGTCATCGCGACCCGTTTTTCATTGCGGTAGGTAAAGCTCATGGCCGCGCCTAGGGCCACTGGCAGCGATTGCGGCAGGTGGCTGACGAAGCCAATCAGGTTGAGGCTGAGATCCCCAACCCCGTGCATATTGGCATCACGCCCGCGGGTGACGCCTGTGGCACGGGCCAACAGATTGCCCATAATCCGCCGTGGCGTCAACCCGCGTAACAGATAACAGCCATGATCGCGATGCATGGGCGCGACCACATCATCGGGCGCAAGTGCATAACCACTGCCTACACTAATGGCCTCGTGCCCACGCTGACTGAACATCCCACCCACCCCTCGCCCCTGTTTCCAGAGGGCAACCGCCATTTCGTCCAACGTACGGGTGAGGCGCATCCAATAGTAGAGCTCCAGCTGTTGATCGCGTGTCAGGTGATGGTTTGACATAGGGTTAAGCTTGTTCTGCTTGTTCGGTGGCAAGGGCGAGAATTTCTTGCACGACTTCTTCTGTCGTCATATCCGAAGTATCAAGTTCAATCGCATCGTCGGCCCGGCGCAGCGGTGAGAGCGAGCGTTCGCTGTCAATCTTGTCGCGCTGCTTGATTTCTGCAATGATCTGCGTAATCTGGGCCTTTCTGCCCTTTTGTCGAACTTCACAAAAGCGGCGACGCGCCCGTTCCACCAGGGTGGCATCCATATATACTTTGAGCTTGGCCTCGGGCAGGACCACGGTGCCAATGTCGCGGCCTGCCATGACGATCCCGCGCTTTTCGGCGGTGCCGCTGCCATAGTGCTGCCCAATGCGCCGCTGTTGTATACTCAACGCTTGGCGCACAGAGGCATGGGCGCTGACAATCGAAACATTTTGATCAACGTCCAGCGTGCGTAAAAAGTTAGTAATATTCTGGCCATCGACATGGACAATGCACTGCTGCCCCGGCTGTTCGCCCAGCGCAACGGCGGTGATATCGATCTGCATGCGCTGCGCCAGCGCTCCAATCGTTTCCGCTTCATAGATATCGAGACCCTGTTGGAGGGCGGTCCAGGTGACGGCGCGATACATAATGCCTGTGTCAAAAAATAGAAAATCGAGCAACTGGGCCAGGTGGTGGCCAACCGTGCTCTTCCCAGCCCCAGCCGGGCCGTCGATGGCAATGATGGCGGGCCGTAGCGATAGAACTGCTGCAATCTGCGCTGTCGTGAGCGCTTCGCTAAAATCGTTTTGCACTTTCATTTTCTCTGATCTGTTTGAAAAGCGACGTTGCTTTTGCTAGTATACTGGTGGCCAGGGTCAAACGGTAAAAAAGTCTGTTTTTCAATGCACGTTAAGCCCTCGTGCGCCGCCGCTCTGGATGGTGCGCAGAGCGCTTGAGTTTTTGCGCTTGTTTGCGCCCTTGCTCGGCGTCCTCTGCGGATTGGGGGTGCTTGCTGGGCTCTACTAGCTCCCGTAACTGTGCAATCTCACCGCGCGAGAGTGCTTGTTGCTCACGCAATTTGAGGGTGCCTAGGGTGAGTGGCCCAATCGCCCAGCGGACCAAGCGCAAGGTTGGATAGCCGACGGCGGCCGTCATGTGACGAATTTGGCGTTTTTTCCCTTCACGTAGCACGATTTCGAGCCAGACCCCCTCGTTCGGTCCCTTGCTTAGTTGTAATTCGCCGGGCAAGCGACTGGTTACACGAACTTGGGCTGGTGCGGTGCGGCCCGTAGGTAAGTCTACCCCTTTCCGCAATTGCTCGAGGGCCGCAATATCGGGCAACCGTTCGATCAGCACATAATAGGTTTTGGTATGTTCGTAACGGGGGTGGGTCAGCAGATGGGCGAGCTCGCCATCATCTGTCATCAACATCAGCCCTTCACTGTGCAGATCGAGGCGGCCGACCGGAAAGAGCCGTCGCATCTCTGGTGGGAGCAGATCGGCGACCGTCTGCCGCTCGCCGGTATCGCCCCCTAGATCGCCCAATACCCCACGCGGTTTGTGCAGCTTGATGTAAATGTGCTGTTTGGGCAGTTGGACCAATTTGCCATCAACGCGGATCTGCGTTCGCTCGGGATCAATCTTGCTACCTAGCTCGGTGACGATTTGTCCGTTGACCTGGATGCGTCCGGCACTGATTAACTCTTCACATTTGCGGCGACTGGCAACCCCAGCTGCCGCCAAAATTTTTTGTAAACGTTCTTCTGCCATGATCTTTTTACCTGACACTAATTACCAAAACACATACTGACCCAGGCCAAAACACCTCTTGCACTGACTTTAACGGGCGGCAAGCCCTTTACACCCCAGCCGCATGCTTGACCCGTGACTGCCACCACTGCGCGGCTGACACGTTACCAAAACACAAGCAGTTGCGTGCCAACGACCCGGCTACCCAGGCGCCACTCGATCGTCCCTGCGCTAAGCCCCGGTATCCAGCTTTCTGGGGTTGGCAGTTGTAAGCGCCGGTAGGCTTGCAACTGCTCATGCTCCAACTTCCGTAGCAGCAGGCCAACGGTTGGTCCAGAAGTGCGCAGATACCAGGTCTTGCCTGTGTGATCAGCAACCCGATCAAGCACCGTCAAGGCCTTATCGGGGAGGTCGAGCCACTGATAGGTTGCCTGGTAATAGGCATCAAGCGCCCGCATATCGGTATAGCGGTCACTACTCCCCAACACGATCCCAATGAGTTGCCGGCCATTATGTTGAATCCCAGCCACCAAACATTCGCCGGCCGCATCCGTTGTCCCGGTCTTGATGCCATTGGTGCCTGGGTAACTAGCCAACAACTGGTTCGTATTCCACAGTGTACGGCCGGCAACCGTCGTACTGGGCGTCGCCACAATCTGGCGGAAGAGTGGAAAGCCCCAGTTCTGTTGCACCAACACCAAAATATCCGCAGCACTGCTCAGGTGCCCATCGGCATCCAAGCCATGTGGATTGACGAAGCGCGTTTGCGTTAACCCCAATTGGGTCGCGCGTTCATTCATTTGGGTCACAAAGGCCGCAACCGAACCACCGGTAAAACGGGCGAGGGCTGCTGCCGCATCGTTCCCGCTGGGCACCAAGAGGCCCCATAACAGCTCTTCCACCGTGCGCCGCTCGCCTGGCTGTAACCCCATTGACGTCCCACCAACCAGATCGCTGCCCTGGATGGTGACCACGCCCTGAAGATCACCCTTTTCCAAAACGAGCAATGCTGTCATCAACTTGGTCAGGCTTGCTGGGGGCAGCGCATCGGCGGCATTTTGTTGCAGCAGCAATTGGGCACTGTCGACATCATAGAGCAGATAGGCGGTGGCCGAAAGGGCTGGACCCTGGTGCGCGGCTAACCAACGCGCCCCATCACCGGCGCGTATCCGCTGGGTTGGTGTGTAGATATTATCAACCACCCGCGGTGCCCCAAAACCGGTGAGCAAAGGCAGCATTAATAAGACAAACCAACAAAACCAGCGGCGGTAGTGATTACTTCTACTTTTCGCTTTGTCAGCCCCCTCATTACTCGTTAACTGAGCCCACACTGCTGCCCAAACCGAGTGGGCCGACAGTTGTACAGAAGTTAGCGAGCGGGTGGTTGACATGACACTGATTTCTACGCAAAGGACAGCGTTTAACTAATCATTGGTGTATCCATTGTATCAGTGTATTCTACCGGCAATAGCCCATCTGTGCAAAGTGCTGTTGCAGCGATCGGAAGTGCGCTTGCTTGGAAAATATTAATCTGTTCTGCCCCCAAATACGAAAAAACTTCGTGTTTCAACCTGCGTTGTCTGCACAAACAGTAACAGTCGATTTGTCTTTAGGGGGCAATCACAATCTTGACGACCCCCTTCTGCGCGGCATGGGCTAATGCGCTGAGCCCTTCATCCAAGGTGTAGGTGCCATGAATTAGCCCTTGGACGTGAATTTGCCTAGTCGCCAGGAGGCGGATGGCTGGTGGAAAGGGGCCACAGCGGCTACCGATCAACGTAATTTCATCGACGACCAATCCACTCAAATCGAAATCGGCCAGGGCTGTGGCAAAGGTGCTTTTGAGGACCATTACCCCACCAGGCCGTACCATGCGCCGGGCCAAGGCAAACCCTTGTGGCGAACCGGTTGCTTCGACCACAACATCGATCGGGTGAACCGGCCATGCGGTCGGTAACTTGTCCAGCAGTTTTGTGGTCAAGGCAAAGCCAAGGTTATCTAGAAAAGCCAATTTTTTGGGATTGCGCCCAATCACAGTCAGTTCACAACCAGTGAGCGCTAAAACTTGGGCCATCAGTAAGCCTAGCCGGCCATCACCCAAAACCACTACCCGACTGCTCGGTGCAATGGCCACTTGCTCACGAACCTGTAGCGCCGCGGCTGTTGGTTCGACAAAGATGGCGGCCTCGTCCGTAAGCGTCTCTGGCACAGGGTGCAGATTCGCCACTGGGAGCGTAAAGTAATCGGCAAAGGCCCCATCGCGCTGGATGATCCCTAAACTCTGTCGTTGCCGGCAATGTTTGCCCAAGCCCTGCCGGCAGAGGGCGCAGTTGCCACAGCCAATATTCAACTCACCCACCACCCGTTTGCCGATCCAATCGGGGGCCGTCGGGGCCGCAACGACTTCCCCAACAAATTCGTGACCCAGGACACCGCGATAGCCGCCTTTGTAGCCGGCCAATAGTTGCAGATCGGTCGAACAGATACCTGCCAGGCGCACCCGGATCAATGCTTCACCGGGGGCCGGCGTAGGGGTGGGATAGTTGTGCTGCAATTCTAGCCCTTGCTCAGTTAAAAGTAATGCGCGCATGCAGCTTGATAACCTCCAACTGGTGGTACGGGTTTATGACTAAATCGGTAGAGCAGCAAAATGACTTTGATCAACCGAAACAAAAACGGCGAAGCAACCGATGCCTCGCCGTCTGTGGTATTAGAAGTTTGAAATTAAGCTGCGGCCTTAGCGTCTCAATTCCAATCGCGGTGTTTAATGGGCTTAAACATTGTTATAACCTTAATAGGATAACAAATTTCGTGATTCCATCAACTTCTGCCCGGAGCCGGTCAAGGTCGAGCGCATAAAGGTGCGGGTGACGATGACCGCTGAGAACATCGAGAGCAACACACCGATTGCCAGCGTGATGGCAAAGCCTTTGACTGTGCTGGCGCCAAAGGTATTGCCGAACCAGTAGAGGACGGCACAGGTAATCAGCGATGAGATATTGCTGTCCCAAATCGCCGGCCACGCCCGCGCAAAGCCCGCTTCGACCGCCAAACGCAGTGACCGCCCAACCCGCAACTCTTCCTTCATTCGTTCAAAGATCAGAATATTGGCATCAACGGCCATCCCAACCGAGAGAATAAAACCGGCAATGCCCGGCAAGGTTAGGGTGACCGGGATTAGTTTGTAAATGGCCAGGTTGAAGATAATATAGCAGAGCAGCGCCGCTGCGGCCAGTAGACCAGGCAACCGGTAGAGCGCAATCATGTAAATCACCACCGCAATTAACCCAATAATGGCCGCCCGCACGCTCCGGTTAACCGAATCCTGGCCCAAACTAGCCCCAATCGTGCGAATATCAGCCACCTTCAGCGGCACTGGTAGGGAACCGTATCGCATCTGTACGGCAAGTGATTCGGCTTCTGTTTGGGTAAATTGGCCGGTGATCACGCCGTTGTCGCTAATTGCGGCATTAATGTTCGGGGCAGAAAGGACACGCCCATCGAGGACAATTGCCATGGGCTGGCCAATGTGACTGCTGGTGTAATTAAAGAAGGCCGTACTACCTTCGCCCGTCAAGGTAAAATTAATCTGCCACTGCCCAAATTGATCAGGCGCTGCGCTGGCACCACTCAGGACATCCCCGGTCATGGCTGTAGTAAAGAGCTGATCCGGATAGGGAATCAGATTGGGATCAATCGGCTCACCAGCCTGTGCTCGCTGGATCGCCTCGGGATGATTGGTCGTGTTGATAATCATGCCCTGGAGCAGGGTAGCACCACCGGGATCGACAAATTCCAATTGCCCAGTTGAGCGCAGGGTTTCGACCGCTTCATCTGGGTTGCGTACACCGGGTAGTTCCACAATAATGCGATCTTCCCCTTGCGCCTGCACCACTGCTTCCGACACCCCGATCCCGTTGACGCGATTCTCAACGATGCTCTGGGCGGCCGTCATGGCCCCTTCGGGCAAGCTCTGTCCCTCGGCCAAATCCGATTCGAGCAGCACCTGGGTGCCACCGCGCAGATCGAGCCCTAATTTGAGGTCGAGCATCTCACGTGGCGCCTCCGGATCAGCGGTGCGCGACCGTTCCAGCCAGGCTGGATGGGCAACCGGCAGCACGATATAGAGTGCCAACCCGGCAAGCAAAAGCACAAGGACTAACGAAATGGTGTTGTTACGCATAAGCAATCCCTACTCCAGCGGCGAAATCAGCAAGGCTCAACTGTAAAATGTATAGAATAGCGCTGTTTGTCGGTCGCGCTTTTCGCGGTATGGCGAAAATGTACACATTGGTTAGTGGCCTGCCGGATAATGACAAACCCTGGCATTATAGACGTAGCTTACTTGCCTGTCAAACTTTTTGATAAGGAAGGGGTGTAATCCCACATGGAGCAGGGGACGTGACCGCTAGCAATGCGTTGGCGACTGTGGTTTTGAGGTCGTGAGGTCGTGTCGTCCAGACCACACGACGAAGCGACCACGCGACCGCTTTTTATCGTCGTTGCCGCGCCAACCGATGTGCTTGTCGCTCTTCTCCCTGGGCAAAGCGGCGCTGTTCCTCCTCATTTTCCAGCAAAAGTTTGGGCACGGGGGTCGGGTGGCGCGCTTCGTCCAGCGCCACATAGACAAAATACGCGCTATTTGTGTGTAACACTTCGCCGGTGAGCAGATTTTCCGTCTCCACCCGCAACTCCACTTCCATGCTGGTCCGCCCGACCCAGGTGATCCGTCCTTTGACTAACAACAGCCGCCCTAATAGCACCGGTTGATGAAAGGTCACACTGTCAACCGTTACGGTGACGGCGGGACGACGGGCGTGGCGCGCTGCGATAATGCCGCCACATTCATCACAGAGCTTGAGCACCACACCCCCATGCACATTGCCCAGGCTATTCGAATGCTCCGGCTGGGTAAAGAGGGTGAGGGTCAGCGCTGTCTCACTGACGGTGCGCGGGGGTAAGGCGGCGCTTTGATTGTCCATTGGTAGTTTGCTCCTGGCTCAGGTGATTTGGGTAGAGAGGTAGACGGGTAGATAAGTAGATAAGTAGATACGTAGATAAGTAGATAAGTAGATACGTAGTACGACAACGTTAAAGTAGAGACAGAGTAGGCGTATAGACGCGGATTTAGGAAACGCGAATGGCACGGGATGCCATCCGCGTTTCCTAAATCCGCGTCTATACACCGGCAGCCAACCTCTGATTTATTTCCCTAGCCACCCAGTACTTTTTCGTACGCGCCCAGCAGTTGTGCTGCACTGCGCGGCCAGGTGAACTGGGCGGCATGTTGGCGGCCGGCTTGCCGTAGCTGGGTGTGTAGGGCGCGATCAGTGGTCAATTCGACCAGCGCAGCGGCAATGCTGCTGACATCCTCGGCATCGACATAGCGCGCCCCAGGGCCGCCGGCTTCGGGCAAACAGGAGTTGTTCGCGGTCAGCACCGGCGTGCCACAGGCGAGGGCCTCAAGAATGGGTAGGCCAAATCCTTCGTATAGTGATGGATACGCAAAAATGTCGGCGGCTGAATAGAGCGCGGGCAGGTCACTATCGTCGATAAAGCCGGGAAAAAGGACATCATTCTCAAGCTTCAACTGCTGGACCTTGGCAAAGATCTCATCGTAAAGCCAGCCTTTGCCGCCACCAATCACCAGGCGATGGGGCAACTTTGCGGCCTGGCGCGCCTGGTGAAAGGCTTCGATCAGCCGCGCAAAGTTCTTGCGTGGTTGCAGGCTGCTTAGCCCGAGAATAAAAGGCCGTTCCCCAATACCATAGCGCGCGCGCACTGCCGTCAACTGGGCCGGCTCGGTAATGGGGCGAAAATAGTTATGATCGACTGCGCCTTGGACAACTGTAATGCGCTCTGCCGGAATCTGCCAGACTGCCTGCAAATCGTGGGCCGTGTGGTGGCTATCTGCCAGTAGATGATCGGCGCGCCGCACACTGCGTGGCACCACCACATTCAGGTAGCGCTGTAGGCTGGGCATGGCCGCGGCGGGGTAAAAGAGAAAGGCGAGATCATGCACCGTCACCAACTGGTGCCGGGCGTAGGTCGGGGCTAACACAAAGTCGGTTGCATGAAAGAGGGTGAGGGGGCCACCCGTAAAGGTTTCGACACGCGGCCAACGTAACCCCAGCCGATGCCAGAGCCTGATCATGTTGCGTTCGCTAAGGGGGGTGCTATAGGGGGCAAGGGGCGCAAGTGCTCGTTCTGCTGCCGTCAACTGACCGATGACAAAAAGTTTTAGGTCAAACGCTAGCGGGGCGGCCAGCAGGGCTTGGATCTGGCCCCGAATAATGCGACCGATCCCCGCTTGCTGCCGAATCGCTGGGGTGTAATCGATCACAATGGTGGGGACGGTAGCCATGATACCCCGCTTGTGTGTTTGGTACGTGCTGATTAGCGTATCCTTTAGCGCCGGAAGGTCCAAAGGCGGTTGATCGCAAAGTTCCAAAACATGACAATACCAATCGCGACCGCCAGGGCAAAATTGTCACCCACCAGCGCCGCCAGTTGAGGCTGTCCCGGAAAAGTCTGTAACCAAAAGGGCGTTAACGCATATTTTACGGCGGCCAGGACCCCCATATTGAGCCCTAGCCCGAATAGACTCACCAGCGCGAACTGCACCAATTGCGATTGGGCGCGCTGGCCTCTTTTTTCTGCAAAGGTCCAATTGCGATTTAATAAGAAATTTTGTAAGACGGCGGCGGCAAAACCGAACGTATTGGAAACATAAGTGCTCAGCCGTAATATCTGCAATAAAACATTAAAAATGGTGAAATGGGTAACTGCCCCTGCGGCCCCAACCGTTGCAAACTTGGCAAAGCGTTTCACTTCACCCCGATTGGCATAGGTTAAGACCCTGGCCTGTTGTTGCGTGCTCAAATGGTGCTCCTCACGAAGATGGAAAAAAGTAAATAGTACGACAACGTTAAATTAGCCGGATGTAGTCGGGTACGTGCGTCGCACTGCCGCATAGAATTCCGTCACTGCCACCACTTTCTCGGCAGTGCGACGCACGTACTGCCTCAATTTAACGTTGCCGTTATAGGTACACAAGTCGCACTTTGAACTATTACATATTGATATGCAATCTAGGACAGTGTGACGGCAATTTGCTGGGTTTTTCGTCCCAGCGGGACGGTTGACCTGAGGACCCAAAAATCATGAAGATGGCCCGCCTCAGGTCAACTGTCCCACTGGGATGAAGGCGGCTTTTAATCCAGCATAACCTAGGTCACACTGTACTATTTTGATCTAAGCTATGTATAGTATAAACAAACTTATAAATACTTTGCCTGTTTATTTGCTTGCGGTTCGCTTAATGATGATTGACGGACGCTTTGCACCGCTGCCAGCCATAAAGCGACCTGTAAGTAAATCCCTTGGACGAATAGATTATCAAAAAAGTTGTGGATACTCAAGTGCAAGACCATGCCGATGACACCAAGTGTTAAGGCATTCGTCCACCCTGCATGCGCTTTGTCGTAATGACGTTGACGCCAGAGCCAGCCAACCAAGGTGAGCCAGAGGAGTAGAAAGCTGGCCAAGCCCACTACTCCCCCCTCCGCCAAGAGATTGAGGTAAATATTGTGGGCATGGCCCAGTGGCTCTTCCCAGCGGGGCAGGCGCACGGCAGGATAGACCACCCCATAATTGCCTGGGCCGATACCTAGCCATGGCGCACTTTCCCACATGCGCCATGCGGCTACCCAATGGGCCACTCGCTCTACAATGGCAAAATTTTCATCGGTAATCGGCTGTTGTAGCACATCGGTTAACCCAAGGTAGGCGGGCACATCTTGAAAGCGGGCCGCCAGTGGGGCCGGCACCCAGCTTGGTTCACCGAGCCCAATCAGCAGTGCCAGCCCAAGCCCAAACAGCGTCGCCCCACCTAGCAAGGCGGTCCGCCGATTGCGCGCCACCAGGATGATCACTAGCCCGCCCAGGGCACCCAGCCAACCACCACGGCTCCAACTGGCCAGTAAGCCGCTGCCAATCAAGAGCGTTGCCCCACTGTAGCCAAGCACCGCAAGCCAGCTATAGAAGGGTGATTTGTCTTTGCGTCCAAGGCCGGCAATCGCCCACAGTGCCAGGCTGGCCGCAACCGGCAACGCCAGCCCCAGATAGCCACCATAGGGATTGGGTTGGTTAAAGCTGCCACTTGCGCGCATAAACCGCCCCATAATGATAAACCATTCGGGGCCAATCTGAAAGATGAACTGATAGAGACCCAAAATGGCCTGTGCCACCCCGCCGGCCAAGAGCGCTCCGACTAACCAGTAAACGCCACTGCCCTGCTGCCCAACCATCTTTGGCACGAGCAAGAGGATCAGCGCAAATTCTATCCATTTGAGGATTTCTACACCGGCTTCGCCCAGATTGGGGGCCTGTAGTAGCGAGAGCGCACTAACCCCGACAAAGAGTAATAGTGCGCTTAGGGGTGCTATCACGGTGAGCTGCAGCGTCCGGCGTCGGACGCCATCGGCAAACCACAGCGCAATTGCGCCGGCCAGTACAAGATCGGTCAAGCTCAGTGGGCCAATCTTTTGGGCACTGCTAAAGGGCAAAAGGGCGGCCAACAGCGGCCAGATCAACCAGGGCCGGCGCAGCAGCACTAGTAGAGCAATCAACGCACCACTGCCAAGCAAGATGTATGCGAATGGTGCTAATGCCACCAAGATCGCTACGCCTACCAATCCGATGAAACCGCAGAGCAGACGCCATGGCGAGGAGATTGGCGCGTCAGTCCGCGCCGGTAAAAGCAATTGGTGCCAGGAAAAGCTCTGCAACTGGTATCGATTACCCATTAATCGTTGTTGATCAGCGGACAGATAAGGTAGGGCAGCATTTACACGCCCCTAGCCAAAGAATCGATTGCGCCGTGATACGTGAAACGTGATGCGTGATGCGTGATGCGTGATGCGTGAAACGTGAAACGTGATGCGTAAAGTGGGGTGTATCCAAATTTTGGGATAAAGGTCCCCGGCACAGGCGAAAAATTGGTTCGTCTGCGTACCGTTTGCTCGCCTGTGCCGGGGACCTAGGATGATGCATCACGTTTCACGCATCACGTTTTACGCATCACGCATCACGTTTTACACATCACGCATCACGTTTTACGCATCACGCATCACCCATTTAGCTCAAATGTTGTTCAAACCAGGCAAGTGAACGGGCCCAGGCATCCGCGGCGGCTTCTGCATTATAACTGTTGGCACGGGTATCGTTAAAAAATGCATGTTGTGCGCCGTCGTAAATCTGAATCTCATTGGTGATCCCCGCTTCGTCGAGGGCGGTCGCCATGGCATTGACCCCATCAACGGGGATGCCGCTATCGGCACTGCCGTAGAGCCCCAATAGCGGGGCCTTGAGGTCACCGGCCTGGGCCGGCTCCAAGGGCGAGCCATAAAAAGCAATCGCTGCGCCTAGATTATCGGCGGCCAATGCGGTCATCAGCACGAGCCGGCCCCCCATGCAAAAGCCGACAATCCCCGCCTGTTCGCTGCCGACTTGCTCCTGTGTCAGCAAATAGCTGAGCGCCTGTTGGATCTCGCCGACGGCTGCCTCCATATCTAGTTCCATGACCAGCTTGCGCGCTTCATCCGGCTCGGTGGCGACAACGCCGTGATAGAGATCCGGGGCCAACGCGACATAGCCTTCGGCGGCAAAGCGGCGGGTCACATCTTTAATGTGATCATCAAGGCCCCACCACTCTTGCAGCACAATAATCCCTGGATAGCTGCCTTCCCCTTCCGGCTGGGCAAGATAGCCCGTCAGGGTTTCGCCCGCGGCATCGGGGTATTCAACATTGGCCGTGACCAGACCGGGATAACTTGCGTCTGCCTCTTCTTCGGCCGGGGCTGCCGTAGGATCAACCACGGGGCGGGCCGCTTCGGGGCGAATCGGCTGGCAAGCGGCCAACAACAGATTGGCCGCGGCTAAGCTGCCCAAGGCCGCGGAGGCTTTGATCGTAAACTCGCGGCGCGTCATCATCCCAACCTGGAATGAGCGGACAAGTTGCATAACGTAAATGCGATCCATGGTGTTTTCCTTTCGAGAATTGTGTGAAGGGGGGAGTAAATTGGTAGATCGGTAGATCGGTAGATCGGTAGATCGGTAGATCGGTAGATCGGTAGATCGGTAGATCGGTAGATCGGTAAGGGTGAAGGTGTTGGCGATCTACCCTCATTTAACCCTGTCGTATTCGTTGTGCACTAAGCTAACGCATCATAACCACTACGCAGATTGTTTGCCGTGTCATTGCTTACGATGTAGTGTAGATTGGGGAATACCAAGGGGAGCGAACTGGGCCAATAAAAAAGTTCCAGGTAATGGCCTGGAACTTAAGAGGCGGAGAGGGAGGGATTTGAACCCTCGAGGGCGTTAACCCTACCCGTTTTCGAGACGGGCGCACTAGACCGGACTATGCGACCTCTCCCCATATTTTTATTTGCGTCAGCCATCATAGCACAGCCGGGGAAAAATGTACAATTATTCCGCTGCGTTGCCAAGTATTTGCAAGCGCGCCAGGCGCGCCGCTTCCTGCGCCACCAGCCATTCATCCTGAGCTAGCAACTGGTAGGCGCGCGCAAAATAAGGCTGCGCTAAGCTCGGCGCTGCTAAGGCCAGATAACACTCGCCCAGCTCTTCATAAACATAACCATCACTGCTGTCGCTGGCTTCGTCTTCCGCCAGCAACGCTTGCTGAATCGGCAACGCTTCCTCAGGCCGGCCAAGCGTGCGCAGCGCTTTGGCCACGCACCAGCGCGCAATGTGGATCGCGCCGGGATTACCTTGCGCTTCCCGCGCCGCCAGGGCCTGTTGAAAATGGGTGAGTGCCACCGCAAAATTGCCGGCTTCAAACTCAGTCCACCCAATGTTGTTGTGGAGTGAGCCCAGCCACTTAGCCACGCGCGGATCGCTGCTCTTTTCGACTAGGGCTAAGGCTTGTAAGTTCCAGCCATGCTGTTCCGGGAGTGGGGTCACAATGGCCAGCATATGCGCTGCATCAATGGCATAATACTCCTCGCCGTGTTGCTGGGCCAATGACCAGGCCGCGGTAAAGTATTGTTGTGCCATTTGTCGATCACCCGCGCTGTTAAAGACGCGCCCACGCTCTAACTGGTAACGGACTTGGCTGTGCGCCGGTTGGTCCACCAGCACGGCTGCCACTTGATCAAGCGTGGCATGCGCCGCGTCAAAGTGGCGTTGCAACCCTTGGGCACGCGCAATTTGGGTGAGCAATTCGACATATGGGGGCGCGCCTACGGGTAACTGTGCCAGGTGCGCGCGAAACCGACTTTCGCTAAGCGCGGGCTGATCATAGTCCCAAAGCGTGTCAAAGGTTGGTCTGGAGGTATCGGTTGTTGGCATGGTGACGCTTTTTTCTTAGTGCAATGGAATGAGAATAGCCATTTGTGCCTTGATCAAAACGATGATCCACCTTTTAATCTACAATACCTTCGCCAAAATGAGGCAGAAAAGGAGCTTTCGAGTAAGATAGGTTTTCAACTCTCACATTGGAAATCTAGCAAACAGGAAAGCTCCAGATGGATATTATCACGCTACTGA
>JALHQH010000047.1:0-48340 GCA_022842065.1 Caldilineaceae bacterium
CTTCACATGAAACGTCCCCGGCACGGGCCATGACCAATCGACATAACTAACCAATTTGTGGCCCGTGCCGGGGACGTGTGCGGCACCTTTACGACGCGGCATTCATCCCTCCACTTGCATATGACACGTCCCCGGCACGGGCCATGACCAATCGACATGACCAACCAATTTGTGGCCCGTGCCGGGGACGTGTGCGGCACCTTTGCGACGCGGCATTCATCCCTCCAACTTCGTATGAAACGTCCCCAGCACGGGCCATAACCAATCGATATGACCAACCAATTTGTGGCCCGTGCCGGGGACGTGCGCTGCACCTTGCAAGGGCACAGCCCCCCACACCCCCCGGCAGGCTGTACGCCTGCCCATCAGAGTCTGAGTTCCAGAGTGCAGTTTTCAGAGTACCAGCGTGCCGAGCTAAAGAACAGGGACAGAAAAAAGACCAACCACTAGCCGAAACCCGCGGATGAGGTTAGAACGAAGATACCAGACGAGGCGGTAGAGCGCGGACGCGTCAGTAGAAAAGTTGTCCCACGAACCGCCCCGCACGACGCGGTAGGCATCACCGGTTTTTTGTGTGCGATCCGGATTGTTATACTCGTTCAGACAACGTTCCCAGACATTGCCGCTCAGATCCATCACGCCGAAAGGGGACTGATTGGGCGGATACATCCCAACTGCACTCGTCTTTTGTAGGTAGTAAGAACCCACAGATTGATAGGTTTCATCAGTGTTGGCATAACCCGAAGTATATTCATTCCCCCACGGGTAGCTTAGCCCTTCAAAACCACGCGCTGCCTTTTCCCACTGCCATTCGGTTGGTAAGGTAATCCGCCAGTCACCGCGTCCTTGCAATTCAGCCGGCAGCAGGGTTGGTGTTGACTTTGCCTTAGCCGTCAACCAACGACAGAAGGCGATGGCGTCGTACCAACTAACCCGTTCGCGTGGATGATTCCAGAATTTGAAAGCTTGCTCTCCAGGTTCAGCCTTCTCATCCTCCGACGCGGCTAACCCCTCCCACCACAGCGAATTGTAGAAGCCATCTTGAGCATCGAGAAACGCTTGAAACTGCCCATAGGTTACCGGGTAGCGCGCCATCCAAAAGGTCGGCTCGGTGCGCCGCTCGTCTCCCTGGTAGATGAATTCACCGCGACCTTGGTCGTCGGTTTCAGGAATTTCTACCCAATCGATGTCGGGCAAGCCGTCGGCTCGGCAACCAACGCCGGGGCGCGTATCATGTTCGGGACGACGGCCCAACAGTTCGCCGGCGATGTTGCGGTCGGCGGGGGTGAAATTGGTGTCGTCGGTGAGGACGCGGTGGGTGACCTCGGACAGTTCGTTGAACAACTGTCCGTAGAGGCGATAGCGTGGATCTTGTTTGCTCAGTTGGAACAGATCCTCCCGGTGGGCCATGCGCAACGCAAGCGCAGCCGTGGCCGGATATGCCTTTTGCTCGCGGTAGGGTTGTACCAGATCGGCAAGCAGTGGCCACAAGTCCCGTTCCCGCCCACCGGCCATGAGTTCATCGGCGGCCAACAGCGCCACATTGTGCCAGAGATGGGGCGCAGCGCGCACACGCTCAATCAACCCATCCGGGAAGCGGCGGTCGGTTTTCACCGGTGGGTGTCGTCTGGTGGGATCAGCACACGTCAATTCACACGCGGCCAGATATTCTTGGAAGGAACGGTGGCTAAAGTAGAAGCTATTACGGGTTGGGGAGATCAACAATCCGGCATGTTTTTCCAGGTAGACCAAAATGGGACGTGTCAGATCTTCGGGCAAGTTATCGTCACTATCGAGAATGATAAAGAGCTCTTTAGGCTCGAACCGTGTCGTATCTTGGTCTCGTTGGCTCTGTTGATGAACGGTACAGGCCAATGTCTCCAAAACGCTGCGCAACTCATCCACGGTCAAGCGCAAGAGTTCGGTTAACGATTTCTCACTGACACGTGGCTTTGTCCAATCTTCCAGAAGTAGCGTCACCGCACGGCGATAGAGCCCGGCTTGCTTGGTTGGTAGCCGTTGGTCAGCCTCGCTCTCATTGCCTGACAGCCAAATCGCCCCCAACAAGGTAAAGAGCAACGGGTTCGCATGGAGCTTGGGATCCATGTCGGGATGGCGGGTGAGCTCGCCGACAAAGGCGCTCGCCTCGGCGGCGGGATCGGGGCAACGTGCCACCGAAAAGAGCGCAGTTGCCAGCTCATCCAGTTGATTTTGCTGTAGCGGTGCCAATGTGGTGTGGCCAAACTCAGTCAGTTGCCATTCGGCTTCGAGATAGGCATAGGGGCGACTGCTGATCACCATACGCAGCGCCGGGTATTGGGTTCTGAGTGCGTTGACAAAGGCAATCATCTGGTTGCGGCGCGCCGGTTTGTCGGCATCGGGGATTTCATCAAGGCCATCGAGCAGCAGGATCAGTGTCCCTTGCTCAATTAATTCATGGAGCAGGTCACAGTACGCCGTCAGTTCAGCATGACCCGCCAAATAGCGCCACAGAATCTTCTCGCTGATCTGCGCCAGGGGTGCGGTCGCTTCGGGGAAGGTACTACGCACGACATCGCGTAATTCGAGATAGAGCGGTGTATAGCCGGCCAAGGGTTGTTGTGGCCATCCCTCATACAACCCCTCCAGTGTTGCCTGGTCAGGTACACCGGGGTCATCACAGGTATGGCGTAGCGCCCCTGCCAAACAGAGGGTCAGGTGGCGCAGAAAGCTACTCTTGCCGCTACCGGGATCACCCAGCAGGACGAAGCGAGTTTGTAACGCGGCGGCGTGATGGGCGGCCAACGGCGGTTGACGGTGCTCACCGTCATAGATGGTTCGTTCGTTGCGGCGGGTGTCATCAAAGCTGCGCTGTACTGCCGCCACCACTGTTGCCAATCCAGCCGCATCAACGCCCAACTCAGCCCACTGCCGGCGGCTTCCCATTGTGGTTGCGTGCGCGTCGCGTGGTTCAGGGAAATTGCCAACCTCCGCAACTGCTTCGTCTGTCGGGCGATCGGCCAGCCGTCCGCCCGACCAATCGACAATCTTACCGTCCTTGGTCCGCACCGTCAACGCAAAGTCAACCGGCAGCGGTACATAGAGATCGAGCAGATCGGCCGGCTCTTGGCGGTCACTGTGCAGGAGAGAAAGGGGTACAGCGCGCAACCCATGTGGGAGAAACCACGCGCGGAGGTAACTGAGGTGGTCAGGATGGCGTTTGGAGGTGGCATGTGCCGGGGCGAGCCAATCCAACGCCCGCAGCGTCGTCGTGTCCACGCCCGGCGCGGTGTAGAGTTGCACCATCGCAGCGTCAAACTCATAATCCGGGTGGCTCTCTAGTACGACAAGCGTCGCATCCAACGCATCGCCGACGCTGTTCCCCCTGCCCAGGGCACCATAGAAGGGGGTGGTCAATTGCAGTGCGGCCCCATCACTGATCGCAGCGCTCATCCCAATCGCGCAGGCCACGTGCTCGGTTAACCCTTGTGCGGCCGCGGCCGTGTCACAGCCGATGAGCAAGATCACCTGTAGTTTTGTCGCAGCTTCGCGCTGGTGAATCTTGATCTGCCTGGCCAGGTTGGCGGCAGAGAGCACAAGCCCCTGGGGCTCATCGGGCGCGTTGAGCAGAATTCCGCCCCGGCCATCACCGTGGCCCGTGAAGTGGAGGATATGCGGCTGATGCTCATGCAGCGCGGGCAGAATGTCGTTGATCTGCGCAGCTGGCGCAACCGTTACAGGAAACCGATCGTGCGCGCCCGCTTGGCGCAGTGCCTGTTGCACATTGCGAATTTCGTCATTGCTCGCCAGCGCTGCTCGCTCCGGCGGGTTAGCTTGGATGATCAGAATGCGGATTTGACTGTTTGCCATGCAACACAGTTCCTTCGAGAGATATTCTTTGGTAATGTCATAGGACGTACGCAGCCCTCTGTTTCGATACGCCCCAAAAGCGCGCTACTCAACCCGCGGTCTGCGTAAGTCCTGTGTCAGATGTTTACCAAACACAGTGTCAGCGGATTTGGGGAACAGATTGAACGGACGGTTGCTGCACCCCCGCGCCCGGCGGCCAGCGGCAGAACGGATTTTAGGCGCGCGGTTCTATCCATTCGCGACTTCCTCAATTCGCTGTCACCGCCCCTATCCCCACGGCTGCAACAGCACCTTGGCCGTCTGCCCGGTCAACTGCAACTCCCAGGCGGTCTGGACCTGTGACATGGGGAAACGGTGGCTGATCAGTTGTTCGATCTGCGGTCCTACGCGTTCGATCAGTTTCATGATCGTCGGTGTATCCTGCATTTTGTAATGCCAGGAACCCAGCAACGTCAACCCTTTGCGAATCATGTCGGGGCTGATGTGGAGGGGGGTGGCGTCGCTGCACTCGCCGACAAAGGCAATCTGCCCTTTGCGGCGGGTGGCGTCGATACACAGCCGATGCGCCGCGACGATCCCGGAACAGTCGATGGCTTTGTCCACCCCACGCCCGCCGCTCAGTTCACGCAGTTGGGCTAAGGCATCGCTACTAGTGGGATCAACCACGGCGGTTGCCCCTAGTTGTAAGGCCAGCGCGGCGCGGTAGGGGTTGCTCTCGACGCCGATCACCCGTGCGCCGCGGTAAACGCCATTGATGATGCCGCCCAACCCGACTGGTCCCAAGCCGGTGATCAGCAACGTGTCAAAGGCATCCACGCCCATTAGCTGCATCGCACCAAAGGTGGGACCAAGGCCGCAGCAGGCCATCGCCGCGTGATCATAGCTGATCCCGTCGGGAATGGGCACAAGCAGGTGGTCAGGTTTGAGCAGATATTGGGCATAGGTGGCACTGCCGTCGCGCGTGCCGTGGATCGCCGCAAAGTTGAGGTTGTTTTCGCAGTGGATATAGTCACCGGCCAGGCAGAGCGCACATTGGCCACAGGCATTCGTCGGCATGACTACGACGCGATCCCCCACTTTGACCCGCCCTGACTGCGCCACCGCAACCACTTCCCCCGCCGCTTCATGGCCCAGTTGATCGACCGGATTGCCGGCAACAAACGCTTTGTACTCGGTACACATGGGCGCGGTGTGGACCTTCACCACCACCCAGTTTTCACGCGGCGTTGGATCTGCCACTTCCACCAGCGTGCCTTGTTTAGATCCTTGAATGATTACTTTTTGCATGTGGTTTCTTTCTCAATAATTTCAGGACAGTGTAAATTACGTTTCAATAAATATTGTGCTCTAAGGGGATCGCCAGAGCCCCGGCGCACAGCGGGGCTTTGGCGATCCCCTTAGAGCAATTGAACATACCATAACTTAATTTGCGGATTATTTAGTCAGTCAGATTTTCTGGGGCTGGCACCATCTCCGCCGGCACCAGTTCGGCACCCGCCTGTGCATTCATGGTCAAGAGTGCCAATAGCCAGCGTGTTTCCGGATTGCTGGCCAGAATCATCACGACGATCACGGTGAGCGGAATCGCGAGGATAAAGCCCAGTGGTCCCAAAACCCAAGACCAGAAGAGCAGTGAGGCCAAGGCCACCGCCGGGGCCAGGTTGAGCCCTTGCGCCATCATGGCGGGGGCCAGCACATTCTCGACGCCGACGTTGACCACCAAAAAGCCGACCAGGACCAGCGCACCCCACAGCGGACCGCTTTCGGCCAGCGCCAGCAAGGCTGGTGGTAACGCCGCAATGGCCAGTCCAACATACATGACAAAGCCCATAAAAAAGGCCAGAATCCCCCAGAGAATCGCGAGATCCACCCCCAATACCAGCAGCCAAATGGTAATCCCGGTCGCCACAATCAAGTTGACGCGCACGCGGATGGTAAAGAAGTGGGCGACGCGCTGTGCCACCTGGATCGCTTGGGTTGACAGAAAACTGTTTGCCCCCAATTCGTGATCGAGCCGCGCCGAGAGATGGGTCGTTTGCAATAACAAAAAAACCGTGGCCACCAAAACAAAGAAGCTGGTCGAGGTTAGTGAACCCAAGGTCGTGAGTAGACTGGTCGCGGTGCCGACTAACACCTGCCGGTTGAGCAGTTCACGGGTCAGCAAGGTCGGCGCGTCGATGCCCACGGTGGTCAACCACTCCTGAAAACGGGTCGATTGGATTAGCAGCCGGCTGGCATACAGAAAAAGATTACTGCGCAGTTGGCCCACGGAGATCCAGAGTAACCCCAGCACCAAAGCCCCCACCAATAGGACCCCAACGACCATAATCGAGACGGTCAGCCAGGTGGGAATGCCGCGGCTTAACAGCCACTGATAGGCCGGGTAGAGCAACATCGCGAGAAAGAGGGTAAGCAACAAGGGGCTCAGCAATGGCGCGGCCACCCGCATCCCAGCGATGATGATCACCAGGCAGGCTCCAATGAGCAGATTGTGAAGCAGTGGCGAAAGGTTACGTTGGTTGGTGTTCATGGTTCTCGTTTGTACTTGACTCGGTCACCAATTCCTCCTTTCTCCAGTTTGAAAAGGGGGGAATGGGTGACAACCGCTAGTAGATAAGGCTCGCGTAAACTACAGATGTTGCTCGATCACCAGCACCGTGGCAATGGCATCTGGTGCCGCGGCCGGCAGGGTGACTACCAACGCGCCACTGCCCTGGTCAATGGGCAACGCCGTCTGCTGCACATCGGCCAGCAGATAGACCTTGGCCGCACCAGTCCAGTTGACCTGGAGGTTGCCAGCGGTCGGCCAATCAAAGAGATGCAAGTAGATCTTATTACCCTTACGTGTGCTGCGGCACCAGCTTTCGCCCTGGATGGGGCCAGGGCGAGCACCGTAGATCGCCTCGCCGTTGACCGCTAACCAGGTCCCCATCGCCTCCAGCCGCTCGACGCTGGGCGCTGGGATTATGCCCTCCGCCGTCGGGCCGACGTTGAGCAGGTAGTTGCCGCCTTTACTCACAATATCAACCAATTTGTGGATTAATTCAGTGGTAGATTTCCAATTGTGGTCATTACGCTTGAAACCCCAGGTATCATTGATCGTGGCCGGCGTCTCCCAATCGACCGCTTGCACAAGGTGGCCGGGGATCTGATTGTCGCGGGCGCTGGCATAGTCGCCTAAGGTATTGCCCAAGCGACCACAGACCAGACAGTCGGGTTGCAATTCATTGCAGAGATCAAGCAGTTGTTGGCTCTGGTCGCGCGTAATCCCCTTCGGCGTATCAAACCAGATAATCGCCACCGGACCATATTCGGTCAACAATTGCTGGACGTGTGGCTTAACATAGTTGTCGATGTACCCTTGGAAATCCTTCTTGCTTTCTTCAAAATCCCAATCGTTGCCGTCGCCGTCGGGATGGTGCCAATCTTGTGTCTGCGAGTAGTAGAAGCCCAAGGGCATTCCCTGTTTCGCACATTCGTCGGCCAGCTCTTTGATCACATCACGGCCAAAGGGAGTGGCGTCAACGATGTTGTAATCACCCACCGTAGCATGAAACAGGGAGAAGCCATCGTGGTGCTTGCTAGTAATCACAATATACTTCTGGCCGGCGGCTTTGGCAAGCGCCACCCAGGCCGCCGCGTCAAAGTGGATGGGGTTAAATCGCAGGGCCAGCTTCTTATAGTCAGCGACAGGGATACGCGCCCGCAACATGATCCATTCACCCAGGCCGGCAACTTCCTCGCCCTGCCAGATCCCAGCAGGGATCGCATAAAGGCCCCAGTGGATAAAAAGACCAAATTTCGCCTCACGCCACCAGTTGAGCCGTGGATCCGCTTGCGCCCCGGCCCGTTGTCCACGCGCCGCGACAATATTATCAGCTTGCATCTGTTCTTGGGCCATCAGTTTGGTTTCCTTTTGGGTGGGGGGAGGGAAATGGGTAAATCAGTACATCGGTAAATCAGTATATCGGTACATCGGTCACAACTTCTACTGCGCCCAAAGGGCATTCACTACTCTACCGATTTACTGATGTACTGATGTACCATTCTACTCCTCCACCAACAGCCGCCCGATCTCGCGTGAGTGGGCGTCGCAGTACCAGAGGACACCGTCGTGGATCGTGAGGCCGTGGACTTCGGCGGGGGCTTCGACACGGATCACCTGGAAGATGCGCCCGTCGGCGGGATCACAGAGGCTGACGGTGCCATTGGAGGTGTCGGCTACCCAGAGCCAACCGTGGTCGCCCCAGGCGAGGCCGTGGACGCGCAGGCCAGGGGTGCGGAAGCGATGGATTTCGGTCCAACTTTCCGGGTCCATCACATGGACAAATTGGGAAGGGGGCGAGGCGACATAGAGTTTGCCATCTTTCCACTCCAAGCCATGCGCGCCGGTGGTTTGCGCGTCCGCCGCATCATGCCGCCAGGCGACGACGCCGGAGCCGGGCGAGTCATATTTGGCGACGGTCTGGCCGGTGGTAGGATCAAGCTTGGCAATCTTGCATTCATAGGTGGAGGCGATCCAGATATAGCCGCCGCCCAGGGTGATGCCGCTGGAATGGACGGTGTCGGTCTGGAATTCGCGCAAAACTGCGCCCGTCTCATAATCCTGCAAGGTTATCTTGTGATCGACCTGATCAATACACCAGAGGCCGGCGGCGCTGGCTTGCAGCCCATTCGGCTGGGGGCCGGGGCTGAGGAAACGTTTTTCAACACGGGCGATGGCGAATGGCATGGGAAGCTCCTTTAGTTGCCTGTTCGGTAGTTGCATCGGGGTCGCGACTATTATACCGATGATTGGCCCGGAGCGCATCTCATGGAAATGGGGGGGATAGGTAGATAGGTAGACAGGTAAATCGGTAGACCATTACTTGTGTACCTGTCTACCGATTTACCTGTCTAGCCGTCTATCTATCTACCAAGGGCAAGTAGACCTTGCGCACTGTCGGCTGTGGTACCACACGGAATTGGCTCACAATCGTGGGGACGCGGTTGATCACACTATTGGGATTACCGGCCAGCTCTTGGGCGGTATACGGCGTAACGCCATAGGTGGTGACGGTGAGTACCTGCGTTGCCGGCGCAATCTCAAATTCGGTCCAGCCATAGGTATGCACAGCCAGGTAATCACCGGCCAGTAAGGTGGCGCTGATGGCTTTGCCGTTGGGCAACGTTGCTGCATCTGCCAGGCCAACGCGGTCGTAGGCAAGCTGGGTTAATTGGTTGTTGAGATAACTCTTGACAAAATCATCTTTGTCGTTGGGCAAGCTGTCCAGGTCGCTTGCCACGGGCAGGGCATCATAGAGCGCTTTGGTGGTTGGCGTAATCAGCCCCGTGAGGGCGGCCAGACCAACGACTGTTGGTCCAAACGGGGCATCGTAGGCTACCGAACCCGTCGTCACCTCAAAGGCACCACTATGGTTGGCGGTCGTAAAGGGACCACTCTGGTAGGTCAGGTTGTTGACGACGGTGCCATGAATATCGGCGGCCACAAAGACCACATTGGTGATCTTGTTGTCAGCAATAAAGGCCAGCAAATTGCTGCGTTCGGCCATATAACCTTCGTAGCGATCTTCGCCGCCGGCAGGGGTCAACAACTGGATCGGCTCGGGCAGCGCTACAAATTTCCAGATGATGCCTTTTTGTTGCGCGTCAAGTAGATCAGTTTTGAGATCTTGTAACTGCTGACTGCCAAGCAGCGTGCGCCCTGTCGCATAACTCTGATTCAAAAAGCGCAACAGATCAAGCGCCAGATTGCTCGTGTCGAGCGGCGCAATCGCGGCATCGCGGAAGGCGCGGGCATCCAACACAAAAATCGCCGCGTCACTGCCATAGTTCTGGTAACGATAGAATTTGCGCTCGTTATCCATGCGCCCATCTCCGCCAACCGTGCCATAGAAGGTGTGGCGGATCGGGTTGAATTCGGTAAAGGCCCGTAACCCATTTTCAAAGAGCGCCGTGTCGTTAATCAGACCCGTCGTCTCGGGGAAGCGCAGATCACCGGCGGCCGGCGCGCCGCCGGCGTAGTTATTCATCACCTCGTGGTCATCAATCGTGGCAAAGAAGCTCGTGCGCCGCTGCAACTCCGCCCAGAAATTCTCATCGTAACGATAAGCATAGACTTCGTCGTGTTTTAGCCGAAATTCTGCCAATGTGTTTGCTTGCGTAATCGGCACCGCCGGCGAGGGCACATCGGCGTAGACCGTATCACCCAGCTTAATAAAGAATTGCAGATTGCGGTCGGGGGCATTAGCAATGGCCACATATGGGTTGAGTTCACCCCGCCAATCGCCAGCGGCCCCAAAGCGTAACCCGGGGCTTGCCCCCAGCGTGGCCGCCGTGCGGAACTGGCCACTCGCCCCTTCATCACCCGAGGTGACCACATCATACGCATATTGCACACCCGGCTGGAGGCCAGTCAAGGTGACCGTCACCGGCACCGCCGGATCGCTAATGTTGCGGACAATCTGCGTGCTGGCTGGATTGCCTGCAGTGCTATAGGTAAAGGTAATAATGCCGGGAAAGTTGCTGCGTGCCCAGAGCACGGCACTCGTCTGCCCCACATCGCCGGCCGCCGCGCCATTGGGCAAGACATTGATTGGCGGCAAGGTCGGTACACCTTGCTGTAATCCTTTGGCCCGCACCCCACCCCAACTGTTGATCAACAGCAAGAGGGTGAGTAGGGATGTTAAGGTGCCGGTAATCAGCAGTGCCAACTTTTTGTTGGTCGTACGCACCGCGGTGGTCTCAGCAGCAGAATGATTTTTGTTGAAGTCCATAGCTTCCTTCCTTGATTACGTGCTTGGTTGCATAAAGGGCAACCCCTGATGGCAAAGCGCTTACTTTGGCGCAGCGCAATGGATCGGTGCTGCGGTAAAAAGAAACAGTGTGCGAGCCAGACGGGGACAAACTTACAGGCCATAGTGTACGTAAAGTTGCGTTGCTTTGCAATACTACGGTAAGGCGGGCGTTAGCTAAAGCACTCCCGTTGCCTGTTTCGCCAACTATTCCATCCTCGTATATACTGTAAAACGTAAAAGGTAAAACGTAATCCGTGCTGTCGGAAACCTTCACCTTTCACTTTTACTTTTATGCAGTAACCAACCATTGTTTTAGTACTGACGCAGGCAGAAGAACCATGGAAATCTTAGGTGGACCACTATTTGGGGTAGCTGGTGCCGGGGAATCACACGGCCCTGGGGTAACGACGATTGTCTTTGGCTGTCCACCTGGGCTGAAGGTGACCCGTCGCCAGCTTCAACACTTTCTTGACCGGCGGCGACCGGGTGGCAACAAACATGGCACCCCGCGCAACGAGAAGGACAAAGTGCTGCTGCTCTCGGGCCTCTATAGTGAAGATCACGACCGCCTCTTATCCGGGCCGGCGATCCAGAGTCAGGTTGACGGCGTCGAATCGGCGACCGAGAGTTACGAAGAGGGCTATACGACCGGCGAACCGATTGCCGCGCTGGTCCTTTCTACCTCGCAAAAGTCAGGCGATTATGCGCAGTTTGCCGGCCTGCAAGGCGAGGTGCGGCCAGGGCATACTGATCTGGTGAAATATTATAAATCGCAGGGCTTTGTTGATGTGCGCGGTGGTGGCCGTTCCAGTTACCGCTCGACGATCACCGATGTGGTGGGTGGTTCGATTGCCCGCCTTTTTCTGGCCGAACACTTTGGCACGGTGATCCTCTCGTCGATCTGCCAGGTGGGACCACTGAAAACCACCCACAGTCTGGCCGAGCACTTTGAGCGGTTGATCACGGCGCGGCCGACCATGCATGTGACCGATCAGGAAATCGCTGCGGTCGAAGCGCGCCTTGCCGCGGCCGAAATCCACTCGCTCGATGCCGAATTTGCCGAAGAAGCCGCCGACCTGATCAAGGAGACACGCATCCAGGGTGATTCGTTGGGTGCCATGGTCGAAGTGGTGGCGATCAATGTGCCGGCCCTGGTTGGCGAACCACTTTACCAAAGCTTGAAGGTACGCTTGATGGGCGCACTCGGTGGCCTTAATGCGGTCCAATCCTGTGAAGTGGGCGCTGGCCACGATGTGATCAGCCGCCGTGGCAGTGAAAATAATGATCAAATCCGCCGCACTGGTTATCTAAGCAACAGCCACGGTGGGCTACTCGGTGGCATGACCACGGGAATGCCCCTTGTCTGCCGCGTCGGCTTTAAGCCAACTTCAACCATTGTGCGCCCACAACAATCAGTGCGCAAGAATCTGGAAGAGATTGAGTTTCAGTTACAAAAGGGGCGCCATGATCCCTGTGTTGGCGTGCGCGCCGGTGTTACCCTGGAGTCGCGGCTGGCGATTGAACTGCTCAACGGTGTGCTCATGCATCAGGCCGAGCGAATTGATGTGAAGCAGTTTCGGCTTTTTGATGAGGAATGAGCGGTATACAGGTAAATCGGTATACAGGTAAATCGGTAGAGTGAAGGTATGACACAAGCGGTCTTGGTGGCGATGAAAGGACATCCGGCGACGGGCAAGAGTACGCTGGCTTATGCACTTGCGCGCGCTTTGCAGTGGCCTTTAATCGATAAAGATGATATAAAGGATCAGACGCTGGGGTTGCCCCATGACAACCAACTCGCCTATGCGATCATGTGGCAGGTGGTGGCGACGCAACTAGCGCTGGGCGTGAGTGTGATCATGGATTCGCCCTTTGCCTATCCCCTCCTTTATCAGCGGGCACAGGTCTTAATCACCGCACATAACGCGCGTTTGCTGGTGGTGGAAACGGTGCTGGCGGAAACCCTTTGGCGGCAGCGGCTTGAAGAGCGTCCCCCCACGGCGTCAACGCATAAGATTCAGGGCTGGTCGCGCATGCAAGCGCTGTTGGATAGCTATGCCGACTGTTGGCGCTACCCGATTGATCCGGCCCATCATCTGCTGGTCAACACTGCCGCGCCCCTTGACACCCTGGTGCAGCGGGTTCAACAAAAATTAACAGAATCACCCCTTGTCCCATAGGGACACCTGACCTTAGAGGATGACGATGGCTGGCCCATTTAGTGATTTATCAACGCATTCGAGCGCAAAGAATATTATCCTTACCGGCTTTATGGCCACCGGGAAAACCAGCGTGGGGCGACGGCTGGCCGAGCACCTCAACCGGCCCTTTGTCGATATGGATGACGAGTTGGTCGCCCACTTTGGCAAGCCGATTCGCGATGTCTTTACTGAAGATGGCGAGGCCGCCTTTCGCACGGCCGAGGCGGCGCTCTGTGTCCAACTGGCGGCGCGCAACGGTCACGTGATCAGTACCGGCGGCGGCGCGCTGGTCAACCCTAGAAATCGCGAAACCTTTGCGCAAACCGGTATCATTCTCTGCCTGCGCGCCACGCCCGACGAGATCCTGCGCCGTGTAGCTGATACTGGTGAGCGGCCATTGCTCAATACGGTCAAGGCGGAGCAGGAGACGCGTGTCCGTAGCTTGTTGCGTGAACGGCGCGCCGCCTACGGGGCGATCACCCATCAAGTTGATACCACCGGCCTCTCGACCGCGCAGGTGGTCGAACGAGTGCTGGAGACGCTGGCCGGCGACGCCGAAGTGGCCGACATGACCCGCATCCCGGTGCAAGGGCCAGAGGGCAGTTATCATATTTGCATCGGCGAGGGCTTGCTAGAAAAGGCGGGGTTGCTGCTGGCCAATCGGGGCTTGCGCCAGGGGCCGGCGGCGATTGTCACCAACCCGATGATTGCGCCCCACCATGCCGAGCCGCTGGCGACCAGCCTGCGCGCCGCCGGTTTTGTGCCCACCATTTGCACCGTGCCGGAAGGCGAACAACACAAGACCCTGGCCAGCATCGCCAGCCTCTATGATCAATTTTTGGCCGCTGGGCTTGATCGCAAAAGCCCGGTTATTTCCCTTGGCGGCGGCGTGATCGGCGATATGGCCGGTTTTGCCGCGGCCAGTTATCTGCGTGGCGTCCCCTTTGTGCAGATCCCGACTTCGTTGCTCTCCATGGTTGATGCCTCGGTCGGCGGCAAAACGGGTGTTGATCTGCCGCAGGGTAAAAACTTGGTCGGCGCGTTCAAGCAGCCCCACTTGGTCATCATCGATACCGCGGTGATGGCAAGTTTACCCGCCGCTGAATTCCGCTCGGGGCTGGCCGAGGTGATCAAACATGGCATTATCGGCGCGCCGGAGTTGTTTCGTCAGTTTGAGGAAGAAGGGCCAACCAATCTAGTTCATCTCGTAGCGGAGGCCGTGCGCGTCAAAGTGGCGATTGTCGAAGAAGATCCCTATGAACAAGGGCGGCGCGCCGTGCTCAATCTTGGCCATACCTTTGGCCATGCGATTGAACTGGTGAGTAATTTTAAAGTGCGCCACGGTGAAGGGGTGGCCCTGGGTATGGTCGCCGCCACCGAGATGGCGGCGGCGCTCGAATATTGCGATCCAGCCTTGGTGGGCCAGGTGCGCCAGGTGCTGGATCGGGTTGGTCTGCCCGTGCAACTCGCCGGTTACGACGCTCAAGCGATTATGGACGCCATGGGCCATGACAAGAAGCGCGTCGGCAAGACGATCCGCTTTATTATCCCCCAAGCATTGGGCGATGTCGTGATCATTGACAACCCAGGGTGGGAACATGTAGAAATGGCGTTGCGGAAGATGCTGGTGTAGACATAGGGACTTTATATCAACGCGATAAACTGTGCTAGGTTTATCGTGTCTTTGTATAGGAAGGTGTGTTAATAAATGGAACTAACACTTACCCCAGATATCGAAAATGCAATTAAGAAACAAGCGGTGCGGCGGGGTATTACGCCCGAACGACTTGTGCTTGAGCGTTTAAAAGAAATATTTGTTGCTATAGAGGAAGAACCAGATCAGCCACCAACATCATTAGCGGATCTTCTCAATGGTTATATCGGTGTAATTCATAGCAGTGAACTTGTTGATGGCAGGGCGCAGATGTCCGAAAACACCGGGAGCCCATTCGCACCGCAATTCTCAATTTAAGCTTGGGACCAGTGTACTGCGCATCCCCTGATGCGCAGCCCAACTTGGCGCGCGACCGTTCGCATCAGGGGATGCTCACTACACGTTGTCAGATTGAGAATTGCTGCGCATTCGCACAGCTAAATAGCCGTGTACTTGAGGTAATTCCATAAGTAAGCAGGAGTGGATAATAACGGCCAACCAAATGGACTTAGCCGAAATCCTTCAACGCGTTGACGAACTAAAAACTGCAATCGATGCGCTACGTCCCATCGACCGTGAGCAGGAATTGCGCATTTTGCAGAAGTTCCGGCTGGACTGGAACTATCATTCCAACGCGCTCGAAGGCAATACGCTGACCTATGGCGAGACGCGCGCGTTTCTGTTGCATGGCATCACCGCACACGGCAAACCTTTTCGTGATTACCTCGATATGAAAGGGCACCAGGCTGCGCTGGAACAGTTGGAAGAGATCGTTCGTCAACAGCAGCCATTGACTGAGGCAGATATACGCGAACTGCACAGAATTCTGTTGGTGGAATCCTATGCCATGCCGGCGGTTACATTGAATGGCACACCAACGACGCGGCGCGTTGAGATTGGTCGCTACAAAACGGTTTCCAATTCAGTGCAGACGAGTACGGGGGCAATCCACTTTTATGCGACGCCAGAAGAGACGCCGGCGCGTATGGGTGACCTGATGGCATGGTATCGGCGAGTCTGGACATCACAAGAATTACATCCACTGCTGATTGCGGCCACCTTTCATTTTCGTTTCGTGGAGATTCATCCCTTTGATGATGGGAATGGTCGCATGGCGCGCCTGTTGATGAACTTGATCCTGATGCAGGCCGGCTATGTCCCGGTGATTATCAACACGAATACCAAAGCCGAGTATCTGCTGGCGCTGGAGCTAGCAGACGGCGGTGAATTAGAACCATTTATCACGCTGATTGGGCGCAACCTGCTGCAATCGCTGGCGCTGTTTTTGCGTGGTGCCCAGGGTAAAGCAATTGACGAACCGGCTGATCTGGATGCCAAGTTAGCCGAATTGCAACAGCGTCTGCAAAAATAAGGAAAATATCCAATGAGTGCAATTGCCGTCCTACACGGCCCGAATCTGAATCTACTAGGTACCCGGGAGACCCACATATATGGCAGCATGACCCTGGCCAAGATCGAGGCTGCGCTCTCAAACGCGGCGGGTGATCACGAGTTGCGCTTTTTACAGAGCAACCACGAAGGGGTGCTCATCGATTTTATCCACGAAGCGCGTGAGTGGGCCAATGGCATTCTGATCAACCCTGGTGCTTATACCCACTACTCCTATGCGCTGCGCGATGCGATTAGTGGCGTCAAGCTGCCGACGGTGGAGGTCCATCTCAGTAACATCCATCAGCGCGAGGAATTTCGTCACACCTCGGTGATCGCGCCGGTTGCGGTAGGGCAGATCTGTGGATTTGGCTGGCGCAGCTATTTGCTGGGCTTGCAGGCGCTGTTGGATCACCTTCAGGATCAGAGTGGGAAATAAGATGAAGCGAACGTCGATGCACATAACGCTGCCCCGCTTTTTGGTTGGCCTGCTGCTTGGTCTGCTGCTCTTTGTGACCGGCTGTAACAATCAGGAGCCAACGCCAACACCACCGGCTGCGACGCTGGCCGTCGCTGCACCGGCTAATAATAGCACCCCCGTCGCCGCTGATAATGGGACTGGTAGCGCTGCTGTGGCCGCACAACCAACGGCTACGCCGCTCCCCACGCCCACGCCAGAACCGGTGGGTACCCTCACCCTCTGGCATAGTTGGGCCGAAGCCGATGGGGATGCACTGGCCGCCATGCTGGCCGCGTTTAGTCAACAATATCCTGATGTCCAGGTCAATACCCTCTTTGTCGCCTATAATGATCTGCCCCAAGCTTATGCCGATGCCGTCCAAGCCCAGGCCGGCCCCGATCTGATCCTGGCGTCGAACTGGTGGCTGGGCGAGATGGTGGCCGCGGGCGTCGTGCAGGAGTTGGATGGGCTGGTCGATGTGGCGACTGTGGACAGCTTTTGGCCGGCGACGGTGGCCAATCTGCGTTGGCAGGGCAAGCTCTATGGGCTGCCCACCAATTTTGAACTGGTGAGCCTTTTCTACAACCGCGATCTGATCGCTGCGAATGCCCTACCCACCACCACTGACGACTTACTCGCCTTAGCCAACGCGGCTCCGACCCAGGGCATCGGTCTCTATGCCAGCCTCTACCATCTCTATTGGGGGTTGCCCGCCTATGGCGTGGCGCTGCTGGATGAGAATGGTCTAGCTGTACTTGACCAGGGCGAGGGCGCAGCGAACTATCTGACCTGGTTGGCGGCCCTTGATGAGGTGCCAGGTACCTTTGTCGACAGTGACTATGGCATGTTGCTCGATCGCTTCAAAAAGGGTGAATTCGCCTTCCTGGTCGATGGCCCGTGGAGCATCGGCGAATTGCGCACTGCCTTGGGAGATCGGCTGGGGGTGACCACTTTACCCGCTGGTCCGGCCGGCCCGGCCCAACCTTGGCTGAGCGCCGATGGGGTCATGTTGAATCCAACGATTACCGAGCAACAACAGTGGTTGGCCTTGCTCTTGGCACAGCATTTTACCAGTGTGGCCAGTGCCGAACAGCTCGCCAACCTGGCTAACCGCCTGCCGGCCAACCGTACCGTTGTATTGGCTGATCCGCTGCTACAGAATTTTCTAGCCCAAGGGGCAAATGCGCAACCAATGCCCATGCTCCCCGAAATGAGCCAGGTGTGGGGCTATGGTGGCGACATGCTTATCAAGGTGCTTGACGGCGCGGAAGATCCGGCGAGCGTGGTGGCCGCAACCAGTACCTTGATTAACGAAGCCAATGGCAAGTAAGCGCACGCTTGATCAGTCCGCCGCGTTGCCAAGCGCCGCCTTGGGTCGCTTCAACCTGGCGACGATGTCGGGCGTCTTTCCGGGCACGCGCACGCAGATCTATCAACGGCTGCACTTGGTGCGGATTGACCCAGTGACTGGTATTGTTATGGCCGACCAACGTGCTTGGCTCCAACTCTTGTGGTACGCTGAACCAGCGGCCTGTGTCGGTTATTTGTTCACCGCCGCGGCCGGCCAAGCCGACGAGCCACTGTTCCAACTAGCCGAACCACAGCGCGGCGATTTTCTGCAACGGCTGACCAGCGCCTTATTGGCCCAGGGCTGGCAACTGCGCAGTTGTGCTACCTGTCATTTCTGGCAACGCGCCGCGGCCACGACGGCCGATCAACTGCCGTTAGGCGCATGTTCTTGGTCCGGCGCGCCGACTGAGATCGCCGTGCCACCTTTGCTGATCAACCAATCGGGGCTGGCCCTTGATTGCGTACAGTGGCAATTGGCGTCAACGACCACTGCTGTAACGGTGGCTGACGCAAAGATCACGAGCCCGCTCCCCATGCGGCGCGCCGCCGAGAGTGCCGAGATCCGGCTGCCGCTCTGGCAACGGCTCTGGCGGCGCTATCGGCGGCGGCGTGATGGCCATCAGCCCCGGCTTACGGCCGCGGATTGGGCCACCAAGCTGGTTGAGCGCAGCGGGGTGGGGGCGGGCACGGAAAGTTGTTTTGTCTGCCAGGGGCGGATTGCCAACTTGGGCGCGCTGACCGTAGCCAGCACCGAAAATGATAAAGAGACCTACAGTGTCTGGCGCTGTCGCCATTGTTATACGCTCTATCTCAATGATTGGGTTGATCGCTGGGAACGGCTCGATAATCTAGAGACCGAAGAGAGCTATTACCGCGTGGCCCCTGCCGAAGCGCTGACCTTGCTCACCGTGATCGATGGGGTGAGCGGTGGGGAACATCCCAACCGCCGCCATGAGCGCCAGACCCAACGTCAATTTTTTACTGAATTTATGGCGCAGCACCCCGTCTTGAGCCATCAAATTCGCCAAGGACGATAGGATTTATCATGACTGAGCATACCGCCCAATCCGCCGCCCAATCCTCTGCGCAGAGCGCAAATCAGCCCTACTTGATGGCCGAAAGCAGACCAGCGCGGCTGATTGCGGCCAACTATACCGATCTACCCTTTCCACCACTGGGGCCACTACAGGAGGTGGTCTTTGATCTCGGCATCACGGCGATTCACGGGGCCATCGAGTTGTCGGGCCTCGTCGTGCAGGGGTACAACGAGCATCAACTGCTCTTTGAACAGCGCTGGCCGGCGCGTGTCATCCGCAAGCAGACGGGTGAGGCTGATCTACGCATTGAAGCCGGCACCGGGCTCGCCATCCACCACCTACACTTCATGCTGCACGGCCACGAACTGCTGACCATGGTGCAGGTGACGGTCGTTGGCAAACGCGAAAGTGATGGTCAGTCCACGCAGGCCCTGGTCCAGATCGGGGTGGTCTATCCCGAAAACAAAACCGATTTGTACTTTCCGCTACGCGGTGCCTGGTGGGCGATTCAGGGATCGGATTGGAGCGACCGCCACAAGCAGGAGGTCTTTAGCCAGACCTATGCCTTGGACTTTGTGAAACTGGGGGCAGACAATCAGTTCTTTGCGGATGCAGGGCTACGGCTGGAAGATCATTACAGTTGGGATCAGCCGGTCTACGCGACGGCTGGCGGCAAAGTTGCCTACGTCTGCTACGACCTGCCGGATCTGCAGCCTGGTACCCCACCGGATGGGCGGATGTTCCGCGATGACCCGCGGCGACTGTTGGGTAATGCCGTTGCCATCAGCCATGCCAACGGTGAATTTAGCTACTATGGCTGTCTGCAACAGGCCAGCTTGGCCGTTAACGAAGGGGACCTCATCCGTCGCGGCACACTGATCGGGCGGGTGGGCAACAGCGGCATTACGCCGGGACCCCATCTGCACTTCCATCTGATGGAAGGGCCAAATCCTTTTATCGACCAGGGCCTGCCCCTCAAATTTAGCCATTTCAGTGCCGGTGGGCAATTCTTTGAACAACCGATAACGGTTCCCACCCGCATGATTGTGATTGGCCCGCCGGCCGCAACAGAAAGCACAGAGTAAACAACAATGAGCGAAGAACGCGAGCTGGATTTTTACACGACCGTTGATGATGAGATGTATGACGATCTTGCTGAACTCGCCGGCCAGCGTATCGTCCATGTTGCGCTGTGGGAGGAGTCGATCAGCGACATGTTGGAAGGGCAGGACGCGGTTGCGACTAGCACCAACGCGGCCGATCTTGACCTTTATCTGGAGGGGGGGATCTATTTCGAGCTCTATGGCGTCCTGGCCTATCGCGACCCGGAGCAGGATCCGCTGCCCGACCGCGAAACGGTAGAACGCCAACTGACGGCGCTGGTCAAACAGGGGCTTTGGCTCGATGAAGTGGCCGTTGACGAAGAAAATGCCCTGGTCCTGATCCTCAGCCGGGCGCGCAAGCCTCAACTCTATCTGGCGATCAGCGGCTGGAGTGTGGACGAGTGGGATGAGTTACCGAACGGATAATGGACCGATTGCCGTAATCGTGGTTGCGGATTTCCAGCGTTTATGGTATTTTGTGGTATAGTAACAGCGATTATTTTCCACCAACAATCTATGCTCAGCGGCCACTCCTTAGAATAAATTGGCCCAGCATAGCGAGATTCCCAACAGGAGAGCGCAAGATGAGTGCCATGACTGTAACACGGTCACGTCCACTGGGTAACCCCTGGTTGGCTTCGATCTACGCAGGTGTCTTGACCGCAATTGCGGCCTACGCGGCCAGCTATTTTCTGCAGGCTGATCAATTGATTCCTTTTGCTGCCGCACTGCTATTGACTGGGATTGGCCCTGTCCTTGGCTACGCCTTTGCCTCTGGGCGGGTTGGGGCAAGTATTGGCGGGGTTATCGGTGGCATTATTGGGGGGATCCCGGTGATTGGGGTCATCTTGTGGCCACTGCTTGTTGGTGCCTTTATGGGCACCCAATCGATTGGTAAGCTCTTTGTCGGCAGCATTATTGGCCTAATTTTGGGGCTGGCTGTCTTTTTCGGCATGGCCACTGCGCTGGGGCAGGATCCTAGTTGGTTCGGTGCCGGTTTTATTGCACTATTTGCCGTATGGGGTGGTGCAACTGGCGCCTTTATGACGGCTTGGGCCAAACGGTAAGTTTTTTGAACAATTAAAAAAAGCGAGTGAGCATGCTCACTCGCTTTTTTGTTGCCATTTTTTGTTATATCGCGCCTTTTGGCCTCATGCCGTGCTCGGCTGCTGAGTGGGGTCTCTTGGGCGCGAAGCCATAGATTGCTGCATAACTCCTAAAGTGAAATCAGATAGAAAATCGTAGTTTTAGCTGATCCACGAAGGTACACGAAGTAAAGGCGAAATCTTCGTGTACCTTCGTGGATAAATGTATTGGTTTCAAACTGACATCACTTTAGATTTGTTCTTTTTTGCGCTACCTTAAGGTAAAATGCGATGCTGATTCGTGAGATGTTGAATAAAAAATCCAGAAAAAGTACGCTGCATTACGAAATTTGTATAAGTTGCACAACAAGATTGTGTAAAATTGTACAAACTTCTGCTTTTTGATTATACTGCAACGCAGTTGACCGTCTTTCTTACCCGTCGTCACCCAGCACGGCAACCAAATCTGATCAAAATTTGTGAGCGAACGGTATTCGTGCCCTGTCAACCTTACCGAAGTTCGACGCTTGCAGCTATGTGCGCCATTTAGAAATAGAGCGAGTTAGGCAATATGTACAAAAGCTCGGTAAATTTAGATGATATCTATCGGTTGGCGCTCCCCCCCAACACGAAAATTCTGGTTGGTGATGATCTGCTTGATCGTACGGTCAGTTGGGCATGCAGCTTACGGCCTAGTCCCCCAGCTTTTCCTAAACTTGATGGCAATGAATTAGCACTGATCGATATGGAGGATCTCTATCGGCTGGATGCAAAGATGCAGTTGGCGCGTGTAGTACGTAGTTTGGAGGGAGCACGGATTGCGGCGATTGCTGTGCTCGGCAAAGTTGATGCAGAGGCGATTCGTATTGCCCAAGCCAGTCGCATTGCGCTGTTTGAATTACCCAGTGATCAACCGCTGGTCCAGGTCGAACGGGGCATTATTCGCCTAATTGTTGACCGCGCCGGTTACATTGCCCAACGCTCCGCGGAGTTGCAGCGCGAACTCAACCAGATCGCCCTTGATGGTGGCGGTATTCTGCGCATTGCGCAACATATTGCCAAATTTGTGCAGCAGCCGTTGGTCTTATTGCGTGAAGATGGGCAGATCGCCACCCATAGTGGCCTTGAAACCCTGGCGGAAAATCGGCAACAGGCGTTATTGAGTAGCCTGCCGAATGTCACCGTTCTGCGTAGTTGGGCGGCAACACAACCGGCCAGCAACCTGCATAGCACCGTCGGCGCGTTAACTTTGAATGGTTCATCCAGCGCCGCGGGCTATAGCCAGGTGGTCGTGATGCCGATTATGGCCATGGATTCGATTCGCGGCTACTGTCTACTGCTGCGGCCCCTGGTGCAAGCCGGCCAGCCGATCAGCGCGGTGGAAGAGATGGCGGTGAGCCAAGGGGCCGGGGCCGCGGCGCTGGAATGGGCGAAACTCAACGCGGTTGGGCTAGCGGAAGAACGCATGCGCGCCGCTTTTGTCGATGAACTGCTCGCTTCTGAGATTGCCGATGAACAAGCGTGGATCCAGCGTGGGGCCTCGCTGCACTATGATCTCACCAAGCCCCATGTGGCATGGGTCGTGGAAGCCAAAAATGTGCCCGAGTGGCCTGGTCCCCTGTTGCGCTTTGTCAAAGAGCAAGGGGTAAATGCCCCGTTGAGCCGCCGTGATGAGGGTGTGTTGCTCTTCTGGCCCACCGACAACCCCAAGAGTGGCCGCGATCACAAGATTGTGGCCCATACCTTGGCCGAGCGTTTGCTCGCCCATTACCCCAAATCCCAGGTCATTATCGGCATCGGCCGCCCAGCGACCATGCCCAGCAACTGGTTACAAAGCCAGCAACAGGCGCGCGAAAGTTGGCGCTTGGGCAAGGAATGGAAGGGCTCACCGGTTACCTACTTTGGCGACCTGGGGCTTTACCAACTGTTGACGGCATTGGGCAGTAGCCCAGAAGCAGGTCGTTTTTATCGGAAAACCCTGGGGCGCTTGCTCAGCTATGATGAAAGCAAAAATGCGGAACTCGTGCAGACGCTGGAAGCCTTTTTTGACTCCCACGGCAACCTGAGCCAGACGGCCAGCCGGCTCCATATTCATCGCAATACGCTGACTTATCGGCTGGAGCAGATCTCCTCGATCACCCAGCTCGATCTGGATGATCCCGATGCCCGTTTTTCGTTACAATTTGCCTTGAAGCTGCGCCCGGTGATTAAATAATCAGCCTTACCACCGGATAGTACAGAAATTGCGCAGTAAACAACCGACGTAGATCATCGCCTCTGGCGTGACAGCTTTCTCACTCAGCTGTCACGCCGGAGGCGATGACCTACGGTAGCGTATCCAGGCTGGCTTATCCGCCCTTTACCGCTTGATGTGACCCTGCCGCCAATTCGGTGCCTAAACGCCGCACGGCGGCGACCCCTTCAGTGCTGCCCGCTGCCTTCACCAGTGCCGAGCCCACAATCACCCCTTCAGCAATCTCGGCTACCGCGGCCGCCTGGGTACCGGTGCCGATGCCAAAGCCAATGGCGAGCGGCAGGTTGGTATATTTGCGCACCCGCTGGACGAAACTTTTCAGATCGGCCGGTAGCTCGGTGCGTGCCCCGGTAATCCCGGTCACACTCACCAGGTAGATAAAGCCAGTGGCACGGCGTGCGATCATTTGAATGCGCGCTTCACTGCTGGTGGGGGCGATGAATTGGATGGCTGCCAGGCCCGCTTGTCGGCAAATTTCATCCAGCTCATCCCCCTCCTCTGGCGGTAGATCAGGGACAATCAGCCCATCGATCCCGGCGGCAACCGCATCATCAACAAACTTTTGCAGCCCATAGGCCAGTAATGGGTTGTAATAGGTCATGGCACAAAAGGGCTGGGTCACCCCGGCGGCGCGCAATTCACCGACCATGGCCAAACAATCCTTCACGGTGGTGCCCTGCGTAATTGCCGTATAGGTTGCTGTTTGCACCGTTGGTCCATCGGCCAGCGGATCGCTATGAGGCAGCCCAATTTCAAAGAGATCGGCCCCCACGTCGGCCAATGTTTGGATCACCTCCAAGGTGGTACCGCGGCTGGGGTAGCCCATCGCGTGATAAGGCATAAAAGCCGCGCGTTTTTCCTGTTTTGCCTTGGTAAAGACGGCGCTAATCCGTTCGAGTCCAGTCATTTCTGTTATTCCTATTTTTGAACGCTTATATGCTTTCAGTTAGGCTAATGATCGCATATTCGTAATCACGCTGTGACCATGCCCAAAGGAAGGTTTCTAACGCTACCTCTTGGGGCGCATCGTTTGCAGCGGGATTGTTGATAAAAACAGTATCGTTATCAAAGCCAATCACAACAACCGCATGATGGTGATAATAGGGCCAGATACCGACATCATCGCTGTCAACTGCAACAATGACGGGTAACCCAAGGTCAAGTACTGCTGCAAATGCTGCTAAAGAGCCATTGATATCAGTTCGTACACTGATGCCAATGGCGGAATGCAGTTTGGTTACATTGCGAAAAGGTGTTCCAATCTCTGTCGTTTGTAAGATCCTAGTCAGCCAACTATACTCACGATGAATCCCTAAATAGTCTAGTACCATCGCGGTGCAGGCGACAAGGCAATCAGCTTCACGCTGCTGGCGCCAATTCTTGATATCGGACAATAGCATGAACGCGTTCCTCGAGGGTTTTAAGCTGTGTGTTACTTAAGGGACTCACTTCGCCACTCAGTGCATTCACATCGATTGTTCCAAGCGGCTCTAGCTGTAAATTATCTAGGTGAAATGCAATGGCAAATTGCCAAATCGGTGCTGCTAATGGCACAAAGATCCCACCTGTAACGCTGAAATTCATACCCAGCTGGGCGCTGATCCACCGGCGCGCTAACCGGCGCGCTTGGTGGCGCAGTATGTGACCGTCGGTATTGCGGGCTAACTCGCCTTTGCGTCGGGCCTTTTCCCATGCCGCACACTCGCGGATCTCGCAAAGTTGTTCAGTTGTTAAAGGTTGCACCGTTGCAGTTGCTGGGTTAACGTTGATCCGCCCAACCACAGGTGGTTGTTCATTTTCTACATCCGTATAACAGATGAAAAACATTAAGCTGTTGTTGTGTTGCTGTGATGGAGCAGCACAACGATACTCAGTTCCTAAGAACTGGGTAAGGTAAACATCGGCAAGTTCACGCATGCGCAATTCTTTTGCTGATGCAGAGCTGCTTAATTGAGCCATCGCAGATCACCTTTCCTCGTGCAAGGGGTATCACTTACCCAGCACTTCCATCACCGTATTGAGATCCTTGTCACCACGGCCACTTAGATTCACCAACAGGATCTGATCCTTGCCCATCTGCGGGGCGATCTTCACGGCGTGGGCAACGGCGTGCGAACTTTCCAGCGCCGGGATGATCCCTTCAAAGCGGCAGAGCAACTTAAAGCCTTCCATGGCCGCCTCATCGGTGCAGTAAGTGTATTCAGTGCGTTTGAGGTCGCGCAGCCAAGCGTGTTCCGGCCCGATGCTGGCATAGTCCAACCCGGCGCTAATGCTGTGGGTGAGCGCAATCTGCCCATCTTCATCCTGCAGCACATAACTTTTTGTACCTTGTAAAACGCCGATGCGCCCCATCTTGGGATCGGCAAAGCGGGCGGCATGTTCACCACTTTCAATGCCATGACCACCCGCCTCGACGCCAATCAGGCGCACCTGTTCAAATTCGAGGAAGGAGTGGAACATGCCAATCGCATTGCTGCCGCCACCGACACAGGCGACGATCACATCGGGTAGCCGCCCTGGCCCATCCGCATGGTCGCGCATCTGGTAGACCGCTTCGCAGCCGATGATGCTCTGAAAGTCGCGCACCATCGCCGGGTAGGGATGAGGGCCGAGCACGCTGCCCAGCAGATAGTGAGTATTGTGGACATTGGTCACCCAGTCGCGAATCGCTTCGTTGATCGCATCCTTGAGCGTCTTGCTGCCACTTTCCACGCCGCGCACTTCGGTGCCGAGCAAACGCATGCGGAAGACGTTGGGCTGTTGGCGCGCCATGTCAACGGTACCCATGTAGACAATACATTCCATGCCCAACCAGGCGGCCACCGTTGCCGTCGCCACCCCATGTTGACCAGCACCGGTCTCGGCGACGATGCGGGTTTTGCCCATTTTGCGCTTCATCAGCAAGGCCTGGCCCAAGGCATTGTTGATCTTGTGCGCGCCGGTGTGGGCCAGATCTTCGCGCTTGAGATAGATCTGTGCCCCGCCCAGATGGTCACTCAGCCGTTTGGCATAGGTGACCGGGGTTGGGCGGCCGATAAAGGTGCGCTGGAGGTAAGCCAGCTCTTCCATAAAGGTTTTGTCATTGCGCGCTTGCAGGTAAGCTTCTTCTAACTCATCGAGCGCGCCCATCAGCGTCTCCGGCACAAACTTGCCGCCATAGGGGCCAAAGTGACCGCTCTCATCGGGGTAGGCACTATAGTTGATTCGTGGATTTGTTGTTGCTTCAGTCATGAAATGTCCTTGGATTGTTCAAACAAAGTTGCTTGCGAAGCCCAGCGATTGCGCACAGATAAAGCTAGGCAGAACTGATCAGGTTACCACCGCCGCTTGCCAGAGTAAACGGTCAAAGCCAACGGCAACCACGGCATAGGCGCGCAGCCGTTCTGGTTCCCCATATTTGGCCGCCAAAGTGTGATAATAGCGTTGCACCTGGGTCAGTGCGCTTTGCAGCCGTTCTTGGACAAGTGGCAAAGCTATGAGTTCTGACTGGGTCATTGTCGATAGCTTTTCGCTGCTTAGTGAAAGTTCATTCAATTTGATAAATTTGAATTCAATGACCAGATCCAGTAGGCGATAGCGCCGCATTTCGGGGCGCAGAATCATGGTGAGATCAGCATAACCACGTGTCAACGCAGTTTCTGAATCCATAATATAAAAGGTATCGTTGTAGAGTAGGGTGAGGAAAGCGGTTTTAATCGTTAATTCATTCGCCTGTAAATAATCGCGATTATCGAAGACCTTGAAATAATGTTGACTGATAAAGTCACAAACCGGCTGCATCTCGCCATGAGCATAGAGCAATTTGGCAATGTCGAGGCGTTCAACGCCGGTGCGATCTTCTGGCAACATCAGTTCGGCCAGCCGTTCAACGTATAATTTGCGCATCGCCAAGTTGGGCACACGTAGAATCAGTTCGCCCGTCTCTGTTTCCCCACTGAGCGTCAGTGCCCCCAGATAGTAGAGCAAGGAAGCGAGCAAGGTGGTTGACTTGGTTTCCGCCAACATCTGGCGCAACCCAAAGCGATCGGCTAGGGCGACAATGGTTGGCGGTTGCTGTTCATTCAGCGCGTCGGCGATCAACCTTGCGCCATTCGCACGCTGCGAAATGTAGCTCAGCTTTTGATAGTCCGGCGCTAGATTGGAATCTAACAGTTGACGGGGATAAGTACACTCACGCTGGAAATATTTTAAGAAGTAAAAGACCTGGGTTGGATTGTAGAGCAGCGGCATATCCTCATAGACAAAGCGCGAGCCGTTGTAAAAAGTGCGCATGATCGTCAACGCTTCCGCCGCCTGCGCCGTGGATAGCCCACACTGCGCAACTACAGCTTGCAACAGCATTTGCACTTCATCTTCACGAAAGCCGCAGAGATCAAAGAGATCGTGGCGCAGCGAAAGGCTTTCCGAAATGTTGTAGCCACTGGTGACATCGCTTAGCACAATCGGCGAAACGCCTGTGATAAACACTCGAGCGATCCCCTGATCCATTGAGGCTTTGACGTTTTTGAAGACAGTTTTGAGCAACCCCTCACCGGTGACCAACGCTTCATAGCGTTCGTGACTCTCGGCCTGATTGCCCATCATCACTTCATTGGCAAAGTTGTCATACTCATCAATGAGCAGATAAAGTTGATGGCCGGATGCTTGCACCGCGGTCAGGAGCGAGGCAAACGACGACATGCTATTGTGTCGGTTAATGGTCGCCGTAAGCTGTAAGTAAGGCTTGTAGTAGACCAGAAAGTGCTCAATACTGGCATTAATATGATCGTGTACCACCTGTGTGATAACAGGCACATCCCCTTGTGGGTTGATGCGTGAAAAATCCCATTTCAAAACGAGAAACTGATTGTGCAGCGCTGTTGGTTGTTGTCCAATCGCCAGATGACCAAAGAGCCGTGCAAACTCGTCTGCTTTGGCAAGATCATAATAATTCTCCAACATTGACAAGAGCAGGCTCTTACCAAAGCGGCGCGGGCGTAACCAGGTCAGGTTGATCCCAGCCTCTTCGATCACCCTGATCCGATCGGTGCGGTCAATATAGAGATAATCTTCGACAATGAGCCGGTAAAAGTCACTGTCGCCATAGGGAAATTTCATCTGCCGCCTCACTACACTAACCACAAAAGCTGCTTACTTTCTAATTATATCATAGCCGAGCGGCGAACTTGTGTAATTATCACACCTGCCGTCTACGCTGGTCAGCGCCCTTACTTGCGTTTGGCAAAGATCTCTTCGGCGGCGCTGCGCATAACGGTAACCGATGGTAGTTGTCCCGTCCAGCGTTCAAAGGCAAGCGCTCCTTGCCAGATCAACATGCCCAACCCGTTGATGGCCTTGGCACCATCGGCTGTGGCCTTTTGTAACAGTCGCGTCTGTAGTGGATTGTAAACCAGGTCATAAACCGTTTGCCCCGGCCGGAAGGCGACCGCTTCCAGCCAAGGCAGTCCCTCTACATTCGGTGTCATCCCCAGCGAAGTGCAGTTGACGACCAGATCAGCCTCACTCGCCATTACCGCCAGATCGTCAAAGCCTGGATGACCGGAGAAGCGACAGAAGGGGAAGACCGTGCGGATATCCATCGCTAAGTCATGGGCCTTTTCTGCTGTGCGGTTAAAGATCGCGATTGATTGGCAACCAGCTTCAGCCAGACCATAGACAATGGCGCGCGCCGAACCGCCGGCACCGAGGACCAATGCGCGTTTGCCGGTTAAATCGACCTCATGCTCGCGCAGGTCGGCGATAAAACCGCGCGCGTCAGTGTTGTCGCCGGAAAGCTGGCCATCGGCCTCAACGCGGATCGTATTGACGGCCCCTATGGCCTGTGCCGCCGGGGTCAGCCAATCAAGGTGATCAATCACCGCCTGTTTGTGCGGCACCGTGACATTGGCCCCGCGCATACCCAGTGCCAGCAGCCCGCGCACCGCTTCGCCAATTCGGGGATGCGGCTCGACCGGCACCGGCAGCGGCAGATAACACCAATCCAAATCCAACGCCGCAAAGGCGGCATTGTGCATCGCCGGGCTGACACTATGGCTGACCGGCCAGCCAATTACCCCGACCATCTGTGTTTTTGCGGTGATCTCCATAAACTTACTCCTCAACCGTTAAGGTTGCGCCTAACGCTTGCAAGGTCACTTCAAAGCCGGGAAAGCTGTCTGCCGTGACCTCTGCGCCGTAGATTGTTGTTTCACCCTTTGCGATCAACCCAGCCACCGTCATCGCCATTGCCAGGCGGTGATCACCCTGACTTTCGACCGGCGCGCCTTTGAGTTCGGTGGGGCCATCAATGATGAAACCATCGGCGGTCGGCTCGATTTTCGCCCCCATTTTACGCAACTCGGTGACGGTGGAGGCAATGCGGTCAGTCTCTTTGACGCGCAGTTCGCTGGCATCCCTCACCACTGTGCGCCCTTTGGCCTGGGTGGCGGCGACAGCCAGCACCATCAATTCGTCGATCATCGTGACGATCCCCGGACCGCCAAAGGTGCAGGCGCGCAGATCGCTGTAGCGCACTTCCAGGTCGGCAACTGGTTCGCCCGCCTGTTCGCGTTCGTTGTGGAAGATAATGTTGGCCCCCATCTCTTGCAGCGCATCGACAATCCCCGTACGCGTGCGGTTGACGCCCACATTCGCAATCATGATCCGACTGTCGGGAATCACTGCACCGGCGACCAACAGGAAGGCTGCCGATGAGATATCCCCCGGCACCATCACTTCCAGCCCGTGCAAGGTGCCACTGGGCCGCTCAGTGTGAACCGTATGGCCGATCACCTCAATCGGCGCGCCCATCGCCCGTAACAACCGCTCAGTATGATCGCGCGTAGGCCCTGGTTCACGTACAATGGTCAGCCCTCTGGCGTAGAGGCCAGCTAGCAACACACAACTCTTGACCTGCGCGCTGGCGACGGGCATATCATACTCGACGCCGCGTAGTTGGGCTGGGCGAATACCCAGCGGCGCATAGTTGCCGTTTTGGCGGCCCATGATATCAGCGCCCATGCCCTTCAAGGGGTTGACGACTCGCCCCATTGGACGGCGGCGAATCTGGGCGGTGCCATTAAGGAAGGTTGCAAACTTCTGCCCGGCCAGTAAGCCGGTCATCAAGCGCATGGTCGTGCCCGAATTGGCACAGTCGAGCACACTGTTCGGCTCTTGCAGCCCATCAATGCCCCGGCCGTGGACGACCAACTCGGTGGGATTCAGCACATCAACCTGGACGCCCAAGTCGCGCATCACGCCGACCGTCGCACGACAGTCATGGCCGTCAAGAAAGTTGCGCACCGTCGTCTGCCCTTCGGCAATGCTGCCAAACATAATCGCCCGGTGGCTGATCGACTTGTCCCCTGGAACAGAACACTGGCCGGTGAGGGGGTGGCCGGAGTGGGTGTGAATTTGGGCCATAGCATACTTTCTAATAATTAATGGAGAATGGAAAATAATTAATTGTTAATGCTCGCTCCGCGCGCGGGCGGTTTTGATACTGGCACTAATGATGCAGCAGAGTTCGTTGCACTCGGGAATGATCTCTATCAACAACGCGGCTGATAACATTTGGCTTTCTTGAATGATCAATAGCCATGCGCGTGTCTCATTTAATTCTTTAAGGCAGATCTTCAATTTGTGAATAAAGTCATTCGTGCTCTCTGCACCGCGCCCTTCGGCATAGTGTGGCGCAGGTGCTGTGCCACTACGGATGAGTTGCCCGCGGATATGCCGTCCTTCCGGTGTTTTTGGCAGCGCCGAAGCCAATTTCAAGATGCGTACCGCAAAACGAATCAAACGCGCTTCAATATCATCACCACGGGCCATTGTCTACCTGTTCCTTCTTCACCTCACCCATGCCGCCATTAACCATTAATTATTTTCAATTTTCAATTAATTATTAGCGCTTTTTCCACATCATCGCCTCTGGCCATCCTTCACCTCACCCATGCCGCCATTAATCATTAATTATTTTCCATTCTCAATTAATTATTTCTACCGCTTTTTCCAGCTAGCGCGCGCCCGCTGCGAAACCCCCAGCTTTTCCTTCAACCTCTTTTCATCCCCATCTGCCAGCAGCGCCCGTAGCTCCTGCACCTGGCCGGCAAAACTATCAAGTTGTTCCAGCACCACGGCGCGGTTGGTCATGAGGATATCCATGAACATGTGGGTGTCGCTGGCGGCGACGCGGCTGGTGTCGCGAAAGCCGCCGGCCGCAAGTTGCCAGACCATCGTATCGTCGCTGCCCACTTGGGCAACGGCGTGGACAAGGGCGCTGGCCAGGAGAAAGGGTAGATGGCTAATGGTGGCGACGAGGCGGTCATGGCGGGCCGGTTCAAGCACCACGGGCCGGGCACCAACCGCCTGGGCGAGTTCGGCGGCAAGGGTAATCGTGGTCTGGGTGGTGCGTGGCAAGGGGGTGAGTACCCAAGGCGCATGGAGATAAAGCCCAGCCTCGGCTGCTTCAAAACCGGCGGTCTCTTTGCCACACATGGGATGACCACCAATCGGCTGGACCTCCGCCGGCAATAGATCCAGTGCCGCACAGATCTCGGCCTTGGTGCTGCCCATATCCATCACCAGGGTACCTGGCTGGAGAAAGGGACCCAACTCTTGCAACATGTCAACAATCGTGCGCACGGGAGTGGCGAGAATGACAATATCTGCCCCAAGCACGCCGGTGTGCAGATCATTGGTCGCCAAGTCAACCGCGTGGGCAAAAAAGGCGTCCAACACGGTCTGCGTCCGCCGCGCCACCCCGCGTACCTCGCGGCAGAGTTTGCCGCGCGTCAGATCCAAACACAAACTTGCGCCCATTAGGCCAAGACCGACAACGGTAACACTACAATCACGTAACTGTTTTGGCATAGGAGTTGGGTGATTAGGTGATGGGTGATTCGTGATTTGTGCGAAAACGCTAAATTGGCAGTCGCGCTGCGCTGTGCACGCGTCGAGTACTCTCGTGGCCCTAGCGGCGCCCAATGGGTACCCGGTGACCAGCGGCTGGGACAGCTACCGCTGGTCACCGGGTGCCCACTGGGCTCAGCTAGGCACATAATTTAACGTTGTCGTATTAGGTGATTACCAGCTATTGCCGGTAACCTAATTACCAATCACCGAATCACCAATTTTTCTAGATACTGCGACCGACCGCCGCAGCGAGCGGACGCAGTTCGTTCATCAATTTGGTGAAGCCAGCGTTGTTGAGGCTTTGGGCCCCATCGCTCCAGGCGCGCTTGGGATCAGGGTGAACTTCCAGCATCAGCATGTCCGCCCCCGCGGCGACGGCGGCTTTGGTAATCGCCGGCACCAGATTTGCCATCCCCGTACCATGCGCCGGATCGGCGCAGACGGGTAGGTGGGTCATCTCTTTGAGCAGCGGCAAGGCGTTGATATCGAAGGTGTTGCGGGTCGCCGTCTCGTAGGTGCGGATGCCGCGTTCGCAGACGATCACCTGCATATTGCCATTGCTCATAATATATTCGGCCCCCATCAGCAGCTCTTGGATCGTGCCACTAGTACCGCGCTTGAGGAAGACCGGCTTATTGGTTTTGCCCAATGCCTTGAGCAGTGAGTAATTCTGGTTGTTGCGCGCCCCAACCTGGAAGATGTCGGTGTATTCAGCGACGAGGTCGATCTCATCGACGCTCATCACTTCGGTGATAATCGGTAGCCCCGTTGCTTCGCGGGCGTCGGCCAGGTACTTCAAGCCTTCTTCGCCCAGGCCCTGGAAGCTGTAGGGGCTGCTGCGCGGCTTGAAGGCACCGCCGCGTAAGATATCGGCCCCGGCGGCTTTGATCATATGCGCGGTTTCAATAATCATCTCGCGACTCTCGACGCTGCATGGCCCGGCGATGACAACCACTTTCTGGCCGCCAATCTGCACGCCGTTGACATCGATCACTGTATTTTCATGGCTGAAATCGCGGCTAGCCAGCTTATAGGGCTGCATCACGCGCATGGTGCGCTCTACGCCATCCATCACTTCAAAGTTGGCTTCGCTGATCATATGTTCATCGGCACCGATCACGCCGATAATTGTCCGTGATTCACCGCGGCTCAGATGGACCTTCTTGCCCAACTCATCGACGCGGTTGACAACGCTCTCAATTTGGGACTGTGATGCCCCTTGTTTCATGACGATAATCATGGGTATGGTTTCCTTTTGTGAAAGTGGTTGGTAGATAAGTAAATCGGTACATCGGTACAAGTATCTACTGATTTACCTATCTACTGATGTACCGATGTACCGATTTACCTATCTACTTTTTCCCTACGCCAACGCTTCTAACTCCGCGAATTCGGTCAGATCTTCTTCCGCCGGATCGGCGATGAAGCGATCGACAGCCTCGGCGATGCGGCGTAGATCGACCATAAGCTTGCTGAAATCACTGGTGGAGATGGTTTGGCGACCATCGCTCAGTGCCTGCTCCGGGTCAGGATGTACTTCGAGAATCAGCGCATCGGCCCCGGCGGCGACGGAGGCTTTGGCCATCGCTGGGACATATTCGCGGAAACCGGTGCCATGCGATGGGTCAGCAACGACCGGCAGGTGGCTCGACTGCTTGAGCACGGGGATCGCATTGAGATCGAAGGTGTTGCGCGTTGCCGTCTCGTAGGTGCGGATGCCCCGCTCACAAAGCATAATGTTGTAGTTGCCATTGCTAGCAATGTATTCTGCACACATCAGCAGCTCTTTGATCAGGCCGCTCATGCCGCGCTTGAGCATTACTGGGCGTTGCACCTTGCCGACGGCATTAAGCAGCCCGTAGTTCTGCATGTTGCGCGCCCCGATCTGCAAGATGTCAGCGTATTCGGCCACCAGCGGCACCGCTTCGACCGTCATCACTTCGGTGATAATCGGCAACCCAGTGATCTCGCGTGCTTCGGCCATGTATTTTAGGCCCGCTTCGCCCAAACCCTGGAAATCGTAGGGGCTGGTGCGCGGTTTGAAGGCCCCACCACGCAAGACTTTGGCCCCCGCCTGTTTGACGGCAATCGCCACTTCGATAATGCTGTCGCGATCCTCGACGCTGCATGGACCGGCCATCACAATCACTTCACGATCACCGATGCGGACGCGGCCATCGGCCAGCTCGATCACGGTATTGTCGGGGCGCGTCGTGCGGTTGGTCAGCTTATTCTGCTCTTGGATACGCATCGTGTGGGCCACGCCGTTCATCTCGTCAAAAACTTCGCGAGCAACCCCCGTCAGGTCGCCAACCAGCGCCACCACCGTGCGACTCTCGCCATAGATGGGATGGGTTTGGGCCCCCATCTGTTCTGCCCGCGCAATGACCGCACTTACTTCCGAAGATGTTGCCCCTGCTCTCATTACAACGATCATGATCTCTGCTCCTCGATTTAGCAAATTTTTGTTTTAACGATGATTTCTAAAGGTGAAACGTGATGCGTAAAACGTAAAACGTAATGCACAGCAGCTATGCGTGAAACGTGGCAATTTCACGTTTTACGCATCACGCTTTACGTTTCACGCCTCAAATTTGTAATAGCTGTGCTTGGGCCTGGGTTGTACCATTTTCTAGGGCCGGCGCAGCGGGATAACTACCGAGTAACTTGACAAAGGCGGCGCGGTTAAGCAGGTAGACCAGCGCTTCGCCGGCATCTTTGTCCTGCCAATGGCCGTCAAAGTCCACATAAAAGACATATTGCCAGGGTCGATTGCGCCGCGGGCGACTCTCGATCTTGGTCAGGTTGATACGCCGCCGGGCAAACTCTTCGAGCGCACCATAAAGGGAACCGGCGGTATTGGGGACGGCAAAGACTAGTGATGTTTTGCAACGAGCGGCCCGTTCTGCCTCTCCCTTGCCAACTACAAAAAAGCGGGTGTAGTTGTGTTGTATGTCTTCGATGCCCTCTTCGACGATTTCCAAACCATAGGTTTCTGCCGATAAACGGCTGGCAATGACGGCAACCCCTTCTTCTGGTTTGGCCGCCAGATCTTTGGCACTGCCGGCGGTGTCATACCACGTCACAGCCGTATAGCCGTGTCGATTCATATAGCCTTCACATTGGGCCAAGGCTTGCGGGTGGCTATGCACGATTTTGATTTTGTCGCGATTGCCAGGGGTCGTCAACAGACAGTGGCGCACCCGCAGTAGGATCTCGCCATGCACCCGCAGATCATGCTCTAATAGCAGATCAAAGGATTTGTTGATGCTGCCCGCAGTTGAATTCTCGACGGGTGCGGCGGCAAAATCAGCCTCGCCGCGCTCAACCGCGTCAAAGATATGTTCAAAGGCATGACAGGGCAAGGTTTTTACATCTGGGCCAAAATGTTGGCGGACTGCCTCTTCCGAATAGGCGCCATGTTCGCCCTGGAACGCAACAATGGTCATAAATATCTCCTTAATAATTAATAGAAAATTGAAAATAATTAATGATTAATTGTCGGTCAATACCGACTTGAACAGGTCCCGGTACATTAACCATTTTCAATTTTCCATTTTCCATTAATTATTCTTGCTCAGCTGTTCCTCGATCCAGCGCTCCAGATCTTCGAGATCTTGGGCCGAGAGAACGAGGTTTTTGTCGGGACGTAACGTGCGGGCTTCGTGCAGATAGACATGTTTGATCGCCTGTTGTGGCTTAGCCGTGTTCCAGTGCAACAAAATGCGCACACAGTGCCCCAAACTACCCGGCACGCTGATTTCGTGTGAACACATCAGTGGTACATCCAGCCAACCGAGTTGACGGGCCGCTGTGGCAGGGAAGACAGAGATCAGATCTGGCGTAGTCGTAAAGATCGCGCTGGCCACATCTACCGTCTCGATCTCATTCAGGCGGATCATCAGGCCCAGCAGTTCACGTGTTGCTTTGAGCACCAACTCGCGGTCATCACTTTCGACCGTGGTGGCACCGCGTACGCCTCGACAGACACTCATGGTTGGTTCCTCTCGTTAAGTTTTAAATTACTCGTCTAAATTGGGCACAAAAAAAGAGCGGGTGGCTTGCGCCATTCCCGCTCTTTTGAGTTCAGTCTGCAACTGGTGCTACCCAGGCATTACCGTTCCCTCCGCTTGGAATGGCGCAAAGTTAGTATCGGTAAAATAAAAGTAGCTCCAATAGAAAAACCCACGCATTGGATCGCGTGGGTTTTCAACAAGCGCAAGTAGACCGGTAGCCATTGGGTTACTGGTCGAGGCAGTTGTATGAGATTGATCCATGCTGCGGGTGCTTTGTATTGTCATAATGTGCAAAAGATATCACGCTTACTTTGCCTTGTCAAGCCTGTTCTGCCATGTTTTTACAAATTCACCGTCAACTTGTGCGCGACAAGCAGCTGATCACTTGGGCTGTTTTGTTTTCCTGCCGTATCGGGTCACAAAATATGATACCCATGGTCAGTCATTTACGGTAATTACTTTGCCATTTATGCTTTACCGGAAGATTGCACATCACAACTGAGTTCGCTTTTTTGTGACGTTTGACTACGTTTAATTGTCTACCATTGCAGGGCTATGGCGCGTTACATCAGCGAGTTATTCGGGAACCTCGCCGATGGCTCACTTTCGACCACTGACCTCACCACGCTTGATCTCGTGAGTGGCTCGATCCAACTTTTTAACTACAACAACGTGGTCACCACCGCTGCCCTGATCACCATTGCCGGCAGTGCCTTGGGCTTACATCGACGCGATCACCGATGCCGTCACCGTCAATGCGCGCCCTGAGGTTGTTGATCTTTACGGGGGGCAGCATTGATGATGCCCTCTTCTTCCAGCGCGACCAGGTCATTACGCCGACACTCGACCTACAGCTGCGCTTGGTGCTCGCGCCATAACTCAAAGTCGTGTGATCCAAAATCAAGCTTCATCCGTCAGCTTTAATAATTGTTTCTCATTCATTTGTCGTAGCATGAATGCGACAACAGTCCATAGCTTCGGCACCTAACGGCAACTATAATTTTTGGGCTTAGAAACATTTGCTAGATTGCACTAGACATTTTGAGGGCACATGCACAAAGGTGAAATCCCATGAAAGAGCAGGATTCGGTCTACCGTACGTTACTAGCCTCTTATCTGCTCACCAAATCCACCACTGCTACCCCCGCTTCTGCCAAAAAACTACTGATTGTTGAGCGTGATGCAACCCTGCGCATCTTGCTTCGCCATGCCTTCAAACCGGATGGCTATAATGTCTTCGAAGCTGCGACCGGCCAAATGGCGCTTCACCTCTTTCTCGAAGTAGAACCCCAAGTTGTGCTGATGGATGCTGAATTAATTGACACGGATGGGATCACCCTGCTTTGCAAACTCCGCCAGATCAATCCGCAGGCGCGCGTCTTAATGACCGGCAACTTTCGCAATACCAATTGGGCAGAAGCGGCCTTGATCCATGGCGCGATCTGTTATATTTCCAAACCCTTTACCGTGAGAACCATTCGTCAGTCAATCGCGCAACAGATGGCGTAAAGCTTGCCTACCACCATGTCAGGAAGGTTACCAAATTCCAACCTGTAAGCAGTTGAAGCCCGGTCAACAAAAGAAATGTATAGACAAGGCGGGTAAACCACTTATCGGTAAAGCGCCGATTTAAGAAGACACCCAACCACACCCCCGCATAGGCCAGGGGCGCTAATAAGAGGACGGTAGACAGATTACCGACCCGTAGCAAGCCCAAATAGTAGTAAGGGACGAGCTTAATCAGGTTGATCGCCGCAAAGAGTAAGGCGGCGGTCCCCACATAGATATCGCGTGGCAATCGCTGTGGTACCAAATAGATCGTCACCGGTGGCCCACCGGCATGGGCAATGGTGGAGGTAAAACCGCCCAATGCACCCATGACCCAGCCCACCCAGCGCGCTGGACGTTGTTCATTCAGTGCCCCCAAAATGAGTGACCGCCCCACCTGTAGCACGACAAAAAGCACCGCCAAGGCCCCAATCCCCATTTTAAGCGCCTGCTCGTTATGGCTCAATGTCTCAAAAAAATAGGCACCGATGGCAATGCCAAAGAGCGAACCGACCAGCAAAATGAGCAGATGCCGGCGGTCAAAACGGTTGCGATAGTAGGGGACGGTGAACAGATCCATGATGATGAGCAGGGGCAGCAGCAGCGCCGCGGCATCAGCGACCCCGATGGTGAGCGCAAGTAGCGGGGTTGCCAGCGCACCAATACCACTCCCAAAGCCGGATTTTCCCAACCCCGTGAGTAACATGACAAATACCGCCGTTACCCAAAATGCGGTTGGGTAGGCGGGCAATGCTAAAATGTGAGCCATAAAATTCGCGATCTAGCCGTTGGTTAGGCCTATTTGGCCGACTGTAGCCGCTGCGTCAGTGCTTGTCGATCCGGCAAAGGCAGCGTCTGTAGTCGTTGTTGGAGGACAAAAATAGAAAAGGGGGTGAAATCTACATAAGTCTTATGGCGATTGTGGCTCTGGCACGCGCAGGTAGATTGGCGGCACCTGGTCGGTCAACCAGACCCCGTTGTCGGCGCGGTAAAAGGCGTAACCATCCGCGGCCATCTGCGCACTGTTGACTGTGAGTACCACCGGCTTGCCATGCCGCGCCCCCACTTTGACCGCGGTCGCCTCATCGGCGGTGAGATGCACCTGTTGGCGGCTGCGCGGTTTGAGTCCTTCCTGCTGGATCGCGGTTAAAAAGCGGGTGGCCGTGCCGTGATAGAGGATCGCGGGTGGTGCTTGTGGCGTTAAGCCCAGTTCCACCGTAACCGAGTGCCCCTGATTCGCGCGGATGCGCATGCCATCATCACTAAAACGAAAGCGCTGTTTGTCATTCTGGGCAACCACCGCTGCTAACTGTGCCGGTGTGATCTGAAAGCCAGCTTGATTGGCCGCCGCCAGCAAGGTCGTCACATCAACCCAACCGCCACTGTCCAGGGTCAGCCCAATCTGCCCTGGATCGTGACGCAGTACAAGGCTGAGAAATTTACTAAACCGGACTAGTGCTTTATCCATGGGGGCATTCCTATCGTTTAAATTTTGTCGGGATTGGTCGTTAAAGTCTAATTTCCTGCCGAATCCCGCGCAGATCCATCTCAAAGGCCAGATCGGCAATGGGCGGGTGACTGTAGAACCAACTGATGCCATGGGTCGCTGCAGGCCCAATCTTGCGCAAAATGCCATCTACTAGCAGTGGGCGGACGGGGTAAACCGTGTAAACGGTGACCGCCGTTACCGCGGCCCAGGTCATGCCGAGCCCGTAGAGGCGCTCTGCCATTACCCCCATGACCGTGGCCGCTTTTTCTTGCAGGGCATGGGCCGAACTTTCGCCTGGTCGCACGACCGCGGCGCTGGTGAGATTGGCCTGGTCATTCAGATCACCGGCCCCGGCGACAATAAAGGTGGCAGCCGGCGTCGTGCTAGGCACCGTGTAGGAGAAGGCATAGAGCGACGGCTCAGTGGGGGGGGCAAAGGCCGGGGCAATGTTGGTGCGCGCCACCGGGTTTTCGTCACCGACCAGAATTTCCCACTTAGCCAGAATCGCCCGGTAATCGCGGTTGAAATCAATAAAACCGGTGAATGAGCGTGGGGCCGGCAGCCGTAACTCGACAGCACAGAGCGCCTGGCGCGGGCGGCCTCGTCCAGCTAGGTGTTGCTCGATTAGGGCGAACCCCTGTTGATAGGGGAGGGGCTGGTGCAGCGTCACGCGCACAACCTCATAACCCGGCATTGCCACTACGCCGGCAGAATAGGGGGCAATCCCCGTGTAAAAACGATAGTTGCCGATTGGATGATCGAGCAGTTGCATAGGTGTCCTTGTCAGGTGATTGGTGATTGGTTGATTAGTGATTGGATGATTGGTTATTTGGTAAATGGTGAATAACCAATCACCCACTCACTAACCTAAAGTTCGCCGGCAAGTTTGACCAGCGTCGCCACGCGCTCGGGATCGGTAGATAGATAGCCATATTCGGGCGGCCGGAGCGCGCCGCCCATGAAGACGTGGCTCTTGCGATAGGTCATCTGGCTTTCTACGGTGGTGCGGGCGGTCATGTGCACTTCTTTGACCCCTGTGCGGCTGATAAATTTTTGGATGTTACGTTCACGCAGCCCGCCGGGCATGATGATGATCCGATCACCAGCCTGCTGCACCAACTCTGCGATCAGCTCTAGCCCTTCTACGGCTGAGCTTTCTTGGCCAGTGGTTAACACCCGGTCAATACCAAGCGCAATCAGATCTTCCAGCGCCTGCTGCGCATCGATGGTCATATCAAAGGCGCGATGGAAGGTCACACTACAGGGGCGAGCCAGCGCAACCAGTTCGGCGGTCCGCGCCTTGTCAATCGTCCCATCATGGTTGAGCAAGCCGATGACAATGCCATCCGCGCCCAATGTTTTGGCCTGGGTCACATCATATTTCATCACTTCAAACTCAAGCGCAGAGTAGTGAAAATCCCCCCCACGGGGGCGGATGATCACATTAAGGTCAATGGAGAGTTCCTGGCGCGCCAGGGCAATCGTCCCCGCGCTGGGGGTCGTGCCCCCTTCAAGCAGGTTGTCACACAGCTCGACCCGCTGAGCACCGCCCTGTTGTGCCGCCAGCGCACTTTCGACCGAATCGACACAAATTTCAAAGATAATGGGTTGTTTATTCATTGGTTTGGGACTCGATATTTTGGTATTGGGATGGGGGGGATATTAGTAGAGCAGTACATCGGTACATCAGTAAATCGGTAAATCGGTAAATCAGTAAATCAGTAAATCGGTAGAGCAGACTTGTTTACCGATGTACCGATGTACCGATTTACTGCCCTACCTGCCCCCTACGACCGCACGACTTGGAGGTTGAGGTGTTGGGCGAAAGGTTCAAAATCACGGTCATCGTGGAGCAGTGGTAAACCGCGCTCAATGGCAAAGGTGGCAATCAAGCAGTCAATTGTTTTGCGAATCGTTACACCGTGTTTCCGTAGCTGCCGGTAATTAAGCGCACTTTTGATGGCAATGTCGCGTCCGCCCATGTCAAAGATCGGAAAGTGTAGCAGCGCGGCTTGCGCTTGGCGAAATTCCTGATCAGAACGGAAACCTTGCAAGACTTCGCAGAGAATAATATCACCAAGTGCTAACTCTTGCTGACCTACTTTGCTATCCAGTAAGTTAGTGGCGGCTGTTGCTTTGCCGTTGAAGAAGTCAATCCAAACGGACGAATCAACCAGCCACATTGGTGTCACTACTTTCTACTTGATGGATAGTTTCTAGGCTGATTCGTGCTTCATCCGTTATGCCATCATCCGTTGTGTAGGCAACCCGCCCTTCACGTAAACTGTTCAAGTCGCCTTGCCAATGGAGACGCCCGCGCAGCGATCGAATCTCGCCCTGCCGGCGCAATTGCACCAATGTGCGTAGTGCTTCCTCGATTACTGCCTTTTTTGTCTCTAGCCCGGTACAAGCCAACGCTTCGGTCATTAACCCGTCATCAATGACAATATTTGTGCGCATAAAATTTCCTGGATAAATATGTGTATAGCACGGTTGCGTCAAAATAGCCATGTGCTATACACATAAATTATCAGTTTTATACACATTTGTCAATAGGCATTTTTGATGGTGAAGGTAGGTCGAACCGCACTTATTCGTCTTCGGCAATGCCCCCGGCCGGCATCTGCACATCGGTCACATTGCCCTGAAAATCGATCACGATCCGGAAGCCAAGCATGCCCATCCACTGGCGCGCCTCCTCCGGGATCGGTTGCCCAACATTTTTTTCAATGTTGTTGATCGACGATTCGACCGCCACCTTGGTAAAAATGTCATCTTTGCCCAGCATGTTGAGCATCTGTTCTACCGCCAGATCGCGGTGCTCATCGACCTGGCCGCGCATGTAACGTAATACCTGTACATCGACCAACTGCGCGTCAATGTGGCGGCGAAAATCATCATCCATCACCACATAACACGCATTTTCGCCAACCAATGCGACTTCGGCGGGATTGCCCGCTTCATCGACGACCAAGCCTGCAAACATTGCATTTCTTGCCATAACTTCTCTCCATTGCGCACCTTTGCGCAGAACTGTTTACCGACAATAATTTTCCACATAGGTGTGAAAAAGTTCGATCAATTTCTGTGTATAAGGCCCCGGCTTGCCATCCCCAATCCGCAGTCCATCGACCTGGACGACCGGTAGAATCTCTTTGGTGGAGCTGGTAATAAAGAGCTCGTCCACTGTGCCATTAACAATGTCGGCATAGGTCAGTGGCCCTTCGACGATCTCAAAATCATCTTCCGCAATTTCCAGGACGACGGCGCGTGTGATCCCCGCCAGCACTTCTGCTTTGGGCGTAATCAGTTGGCGACCTTTGAAGACAAAGAGATTGGCGCGGGTACCCTCGGTGATCAAGCCGTCTTTGGTGCGATAGACGGCTTCCACCGCGCCCTGGGCTTTGGCCGCTTCGACCGCCATCACGGCACTCATGTAGTTGATACTCTTGACCGTGGGCATAATGCGGTCTATCTCGACAGTGGTAATCTTGACCCCTTCGGCCTGCGCCTGCGCAGCGCTCGACGTAATCGGCGTGATCATTACCAGCAGGCTAGGGTTACCTTGCGGCGTCATAAAATCTGGGGACGGGCCGCCGGTGGCCACAATGCGAATGCCGGCGTCGGGGTAGGGATTACGGTCAAAGGTTTCTTGTACAATTGCTTCTAACTCTGCTGTACTCCACGGTAAGCACAGTTCAATCGCTTGAGCCGAGCGCTCCAGGCGCAAAATATGTTCGTGCAGCTTGAAGGGCTTGCCGCGGTAGGAACGGGTATAGTCAAAGACCCCATAGCCACGCACGATGCTGAGATCATTCACCGGCAAAGTTGCCTGATCCGCGGGCACAAAGGCACCGTTCACATAGTAGATGGGTTGTGCCATGCAGCTTCTCCTGAAAGATAGTCGAGATTCTATTCTATAGTATACGTGTGACTGCCGGGACCAGTTGCTGAAACGCGCCTGTGCGTACCGCAGCTAGCCTTTGTATTTGGCTAACTTTACCACAAAGTGGAGCGGAGTTGGAATTGTTTGGTGATTTGTGGGCGGTTTACCCCCTATTGCTTGCCTAGCACTAAAATAATTGAGATTTGTTCTCAATTCTTGTGGTTCCACCGGCCACAGTGGTATACTGAAGAATGGTGAACTGTAAAAATCTGCATTTTGTAATGACCTGAATGGCGTTACGCGTTAGCAACAGAAGTGAGAACAAACCATGTTACCTGGCATTATTCATCCTGCTGTTCATGCACAGCACCGGCCTAGCGTAGAATTACAAGCGGTACGCGTGCAATATGGCACCGTAACGGCCCTGGAAGATCTGACTTTTGCCCTGCAACAGGGGGATGATCTGGCGATTGTTGGGCCTAATGGGGCCGGCAAGAGCACCCTCTTTAGCGTGATTACCGGTATCATCGCCCCAACTGCGGGTAAGGTTAACATCTATGGCAGCGGTCCAGAGGGGCATATCTGTGTCGGCTATGTGCCACAACGCAGCCGCATTGATTGGCGCTTCCCGGTGACCGTAACCGATGTCGTCATGATGGGGCGGACGCGCAAAATTGGGCTCTTTCGGCGCGCACAACGGCAGGATCGCGTCCAAGTCCAAGCGGCGCTGGCCCAGGTTGGGATGAGCGCCCTGGCCGGTCGCCAGATCGGTGAACTCTCGGGGGGACAACAGCAGCGGGTCTTCCTGGCCCGTGCCCTGGCGCAAGAAGCCGAATTGTTGCTGTTGGATGAACCGTTAACCGGTCTCGATCTGCCCAGCCAGGAGGCAATTCTGGAGATCCTGCGCCAACTGCGCCGGCAGGGCATTACCATTATGGTGGCCACCCATGATCTCAACCAGGCCGCGGCCTATTTTTCTAAGGTAATGTTGCTCAACCGGCGGCTGATTGCCTTTGGCTCACCAGCCGAGGTCTTGACGGCAACCCGGTTGACCCAGGCTTACGGCGGGCAACTGCATGTGCTGCACACGGGGGCTGAGTCAATCATTCTGGCTGACAGTTGTTGTAGTGATGGCCATGCCCCATCGCCGGCATTTGTGCCGAACACCCCCGTGGCTGCTCGACCACGACAAGCGACCCTAGAGGAGTACGCAACCCTATGACAGTGCTGCAGTGGTTGTGGGAGCCGTTGCAATATGGCTTTATGGTGCGCGGTCTGCTGGCGGCGCTCATGGTCGGCATTATCTGCTCGACCTTGGGTACCTATGTGATTTTGCAGGGCATGTCTTTCCTGGGCGATGCGCTTGCCCATGCGATTTTGCCGGGGGTGGTCTTTGCCTACCTATTGGGCTGGCCGCTGGCGGTCGGCGCGCTAATTGTCGGGATTGCCACGGCCCTGGGTATTGGCGCACTGAGCCAGCGCGGCGAGATCCGGGAGGATACCGCGATTGGCATTGTCTTTGCCGGCAGTTTTGCCTTGGGCGTCGCCATGCTCAGTACGGTGCAGAGCTATGCCGTGGATCTCGCCCATATCCTCTTTGGCGATGTGCTGGCCGTCTCGGTCAATGAACTTTGGATCACGCTGGGGCTGAGTACCTTTGTCTTGCTGATGGTCATCCTCTTTTACAAGGAACTGCTCGTCATCACCTTTGATCCCACGCTGGCCGCCGTCTTGCGTTTACCCGCCAGCTTTTTGCGCTATCTGTTGCTTGTTTTGATTGCGGTGACGATTGTGACCGCGCTCCAGACGGTCGGTATTGCCCTGGTGCTCGCCATGTTGGTCACCCCGGCGGCCACGGCGCAACTGCTCACCCGTCGCCTGCCAACCATGATGGTGACGGCGGCCATTATTGGCGCGCTGGCTAATTGTACTGGCCTTTATTTGAGTTACTATGTTAACATTGCATCTGGTCCGGCGATGGTGTTGGTGGCAACCGCCTTTTTTGGGTTGGCCTTTCTCTTTGCGCCAGGTCGCGGGCTGATTACACAAAGATTTCATGGGCAAGGGCAGGCCGCCCTCGCCCCCACCGAAGCGGCCATCACGGCTAGAAGTGAGTAATGATGTCGATTAAACCTGATCACTGGATTCGCCGCATGGCCCTCGAGACCAAGATGATCGATCCCTTTGAGGAGAAACTGGTGCGCCAAGGCGTCATCTCCTATGGGCTGAGCAGTTTTGGCTATGATATCCGCGTGGCGGATGAATTTTTGATCTTTACCACGGCTACCGGTCAATTGACTGTAGTTGATCCCAAATCGATTGATGAAAAGGCGATGATCCATCATCGTGGCGACGTTTGTATTATCCCGCCCAACAGTTTTGCCTTGGCGCGCAGCGTTGAGTATTTTCGAATGCCGCGTAATGTGTTGGGCCTTTGTCTTGGTAAATCGACCTATGCCCGCTGTTTTCGTGGGGATACACGAGTTGCACTAGCAAAACGTAAAGCTGCAACGCTGGAGAGTTTAGCAAATGAATATCAGCGCTCAGGTACAACTTCGTCTGGCTATGGTGTTAGTCGCGAAGGGCTGATCAAGCTTGTTACACTTGATGTTCCCAGATGGGTGGCCAAAGAGACGGTGCTAGAAGTTGAATTGGATAATGGTAAAAAAATCCAATGTACGAGGGATCATAAGTTTGTGACGCGCTATAAAGGTGAAATTGAAGCACAACATTTACTGGTAGGTGATTCATTATTTCCACTATACAGAAAAGCGTATCGAGGGTACGAAGCAGTTTACCAACCCATTTTAGGCAAAATGCATTCTACGCATCGACTGGCTGATGAGTGGAATTTGAGCCATCGCAGATATGAAGACGTCGCAACTATGCATCGTCACCACATTGATAGTGATAGGCAGCATAATTTCCCTACAAATAACACAAGCGCATGGGCCGGCGATCAGGAACGCAGGCAAAACCAATCAGAACTCGCAAAAAGATTGTTTACCCAGCACAACTTTACAGAGATTGACCTTGTTAATGCATTAAAAGAACAAGGTACATTGCGCGGTGCTGCGCGGCTTTTGGGTTGCGATCGCGCTGTATTTAGGCGATTTTCCCATGTGATTGAAGCTTTTAAGTCTGGAAACTTAGAAAGAAATAATCATAAGGTTGTTGCGATTAGAGAAATAAAAGGTGAGGTTGATGTATTCTGTTTAACTTCGCCAGAAACAGGCAATTTTGCCCTGGAAGCCGGTGTATTTGTTAACAATTGTGGCATTATCACGAATTTTACCCCTTTCGAACCCGGTTGGGAAGGACATGTTACTATCGAGATCTCTAACACGACGCCACTGCCGGCCAAGATCTATGCCAATGAGGGCATCGCCCAGGTGCTCTTCTTTGAGGGCGAAGAGCCAGAAGTGACCTATGCCGACCGTCAGGGTAAGTATCAGGCGCAGACCGGCATTACGTTGCCGCGGCTCTAACGCTGATTCCCTTGCCGATGGCTGCGCACACCGCCCTTTCTACACTCCCACCCACGGATCACTTGCGGCTGTTGATCTGCGCCTCTGATCTGCTGGCGCGCGTGGGCTTGGCGGCACTGCTTGCCGCACAGCCAGGACTGACGGTGGTCGGTCAGTGTGCCCCCAGCGATGATCTGGCCAAAGGGCTAGCCGTCTTTCAACCGGATGTTGTCCTGTGGGATCTGGGTTGGAGTATGCCCACCACGTTAGAGGCCTTAAGTGCTTTTACCGAGTACGCTCCCCCCGTCCTCGTTTTGCTGGACGACGAAGCCGCGGTGGCGGAGGTCTGGGCGGTCGGGGCGCGTGGTATCCTGTTACGCAGCGCCTCTGCTGCCACCCTCGCGGCTGCGCTGCAGGCGCTATTTTACGATCTGATTGTCCTGACCCCAACGTTGGTCGCCGGCGCACCCCTACCCAGCGGCGAGCGTGTCCCCACTTTACTCGAACCATTAACCCCGCGTGAACTTGATGTCTTACATTGGCTAGCCCAAGGCTTATCTAACAAACTGATTGCCCGTCAACTCGCCATTAGTGAACACACGGTCAAATTTCATCTGAATGCTGTCCTCGGCAAGCTCGGCGCACAGAGTCGGACCGATGCGGTTGTCCGCGCCACGCGTGCGGGGCTGATCAAACTATAGCGAACTTACCGCGCCGACCGCCGCTCAGTACAGCGTAAATTAAATAATCTAGTGTTTTGAACCACGGGCACGCGCCCAGTGGCCCCCGTGGCGCAGCAAGTTGGTTGCCCTACAGCGAATTGGTTTCGCCACACTGCATGCCCCTACGCGAATTTCGGATTACTTACTTTACAGTGTACTCAGTTTTGTCAAAAGCGTGCTTTCTCCGCCTTTATCCTACTTTTGACGTAAATTTCTGCTGCATTGTCTACAGCATTTGTTTGGCTGCTGCCTGGCTCCACGCGCCAAATAGTGGAAACGGGCGTTGCCAATCTGGCTTTGACAGCCTGTTGACAGGATCTTTCTGGGCTTTTTGCGTTATGCTAATGACATCAGTAGCTACGACAAATAACGCAACACACATCACCAAGAATACCGGTTGCTACTGCTAGAATGACCAAATTAGTCAATGTTGGCTGGCTCGACAATCGCTGTAAGTATAGGAGGACGTACCTAATGATGACAAAAAATTTATCTCCCATCGTGGTTGGTCGGACACGCACCATGCGTGATTTACATCCGGGCTATCGCAACAGCAACTGGTCCAACCATAGTGACTTCATTCTGCTTGCCGGTGGTTGTATCGCCGCTTATCTGCTGGTTGTGCACTTCTTTATTCCGGCCTTCAGCTCCCATGAATATGTACGGGCCACGGCTGAACTGGGTTACTACTGGCAGAACGTGTGGGAGATGAAGCAATATCAATGGCGTGTTGAGTACTATCCTTACATTCAATCGGCTCTCTCTTTTCTGGCTTCCTTTCTGTAGTCGCCCTGTTGGCTGCGGGTTCACCTTTTTCTCTCTCTTCCAGTGCATCAGCAGCTAACTGGTATCCAACTTATGATTGCTGGTCCATCACACCAGCAGGCATTATGTTGTCATTGTTTCTTTTTTTTCTTGCACTACTTCTTGCACTATTTCGATTGCTGCCGTGTTACCTGCTGGTTCGCCTTTTTCTCTCTCTTCCAGTGCATCAGCAGCTAACTGGTATCCAACTTATGATTGCTGGTCCATCACACCAGCAGGCATTATGTTGTCATTGTTTCTTTTTTTTCTTGCACTACTTCTTGCACTATTTCGATTGCTGCCGTGTTACCTGCTGGTTCGCCTTTTTCTCTCTCTT
>JALHQH010000047.1:48350-95950 GCA_022842065.1 Caldilineaceae bacterium
GCTGGTCCATCACACCAGCAGGCATTATGTTGTCATTGTTTCTTTTTTTTCTTGCACTACTTCTTGCACTATTTCGATTGCTGCCGTGTTACCTGCTGGTTCGCCTTTTTCTCTCTCTTTCGGTGCGCCAGCAGGTAACCGGTGTGCAAGTCGCTGTGGCTGGTTCTTAATCCCAGACGTTTGACATCGTAAGCACTTCTTTCTTTCTTGCACTACTTCTTGCACTACTTCTTGCACTACTTCTTGCACTACTTCTTGCACCATTTCGATTGCTGCCGTGTTGGCTGCTGGTTCGCCCTTTTCTCTCTCTTCAGGTGAGCCAGCAGGTAACCGGTGTGCAAATGAGGGGTGCCGGTTTTGACGATTAGAGACATTCTGTATTCGCTTTTTTTCTCTCTCTCTTGCTTTCTCTCTCTCGCTTTTTCTCTCTTCTAAAAATGATGGAAGCAAAAACCCGCCTGTCAGGCGGGTTTTTGCTTTTTGGCTTGCCTACCCGTTTTTCCAGGTCGCGCCTATCCAAATGGGGGAGGTGACCGCTGGTTTTCTGCGCGATAGTAGTGCCATGCAACTTATGCAAAACATTAGGCACGAATCAAGCGAACAAATCAACATAACGCAGGTGCAATCAGGAGGCACAATGGCAGAGACATTAAAAGCGCTGTCCGATGGAATGGCGCAATTGGTCGAACAGCAAGGCGCGTCGGTGGTCCGGGTAGAAGGGCGCCAGCGTTTGCCGGCGACTGGGATCATCTGGGCGGCGGAGGGGGTAATCGTCACTTCGCATCATGTGGTCGAGCGCGATGACAACCTCAAAGTGGGGCTGGCTGATGGCCGTACCCTCGATGCCCAGTTGGTGGGGCGCGATCCGGGGGTTGATCTAGCGGTCTTACGCATTAACGCCAGCGGGTTGACGCCGGCGGTCTGGCAAGATGCGGGCGAACTGAAGGTTGGTAATCTGGTGTTGGCCCTTGGCCGGCCAGGGCAGCATGTCCAGGCTACTTTGGGGATTGTCAGCGCGATTGGCGGTGAATGGCAGACCCGTGCCGGTGGCCAGATCGACCACTACTTACAGACGGATGTAGTGATGTATCCCGGTTTCTCCGGTGGGCCTGTTGTGGGCGCAGATGGTCGCTTTGGTGGGATGAATTCATCGGCCTTGGTGCGTGGGACCAGTGTCGCGGTGCCCGCGGCCACGGTTCGCCATGGGGTCGAGACAATTCTGGCCCATGGCCATGTACCGCGCGGTTACTTAGGCATTGGTGTCCAGCCAGTACGCCTGACCGAAAATCTGCAAGGGCTGGTTGGTCAGGAGACTGGTCTAATGGTCATGTCCGTCGAAAGTGGCAGCCCTGCGGCGACAGCTGGGTTGATGCAAGGTGACGTGCTCACGGCGCTTGCCGACACGCCGTTGCGTCAAATTGACGAATTGCAGGCGCTGTTGGGCGGTAGCCGAGTTGGCCAGGCCCTCGTCGCTCAACTGTTACGTGGTGGCCAGGTGCAGACCTTAACGGTCACCATTGGTCAAAGTCAGGGCTAAGCGCATGCTCACGGTGCTGCAAGAGGTGAGTAATGGACTGGGGGCGGTTAGCGAGCGGGTGTTACAGAGTCTCGTGCAGATCCGCAATCGCCAGCGCGGGATGGGGGCCGGTGTGATCTGGCACCCTGATGGCCTGATTATTACCAATGCCCATGTTGTTGATGGCCCGCCCGACCAGAGCCCAGGGTTGACGGTCCAACTGCCGGATGGGCGAACCGTAGCGGCTCGCGTCGTGGCCGTGGACCGTGACCAGGATCTAGCCGCCTTGCGCGTAGTCACATCTGGGCTGACCCCGATTGCGCTTGGCAATTCGCAACAGCTCGCCAGCGGTGATCTCGTGCTTGCCTTTGGTTATCCCGGTGGTGTCACCGGGGGTGCTACTGCTGGGGTTGTGATCGGGATGGGCGCGCAACTGCCTGAATTGGCTGCTTCGCGGCGTGAGTGGATTGCGGCTAGTTTGCATCTGCGCCCTGGTCATTCAGGGGGACCAATGGTTGATAACGAGGGACGTCTGATTGGCATCAATACCATGATGAATGGTCCTGATGTTGGGGTCGCCATTCCTGTTCATGTGGTCCAACAGTTTTTGCAACAGCGCGACCGCTTGCCAAACCCTGATCGTCAGCAGGCGACGGTGATGGTTTAAACCGTCCGTAACGACCAAGTCGTCGCCTGAGCTTGTCGAAGGCCACGGCTTAGTCGTTACAATTGTCCAAGAAAAAACCGCCGAGTTTTCACTCGGCGGTTTTTTCTTGGACAAGATTTTATACGTTTTTTATCGATACCGTACCCTAGGCATCGTAGTGCCGCATTCGTGGTGCCGTCATTCCTGTTTGTCCGGCTGGGAGCAAAGTTGGATACTCATCCGCCGTGTGGCCATTCTGCTCCGCCGTCATGTGGATATGATGGGCGTAACTTAGTTCTTTGCTTGGTAGTTCTGCCTGTCCCTGTGCGGGTTTTGGCTCATGAGCATAGCCGGTGCTGTAACCGTTACTTTGGCCATTGCTGTGTCCATTACCGTTACTTTGGCTGTTGCTGTGCCCGTTGCTGTGGCCATTGCCATTGGCATAACCATTGGCCAATAGTGGTTGCGCTGGAGCGGGACTTGCTTCCGTTTCATAGTAACTATAGGCATAGTCGTAGGTATAGTCACTGTCCTGGGCTGAGATGCCATTGTAAACGGCTCCCACTAACTGGGTCTTTGCCTGGCGGAGGGTGCTAAGCGCCTTCTTGGCAACGGTGCGACTGGTCTTGCCGGATTTCAAAATTACCAACACCCCATCGGCTTGGCTGGCCAGGATCAGCGCATCACTGACGGCAGAAACGGGCGGGCTATCAATGATGATAATGTCTGCCTGTTCGCGCAGACGACCCAGAATTTCCTGCATGCGCCGTGAGCCAAGCAACTCGGCCGGATTGGGGGGCAGTGGCCCCGTGGTCAGAATACGCAAGCCCGGTAATTCGGAATCCTGCATGAGCCCCTCAAGAGCCATTTTGTCATCAAAGAGCGCCAGCGTCAGTCCAACATTGTTGCGCAGTTGGAAGAAGCGTTGCTGTGAGGGGCGGTGCAGATCGGCATCGATCAAGATGACCCGTTTGCCGGCCCGGGTATAGGCGGCCGCCAGGTTGGCGGCGGTGAGCGATTTGCCTTCTCCTGGTGAAGGGCTGGTGATCAGCAACATCTTTAATGGCCGATCGACTGAGGCAAATTGCAGATTGGTCCGCAACATGCGATAGGACTCGGCCGCTGGATTCGGCGTTGTTGATAACATCACCAACTTATCCTGCTCTTGTTCGACCAGCAATTCCGGCACAGAGGCCAAGGTTGGAATCCCCAGCAACTGTTGCACATCTTCGGCATCCTTGAGCGAATCATCCAAAAAGTCAAGCAGATAGGCGCCACCGGCGGCTAGGGCCATGCCGACAATCGCCGCAACCAGCACATTGATCACCAACTGTGACCCAACGGGACTTTGCGGTAGATCCGCTGGTTCAAGAATACTGATGGCATTCGACGCGCCCTTTTGCGTGGTAGCCAACAAGGCCGCATAGTTGGATTGCAACGTGCTCAATTTATTGTCCAGCGCATTGATCTGATTTTCCAGATTGGCAATTTCACGCGCACTGAAGAGTGCCGCCAGTTCCTGTTGTTTCTGGACAATCTCATCCTGCGTCTCCACAATGCTGACCTGTAACCGTTCCAACTGCTGATCAACAAAGTCCTGGCGATCACGCTTCTCGCGGCCGGCCGGCCCTTGTAGAATCAACTGCTTGGCCAATACACTGGCCACATCACGGGCAAAGACGGGATCCTGGTCAACAACCCGGATCTCGATGATGGGCGTGTTCGGCAACATCTGTACGGTATAGAAAGGCAGCCACTGTGCATTCAGCTCGGCCAGCGCTGCCGTCTGAATTGGCTCGCGCATGGCAATATCGGCATAAGTCTGCGCCAACTGTTGGGCCAGATAAATGTCATTGCCATTGGGGTTGGGATCCGTCGTGGATGACCCAACAACCAACGTGGTGCGCGATTCGTAAACCGCAGGCTGCATGAGCGTATAAACCAAACTAGAGACACCGGCAATTAAGGTTGCCGCAACGATTAACCACCACCACCGAACGAGTGGACGCAATAGAGTGCGCAGTTCGATTGTTTCCATAGAATAGCTACCTTTTTATCTGCATTGAGTGTATCATGCGTAGGTTGCGCCCACCCGCGGTGGGCGCATTCGATTTAGCCGGAGCTTTGCTGTAACTTAAGGCACCCAAATGGGATCCCAATCTTCATAGTCATTGTTGCTCAGGTTGCGCTGATTCGAGCCATCCGCAGCCATGATCCAGAGCTGTCGCCGTCCCGTGTCTCGATTCGAGAAGAAAACAATTTGGCTGCCATCGGGCGAAAAGGTAGGATGTTTGTCCCAACTATTACTGCGTGCTGTCAGCTTTTGAATAATGGCCCCATCGGCACTTAGCACATAGATCTCATCATTGCCGCTATCTTTACTAACCAGCGCAATCTTATCCCCTTGCCGTGACCACGCTGGGTCGTAGCTGATATTTTTTAGGGTGGTGAGTTGTTGTGCCCCCCCATAGACCAAATCCAGAATCTGAATTTGTAACACACGGTTTGAATCTTCGCGCACAACCGCACGCTTGCTGCGATCAGGGGACAGTGACAATTGGTTGTAGGCCAGGGTATGGACCCACGATTCATTCACTCGGAAGAGTTCATTGGTATAGGGATCAAGCGCATAGGTCTCTTCACGTCCACTACGATTGGTGCGGAAGATAATTTTATTGCGATAGATCTCCGGCATCGTCTCCGGCATAAAGGATTCAGTCGGTGTTGGCGTTGGTGTAAAGTCGGTCACCGGCTGCAACGATGGCAATGGCGTCGGCGTTGGCGACTCCGGCGGCGGCAAGGTCGGAATGACGGTAATCACAATCGCATTCCAGGCCAGCGGGGTTGGCGTGCCATCGACCTGCGCCGCGGCTGTTGCAATGACGGACTGCGCCGCAGCTGTTGCCGCATTTTGTGGCTGTGGCGTGGCATAGACATAGACCGCTACCACGGCATTGTAGGGTAACGAGGTTGGCGTCGGTGCGCCACTCTCGACGACTGCCGTCGCCTCGGCCACGCGAGCGGCCTCGGTTGCAATGTTCTCCGGTGGTGGTGACGGAATCACCAGTGCCGGTGTGACAAAGTCAGCTGGTTCCGGCGTAAAAGTGCCGGTGGTGACCGCAACCGCCGTCGCATACTGCGCCATCCCCGTGGCTTCGGCTGGATTCGCCGGGGTTGGCGTATGGAGCAGAACGGGTGGTAAACCTAGATCAAGGGCCGCCGCTTGCACGGTCGCCAGATTCTGTGGGAATGAGGTTGGTGTCAATACCTGATAGGGCACGGGTGTATAGGTGCCGGTCGTGACCGCAACCGCGGTCGCCGTGCTATTCTGCGCCACCACCGTTAACACATTGGCCGGCACCGGAGTCAAGGTTGCCACAATATAGGGTCTGGTCGGCAGCACGGGTGGTGTCGCCGGTGCGGGACCAGCGCTTAATAATAACACGGGACCACTGCCGCTCGTCTGCGGTCCAAAGCCACTATCCCAGCCAAAGAGATTTTCCTGGCCGTTATCTTTGGCCTGCAAGCGCAAGATAATCGACTTCGCGCCGAGCAGCAACTGATTCTCAATCCACGCCCGCGTCTCACCATCCAGTTCCCAGCTATTGACGCCGTCAGCGGCAAGTTGGTCGCTGCGCAGTAAGGGCAGGGTAAATACAGCCGGCGCGCTGAGCAAAGTCAGAAAGTCGGCACTGGCCAAATTGGGTAAGGCATCCTCGGCAATCAACTGTGCCTGCCACTGGACATTGGGATCGGTGGTTAAATTCTGATCGCGCAGCCCGGTAAGGCGTAATTGCCCATAGACAAGCTCGGCGCCACGTGGGACATTGCGCAAATCAAAGCGCACGGCGGCGATATGTTGCTTGCCTTGGGAAAGGCCGACATAGAGAAACGAGTCATTCAGATGGTTGCGACGGATATCTTCCGCCATCCACCAGCCGACACTGTTATTGCCTGGCGTGACATAATAGACCTGACCACCTGGCTCTGGCGTTGGCGTAATAAAACGCTCGATCACCACTGGCTGCAGCACGGTAGTCACTGCCACTCCTGCGCTGATCTCATTGGCCGTGACCACATTCGTCGTGATGACGATTGACTGCGCCACCTGCCCTGGCACGACCACGGCTGCCTGCATGGGGGTCTTGGTGGCGGTTGGCGAAGGGTTGACACTCAGCGCAATCACCCCCGGTAGTTGATAGTTGCGCGCAAATGCCGTGTTACCATCTTGCCGCAGAAAAAGACTGGAGGCCACTGTTGCCAACACTAAAAAGATCACCGCAAAGATGGTCACCTTGGTTGAAAGGTAGGACCAACGGTGTAAACGCTTGGCCGAGTAGGAGGAGACAGCTGGCAAAAGTAATGGGCCACGGTTGGCAGATCGACCACGTTTACGTGCTGATTGCTGTGGCCGCGAGCGCATGGGGAGCAGTACATGTTTGCCCTGTGTGGCCTGCTTTGGCTGTGGCATCGACCGCAAGGCCAACGGGAAATGTTGTTGCCCGGCCGCACTGCGGGCTGCACTAACATCTTCCAAGACAAACGCGCTTGGTTCCCGATAGAGGGGACAGCCTACATGATTTCGGGTCAGGCAGAAATTGCCTTGCCGTTCCGAATCCGGGCTGATGGGGTGGGGTTGCGCATAACAGCGGTGGGCCTGTGTCGGCCCGATCAGCATTACTGTGCGGTCATCGTGTAACCCCAGGTGGGGACAATAGGGTCGTGCCGTAGATGGTTGTGTCATTGATACGTCTAGCTCACTATCTCGCATTGTCTACCGGCCATTCGCGCTATGGCTAAGGCGCGCTATTTGTTCCAAAACCAACGATACTGCAACCGCCAGATCAGCAACGATCGGCGGGCTACTGCTTGCTGTTTGTAAGGCTACTGCCTGACGTAACCCTGGGCCTTGACGGCCACTTTCGACTAAAATTGATTGACAGCCCGCGGCTTGGGCGGCTTGATAATCGGTAATAGCATCGCCGATAAAGAAAGAGTCCGGCAAGGAGAGCTGATATTTCGCCGCGGCTTGCTCTAGCAGCCCAGGCTGTGGCTTGCGGCAACGGCAGTGATCCGCCGGCTGGTGGGGGCAAATGAAAAAATCGTCAATCCGTCCCCCCGCCGCCGCTGCTTCCTGTTGTGCGCGCTGATGAATCGCCTCGATCGTCGCTTGGGTGGCAATGCCTCTGCCGATCACCGATTGATTGGTGATCACGACAATTGGCAATGCGCAGGCCGCCAACCGCTGGAGGGCGGGTAACACACCGGGCAACCATTCAAACTCAGCCCAGCTTTTTACATAATCCGCCCGCTCCCGATTTAGTACACCGTCTCGATCCAGCAGGATACCACGCATCATTTCACTTTACTTTATCAATTTGCTATCAACGAATGACGCTGCCCGTTGACCCCATTCTTCATAAAAAAAGTGGGCTGCAAGGCTGCTTCACGTAGGGCTGCTGTCACCATGTGGCAGAGCATCATGTGGACATCTTCGATCTGTTCAATGTTATGGTTTGGCACCACGATGGGCAGATCAACCAGTTGCGCTAGCTTGCCACCTTCGTAGCCACTCCAGCCGATGGTCACCGCGCCACTCTGATTGGCCAACTCGATGGCCCGCAGCACGTTGGCCGAGTTGCCGCTCGCAGAAATGGCCAGGACAACATCATCCTGCGCAATAAAGTTCGCCAGTTGTTCGGCAAAGACTGTCTCGTAACCATAATCATTCGCACACGCCGAGAAAAAGGACATATTGTCATTGAGTGACTGGATCCGAAAACGGGGAAAACCAGGGGCAACCGTATTTTTGCCCAGGTCACACGCTAAATGGGTTGCCGTCGCAGCACTTCCCCCATTACCCATGACAAAGATCTGGTTACGGTTGAGGCGCGCCTGATGCAGCCGTTCTACAACCATCTCGATGGCGGTGAAGGGTAAGCGATCAATGGTTTGTTTGATTTCATTCACATAGGTATAAAAGTGATTCACAGAGCTAACTCCCTTAGCACACCGAGCGCAACGCTATGTCCATGATGTCCAGGTCCAGAATGCCCAAGTCCAGGATAACGGTGCCCGATAAGATAGATTTAAACAGGATTGTGTTGAAGCCGACAATGTTAGATTATGTGCCTAGCTGGTCCGTGACCAGCGGTATCAATTCCAGCCGCTGGTCACCGGGTGCCCATTGAGCGCAGCTAGGCACAGAGCGGACAACGAGCAATTTAACGTTGTCATACTACCCACAATTAAAGATTACCTTTGAACCATCAGCTTCCAGCCGGAAAGGTAGTTCTTGTAAGGGGGCAAGCGCGTGGCGCACCTCATCCTGGCGTTCGGGGCGACAGTAGAGCAGTAGAAAACCACCACCCCCGGCCCCAGTAATTTTGCCGCCAATCGCGCCGGCCGTCGTCGCCGCCGTATAGATATCGTCAATCACACGATTGCTGACGCGGCTTGCCATCTGCTTTTTGAGTTGCCAACTTTTATCAAGCAACCGCCCAAAGCTGTCAAACTCGTGGGCTTCCAAGGCAGCCCGAGCCTGGATCGCCAGCCCTTTCATTTCGCGCAGCACATCCAAACGCTGATCTATTTGCTCCATCTGTTCGCCCAAGACACTTTCCGCTTTACGGGCAATGTTGGTGTAAAAGAGCAAGAGATTTTGATTCAGCTTGCGGATCTGCGTTTCATTGAGCCCAAGGCCTGTGGTCGTCACCACATCGTTGCGACCGAAGTGGAGAAAACGCTGCCCCCCATAAGCGGCAATATATTGATCCTGGATGCCGATGGGCTTGCCTAGGACATCAATCTCAATCTCACAGGCTTCACGCGCAAGCTGCTCATGGCTTACTGGTTGGTTCAAATAGGTATGCATGGCATTGAGCAGCCCGACCGTCACCGTACTGGAGGAGCCTAATCCAGACCCTTCTGACGGAATGTCCGCCATTGTGGAGATCTCGATCCCTTGCGTAATGCCGGTTTTGCGTAGACACTCGCGTACTAACTCGTGATGTAACTCGTCGATATGGTTGACTAGTTCAGTTTGGGTGTAGCCGACCCGAATTTTGCTGTCGAAACGCTCTTTGATGATGACGTAGATAAACTTATCGATAGCTGACGAGAGCACCCAGCCCTCTTCCTGGCGAAAAAAGGGGCGGAAGTCGGTACCGCCCCCAAGAAAACTAATGCGCAAAGGCGTTTTGGTAATAATCATCTTTTACCCTGATTTCAGTTGGTGGGAATACGGGCGGTGGGAACACGGACCCCGGGAATGACGGACGGCAATAATTGCTGGGCCCGTTGATACGCGCTGGGGGTGCCGATATCGATTAGATATTCATCCAGCGCAATCACTTCCCCCCGCAGTCTCTTTCCGGCCGCTAATGCCGCCGGAAAGAGATCACGGCCAAAATCGAAACTCGTCTCCTTAGGGGTAAAACACAATACTTCAGGCTCACAGACCATGACGCCAGCATTGGCCAGGTCGGTGAAAACCTGGTCAGCTGGTGGTTTTTCCACAAAGCGTCTGATCTGTCCCTGCTCATCCAGCTCTACCAACCCACATTCGGTTGGATTGGGCACCCGATAAAGGGCCAGGGTTGCCAGTGGCCGTGAACCATCTTCGCCTAGCTGCTGGTGGTGCGCCTGCAGCAGACGATCTAGCTTTAGATTCGTGTAGACATCGCCATAGGCGACGACAAAGGGCTGGTCTAGAAAGGTTTCCAACCGCTTTGCGGCACCGGCTGTGCCCATCAGTACCGGTTCGTACGAGTAGGTAATGGTGACATCCCATGCGGCCCCATCACCAAAGTAATCGGTAATGACATCCGGGCAGTGGTGCAAGTTCATGGCAATCTCAGTGATGCCATACGCCCGTAGCCAGCTGACGACATGCGCTAACAGGGGCGTCCCATGGAGCGGCAACATCGGCTTGGGGCAATTACGGGTTAAATCTTGTAGCCGGGTGCCCTTGCCGGCCGCCAGAATCAGTGCTTTCATTAGTACGCGCCCCGGCCCTTAAAGACGGCCGGTAGGGTCTGGAAGAAGAGAATTTGCAAATCCATCCAGATGCTATAGTTGCGAATGTAGTGCATATCCAACTGCACACGATCATCGTACGAAAGGTCGGAACGGCCTGAAACCTGCCACAGTCCGGTCAAACCTGGCTTGACGGTCAACAGATTCTGCCACATTTGTCCATACATGGCGGCTTCGGCGGGCGCAATCATGCGTGGCCCGACCAGGCTCATCTGCCCGAACAGAATGTTGATGAATTGGGGCAATTCGTCTAGGCTGGTGCGCCGTAGCCAGGCCCCTACCCGCGTAATTCGGGGGTCGAACTTGAGTTTATGCGTTGTCCGCAATTCAGCCAGCAATTCAGGGTGTTGGGCCAGTACTTCATCGCCATTGGTCACCATCGTGCGGAACTTAAAGGCATCAAACTCTTCGCCACCGACACCCAGCACCCGCCGGCGATAAAGCACCGGGCCGGGTGAATCGAGTTTAATGCAAAGGGCCAGCAGCCCAATCAGGGGTAACAAAAAGAGTGAACCTAGGCACACAATCGTATAGTCAAGCATATTTTTCAGAAACATCTCGACCGGGTCGAGCCGCATGCGGTTAAGGCTCATCAGCGGCACGGCATTGCGGGTCGAGACGCGCATCCCCGTGGTGAAGATCTCGTATAACCCGGAGGAAAGCGATGTATTCACCCCGCTGATGCCGCCCAGTTGCAGCGTGGTGTGGAGTAGTTGATCACGTGAGAGGGCGGTCGTGGCAATGATAATCTCTTCAACCCGACGCTGCCGCACCAGTTGCGGCATCTCGGCCAAGGTGCCCAACACCGGTAACCCCAAAATGGCACGTGGCCGGCTTTCCGGTTCTGCATCTTCTTGTTCATCGACAAAACCGAGCACGGCCAGCCCTGAATATTTACTGCTGCGTAATTGGTTGGCCAGAGAAATCGCTTCGGCATTGGTGCCCACAATAATGGTTGGCGTAATAAACCAGCCGATTTCACGCAGGGCATGGGCAATGCGCCGTAAGAACCATCGATTGCTACAGACCAAGACCGTGGCCAGTAGCCAGGCCAACATCAGCCAACCACGGGCGATGACAAAGGTTGGGTCAATAAAGCTGACCGCCACCACTAACATCATCCCGCTGGTGCAGCCGTTAAGTGCCCGTGAATATTCAGTCGTGCCGGCCAGCAGAAGGTGGAAATCATACAGGCGGAGCAGGGCAAAAAAGCCAAGCCAGACTGGGATCAAATAAAGGACCAACCGTGTATAATGTTCGACCGGTGGCACTACTTCTTGAAAGACCGGAATATTGCCATAGAAGCGTAGCCAATAGGCTAGCGCAAAGGCCAGGAGTAGCATCAAGCCATCACTTAGCACGAGCGCACTCTGGTAGGCACGGCGCCAGGTGGCTTGGGTGACGGTTGGTAGCCGATGGGTATTACTTGCGTCGCCCACGGCGACATTAACCGCCACATTCCCGGCGACTTCATTAAGCGTGGCCTTGGTTGCCGATGCGTTGAAATTGGGTATCATACCGATGACTTTCCTACCGTTTCATGCTGCAAGGCCAACGCTTAGGGCACGCTGCCCCATAAACGATTGCCTAAATTTCTATTTGCTAGAATCTTTTTTGCAAAGAGCACTATCTGCGAGGTGTACTGCCTGCTCCCGCTGCTGCTTTAATACTTTTGCAGATAAGCTAAGTTTAACAGTAGAACTACCAGGTAGGTGTTACAATTGTCTTACAAAGGCCCTATGTTTGTCGGAGGCAGACAGGAGTAATTACTGCACAATTACGCCTAGCGCTGGTCTCTGGCCTGCTTGACAAGCGTACGCTGCTCGTTGCCCAACCAACGATCATCTAACGATCTGGCAACGGTTCGACAAATGTAACGAGCGCTTGCGACAACTGTCGCAAGCGCTCGTTTTTTGTGGTCGATTACTATACTTGGGTGGCTGTCACGACTTGACCGGCGCAACATCGCGTTCCGTTCGTAACCAGTTGCTCAACTATGCGTATAGATGGGGCGCGCCGAGCTTAGTACACGACGGCGCAAATAAACCAATCGCTCACTTGTGCACGTGTCGAGTACTCTCGTGGCCCAAGCTGGTCACGGACCAGCTTGGCACGACTCTACTGTGGGTTTATTTAGGCCGCGCTGGACCTAGTTAGATCAACTGTTGTTGCGTCTGCGCGTTCAGCGGCTGGCGTTGGGTCACACGGCTGTAAATCATCACCAGTGTATAGGCCGCAAAGAGAATAAAAAATGGATCAAGCGGGATCCGATAGCGGATCATCGTCCAGGTGACGGCATAGATCCCTGTATGGACCAACCCAAAAAGGTAAATGGGGGCTAACTCCTGAAAGCGCCGCAGATTGACCACTAACCCATATAAGGTAAAGGGTAAGATCAATCCAAACGAACAGACACGCAGGATGTTGGCGGCCAGGGTCGAATCCGCGGTGGGCCAGAAGAGAAAAAACTCGCGCAGACGGGTTAGGGTAAGCATGACAAAATCACCCGGCTGTGCCAACACATTTTGAATGCCCATCCGCAATAGGGTATTGGTAATCAGCACATCATTTTTTAAGGCTAAGACCTCTTCTGGGATGGGAAAGACAATAAAGGGATGAAAATTACCCAGGTGGCCAGGGTGGTTGCCATTCCAAAAGACATGCCCAAACTGTGCTTCCAGCAGCAGGAATTGGTGCCAGAGTTGCCAATTACGCAGGGCCAACGGCGCGACCGCTAGCGCGATGATCGCCAATGGCACGGCCAGCATGATCACGCTGGTATGTTTGCGAATGGCAAAGAAGAGCCAGAAGAGCAGGATGGGAATAAAGAAAATCACCGCCATGCGTAACAACACCGCGATGGCCAGGACGATGCCCAGCAGGACCCACGACCCCACCCCTGTCATTTCACCCGAGCGCATGCGGATCGCCAGATAGAGGGCGATCAATAGCGCTAGCGTAAACGGGGTTTCGGTGACCAGGGTAACACCGTAAAAGATTAAATAGGCATAGACTGCACTGATGGCTGTTGCCAACAGGGCAACCTTTTCATTAAAAAGGCGTTTGCCGACGAGATAGACCATCCACACAATGAGGGTGCTCATCACGGCCATGATCAAGCGTGCGGCCAGCGGGTGATAACCAAAGAGTGCATAGATGCCGGCCAAAAAGAGGCTAATGCTATAGGAATAGTAGGATTGGGGCGCGTCTGCCTCGATCCACGGATACCACCCCTCGGGGAAGGTCATGCCATGACCCGCGGCAAAACGTTGACCGAGCATACTGTAGGAGATTTCATCGTGGGCACCGGATAAACCGCTGACATCGTCGCCCAGATAAAGTGCCGCTGCGACGCGCAGCAGCAGCGCAATGGCCAACAGGCCCACGAGCAGCCGCTGGTGCGGTCTGGATTTTACACTTTGCATGGCTATGATCCTAATCAACTATTATACTTGGCTCTGTTGTAATGTAATATTTTCGTTAGTGTCATTCGTTATTCGCCACGCTCGCCGGGGATTGCCAAATCCCCGGCCCCATACCCCAGATCGACAGATCTGGGGTGAGCGGGTGACGAATAACCCGTGACACTAACACATTTTCTACACGAGCAAAAATGTTACATTACGACAACCGCTAGTAGACGTAACCTATTTTACACGAAGACGCGTTTCAATCAGAAAGACAATCGGCTCTAGGGGGGCAAGGGGCCATTTCTCGGTATGTAAAATTTCGAAATGATTTGCGTCTAGGGCCGCGCACCATTCAGCCAGTGACAGATCGCGATCAATGGGCTGAAAGGCTGCTTTGCCAAAAAGCAGCTGCCGCTTGACCACAAGCTGTACCAGCCGGAAAAGCATGCCTAGATCCGGTCGTTGCCGCCAAAACCGATTGCCGGCCCATTTACGCAACGAGGCGGGCGCCGGCACTGACAGGGCAAATTTCCCTCCGGGGGCCAGGACCCGGCGTACTTCACGCAGGCTCTTGTTAAGATCAAAGACATGTTCCATTGTATCCGCTGCCACCACTGCGCCAAAATAATTATCGGCAAAGGGTAATGCTTCGGCAATCGCCGTGGCTGGATGCAAGCGCGGGAAACGTTGTTTGGCGCGCGCAACCCCCACACAGGAAATATCCACGGCATGCCAACTGCGATCCAGGGTGGCATGTTCCCACAGATCGCCATCACCCGTGCCCAGATCCAGCAGGCGGGCGTTGGGCGCCGCGTGACACATCTTGAGCAGTGTTGCCTTTGTTGCGCCCGAGTATTCGCGATCAAAATGGGTTCCCATTAAGCCGGGCGTGTTATAGGCTTTATCATAGATTGCTTGCACTTCGGCCATAGAATAATCGCTCTGGGCGTAACGTGCCAATTCTTTGGTTTGTGTCATGATTTCCTCTGGGTTACTGATTACCGACTGCCTGCCGATAAATGGTTTCGAGCTGCGTCACGATTTGTGGCCAAGCATGTACCCCTTCCACATACGCACGCCCAGCCTGACCGAGTTGCTGGCGCTGTGCCGGGGCATTGAGTAAATTAATAATGGCGGTGGCAAAGTGTTCTGCCCCATCCGCCACCAGCAGATCGCGCCCGCTTTGTGCTTGCATGCCGGCTGCGGCCTGGCTGCTGGTAATCACCGGTGCGCCACAGGCCATCGCTTCCAGCACCTTGTTTTGAATCCCTGCCCCGTAAAGCAGTGGTGCGACGGCAATGGTCGCCTGCTGTAGGTAGGGTTGAATCGCCGGCACCGTCCCCGTCACCTCGACGATCCGTGCTGCGCCGGCGGGTGCTGTGGCGACCGATCTCGCTAATGCCCGTAGTGCCTTGGGCGGATCCTTCCCCACAATCTGCACTCTGACCTCGGGATGACGTTGCCAGACCAGGGGCATGATCTCCTGCAAAAGATGCAATGCCGCCGTGATATTGGCGTGATAGCTCATCTTGCCGGAGAAGACCAGTGTTGCCGGGGCGCGTTGACCTGCATTGAATGGAAAACGATCAAGATCAACGCCATTGGCGAGAATGGTTGGCTGTGCAAGCGCAGCTGCGCCCTTGGCGGTTGCGTGTCCTGGCTGTTGATGGCGCTGGGCGAGCGTGCCCAAGGCCCTTTGATCGGCCTGGGAAGTGACAAGTACGCGGGCAAACTGGTGCGCCAACCACCCTTCGTAGCGCTCGGTTGGTCCCAGCTCTAGCTGGGTCATCAGGCGGCCACGCCAACTGCGGCTACGCGCCGCCGCTTGTGTAAAGAGGTGACTAATACAGTCCACACTGTCCCAAATGATCGGTGTTGGCCGCGCCTTTGTATCGGTATCTGTCCCGGCAACTGCGGCGGCCAGCGCCGCCTTGAGCTGTAGCGCATAGCGTGCCCCGCGCAGATGCTCAACATGGATCACATCAAAGTGGCGTGCTTGCACTAATTGCGTTAACTGGTGGGCTAGTGCTGGTTGCCAGGCATAGGCAGCCTGTAGCGGCGTGCGCGCCGGTACACTTTGGAGGCAATTCCACAGCGTGCGCCAAGTGGCCAATGGCTCGGCAATAATTTCAATGCCCCAGGCTTTGAGTGCCGCCAGTTCACGATACTCGGCCTGATCTTGCCAAAGGGTGGCGAGGGTAATCTGATGACCCCGTTGGGCCAATGTGTGCAGCAACTCATACGGGCGGACCCGAATGGCGTTGGGCACATAGGGGGTAATAAAGAGAATCTTCATAAGCAATCGAAAGTCATCCTAGGCTTCGCAATAGATCTGATCCCAGTGGCGATAAACGGTCTGCCACGCATAGTGCGTTTCCAACCACGTGCGTCCGGCCGCGGCCAGCGACGCTGCCTTTTGGGGCGTCTCTAACAACGCCAGGACTGCTTGGGCAAAAGCGGTTGGGCTGTCGGCAATAGAGATATTTTGGCCGTCGATCGCGGTAATGCCTTCGGCCCCGATCGTTGTGCTGACAATGGGCATGCCCCAGCGCCAGCCGTCGATGATCTTCACGCGCATGCCCCCGCCTGCCAGTAATGGGACAATGTAGACCGCGGTTTCGGCCAGATAGGGCTCCACCTGTTCCACAAAACCAGTAACGGCCAAATTCGCCGGAGGCAACCCCAATTGCTGTAAAAGCGAGGGCGGATCTTTCCCAATCACGGTCAAGACGACGTCCGGTGCCTTGGCGAGAATTTGCCCAAAAATCTCACGGGCAAACCAACAGATGCCCTGCGCATTGGGAGGATAGTGCAAGCCGCCCACAAAGGTAATGCGCCGCGCCGCTGGCTTACGGTTGATCGGGGCTTGCGTTGTTACGTCGCCGCAGATGGGGATCACGCCGGCAGAAGGCACATTTTGTCCCTGGCGTGCGGCCTCTCGACTGACCGCTTGGTAATCCTCGGCGGTTACCCAAGTCACGGCATCAAACGCCTGACAGGCGGCCACTTCATAGCGTGCCATCTTGTGTGCTTCCAACTTGAGCAGGCGCCGTTTCAGCCAATGGGCATCGTCACCGGCTAGCCGCTCGGGAATCATAAAGACAGCATTATGTTGATCCAGCACCAGTTTGGGCCGTTGCCCATGGCTTTGGCTTTGCCACGCCCCGGCTGATTGGGCATAGGGGGCCATCCAAAGTTGATCGGCGTGAATGGCATCAAAGGGCCCTTCGTCACGAATCACCTGCTGGAGCAAGGTTGCCATCGGCTGAAGCCAATCGCGGGCAATGATAAAGGGCTCTCCGTTGAGTAGACTACGCAGCAGATGATAGCCATCGCGCACTTTGCTTCTGGGCATGGTCGTCGTATGGAGGTTGGCACAATATTGGCGCAAGTGCTCGAGCGCCGCGGCCTGATCAGTGGAGCGAACAAATGAGACGAGCGTGAGGCTATGCTGTTGTGCCAGATAGCGCAGCACGTAATATGCGCGCACCTTAGGCCCCGCATCCAATGGATATGGTAAAACTTGTGTCAAAAAAAGAATCTTCATAAATCCACTTTACATACGGGGTAGGGTCAGGGCCAGGTGCCGATAGCGGTTGGCTAGGGCTAAATGTGCCGCCCGCTGATCCGGACTTTCTAACCAGGCCAGGGGGGTTAAGAGCAAACGGACCAACGTTGCCAGCATCAGCATACCCTTGTAGAACCAGGTGCTCGCCTGCCCGTGATATTTACGGAAGTAGAGGACTTTGCTGCGATAGAGTTGCAGAAACATCAGCAATGCGACTTGCCGGGTGCTCTGCCCACCATAATGGATGATGGTGGCGGCCGGTGCCCACCAGATCTGCCACCCCGCTTGCCGAATCCGCCGACATAGATCAACTTCTTCCGAGTACATAAAGTAGCTGGTGTCAAAGAGTTCCATGTGGGCTAAAATTTCACGGCGCAGGATCAAGGCTGCCCCCTGGACAATATCGACCGGCCGGGCGGTGGTGACCGCCCACTCTGCCATCGGATAGATGCCATAGGCGCGCAGGCGATCCAGATGGAACATCCGCCATAGTTCGCGGCTTAAGGTCGGCTCTGGGTAACAGGAGGGTTGGAGTGAGCCATCTGGATTGAGATAACGGGCACCGGCAGCCCCAACGACTGGGTTACGATCCATCAGTTCGATCAGGTGGCTAAAGGCACCAGGTAGCACAACCGTATCAGAATTGAGCAACAGCAGATAGCGCCCATGACATAGCGGCACCCCTTGATTATTCCCAGCGGCAAAGCCGACATTTTCGTTGTTTTCGACCAAATGGATCCACGGGAAATCCTGGCGCAACATGGCGATGCTACCATCAGTCGATGCATTGTCGATGACGATGGTCTCCACGATTTCTGCAGCGCCCATACCCTGTACATCCAGCTTTTGGGCGAGCGTCGCTGCCTCCAGGGCAACCGAACGCAGACAGGCGGCAATCAACTCGCGCGTGTTCCAGTTGACAATAATAATGGAGAGCAATGGTTGGTTTGAGGCGTGATTCATCCCGCTAAGATCCTATCGTTGTTAGTAAATCGTATACTGTTCGGTCTAGTGATCTGTCGTCGGGGCAAGTATAGCACTGCCAGAAAACAAAGGCGGTTACAACTCTCTGACAATCCGCCCGGCTATTGCGCTGTCATTCCGCCCATGCACTAAGTCAGTTGTAGGAAGAGGGTGATAAGTCGATTGAGACTTTAGAGCGAAGACAGGCCGAAGGGGCAGACAGGTAGCGGCGGCCTTCGCGAATGCCGCCGCTACCTATCTGCCGGCTTTATCTGTGGGATCGATTCGTGTGTTTACGCTTTTGCGTCGCGGTACTTCAATTCCAGGATGATTAACCCACCAAAGAAAATCCAGGGGAGGATACTGGAACGCATGCCATCTAGCCCGACATTGTAGACGAAGGGGAGGACCCAATCGCCAAAGGTGGCGGCGGCCAGGGTGGCCACCCAGCCCCCCAACGTGCCATAGACAAAGGCTTTTTCAAAGCCATCGGCAACTTTTGTGCGCAGTTGCCACCCAATGCGGCCGATCTGCCACATAAACCAGAGAAAGGCCAGAAAGCCCAGGATTCCTGCCTGTGCAATCAGATCGATGTACTGATTGTGTGAGTTAAAGGCGACGGCATAACCACGAATGCGAAAGAGGGGCGTGTACCAGTAATAGTTCGCCGGTCCTAGCCCCAAGATGGGATTTGCCTTGACAATTTCACCAACGATGAGCCAGGCATCCATCCGGGTCGAGTAGCTATATTCATCACTGGCCAGCGCGTTTGAAAAGAGCTCGATCGCCGGAAAGATACCGGCAAAGGCCAGCAAATAGCCAAAACGCCACGAGCGCAGCAGCAAGATCACCGCAACACTAATCGCCGGTGGCATCCAGCCGGATTTCCAATCGCCATTGAGTACATAAGCCACATAGAAGGTCATCGCGACGACTATCATCAATGCCGCGCGTATACTGGGGGTCAACCGTTTATTAAAGAGCGCTTGGCTAAAGGCCAGCGTGACCAGCCAGGTCCAAAACATACTCCCGGTTGAGCCATAGGCGAAAAGCTGATCCGTATAACGACCAAGGCGGGGTTCAATCCAACCGATGAGATGAATCGTACCATAGACGATAAAGAGCCCGGTGAGCCAGTGCAGCCACTGGAGGTTTTTAAGTTGGTTGCCAATAAAAATCGTGACGCCGAAGGAGATGATAAAGACCATCATCCCGCCAATTTGGGCGGTCAGCGGCGCGCCTTGGGTGCGATACCAGGAGATCTGGCCAACCACAAAGGCCAGCAGCACAATCACCAACATGATCAAGGCCGCGCGTGCGGTGGCCGGCGAGGCAAACCAGATCGCGTGGTGCTCGTAGAGCATGCCAAAGAGCCAGAGCCCAATCAGGGCGGCAATCCCGATCATCGTGAGGTTGAGCCCGCCCGGTCCTGAAAATGGCACTACCATCCCCCCCATGATCGTACAGACCAGCGCGACCCCGGGGCGGCGCAAAAAGAGCAGGGCACCCACTGCCCCAATGGGTAGTGCTAAGAGCAGAATCGTTGGGCGTAGACCGATGAGCAGGCTCAGCAGGAGAATGGCCCCAACAATGCCCCACTTGATTAGCGGCTGTGGATTGATCCCCCAACTGCGCAAAATGTGGGCAAGATTAACTTCGGGCAGGGCACGTATTACATTGATCATCCAGATCTCTCCTTGTTATCCTTGCGCGGGCATCTTTTACTGTTCTGTGGCGGTCAATTGCCACATCGCTTGCCGCATGACCGAGCGTAGCCGATGCTCCAGCCGTTTCGCCCGCGTCTCCATGCCCTTATGCGCTTTGTCTGGGGCAAGGCGTGGCTCGCGTACCCATTCGCGTACAGCTTTGGTGGTCGCGGCAAAAGAGAGCACTGTATTGGCAAACTCGTGTGCTGTGCGCGCCATTTGATCGCGTAATGGACGTTCTTTCGCCAGCTTGAGGATCTGTTCACCCATGCCCTGCCAATCGCCGACTTCAAAGGTCAGCGCGGCCGCGCGGTCGCGTAGCAGATAACTTAATTCAGCCCCCAGGCTGGTGACAACCGGGAGTCCGCTCGCGATCATCTCCACCAGCCGTGTGCGCGTGCCATAGATCGTCTCGTAGTGCAGCGCATCAATATTAATGCCGACATCACTTTCGTTGTAGAACTGCGGAATCTCCGCCCACGGTCGCCAACCGAGCATGTGGAAGCGATCCCGATAAGGTGATTTATCGATCAAGCTGAGCAGCCGCGTATAAACATTGTCTGCCCCTTCGTAAGTGTTGGCACCGACTGATACGTAATGGAGGGCCGGATCCTGGGCCATTGCCCACGTCAGTGCTTTGAAGAGGGTGTCAACATCAGTCCAGGTGTTATAGCCCCCACACCAGAGGACGACAAAATCCGTTTCCCCGATCCCTTGTGCGGCCAGCAATTTGCGCACGGCTTGGCGCGGAATTGTGACCTGATGACCAGGGGGCGAACCAGGGGGGACCGTGCGCGCGAACGCATAACCAAACGAGTGCTGATTCAGTCGCCCCGTCATCGCCAACTCGCCCACCATCATATGTTGTTGTGGTAGGCCACAGCCAGAGAAAACATCACCCTTGCGTAGAATTTGATGAAAGAACGCAATCGAGGTGTGCAACCCGCGGTCAGTTTGGGCGCGATAAGCGGCGGCCTGCATGATGGTCAACATGTCACCATAGATATCCATCCAAATGGGGCGTGTGCTCTGCAATTTAGTGGTATAGAGACAGTGGCTGAAGTTGACCGCCACGATACAATCCGGCTGAAATTGATCGTGGGTCTGCTGTAATGTTTTGAGCCAACCTTTGTCCCCAAAGGCAATGGCCTGATGGTGCAAATTAGGTTGCCACGCCGGTGGAATCTCAACGATGCCACTCTGCTCATTCCGCGCACCCGCACAAAGGCAGACTTCGTGACCATCGGCCAGCAGCGGTTCTAAAAATTGCCAGGTGCGGTAGTGTGCGGCCTCAATTTTAATGTTGGCCACCAATTGTGGTGGGTTATATCCGATCAGTAAGACTTTCGACATGAGCGTTTCTTAGTTTCAAAATGTTTATAGGACTTACGAAGTTACCGGCGGCTGAGCTTGTCGAAGCCAGAGGCAACTGCGTAAGTCCTAGTTTAATTGTAAGCGTACACTGGACTGTTACCACGGCTACTGTGAATGCACAGCAGTTGGTGGGACATGAAGCAAAGTCGCAATTTGGTTGGCCATCTGTGTGCTACGGAGTGCTCGTCCCTGACTGGATAGATGATAAACGGTATCGAAAAACATCCTTGTCGGCAGCAGATAATTTTCTGGTCTGCCCAGTACCGTAAGCTCTGACTGCGCAGTCAACAACGTATGTAGCCGGTTGATTAGCGCTGCATTATTGTGATAGTGCCAAAAGGTGCTATCCACGGTTGGGTAAATGAGCACCACGCTCGCCCCTTTTGCTGCCATTTCTCCGGTAAACTGCCGTAACGTTGTCAGCGCGGCTGGATTGGTATTTAGCCCTGGATTGATCTCATACAGCGCTGGTTTTTGTCCTGGCAGTTGCAGATGGCTGACAAAATCGCCATAACGGTTAAAGGCGGCGCGGTTGTAGATTGGGTCGGTCCGCCGCCGCAACTGTTCCTGTACCCGCGCTTGCATAAAGGCCGGCACCTCCGCTAGCAACTGCCAGATTTGTGTCGGCTGCAGGTCGCTGATTGACTGAGGGCGAATCCGTAAGGCCCACAGCAGATTCTGATCGCCTTCCAGCAGCTTTCCATAGAAATGCTCATACTCGGGCACAACGACCACAATGTCGTCGGCATGGATGTAGGGTTTTACTTCTGCCAACATATAACGGAGTCCAAAGCCAGCATTGATGCCCATGTTGATTACCGGCCGCTGTACTTGGGCTTCGATCAGCGCACTGTCTAGGCCCAGGGCAAGGCCGGAACCACCCACAAAGATCAGCCGCGGTGATGACGACTCTGCCAGGCGCGCATGTTTATCCAGCAGACTGGAATAGACTAGATCGGGCCTAGGGGGCAGTGCCCAGATGACGATGTAGGTGCTTACGATTAACAGACCCATTGCAACGATTTTTGCGACAAGGCGGGCCATTGCTTTTCCTCTACATTCCTTCCCTAGCGGGTGTTATTAGTATACGAACCAATTATATCACGCCTATACCGGCCAAAACTTACCAAAGAGCTGTCAATCTGCGACGAATGTCTTGGGCCGGCTCGGCCATCCAGCCCAGTACACTTTAAAACTGAAAATAGATAAACTGCCCTTTCGCATTCAGCTCACCAAAGAGCAGGATAAACGCAACCAGCACGTAATAAGCGGACCAGCGCACCCAACTTGGCTCGAAGGTCAGTCGCAGTTGCCGGCGCTCACGCAATTGCTCGATCACTTCCATCCCGACAATCGCCATGAGCAGGATCGCTAATGGGATTGCCCCCAGATGCAGGGTTTCACTATTTAATGTCCACGGAAAGGCAGTAAAGAGATGAGTGACAATGTAGAGCGCTTCGGGCAGCGTACGTGCGCGGAAAAAGATCCAGGCAAAGAGTACCAGATGAAAGACAACGACGATTTGGATGCCGTTCAGCAAACGGGGGTACTGACGTAAGCCGAGCCGCATGGTGAGCCCCATTAATGGTGTCGCCAACGCGACCCCAAGCACCATATAAATGCCATGCAGCGCACCCCAGGTGACATAGGTCCAACTGGCACCATGCCAGAGGCCGCTGATGAGAAAGACCAGAAAGAGATTGGCATAGAGGCGGGCTTGCCCCACGCGATTGCCCCCTAGTGGAATATAAAGATAGTCGCGAAACCAGGTTGAAAGTGATATATGCCACCGCCGCCAGAACTCAACAATCGAGCGCGAGAGGTAGGGCTGTCGAAAATTTTCCATCAAATCGAAGCCCAATACGCGTGCAGCACCAATCGCAATGTCTGAATAACCTGAAAAGTCACAATAGATTTGGAAGGCAAAGAGATAGGTTGCCAATAGCAAGGGCAACCCCTGGTGGTGAGTCGGATCGCTGTAAATCGTATCAACGATCATGGCGGCTTTATCGGCAATCACAATCTTTTTGAAGAAACCCCAGGCCATCCGCCGTAAACCGCTGGTGATGCGCTCATAGTCAAAATTGTGTTTGATCAGAAACTGGGGCAATAGGGTGATCGAGCGTTCAATCGGGCCGGCCACTAATTGGGGGAAGAACGCCACATAGAGGGCAAAGAGACCTAGATTGCGCTCTGCTTTTTGTACCCCACGGTAGACATCGATCACATAGCTCATGGTCTGAAAGGTGTAAAAGGAGATCCCAACTGGTAGCAACAGGTGAAAGGTGGGGACATCGTAAAAGATGTTGAATTGATTCAACACACTGCGTAGCGAATCACTAAAAAAGTCGTAATATTTGAAAAGAAAGAGCAACCCGAGGTTGACCCCCATGCTGGCAAAGAGCAACAGGCGCCGTAGGCGCGGCTGGGTTAGCGCCTCCATACGCAGTGCAATCACATAATCAAACAGGGTCGAAAAGAGCAAGAGCAAGACATACTCGGCGCGCCACGCCATATAAAAGTAATAGCTGGCACCGAGTAATAGCAGCAACCGCCAACGGTGGGGCAGCGAAAAGTAGAGCGCAACGACGACCGGAAAGAAGATTAGGAATTCGACAGAATTAAATTGCATAGATATCGCGATGCTGAGCGTTGTGTAAGATCGTGATCGTTTACAGCGAGCTGTCGGTTGTTGTTGTCTATGCACTGCTGACGGTCACCTGCCCGTCAGCAGTGCATAGACACCTTGCCGTGAACTTATTTCACAACTCATGTGTTCAATTGCTGCGTTAGAGATGACAAAAGAGTTCTTGGTTGGCGGCAATCCAGGTAAAGAGTTGTCTTGTCCCACTGGTGACAGAAACTTTGGGCTGCCACTGCAACTCGCGCGCCGCTTTGCGGATGTCACTGACATAGACTGGTTGGTCACCTGGCCGCCATGTATGATAGTCAACCGCGATGGGCCGTTGCAGCAGCTCTTCGATCAATGGGCCGAATTCACGCCAGATACTGATCGTATTCTCTGGCCCCCCACCGATGTTGTAAACCTGTCCGGCCGCATGATCGATATGGGCAACCACAGCATCATAGGCGTCCAGTAGATCATCAATAAAGAGGACATCGCGCACTTGTTTGCCGTTGCCATAGATCGAGATAGGGCGACCCTTAAGCGCGGCAATGATAAACCAGGCCAGCCACCCCTGATCTTCGATCCCAAACTGGCGATAGCCGTAGATACAGCTCTGGCGGACGACAACCGTGCGCAGATTGTAGATCCGTGCATAATCGCGCATATATTGGTCACCGGCTCCCTTGGAGCAGCCATAGGGCGAATGAAAATCGAGCAACTGGGTCTCGGGAATGCCATTGGGGAAATCGGTATAGAAATAGCGATTCTCCTCCTCGCTGATCTTCACTTCTTCCATCCCGCCATAGACCTTGTTGGTGCTGGCATAAATGATGATCGGGTCATTGGCCACGGCGCGGGCTGCTTCTAGGACATTAAAGGTGCCCAGCGCATTAGACTCGAAATCTTGGCGCGGGTTCTTGACGGAGGTGGTGACGGCCACCTGACCCGCCAGGTGATAGATCCGTTCGGCGTTGATGGCCGCGCGTTGCAGCAATTCATAGTTAGTCAGATCCGCTTCGACCAGACAAAATGACTCGGCCCCATGTTCCTGCCGCAGCCATGCCAGATTTTGTCGGCAGCCAGAGCGCGAGAGATTGTCAAAAATTGTTACTTGATGGCCCTGGTGGAGCAGCCGATTGACCAGATTCGAGCCGATAAAGCCTGCACCACCGGTTACCAATACACGTTCGCGTTTCAATTTGTTATCCTCCATTTTGCAATTGTTGTGCATCGGCCGAGCGGATCATCTGCTGCAAATAGAGTTCTATCTCCGTTGCCATCCGTTGCATCTCAAACTTTTCGACGGCGGTCCGGCGGCCTGCGCTGGCCAACTGGCGGCGCAAGTGGGGGGAACGTATCAGCCGGACAATCTGTGCCGCTAACATGGTTTCATCATTGGGCGGAAAGGTCAGCGCATTTTCATTGTCACTTAGAATTTCCGCCATGCTGCCGACCGTTGCCCCCACAACGGCGACGCCGGCAGCCATCGCTTCCACCACCACCCGGCCAAAAGGTTCCGGCCAGGTTGAGGTGAAGAGAAAGATCTGGGCGCTGGCATAAAGGGTCGGCAACTCCCCTTTGGGTTGTGGCCCCACCAAGGTGACATAGGCTTGTAAGCGATAGCGGCGGATCAAATATTCGATATAAGTTAAATATTCGGCGTCGCCATTGCCTACAATCGTCAATTTCACCTTGTCCAGCTTGTACTCATGGACGATCCGATCCAGCGCCTTGACCGCTAGATGGGTGCCCTTGTCGGGACGGACGCGCCCTACCCAGAGCAAATGGACGAGCTGTTCAGCCGCTTGTTGTTCGTCAAGGGTGCTTTCTCGCGCAGCCGTGCCGTCTATGTCATCTCGTGGTTGCGATGCGCTGGTCATCGCCTGCGCATAGGGCGCGATATCAGCCGCCCCATAGATCACTTTGCTTTCCTGGACCGTTGTGCCCCGTTGGGCAAGTTCTGCTTCCATAAAAGCGGTCGGAAAGAGGACTTTGGCAAACGCTGGCTGCGGGCGTTTTTCCGTCTTTAAGATCGTGGCGGCAAAAAAGCCTAACAGCTGTTTGGGCAATTGGGTATACCAGTGTAAGGCCGGCGCTTGCCAGTAATACTCAAACTGATTTGACAAGGTCGGCCAGTAGTCACCCATGTAATAGACCACCCGGCCGGGCATCAACTGCTCGGCCAGCACCGGCACCGAGCGCGCAATATTCCACATCCCCCAGATCACCAGTGCATCGGGTTGAAAGCGGTGAACATAGGTGCGCAGGGTGGTCAGATTTGCCTGCTCGCGCTGGCGGCGCTGGGTAAAAAATTGCACCCCATTGCGCAAAGAGGCCAGTTCCATCTCCAAATAGAGTTCACGCCGTACCCAGCTTGGATCTTCACTCGCTTGCTGATCGCGCCCATTCGTGCTGGTTAGGATCAAGACTTCGTGCTGACGGCTGCGCAAGGCAACGGCAACTTCGTGACACCATTCTTCATAGCCCCCCTGGCTGTGAGGGGGATAGAGATTGGTCAAAAATAAAAGACGCATCGCTTCACCGAGGGTTCGAAATAGCTACATTGACATTGCTGTCAGCCTGCGCACTGTATGATATACGGGCGGTTGCCACCAGTTAACCCTTCCCCGTGTAAAAAGAGTTAAGTGGTGACCGTGTCACCTATGCATGCGCTCAGATACGCTTCAATTTCTGCCACCATGCGTTCAATCGCAAAGAGCTGCGTAGCATCCTGCCGTGCCTGTTTGGCCAACCGATCACGTAGGCCTGGATCGGCCAACAAGGTCTGTATATGGGTTGCCAATGCCTGGGCATCAGCGGCAGGAAAGAGCAATCCATTCTCCCCGCTGCGAATAATCTCCTTGGTGCCGCCGGTGGCCGCACCGACGACCACCATGCCACTGGCCATCCCTTCCTGCATAATCCGCGCCAGCGGTTCTTCCCAGATCGAGGGTAGGAGCAGGACGGCAAACTGCCCTAAGTAGGCGGGCAACTCGGCGCGCGGAATTGGGGCCTGGAAGGTGACACAACCATGTAGGTTATGTTGCGCCACCAGTTGGTGCAGCCGTGCTTCGTAGTGGGGATGACCCGAACCGAGAATCGTGAGCTGCACCCGTGCCTGTGCGGCCGGCGTTAGTTGGGCTAACGCTTCCAGGGTCGTGTGGACGCCTTTGTGTTCCGCGAGGGTGCCCACAAAGAGCATAGTCAACTTTTCATCCGGTGCCGGCAGCACGGCGACGGTGCTCCCACGCTCGACTTGGTGCAGTTGTGTCGGGCCAGTTGGGCGCTGGTTGTTGCTTGCCCCGCCATTCTGTCCCCACTGCTGACTGCCATTGCTGAGCGCCCCATTTCGTACTGCGGCCTGGCCGGCCAGTTGACGCTCGGGCTGGGCCAGGTAGGGGGCCAGATCAATCCCTTCATAGATGACAGGCATCTGTTGTAAGGGGACGCCGGCGGCCAGCAATTGATCACGCAGCGCCGCGCTGCAGCAGAGCGCGTGTTCATACTGCAGGTTGAAGGGCTGCCACTCATCCCGCAGCCAGCGCCGGACCCCCAGGCCAACCAGCCGCTTGACCGCGGTATGGAATGGCGTATTCGCCGGTGCCTCCCAATAGGAGCGATGTAGATTGAGATCAATGGGCCACGGGTTGGCCAGATAGTAGACGACACGCCCCGGCAACAGGCGTTCAGCGGCCCCGGCCACCTCTTTGGAAAGTGCCCACATGCCCCAGATGAAAATAATCTCTGGCTGCTGGGCGGCAACCAGCTCGCTTAGGATGGCCAGATTGCGCTGCTTGACTCGAGGATAACCCAGCGCGCTTTGTGGTTTGTAGTAATAGAGATCGCTCTCCAGTGTTAACCGCCGCTGGATATGGCCTTCAACCGTCGGGCCACTGACCCCATGCATGCCGGCCAGTACTGTCACCTGGTGTCCAGCTGCCATCAGCCCATTGACAACCTCTAGACAGAGCATGCCATAGCCGCCAATGTGGTGGGGTGGATAGTAATTAGAAATCACTAAGATATTCATAGGTTCCCATAAAGATAATAAGTCTGGTGCCCAATCTGGCCGCTTTCCAGCAGGTGCAAGCCGGCTGCCCCAAAGTGCAGCCCATAATCATGGCGGAACATGAAGAACTCTTCATTTAATTGATCGCTCTGTGTCAACTCGTTGACATAGACCAGCCGGGCAATGGTGCTGAGCTTGGCAATCGCACCGCTAATCGCACTTGGCGGAATGTGTTGCAGGACCCGGTTGCAAATCGCTAAGTCAAAGCGATCTGGTGCGAACTGGAGCTCCTCAACTTTGCTCTGCATGGTCGGCACCCACGGGTGGCGCTGATTCGCCAACTGCAACGCCTTCTCGGAAATGTCCACCCCAATCACATCGCGCACACCTTGCTGCTGGTAGAGATCAAAGAGTCGCCCAGAACCGCAGCCCACATCAATGACGCGCTGCACGCCATAAGCTGTAAAGATGTGACAGAGGATGGCAAAATCATGCTGATCATGGCCCCACTGGTTATGAATAATTTCCGCCTGCTCTTCCCAGAAGTGGGCAACGACCTGCTTGCTCCAGGGGGTTGGGGTGCGATAGGCAATTTTGCGCAGCGTCTCGCTCATTTGATATTTTTTTGCACCAAGCCAGTGCCGTACGGTCGCGGCCATGCGCTAATGTCCTTTGTATAGGCTGAAATTCAGGATATAAATGAGCGGTAGCAATTGTTTTGTCACCAATGCTTTGATCAACATGGTCAGTAGTTGGCGGCGTCGGATCAGCCCTGGTTTGCGCTGTAACGCCTGCCAAAGGTAATGGCGTACGGCCGCCCGGTCGCCTGCACTGTGCCCCAGGGTGCCCAAAGCCAGATAGGCGTGGACAAATGCGCTTTGCCGTTTGTACTGCAAAGGGGCCGGTAAGGTGGGGTCTGCAAAGATCTGCGCCAAACTTGCCAGCAGCACCCCCCCATTGTGGGCCAAATTAAGGGTGGCCGGATCACCACGCTGCCCCAATGGCTGGTCAACACAGCCTAATTCGTAAAATAGGTCGATCGATTCGGTCAGGGCTGGATTGGCGACAAAGGCCTGTTGTAGGTAGGCTTGCCCTTTGGCAACATCGCCGCGACTATAGTAGCCCTGGGCGGCGAAATAGGCGGTCGCCCCATAGGCGCGCTGTAAGTTGCGCCCCCAATGCGCTGGCTCCCCGGTGGCCTTGCCAAAATGTTTTTCAATTGTCAGCAGTTGGTAGCGCAACATGGTCTCTGGATCGCCGGACATATTGTTGCCGTGTACCCGATAGTTGAGCAGCGCTTCAGCGATACCGCCAAAATGGTATTGGCGCGCAACCCGCAACCACATATCCCAATCTTCAGATGCCCGCAAGGCTTCATCAAAAAGCCCTACCGTGCGAAAGCTGGCGCGGCGCACCAGTACCGCGCTAGGCGCAAAGAATTCACCATCGATGAGCCGCTCGTACATCTGATCGGCAGGCACAGTGGCGATCCCGGGTTGAGAGAGTGGCTCCCCTTTACTGTTGACAAAACGCATCCCCGTATGGACGGCACCCCAATTTCGCTCGGCTTGCAGCGCCGCGTGGACACGGGCCAGATAGGTTGGTGCCCAGAAGTCATCGGCATCCAGCAGCGCAATATATTCGCCTTGTGCGGCCAGGATCCCGGTGTTGCGGGCCGCGGAGAGCCCGCGATTCGGCTGGCGAAGATAGCGTAAGCGTGGATCGTTGAAGCGCTGTGCGACCGCCAAACTGTGATCGGTCGAACCATCATCGACGATGATCACTTCACTGTTGGTGTAACTCTGGCGTAGGGCACTGGCAATGGCATCACCTAGAAAGTGCGCATGGTTGTAATTCGGGATCACCACACTAATTAAATCTGTTTTTTCGACTGTCGTGTGCAAAGCCGAACTCGGCAATTCAGCCTCGATTTGCTCAACCTTCATGCGTCAACCTGTTTCATCTGTTGATAAGTGGCCGGGGTGGCTGTCACCTGCGTAAAGATCGCTTCCAACCGCTGTGCCGTGTGCCGCCAGCTATGCTCACGCTCTGCTTCTGTGCGCGCGAGCCGGCCCATTTGGCGGCGCAATTCATGGCTTTGGCTTAATGCTAAAATCGCTGCTGCCAACGCCGCTTCGTCACAAGGGGGCACAATATAACCGGTCTGACCATCTTTGATGACTACCGGTTGGCCATTGGCACCAGAGGCAATCGTCGCCAGCCCGGCTGCTTTATAGTCGAGCAATTTCAACCCTGAATATTCTACGCGCCCACAATAGGGACAAAGACCAATGTCGGCATTGGCGAGATAGTGACTCAGGGTCACAATGTCAACAAAGCCAGTCATGGTCACCACATCCTGCAAGCCCAAGCTGTGGATGAGCGCTTCGATGCGCGGCTGTTCTGGCCCCGCACCGATCAGATAGAGGGTGAGCTTGGCACCTTGACTGATCGCCACCGCGAGGGCCTGCAGCAAAATTGTAATGCCATGCCATTTCTCAAAGCCGCCGACATAAACCAGGGTCACCGGCTGATTAGCGGCGAGTGGCTGGAAGGGGCGCAATTGCTCCCGGCGCAGTAGGGTTACCACTTCACTGCCGTTTTCGATTGAAGTCACCCGGTCCGGCGTAACCGGCCAGCGATCCAAAAAGCGTTGGCGCCAGCCATCACCGGTGGTAATCACATGGGCGGCCCGCCCTGTCATCCAGCGCATCAGCCGTAGGGAGAGCCATTTTTGGCCGCCGCTTGGTGCCACGCCCAGCATCCCCATCTCGTCCAAATGATCGCCGTTAACCTCAAGGCAGAGCGGAATACGTAGCCACTTGGCGGCCAACGTACTGCCATACCCCATCCAGCCCATGCGTTCATAAAGTAGGTCACAATCGCTGAAGACCTGCTGACAGGCCGCCGCAAAGGTCATGGCGTCAAAAAACGCGGCATAAGGTGAATGGGTGGCGCTTTGCAGACGCCGGACCAGCCGTTGGCCTAACCAGAGTGGCCCCATCTCCAGCCAGGGCGTCTGAATCGGGTGAAATGTTTGCAGATCGGTGGTATGCCAGATCTGGCCGTCAAGTTGTAGCAGCAACTCCACCGTATGGCCGAGCGCCGCCAATTCTTGGCAAACATGTTTCACATGGTTGGCTGGTCCGGAAAGCGGATTGGCCATCATATCGGCCGCGCCGGCCTGCATCACATACCCAATCTTCATGCTGCCACCTGTCGCTCCATGGCAAAGGGCAGCGCGTGCTGTTGGGTTACTTCTTCCAGTAGATCGCGAATGCTCTTTGCCGTCTGGCGCACATCGAATTTTTGACAGGTTAACTCGCGCATGCGTATGCGCTGTTGTTGTTTCTCGGCGGCTGAAGTTTCGGCATAGGCAATCAGCTTCTCTTGCAATTCCACATCACGGCTGTAAATGCATTCTGGTGGCAAGACATCTTCTACCCCATCCCAGAAGTGCGAGAGGGCATAACAACCGGAGGCCATTCCCTCTAACAGGGCCACGGATTGCCCCTCCCAATAACTATTGGAAACCACAATATCCATCTCACGCAGCCAACGGTGCGCATCGTTGATCGGCCCGTGTAAGGTCACCGTGTCCTGTAAGTTTAGCTTTTCGATTACCCGCTCAATGGCGACATAGTAGCCGTCAAAATGACCGCCAGGCCATTTGCCACCGGCAATGTGCAGTTGCGGGTGATAGCCCTGTCGCTTGAGTTCCGCTACGGTGAAAACCATTTCATAAATCCGTTTGACCGGATGGAAATTACAGAGCATCCCAATGTTAAAGTTGAAGTCACGTTGGTAGTTCGGTTGAAACCGCTCTAGATTGACACCGTTATAGATCACGGTCGTTTTTGCCGCTTGCGTCGGCTGGCTCTCTAAAAATTTGCGCCGAATGTACTCGCTGACAAAGATGATCCGATCCACATGGGCCCACTCAATTTGCGGTGCCCAGACGTGTACCTCATAGGAGTGCATGCGCGTGACAATAGGGCACTGTTTTTCCAAATGGCTGGCTTCTTTGAGCAGCTCGCTAGCCCATTCAAAAAAGCAGACATCATTATGTTTGAGCATCGTCCGGATTTGCCCGTTATAGGCCCAACGATTAAAACGGCCGTAGAGTAGCGGTAGCTGATAGGTCTTCTCCTGGAAGACTTGCGTTTGGTAATTTGCTTCCAAATCAGCGAAAATCTCCTTAAAAAAGCCCCAATGGCCATGTTCGCCGACAAATAAGCCAACTTTTTTCATAAATCTACTGGTCCCTGTTCTACCACTATAAGATATTTGTTAACTACTACGACAACGTTAAATTACGTGCCTAGCTGCGCCCATTGGGCGCAGCTAGGCACACACCAGTATAAATACCAATTTAACGTTGTCGTACGACTAGCCCCACCCTAACCCTCCCCAGTTTGGGGAGGGAACTTGGGTCTCCCAGCTAGATCCCCTCCCTTAGCAGGGAAGGGTTAGGGTGGGGTTAGTCGTAGTCGCTATACGGTTGGTGCGCCTACGCTCTGCATTGTAAGGGCGGGGCCTTGGGCAAATTGAGGGACAGCCTGGCGCTTGAAAAAGATCTCAAACCACGTGATTAAGTTAACCAGCCGCCACAACCCTGGTGTTGCTGCTAGTTCCTCATTCGAGAGACCTTGCAGTTGGGTCAGTAATTGTGGTTGAATATAGGCCTCTAGCTGTGAGTTTTGTTCACGTAGTAATGTCCGAATATAGTCGGCCCCCTGCCCCAGCCAACGTGATTCCGGCGTTGGAAAGCCCAACTTAGAGCGCCGCCAACAGATCTCACGGGGCAGTACATTGCTCATCGAGCGGCGTAAGATCCATTTGCTCCAGCCCTGGTGAATACGATAGTTAAGCGGCAAGGCAAAGACCATGTCGACCAAACGATTATCCAGGTAGGGCAGGCGTGTCTCTAGCGAAAAAGCCATGGAGATCCGATCCTCGTACCGCAAAAGTTTGGGCAGATTGGTCGAGGTGAGATCGCGCTGTAAGACGCCAACTAAGCCATTGTCATCCACTTCGTGGGGCTGCCAACGACGTGCCCAGTTGCGCTGGATAAATTCGGGCTGTAACTGCCACTCCTGCAAACCCGAGCCACCGCCCCCAGGAATTCGCAGGGGGGGACGCCATTTGTCGACCAGCTTGCGCAACCGCCACGGTAAGCGGTGTACCGAATCTTCGATCAACATGTCGACGACTGGATCACCGCCCACCCGCGCCACATCCCAGACGGCCCGCGCCGTCGTTAACAACCCGCGTTGGCGATAAAGCTGGCCTAGGTATGGTGGGTAATAGGCATAGTAGCCGGCGAAGATCTCGTCACCGCCCTGCCCATCCAAGAGCACCGTCACATTGTTGCGCCGGGCCAGCCGCATGACATTCCACTGCGCATATTGGCTCGTTGAGTTCACCGGTTCATCCAGATACCAGACGAACTCTTCAAATTCGCGCCAGAGTGCCTCGCCATCGGGATAGATGATATGCTCTTCGGCCCCCGTGCGGTCGATGATTAACCGGCTGTACTGATGCTCATCTATCTCGTCTTCATGATTGCGCGCCGTAAAGGTCTTCTGATGGGCGCCGACTAACTCGCGCGGGATCACCGCCTCATCCAGCAGCAGCCGATTGGCCAACATGACAACCGTGGACGAATCCAGCCCACCGCTGAGCGCGGTGCCGACGGCCACATCACTGCGCAGGCGGATCCGAATCGCATCCTCCAAAATCTCGGTAAACTCCGCATAGACCCGTGCCTTCTCGGCTGCTGATGAACTCTCCAGACTGGGATTGATCTCAACCTGCCACCAGGACTCAGTGCGCAGTTGGCAATGGGCCGTATCCAGTAACAAAAAAGACCCTGGCTGTAAGCTATAGAGCCCTTCGAAGAAGGTCTGGTCATTGTGATCCGACACTCCGATGGCCAGATAGTCAAAGATCGTCTGATCATTCGGCTGACGGGGCGCTTGTGGATGTTGTAAGATACTCTTGAGCTCTGATGCAAAGAGAAAGAGTTCGCCATTCCAATGATAGTAGAATGGCTTGATCCCAAAGCGATCACGCGCACAGAAGAGCCGCCGCCGGTGTCCGTCCCAAATGGCAAAGGCGAACATGCCATTAAAGTAACGTAGACAGTCAACCCCCCACTCGGCATAGGCGGCCAGGATGACTTCGGTATCGCTGTCACTCCGAAAGGTGTGGCCGCGCTGGATCAGATCGCTGCGGATCTCTTTGTAATTAAAGACCTCACCGTTGTAGGTGATCCACAGTTCACTGTCGCCATAAGACATGGGCATATGCCCTGCCGGCGAGAGATCCAAAATCGCCAGCCGGCGACTGGCTAATGCCAGCTGATAGTTCTCCATATTGACGGCGCTATAGGGGCGCAGCCCCATCTGTTTCGCACTCTCCGGCCCACTTGCTACTTGCCATTGATTGGTCTTTGTATCAATAAAAATGTAGCCTTCGTCATCTGGTCCTCGATGGCGCTGTACCCCATTCATTTGCACAATGGGGGCAACACGCTTTTGTGCATCAAATATTCCGCAGATTCCGCACATGTTTCTTATCCCAATTCGTATTACACCCTGTGTACAGGTAAAGTGATCGCCTACGGCAATAGCTGCGGCAATGAATGAGAAGTAGACGATCTTTTGCCTAATACACAGCCGGTCTCTGGCGCACCGTTGCACCGATCGGTCAATTGCGCTGTGCCAAAGCGGCGCTATCAAGCGATGAACAGACGATTTGCCTTACATATAGATTCGCTACCTGTAGGGTAAGGTCACTTCATCACTTTTACAACCGCAATTGGTACTACATCTGCCTTGACTTTTGTTAAGAGCTGCGCCAGAAATTTGGTTGCGGCTGGTCGCCCAGCGAATTTCTGGCGCAAGTCTAAGTTGGCATCACGGAACGCACCAACGTTGACCAGGCCCCGCGGTTACGCAGATAGCCTGGATCCTTCCGGAACGCGTGCAGTACACCCCTGCGCGCAATAGGATATTCACCTGCTTGAAAACTGCGAAAGGCGTGATTTAACCAGTAACACCCTTCCAGCCAACGAATATCGCTTTGGGTGGCAACCAGTTGTAACCCGTGCGCCAGCCGTTGCAGGGCCGCCGCGGTCTCGCGATTGCCCTGTTCGGCATGGAAGTTCATCAACTGATCGACGAGACGACGGAGCAGTTGACGATCTACGCGTTGCCCTTGCACCGCCGCACGGCCCAGTAAAATCTCGCCCTGTTTACGCCGCTGCCACAATAGCTCACGCAGGCCGGCATGGAGGTCGGCCTGGCCGACGATCCAATTGCGTTTTGCCTTTAAGTAGGCAAGGGCCGGTGGCAGTTGATCCATCACCTGTTGGACCGCGTGGGCATGATCACCACCATCTTGAATCGTCCGATCAACCAGAAATTCGAGAAAGGGCAGCGCCCCGTCGGCCAGGAGTGCCGGATTCAACGCCCCGGCTTTCTCGAGGGTTGCCTGGCCCAATCCCGTCAGCCCAGCAATAAAGGCTTCATAGGCCCAGACGAGATAGGTGCCGCTTAGGGCCTGACTCTGTAAGGATTTAATCGCTGGTGGACAACTTGGATCGGCAAAAAGTGTCGCCAGGGCTTTTTCCGCACCCGCCAGCCGTTGCGGCACATTCCGAATCGCGCGATTCGGATAGTAGCGGCGATAGTTGAGTACGCGGTCAATGCCAGCCATTGGGCAACCAGCCAGGGCCAACCGGCAATTAATATCAAGATCTTCACTCATGGCGACATAGCTCTCGTCAAAATAGTTGACGCGCCCGGCCCACTCACGGCGCAGCACCATATCGCTGGGGGCAAAGGGAAAGCCCAAGACCACATCGGCAAAGGTCGCCACCGTTCGTGGTCGCCAAATCGCGAGAATCTCTGCGCTTTCGTTGATCTCATAGCGGGCGTTATAGCTGACGCCCACCTGCGGATTGGCGGCGAGAAAGGCAACATGGGCGGCTAATTTCTCGGGATGAAAGAGATCATCGGCATCGAGTAGCGCAATGATCTCGCCCTGCGCGGCGCGCATTCCGGTATTGCGGGCCGCCGGTAGGCCACGATTGTGCTCGTGGACCAGCAGCCGGATGCGTGGATCTGCGAACTGCTGTACAATCAGGCTGGTCGCATCCGGCGATGCATCATTGACAACCAAGAGTTCCCAATTTTGGTAACTTTGTCGCAGGACACTTTGGATGGCCGCAGCCAGATAGTTGGCTTGGTTGTAGGCCGGAATCACAACTGTAACAAGTGGATGATTATGCATAAATGATGCCTTTACCCTTGGGTGGCCCCTTGCAGCGTTAAACGGCCTTTTGCGCGGCGTAGCCAATTCGGTGCTCCGATGGGGGCAACCAGATAGAGCAACAACAGCAGGCCGGCCATGCGATGGTAACTCAGCGGAAAAACATCAAACGTTGGAATGACAAAGATTAGGAAGCCACTAACCCCCACTAGCCACAAGCGTTCTGCCCGTACCTGGCTGACCCCCCAGATGAATAAAGGCATTGCTAAGAGATAATGATGTTCCCAGACCACGGGGGAGGCCAAAAGGCCCAGGGCAATCGCATCCAGCGTATGGCCGACCAGCTTTAGGTCAAGCCCTGGCTGCGCACCGTCCGCCGCGGTTGTCGGCTGGTTGCGTAATGGTTCAGCAAACTCCCGGGTGATCAAGCGCAGCAAATAAAGCAGCCCCAGCATGGCCATGCCGGCCAACACGGTCCAACTGACATAACGTTCATTGACAACATAGCTGCCATCACCGAAACCAATGAGGCCCAGCAGCCACTTTAGATGTCCCAGGCTGTTATAAACCAGGCTATGCAGACTGTTATCGCGGAAGAAGGTGCCACGCGGAAAAGCATCAGCAAACCCAAGGAACTGTTGCCACAAGCCCCAGTGGCGACCGCCCCCGGTTTGCAACAACAAGATCGCGACCAACCCCACGCCGGCACTAATGAGCGCTGACCACTGGCGTTTTAAGGTCCAGGGCAACAAGAGGATGAGCGGATAGAGCTTGATGTGTCCGCCCAACGCAACACAAAGCCCAGCTAACCAAGGATGACGCGGTAACCAGAGAATGGCCAATAAAATTAGATCGAGCACCCACAGATTGACCTGGTTGTGTTTTAGCGTTGCCAACAGGGGGTTGTTGAGCAGAAAGAGCAGCCCAACCACCAGCGTTGCCTGATTGCGCTGGATGCCCAGCCGCCGGGCAAAGGTGTAACAGAGATAAAAGGCCCCAATAATCAGGTAGAATTGGGCGGCTTCATAGCTGTAAAAGACAATGTCCCATAGCCGCTGCCCTGCCCCGGCTGCCCCGAACAGCCCACTGCCCCAGGCACTTACTTGATACGCAAATGCCAACGCCTGGGCCGGTGTCGGGAAGTAGATGTAACACGCGCCGTAGGGATTAAGCCCCTGAACAATGGCCTTGGCCGCCTCTTCGTAACAGAGGTAGTCCCACGCCCGCGCATCGTAATGGCGCATGATCGTCAGCATGTGCAGGCTGACGATCATGCCAACAATGATGGGTAGCTCGTTTTGCCAGCCATGCTGCTGGCCGCGCCAAACCGCCACCGCGGCCAGCCCGGTCAACACCGTGGCTGCACAGAAGACAAAGAGCTGCAGATAAACCAGCGGATGGTAGACTTCATCCATCAGCCGCACAAAGGGTAGCTGAATCGGCACCAGGAGCAGCGGTACCAACCACGTCAATAAAGCCAGCGCACCATAGCGCAGATAGGTAGAGGTGAGGCCGTGCGTTGGTTTAGTGCTTAGCATAGCCATTGCCCTCCTCTGCCACCGTCGCCGGCAGCAGCAGCCAGATCACATCCCGATCATTCGCAAAAAGCTCTTGGCCCATGCTCACTTCTTGGCGCAACCATGCGAGTTGGGGGGCAGCAGCGTCAAAATGAAGGGCTAAGGGGCGGCCTAGGGTCATGAGTTGCTGCAAGGCCTCTGCCCAGGCGGGTGGTTGCGCGCCATAGAGCGTCGCGACCGTGGCGACACGTTCGTCATAAAGGCTAGTCGAGTAGCCGCGCCAGGTCAGCAAGTTGTAACGATTATCGACACTGTACCCGGTGGTTGTTTCACCTTGCCTGTCACTCGGTAGGTAAAGGGCCCGGTCGACAAAAGGGCCCAGGTGAATCAAACTGCCGTCGGTCACCACCACCGTGTCAGCCGGCGTTGCAGTCCGGATTGCTTCGACCCAGGCCGCTTCCGTTTGCGTCGCCGCGAGCCGTAACTGAAAAGCACTTTCATCCATGACCGGCGCATTGGCCAGATTGCTAGGCACCTGTGCGCCAACGCGCAACATAAAGAATTGATTGGCCGCAATCAGCAGGACTGTCACCCCAAAGGCTGTTGCCCAGCGTAAAAGCGGTGTCCGCAAAAGTTGCCCGATCCCGGCCGCGGCCAGCGGGGCCGCGACAATGGTTGCCGCTAGGATAAATTTGTATTCAAGGCCTTCCAGATCCGCCACTATATAGAGCGACATCAGGCCTAGCGTTGAAACAGTTAACAAGATCGCCGGCCCCGAACGCCGGGGCAATGCCGTCGCTAGATAGAGCAGCGCCGGCGCAAAAAGCAGCAGCGCAACCACACTTTGGACGCTCTTCTCGCGCATTAGGGCCAGTGCCGTCAGATGAATCGGCTGGTTTGCGCTGTCGGCTGTGATCAAGGTCAAAAAGAGATAGGCAATGACCATGCTGCTCAGCGCAGCGACGGCGACGGCAAACAGGGTGCGCCAGCCATAGCCCATACTTGCGCGATCAAGCCGAGTAACCAACAGCAGCCACATGATCCCGGCCACCAGACCGGCGGCCGGCAACAGCAGCGGGTAGATCAAGCCCAGTGCTGTTAAGAGTGCCCCCAACAGCCAAGGCAAGCGGGGCAGCCGTTGTTGCAAGGCCAGCACACAGATCAAGACCGTGCCAATAAAGAGGGCAAAGGCAAAGGGCATGGTTTCAAAGCCGATATATTTACTGAGCAGTGGCGTATAGCGCAGATCGCCCAAATAGGTGCGCTGCCAGTGCCAATCGCGTGCATAACTCCAAAGCACTACCCCAACGATGTTGGTTCCCACAAAGAGCAGCCCACTACTCAGCCAGGCCAATACCGGCTGCAACTTGAGTCCTTTGACACACAGCTCATAAATCAAGAGCAGCGCAACCAGTAACCAGATCACGTTGCTGATCGCATAGGTGAGGGTCGGCGGCAGATTGGTGAGCCAACCGACGACGGCCCAATAGACATGGCCGACCCAACCATAGGCCAACCGCATCCCCGCCAGCTCCGGCTCTTCCGGCAGGAGGGTCGGGCGCATCAATGTGTAGGTAATATCGGTGTGCCAGAGCGCATGCCAGGCAAACGGGCGCAGATTGGGGACCAGCCGCCAGGGAATGACCAGATAGCTGGTCAGTAGCCCGAAGCAGAGGGTACCGCCCAGCACCACGGCGTTGTTGCGTGGCCAGGACGGGCGCGGTAACGCCCGCGCAATGAAAAAGAGCGCCGGCAGATTGATCAACAAGAGCGTCGCCGGGACGACATCAAAAGGGATGCCCAACCACTTCACGGCGAGGAATTGGAGGGCCAACACCGCCGGTGAGAGGGCGGCCGCCAATGCCAGCCGAATGTGCAGCGCTAGATCTTTCAGGCCAAGGTTGAAAATCAACCAGCTACCCGGTACAATGGTGAAAAATAGGATGATGACTGCTGCTATGAGATAAGTAACCATGTTCAGAAATTTTTCTACCGATACAATCAGGCCACCATTGACAGCCCACGATGTGGCCTAACTCCATTGCCTGACTTACAGCGCTCAATGTTTAATGGCGTGCGACATTTACCCGATAAAACCTTACGCCTGCACCACTCTACTCTAACGACTTTTGTCCCATTTAGGTGTTACAATTCGCTGTCAGCGTGCCTTTACGTGGTTTTGCTGATCGAAAGTCGGACGCGGATCAACGCCCATTGCCACAGGTGAAAACCACCTGCGTTAATGGGCGTTGATCCGCGCCCTAAATTTTTATGGTGATGCGAGGCGCAATGATTACGCGCTGCTGGGCCAGGGCGCACCCGTTTGCAACGCGGTGGCATATTCCTGTCGGCGCTGGTCATCATGGCCGCGGATTTGCCGCAAGAAGGGAAAATCGGTGGGTGTGATCATGAGTTTGGCAATGGGCTGAACCGGCACCAAACTTGCCAGTTGTGCGATATGGACTTGGTTGGAGCCAAATGCCAGCGCGGGTTGGGCGGTGAAGCTACTGCGGGGCAAGAGATAGACCATACCTGTGCGCCAGGGCTGCGTGGGCAGCGCCGCCGCGCTGACAGAGAAGACATAGAATGGGCCGTGGCTGGTCCCGGTTTCATCAGCGAGACGAATACACGCATTCGCCACCGACGGCACCCGTGCCCGATCGACGATGGCAAAGAACATCGGCCAGATGCCATCCGCGGCGGCATAGACGGCTTTCTGGCTACCAAATTCATTGACATCATTGGACTGGCGCGGCTCAAACAGATCAATATCTGCATTACCGGAGCCGTGCAAAGCCACCTCATGCTGATCGGCGAGATAGCAGAGAAATTGCCACCTAGGCCAGGGCAACGTATACGGAATGGTCGGGCAACCAGGGCTACCCAACGCAGTTTGATACAACGCATCAAACGCCTGCTGCGTTTCGCTGTCGAAGTTCACGCTTGGGCGCGTCAGCCAATAGTCTGGTAACATCATCGGTGTGACTCCTATCGGATAGCCGCCCAACGGCGCGCGTTAGGGGTGTGGGCGATGGCATGATCATTCAGCCTTTAAAGAGCCATCCCGTACAATCGTTACCACATTGTTCCTCAATTTCCTGGGCATTCGGAATCGTGTGGTAACGAGCAGGTGGATTGATTTTTACTTGCGCCGGCGCGATTAAATCTGACGATTGTAATCATCTAAAATACAATAAAGGCTATTCCAATTTAGCTTTTCTCTCTGGCATTGAGCCTAACTTCACCAGTAGTAGACAATAGATTAGAACAACCTTTAATCCAAAAGTTGCATGGCACACCACTTCCTTGTGCCAACGCCACCGAACACAGTTGTCAGTTGGCGGGCGACGAAAGCACCTGCAACGTCATGTACCCCGTGACATTGCCAAAGGAACAAACCCCAAAAACGCTTGATCTCGCCCGCTCAACTGCACAAAATGTTCGACGGCTTCATCGCTTGTGTTTTTCATCATCGAAAAAAATCCTCTTTAGTCTACTCAAATCAGATGAGTTGTGATCAATCAAGATGTCAAAAAAATCTTGAATAGTTGCTTGTTGATAAGTATTACGCTTGGTATAGTCCTGCAAAAAGGCAAAGAAAGCCTCGTCGCCAATAGTTTCCCGAAGAGCTTGTAGAAACAAGGCGCCGCGTAGGTAAACAGCATTCACATATGGACGAAAGCCCTCATAATCATAAATGGTACTGTTAACCCAGCCAGTTGGATTGAAACGGATTACCCGAAAATACCACCACCAATCAGTCAAGTCAGGGTATATCTTCTCATAATACAATAGCTCACTATAAACAGCTAGTGATTCGTCCAACCATGGCTCTGTTGCTTGGTCATTGCCCACCAGTCCATACCACCATTGATGAGATGTTTCATGGGCGGCTAAAGCGGTAAGATAGCTTTGGGGACTTCCAATATAATTTGCATAATACTCTTGTCCTAAAAAGTATAATCCATCATATTCCATGCCATCAGCAAAGTCAGCTTCAATAATGGCTAAATGAGAATGAGGATAAGCACCGAATAATTCAGAATAGATAGCCAATGCACTGGCACTGGCTTCTAACGCGGCCATGCCAGCAGATTGGTGTTCGGGAAACACATAGCTAACAAGTGTGACTGCATCAATGGTCTGAGTGATCACTTGATATTCAGGACTTACAGACCATGCAAAACTCCTGGCACGATTGAGGCGATAATGGTGTCTATTTTCGGAAGCTGTAACAGGTGAGCTAGCAGCAATTACTAGATTGTGTGTGGCGTCAACCACGTTTATGTCAACCTGATAATTGGCTACATCATAGACCAAATGTTCCCCGGTTGTCCCTGTCTCATGCACTAACCAACCTTGACCCGAACGATATGGAGGTATGTATGGATACCAATCGCCTAGATTAGTTTGGCGAGAAGTGTAGCCCAAATAGCTTGATCGAGCAGGCAGGTCGAGTTCAAATGCCATAGACAAAGTAACAACTTCGCCCGGTGACAAAGGAATAGCCAATGGTATTAGGAGACTGGACCCCTTGAGTTTATACTCTTCAATAGACTGACCATTAGCCCATCTCAAACTATTCAAACGAAATACACCTAGCTGACGGTTTGTTTCAACAACGAGAATCAATTCCGTCAATATCTCTGAGGAGCGGTTAATATAGGTGATGGTCTGCGACACAGTTAAATGGTGTTGCTGATAATTCAAATCGACCAACAAACTATACTGGCTGTACTTATTGGATTGTTTTTCAGTCTCAAGAGTCGCCGATGTAGGTGAAACAACACTACTTGAGTGTAAAGACGTAGGTGTGTCATTGAAGGCATCATCTGGTCTGGACGTAACAGAAGTAGTGGGTGTGCTAACTACAATACCCAAAGTTGTTGACATTGACGAATGATCAAGCTCTGATGGAGAAAAATTGTTGCAGGATGAAAATATCAGGATAAGCAACATCCCCAAAACCAGAATCATTAGAAATAAGCGCATTTTCGCAAAATATCGTCCAAGTATTGCATTATGATTCATATGTATTTGGAAACTAATTGACATCAGCATAGATTATCTGATGATATTCGCCAGCAGGATAGGTTTCCTTTCCATCATTGATGGATTCTGTCAAACTGTAGCTGATTGCCAATTTGACGGTTGAGCCACGTCTCCAATCTGTCAACGCGACCGTCCAATAGTGACATTTCCATCCGCTACTACTTGTTTTGTCGTCTTCTACAATAGCCGTTTCTGATACTACGATGTTATCTATTAGTAAATCTACAGACAGTGGCCTAAGTATCTCTTGTAATCTGGCACTATCTGTTGCGCACCATTCAAAGGCCCATCGCAATTTGTCAGTCGAGTATACATTCACGTCGTAGGTTTGTATGCCGGGTGCTGTCAAATCACGAAAAGAAGTTCGTTTCCAAATACTTTCCAAGTTTTGTGGTGACATGTAGGAAACTGTAACATTAGCAGGGGTTGGGACTTCCGTAGGAGTTGGCGGTTTAGGTGCTGGTGTAGCGGTTGCTCGCGGCAAGGTTGGCGTGGGCGTCACGGAAGGTGTGGGAGTGAGCGTTGGGGTAATTATCAAAGGTGTCAAAGGAATTCTTTCAACTTTCCCTGTAAACTCAATACTTTTTCTAATTGGCGAATAACCCTCAAATTTTATCCAAATCTCCACTGTGGGGTAAGTTTCGTTGCAGGAAAAGACGCCAGAGAAGTAGCCATCTGAGTTTGTAAAATCTGATTTTGTCGTGTTACGGTAAACCAACGTAACCTGAGCGTTTTCAATAAATGTTCTGCTCCTTGCATCGAATACGATCAATGCTATTTCGCATAATTTCGTTAACTCTGTTACTTTGGGATCCGGTACTATATAAGATGTAAGACCGATTTTTTCGGTTGGGAGCTTATTATTAATAAGCGCATAATTGGTGCTTTCGTACCCCGGAAGCTCAACTTGCAATTCACCCAATTTGCTGGCTGCATCGTCAGCGAGTATAAAAGAAAAGGCACCTTTAGAATCCGTATAAGCAATAATATAGCCGTATCCATCTTTTAAAGTGAGCGTTACCTCGGCCCCGCGTAGGGCATCCTCTGTTGCTTTATCAAAGACAAAGCCTCCAAGCTTATGCTGTACTGACTCTACCGTTGGTTGAGTTGGATAGGTGCTAGAAAAAGAAAGTGCCAAGGATGGGTCTTTCGCTAACAATTCGTCTAATTTTTCCTTGACTTCAGTTAGCTCGACCGATTGTAAATGTACGTCATGCCAAGGAATCGCCCAACTGCGTCCGACGGTACCACCTCGTAGTCCACCATCGCCAATCCCGATAACGCCATTGTTACTATCAAGCAGGGGTGCGCCAGAGTGGCCAGGCAATAATTGAGCTTGCACATTCAATACACTAATACCAATATCTGGACTTCCGCGCTTAATAAAATTTGCCGGTTCTTCATCGTCGGGGATCACATTGTCGAGCGACTCAATATCTCGAATTACGATATTGATATCTATATCTTGTTTTTCAAGCCCCAATGGATAACCTGCGATCCGAAAATTTGCTTTAACTTTAAGTATTTCAGCTTCAGTCAGGGTAGATTCAACCACGCCTTCGCTTGGTAATTTATCAAGGTATGATGATGACAATAGTGCAATATCTCGTTCGATATCGACCTGACGAATACTCAAATCGTTGAATATTTCTTGTCCATCGTCGGAAACTGCGCTTATCCTCTTACAGTCGGCTACACCATGCAATGCTGTAATGACACCAGCTATACCTTCCACACGAAAGCCGGTTTGCCTACGTGCTGTAGGATCAAATTTGCAGTCGTCAATTTTGATGCGGTATACATACCGCATCGTATTTACGCCAGTTGACTGGGCAGAAATAATGCCAGTCGAAACAGTGCTTAGTAGGAAGATGATTAGGGCTGTATATCGCCACATAGCACTTTCTCCACTATCTGTGCCAGATTCACTGTATCTGTGATAATCTTTGGCAACTCCCGAAAAGCTGGAATCGCCGAACTAAACATTTCGGTTTGCAAATCTTCGTATTTTTTCTTCGTAACCAATATAATTAGCGTTTTGCATTCTTCTTGAGCTTCCTGAGCAAACAAAACGGAAGCATGAAATGGTGCAGTGTTTTGTTGTCCAACACTGTTAGTATTCGATGTTGTATATTTGTTCTCAAATAGTCTGTTGACCACATCTTTTTTCTCCAATCCTGCCGTTGTCCACTGATCTATCTCATCGGTCAATGTGGACGTACGCGGACTCAACAAGTCATGCGTCCGCACCCAAATACCTGCGATGGATCCCAAGAATAGCCCAATCACCAACATGGCGATTGGTGTCGGATTGACTTCCCAACGTAGACGTTTAGCTTTGTTCTCTGCCTTTGCTCCATCATTTTCTCCATCATTCAAGCCGCTTAATGCAGCTACAATTGCAGCGGTGGAGCCAGTAACACTGGTGATAACTATAGACACAACTGGCGATACAGACAGTCCAACTAGCCACCCAATACCCATACCAGTGATAATCAAGATGATGTTTGTCGCCCTCGTATTTTGTGCAATATTATCTCTCTGCATTTTTTGATGGTCTCCGTCTTTCATCCGACTTCACCTCGAAGTCGAACACGAGCGTCAGGGATGCTTTGCGGTTACGGGCAACCAACAGTGCCAATCCTGAAACGATAAAGCGAGCGACCAACACGGAAAGCCCTGATCGCAGCAAAACATCCCCTGCACGCAATGTTCGGCTCGGTTTCTTTGCAGTGAACCCCATTGAACGTTGATATTGCCCACCCAAAATTTAGATGACTATCCTTATTGTCCTACTGTGTCCGTAATTTGTAGTGTATCGGTTATGATTACGATGCCTGGGATCAACTCAACCTTAACGCTTGGGTCTTGGTCTGCCAGCGCCTCCAAAAGTGAGGTGGGCCAATGTGCACGGGGAATTGGCTCGCCGATCTGTAGGTCATCGTTTATGATCTCCGCTAACGCCTTCGGGTTAGCTGTAATCACGATACGGCTGTTCTCCTGGTCAAATTCCACGCTCATGCCTGCATAAGAACCACTGTGGGGTAAGAAGTTCATAACCCAGTCATCCACCTTTGCTGCCGCTGCTTTCATCGCAGTGCGGGCATGTTCAGTTGCGGCAGCCTTCGCCGCCCGTGTGGCAGTGACACTTGCCGGAGGGAACTCTGTGGGCGTAGGGCGTGCAATGGGGAGCATATCGCTGCGACAACTCGTTAGTAGCACTACGAGTCCAAACATCCATAATAATTCTTGTTTCATAGTCGTCCTTTAGTCAGTAGTGACGAGTGAGAGACCAAAGCGGCTTTGAATGCGGCTCCATTTAGAATGAATCCCGCGTACTTGGCCGTTATGGCTGACTTGTCCCTTGTTAATACCTGTGATGTATGCAAATTGACCATCATCCTGAGAGATTGGCGCACCACTATCGCCTCCCTGAGGCACGATACTTGTATAAAACATGTCTCCATAATAACGTCCAGTACCACTGGCCTGAATATTAATACTACTCACTACAATTGTGCCACAGACCCTGCCAGACGTTGCTCCTGACATGCATCGAACTAAGCCAACCGTATAGATATTTGTAGATCCGAGGATATCAGACATAGGCACGATATTATCAGTTGCGGTTGATCCATTATTCATTTTTAGCACACCTGCATCAATAGAATCCTGATGAGTAAACCCTACTGTCGAGCCGTCCACTCTCAAATTTGTGACAGTTCCGATCTGTGTGGCTCCCCAGTAAACGTTAGTGCCTGAGGACAGCGCAGTCATACAGTGACCAGCTGTCACCATCCCATTGCCTCCAGAATACGTCACCTCAAAGCCTAAGGTACAGCGAACACCAGAACCAGTGTTATTCCAGCTATTTCCACCAGATACTGCTGTATCAATTAATTGTACCGCTTCTGCTCGAATTGTAACAGCTGGGTCAGCCACTAGTGTTGCCAAATTGGCAGCCAGGCTACGCTTTTCCACGACAGCACCAGCGTTCACCGTAGCGGCAGCAGGATTGATTAAAATTTCAACTTGATTCGCTACTTGGTTGATCAACACAGCTTCCAGTTCGGTGTGCAGAGGCATGGCGGCAGAAATAGTTTCATATTGCTGTTGCAGATGCTGATTGGACCAACTAACAAAGTTAATTTGTAAACGGTCAGGATGCTGGAGAGCAGGAAGTGTCTGGACAATTTGAGTATTCGCCCCCTGCCTTTGAACGAGTTGTAAGACTAATTTGCCTCCTGCCGCATGGTCGATATAAACACCACCCAAAGCCTTCTGGCGCTCGGGATGTTCTGTGAAGTAGCGTTGTAAAACTTCTACATCACGTTCCAAATCCAACCGAGTTAACACTTCTGCAGCTTCATCTGGCGTGAAGGTCGCACTAACACTTTCCAGAGTAACAGCATTGGGCATTGCATGAACAGATAGGATGTAGTCAACAGTGCTAGGAAACCCGATAGCCTGCCGAAACATAATCTCAGCTTGAAGCTGTGCGTCATTTGAGTGGAGAGACGTACTCTGCACCAGAGGTAGATAAATCCTTGTAGGAAGGTCTTCATCATCTGTTTGTTGCGCCGCAGTTGGAATAGCAATTAATGCAACCAGAATGATGGCAAATGCTGAAAAAAGTTTTAGTGATTTCATGATCTTAGTTCTCCATTGTACATATATTGATAGGATATGAGTACTATCGCAGAAATAGTCTACTTCAAGCAACAGGAAATCTATTACTAATTGCAATAGGCTCTGGATTTAAACTATAGATGTGGTTTTCAATACCTTCGCCAAAATGAGGCAGAAAAGGAGCTTTCGAGTAAGATAGGTTTTCAACTCTCACATTGGAAATCTAGCAAACAGGAAAGCTCCAGATGGATATTATCACGCTACTGA
>JALHQH010000048.1 GCA_022842065.1 Caldilineaceae bacterium
CCCCTTGCTAACAGCGAGAAGCCGCCTCAGCGGCTAGGATCGTTTTCTCAGCCGCTGAGGCGGCTTCTCGTTGTCAGGCCGGGATTTGAATCCCGTTGTAAGATAGTGCAACAGTATCATCCTGTCACAGGTATACAAAACAAATCGGTATGATCTCTAATTGCGTGCGCTATCGTACCATAAATTGGCCAAAGAGCTGAAAAGTTGCCCAGCCATTGAGATATAGGGTTGTAGCCATGCTATAATTACAGTTAGCGTTATTGATTAGAAAGGAACACAGGCATGGGCATCCAAGTCACATTTGAAGTCCCTGAAGCGGTCTTTGCACAGGTGAGCCAAATCGCCGTGTCGACGCAGCGTGCGGTCGATGATGTGCTCAAAGAACTTGTGGTTGATTCAATGCCACCTATTTACGATGTGGCCCATCAAGTAGATGAGGATGACACAATCGAAGTAGAAGTAGCTGCCTTTGAAGCGATGCACGCAGCATTATGGCAAAAATATCCAAAGCAGTTTGTGGCAATTCATCAGGGGTTAGTTGTTGACCACGATCAGGATGAGTGGGCATTAATTGAGCGCATCAATCAGCACTATTCCAAGGCAATTGTATTGATTCGCGAGGTAAAATCAGCGCTACCGGGCGAATTCATCTTTCGCTCACCAAGGGTTGAGCGACATCGATGATGGTCACTTCGTTTCTCTATGACACCACCTACAACCCAGCTATGCCAGCGGTTAGCATCAGCGTACACTATGGAGAACGGCAGGTTGTCGTTGACGCGCTTGTGGATTCAGGCACAGACGCAACCATGATACCAGTAGATATTCTGAGCGCGCTTGGCGCACGACGGACAGATTTTGGGAAGATGCGCGGGGTAACAGGTGCAGCACGATCGGTTCACATCTATACCGTAAAGCTCCAAATTGGGAATAACCAAATCCGCACTGTTCATGCGATTGCGGTAGAACCGGGCAAGGAAGCGATATTAGGTCGCGATGTGCTGAACTATCTTGTGGTTACGCTGGATGGTCCAGCAGGTGTTACAGAAATTAATTATTCGTGATTACTCCCCATGCCTAAAGGCAGGGGGCTTCTACAGCTTCGTCCGAATAGTCGGCGCTGATGCTCGCTAATCCACGAGCAAGAATATTCAAAGCGGCATTATGATCACGGCTGATCTTTAGGCCACAGTTGGGACAATCATGGATACGAACAGACAAGTCTTTAGGAACAATGACACCACAGCCGGCACATTCTTGCGTAGTGCCACGTGGGTTAACCAGTGCGACACCCCTACCAGCGTTTGCAGCTTTGTAGGTAGTGAACTGCACGAATTTTCCCCAAGCAGCATCCGCAATGCCGCGGCTAATTGTCTTGTTCCCGTTAACTTGCATATCCTTGATGTCAAGTTTTTCAAAGGCAATGAACTGGTACTCATTCACCAGCTTACGCGATTCCTGATGAGCAAAGTTGTCACGCCGATTCGCAGAACGTTCGTAGGCGTGACAAAGCGCTTTGACGACCTTGCGCCGTTCGGCGCTACCCTTGGCGAAGCGTTCTTTCTTGCGCTGCAACCGTGCGATGTCGGCGGCATCTTCTTTCATCCAGCGCTGGCGAGCAATCTTTTGGCCATTGCTAAAATAGGCAAAGGTCGTCAAGCCAAGGTCAATGCCGACCACATTGTGATTCGTGGGCAGCGGTTGATCTTCCGGGTACCCCTTGGGTGCGCAGGAGAAGCAGGCATAGAAGTTGCCAACCGCGTCACGTTGGATGGTCAAGGTCATGATGTCGGCACAGATAGGGCGATGCAGCTTGATCGGCACGTCACCAACCTTGGAGATCCGAAGCTTATCACCGACCAACTTAAAGCCAGATTGGGGGAAGGTAAAGCTGTCGTACAACCCTTTGCCCTTAAAGCGAGGATAGCCAGGTTCTTCACCAGCTTTGACACGGCGAAAGAATGCCTTAAATGCCAAGTCTACCCGCTCTTGCACGTTCTGTAGGACCTGGGAATGAACCTCTTTCAGGACGGGCTTAGCGACTTTCCATTGGGTGAGAAGCGCGGCGGTGTCATACAAACCCAAAGCCTTACCCTCTTGTTTGTAGGTATTCTTGCGAATCGCCAACGTGTCATTGTAGACCCAGCGGCAAAGTTCAAGCACTCTTTCAAGGCTTGTTCGTTGGGCGCTAGTTGGGAAAAGGCGGTACTTGTATGTCAATCGCATAGGTGCATTGTACCACAAATTTATGCTAGGAGCAAGTAGCATAAAGTCACAATGTCCAGACGGAGTACCGTCTGCGCCCCTACATCCCCATAGGCCACGCAAGAGTACTCACGCCGCGTGTTAAAACCAGGGGTCTTACGGGCGTTTTAGATAAGAATAGAGGGATTTATGCCACGCCCACGGCTGCGCGATCTTGGCATTATGATTGGTGAGTTACCCCCCGGTCCACAGAATGCGATTACGGATGTCCCCGGCATTCGCGTTGGTCACACTACGTTGATCTACGATGAACCGCGCATTGCACGCACGGGTGTCACGGTGGTGGTGCCGCGCGACGGTGATATCTACCAGAATCAATGTTACGCGGCCTATCACTCTTTTAACGGCAACGGCGAGTTGACCGGCGTCCATTGGCTGGCCGAGGCGGGCATGTTAGGCACCGCCGTGGCGATTACGAATACCCATCAAGTTGGTGTGGTGCGCGATGCGCTGGTCGAACACGAAACGCGCACCCACCCCGACAGCGCCTGGCTCTTGCCGGTGGTCGCCGAGACCTATGATGGCTGGCTCAACGATATTAACGCTTTCCATCTGACCAAAGAAGATCTCTTTGCCGCATTGGCCAATGCGAAGAGCGGACCAGTGGCCGAAGGTTGCGTCGGCGGTGGGACGGGGATGATCTGTCATGGCTTCAAGGGCGGCATCGGCACGTCATCGCGCCAGGTGAAGATTGGGACAAATGGCTACACCGTTGGGGTGCTGGTACAGGCGAATTACGGCGGGCGGGAAGATCTGCGCGTTGATGGCATCCCGATGGGTCGCCTGATCGACCGCAAGCGGACGCCCACCCCACGCGATGAGCCACAGAAGGATGGATCGATCATCATTATCGTCGCCACTGACGCTCCCTTGCTGCCCTTTCAGTGTAAACGACTGGCGCAGCGGGCAACCGTTGGGCTGGCACGGGTGGGTGGGTATGGCCACAACAGCAGCGGCGACATCTTTCTTGCCTTTGCCACCGGCAACGATCTGCGCGCCAACCACGGTGCGCCGCTCAATGTGCAAATGCTGCCCAACGAACAGATCGACCCACTTTTCCACGCCACCGCCGAAGCGACCGAAGAAGCAATCCTCAACGCGCTCTGTGCGGCCGAGACGATGACCGGTTTTCAAGGACATACGGTCTATGCGCTGCCGGTGGAGGAAGTACAAGAGATTTGGCAGCGCTTTTATGGACCAGTACAATAAGGTACTCGTGTTATAAAGCAGACGCTGTCAGCAGATTTTGAGAACGGATTTAGCTGATGGCCTGGGCAGAATCCGTTCTTACATAGCTGGTAGAACGGATTTGCAAAAGAGAAATTCGTTTAATCCGTTCTCAAAATCCGTTGACAGTGTATTTCAGCATCCAACATAAGCAAGAACCCAACCTATGACCACCTTTGACCACGAAACCTATCTCTCCCCCCTCACCTGGCGTTATGGCAGCGAGGCGATGCGTACGATCTGGAGTGAAGCGCAGAAACGGCGGTTGTTGCGCCGCTTTTGGGTGGCACTAGCCGATGCCCAAGCGGAAGTCGGCCTGGTTACCCCGGCGCAGGTGGCTGAATTACGCGCCCACCAGGATACCATCGATATTGCCCGTGCCGAAGAAATTGAACGGGAGATTCGCCACGATCTGATGGCGGAGATCAAAACCTATGCTGAGCAGTGCCCCAATGCCGGGGCGATCATCCACCTGGGGGCAACCTCGATGGATGTGCTCGACAATGTGGATGCTTTACGCCTGCGCGGGGCTTTACAGCTGATTATCACCAATCTGCAGAAGTTGCTCTCGACCTTGGCTACACGAATTGAGGAGCACGCCCACACCCCAGCCATTGCCTTTACCCACATCCAACCCGCCGAGCCGACGACCGTTGGCTACCGGTTGGCCCAATACGGGCAAGATCTGCTGATGGATCTGGCCGAATTGCAGCGGGCGCATGCTGGCATTCGTGGCAAAGGGCTGAAGGGTGCGGTCGGCACCAGTGCCAGCTACACGCAACTGCTGGCCGACAAAGGCTGGAGTGCCCGCCAACTGGAAGAGCGGGTGATGGCAAAGCTTGATCTCACCGCCTTTGAAGCTGCCACGCAGACCTATCCGCGCAAGCAAGATCTGCTGGTAATGAACGCGCTGGCCGGGCTAGGGGCCAGTCTACACAAGTTTGCCTTTGACCTGCGCATTCTGCAAAGCCCGCCCATCGGCGAGTGGAGCGAACCCTTTGGCGCCAAACAAGTCGGGTCGAGCGCGATGCCTTTTAAGCGTAACCCGATTACCGCCGAAAATATTGATAGTCTGGCCCGGCAAGTCGCCGCCCTGCCCCGGATCGCCTGGGACAACGCCGCGCTTAGTTTGCTCGAACGCACACTGGACGATTCGGCCAATCGCCGCGTTTTCCTGCCCGAAGCCTTTTTGTTGACCGACGAAATTGTGCGTCGTGCCCAAGGGCTGGTCGCTGGTTTACAAGTTTGGCCAGGGCCAACGCAGCGCAATTTACGTGCCTACGGGCTCTTTGCCGCCACCGAACGGGTCATGATGGCCGCAGTGAATGGGGGTGGCGACCGACAGTTACTACACGAAGCAATCCGTGAACACAGTCTCACCGCCTGGGCCGCCTTGCAAGATGGGCAACCCAATCCATTGGCAGAATTGCTCGCCGCCGATCCGCGGATTACCGATTACCTGCCCCCGGCTACCGTCATGGATCTGCTCGATGCCACCGACCATGTGGGCGATGCAGCTGAGCGGGCCTTACGGATTGTGGCCACTATCCACACCCATCAACCGGTAGCGGAGTGACCATGCGCACGAGTTATGACACGATTGTGCTCGGCTGTGGCGGGATTGGCAGCGCGGCCCTCTATTGGTTAGCACGCCGCCTGGGCAATAACGTGTTAGGGATCGAGCAATTCAAGCTCTTTCATCACAATGGCGCGTCACAGGACTATTCACGCATTATTCGCCATTATTACCATAAGGATTGTTACGCGCAGTTGACACCGCACACTTATGCCGCCTGGGAGAGAGTGCAGCAGGAATCGGGGGTGCAGGTGGTGACCAAGACTGGTGGCGTTGTGATTGCCGAGCTTGATAGCCCGCAACAGGCGACAGTTGAACGTTATGCCGCCTCGCTCGACCCACTTAATGTGTCCTACGAGTGGCTGGATAACGATGAACTAGCCTATCGTTTTGGCCAATTTCGGCCGCAACAGCCGGTCAAGGTTTGTTACCAGAAGGACACGGGGATTGCCGACCCGTCGAGGGGCAATGCAGCCCATATTGGGTTGGCGCGTAGCTACGGCGCAACGATTCTCGAAGATTGTAGTGTGCGCAGTGTACAGGCGGCGCGCGGGGTGAATGATGGGGGCGTACGCATTGTCACCGCACAGGGGGCCTTTACCTGTCGGCGGCTGGTGGTGGCCGCCGGGGCTTGGACAAACACAGCGCTGACCGCCACCGGTTTCCAGATCCCGCTGCGGGTGAGCCAGGAGCAGGTGAGCTATTTTGCCACGCCACACCTGAAAGAGTTTGCGATTGGCAATTTCCCCGTTTTTCAGTGGAAGACGGATTTCAGCTACTATGGCTTTCCGATCTATGGCGAGGTGGCTACCAAAGCCGCGATTGATGACAGCGGGGCCAAAGTAACCGCGACCACCCGCAATTTTACCCCGGATCGTGGACGGGAAGCGCAATTAGAAACGTGGCTAAGCAGCCATATCCCGCACTTTATTGGTCCCAAGCTCTACACGAAAACTTGTCTTTATACCATGCCGCCGGATCGCGATTTTGTCCTCGACAATCTGCCCGAACACCCGGACATTTTTGTCGCAATTGGGGCTGGCCATGCCTATAAGTTCGCCAGTTTTCTGGGGCAGGTGCTCAGCGAGTTGGCGCTTGATGGGGAGACAGCGCACGACATCAGTCATTTTACAACGCGCCGACCAGCAATCACAGAACCAGCAGGCAGTGGGGTCTATCAATATCGCTAACCATTACAGCCAAAGAGGAAGTAGCGGGGATGACAGAACAGATTAATTACAATGTGATTGCACCGGTTTATGCACAGACCCGCACCGCCGCGCCCCATGTCATCGCGGTGCTGGAAGCACAGATTGCAAAACTACCCTCTGGCGCAACCATCGTTGAGTTGGGTTGTGGCACGGGCAATCATATTCGTGCCTTGGCAGCAATGCGGCCTGATTATTGCTATCTTGGGTTTGATCAATCGACCGAAATGTTAAAGGTCGCAACCTCCCTTGCACCAACAATCACCTTTTTGCAGGGGGATGCGCAGGTGCGGTGGCCGCTGGCCGACCAAAGTGCCCATCTGGTTTTTAATGTCGATGTCATCCACTATATCAAGGATCTGCCCACCTTCTTTGGGGAGGCGCAGCGGGTCTTACAACCAGACGGGGCACTCCTCATCGTCACCGATTCGGCAGCGGATCTGCGTAACCGCAGCTTGACCGTTTTCTTTCCAGAAATTTTGGCCCACGAATTGGCCCGTTATCCACAGGAAGCGACGCTTTATGCGGCGGCACTGGCCCTTGGATTACACGCGGCACCGGCAATCCAGGTCGAACGCTTAAGCCCCATCAGCACAGCGGATATCGACAAGCTGGCGGCCAAATCTTCGTCAGCGCTGCGCTTGATCAGCGACGAAGCCCATCAACGCGGCCTGGCACGAGTGCGTGCGGCGCAAGCTAATGGCGAAAGCTGGCGCTCGCTTTATACCATCCATCATTTTTATCACAAAGCTAGCGATTGAGTACAGCCCCCTTATTGTTACAAGACGAAGCAGATGACGCGATTCCGACGCGATTTCAACATACCCACGAATTGTTTGATGATCAATTATGACCCCAGCTGATAGCCCACAACCCAACGATACCGCCACACACACAAATGGCAATGGCGAGCCACCGTCGCTCACCCTGCTGCTGCGTATGACTTTTGAAAAGTGGTATGCGGATAACATGCCGCGGCATGCCGCCGCGTTGGCCTTTTATACCCTGTTTGCCGTCGCGCCGCTGTTACTTCTTTCCGTGGCGATTATGGGGGCAATTTTTGGGCGCACCACGGCAGAAATCCAGCTAAAATTACTGGTCGAACAATTCGTTCACCGGAGTGATGCCGCGGCGCTGGCGCAAACCGTGGTGGAAAATGCCCTACCCGGCTCCACCCACTGGCTGATTACGATTGGGTTGGTGATTGCGCTGCTCTATGGGGCGAGTAATGTCTTTGGTGAGTTACAGATTGTGCTCAATATTATCTGGGGTATCTATCAACCGCCCGACAACCTCCGTCGCCTGATCTGGGAACGGGCCGTTGCCATTCTCATGGTGATCCTGAGTGGGCTGCTCATCTTCCTCGCACTCGTTGTCAACTTCTGGTTTGCCACGGTCAGTGATTGGGTAAATGACGGTTTTGGCCGCAATCCCCGTTATGAACAGGTGACTTATTTTCTGTTGTTCTTTGTTTTGATCGCGTTGGTCTTTGCCATTATCTATAAATTTGTCCCCTATGTGAAGATTGCGTGGCATGATGTGCTGATCGGGGCCGTAGCCACCGCTTTTTTGGTCTCCGTGGCCCGCTTGCTCATTACCTGGTATCTCTCTTACAGTCGCTTCGGCTCGATCTTTGGTGCCGCCGGCTCGTTGGTCATCCTGCTACTCTGGGTTTACTATTCGGCCCAGATCTTTTTTCTGGGGGCCGAGTTTACCCATATTTATAGCCGGACCTATGGCGCACGCCGGCGGGGCGAGCTGATCATGCCAAGCAGAGCAAAAGTGCAGTCGACGGCGGCTAACGCCCAAAGCGAAAATGAGCAGAACGCAGAGCCGCTGCCCGTCACCGTGATCAAAGCCGGCGACGCACCGGTGCAGGCCCCCTTTGCCTTTGATGTGCTCAACCTGGAACCCGTTGACAACACATGGCGCGGCCGTTGGCGGGTGCGCCGGCAACGGCTATGGCAACCTATCAAGCGGGTGCGCCGCTTTCTGGCGACGGTACGCCGGCGCGGCTGGCAACTGCTCATGATCCCGGTCCAGATCATCCGGCCCATTCGCGAAATTGTGATGGCCGTTGGCATTATCGGCACCCTGTCGGTGGCCGCGCTCTTTGGGATCCCCTGGCGTAAACGGCGGATTACCAAAGGAGAAGCAGCGCCCATCGCCACAGATGCCGCGCCTGAACCACCACCCCAGCAGCCTGAATAAAGGGCTGTCGCAAAAACCATCTACCATAACGTAAGGAGCCAACCATGCAAACCACTGTGACTACGCGCAAAATACAGACTGATCGTCTGCAAATGCATCTTTACAGCACTGGGCCGACCACAGGTATACCCGTTATCCTCGTTCATGGCAATGTCTCTTCGGCGCGCTTTTTTACTGATCTACTCGCCAAGCTACCGGCCAACTACTATGGAATCGCCCCCGACCTGCGCGGTTATGGGGCCAGCGAAACCAAACCGATTGATGCCAGCCGCGGTGTACGTGACTGGAGTGATGATCTGCACAGCCTAATCCTGGCCCTGGGCTTGACCCAACCGGTGCATCTGCTGGGTTGGTCGTTGGGTGGCGGGGTGGTGATGCAATATGCCATCGATCATCCCACCCATGTCACCTCATTGACCTTGATAGCACCAGTCTCACCCTATGGCTTTGGCGCGACCAAGGGGTTGGACGGCACGTTAGTCACCGCTGATGGTGCTGGGGCTGGTGGTGGTGCCGCCAACCCCGAGTTTGTCAAACTGCTGGCCGCCGGTGACATGAGTAGCGACAGCCAGGTCTCGCCGCGCAATGTGATGAACGCCTTCTACTTCAAGCCCCCCTTCCGCGTGGCCGCGGATGAAGAAGACGCGCTGGTGGCCGCCGTGAATAGCACCGCCGTTGGGGAAGATAACTACCCCGGCGACCTGTGTCCATCCAGCAACTGGCCCATGATCGCGCCCGGCGACCGCGGCGTCCTCAACACCCTGGCCCCCACTCATTTTAATGTGAGCAGCCTGGTTGATATCAACCCCAAGCCGCCGATCCTCTGGGTTCGCGGGGCGGATGACCAGATTGTCTCGGACACCTCTTTCTTCGATCTAGCGTTTTTGGGGCAGGTCGGCGCGGTCCCCGGTTGGCCGGGGGCGGAGGCATGTCCACCGCAACCGATGGTCAGCCAAACGCGGGCAGTGTTAGCGCAATATCAGGCCAAGGGTGGCAGCTATCGCGAAGTAGTCTTTGCCGACTGTGGGCATGCCCCGCACATCGAGAAGGCGGGGGAGTTTGCCCAGACATTTTTTGCGTTGATTGGAGGTTGAGATAGACGGTGGGGGCAAGGCGATTAGGACTCGGTGTAAACAACTATTTAGCGCTCTTGTGCTGGCAGGCTTAGCTACCACTAAACAAGTCCAAAACTTACGATATCCCTGTTGCCAAAGGGATTGACCAGGAATATTGACCGCGAAATAAGGTGAGGCTATACTCAGTAGAGTGAAATGCCCACTCCAAGGGGATTGGCAAATCCCCCGTTGGATCTGATTGCAAATTGTTGTAAAATCATCCCAGCACCCGGACTAGATACTCTTGTTGTGGCAGTAAGGGATGTTCAGCCTTGGCTTGTTTGGCCAGTTTGACCAACTGCCGCACTGTGCCAATCAACTCATCCATGACACCAGGGGCCAGAGCAGCATCATCGCCCTGATCGCAAACCCAAGCTGGGACATGGCGGACCACGACTTCAATGCCATCTTCAGCATGAGTGAATTCGGTTTCACCCCAGGTCATTGGGGTACGGTGTTCGCTACAAAAGGGTGGCTTCAATTCATTATTGATCATTTTCGTCCACTTTTCCGCTTTATAGGCGGCTCACCCCAATCTAAACGACTGGGAATATAGGCTGTCACTATCTCGATTTGATCGGACCAGTTTTGCTCACAGACAACATGCAAATACATCTCCATATTGGTATCAAATATTGCCTTGCCACAGACTAGTACACGGCCACGTTCGGGATAAGTTTCGATGATACTACCCGTCAATAGAGCAGCAAGGATCTCTTTCTCACCAAAACCTTCCTGAAGTGCGTGCTGCACAGCACGAAGCTTGACCTGGTAACGTTTTGTGCGTACGATGTTGCGAATGATTTTAATGTCCACAGCAAGTCGCCTCAAATCGTTTGGTGTGTCTGTGACCGACACCATCAGTATACCAGTAATGAGGCTGGTTTACCACTTTTACAGACTGAATTTTAAGACTGAACATCTGTTGGATTGTTTTAAGTGCAATAACAGATTACAATAGCAGTAGGAGTAGATCTCTTGACGCGCAGCAGATATGGTGGCTATAGATCCTCGTGGATATTAGTTTAGCAGAACCAGTTGCAGCCCGCGTCTGGTTTGAACCACGCACAATGCTGCTCGCGGTCGAAATCAACGGCATTGTCGAAAGCATCGATTTTCGCTTGATGCCGCCGGAGGATTTTGAATCCGCCGCGCCGATCATTAAGTTTGAATTAGGGCAACAGGGCACGGTGGTGCGCTGTCATCATCAAGATGGCGAAACAACTTGGCGGCCGGTTGATATGTGGTTACCTGGCGGTTTCACGCCGCCGGGTTCATCACCATCGACGGTTAGCCGAAATTAATCTATATTTTTAAGTCATTCGTTTGTCGGTTCCCAGGAGCAGCGTAAGATGAGTTATACCGAGTTGAGTTTGGAAGATCTCTATTTGCAAATGCAGGATGATCTCTATGATGGCGTCAAGGGCGAGATTCCTGTGCAGGTGTATGATGCCCTGGCGCGCGGGCAGACCCCCCAGGAAATTTTGGACGCCGGGCTAGTCGCCGGGATGGATATCGTCGGGGTTGACTTCCGCGATGGCATTCTTTTTGTGCCCGAAGTGTTGATGGCCGCCAACGCGATGAAAGCGGGCATGGAAGTGCTTCGCCCGCTGCTCACCGAGACTGGTGCGCAACGGGTTGGCATGGCTGTGGTCGGCACAGTCAAGGGGGATATCCACGACATTGGCAAAAATCTGGTGGCGATGATGTTGGAAGGGGCCGGCTTCGAGGTGATCAACCTCGGCATTAATGTCGACGCCGATACTTTTCTCGCCGCCATCAAAGAACACAAACCCGACATCATTGGCATGAGTGCGCTGCTTACCACCACGATGCCCTACATGAAGGTCGTGGTCAATGCGCTGGGTGAAGAGGGATTGCGCGATGAGATCTATGTCATGGTCGGCGGCGCACCGGTAACCGAGAACTTCGCCCGCGAAGTGGGGGCCGATGCCTATGGCCGCGATGCCGCGGTCAGCGTGGAGATCGCCAAGCGCTATATGCAGCGCAAGAATGCCCAGACCGTTGCGGCACAAAGCGCCCAGGCCTGACGTGCGATTATTTTGAAAAACGGTGCGTTTACAGGAATTTTCAATATGGAAACGTGTAGTGAGCATCTGGGGATGCTCACTACACGTTTCCACATCTTATGCTAAATTCGACAGCTTGGTGGTCACCCACTAGCTGCGCTTTCGCACCAATCAATCCACGATTGGCATTTTCCACACCGCATCACATGAGCGCAATAGGGCAATAGCACCTTCTATGTTTGGCAAGCTGACCTACCTCATCTGGCTAGGCCTCTTTATTGGCCTGCCACTGCTAGGACTTCTTTACTGGCGCCAACGACTCTGGCACCAACGGCGGGCATTGGGCTGGACAACGCTAGGTTCGCTCGTTGGGGGCTGGGCTTGGGACATGCTGGCCGTCCGCTTTAACCTTTGGTATTACGAAGCCGACCACATTGTCGGTCTCTGGTTTGGGGGACTGCCATTGGAGGAATGGCTCTGGATTGTGGGAGTCACCCTGTTGTTCGGTGGCTTGACCGTAATTCTGTGCGAAGGCCGTGTACAAGAATAGAGTATAACTTTTCTAAAAAAGAGCGCATCCAATGGTGCGCTCTTTGCGTATATAAGAAAGAAGTGAGGCATGACACTGTTTCCAGAACATTTTTCCCATTTCTTTATGCTCACCGTGGCGGCGTTACTCTTTCACGGCTTGCTCTGGATCCGCAATGGGCGCTTCCTTTGGCGCAACCGGCGTATCATCCTGATGGTAGTGGCAATCGCCGAACTATGGATGGTGATTACCGATCCCATTGGTGGGCATTGGGGAGCTTGGGTTTTTAACCCAGCGAAAGTAGTGGGGATCTGGTTTTGGCAGGTAATGCCATTGGAAGATTTCTTTGGCATTGCTGTGGTGAGCAGCGCGGCCGCTTGTGCGGTGCTGGTCTTTGGCTACAGCAAAAGAAGGTGGATTTAATGAGGGATCATGCATTTTCGTTGGCTCGTAATCGTTATGTTTACGGCTGTGGGTGGCAGCCTTTATCTCTTTCACAGCATCGTTGATGCCGCAGATCGCATGCGCCCGGTTGCCCAGGCCACGGCGCTCCCGGCTTTGCAGATCAGTAAAGTCAGTGAGCCGACGATCGTAACCGCCGGTCAGTTACTCACCTACACCATCCGAATTACCAATACTACCAACCAGGCCTTACAAAACATTGTGATCAGCGATCCGCTACCGGCCGGCGTCGAAACCAATGGCCCCGCGACCATCCATGTGATCAATGGCGCGGCCCCGGCGATCCAAGTTAGCCCACAGCAGATCACCGGAACCGTAAGCAGCTTAGGCCAGGGCGGGATGATCTTTCTCACGATCCATGCCGCCGTCAGTCGCAGTGCCGCCGGTACCGCCATTACTAATCGCGTTACCATCAATGCCATGGGCGCTGATCAAACCCCACGCAGCAATTTCGCGACGGTACAGACCGGGTTGATACCCTTACCCCCCACAGCCACCCCCACGCCGAGCAGTACGCCGGCCGCAACCCCCACGCTCACCCCAACCACAACCCAAAGCCCAACGCCGACGGCCACGGCACCCCATAGCCTCACACCGACCCTGGTCAGCAGTGCAACCGCCACAAGCACCCTGACCCCCTCGCCGACCGTAATAGTCACCCCAACGGCAGTCCCTGATTTGGCAGATTTACAGATTGGCCAAAGTGCCATCCCGGCCCAATTTGTGGCCGGTGCCCTCCTGACTTATACCCTCGTTATTACCAATCATGGCCCTGGTATTGCCCACGATCTAGTGATCCAAAACACACTGCCGCGCGGTCTTCATCTGGAAGGGCCTTCGCGCATGAGTATCGCTGGGGGGGAAACGCCGAAACTCCTGTTGAGCCGGACAACGATTACGGGCACGGCTGTATTGTTACAAAGCGGCGGCAGCATTCGGATTGCCGCACGCACACGCGTCGAGGCCGATTTTCAAGGAGACGAATTAGTCAATGAAGTTGGCGTGACAGCGCTGACACCAGATCAGAATAGGGCAAACAATCGGATGAGTCTGCTGACAGAGCGGTTAGGCAAAAAGGTAGGCGAAGCAGCGCTGTTCTATTTGCCGCTGATTCAGCGCGAGTAGTAAGGCAGCCAGGTCAGGCGGCTTTTTTGCCGACAAAACAAAGGTATTGCCAGAAACCGCCGTAGGCCGCATGAATGGCGGCGGCTTGTGGAGTAAAGTGAGTTTCCAGGTAAGGCAAAAGCTGCCCATCCATGCGCACATGGTTAACCCCCATCCAACGTTTGAAGGCAGGCAAACCGGAATTATGGAAGTCGACGACGGCAATCAAACCACCGGTGACCAAATCGGCATGGGCGTGGTCAATCGCTGCTTCCCAACCGGGGTTGAACATCGTGAGCGCATAGGAAAAGAGCACCACATCAAAGGCTGGTACGCCGGCGAGCGGTTGGTCATACGGCTGGTTGAGCAGATGGGCCTGGGCTTGGTGTGCCGCCAAATTTCGGCGGGCAACCGCTAGCATCTCCGCCGAAATATCGACACCAGTGATGGTAGCCGACGGAAAAGCTTTTGCCAAGGCCACTAAATTTTTACCAGTACCACAGCCGACTTCAAGAATCGTTTGCGGTACCAAATGTTTGCCAATTAACGCAATGATCGCCTGTCGCCCAAAGAGAAAACTCCAGCGGGTACGATCATAGATTCTGGAATGGAATTGGTAGTAACCCTGCAAGGCGGCGTGTTGTTCACTGTGGGCCGGCGACACGTCAAAGGTTTCACCCACTGGCGATTGACTCATTTGGTCACCCCAAGTCCCAATTCATTTGCGCACACTTTGTCGCCCATAATCTCAGCCAAATGTAAGCTGGCATAGGTACCAACCCGGTCCAACTGATGAAGCGGGGTAGTGACCTCCGGCTGAAAACGCAACCGATCCCGCACTGACTGCGGCAGAAAATCCAGTTGAGGGCTAGCCGACCGTAACAACACTTTCGCACCGGGCCGACTATTGGCAAAGATAAGTTGCCACTCGCGCAGCAATGCCGCAGGATTGTGTGTGGCTAACCAATCCTGATGGTCGAGGAGGACAAAGTGACTATAGTTGCCGGGATGTGAATAGAGGAAATCACTTAAGGTTAGGGTATGGGTAAAAACGCGGTCCGCATGTGCTTGCAGCGTGGCGAAATGTTCAGCCTTCACATAATTTGGGCAACAATTGCGTGTATAGGAGCCGGTTAAATAGACCCGCCAAAAGTAATTGTCGCGCAGGGGAATTTCGGTCAAGACATGGCGCAGACAGCGGCTGATGTAATTTTGAATGGTGCCATCCGCTTCTTTCATCAGTTGAATCTGGCTGTGTGGCACGCCAAGCATCGACATTAACAAGGGCTGTTGCACTACCCAGCGCGTCAACTGATCCCAAAGCGCTGGTTCGATCTTCGCAAAGACAGCGCGCTGTTCCTGCAAAGTCGTACATTCAAGCAGTTCCAGCAGACCAGCGCGTAAGGAATGCTTGACACTCGTCTGATACCGGTTAAAAAGCCAAGCAGCCAAACCAGATGCACCCCGAAAATAGAAGGAACTGCGATTACCGGACGCCTCAAAATAGTGGGTATGTTTATCCCAAAAGGCACTGGCAAAATCGGGTAGATGGGGTCGTACCTTAGCATAAACAGCATCAATCCGCCCATGCATGCCATAGCCAAACATCGAAAAAAGATCCAGATAGTCGGCATGGCGGTAGAGCGCAAGTTTCAACTGCAACAACGCATTTTGGCGCGCATTGACATCAACGGTATGAATCGCCGCCGGTCGATCCAACAGGTAATCGAGCGCGTTGCAGCCGGCGCTGGTCAACATCACCACCTGGCTGTCACCATTCAGCCCTAATAGCTGGCGGTCAATCCGTGGATCTTCCCAGCAGGCGTTGTAGATCAACGAGTTGCTGTGAATCGCCTTGAAGAGCAGATCGTGGCTGCGGACGGTAACACGTTCGAATGGTTGGCGGAGCAATGGTGGACGGCGCAGTTGTAACTTCCGCTCAGCCGATTTAAGGTTTTGCACACGGATCTCCTTTGGCGTAATGTAGGGTGGCAGGGTTACAGAGTGGCAAGGTGGCAGAGTGGCAGAGTAGCAAGGTTGCAGCGTGATAGCCGTCACGACGACGACTCTGCCCCCTGCAACCTTGCTACTTTGCCACCTTGCCACTCTGCAACTATTTAAGCTTCAATCGCCTGCAAGGTTTCCAAGACCGGGATCGCTTCTTGTTCAAGGGTGGCCTGCACATCGGCGAAGGCGACCGCAACTTCCTCAGCTTGCACCGTGATACGTTCCAAGCCCTTGCCGATGATCTGGTCACCATTAGGCACCCAGACGCGGGCGCTGTCTTGGGGTTGGGTTAGCGGCAGTTGATCGACGGCCGTCTTGAACTGTGGGAACTCGGTGTAATATTCGAGCATCTCGGCGCTTTCCGCGGCACTCTTGCGCACCGGCATGTAGCCGGTACTCTTGGCCCAAACAGCAGTATTCTCCGGGTTGGAGACGAAGCCCAGATATTTCATGGCCGCGCTGCGTTTCTCTTCCGGCGTATTGGCCAGGATGGCAAGACCAGCACCACCGGTGCAACAGCCGAAATTTTCTTTTTTGGGCAAAAAGGCCGTGCCGAATTCAAACTGGGCATTCGCCTTCAGACCACCCATCGAGCCGGTGGACATCATGGCCGCCGCGGTCAAACCGTTAAGGAAGTCTGCACCGATATCTTTGCTGGGGCGCGCCCACTTGTAGGTGTGAACGGTGTCTTTGTAAAACTGACCGGCAGCAACGGTCTTTTCGTCACTCATGAACATATTAAATTCGGGGTCGCTATATTTGCCGCCGAATTGCCAGGCCACACCCTGGAAGAGCCAAGCGATATAGCTAGCCCCATCGGGGTGCGAGAAAGCAGCGACGGTCATTTCGTCGCCATTCATTTGCACCAACTTGGGCGCCCATTCCATGAATTCGTCCCAGGTCTCTGGGCCACGATCTTCGAGACCAGCGGCCGCCCACATTTGTTTGTTGTAGTAGAAGAGCGGCGTGCTGCGGGCAAAGGGCAGCCACCAATGTTTACCCTGGCGCAGACCTTCGTTGATCAGCGGATCTTGGTAATCGCTGAAATCGATCGCTTCAGCAGCGGCCAGATCATCTAGCGGCAGGATCGATTGACTCAAGTAGAATTTGAACCACCAGACATCGCTCAACAAGGAAACATCAGGGGCAGTCTGGGCTTGCAGGGCGGCGGTCACCTTTTGGGCGGTTTCTTCATAGTTGCCTTGCACTTGATAGTCAACCTGGGCTTCGCCGGCATAGGTTTCGTTGAATTTATCAACCAGCGCTTGTTCGGCTTCGCCATTGGTGCCGCTAAAACTGCTCCAGAGGACGACAACCGGCATTTCAGCGGCGGGGGCTGCGGCACTATCACCAGCAGTAGGGGCCGCACCAGGGGCAACCGGGACACAGGCGGCCAATGCAACGACGCCCATACCAGCGCCCAATCCCTGCAACAACTGACGACGCGTTAAGTGTGTTTTTAACATTACGCTTGCTCACTTTCATTTTTGATAATCTAAATTTAGCTGGTTACTAGCCCTTTACGGCACCGGCAGCAATGCCGTCAACGATATACCGTTGGGCGTAAAGAAAGACCAACAACACAGGCAGCACAACAAAGAGGGTACCGGCCATTACCACACCCCAGTCAATCGTGCCTTCTTCGATCAACAGGCCCCGAATCCCAATAGGCAAGACGCGCATCAACTTGGTATTGACGACGATCAACGGCCAGAGGAAATCATTCCACTTGCTGACAACGCTCAACAGCCCAAAGGAGATAATCGCTGGGCGCGCCAGCGGCACAATCATCGTCCATAACATACGCCAGTGGGTCGCCCCATCCACGCGGGCGGCGTCCAAAATATCCAGCGGCAACGTGCGATAGTATTGGCGCAATAGGAAAGTACCATAGGCGACTGATGCCCCCGGCACAATAATGCCCTGATAGGTGTTGACCCAGCCGAATTTGGCAATCGTTAGATAATTCGGCAGAATTGTCACCTGGCCCGGTACCATCAACGCGGCAAGCAGCAGCAGAAAGAGCCACTCTTTTTTGGGGAAGCGCAGAAAGGCAAAGGCATAGGCAGAGGTCACCGCAAAGAGAATTTCAAAGCCGCTGCCCCAGAAGGTAGTAATCAAAGTATTGAGGTAATAGCGCCCAAAGGGTGCGGCTTGCCAAGCGCGGACAAAATTTTCCACTGTGGGCGCGACGGGCAACCAGGTTGGCGGAATCCGATAGATTTCGGTCGTCGGCTTAAAGGAGCCGACGATCATCCAGTAGACCGGCAGACCTATTAAGGCGACACACAAGCACAGCCCAACATAACTCAACAGGTTACTCAGGCGCCCATGTTGCTGACCAACCCATTGACTTTCCGTCCGGGCCGTGGCGGCACCGGCAGTGGTTTGTAGCACGCGCGGCTGCGCTGAGATATCAACTTCGGCCATGCAGGGCGTCCCTTTTCATGCTATCCAGTAAAAACGAGAATTGGTCAAGCGTAGTTTACGTTGCGTTCGGCGTAACGCATTTGGATCCAAGTAAAAATCACCATCGCCAAGAAGAGTACCACGGCGGAAACCCCTGCCCGCCCAGCGTTGAAAGCCACAAAACCCTCTTGGTAAAGATAAAAAATTAGGGTTGTGGTGGCATCAACTGGGCCACCATCGGTCATGGTTTTAATAATGTCAAACGATTGAAAGCCGGCCAGAATCGTGGTTAAGATCAGGAAAAAGATAATCGGGGAGAGACCTGGGAGGGTGATGTGGCGAAAGCGCGCCCAACCATTTGCACCATCGACAACGGCAGCTTCATAAAGTTCGCGCCCAATTGCTTGGAGACCGGCCAGGTAAATCACTACGGCATAGCCAAGGTTTTTCCAAGTGTGGACAATCAACACCGCAACCATGGCCCAAGCCGGATCCAATAACCAGTTGGGCGAGCGCAGGCCAACCGCCCGGATAAACACATCTAACAGTCCATAGCGTGGATCAAAAATATAGATCCAGACTAAACCAATCGCCACGCCACTCAGCATGACTGGGCTGAAAACGATACTACGGACTGCATTGCGGCCGCGCAATGGTTGATTGAGCAAAAGGGCAATCAAAAGACCCAGCGTACAGATAGCAACCACTGAGCCAAGGGTAAAGACCAGTGTATTAAGCAACATCCGACCAAAATCGTCTGAAGTAAAAAGTTGACGATAATTGCCAAAGCCGACCCAGATTTTGACCGGGGCGAGCATATCCCAGCGCACAAAACTTAGATAACTGTTATACAGCAATGGCCAATAGGTGAAGAGCGCAAAGAGCACAAAGTTAGGACCGACTAAGAGTAAGAAGAGCAACCACTCCTGTCGCTCGGCGCTTGAAATGCGGCGTACTTTTTGTTCTTTTCCACTTTCCATAACAACGCTCACGCCGATGGCCTTTCCTGCATTGGTTATTTATGCGTAGAACTTCTACGGCTGATTTTTGCGCATTAGGTGGTTTAGCTGTTTAATCAGTAACATAGCAATTAAACAGGCTGTTGCTTAACAGTTATATCTTATCTAGTTAACATCTGGTTAAATTCATGTAAACAATCCGCATCCTAGAGAACTGCGACACATGGGGTGCCGCTTCCCCAAAAAGACAAAGCGCTGTACAACCAGCCTTTCGATTGAAAGTTTCACAAGAAAGCAGAGCACCGTTATGTCGACAAGCGCCCCGCAACCCAATGGAGTCAACCGTATGGACAATCTAGATCAGCAAACCACCGTCGCCGATCTACGCACAGCGGTGCACCACTTTGTCGCCGCGCGCGATTGGTACCAGTTTCACACGCCCAAACACCTGGCCATGTCAATCGCGATTGAAGCTGCCGAGTTGATGGAGCACTTCCAATGGAGCAGCCCCGAAGAGAGTGTCGCATACCTAGCAGATGAAGCGGCACGCGCTACTGTTGCCGACGAATTGGCCGACGTGCTCATCTACTGTCTGAGCTTTGCTAACAGTAGCGGGATCGATGTGAGTAAAGCGATCCAGGCCAAGCTGGCGCGCAACGAAGGCCGCTTTCCGGTTGATCAGGTCCGCGGACGGCGGTAGTGCAGCAACCGACGGTAGCACATATTATCAAAACAAACGAACGCGTTATCCTTGAACTTCTCGACGCCGAGTGGTATGATACAGCCACCCCGTATCAAGGTTGTTTACGTGCGTTAAAGGAACTCTATGCGTTAGCTGCCACCACGGAATTGATGATCACCAGTGATGGGGTCACCTATCTAATTCAAAATCAAGCTGAGTTTATGCGCTGGGTGGCGGAGATTTTTGAGCGTGATCAGCGTTTAGGATTTACAAGGATCGGTACAATATGATACGCAAAGTAAGTTGGGGATTGGTATTGCTCCTCCTCTTGGTCGTTGCCTGTGCGCGCACGCCGACACCGCAAGGGTCAGCAGGCGCGGTGGGCGACGGGCCACAAGGGGTGGCACCAGGGGTTGTTTACGTCTACAAGCCCGCCACCTGAGGTTGTTGTGGCGCTTGGGTGGCGCATCTACAGGCCAATGGTTTCACCGTACAAGTGGAAGATCGGACCGATCTGACCGCGGTGAAACAGCAATTTGGCATTGATGCCACCCTCGAATCTTGCCACACAGCCATCGTTGATGGCTACGTGATTGAAGGCCATGTCCCGGCCCAAGAGATTAAGCAGTTACTGGCGGAACGCCCCCAGATCGCAGGCTTAGCTGTCCCCGGCATGCCGATTGGATCGCCAGGCATGGAACTGGTAGGCTATGCCGCAGAGGCCTATAATGTCATCGCTTTTACAGAAAATGGCGAGCAAAGTATTTTTGCCAGCTATGAATAACCCGGTTTCAACCCGCGGCTGCACAGGGGTAGTCGCCCACAGCGACTAGATAGGCTAGCTTTTGGTGGTGTTTCAAAAAACACGCGTGATCCAGGTGGATCCGATTACGCCTGATCCAGCCGCGATCGCAGAAGCCGCGGCGCAGTTGGTAGCGGGCAACCTAGTGGCATTCCCCACCGAGACCGTCTACGGCTTAGGGGCAAATGCGCTTGACCCCGACGCGGTTGCGCGCATTTTTCAAGCGAAAGGACGGCCGGCCTCGGATCCGCTGATTGTCCATCTCTTTTCGCTCAGCCAACTTGATGAAATTGCGACAGCCATTCCAGATGTTGCCTGGCAGTTGGCCCAGCACTTCTGGCCTGGGCCATTGACCCTTGTCCTGCCCCGACAAGCGGTGATTCCGGCCAATGTCTCGGCGGGCTTGGCAACCGTCGCGGTGCGCATGCCCAATCACCCGATTCCTTATCTGCTGCTCAAGCTGGCGAATTGTCCGGTGGCTGCGCCCAGTGCCAATCAATTTGCCCGCCCCAGCCCGACCACGGCGCAACATGTGTTGGATGATCTGGATGGTAAAGTGGAGCTGATCCTCGATGGGGGGCCGACCCCGATTGGCGTTGAGTCAACTGTGCTCGATCTGACGCAGACGGTGCCGACGATTTTGCGCCCTGGCGGGCTGCCGCTGGAAGCGATCAAGGCGGTCATCCCCACGGTCACTTATAGCCCTCGCTATGCGAATCTTGATGAGACGGCAAGCGCTACCCCCTCACCAGGGATGTTGCTCAAACATTATTCGCCCAGTGTCGCATTACTGCTCTTTCGGGGGCAGGCCACCGCGGTGTTGACGCAAATGGTCGCCCAGACACAAGCCGCACAACAGGCCGGGCAAAAAGTGGGGGTCATGGTCGAGGATGAGTGGTGCCCCCACTTTACCAGCCTGGGCGCAACGGTTGCCCCCCTCGGTGCGGCGGCTGATCTGGCCCAAGTTGCCCAAAAGCTGTTTGCGCAGATGCGCGCCCTGGAACGGGCCGGGGTCGATCTGATCTTAACCCACACCTTTGCCCAGGATGGGTTAGGGCTGGCATTACAAGATCGCTTGATTCGCGCGACAGAGGGCAAAGTGATTGAGGTTCGGTAACTTACCGCGCTAAAAGGCCTTATGCGGATTGCGCCCAATCGGCGTGTATTGCTCCAGCACATAATCGACGCCATTGGCCGGGGCGGAAGCATCCGAAACCCAAAATATCACATGGCGCGCAACTTCAGCCGGCGTGAGCAGCCGGCCGGTCGGGGCAAAATGGAGCGGGACATTTTCTTCCCAGCCGACAGGTAGCCCCTCGCTGACCTTCAGCGCAATCTCATTCGGTGTCGTCACCCAGCCCAGGTTAAGCTGGTTGACCCGAATCTTCTCTGTCGCCAGCGCATTCGCCAGATTGCGGGTCGCGGTGAGCAAGCCGGCCTTGGCAGCCGAGTAAGCCAGGAGATTGGGTTCACCAGCCAGTGCATTGATCGAGCCGATATTCACAATCGCGCCGCCACCCCCTTGCACCCGAAAGGCCTTCACCGCTTCACGGATGATCAAAATCGGGGCGCGCAAATTAATACCCACAATACGATCAAAGGTGGCGGCATCAGTGCTGGCCAGATTGCTGCGGGTAACCACCGCGGCATTGTTGACCAACCCATCCAGCCGGCCAAACGCCGCTAGCGTGGCTTCCACCACCTTGACACAAGTGGTCGGCTCGATTAGATCCCCAATCACATAGCGGACTCGATCCCCAAGGTCATGCGCAATCGCCTGCGCCAATGCTTCTTCAAGGCCATGCAGCATCACCTGTGCGCCCTGTGCCACTGCGAGGCGTGCACTGGCCTCGCCAATCCCCGTCGTCGAACCGGTAATCAAGATCACCTTGTCTTGCAACTGCTGCTCATTCAACATCGTTGTCCTAACCTTTTGACATAGGATTTACGTAGCGCTCGGCGGCTAAGCGTGTCGTTCATGAAATGGCTGCAAAGCACCAAGCCAGAGAGCGCTGCGAAAGTTCTATTCCATTTTAATCATGTGATGGGAGTTCAAGCGCGGCCAAGGCCGGCAACGTAGGTGCGGAACCTGGCTCAACTTTTCGATAGCGCGCCTCGTTGGGAAATTGCCCCAGCGCCACCTGCTCTACCCAGGGCAAGGTCACGGTGAAACGGCTACCCTGGCCTGGTTCACTTTCCAATGTTACCGTGCCACGGTGGAGCATGACCATCCGCTGCACCAAGGCCAGCCCTAAACCGGTGCCATCATATTGGCGCGCCAGGCTGCTATCCAGTTGGACAAACGGTTGAAAGAGATGAGCCTTGGCCTCCTCGGCAATCCCTACGCCGGTATCCCAAATAATGAACTGGAGAAAGCCCGTGGTGGGCGCATTCCCTTTGAGTTCCAGACCCACAGCACCGCCATTCGGGGTAAATTTGATCGCATTGCTCAGCAAGTTGATCAGGATCTGCTTGAGCCGCCGCCCATCCGCGACCATCGTCCGCACCTTGTCGTCTAAGTCCACGGAAACCCGAAGCGCTTTCTTTTCGGCAGTGGGTTGAATCAGGCGCAGACTGGATTGACAGGCAGCCAATACGTCAACCGTTTCCAGCACCGGCGTCATCTGGCCGGATTCTACCTTGGCCAGATCCAGAATATCATTGATTAAGGCAAGCAGGTGCCGGCCACTGGAGTCAATCGTACTCAAAGCCTTGCGTTGGCGCTCCCCCACCGTACCATAGATCTCATCCAGCAACGCTTCGGTCATCCCCAAAATGCTGTTGAGCGGCGTGCGTAATTCGTGGCTCATGCTGGCGAGGAATTCATCTTTCAGGCGTGAAGCCTTGGCCAACTGTTCGATCAGCTCAGTTTGCGCCTGCTCGCTCTTTTTGCGTGCGGTGATATCCTGCACCGCACCCTGATAATAGAGCGGTTGACCTTCGGTATCGCGCACCAGGATAGCAGTCTCCGAAATCCAGATCCGTTCACGGTTTTTGTGGCGATAGATCTCTGATTCAAAATTTTCCACCACTCCTTGCTCGGCCATGAGGCGGCTAAAATCGGCACGGCGTTGTGGGTCCACATACCACTCATTAGCGATATCATGGACTGCCACAAGCATTTCGGTTTCAGTGTTGTAACCATTCAAAGCCACAAGCGCAGGGTTGGCGCGCAGTTGCAGGCCCGTGAGGCTCGAGCGGTAGATCCCGATCGGGACATTGTCAAAAAGCGTACGATACTCTTCTTCGGCTTTACGGAGTGCCCGTTCCGCCAGTTTGCGCTCCTGCAACTCTTTTTGCAGCGCTTCACTGGTCTCCCGTAAGCTGGCCGTGCGTTCTTCGACCCGTTGGCTTAGCAGTGCGCGCTCCGCATGCAGGGCACGTTCGGCCTCTTTGCGCGCAGTGATATCTAAAACCACACAAGTTGCCCCGCGAAAATTTTCAGTCGCGTCGAAATTAGGCGTAGCCGAAACCAGAATTGTGATGGGGGTCCCATCTTTGCGACAGGTATTTAGCTCATAGGTCGAGCGTTGATGTTGGGTCCGGATCGCGGTCTGGCGGCGCAAAATCTCGGCATTGACCTCGTCATAGTAGATCACTTCATCATTCCGCTGATTGAGCAATTCTGCCCGCGTATAGCCAAAGATCTCACAAAATTTATCATTAACATAACGAAAGATCTCGCGTTCATCGCTGATGACAAAGCCTTCATTCATCGTCTGCAGCAACTGTTGATATTCCAAATCACGCTGATCAAGATCCTGACGCAAGGTTGCACTGGTTTCTAAAATTTCGCGCAAATAGTTAACCAGCGCCAGCCCAAGCCGAACACAGCCAACAAAGACAAGCAGTGGGAAGATGTAGAGTGTGGTTAAGAGGGCAGGGCTGTAATCGAGTTGGAGGGTGGGGATAAACTGACGCACAGTCAGCGCAACAATAAACAACCCGCCGCCGAAATTACACCAGCGCCAAGCATTACTGCGGCTATCGATAAAAGCCACAAAAAAAATTAAGGCCCCAAAGACAATCACGCCAATCATAATTAAGGCGGGCGGAACTATACCAACAAAGAGGGTGCTAACACTAAAGAGCAGCACCAACATAAAGCCTTGGGCGGTAAGCGCGGTCTGCGCCACTTGTAGCTGAGGCCGATAGTACGCAATCGGCCAAGCACTAAGGCCAAAGGCGACTGTCTGCAGCAAAGTGAGCGGACTGCGATTCCATGCATAACAAATAGCCGTGACGAGCGTGGCACCGATCAGCAGATAGAAAGCATTACGGAAGAGCACATAGCGCAATTTTTGTTGGTAAAAATTCAGAACATTGGTCATAGTTTAGTGATACCGAATTATAACGATTCAGGTGCGGCACACCTGAATCATTATACCAAATTTAAGCAGCAGCCGGTTTGGACGCATCTTCACTGGTAGCTAATGTCTCCACCGGGCGCGCTTCGTGCAGTGCCCCCAGTCGACGCAACTCGGGAGATAACCAAGCTGCCGCCCCTACCACGAATAGCGTCCCAATCCCACCACTGACGACGGAGAAGACCGGACCAAACCATTGCGCCACTAGACCGGATTCAAAGCCCCCCAACTCGTTGGAGGCCCCAACAAAGACACTGGTCACGGCTGAAACCCGCCCGCGCATGTGATCAGGGGTAAGCAGCTGTTGCAAGGTCTGGCGTATAACCATACTGACATTATCAAAGGCACCTGTCAGAAAGAGCATAAAAAAGGAGAGCCAGAAAGACTCTGAGAAACCAAAGATAATGGTCGCGACACCAAAGCCGGCCACATTCAAGAGCAAGCTCCAGCCGGCACGCTGCATGGGCGGCATGTAGATCAACAGTGCGGCCATCGCGAACGAGCCAACCGCGGGTGCGGCGCGCAGCCAACCGTAGCCGGCGGCACCCACATTCAGAATCGACTCGGCATAGACCGGCAACAGATAAACAGCACCGCCCAGCAGCACCGCAAAGAGATCTAGCGTAATCATCGTGAAGATAATTCGCGTATTCCAGACAAAGTGGATCCCGGCAAACAACGTTTGCAGCGAAACCGTGCCGGCACGCGCACTCTCCCTTTTGAAATTGAGCTGCGTCAACATCACAATGAAAATAGCAGAGGTCAGCGCCGTGATCAGATAGGCTGACGGCACATGAAAGGCCACGATCAGCCCCCCAACTGCCGGCCCTAGCACGCCAGCGATCTGCATCAGGCTCATATTCCAAGTAACCGCATTAGGAAAGACCGCGGTTGGCACCAATTGTGGCACCAACGCCGAGCGCGCCGGCCGGCCCAGCATTACCGCCGCAGCGTCCAGAAAGAGCAGAATATACATCCAGGTGGTCGAGCCTTGCGTAAAAGAGAGATAGGCCAGCGCAGCCGAAGTAATCGTCATCGCCCAAAGACTCAGCATGACCAGGTGTGGTCGGCTATATTTGTCAGCCAGATAACCGGCGGGCAGGGCAAGCAACATAGTCGGCAGTGCTTGGGCTAATCCGACTAAGCCCAAGGCCAGTGGTTCGCCCGTGCGTTGGTACATTTCCCAGGCAATAGCCATACTTTGGATGCGGACACCCAGGTTGGCCAGAAAAGAGCCAAGCATGTAAAAGCGAAAGGCAGGGATACGAAAGGCAGCGTAGGGGTCATGTTTCTGGTTAGGTGCGGCAGATTTTGGTGATTGGCTCATTGGTCAGCAGATTCAACCCGTGGTCGTAGCAAGACTAGTCCAGCGCATCATGCAATGGGGCAGTAACTAGTTCGGCAAGATAGAGAAAAGGTATTTTACAATCATACCGTAATTAGGCAGACTATAGCAACTGCCCTTTGTTCAGTACTTACCTTTTTATCATTGTTGTTCAGTGGTATGTTTTTTTGTAACGCAAGCTGCCTAACATCAGCTTTACTAAGCAATGTTCGGTCGCGATGTAAAAGGTACAACCATACGCCGCAAAGCGAGCTCACAAAAAGCTGTCATTATGGCTTGACCTGCTTTCAACAACGCAGGGGCAAACGTGTTTGTTCTAGTTTACCAAGAAATTTGACAAGTAATCGCGAATTGTTTATACTCTTCCCTGTTGATAAAAACGCGGCTGTAGTGTAGCGGTAACACACGTGCTTCCCAAGCACTTATCACGAGTTCGAGTCTCGTCAGCCGCTCAACAAAGTTGAAAGAGCCTCTACCATTTTGGTAGAGGCTCTTTTTAGCTTAAGCCAACATGGTTGGTGCTTTCGTCTGTTGCTAAGCGGAGCAGCAGGCAGCTAGAATGGACGACCAGACAACGATCAATGTTGCACCAGCGCTACAACAGCGTCAGCTTTCCCCCTTTGCCCTTCAACCCAAAACGTTGTGCCTGGTGATGGGCGAGGTGTGCACTGACTTCGAAGAAACCGTAGGTGCGGCGTAGCGCCCCATAACGGTGGTTGAGCAGTTCCTGGTAATCACCACCCATCAGCCGCCAGACGACCTGTTCTAATTCTTCAATGCGGACTAACATTTCGCCGGCAGTGTCGGGGGCAGGAATATCACAATAGGTGGGGGGATCGTTGTAACTGTAGGGAAAAGTAACCTGTTCAGCCGGTAGACGGGGCAGTTGACCTAGGGCAGTCGCGGCCATGCCAAAGGCAAGCAGTTGATGGCGCACCGGCTCTGGTGCTGGTCCAACGTTTGCGTTTTCTTCGCTGCTGCGCTGGTTAGTGGTGGTTTCGTCAGCCAACCCTAGTTCCTGATAGAGCGCGCCCCAATCCAACAAGACTCGATCTAAGAGAAAGCGCAGTTCAGCGCGTTTTGTGATTTGGGTAGTACGCACGCTGAGCACAAAGCCCTCGCGTACTTCGGCCAGATAATCGCGCGCCTGTTGTAGAATCAATTGTTCGATCTGCTCGACCCCGCTCTTTTGCACACGGGCCGGCACAGCACCGATTGAGGCCTTATATTGCAAACCAAGCGCCAACATCTGCTTAACCGTTTCAGCTAGTTCGCCAACACTGGCAAACTTGTACACACCTAACGCTTCGTCCATACATCCTCCCAAAACTGAAGACTATGCACCACACTGAGCAATGCGCTGGCAAGTAGGTTGAAATGTCACGCACGACCCACCGCACAAGCAGCAGGCAGGGCTACGTTCAACCCCAAAATAGGAGCGCACTCAGTAACGTCACCGACGCAAAGCAGTAAACCTTGCGCTTTATTGTCTACAACTGATGGCCAAACGCTGCCACTCGGGCCATAGAACAACACATTACGTAAAAACGTAACGCAAGCCCTTGGGCGGCAACAGCTGTCGCGCACCAGCTATATTCATTGTGTGGTCTATTGTACTAATTCCCAATAGAATGCAAAATCGTAATTTTTTGTTCAGTTTATGAGAGTATATGCAAAAATTAAAGCCGGTTGTCTATATCATCAAACAAGTCGCCCAGTTCACGTTCCCAGAGTTCATCAAGCGGTTCAAAGGGCCGTTCGGTAAATTCACTGGTCAATTCAGCCAAATATTGGCGGAGGTGCAGTTGTGGCATTTTGGCTTCAAGATCGGCCAACTTTTCATCCATCGAGGCGACCAATGCTTCACTCTGGCGATCCAGGTCGGAGAGATCAAGGGGCAGGTTGAACATGTAGGTCAGCCGCTGCATTACCTCATACCAGGCTTTATAGTCATCTTCGATCCGCAAGCCCTGGAGCGGGACACCAGCCTGCGAAAAGTCATAAGCAGGGACAAAGGCGTTGAAGACGAAAAGCTCCACATTGGCCCGTTCCGCCCGATCGACCAAGTATGAACCAATCGTGGCACCGCCTTCATAGCTGGAGAAACGCACGGCGTAGCGGCTGAGTTCCTCTTTCATATGTTTAAAGCTATAGCTGCAAGAGATCTCGCGATCCTTCTCGTAGGGCATGGCCCCATAGACCCCCCCAACGACAGCCACCCGTTTTACATGCAATTCCTTCGCCGCCGCAAAGAGGCTATCAGCATAGCGGTCGATGTCCAAATGCGGTTCCTCGCCCAGGAAGATAATCAAGCCGGTCCGCTCATTGCCGGCATAAAAGAATTCATTTTCGCGCGGACGAATCGCTTTGCTATAGCCTTCTTCAAATTTGACTTCCGGTCGCAACAGATGATGCGTTCCCGGAATCTGAAACAGATAAAACCCATCAGCCTTGATTTCGCCGATCTTGTGCGCCTTTAGATAATTGATCAGATAGTAGGGCAGCCCAGAAGAAACAGCACCGGCATCCGCCCACTGATGCCAACCGGCAATCATGTAGAGTGATTGCGGGGTTGGCTTTTCCCAAAGTTCAAGCGCATTCGTCATGATAAACCCTTATCTATGCTCAGCAATACTTCGCATCTATCTTTTGCGCTGAATGAGCAGCCCCGTTTTTCTCGCTGTTCAAACTGGGGCGCTCATTTCAACCGCAGTATAATCGATCCGACCCACGCTTTGAAAGTGGGTTTCTTGGTTTGGGCTATCGCATGATTGTCAGTTTTCCAACAATTAGTGGCGGTTTGCCCAAATACAGTGCCTGCAGTAGCCTGCTCGACAGTATAACATTGGCTTTGGAGGTTTAAGCTGAAGAATAACTGACTAAGTATGCATAAATCACACACAGGACAAGTATACGAGTAGAGCTTACAGGTTAATTATATTATCATACCGCACCAGGACGCTGAAACAAAATGGGACCCTGAATGATTCAGGGTCCCATCGGATTTCAACTTCAGCACAAAGGCAATGTCTCAGGGTGCGGTTGTCGTAACAGTAGAAGTGGCGGTGGCCGTCAGCTCTGGCGCATTGCCGGCACCAGTTACAATATCACCAGCGCCCAATGTATCATCAGCGATCACTGTAATGGTAAACTCCCATTCATCGCGGGCCTGGGCCTCATCAACAACTTCCAGCTTCACCTCGTAGTCACCCACGGCTGTAGGTTTGCCGACGAGTTGATACGTGCCGTCGGTCTCACTGAGTTTGAGTTGCAACCAGCTGTCCAAAGGCTCGACTAGGCTGATCGTCAGCTTGCCGGGTTCCCTGTCACTTGCACTGACGTCCATCTCAAATTCGTTGCCAACGATCAGCACATCAGGCACAGTGCGCACAAATGTCGGCTTTGCGTTGACAACAATCTCTACCCTGCCGGGAACGCTCTGGACATCCTGACCCTCGCGATCAGTCACGGCAAAGGTAAAGCTGTCATTCCCGCTGAACTGGCTGGGTGGTGTATAGAGGACGACAGCACCATCTTGCGACAGCACCGAGCCATTTCCACTTGGTGTCAGATCAATAATATACAGTTGGTCATCATCTTCATCCGTAACGAAGTCCAGTAATGGGATCGAAGTTGGGCTGTCCTGATTAACATTAATCTTAATTTCACGCACAATTGGCAGCCGATTTACTGCGGTTGGCGTTGCGGTCGGCGGCACGGTTGTATCGGTCGGCGTCGCGGTCGGCGGCACGGTTGTATCGGTCGGCGTTGCGGTCGGCGGCACGGTTGTATCGGTCGGTGTCGCAGTCGGTGGCACGGTTGTATCAGTCGGCGTCGCAGTCGGTGGCACAGTTGTATCGGTCGGCGTCGCAGTCGGTGGCACCGGCGTATTGGTCGGCGTCGCAGTCGGTGGCACGGTCGGCGGTATGGGCGTACTGGTCGCAGTGTGCGTCGGCAGGCGCTGCAATGTCGGCGTCATGCGCGTTGCGGTCGGTGTCCGCGTATACATGGGGGTAGCAGTCGCTGTCGGCGGTGTAAAGGGTGCTAATGTCGGTGCCCCAGAATTTGTACTGGCTGTGGACACCGATGTTGGACTTTTGGTTGGTACCACAAAAGTTGCTGTTGCCACTGGGCTCAACAGCCGTACCGTCGCCGTTGGTAGGAGCGTTGGCGTGCTAAAAGGACTCGTTTGCCCACCGGCGCTATTAGGCGGCAAGCTAGTTTTTGTCGGGGCCAACGTATTCCCATTTGACACCGGGGTGCTCGTATTCGGCTGCGCTGTACCATTATTCGACACAGACGTACGGGTAGCAACGATTGTTGTGCCGGCACGATCGGCGGTAGGCGTCGGTGATGTAGAGCCAGAACTGGTGGCGGTGGCAACCGCGCCAGTCGCCGGTGCCGACGTCGCCGTTGGCAGCAACGCATTGGTTTCCCCCGCTGGTGCAGTAGCCGTTGGGGGTACATCCACCGCTGCACTGATCGTGGTTGCTTCAGCCGTCTCGTTACCTTCGTCAGTACCGCCTGCGACAGTCGTGGCGATGGCTGCAGGAGTTGCCACCGATGGGGTATCCGTTGTTTCACCGGCAGTAGACAGATCAACAGTCGGGGTGATTACTTCTTCATCACCGTTCAGAACAACACTTTCGGTGGCAGTGGGTGTCAGCGCGCCGGCAATATCATCGGGCGGCAATGCACCAGGTGCAATGACAGTCGGCGCGGAGCCGGTACCCGAGGTGCCCGGCGCGTTAAACTCACGCAATAACATGGGGCCCCATACCACGAAGGCGAGAATGGCAGCCAATGTAGCACCCGCCAATGTCAGCGAAGGTGCCAGGCGCAACCGTTGCTGCAGCCAATCCCACATCCCCCCTTTGGCCGCTGCGCGTCGTTGCGCAGGTTGGCGCACATAGGTCGGCAAGGGGCGCTCACTTGGCATCGGTGACGCCGTCGGTTGCACTTCCTCATTGACCGCAGCAGTAAGGGTAGAGGACTGTAATGTATTTGCTACTTCAGCAAGCACCTGCTGTTTTAAACGTTCAGCAAATTCCGGCGGCATCTGCCGATAAGGCAAATGTCGATGGAAAAGTGCTTGTAATTCTTGTTCGTTAAAGTTCTCGGCCATTTTAAGCCTCAACACCTATAAATGCATGATGGAACTGCTGCCGTACTCGACTCAAAAGCGATTCAGTTGCTTTATATGAGCGCCCAAGCACTTCAGCAATTTCAGCCACACTTAAACCAACATGATAACGCAATAATAATGCTTGTTGTGCCTGCTCTGGCAATTCATCCAATGCTTCTTGTAGCTCTACCCCAATACTCGACGGCGCTTCCGTACTTAACCAAACGGGTAACTCTACAGTCTGCTTGGAGCGTCGCCAGTAATCAGCCACCTTACGACAAGCAATAGAATAAATAAACGTGCTCAAGTTCACATTACCGTCAAACTTTTTAATCGACTGGACCAGCCCCAACAACGTTTCACTCAGGACATCTTTGGCATCGTCTTCGTTACGCGTGTTATAGACCATATAGTTATACAGCTTTGGGCTCCATTGATCCATCAATTGCTCCCAAGCTTGGGCATCACCTGCCTGTAGACGGTGTAAAAACGCTAAGTCATGCGGCGTTGCATGCTTTTGGGCATCGCTATCAGCATCTGTGTTGGTATTCGATTGTGGCTTTGAAAAGAATCTGCGACTCATCATGGATCGCAACGCCTGTAAATCATATAATAGCACTATCTATCTTTTAACTGATGACACCGATATTACTACATCCTCCGCTCAGTTGCGCTGTGATTGGAGTTGAGCACTACGACATCCTATGTAGTTTATCACGACTTATGTAGCTGAATCCTTACAATATTTTTATTGTGCTGTCAAATTTTTTTTGAAATAAACTTCATCCCTGCAAACATATTAGCGAATCGTGTTACGTTACCTATTGCTGCGTAGCACACCCGCAATTTGCGATCCCCAAGAGAGTAATGCTTCATCCGCGCCAAAACGGGCCACCAATTGTAGCCCTAAAGGCAAGCCATTACTCGCCACACCAGCAGGCACCGTCAAAGCCGGCATTCCAGTGTGTGTCCAGGGCAAATTAAGGTTTGGATTACCAGTGGCATGCAAACCGACAGGGGCTGGACCAGGGGCAGCAGGTGAGATCCAGAGATCGATCCCGGCCTGATCCATCTGTTCAGTTAAACTAGCCCGCAATGCAACACAGTGCTGCCGGGCCGCCGCCAATTCAGTTGCTGTCACGCCTTGGCCAATCTCAATGATCTCACGCGTCCGGGGGCGGTAAAGCGGCGCAAACGCAGCGTAGAGTTGCGCATGTTCCTGCGCAAACTCCGCAAAGACCAACCGCCGGTGAAGGTCATTCAGATCGTCAATTTCGGCCAAGGTTGGCAGCTGTTTAACCGTAAAGCCTGCTGCCGCTAACTGATACGTTTGGCGCTGAAAGGCAGTCAGCGCATCAGGTTCCGTTTGCTCTAAGTAAGGCCCCTGCGGCACCCCAAGCACCGGCGGCCGATCGGAAACAGGTTGGTGCTGCCAATCGCGACAAAGTACGGCGGCCGCCGCCTGCATCCCCGCAACGTCTTGCGTAAAGAGGCCAATGGTATCGACAGTACGTGAAAAATAAAGTAAGCCCGCAGTAGGAATGCGGTCAAAGGTTGGTTTAAAGCCGACAATCCCACAGTAGGCAGCCGGCCGAATCACCGAGCCAATGGTCTGGGTGCCAAGCGCTAACGTACACAGACCGGCAGCCACCGCCGCGGCCGAACCACTGCTCGATCCTCCTGGCGTGTGGCCCAAGTGATGAGGATTGTGCGTTGGTCCTGGTTCAAAATAGGCAAACTCAGTCGTCACGGTTTTACCGGCAATCAAAGCCCCGGCCGCGCGCAGGAGCCCAACGACGGCAGCTTCCTCACCAGCCAGTACGGCTGGTGGTAGCTGGGAACCGGCATGCGTAACAAACCCGTCAACCTGTAAAATATCTTTCACGCCGACCAGTGCACCATAGAGAGGTGGCCAGGCGGCAGCGCCCTGATTGGGGGTGCGTAGCTGCGTGGCTTCCTGCCGCAGCCGGCCAAGGCGACCGAGGGGACTTGGCTCTGGTAAGAATGCTTCAATGACGGGATCAACTTGCTCGATCCGCCGACAGATCTCTTCCAGATAAAGCGAAAGACTATGCTGTCCATCTTGTAATGCATGTAACGTTGGTGCGAGCGGGGCATCATGAATAGACAAGGAGCCATCCTCGGTTCTGTGTTGGTAAAAATGTTCGCGGCACTAGCTACAGCCAGTAGCGCATATTAAAAACTACCAAATATGCTCAGCTATCTCATAATTTAGTATTTTCTACACGAGTAAAAATGCTAAATTATGACAACCGCTGGTAAAAAAAGGAATCCAGTATCATTGCACCATCAATTTTGCACGATACGCCGTGCCATGACGCAGGGATCAGAAGGGGGAAGAGACAAGCGCCAAATGCAGATTTAGATTTTGCCCACAAGCTCACGCCGCTAGGGTTGTCTCAGTTTACTGCAAAATTAGCCATAAAAACAACAGTATTTTGCCGCAACTTGGGCTAACTTTGCTCCACCATCTGGCGTAGTTCGGCCTCGGCTAGGATGGCGACCCCAAGAGATTGAGCTTTCGTCAACTTGCTACCGGCATTTTCACCTACTAACAAATAATCAGTTTTATTGCTAACGCTGCTGGTGATTTTGCCGCCATAGTGTTTGATAAAGGCTTGTGCCTCTTCGCGGCTCCAAGTTGGTAGTGTGCCCGTCACAACAAAGGTCAAGCCGGCTAAGGGTAAGGTGGCAACAGCGACTTGGGCCGGCGGCGTTTCGGCGATTTTTACTCCAGCCGCCGCAAATTTTGCCACCAGTGCCCGGTTCGGCTCCAGGGCAAAAAACTCAGCGACACTCTCTGCAATGCGTGGGCCAATCCCTTCAATCGCATTTAATTCTTCACGCGTCGCCTGCATCAACGCAGCCAGCGTATAAAAGTGGCCAATCAGCGTTTCAGCAATCACCTCGCCAACAAAGCGAATCCCCAGGGCAGTTAATAGCCGGTAGACGGGGCGCGTCTTACTGGCTTCAATACCATCACGGAGATTTTGGAGCCGTTTCTCTTTGTAACCTTCTAATTTAGCAACTTCAGCCCAGGGCAAGTAGTAAATATCAGCCAGATCCTTGATGAAGCCCTGTGCCACAAAGAGCTCACCCTGCTTGTAACCAAAACCTTCAATATCCATGGCGGCGCGTGAAACAAAATATTCAACCGCGCGCACCAGCTGCGCCGGGCAGGCTTTGTTAACACAATAGGTAGCCGCTTCGCCGGGGGGGCGCATCAACCCTTCGCCGCAAACGGGACAGACAACCGGCATTTGCCAGGGCTGTTCGCTGCCGTTGCGCACTTCGAGCAGCGGGCGTAACACCTTGGGAATCACCTCGCCGGCCCGCTTGACCAGCACCTGATCACCGATCCGGATATCCAGATCAAGCACATAATCTTCGTTGTGCAATGTCGCCGCGCGAACGATCACCCCGCCGATTGCCACCGGCTCCAACACGGCATTAGGGGTAGCCACACCAGTACGACCGATCTGCACCACAATATCCTGCAGGGTCGTTACAGCTTCTTCCCCACCATATTTGACGGCCACAGCCCAACGGGGATCTTTGCCGGTAAAGCCGAGGGTACGCTGTAATGCCAGGTCATCCACTTTGACGACCAAGCCATCAACTTCATAGGGCAATTCATGGCGGCGGGCCCCAAAAGCCAACATATATTCAACCAGGGCCTCAAACTCATCATCGGCAAAAAGCTTGATGTCTGGACAAACCGGTAAACCGAGCTGTTGTAAATAGGCTAGACTTACGTGGTGCGAATCGGGCTGCGCCACCCCCTCGAGCATGAGCGCCTGGTAGATCCACAACTTAAGCGGGCGACCGGCACTGGTTGCGCTATCCAACTGGCGCAAGCTACCGGCGGCAAAGTTACGGGGGTTGGCATAGGTGCGCTCCCCTAAGGCCGCCTGCGCTTCATTAAAGCGCACAAAATCCGCCTTCTCCACATAGACTTCCCCCCGCATGACTAAGCGCGCAGGGGCAGTTAAACCCGTTGCGGTCGTCGTGGGAATCCGCAGCGGCATCACCCGTACGGTGCGCAAGTTAGGGGTAATGTTCTCGCCATATTCACCATCACCGCGCGTGGCGCCTAGGACAAAACGCCCCTGTTCATAGTGTAAGACCACCGTCAGCCCATCAAACTTGGGTTCGACAACATAGCGCAGGCCACTACGCTGCTCCGGGGTCAGTAGCCGTTTGACGCGCTCACGCCACGCCCGCAGGTCATCGGCACCAAAGGCATTGGCCAAGCTCAACATTAGCGCAGGATGACGGGTTTTCTCAAACCGATCAGAAATCGTGCCACCGACCCGCCGTGTCGGGCTATCGTCACTTGCTACTTCAGGATGGGCCGCCTCTAGGGCCTGCAATTCGCGAAAGAGTGCATCAAATTCTTGATCACTGATCGTCGGATCATCCAGAATGTAGTAACGATATTGATGCTGGCGAATCGTCTCGCGCAGCGTTTCGATGCGGGTGTGTAAAGCTTCAACACTCATGGGCTAAAAGGTCAACAAAAGTAAAGTATTTTTTGTTTGATGGGTGATCACACAAAATTGGTTAAAATATCTGTCCTATGGCAATGGTGCGAGCATTTCTGCCGGTGTCCAACCAACCAATCCGTCCTCTGCGCGCACACGATACCATTGTTCCCCCTCGACCGCCACGGGATATCCCCCATAATCACCACTCGGTTCCAGCAACGTAAAGATCGCCTCAAGGGCATACTGGTTCATCACCGGGGCCTGGCGGCTGGCATCCACATAAAGGCGCACAGCTGTCGTCATTGGCCGCACTTGTTGGCCCGGCAGCAGGAGCGCCGCTGCTTCCGTCACCGTGGCGGTCACCGCTACCGTTTGCGTCTCGGTGATCGCAGCCGCCGGCAATGCCATGCCACCGGCGGCAGCGGTTACGGCAGGTGTCGGTGCCGTTTCAGCAGTATCTGATCCACCACAGCCGGCAAAGACTAAGACAATTGCCACAAAAAAGAGCGCATGTATTCTAAGACGAATGTTTGGCTGTAAGGTTACGCTCACTTCAACTTCTCCTGTTACAGTCAGATTATGCGTAGTGCGCATCGGCGATGCGCACTACCTGTTGAATCAGCTTTTATTTTTCATGGCCTTTCAGCAAGGCCAACATTGCAGCCAGGGGGCGGGTGTTGATCACATCAGCAGCAGTCAACCAGGCCCGACGCGCCGTGGCAACCCCATAAGGCATAATATTCATGCCATCAACCGCATGCGCATCACTGTTGATGGCAATTTTGCAGCCAAGCTCGACCGCACGGCGGGCATAAACATCACTCAAATCGAGCCGGCTAGGATGGGCATTAATCTCAGGTACGGTGCCGGTTTCCACACAGACTTGCAAAACCTGCTCCACATCCAGTTCAGACGGCGCACGTGACCCAATCAAACGGCCAGTCGCATGGCCGAGGATATCCACATGTGGGTTACGAATCGCCTTAATACAACGCTCGGTGATTGTCGCGCGTTCCTGGCGTAGACCGCTGTGAATACTCGCCACCACCACATCTAGTTCGGCCAGGATCTCATCGGGTAATCCAAGTGAGCCATCAGCCAGGATTTCAACTTCAATACCGCGCAACAGGCGAAAGTCAATGCCTTCGGCAGCATACTGTGCGTTAAGTCGCGCAATTTCCACTGCTTGTTGGCGCACCCGCTCCGTATCTAGACCACCAACCATGCCCAGGCCGCTACTGTGATCGCAGAGTGCCCAATAGGTGTAGCCCCGTGCCTGTGCCGCGGCAGCCATTGCCGCAATCGTGGCCGTGCCGTCACTCCAATCACTGTGACCATGTAATTCACCACGCAGATCGGCCAGGGTCAACAGCGCCGGCAACGTATGGTCGCGGGCGGCACCGATTTCGCCACGATTCTCACGCAATTCGGGCGGGACCCAGCTCAACCCTAAAAATTCATAAAGTTCCGCTTCTTCAGAGAAAAAGCGTTCCTCACCCTCGGTGGTTTGCGCTTTACCGGTACCGGTTAGCCCATATTCGTTAAGACTCCACCCCTGGCGCAACGCAATTTCACGCAGGGGCACATTGTGTTCCTTGCTGCCGGTAAAATACTGTAACGCCGCCCCCCAATGTTGCGCTTCCACCACGCGCAGATCAACCTGCATGCCACTGGCCAAGATCACACTCGATTTGGTCTCACCGGCGTGGGTAACATCATGGATTTGGGGAAGGGATTGAAAAGCTTTCATCACCGCTGCTGGCTCGCTGCTGACACAGAGCAGATCCATATCACCAATGGTCTCTTTCCAACGGCGCAAGCTGCCGGCCACCTCGATGCGGTCAATCGTCCCGGCGGGCAGGGCAGCTTGTAAAGCCGCGACCAAACCGTCAGCCAAGGGTCGGGCATCACCAATCGGCATGCGCTCGTCCCCGCGTTTGGCGAGCAGAGCAATGCCCTTGAGGATCTTCTCTTCGCTTTTGGCCCCAAAGCCTTTTAGCGTCCGCAACTTGCCGGCTTCGGCGGCGGCCTGCAATTCGGCAATGCTGGTTACGCCGACCTCTTCCCAAAGACGGCGCGCCTTTTTAGGCCCCATATCCGGCACCTGCATCATGGCGACCACCCCCGGTGGCACCTGCTGCTTGAGATCTTCAATCTCTTGGACAAAACCTTGGGTAAAGAGTTCGTTTAAAAGGCCGGCAATGCCCTTGCCAACCCCAGCGACCGCCAGCAGTTGACCTTGGGCGTGGATCGCGCTGATATCCTGCGGCAAATTTTTGATCGCTTCGGCAGCATTCTGAAAGGCAATCACACGGAAGCGATTCGCATCCAGAATTTGCAGAATATCAGCAACCAATGCCAGCAGATCAGCAACTTCTTTATTCGTTAAGCGGGTGGGCGCGCGCTGCGATGTGGGTTGTTCACTCATGCACAATGTAAATCTAGGTTAGCATGCGCTTGCTTGGCAAAGAGCCGTTGCTCATAGTTCAGCAACTTTCGGTTCTTCACAACGAGCACATTAGGAGTAATTTAATAAATTAGTAATGAATAGCGCACAAAGAATTCCACGAATTATAGCACGTTTGTCTGACTTAACAAAGTTCTGATCTATACGTTCATTGTGCGCAAAGACTACGCTCGTGCTGATCAAACAACAAAAATGGGTACGGTCGCAAGGTATAGTATAATTTAAACCAAAGGAGATCATCATTATGGCACAAGCAACGCTTCAACGACCTTTCCAACAATTGACCACCAATCGCCTGATCTTGCGCCGCTTTCGGCGTGAAGACAGCGAATCCTTGTTGGCCATCCGCAACGATCCAGAAGTGGCGCGCTACCAAAGCTGGCCAACCAGCACGCGCGCAGGCATCAACACCTTTATTGATGCTTTGCAGCAAATTGAACCAGGCACGCCCGGCGAATGGTTCCAATTTGCGGTCACGCTACGGGAAAGCGGCACATTAATTGGGGACTGTGGCCTGCATGTCCTGGCCGAAGATGCGCGCATGGCAGAAATTGGCTACACTTTTGCGCTAGCCTTTCAAGGGCAGGGGTATGCCACGGAAGCAGTGCGCGCCATGCTTGACTATGCCTTTGGCGCACTGGCTCTGCATCGGATTGCCGGGGTTAGCGATGTGCGCAACCAAGGCTCGATTCGCGTACTGGAACGGCTGGGCTTTCGCCGCGAAGGCCATACCGTGCAGGCCTTCTGGAACAAAGGTACTTGGGTTGACGAATATCTCTATGCCATGCTACGGGATGAGTGGCTACACCAGGCCCCAGCCCAATCGACAGCCCAGACAAAAGTGGTTTTGCTCGGCACCGGCACCCCCAATGCGGATCCCCACCGGCATGGAGCCGCCTCCGCCGTGGTCGTGAGCGACCAGGCCTATCTGGTTGATGCCGGGCCGGGTATTGTACGGCGCGCAGCAGCCGCCGCGCAAAAAGGCATCGGTGCGCTGGCCATGCCAGGGTTGACACGCCTCTTCCTCACCCATCTGCACTCTGATCATACTGCCGGCCTGGCTGATCTGATCCTAACGCCCTGGGTGTTAGGCCGCAGCGAGCCGTTGGTCATCTATGGACCGGTCGGCACCCAGGCCATGGTCGATCATCTGTTGGCCGCCTATACCGAAGATATCCGCGAGCGCCGGGAAGGGCTGGAACCCGCCAATGACAGCGGCTATCAGGTCGTTGTGCATGAGTACAACGCTGGGCTGATCTATCAAGATGAGCGGGTACAAGTTGCGGCCTTTCGCGTCCAACATGGCGCTTGGCCAGCCTTTGGGCTACGCTTTAGCACGGCTGATCGCACGGTAGTCTTCTCCGGCGATACCACGCCCTTTCCTGGATTGGCGGCGCACTACCAAGGCTGCGACCTGTTGATCCACGAGGTCTATTCGGCCACGGCCTTTGCCGAGCGACCGGCGGCGTGGCAACGTTATCACCAGGCCGTCCATACCTCGACGCGTGAATTGGCGGCCCTGGCGACCCAGGCCAAGCCGGGGCTACTCGTGTTAGTCCATCAGCTCTTCTGGGGGCGCACAGAGAACGAAGTGCTGGCCGAAATTTGCGAAGGGTACGCTGGTGCTGTTGTGTCGGGGCGCGATTTGGAGGTTTATTAGGGGGAGGTATATCGGTACATCGGTAAATCGGTATATCAGTAAATCGGTATATCAGTAAATCGGTATATCGGTACGCAGAAAGTAAAGCGCCCGTAACCACCAAGGTTACGGGCGTTTTTACTTTCTGTCCTTCGCTACTAGTGGGCTGGGTACTAGGGAAAGTCCAGCCTACCCTTTTTCGTTTTTATCGCTATGGTGAGTTGGCTCTGGCGTTGAGTCAACTATTATTCAATTGTTGACGGGCGGCGGGATGAGCCCACAATCGTGGCGCACGACTAATTGAGCGCGCCGTCACGATTGGGCGGTGATCCTAGCCCAGGTCAAGGCGCATTTCAGTGCGCTGTTTCAGGCGGGCACCGGCGTCGATCAGCCAGTTGCTCAGATTGAGCAAAAGCTGGTCGGTCACCGGGGCAACCCCATTTTGACGGCGGACACGGGCCGCCAGTCGTTCTGCTTCCGCTTCGCGCAGCATCTCATCATAACGGACGCGCGAAAGGTGATGAATTGACATATCGATTGACATAATTTTCTCCTGTCTCGCCAGAACGAAAGGCCGGCAGCATGGGCATTACCCATGAAGGGCCGGCATTCTTCATTTCCGACGAGTCATCCTACATGCACTGCTCTCTCAGCAGTACGGCGAGTAAAGTGTGACTTCATGGCGCTGCGGCGGAAACCAGCGCCTTCCCGTCACTGACAACGTTCCGCCAGTGCCTGAGTATAATGCAACCGGTTGCAGCCTGGTTACAAAATGGGGTCATCGCCACGCAGATCAGGAGATTGGGAACAATAATACTTAAGCCCGACGGCGAATTGTTGAATAATTTGCACCTCTATCATTCATATTCAATTGCGGAGGAACGATGGCTAAGTTATTTGTAAAAGAGACGGGAACAGAGCTGCCGGTGACCAACGATCAGATCCAGTTTTTGATTGATCACCTGGAAGAGGAAAGTTACGATGACCAGGATTATTATCTTAACGGGCCCATGGTTGATCTACTGGAGCAGAAAGGGGCTGATGTCGAGTTGGTGCGCCTCTTACGCAGCGCCATCGGCACCCGTGATGGCATTGATGTGATTTGGCAAGGGCGCGCCCCGGCCGAGGCTACATGAACACGAATAAGGTGAAAGGGTGACCAGGTGAAAGGGTGACCAGGTGAAAGGGTGACCAGGTGAAAGGGTGACCAGGTGAAAGGGTGACCAGGTGAAAGGGTGACCAGGTGAAAGGGTGAAAGGGTGACCAGGTGAAAGGGTGAAAGGGTGACAAGGTGAAAGGGTGAAAGGGTGACAAGGTGAAAGGGTGAAAGGGTGACAAGGTGAAAGGGTGAAAGGGTGACCAGGTGACTTCGAAGTCACCTGGTCACCCTTTCACTACATTACTGCCAATTTTCCAAGCTCTTCTTGATCGCCACGCAGAAGGCATCGGCGGTGGCACCATCCAGGACGCGATGGTCAAAGGTAAGGGCCAGCGTCATCATGGGCTTGAAGGTGAGGTAATCACCCAGGTTAGCCTCTAACGGGCTGCCATTGCTGACCACGACCGGACGCTTCTCAATCGTGCCGGTGCCGAGAATGCCGGCCTGGCCTTGGTGGATAATCGGCGTCTGGAAGACACTGCCGGAGGTACCATAGTTGGTGACCGTAAAGGTCCCCTCCTGCAAGTCCGGGCCAGTCAACTTGTTCGCACGCGCCTTATCAGCCAGGGCATTGACCTGACGTGCCAGCCCGATCAGATTCAGATCACCGGCATTTTTGATCACGGGGACGATCAGGCCGCCCAGACCATATTTATCGGCGGGCATGGAGGCGGCCATGCCGATGTTGTAGTAACGATAGATCACAATCCCGTCATCCGTCCACCGCGCGTTGGCGGCAGGCACTGCCTTCAACCCTTCAATCGTGGCGCCAATCAGATAGGCGGTGATGGTTAAGTTCACCCCTTGCGCGGCAAATTCACCTTTGTGGGCTTTGCGATGGTTGATGACCGCAGTCATATCCACATCGTGCCAGGTGGTGAGTTGGGGCGATGACTGTAAACTTTCAAAGGTATTCTTGGCGATCAGCTGGCGCATGCGGTTAGGCTTCACCAGTTCCTGACCGTTGCTTGGGGCGGCCGCGGCCGGTTGGGCCGGGGCGGGTGCCGCGGTTGACGACTTGTCTGGAGCCGGGGTAGCCGGTGCAGTTTCAGCCTGTGGGGCGGCAGCGGCTTCTTCATAACGGAAACCCTTGGGCGGCAGATATTGTTCGTCGGTGGCTGGCGCTTCGCCCCCATCCCGTTTGGCCACGGCGGCCATCACATCGTAACGGGTCAAGGTACCCAGGGGACGGCCTTGGGCCACGTCACTCAGGGCGATATTGTAATCAGCCGCGACCCGCCGCACTTCCATCAGGGCAACGTTGGCCACTTCCGCCGGCAGTTCGTCATCATCCGCTTCAGCGTTGGGAGCACTTGCCCGCGCCAGCACATCCTCTTTGGTGATCTGACCACCAGGGCCGGTTGGGCTAATGCCGCTGAGCGAGAGCCCTTTTTCGGCAGCCACGCGCTTAGCAACAGGGGTGGCTTTGACCCCCTCGTCACTTTCCGGGGCGGCTTTCGGCGCGGCTTCGTCCGCCCCATCAGCACTTTTCGGGACCGCCTTGGCGGCTGGTTCCCCTTCAGCGGTCGGCTCGGCCGCGGCTTTAGGGGCCGCATCATCCGTGCCATTACTCTCTGCACTTTCACCTTCAGCCCCAATCACGGCGAGGACCTTACTCAGGCTGACGATCTCGCCTTCGCCGACATTGAGCTTTAAAATCTTGCCGGCAGCCGGGGCCGGCACTTCGGTATCAACCTTATCAGTGGCGATTTCCAGAATGACATCGCCCGCGCTGACTTCATCCCCGACTTTGACCAGCCAGCGGCTGATCGTCGCATCTTCGACACCTTCCCCCAGATCGGGCATTTTCACTTCAGTTGCCATGCATTTCCTCGCTTTGTATGGGAGAGTAAGGTAGAGCGGTAAATCAGTAAATCGGTATATCAGTCTATTGCTACCGATTTACCGCTCTACCGATTTACCGCTCTACCCGTCTACCGATTTACCGATTTACCGTTCTACCGCATCATCCGCAAGATGGCGGCGATCATATTATCTTTCCAGGGTAGAATCTCGGCCTCCAGCTCTTTGGAGACAGGGATCGAAACGGGGGCCATACCCAGGCGACGGGCTGGTTGTTTGAGCAGATGGGGCGCTTCCTCGTAGATGCGCGCCACGATCTCGCCACCGATGCCACAGTTCGACTGTGACTCGTGAACGGCTAGCAAACGCCCCGTCTTGGCGACCGAGGTGTAGACCGTCTCCATATCCAGAGGGACGATGCTCCGCAGATCGATCACTTCGAGCTCGATGCCATGTTTTTCAGAGAGCTCGTTCGCCGCTTCCAGGGCCTGCAACAGACAGTAGCTAAAGGTCACCAGCGTGAGATCGCTGCCTTCACGCTTGACATCGGCCTTGCCAATGGGCACCACATAATTCTCGTTGGCATCAGGTAACTGCCCGCGCGTAAAATAGAGCATCTTGTGCTCTAGAAAGACGACGGGGTTGGGATCGCGAATCGCGGCGACCAATAGCCCCTTGGCATCATAGGGGGTCGCAGGTGCCACAACTTTGATGCCGGGGAATTGGGCAAAGGTGCTGTCAACACATTGGCTGTGTTGGGAGCCATAGCTCTTCCCACCACCATGTTGACCGCGAATCACCAACGGCACATTGACCACGCCGCCGGTCATATAATGCATTTTCGCCGCCTGATTAAAAATCTGGTCGGCACAGACCATAAAGAAGTCCATATACATCAGCTCGACCACGGGACGCAAGCCAACCATCGCCGCGCCAACCGCCATCCCCATAAAGCCTTGCTCGCTAATGGGAGTGTCGATTACCCGATTGGCCCCAAATTCCTCATATAGATTGCGGGTGACGCGGAAAAGGCCGCCATAGCGGCCCACATCCTCACCCATCATAAAGACGCTCTCATCACGCCGCATTTCGTCTTTAATTGCTTCATTTACTGCTTGAATATAAGTCGTCGTACGCATTTATATAAAATTTCCTCGATTGAAATGTTGTGCTGCTAGCCAGGATAGTTGATGACCGTCCCACTTACACCGCATAGACATCCGTATAAGCTTCAGCACGATCCGGCCAGGCGCTGGTTTGCGCAAATTCGACCGCTTCTTCGATATCGCCATCAACATCGGATTCGATACTGCTGAGGGTGGCCGCTTCTACCCCGCGTTCGAGTAGGCGGTTGCGCAGCACATTGATCGGCTCGTACTCCCGCTGCATCTCAATCTCTGCCTTATCGCGATAGGTCTCTAGATCGCCGGACATGTGGCCGGCGAGGCGATAGGTAATACCTTCAATAAAGGTGGGGCCTTCGCCCTTACGGGCGCGCGCCGCCGCGTCACTGACGGCCTGATAAACGACTTCAACATCATTGCCATTGATCTGCACGGCGTGCATGCCATAGGCTTCGGCAAATTTATACAGATGTTCCACCGACGAGGTCCGGCTGATCGGGGTCATCTCGGAATAACGGTTATTTTCACAGTAGAAGATCACGGGCAGCGACCACTTCTGCGCCATGTTAAAGGTTTCGTGCATCAACCCCTGATAAATTGCGCCATCGCCAAAAAAGGTGATCGCGATCCGATCTTCGCCACGGATTTTGCTCGCCAACGCCATGCCAGCCGCCTGGGGCACCTGGGCACCGACAATGCCATTGGCTCCCATCAACCCAAGGGATGGATCGATAAAGTGCATGGAACCACCTTTGCCCTTGGCAAAACCGGTGGCCTTGCCCAACACTTCGGCAATAGCGCGGCCGGCATTCATCCCACGGGCCAACGAATGATGGTGACCGCGGTAGGTGCAGGTGAGGTAGTCATCCGGGCGCAAAGCCGCGGCTGTACCAACGGCATTGGCTTCGTGCCCAATGGCGGTATGCATGGCCCCCCCAATTTTGCCTGATTCTGCCAATTGGAGCAGCGACTCCTCGACGCGACGGATCAAAACCATGGTGCGGTAGAGGTCGGTGAGTTTATCCGTTGGAATTAATTCGGTGGCGGCACCTTCCCCCTTCTCAGCACTAGCGTGGCCATTGACACGGCCATGCAGGGCTTCGGTTGGGGGGACGCTGGCGTCCATTGAAATGATTCTGGCAGTTTCAACTGCGGCAGATGTGGTCATGAAAAAACTTCTCCTCCTATACTTACGCTGCTCTTTTTGTGAATATACTGTTTGAAAAGGGTAACTTCATCTCTCTCCAATAAAGTTACCAACTGCGTTTGCAAACAGTTCCCATTGTACGCTGACGACAGATCCTGAGTGAGACTTTTGCTTTTTGGCCAAAGCCAGTATAATTGTCTGTATTGTCTTTTCCAATTTCACCCGATATCCGACAAAGTGTACAAATTACTCTTACTATAGAAAGAACGTCGTTACCATAAGCGTAAATACATTGTTATCCGAGCGTTGCCGTTGCGTAAGAAGGGATCTCCCCATTAATCCGGCAAATTAAGCGCTCAGTGCTGAATCTATGCCCACAGGAAGTTATTTAATGGTAGTTTACACATTTTCGGGTGGTTAATCGCTAACTCAGTTTTTACGGTGAAATTTTCAACTTGCGTACGTTTTTTGCATTCAGCTGGAGGTGCTGATCATGAGTGATACCGGCAATGGTTCGACCGTTCGCTATCCTGGCATTCCAACGACAGCGGACGGCAGCGGCACGGTGAGCTGGGTGGAGACACATATCACCCAGGGCGCTTGTGCCTACCCCATTACCTCGTCAACGGTAATGGGTTCCAACTATGCGCAGGCCGTCGCCAACGGCCAGACCAATTTGTGGGGCGAAAAGCTCATCTTTATGGAGCCAGAGAGCGAGCACTCTTCCGCCTCCGCGGCCGAAGGGTTCGCCGTTGCCGGTGGGCGCGTCACCAACTTTACCTCCGGCCAGGGGCTGATCCTGATGAAGGAAGTGCTCTATGTCATTTCCGGCAAACGGTTGCCCGCGGTCTTTCACATTGGCGCCCGGGCGTTGACCAGCCAGGGGCTCAACGTCCACGCCGGCCACGATGATATTATGGGCGTCGCCGATGTGGGTTGGGGGATGATTATTGGCAAGAATGCGCAGGCGGCCGGTGATTTGGCCTTGATTGCGCGACGCGCGGCGGAGGATACCCAGACCCCTTTCCTCAACTGCCAAGACGGCTTTCTCACCACCCACACGATTGAAAATGTGGTGCTGCCCGAGCCGGAGTTGATGAAGGAATTTGTGGGCAACCCGAACCAAAAGCTCACCAACCTGATGAACCCCAAGATCCCGATGATGTCCGGCGTGGTGCAGAACCAGGACAGCTACATGAAGGGCAAGATCGCCCAGCGCTACTTCTACGACCGCGTCAAGCCGATCCTCAAGTCGGTGATGAACGAATATTATGAATTGACCGGCCGTCGCTATGATCTGGTCGAGTCGTATAAGATGAGTGACGCTGACTATGCGATTGTCTGCATGGGCGGTATGGCCGAAACGGCCGAAGTGACCTGCGACTACATGCGCGAAGAGATGGGTTTGAAGGTCGGCGTGGTCCACGTCACCAGCTTCCGCCCCTTCCCTGGCCCCGAAATTGTCGAGGCCTTGCGCAATGTCAAAGCCATGGCCGTGGTCGAACGGCTCGATGTGCCGCTGGGCCAGAGCAACCCCCTCACCGCCGAGATCAAGGCCGCTTTTGCCGACGCCTTGATCGGCACGCCAGAGTATCCACGTGTCCACCGCATGCCGGTGATCTACAGTGGCTCCGCCGGGTTGGGTAGCCGCGATGTGCGTCCGGGTGATTTTATTGCCATTGTCAAGAATATGATGGATGAAGGGGCCCGCTACTTTACCGTCGGCATCACCCACCCATTGGCGCTGGACAGCAGCTATGATCCTGATGTGCGCCCGCCTGGCTCTTTCTCCATGCGTGGTCACTCGGTCGGTGGTTATGGTTCCGTCACCACCAACAAGGTCATCGCCACCATTGTCGGCGACCTCTTTGACCTTTATGTACAGGCATACCCCAAGTATGGTTCGGAAAAGAAGGGGTTGCCCACCACCTATTATATGACCGCCTCCGAGGCGCCGATTCGCACCCACTCCGAGATGAACTTTGTCGAATTTGTGCCGCTCAATGATGTTAACGCCTTTAACACGAGCAATCCACTCAAGGGCTTGCAACCAGGCGGCACCGTCTTTATGCAGGCCAGCCACACCGATCCAGCCCAAGCCTGGAGCCAGATTCCAGCCTATGCGCGGCGTATCATCCGCGAGAAAAAGCTACGCGCCCTCTACCTCGATGCCGCCGCGATTGCGCGCGAAGTCGCCTCGGTGCCGGATTTGCAGGTGCGTATGCAGGGCATTGTCTTGCTGGGCGTCTTCCTCAAATCGACCCCCTTCCTGGAACGCCGGCATATTGATCAGGAGACGTTGATGGCCGGGGTCGAAAAGAGCCTGCGCAAATATTTTGGCAAACGCAGTGAACAGGTTGTCCAAGACAATCTCACCTGTGTGCGCCGAGGCTTTGCCGAGGTGCAGGAGATCCCCCAAAGCATCATTGACCAGGATGCACCGGCGGTCAAGCAGCTGGGGACCCACACCGTCAACGATATCATGCATCATGGTGTGATCGCCTGTCGCCCCACCACCCCCTTGGCCAAGCTGGCCAAGGCGATGGATGAGCAACATGTCGGCGCGATTGTCGTGGTTGACAACGATGGCAACCTGCAAGGGTTGGTCAGCAGCACCGATATCTTACGGGCACGTGCCGCCAATGGCAACAAGAATGGTAACGGCAACGGCAATGGCCATCAGTATTGGGCCGATCTCGAATCCTCACAGGTGATGACCCAGAATGTGATTACTGCCACGCCCACTGAATCGCTCAGCGACGCGATGCAGAAGCTGGTGACCAATCGCATTCATCGGCTGGTCGTCGTCGAACAGGAAAACGGTCACAAACGCCCCGTCGGTATGGTCTCGGCGATGGACTTGACGCGGGTTGCGGCGTGAGGAGGGGATGACAAGGTGACAAGGTGACAAGGTGAGTTCGTTTACCCACTTCACCTTGTCACCCGGTCACCTTGTCACCCAGTCAACTTGTCATCCGGTCGTAGCGCGGCAGTAAATTGGTATATCCCTACTAAAGAGGAGAGCTTACAATGGGAAGTCCCATTTTCTTGATTGATGAAGAAGTCGATACGCTGAATCAAAAAGGCCAGGGCGGCAATGGCCAGAAGCAGAGCAACGGTTTTGACGAGTCGGTCTTTAAGCTGGATCTGGCCGCCTATAGCGCCGACTTTAACCAACGCATTGTCAATGCCTACAATGCCGGCGATGATGATTCGTTGATCGCTGACATCAGTGTCGCCCGTTCGTTGATTCCGGCCGGGACCGGCGTCTATCGCGATTTTTCCTATATTGCGCCCGAGATTCCTGAGTTTAACAACGCCAACTGTGTGGGTTGTATGACCTGTGTCACCGAATGCCCGGATACGGCGATTTTGGGCAAAGTGGTGGAACCTTCGGTGCTCGATCTGGCCTTGGCCGAAACCGCGGACGATCAGCGCGCCTGGTTGGGCCAACAGTGGGCGACGACCAACAAGTTCCACACCGTGCCGGAAAAGAAAGAGGCGGGCAGCGGCGGCTACTTTGGCATCTTTATCGACCCGACCAAATGTAAGGGTTGCGCCGAGTGTGTGCAGGTCTGCGCCGATCTGGGCTATAACGCCCTTGCCATGATCAAAAAAGAAGAAGAGACGGTGCCGCGCTATCAGCACGCCTGGAACTTCTATCGCAGTCTGCCCCAAACCCCAGAACGCTTCATCAGCGACCGCGTGCTCGTCGACATGATGTTGGCTGAGCGCAGTTTGCTCTATGTGGGTGGGGCCGGTTCGTGCGCCGGTTGTGGTGAAGCGACCGCGCTGCGCATGTGGATGACCGCCGTCGCCTTCCAAAGTGGCAAAGAGAATATCGGCATTATCAACTCCACCGGCTGCACCACCGTCTATGGCAGCACCTACCCTTACAACCCGTGGGATGTGCCGTGGACCAACTCGCTCTTTGAGAATGGCCCCACCGATGCGATGGGTGTGCGCGTCCGTTGGAACCAGATGGGTTGGGGCGACAAGCGCCTCTGGGTCATCGGCGGTGACGGGGCGATGCTCGACATTGGCTTTGGCGCGTTGAGCCGCATGATGGCCAGCGGCTTGGACATCAAAGTACTGGTGCTCGATACCCAGGTCTATTCCAATACGGGTGGTCAATCCTCCACCGGCACCTTTACCGGCCAGAACACCAAGATGACCCCCTATGGCACCGAAGAAATGGGCAAGACCGAAGCGCGCAAAGAGATCGCCCAGATCGCGATGATGCACCCGAATGTCTATGTCGCGCAGACGACCGCGGCGCACATGAATCACTTCTACCGTGTCTGTCTGGAGGCCAACCAATACCCCGGCCCCGCGCTGATCAGCGTCTACACCACCTGTCAGCCGGAACATGGCGTCGGTGACAATGAGGCCGCCCAGCGCGCCAAGATGGCCGTCGAAAGTCGCGCCTTCCCCCTGATGGTCTACGATCCACGCAAGGGCGAGACCGTACGCGAGCGCCTTGACCTCAAGGGCAACCCGAATGTCAACGAAGATTGGGCGCTGGATGTCAAGACCAAGCAGCCGATCACCTTTGTTGACTTTGCCCGTGGCGAAGGACGCTTTGTCAAACACTTTGACAAAAAGGGCAACGCCAGCGCGATGTTAGAATCGGTGAGCAACGAGCGGCTGGCCAACTGGCGGATGTTACAGGACTTGGCCGGCATTCGCAAGAGTCCAGCCGAAGCTGCGGCCGCCCCAGCCGCCGCCGGTGGCAACAAAGCCGCCGAGCGCATTGCCCAGGCGAAAGCCGCCGCCGCTGCGAAAAATGGTGGGGCAGTGCCCGCCACCGCAGCACCAGTAGCAGAAGCCCCAGCCCCACCGCCAAGCGCGCCTGCTGCGGCCCCAGAGCTGAGCAGCAAGGCCGCCGACCGTATTGCGCAGGCCAAGGCCCGTGCCGCCGCCGCCAAGGCACAAGGGAATGATTAACAATTAGATGATTAGGTGATTGGTGATTCGTCATTAGCGCAGTGGGATTAACGACCAACCCCACCCCAGCCCTCCCCTGTTAAGGGAGGGAGCCGTTGGTTCGACAATGGAAGCCTTTGCCGTTGTCCCTTCATCGTTCCTCCCCAGACTGGGGAGGTTAGGAGGGGGTTGGTCGTTAATCCTGCTGTCCTTCGGAGGATGCGTCACTTTTTAAGCGAACGGAACAGGCTATAATCAGCGCTGCCTGGGACGGGTGCAAGTGATCACGAATCACGAATCACCTAATTACCCATCACCAACTTCCACACACCAAAGGAGAGATCACAAATGGCAGTCAGCAAATCTGAAGCAACCTGGCAGGGCACGCTCAAAGAAGGCGCCGGTACGATGAAAGTCGGCCCCGGTCACTATGAAGGGCCATTCACCTTCAAATCGCGCTTTGAAGAGGGCGCGGGCACCAATCCCGAAGAGTTGATTGGGGCAGCGCATGCCGGCTGCTTCTCCATGTTCCTCTCGGCGTTGCTCACCAACAATGGTTTTACCCCCACGCGCGTCCACACCACCGCCACCGTTCACCTGGGCGCGGGGCCGGCGATCACTAAGATCGAGCTGAACAGCGAAGCCGAAGTACCAGGGTTGGATGCGGCCAAGTTGGATGAACTGGCCGCGCAGGCCAAAGCCAACTGCCCCGTCTCCAAGGCGCTAGCCGGCGTTAGCGAGATCACGATGGATGTCAAGTTAGTTGGCTAATTTGCCCTAACCCAAAATTTAAGGCTATACTCAAACCCGAGTTGCTTTCGCGTAACTCGGGTTTTCTGTATCATTCAAGGCTTTCTGGTGTTCCCGGTGTAGGGGCACGACATGTCGTGCCCCTACACCGGGAACACCAGAAAGCCTTATAACCTAAACACCACTCACGATTAAGCATGCCAGAAAACAAGTACCACACCACACTACCCAATACTACCCAAACGGTTCATGCCGGTGAACGGCGCTTCCGCGCCCACCACAGCCTCACCGTACCGATTGTGCAGACTTCGGTCTATACTTTTGACAAGACGGCGGATCTGGTCAACTATTTTGAAGAGCACATGTTTTGGGATGAGGTCGAGCGCGAGGAGTATGGCCGCTATGGCAACCCAACGGTGCGGGCGGTGGAAGCCAAGTTGGCGGCGCTGGAAGGGGCGGATGACGCCGTGCTGCTGAGCAGTGGCATGGCCGCGGTGACCAATACGCTATTGTTGCTCTTGAAACAGGGCGACCATCTGCTGCTCACCGATGATTGTTACCACCAGACGCGCGAGTTCTGTCAACGCTTTTTGCCGCGCCTGGGCATTGAAAGCACGATTGTGCCCTGTGGTGATTGTGTGGCGCTCGAAGCGGCGATTCAGCCCAACACCCGGCTGATTTACACTGAATCGCCCACCAATCCCTTTATGCGCTGTGTGGACTACGCCGCGCTGGTGGCGATTGCCAAACGGCACGATCTGATCACCGCCGTCGATGCCACTTTTGCCACGCCGGTCAACTGTCGCCCGCTCGCCTTTGGCATCGATATTGTGATCCACAGCCTGACCAAATATCTGGGCGGCCACAATGATCTGATGGCCGGGGCGGTGGTTGGTTCTTTTGCACAGATGACCCGCTTACGGCAAGCGCAGGCGATGCTGGGCAGTATCGCCGATCCCCATGGTGCCTACCTGATGTTGCGCGGGATCAAGACCTTGGGGCTGCGTATGGCCCAACATAACCAGAACGGGTTGGCGGTCGCTCGCTTTCTCGAAGATCAAGCCAAGGTGCGGCGCGTCTGGTATCCAGGGTTGGAGAGTCACCCGGATCATGCGCTGGCCAAGGCGACGATGCGTGGCTTTGGTGGGGTGGTCAGCTTTGAGATCGACGGCGATGGCGCATTGGCCCACCGCTTTATCGATGCGCTCAAGATCCCGACGATTGGGCCAAGTCTGGGCGGCGTCGAAAGTATGATCAGCCCCCTGGCCGTCATGGGTTTTGCCAGCGTGCCCGAAGAGGAGCGCCTCGCCCTGGGCATCCGCGACGAGCTGGTGCGCTTCTGCATCGGCGTCGAAGATACCGATGATCTGTTGGCAGATCTGCAACAGGCGCTGGCGGCGATTTAAGTGATGACGACCGACGACTGCTGACTGACCACGGTCTTCCTATCTTACTGATCCACTATTAGTACTTTTTAAGTAACTACCAAGCTACCCCCTCCTAACCTCCCCCTGGTAAGGGGAGGAACCGTTTCGAGGTCAACTGTTCCCTCCTCAAACTGGGGAGCGCGCCTAAAAGCGGGAACCCATTGGGTGCACTTCTAGGCGCGGGCGGGGTTAGTCGTTACCTTTTTAGAAACAATACCCCTATGCAACGAGCAGAACAAGCCGTCGTGATTGGCGGCAGTATGGCAGGACTCTGGACGGCACGCGTCCTCGCCGATCACTTCGAGCACGTAACCATAATCGAACGTGACCAACTCCCAGATGGGGCGCAGTCGCGGCCTGGGGTGCCACAAGACAAACATGTCCATGTCTTACTGGCACGCGGGCTGCAGATCATGACGCAACTCTTTCCGGGGATCGAGCAAGATTTCCAGACCGCCGGTGCGGTGCAGGTCAACCTCAACCGCGATGTGCGGAGTAAAGTGCGTGGGCGTTGGTTGCCCCGCTTTGTTGGCCCCTATGAAACCTATGCCTGTAGCCGGGTATTGCTGGAAAGCATTTTACGCCGCCGCGTCCGGGCCTTACCCAATGTTACCTTTTGTGATGGCGTGCAGGCCACCGGGCTGATCGCTGACGGGACAAAGGTCACGGGGGTGCAGCTCCATCACAAACAGACGGCGCAGGATAGCAGCCAAGCCGCGGCGTTCGTGGTCGATGCCAGTGGCCGCGGCACCAAGGTCCCCGAATGGCTGACCGCGCTTGGCTTTGCGCCACCGGCGGAGACAGTGATCGATGCCAAGGTTGGTTATGCCGGGCGCCGCTATCGTAAACCGGCCGATTATGCAGACTGGCATATTCTCGCCATTGGGGCGGAACCCCCCAGCAAGAGTCGGCAGGCGTTAATCTACGAAGAAGAGCAGGGCATTTGGATGGTCATGTTGGCCGGGGTGATGGGGGATTATCCGCCGGTTGAGGAAGAGGACTTTTTGGCTTTTGCCCAGTCGATTGATCCCGAACTCGCCGCGGCGATCAAGGCTGCCGAACCGATCAGCGCGATCTTTGGCTACCGGCGCACCGAAAATCGCCGCCGTCTCTACGAGGATCTGGCCCGGTGGCCAGAGCGGCTGATCGTCGTAGGCGATGCGGCCTGTGGTTTTAATCCCATCTATGGCCAGGGCATGACGGTCGCCGCGCTGACGGCAGTGGCATTGGGCGAGGCGCTGGCACAGGCCGCGACGCTCGATGGTCTGGCCGTCCGCTTCCAACGTCAGATCCCCAAACTCGTGGCCCCCGCCTGGCTATTGGCGACCGGGGCGGACTTTGAATGGATTGGCCGCCCACCGTCAGCAAACCCGCTGACCAGGTTTACCGGCTGGTATTTGCCCCAAGTCTTGGCTGCCCTGCCCCAGGATCGCGCTGTCCATCGGGCGTTCTCGGCAGTGCAACATCTGATCAAAGGGCCAGAATCGCTTTTCGCCCCCCATATCGTTGCCCACGTGCTCTACCGGAGCTGGCGTAACAGACTGACGTAACCGATGCAAACGCACATTACCTATCGCCGCCACAAAGATGTTGTTCACCTGACCTTTGCCCCCGAGGAAGAGGGCGCGCCCCCAGCCCTTGACCTGGATGTACTCGACCGGCTGGCCGATCTGCTTGATCGAATTGAAGAAGAGCGCGAACAGGTGCGAGCCGTCGTGATCCGCAGCACCAATGACAAATATTTCCTATTGGGAACCAGCCACAAGGCCCTGGCCGATCTGGACACGCAGCGCGTGGTCAGTTGGGTGCAGCGCGGGCACGAGGTCTTTAATCAACTGGCCGAATTTCCCCTGCCGGTGATCGCCTGGGTCGAAGGTTACGCCCTGGGCGGGGGGCTAGAGTTAGCGCTGGCCTGTGATCTCATTCTTGCCACGGATAGCGCCAAACTGGGGCAGTCCGAAACGCGGCTGGGGTTGGTCTCTAGTTGGGGGGGCAGCTATCGCCTGCCGCGGCGGGTGGGGTTGGCCAAGGCCAAAGAGATGTTCTTCACCGGCAGCATCCTTGATGCTCGTAGTGCCTATGATGTGGGGCTGGTCGACTTTGTGGGCATCCGCGAAGCGGTGCAAAAACATCTCGATGCCCTGCTAGATGGCATCCGCCAATGTAGTCCCCTGGCGGTGGCCCAAATGAAATTACTCCTGGATGACAGCCTCGACACCACCGTCGACGAAACCGCGCTGGCCGAAGCCAGCGCCGCCCTGCGCTGTCTGCAACATGCCGAAACCAAAACACGGATTGCTGATTATTTGGCGGGGCAGGGGTAGCAAAGTTGCAGAGGGGCAAAGGGGCAAAGGGGCAAAGGGGCAAAGGGGCAGAGTTGTTGGGGTGTGGCCCTCAATTTGTGACCTTGCAATCCTGCAACCCTGCAACCCTGTCACCCTGTCACCTTGCAACCCTGCAACCCTGCCACCCTGCCACCCTGCCACCCTGCCACCCTGCCACCCTGCCACCCTGCCACCTTGTCCCCTCTACTCATACGCCACCGGCAAAGGTTGGGGGGCGAAGAGATCGAGCAGGGTGAATTGGACAAAGACAGCGTAGTGCTGATCGGCGACCGTGCTTTGCTCAATCCGCGCCCAGCCAATCTGCGCCGAGCCATTGTCTTCATCCACCAGCGGGACCACCTGGCGGCCCAGGTGGCGCGGGTGGTCGGGATAGGTGACGCGGTCCAAATAGTAGGCTTCCGCTGCGGCCAACCAACCCCGGTTAAAGAGTTTCCAGGCCGTACAGAGGATGCCTTGGGGATGCAGGGTAAAGACAGTCTGCGCAGTGGCCAGGTCAACCGGGTAGATCCACTGATGCGCGCCCAGCTTGAGGACGCGCTCGGCGCGGTAGTGCCAGAGGGGCGCTTGATACTTTGCGCTCGACTGGGCGATGGCCGCCGTTGTAGCCGGGGGCAGGGTAAAGGTATAGCCATTGGGAAAGCGGACAAGCTGGGGTTGTAACATGGGATTCCTTTCGTAGCAGGGTTATAATGATGAAGCTTATTATACCCTGCACCCAGGCAACCATGCATACCAACCGGCGGCATGGGTGAATCTCAAATTAAATCCGGCATAAAAACCCCTCCCAGCCTCCCCCGTCACGGGGAAGGGGCCGGAGGATAGGGTTTATACCGAAACAATTTATTAACATGCATAAGGGCAGTGTCGCTGTGGAGTCAACTCATGTGCGTCGCACTGGTCAAGCGTTGTTTCGTCACCCCGATCGTGTGCGACCAGTGCGACGCACACGAATCCACGCAGCCCCAGCACTCATGGCGCGCATGGCGGCCAACGGATTAGCAATCAGGGGCGGCGTTTTGCGCTGCCAGCGGTTAGAGCAACTGGGTAATCAGCCAAATCGCAACGGCGATCAACAGCAAGGCTAGCAGTAGCGTAGCCCAGGGGGAACGCTGGTCTGTGACGGGTGCACGCGTGGGTTCCACCAGGCGATTGGCCGCCTCGATACCCGCCGGGTCACGGGGTGTTGGGGCTGCGGTATAGGGATCGTTGGTGGTTTGGTGGGTAATAGCCGGGGCACCCACGACATGGGGGCGGTCGGCATCAAGCACTTGGACACCGCCATGATTGGCGGCACTCGCCTGGATGCGGCGTTCCTGCTCGGTGGCAACAATGGGATCGTTCGTCATAGCAGCAACTCCTTCTGGTTGGCTAGGCAGGGTTTGGTCGGAAGCGTCATGGTTAGGGGACGCACCTTTTACACCTCTATTTTGGCAGTAGTACCCACCATTAAAAATAGATAATGGTATAGCGGGAATTTACAGGAGAGGATATAAGTTAGACACGCCTGACCTGATCGCATTTCCCTCGTCATCACCTGACCAGCGCGACGTGCGCGCGTCATTCTACTTTGCGCTATCTTAAGCATTTTTTGAACAATGTTTACCCAAAATACTATTTGACGTACAGAATGCTTTATGGTTTGATTATACAATGCCTTATCGTTACAAATGCGTTAATTAACTTCACTTTAAGTAGGTACGAATGGTAGATTGCGTGTTGGCCCTCGACCCGTGTGCGCAAGAGCAAGAGACGCCAGCGACGACGTTGGCCCGGTATAAATCCCACATTGAACAACTGATGCAGATGGCCGCCAACCTCCAGCAGCAGGTCACGACCTTACGTCAAAGTGAAGCCATCTATCGCGCCACCTTTGAACAAGCCGCGGTTGGCATTGCCCACGTTGCGCCCGATGGCCGCTGGCTCCGGGTCAATCAGCGGTTGTGTCAGATTCTCGGCTATAGGGCTGAGGAGCTCTTAAACACCAGCTTTCAAGCGCTGACCCACCCAGCTGATCTGCAAGTAGATATGCAGGGGGTGGCGCAAGTATTAGCCGGTGAGATCCAAACCTATAGCCTCCACAAACGGTACCGCCACAAACAAGGCCACACGATCTGGGCCAATTTAACGGTAAGCCTGGTGCAGGCGGCTGAGGGTGTGTCCCCTTATTTTGTCTCAGTCGTCGAAGATATTACGCAACTGAAACAGGCCGAAGCAGCCTTGCAACAAAGCGAAGAGCGCTATCGGCGCATGGTCGAAGAGCAGACGGATCTGCTCTGCCGCTTTGATACTGATCTGAAACTGACCTTTGTCAGTCAACCTTACAGCCGGGCCTTTGGCCAATCCCCCGCCGCGTTAATCGGGCGTAGCATCCTCGACCTGATTCTGCCAGAGGAACAAGCGCGCGCACTTGACCATCTTGCCCCCCTCGACCCAAACCGACGCGTTGGCAGCTACGAAAATCGCGTGCGTCTGGCAGATGGCACTTTACGCGCCTATCAGTGGACGACGCAGGTGTTGCTGGATGAGCGCGGGCAGATGGTGGAGTATCAAAGTGTCGGGCGCGATATTACCAAACGCAAACAGGCTGAAGAGGCCGAACGCGAACAGCGGCGTTATGCCGAAGCGCTGCGCGACAGCCTGGCCGCGCTTACAAGTACGCTGGATATTGAGCAGGTGCTCAAACAAATTTTGCTATCAGCGGCAACCGTGGTGCCGAGTGAAGGTGGCAGCATTGTGCTCTTTGAAAATAACCAAGGGCGGGTAGCCTATCTGCGCGGCTTCACCCCGGCCGTCGAGGCTTTCTTTGCCGACTATCGCTTTGCCCTGGATTCACCGATCTTTCAGAGATTGCTCACGCTGTCACAGCCCTATTTTGTGGCCGATACCCATAACATGCCGGGGTGGGTGGTCTTTCCGTTGACCACATGGATTCGGGCGTCGATTGGCATCCCCATTGAATTGCGCGGCCAGGTGATTGGCTTACTGATTGCTGATAGTGGGACCCCAGGGCATTTCAAGCCGACCGATATTGAGAAGCTCCAGGCCTTTGCCCGCTATGCCAGTCTAGCGTTGGAAAATGCCCATCATGTGGCCAAGCTGGAAGAGCGGGTGGCGGCGCGCACGGCGGAACTACGCTATTATGCTGGTTTACAAGAGCAGGTCAGCGATGCGGTGATTGCCACTGACCTGGACTTTCGCATCCGCAGTTGGAACCGCGCGGCAGAAGCTGTCTATGGCTGGCGCGCAGCCGAGGTGATGGGGAAGTCGGTAACCGAGGTCTTACGTACCCATTATGACACCCCAGATCAGCGCGCACAAGCCCAACAAGCCCTTTTGCAACAAGGGTGGTGGCATGGTGAGGTCGTGCAGTGCCATCAAAATGGCACGGCGTTAGCGATTTTGGGTTCGGTGAGCATCCTTAAAGACGAGGCCGGCGTGCCCATTGGCGTGGTGGCGGTCAATCATGACATTACCGCGCGTAAACGTGCGGAAGCAGCGCGCCAACGCGATGCGGCGGAGATCAGCGCGCTCTATAACAATGCCCCCTGTGGCTATCACTCGCTTGATCCGGCGGGTTACATTGTCCAAATCAATGACACCGAGTTGCGTTGGTTGGGCTACCGCCGCGAGGAAATCGTGGGCCGCCGCCAGCTCAGTGACTTCTTGACGCCAAGGGGCAACGCAACCTTTGCGGCGACCTTTCCCCAGTTCAAAGCGCAGGGTTGGATCAAAGATGTCGAACATGACTTGATTTGCAGAGATGGCCGGGTGATGACCATTTTGTTGAGTGCCGTGGCCGTTTACGATGAACAAGGCCAGTTTCAGGTGAGCCAGGCTACGCTTTATGATATCACGGCCCACAAACAGGCCCAGCAGATCATTCGGGACAATGAGAAAAAATTCCGGCTGCTCGTCGAGGTTGCGCCGCTGGCCATTTTGATTACTGATCACAACGGGCAGATCACTTTGATCAATGAGCACGCCGAACAGCTCTTTGGCTATCCTCGGGCGGAACTGTTGGGCGTGGCGGTCGAAGTGCTGGTGCCTGACCATGCGCGGATCGCACACCCGCAACACCGACAGGCTTATCTCGCCGCCCCAGGAGTACGACAGATGGCAGGTGACCGCGATCTCTATGCCATGCGCAAAGACGGCACGACTTTCCCCGTGGAAATTCAATTGAGTTTTGCCGAAAACCAAGTGGGTTGTTTTATTCGCGATATTACCGAACGCAAAGAGGCCGCGGCCGCCTTGCGCGAACAGCGCGATTTTCTACAACTGGTGATTGATCATGTGCCTAATTTAATCACGGTGAATGACCAGCATGGCGCTTTTCAACTGGTGAATGAAGGGGCCGCCCAAATTTATGGATTGACCGTTGCGGAAATGGTGGGCAAGACCGAGGCCGAAGTCAACCCCAATCCGGCCGAAGTGACCCTCTACCAACAGACCGATCAAGCGGCGTTGCTAAGCAAACAAGTGGTCTTTCGGCCGGAACAGCTGATTCTGGGCCGTTATTATCAGACGAGTAAGATACCGCTGCAACCGGCAGCCGACACGCCCACACGGTTGCTGGTGGTTTCGACAGACATTACCAAACGCAAAGAGACGGAAGTTCGGCTCCAGCAGAGCCTGGCCAAGGAAAAAGAGTTGAGTGCGCTCAAATCGCGTTTTGTCTCGATGGCCTCGCATGAATTTCGGACACCACTGACCACGATCTTTGGATTGACCGAAATTTTATTAAACTATCGGCACAAACTGACAGAAGCGCAGTGGGCCCAACGCTTGACCAAGATTCAGGAACAAATTCATTATCTCAATACGATTATGGAGAATGTCCTGCAATTGGCGCGCAGCCAATCCCCGCGCACCGAGTTTAAACCGACGCTGCTGGATCTGGATGACCTTTGCCGGCAGATCATTGACGAATTTCAGAGTCAACCCTTGGTAGCCACGCGGCTGGTCTACCACGGGACGGCAGGAGCAGCGCCTGTGCCCATCGACCAACAGCTCATGCGCCAACTCATTAATAACCTGGTTTCGAATGCCCTGAAATACTCACCACCCGCTCGGCCAGTGGTGGTAAAATTGACCGACCGCGGGCGCGACGTACAGTTACAGGTCTGTGATGAAGGGATCGGCATTCCGGAAGCCGACATGCCCCAGCTCTTTGAACCCTTTCATCGGGCGACCAATGTGGGTGTCACCGCCGGCACCGGCCTGGGGCTGGTCATCGCCAAAGAAGCGGTTGACCTGCACGGCGGCACCATCGTCGCCGAAAGCCAAGTGGGGGTGGGGACAACCTTTACGGTGACGCTGCCGGTCGCTGTGCGGCGGGAAGAAGCGAAACTGCTGGTGTAACCATGCCGCCGGCGAAGGTGACCGGCGGATACCACGCAGGGAACGGCGACGCCCAGCGGCAACACAAGCCAAAAGATGGATTCGTTTCAATATCCGCTCTATCGGATCACTTTGGTCGTCTTGAACATGATTTTGTAGGACGCGACCAGGTCAGCACGTTTCAATATCCGCTCTATCGGATCACTTTGGTCGTCTCGCCGCGGTGCCAAATGTGATCTGATTGCCCGATGGTTTCAATATCCGCTCTATCGGATCACTTTGGTCGTCGCGGAAGGGGCGGAGGTGCGCCGGTTGGCGGCGGATGTTTCAATATCCGCTCTATCGGATCACTTTGGTCGTCTCGCCATCCATCCCGCCAAAACCAAAGTTCTCAGTATGTTTCAATATCCGCTCTATCGGATCACTTTGGTCGTCCCCTTTGCCCAACTGCGAACGATGGCACGCAGCCAGTTTCAATATCCGCTCTATCGGATCACTTTGGTCGTCACAATGGCAGACAATTACACCCTTTTGCCTGACAGTGTTTCAATATCCGCTCTATCGGATCACTTTGGTCGTCGTCGTCAGTATTCGCGACCGCGATGGGGTCAGCAGGTTTCAATATCCGCTCTATCGGATCACTTTGGTCGTCGTTGGTAATCATGGCACGCGCTCAATCGGCAAGGTCGTTTCAATATCCGCTCTATCGGATCACTTTGGTCGTCTGCTCGCGTCGCGGCCATTACGCAGGCCACCACGCTGTTTCAATATCCGCTCTATCGGATCACTTTGGTCGTCCAGGATGTACCGCAACCGCACGTTTCGATTGCTGGCGTTTCAATATCCGCTCTATCGGATCACTTTGGTCGTCCCGGAATCCTGAACCAAGAGCGTGGTTAACTAGTGCGTTTCAATATCCGCTCTATCGGATCACTTTGGTCGTCGCCGCCCAATGGCAACCGCTGATCGCCGCCTGGTGTTTCAATATCCGCTCTATCGGATCACTTTGGTCGTCGGGCTGCCATCTTGCGCGTGCCAAACTCAACCAAATGTTTCAATATCCGCTCTATCGGATCACTTTGGTCGTCAAAGCGGCCTGGCTAGCCCCGGCCGCCGTGGTCGTCAGTTTCAATATCCGCTCTATCGGATCACTTTGGTCGTCGTCGGTATTGAATCTCTAGCTTCATTTTTGCCTCCTGTTTCAATATCCGCTCTATCGGATCACTTTGGTCGTCGTCGGTATTGAATCTCTGGCTTCATTTTTGCCTCCTGTTTCAATATCCGCTCTATCGGATCACTTTGGTCGTCGCAGCAGCGCCAGCCCACACGGTCGCGGTCGGCATTTGTTTCAATATCCGCTCTATCGGATCACTTTGGTCGTCACGGTGATGCGCAGAAGATTTTCATTGATGAGGAAGTTTCAATATCCGCTCTATCGGATCACTTTGGTCGTCTGTATCGCCATGCGCCGACACGCCTGTGCCAAATTCGGTTTCAATATCCGCTCTATCGGATCACTTTGGTCGTCAACGACATCTGGCGCACGGGGATCAACATCAGTGTTTCAATATCCGCTCTATCGGATCACTTTGGTCGTCTGCTTGGTTGACAGATCCGCACTAGCCGTCAAGCCAGTTTCAATATCCGCTCTATCGGATCACTTTGGTCGTCGTTCTAAGTGTTAGGTAGTAACGTCATCGCTTTCATCGTTTCAATATCCGCTCTATCGGATCACTTTGGTCGTCATGAGCAGGGAAGAGATCAAGTTGTCGCCGGAATACGTTTCAATATCCGCTCTATCGGATCACTTTGGTCGTCCCAACCGTATTGCGTTGTAAACTCAGCGTAAACATGTTTCAATATCCGCTCTATCGGATCACTTTGGTCGTCAGTAGTCCACGATTGCACGTCTTCCGCTGTCACGATTGTTTCAATATCCGCTCTATCGGATCACTTTGGTCGTCCCGGAATCCTGAACCAAGAGCGTGGTTAACTAGTGCGTTTCAATATCCGCTCTATCGGATCACTTTGGTCGTCTCCGTTGATGGCGTTGTTGGCAATGTCTTTATTCGGTTTCAATATCCGCTCTATCGGATCACTTTGGTCGTCTTGTGTGTCCAAAGGTAGTGGACCAAGGCAACGACTGTTTCAATATCCGCTCTATCGGATCACTTTGGTCGTCTCTGCGGCTACGCCCACAGCCTTGCTCTAGCTGTTGTTTCAATATCCGCTCTATCGGATCACTTTGGTCGTCATAAATTCACCAAGGCAAGCCGATTCGTTTTGTATGTTTCAATATCCGCTCTATCGGATCACTTTGGTCGTCCACGAGCGCATGGTGTGCCGGTACTGTCTGCGGCAAGTTTCAATATCCGCTCTATCGGATCACTTTGGTCGTCATCAGAAAAACACTTCCCGCGCTCAATCCAGAAATTGTTTCAATATCCGCTCTATCGGATCACTTTGGTCGTCACCCATCGTTGACGCGTTGACCACCGAAGAGCCAGGTTTCAATATCCGCTCTATCGGATCACTTTGGTCGTCCAATGGCCCCCCATAGACCGATATGAAGCAAGTCAGTTTCAATATCCGCTCTATCGGATCACTTTGGTCGTCTGCGCAAATAATCGTTACAAGCTTGCACCGCCCGAGTTTCAATATCCGCTCTATCGGATCACTTTGGTCGTCGGCCCGATTCAGCCACATGTCATCAGTCAAGCTGCTGTTTCAATATCCGCTCTATCGGATCACTTTGGTCGTCCAGAACGCCGACGTACTGACCGGTGGTAAACGTATTGTTTCAATATCCGCTCTATCGGATCACTTTGGTCGTCAAGGCCTCACCCGCCACATTCTCCTCCACCGTGCTGTTTCAATATCCGCTCTATCGGATCACTTTGGTCGTCTTTCTCGTTCCTGATCATCATCCTACTCATGCTCTGTTTCAATATCCGCTCTATCGGATCACTTTGGTCGTCATGGTATGGCGATGTGGCCGATAGCACCGTGAGCCTGTTTCAATATCCGCTCTATCGGATCACTTTGGTCGTCGTTCCAATGGCCTGCGTTCCAATGGCCTGCGTTCCAGTTTCAATATCCGCTCTATCGGATCACTTTGGTCGTCATTTTCCAGCGTCGGCACGCCAAGGCTATCGGCATTGTTTCAATATCCGCTCTATCGGATCACTTTGGTCGTCGTCGCCGATCCAGAATGACAACATGCGCACCCTGCAGTTTCAATATCCGCTCTATCGGATCACTTTGGTCGTCGTCCCCTGCGGTGTAGCTGCCGCCTTCGGTGTTGATGTTTCAATATCCGCTCTATCGGATCACTTTGGTCGTCTTTGCCAAGCACTTTGCGGACAGCCTTGATGATGTAGTTTCAATATCCGCTCTATCGGATCACTTTGGTCGTCTACATCGCGGCGACTGCCTGTTTGTGCTCCGCCCCCGTTTCAATATCCGCTCTATCGGATCACTTTGGTCGTCGATGCTGGTGGCACTGGTGGCCGTGGCGGTGGTGGGTTTCAATATCCGCTCTATCGGATCACTTTGGTCGTCGGTCACCATGCCCATTCGCAAAGAGTGCCCAATCGAGTTTCAATATCCGCTCTATCGGATCACTTTGGTCGTCCTGGCCACCAATGCCCTGACCCGCCAACAGCACGGTGTTTCAATATCCGCTCTATCGGATCACTTTGGTCGTCTACATTGACCCCGCGTGCGTGGCCGCTTGGGCTGTTTCAATATCCGCTCTATCGGATCACTTTGGTCGTCCACGTTGCAACCAGGCCACAAGCAGGGCCGGCAGTTGTTTCAATATCCGCTCTATCGGATCACTTTGGTCGTCCTCAACAGCCCCGGCGTGCAAGGGGCTGTTGCTGTAGTTTCAATATCCGCTCTATCGGATCACTTTGGTCGTCGCCATCGTGACCCCCTCGGCCTTGTCGCACTCATGTTTCAATATCCGCTCTATCGGATCACTTTGGTCGTCAGAGGAGCGCCTACGCCAAGGTGATCGGTCATGGCTGTTTCAATATCCGCTCTATCGGATCACTTTGGTCGTCGTAAAAGCATGCGCCGGTTGGTGGTGCTGGTTGATGTTTCAATATCCGCTCTATCGGATCACTTTGGTCGTCCCTGCCCCCAGGGTGACCCGCCCGTCTGACTCTGTTTCAATATCCGCTCTATCGGATCACTTTGGTCGTCGACATACGCGGACAAGTGCCACAGCGGCCAACGTGGTTTCAATATCCGCTCTATCGGATCACTTTGGTCGTCGACCTGCGCGACTCGCTGCAAGGCCGGGTAGACAAAGTTTCAATATCCGCTCTATCGGATCACTTTGGTCGTCAGCGGGTCGGCTTGCTCAATCATCCAAGACGCACGCGTTTCAATATCCGCTCTATCGGATCACTTTGGTCGTCAACTTTGAAGGCGGTTGGACTTGGGTAGGCGAGGAAGTTTCAATATCCGCTCTATCGGATCACTTTGGTCGTCTGCCGCCGTTGGTGCGCCGTTGCATAGCGGCGCTTGTTTCAATATCCGCTCTATCGGATCACTTTGGTCGTCCACCAACGGCGGCATGACAACCGCCGATCACCTATGTTTCAATATCCGCTCTATCGGATCACTTTGGTCGTCACCGATCATTATGGGGGTAGCAAGCAATGTGGGGCAGTTTCAATATCCGCTCTATCGGATCACTTTGGTCGTCTGGCTATCGGTCGCCGCTTCGGTGTGGTTGGATCTTGTTTCAATATCCGCTCTATCGGATCACTTTGGTCGTCTCCGCTTACGTGAGAATGCAGTAGCGATTGGCGCATGTTTCAATATCCGCTCTATCGGATCACTTTGGTCGTCCAATGATCAGGTCTTCCAGCGCCGCCTAGCCAAGCTGTTTCAATATCCGCTCTATCGGATCACTTTGGTCGTCAACGAAATGATAATGACTAAGCCATATGGTGGCTTGTGTTTCAATATCCGCTCTATCGGATCACTTTGGTCGTCGCAGATGATGCGTGAGGCACAAGCGGTAATGGCGCGTTTCAATATCCGCTCTATCGGATCACTTTGGTCGTCATGCGTAAGCGATCTGCGTATTCCACCTGCACGCCGTTTCAATATCCGCTCTATCGGATCACTTTGGTCGTCTGCAGGCGCGACTTTACGTCAACCGGCGCTACTACTGTTTCAATATCCGCTCTATCGGATCACTTTGGTCGTCCTGCTGAATGATGCGTTGACCGCAGGATAGTTTTATGTTTCAATATCCGCTCTATCGGATCACTTTGGTCATCTGGACCGAAACGAAAGATTATCAGGTTGAGGTGAAACATGTTTCAATATCCGCTCTATCGGATCACTTTGGTCATCGGTTTACATTGCCCCTTATGATTCGTCTGTAGACCAGTTTCAATATCCGCTCTATCGGATCACTTTGGTCATCAGCGCTGCACCTGGGCAGGGGTCAGCTTGCTGTTAGTTTCAATATCCGCTCTATCGGATCACTTTGGTCATCGTTGTCTTCGGCGGGGTGCGCGCTGGTAAATCCAAAGTTTCAATATCCGCTCTATCGGATCACTTTGGTCATCTGGCCTTCCTGTGCGTTTGCCTGTTGGTTTATATTAGGTTTCAATATCCGCTCTATCGGATCACTTTGGTCATCATCATTTTCCAGATTGCTAGCCTTCACCTTATAGCGGTTTCAATATCCGCTCTATCGGATCACTTTGGTCATCGCCAGTCCAATAGCTTGGCCCCTGCATCATAACCGGGTTTCAATATCCGCTCTATCGGATCACTTTGGTCATCGGAGCCACCAAACAGTTAATCTGTTTCACATAAAAGTTTCAATATCCGCTCTATCGGATCACTTTGGTCATCTTGAAGCTGTCGTAAGTAATCCAACCCATCTTGGACGTTTCAATATCCGCTCTATCGGATCACTTTGGTCATCGACTAATCAGCGGGTCAGTCAGTGTCTTGTTCGCTAGTTTCAATATCCGCTCTATCGGATCACTTTGGTCATCTAATACCATGTATGCAATGTGAAATTAGTATACATGTTTCAATATCCGCTCTATCGGATCACTTTGGTCATCCGGTGCGCTTTGGGTCAGGCCGCACCAACGAATCGTGTTTCAATATCCGCTCTATCGGATCACTTTGGTCATCACGACGCACCATGCGGGCGGCCACATCTTCATAGAGTTTCAATATCCGCTCTATCGGATCACTTTGGTCATCGTAAGCTGGCCTTGGCGTGCGTAATGGCACTGTCCTGTTTCAATATCCGCTCTATCGGATCACTTTGGTCATCATGGCGGCCTCGTTGTAGGCGAGGGCGGCTTCTTCGGGTTTCAATATCCGCTCTATCGGATCACTTTGGTCATCCCTAAAGCCCCTTCACCGGCGGTACTTTCTCCCCCTTGTTTCAATATCCGCTCTATCGGATCACTTTGGTCATCGAGGCGCCGAAGCGTCTGGTGCCTGATGATGACAAGGTTTCAATATCCGCTCTATCGGATCACTTTGGTCATCGAAACGTTGGCCAGCCAACGAGCGGTACAAACGGAGTTTCAATATCCGCTCTATCGGATCACTTTGGTCATCACTTCTGCAGCGGCCACCCGGCCCAGCTTATAGGATGTTTCAATATCCGCTCTATCGGATCACTTTGGTCATCCCAGTCACGCAAGCGCATGATCGTGCGTGCCATCAAGTTTCAATATCCGCTCTATCGGATCACTTTGGTCATCTCCCAAGTTTCAAGCCCTATGTGTCAACTTCTACGAGTTTCAATATCCGCTCTATCGGATCACTTTGGTCATCATGGGACGTGGCAACGCACGCCAGCCGCGCCAGCAAGTTTCAATATCCGCTCTATCGGATCACTTTGGTCATCGGAGCTGGAGCTGCGGCTGCTCGAAAATGTGAGTGTGTTTCAATATCCGCTCTATCGGATCACTTTGGTCATCGACTGTTGCCACGCGGTGACCACGGCGCGCCACCGGTTTCAATATCCGCTCTATCGGATCACTTTGGTCATCGCGCGGCTGGCGTAGCAGGTGCTGGCCGCGGCGGTGTTTCAATATCCGCTCTATCGGATCACTTTGGTCATCGCATCCTCAACAGCCACGAGGGGGGGCGATTCACAAGTTTCAATATCCGCTCTATCGGATCACTTTGGTCATCCCGAACGAATGGGGCCGCGGGCTATCTATCGACCGGGTTTCAATATCCGCTCTATCGGATCACTTTGGTCATCAACGCCGCCCTGCTGGGGGCCGCTCGTGGGTTGATGTTTCAATATCCGCTCTATCGGATCACTTTGGTCATCGTTGGCGGCGGCGTGGGGAGGGTGCCGCCAACCAGGTTTCAATATCCGCTCTATCGGATCACTTTGGTCATCCCGCTTGGTACAAGGTGAAACGCCTTGTAATCACAGGTTTCAATATCCGCTCTATCGGATCACTTTGGTCATCACGGTCACCAGGCCGGCCCCTAACTGCACAATTTCGGTTTCAATATCCGCTCTATCGGATCACTTTGGTCATCGCCTATTACACCACGACCGAGCAGCCGGCGATCACGTGTTTCAATATCCGCTCTATCGGATCACTTTGGTCATCATAGAGCAACCGGAGGCGGGCGGTTGGATCATCTGGTTTCAATATCCGCTCTATCGGATCACTTTGGTCATCGTACTACAAACAAGCTGAGCCTGGATTGTGGACCGTGTTTCAATATCCGCTCTATCGGATCACTTTGGTCATCGTCGCCCGTTGCGCATCTCGAAAATACGGCAAGCTGTTTCAATATCCGCTCTATCGGATCACTTTGGTCATCAATGGAAACCAAGTGGAGGCGATGGTTGCTTTTGAGTTTCAATATCCGCTCTATCGGATCACTTTGGTCATCAGACAATTACACCCTGTTGCCCGATAGCGGGTTAGAGTTTCAATATCCGCTCTATCGGATCACTTTGGTCATCGCCGCGCACATCTGGGTAACGCTCCACATCGGTCATGTTTCAATATCCGCTCTATCGGATCACTTTGGTCATCTGGCCCCCCTCTGCCGGCCACCCCCGCGGCCTCTAGTTTCAATATCCGCTCTATCGGATCACTTTGGTCATCCAAGCGGCCAGGCGATGACCGTTAATAACTGGATTGTGTTTCAATATCCGCTCTATCGGATCACTTTGGTCATCATGCCACGCATGACCACATCGCAGACGCGCCAACACTGTTTCAATATCCGCTCTATCGGATCACTTTGGTCATCGCTGAACCGGACTTGTCGCCAGCGTCAACCAACGATGTTTCAATATCCGCTCTATCGGATCACTTTGGTCATCAACCTGTTTTCTGCGCGCTATCGTCTCGTCATTAACGTTTCAATATCCGCTCTATCGGATCACTTTGGTCATCGCTGAACCGGACTTGTCGCCAGCGTCAACCAACGATGTTTCAATATCCGCTCTATCGGATCACTTTGGTCATCTACTACCCATGACCAACAGCTTCTCGATTTCGTCATGTTTCAATATCCGCTCTATCGGATCACTTTGGTCATCTTCGTGGTGGGGATCATCGTTATCAACTGATTTAAGTTTCAATATCCGCTCTATCGGATCACTTTGGTCATCCAAGGAAAATGCATGGATTCTATTTGGCAAGTCTTTGGTTTCAATATCCGCTCTATCGGATCACTTTGGTCATCATCAAGAAGGCGCGCATCTACGGCGGCTATCTCCAGTGTTTCAATATCCGCTCTATCGGATCACTTTGGTCATCCGGCGGCTATCTCCAGTGGGACCGGCGAGATCGCGAGTTTCAATATCCGCTCTATCGGATCACTTTGGTCATCCAGCGCCGCCGACACTAAGTAACAGATGCCCTCCAGTTTCAATATCCGCTCTATCGGATCACTTTGGTCATCCCTATGACCCGCCCGCCCCCAAGCCGCCCACACAATGTTTCAATATCCGCTCTATCGGATCACTTTGGTCATCAGCCGCATGGCGCTGTAGCTGGCCTTGGTACCATAGTTTCAATATCCGCTCTATCGGATCACTTTGGTCATCAACTTCTTGCTGCCAAGATCCTCCGCCGCAATCCAGTTTCAATATCCGCTCTATCGGATCACTTTGGTCATCGACCTATTCTGAGATGGTCAAAGATGGGACAAAGATGTTTCAATATCCGCTCTATCGGATCACTTTGGTCATCACTCTGCAATCTCTTGCTGATACCCAGCGGCTTGCAGTTTCAATATCCGCTCTATCGGATCACTTTGGTCATCTACTTGCTTTGGTTTTCATTCTCAAGATTTGGCAGGGTTTCAATATCCGCTCTATCGGATCACTTTGGTCATCGCTGGCCTCTTTGCAGAGCTTGATATACTCATCATGTTTCAATATCCGCTCTATCGGATCACTTTGGTCATCGAATATGTATTTTGTTGCCAAGGGCGATGCGATATTGTTTCAATATCCGCTCTATCGGATCACTTTGGTCATCTCTGGCGCAACCAACAAGGCAGCATCCTTGGCACGCTGTTTCAATATCCGCTCTATCGGATCACTTTGGTCATCGGCGGCTGCGACGACTTAGTTGAGAATGACGCTCTTGTTTCAATATCCGCTCTATCGGATCACTTTGGTCATCTACGATCAACGTCTTCAATGTGCAGGGTGCCATAAAGTTTCAATATCCGCTCTATCGGATCACTTTGGTCATCACGTTCACGGTTAATCATACGACAGAGCAGATATTGTTTCAATATCCGCTCTATCGGATCACTTTGGTCATCCTGGAGTCCCAAGGGTAATAATCCCAATTTAAGTCGTTTCAATATCCGCTCTATCGGATCACTTTGGTCATCAGCTGGTAGGGTACCGCCCCCGGCACGGAAAAATAGTTTCAATATCCGCTCTATCGGATCACTTTGGTCATCAGGCGAAGCTGGCCCAAATGCAGTTAGCTTCTGCTTGTTTCAATATCCGCTCTATCGGATCACTTTGGTCATCGAGCAGTTCCAACCCCTCTGGCGGCACGGTGGCGTCGTTTCAATATCCGCTCTATCGGATCACTTTGGTCATCCATGCTATAATCCTTTCGCTTGATACTTCTCCTTTGTTTCAATATCCGCTCTATCGGATCACTTTGGTCATCCTCATTCCGGCGTGGCCCTTAAGCGTAATGCTGAATGTTTCAATATCCGCTCTATCGGATCACTTTGGTCATCAGCTTGGGTGGAATCGCCGCCAGGGTTTTATCCCAAGTTTCAATATCCGCTCTATCGGATCACTTTGGTCATCAGGCGGGCTAAACAAAAACATAGGCACGCTGTTATCGTTTCAATATCCGCTCTATCGGATCACTTTGGTCATCTCAACCTCGCCAACTGCGCTAAATTGCAGTTTGGGGTTTCAATATCCGCTCTATCGGATCACTTTGGTCATCGTGATTTTATTATGTCCCGCAACTGCCCCTCATTCGTTTCAATATCCGCTCTATCGGATCACTTTGGTCATCATGATTCTTGCGTGCGTGCTTCTGGTTGCGCATGTTGTTTCAATATCCGCTCTATCGGATCACTTTGGTCATCTCAGCGAATTGATTGACGCACGGTTTCCCGATTATCGTTTCAATATCCGCTCTATCGGATCACTTTGGTCATCAATGCGTGCATGAAAACGCAGTGGCGCATGGATGGTGTTTCAATATCCGCTCTATCGGATCACTTTGGTCATCACCAATTAGCCAGCGCCGGATAATAGGTATATGCAATGTTTCAATATCCGCTCTATCGGATCACTTTGGTCATCCAAAACGCCCACAGTCAGATGGTCAGATCCGACTGTGTTTCAATATCCGCTCTATCGGATCACTTTGGTCATCTCCAGGCCATGTCTTTGACTTTGACATTGTGCCAGCGTTTCAATATCCGCTCTATCGGATCACTTTGGTCATCTTTCGCTAACCAGTGCTAAGCCTGATTCAAACTCATGTTTCAATATCCGCTCTATCGGATCACTTTGGTCATCACATCGACAACGGCCCCCCGCTAACCGAGCGTGACTGTTTCAATATCCGCTCTATCGGATCACTTTGGTCATCCTCGTTGGCCGCAGCGCAGCGGTTTGCAGGACGGCGTTTCAATATCCGCTCTATCGGATCACTTTGGTCATCTCAACGACATTTGGCGCACGGGGATCAACATCAGCGTTTCAATATCCGCTCTATCGGATCACTTTGGTCATCGCGGGTGTTTGTCGCTGATGAGGTGCGGGTAGACAGAGTTTCAATATCCGCTCTATCGGATCACTTTGGTCATCACAAGTGGGCGAACAGCAGCACGCCCGCCAACAACTGTTTCAATATCCGCTCTATCGGATCACTTTGGTCATCCTTTCTAGGATCGGCTTTTGCTGAAAGGCACGTTCCGTTTCAATATCCGCTCTATCGGATCACTTTGGTCATCCTTAGTCTTTGCAGGTTACCGAGAAGCACTCCAATGTTTCAATATCCGCTCTATCGGATCACTTTGGTCATCCTTGGCAAAGGTTTCGTAGCCAAGCACCATCGTGTTGTTTCAATATCCGCTCTATCGGATCACTTTGGTCATCAAGACAAGTCAATGTTGGTCTTGACGCCATGTACCTTGTTTCAATATCCGCTCTATCGGATCACTTTGGTCATCGCCACAATCGGTGACAAACTTGCGATGAGTGAGGAAGTTTCAATATCCGCTCTATCGGATCACTTTGGTCATCTGTTGATTAGTTTTTCAAGTAGCGCCACCGGCTTTTGTTTCAATATCCGCTCTATCGGATCACTTTGGTCATCCAACAAGCCCGCAACCGCATTGGCACTCACCATAGGGTTTCAATATCCGCTCTATCGGATCACTTTGGTCATCGTCTGGACAGACCACAGTGGTCGAGGTGTCTACAATGTTTCAATATCCGCTCTATCGGATCACTTTGGTCATCGCAGGCGGAGAGTTTTTTCTATGCTACCGGTATTGTTTCAATATCCGCTCTATCGGATCACTTTGGTCATCATCACCACGCACAGCGCCACCGCCATAGAAAACGCCGTTTCAATATCCGCTCTATCGGATCACTTTGGTCATCAAAGCAGTTGGCTGATGTAGTTCAACCATTCCAGCTTGTTTCAATATCCGCTCTATCGGATCACTTTGGTCATCTCGGCGTAGACCCTAGCCGGCTAAGTCGAATCGAGTCGTTTCAATATCCGCTCTATCGGATCACTTTGGTCATCATATCCAGGTACCCCAGTCAGTGAGCGCCGTGATATGTTTCAATATCCGCTCTATCGGATCACTTTGGTCATCGTTGCGCAGTATCAAGCGGAGTATAGCGCCAAGTGGTTTCAATATCCGCTCTATCGGATCACTTTGGTCATCTTTGGCCCCCCCAGCGCTGATACCCTGTAGCGCTGTTTCAATATCCGCTCTATCGGATCACTTTGGTCATCCGCCGCTGTTGGAAAGCTGGGCCAGGGGCAAAATGACCTGGAAAGGGTTTTGCTGGGCGTGACGGGCGTTCTGTGCGGTCAATTTGGTTGGCTTGCATGGTCCGCTTGCCTTTTGGTACCCTTGGTTTCGCAGACGTTTTTTCGCTAAAAACAGGGGGTGGTTTGCGAAACTATTTACACTGGTAAGGGGTTGACCAAACGCAAATCAGCGCCGGTTTTCACCACGCCGGCCGGTGGTTTGCGAAGCAGGCCGGCAACGTGGTACCGCAATGGGCGCGTAGCGGATGTTTATCACGTTGCTAGCGGCCTGTGCATGCCGGTCCACCTGCCCCTACCCCATCATAGCACATCATTACAGAATCGGCGAAACTCGCAATTTACACAGTGGCTGCGTTTAGTGGTCGGTGGCGGCATCTGCTGGGTCAGCGCGATCTGCCGAATGGCCAACAGTTGCCGCACCGCATCGTCACGCAGCCGATTGGTGATCGGCACTTTGACCACCGTTTTACTGGGGATCAGATAGATCGCACCCTCTTCGACCGGCAAACCCCATGCCTCTTCCAGCAACAGCGCATAACAGGCCAGTTGCAGCTTAAAGTGCCGCCCCGGCTCCCGGCGGCTCAACTTGAAATCGACCGGCAGCAGGCGCGCCCGCCCCTCATCCGCGGTTTCGATCACCATGTCAACCTGGCCGCTACAGCCCAACTTGGCCGAGTGGACCGGCACATGGTAGTGGCGCGTCCCACTTTGCAGGCCATAGGCGCGCAGGCCGCGGCGCTCTTCCAACGTATTAACCCGATCCTGCGCAGCGATGCCCGCCTCCATCTTATAAGTCGTCGGGCGCACCCCCGGCAGGCAATATTCATAATAGACAATGCGCGGGCAATACTCATATTGTTTGAGGTCGATCACGCGCAGTGACCAGGTTTCGTCTAGTTCTTGCATTGCTGTTGTTCCTTTTGTAATGGGGTGGCGAGGGTGGCGAGGGTGGCGGGTGGTGGGTGGCGATTGATAAAGAACGAGGGAAGAGGAAATGGATGAAGGCAGATCGCGACGGATACGTACTCCTTGCCCTCGCCACTCGCCCCTCGCCCCTCACCACCCGTTACTCACCACCCGCCATTCCCTGTTCAATCGTTAAACGCCCGCGCCAATCCTGTTTACAGATGGGGAAGAGCGCAATCCGCCCCGCCGCCTTGCCTAATTTTGCCTCGATCTTTAACATCAACTCTTCCTGATGATTGGTACCCAGTTCACCCAAAAACGCGCTGTATTGCACCCGATCCAACCCATAATCGAGACAGAAATCGGCAATCTTGGTGCGCACTCCGTCATCGGGAATATCGTAGATTAAGAGACAGCGCATTGAGTCCTCCTGAGTGGCGAGGGGCGAGGGGCGATTACCCGCCACTCGCTACCCACCACCCTACCACGTCGACACAAAAGCCACATAAACCGGCCGCTCGCTACGCAAAAAGGCAGCTAGGTGGCGCGCCTGGTGTTGGATGATCTGGCGTAGGGGGTGGCGCTTCTGCTCATAGAGCTCGGCGGCTTCCAGACGAGCGAGCACTTTTTCGGCCAGCCCGCGCCGGCTCTCCTCAGTCAGTTTGCCCCGTTCGTCCAGTTCGACCGCCGTGCCGCGGTTGAAGATCGCCATCACCGTGCGGTCGACCACACTTTGGCGAAACTCTTCCACCATGTCAAAGACCAGACTTGGTTTGCCGGGACGGTCGGTGTGGAGAAAGCCGGCATACGGATCGAGGCCGGCTAACACCAACGCCCGCTCGATCTGGCTATATAAGATCCCATAACCATAGTTGAGCGCGCTGTTAAAGGGATCCGTTGCGCCCTGCGTCACCCGCCCCGGCCAGCCCACCTCGGCCAGCAGCAGTTGCCCAACCCCGCGCCAATATTTGCTCGCCGCCCGGCCTTCCACCGAGAGCAACTGCCCGCGGCAATCATCAATCGACTGGTAAAGCGGCTCAATCCGCAAGCGATCCAACTCGGCCAGGTGATCCTGCACGTCATCGCTGAGCAAACGCACGGCGTCAAAGATGGCCGGCTCTTTCTCCCGGCGGTTTTTGCTCATATATTTCAACAGATTGACCTGATTGCGGATCTTACCTTCAGCAATCGCCAAGGCCACCGCCAAACTCCGCCGATCGGTCATGGCCGCGAGTTGCGCCCGCCGCGTGCTCACCGTCGCCGCCAAGCCGGCACTATAGAAGCTGCCCACGGGATGGCCGCGGCTATCGAGAAAGTGGATCGGAATCCCCTCCTCTGCGCAGGCCGCCACCACATCACTACTCAGGCTCACCCCTTTGCCCGTTACCAGCACCGTCTCCAGATGCAGCAGCGGCGCATCTAAGCGCTTTTCCCCCTGGCAAGTCACGCGCAGCCGCCCCTGATGTTTGGCGACAAAACTGCCGAATTCGTCAACAATGAGATGTTGGATTCTAGCCACTGGTTACCTCCATCTGATAAACACCACAACCCTTCACAATATTCCGCCCCACCCCTGCACTCATCCCCCACAGCAGCCAGGGCAAGAGTGGTCGCCAATCCGGGGCTTGATAGCAGACCCGCCCCATCAAGCCGCCCATCACCTGCTCCTGCGCCAAGCGGCTGGAATAGCCTTTAAGATCCCACCAATGGGTTTGGTCATGCAGCAGTTGGACGCCATCAGCCTGGCCATAGATATCGCGCTTGAGTTCCAGCGCTTCACCGTTGATGGTCGGCCGGCCCCCGCCATATTGGGCGCTCAGATCGAGCATGCGTAAGACCGCGGCTTTGCAGAAGGTGAAGAACTCTGGTTTCGTCGCCCGCTGATGATTTGGCGTCAGGCGCATGGGGGTGAGGAATTCCACCCAGAGTTGGTTGTCGTTGGCCGCCAATTCGTCCACCAGCCGTGCGCTCGCCGCCAACACCTGTTCGTGCGTCACCGGCAGGGTTTCGGGGCGGACCATGCGGTCACCGGGGGCAAGCATGGGCAACAGCTCACCGGTAAAGGGGTTGATAGCGTCGAGTTGGGTCACCACAAAGCCGCCCCGTTTGCCATTCGCCCCTTTTTGGCCCAGCCCCACCTCGCCCATGCCGCCCAACGTCAGGATCAGATAGGGCAGGTAGTGCAGCGAGTCACCAAAAAGCGTCAAGCCAAAGGCAAACGTTTCGCCTGGCGCATAACTGTTTTGCCGATCTGGTGGTGGGATCAACGCATAGGGTCGCCGCACATCACCGGGGATCGACTCGTCATTTTCCAGTGCCAACAGTTGGCAGACCGGGCAAAGCGCTTTGTGAAAGGCATCAGTCTGCGCGGCGCGCCATTCAGGACAGAAGCTGCGCCGCAACACACTCACCAGCGCCCCGCGCAAGGCACTGCCCTTAAAATCGTGGAAGAGCATCGGCGTGGTCACCTGCACCGTGACGCGGATATGGTGCGCGGTGAGGGGGATGGCGAGGATGGAGGATGGGCCCTGGGTTAGGTTTGGGGTTGACATCAGTTAAGCCTCCGATTTATACTGCAATTGTTGATCTGATCCTTCAGCAAGGGAAGGTTGAGCGTATGAAACAAAAAGTTAACCTACTGCGTGATTTGCCATCAGCCTCACCACCGGCAGCATTAGATGGGCAAGCGGCTGAGCAGGCACAGATGCAGGATCCACTCTTGGGCGCGTTCCCAGCATTGGCAAGTTTCAGCGACGAAGATTTCCTTTGGGCCAAACAACTGTGGAACCAAAGTCTAGAGAAACAGATGCGGATCATTGACGGTGAGATTTTATGACCGGACAACCCCGCATCACCGTTGACCCTGACATTCTAGGCGGCAAGCCGGTAGTCAAAGGCACGCGCCTAGCAGTCGAATTTATCATTGGTCTACTGGCCGCCGACTGGAGCGAAACCGAGATCTTGCGCAACTATCCTGGGCTAACGCAGGCAGATCTTGTGGCCTGTGCGCGTTATGCGAATGCTGCCGCTCAGTCGATCCGTTCATAGAGCGTATAGCCCCGGCTGCTGCGCGCGACGCGATAGGGTAGGATGATGGGGCGGAGGAGGCGGTCTTTGCCGGTGCGCAAATTTTTCCCCGAATAGATATCAACCTGCTCAAAGGTCAGATCCGCCGCACAATCATCCATCAGTTGAAGCGTCCCTTGTAGCAAAAACGCTTCGGCAGTTTGGTCAATCGGCGTAAAGGTTGCCGGCAGCCCCTCCGCGACCTGATCAATGTCAACCGCTTGCACAAAGCCACCCCGCTTCCCAAAATACTGAATCGATGTCAGCCACTGCGCCCACAAGGCTTGCTCGGTATCATCCCCTGGCGCAAAGGCGATCTGTAACTCCCCTTGCCACTGCACATACTCACGAAAGCCAATCGTGTTAATCATCCCACGGGTCAACCCAGTTTCCTCATCTAATGTCGGTTTACCTTTCATTGGTTTGAGAATTTTGGTAAAGGTATTGGTCACCGCGATCCGCTCTGGCCCCAGCAAGGCGAGCTTGCCAGCGCGAATTGCCGGCCACATTGCCACCCCTTTGGCCAACCCAGCCTGTTGAATCACCACATTCAACAAGGCCATTTTTAAGGCGTAGGGCGTGGGTAGCAGAAGCGATTTACCGCCGGTTGAAGTCGCCGTAGCGACCTTGAGCGAGATCAAACTCACCGGCTGAAATGTTGTAATAGTCCACATAGCGCTTGTCCTATCCACGGAAGGTGTAAGGTTCACAGTCACTAATTAACCCTTGTAACAATTCCACCAATTCGGCCAGATTGGCAAAGGGGCGCACCACAATCCGGCTGGCATGGATTTTGTTAAGCGCATTGGCAATCCGCTCTGTCTGCTCGACAAAATTTCGATTCAGAGGGCTAATGAGCGGTGCGGGTGCCGATGCTGTGCTATAGCTCACCACACCCCGGACATCAACAATATGGGGGTGCTGGGTGCTGCGCATCGCACCATTCGGTTGAATAAAGGTATAGAGCACACTTTCCAGCAGGGCCGCCAGTCGGGCTTGCCGGTCTTTCGCTGTAATGGGATGAGTCTGGCTAATGTCATTGTAGCCGAGCCGATGCGCTTCCAGATTACAGACAATCGCATATTGGCCGCTATTGGCAGGCCGATGGAAGATCGCCTGGCCTAAATTTCCTTCGCGGGCCTTCTTCTCGGTCGGAATCTCACGCCGATCCGGATCGTACTTGACGTGGAAATACTGTTCCGTCGTCACCGCATCGGGCAGCCCCACCGCCCAACCGAACTCCACCACACTCTTACGCGGTGTCGATTGCCCCTCGGTGATTAGATTCCCTTCAATATCATCCAAGGTGCAGGTGAGTAAACGGTCAATAATTTGAATCTGCGTCGGTTTATCTTTCTGCTTTAACCAACCTCGAAATTCTTCATCAGCCGACATGCGATTAGCATCAAAAATCTGACAAGCGGCGCAGAGCGGTAGCCCTCGATCACGACTGATGGCGTAGAGGTGCTCAGCCTGAATATGTTTCAACATGTCACCACTGATGGCGTTGACACTGTGCAGCCGGCCATTTTCATCCACGATGTTGACAATACGGGTTTGGATCTGATTCCCTTCACCGCCTTCGTTGTTGAGCGAATGCAGGTTAAGCGTCGCCTGGGCGGCGATGGAAAGATTGTAAATGGTAGTCATCGGAAATTGCTCCTGATCATTGAATGGGAAAGTACATTTGTTAAATCTTTGTCATAGATGACACGGGGACGCAGAGCGTCCAAACGGCATTCCGACGCAGAGCATCGGAACGAGGCTTGTTACGCCGGTCTCCGGCGTAATGCAGGCAGGACGCTCCGCGTCCCAGGGGTACCATTAGGATTCTCCATCAGTTTGACCGCTTGCCGGTTCCTGTGACGGTGTTGCCGGCTCCTTGGGATCACGCGCATAGCCAAAGGCAATGAGCAAGTTGCAGATAGTCTCTGCGCCATATTCGTCGATCAACTGCACAACGGCCTGAATATCATCGGTCGTGATCGCTTTGCGTCCTGCAGATTGGCCTTTCGTCCGTTCATACACCCGCGCATTTTCTTCGTTGTAACTCTGCATAAAGGCGGCCAACTCTTGAATAAAATCATCGGCGTATTGTGCCTTGCGCTTTAATTCCTGTCCTAGCCCGTACCGTACATCATAATTGCTGAGTTTGCGACCAATGTACTGCGGAATCACGGTACTCTTTCTGATCGCGTCAGCCACATTGCGAAAGCCCTGATTCTGCAAAATCGGGCTTAACTTCGGTTCACTCATGTTGATCAACCTTTCCAGATTTTCTTCCCCAAATGGTTTGACATAATAGGTGCTACGTTCGATGGCGCTCATCAGATAGTTGCCATAGCCAACACTGAACGCAAAGAAGCGTTTCAGATCATTGCCGGTGGCAAAGTCGCGATACCGTTGCAAGAGCGTATGGCCTTCGCTCTTCTCTTCTTCAATAGCACTTAGCCGTTCGATATGTTCGCGGATGATGGTCTGATACTGCTTAGCCGCGGCGTAGGAAGCAAGCGCTGGGAACCAATCGGGTAAGCCCAGGAAAGCCAAATTCATCATGGTGTATGAATTTTGGCTCAGCAGTTGGTACGTTCCCACGTGCATCCCAGCCACGAGATTACTCACCGAGCGGCGCTGAAAGATCGCTAATTGTTCTGCTGCCACCGTATACTCTAGCAGGGTGTCAATGTAGAGCAGTGCGGCCATGATATCAAGCTTGATCGAAGAGTTGTTCCATAGCCGCTCGCGAAACGCTTTGAAGATGTGGCGGTGGTGGCCTAATGCAATGGCGCGTGGGGCAAGAATATAGGTCTTACGTAGATCAGCGTTGGTAGCATTACGCGGCGCGGATGCTTCCCACAGACCGACCGCCTTGAGATAATCGAGCAACCAGAAGTTCTTTTCGTTGCCCATTGATAATCCATTGGCCTTGGCCCGATTTTGCCCTTTGCCCATGTGTGGGTTAAAGAGTTGCGAAGCGGTGACCGTATCAGCCAGATCAGATCCTTTTGTCGCCTTCCGCCACTGGTCAGCAACGGTGTCGCGATCAACAGCTAACGCAGCAAACATCGCGAGTAACGTGCGCACGTTCAGCCCTGGCAACTGTGTCTCCGCACGATACCATGTCTCCACCAGCGTATTGTGAATGGCCTGGGCTTGCATGCGATAGTCACCCAGATAGGTAACCACTGTCCAATCCGCCGCTGGTTTGAGATCAGCAAGCTGTTGCTCCAACTCGCTGCCGCTGATCTTCTGCTCACTCAGTTGTTTGCGCTGCTCCGCATAGCGACGGAACGAGTCCCATTCGCTGTCAACATCGCGTTGGCGTAGCCCAGGCAACTCGACCGGTGGTGCCACTTTGCGGCTGGTGAGATAGGCGATCTGTTCGATTGGACCAACCGCCGCTAGCCACTCTTCTTCAAGCGTGACACCAGCATCAATGACATAGCAACTGCCTTGGTCATATAACATGACATTTGCGCTGCCGGTGCTCCGTTTTACCACTTCCTCGATCACATTGGCCAAGCCAAACGCCACCAATGTGTCGCTCAACGTGCCCGATTCTTTCGGCACAAAATACTGTTGTTGATACAAATGTTACCTCCTTTGGTCTGTTACGTTCATCCTTTAAATGTAGATTGGCAAAACGAGTATTGCCGTCTACTGATCGTTAAACAGCGAAAGTTGGACTGCGTCACTTTTCAGCCTATAATTGGCAGAGACAATTTTTACATTGTTTGGTTGAAACATGGCACGACATGCTTCGTACAGTAACTGAAGATGGTTAGCGGGCATGAGCCACTGGCGGTTACATGGATCCCACGTCATCTCAGGAAAACGTTTCTTAAACGGAGTAAGATATAGGCAGAACTTGTGATAGGGAACGTGTTGGAGTCTAAATGCAATAGTTTGCTGACTCCAGATAACAATTAATGCGTTGGGTTTTTTCATCGATCACCTTCTATAAGAATATGTATGGGATTGAACATTGATGTGATTGTAGCATGGCTACATCTCAATGTCAATACCTTAATTTTGTGTTTGTATCATCCGCTTGCTTTTACGTCGAAAATATGTTACCGTAAATGAACGATTCTAAAGAGAGAATACTGAAAGATACAAATTCTTACAGGCCCTAGCCCTGATCCAAAAGAGTGGATACTGGCTAGGGATATTTTTTTACTCCTCTTGCGATAACCCATCACACAGCCGCAATACCCGCACAATCCACAGATAAAGCAAGAGTGCTCTGAACTGTTTCGGTTCGACCAGAAGTTCGTCCAGCTTAATGGCCGGTGCCGTCATCAAAAGCGGTGCTTGCACTGTGCCTACGGTAGTCAATGCCATCGCTGCGAAAGCAGCGTTGGTTGCCGCCGGATGCAAGGTGTATTCCCGAAACTCATGGGCCTCGGCGCTGTGGTGGCGTGTAATCGCGGTTAGCACAGCACGCGTTAGATCGTCGTGGCCACAGATTTCGCCAATCATCATCGCCCCGGCGACGGCACTTTCACCGGCGTGGGGTGGCCGCTTGCATTGCCGGTCGGCCTGGCGTTTTGCCTGCTGATGGATCGGATCAAACGGTGACCAATGGGTATGGACAGCCATGTAACTGCCATCGCCAATCGACTCGCTGATACCCCGCTGATAGAGGCGCACCCACTGTTGCCAGCGTTGATCCATCTTGGCCAGATCATGCAGCGCAATCGCCGTCTGAATGGCTCTGGTCAAGCCATTCGGTGGTAATCCCCATTGTGTAGCCAAGCGTGATTCTATAAATGCATAGCTATCAGCAAAATCGCGCTGGTAGACCTTGAGCATATTCTTGATGTGGTCACGATAGCTTTCCAGTTGATAGCTGAACCTATCTTGGCTGTTACTCAACCGCTTTTCACCTGGCGCCGATATCCAACCGCCTTCCTCCGGCGGCACGATCCGAAACCCAATCTCGTTGTTATATGCGCAGAATGCGCTGTTGACCACAACAATTGCCGTGCCATCGAGCAGTGATGCATCGGTCACTTTCCGCCAAGTAACAATCACCGGCTCGGTTGGATCATCAGGATCAAGAGTGCTCACAGCAGGGAATTGCATCAGCCAATTTGTTTCATCCTCCTCCGGGGACCAACCTCGTGCATATTCATCGAGTGTGCGCAGTAGCCCTTTCACCGTACCGCGCCAGAGGCCAAAGCCCTGTGCGCGGAAGGGATCGCCCACCGCTGCGGGCGTGATTGCGGCCAAGACCGTAATGTTGTCCACCCGACGAATCAGATTGCGCCGCTGCTCACGCGCGCCTTCCTGCATGGCCGCGTAGATATCATTCCAGAGCAGCCCCTGTTGCCGCTGCATGGCATTGAGTAGCTGGCGGTCACTCTCGGTATGAACCTCATCAATAACCGTCTGCTCTGCCATAAAATCAAGCGCTTGCCCATCACGGCGTAGAAAGCTCTGCCACGCCGCTTCACAGAGCGCTTTGGGATAGGGCAGGTAATCGGGATAAGTTACCCCATCGCTACGTTCCCTTAGTGGCACCATATAAATATGCACCGTCCCTATCTCACCAGGATAGCGTGCGCAGCGCCCGGCCCGCTGAAAGATCGCATTCGCCGGGGCAATTTCCGTATGCAGGGTCTCACAGGTGATATCTAAGCCGACTTCAATCACCTGTGTCGCCACAACAATCATGCTGCCAACGGTGGATTGGCTTGGATCTTTGCCGAATTCACGGCGGATGAGCGCTTCTTTAGCGCGTCGATCCTCAGGGAGGAAGCGGCTGTGCAAGAGTTCAATGGTGGTATCACTATCCTTCGTCGCTGTTTGCAAGGCCGCAAAGAGTTCTTGCGCACGTTTCACCTGATTACAGATCACTAACGTACGGCGCTGATGCTGATCAAGAATCGTTTCTGCGGTCAGGGGGTGCTCGTGAACCTGATAATGGCGGCAACGTGCTCTAGTGGCCTGCCCTGTTGCAATCGCCAGATATTCTTCGTGTGGCACTTGCACCACCTCAGCGTCGAGCAACGTGGCCAGTTCCTGCAACATTGTGCTGGAGAAGGTAGCGGTCATCAGCACAAATGGCGTTACGCCTTTTACTTGCATGAGCAACTGGAGAACCGTCGTCAGCGCCCCTTCAGCACCAGCTTCATCAGCCAGTGGGAAAAGGTGGAATTCATCAAAGATCAGGTAGCTGCTATAGAACGCACCAGCATTGAGATTCGCCATACCGGAAGAGAGTGAATAGGGCACAGCAAGTGCACTGCTCAGACTTTGGTCAATGGTGGCGAAGATCAGATCACCAAGAAACTTGGGATCTTGCGGTTGGTCGCCGGTTTGGATCTCGGTGCGTAACTGACGACGGGTACGACGCTGATAGCGGGCGGTTAGCTCACTATATTCAGCATGAAATTGGTTGGCTAACACCCGCATTGGTACTGAATAGATACACTTTCGTGGAAATTCACCTGGCTGTCGATCAAAAAATGCTTCAATGTATGGTGCAAGTGCAGCACGCGTTTTACCTGTCCCTGTTGGTGCTTGCAAGATGATTGAGCGACCACGCAGTACTAGCTCCTTCACCCGCTCTTGGTATGGATAGAGCGCCATCTTCACCCTCCAAAAAATTCGTCTACTGTTGCGCTTTGCCGACCACTTACTTCAGTAGAAACATAAAGACCGTACATCTCCGCCATCGCCCGCGCCTCACCCATTAAAGTCTCGCGTAAATCTTCTGGCCCGATCACCTCCACATCCGCCCCCCATCCTCGAATCCAGGGCAGCATTTCCTGTGGTTCGGCAATGGTTGCTTTCCATAGTAACGAGCCATCCGCTTGCTCCGTCACCGTTTCACTGCGATGCCAGCGTGTTTCGCGCACCCGCCGCGCCACGCGTGGATGAAATTTGAGTTGCACTTGTACCGGTGCGGTGTCTGTGTACCAGATACCCCAGGCATCCTTGAGTTGCGCTTGTGGCGCAAAATCGACCGGGAACGTATAGCTTTCCTTTAACGCTTCAATCCGCTCGATCCGCTCAAGCTTGAAGGTGATGCGCTGCTTTTGTAAGCCATGTACCCCAGTAACATGGGTCGTCTGCCCCACCGCATAAGGTTCAATAAAGTAAGGAGAGAAGATATATTCGCCAATCCGCTCTTCTTTCCCACGGTGCCACACTTTGACCATCTGCCCTTCGGCCCAGGCCAAGGTCAATTTCTCTAGCACTTCCAGATATTTGGGATCATGGCGCTGGGCCTCATCGTCCATCACATCGGCGGAGAGGCGCAAATGGTCACTGATGCGCGGGGCAATGAGCGCAAGCGATTCACCAACTTTACGCAATGCAGCCGCCGCGTGGGGATTCTTCTTATCCATACGGGTTGCGAGCAGACGCGCAGCTAAATGAATTGCCATCGCCTCATGCAACGTCAAACGCAGATGTACCAAATAATTACTACGGTCAATCTTCCAGCGCTCCTCGTCCAAATCGTCAACATAGATATGTTTGGGTAAATCATCCAGGCAACGCAAAATAGTTGAGCGATGAACATCAAGTTTGCGGGCTATCTCGGCCGCTTTCAAGCCTTCTGGGTGTGCCAGCAATAATGCCTCAATTTGGCCTAAGCGCGCAGCTTTCGTTTCTACACGTGACATTGTTTACCTTTCCCTATGATTATGTCTACTTGTTGCGTCTTGGTTGAGCATAACATACTCTTTGCACAAATTCCGCAACAGTGATGAAAATTCATGGCTTGCGCTTTACAGATCACGCAAATCAAAGGGATATAACCCACCATTGTCATCTTCATAAAGCGGAAATCCGGCCTCATCCATACTGGGCAACCGTCGTGTAATGGTTGAACGGTCAACCTCTAACATACGCGCTAATTCTGCCGGTAAAATCCCAGGTTGGTGGCGCACAATGGTATCCATATCAGCAAAGTCGACTTCTTTTTTCTTCCAGAATGACATGATCTTCCCTCCATATTTGCAAGTGAATGTCCGATAACTACATTCACAGCATGAAGGGTGCATGTTGCAGGTAACGCAACACGCCAAGATCAATTTGAGGTTTACCCTACCTTACTAGACGTCCCAACGGCACGTTTCTTTCAAAGTTCAGCAGGTCGGGAAACGTAGCGTAATTACGCCGTCGGTCGGCAGTTCCAGTGCAGCGATGAGAAAGAACGAGGCTTTCCCAGTATAACAGTACGCTTCACACTTTACAATCACGTTAATATGTTTGCCGGCTCCCATCGCCAAGTAAACCAGATCAAAAAAGATGCCGGTGTCCGCACCGGCGTCTTTTTTGATCTGCGCGCAACGGTAATTGCAAGGGTTGCGACGCTCGCCCTGGGCTAAAGCCGCAGGGCTAGGGGACAACGCCGGGTAAACCCGGCTGCTTTAGCCGGGTTTACCCGGCGTTGTCCCCTAGCCTGGGCGCCCACTGGGTGCGTTTACGGCGGGGCGGGGATGGCAACCCCTGAACTTCCCGTTGAACCTTGATTTTTTTATCACTATTCGACGGGGATACCAGGAGGCGCGCCCTACGTCAACATCGCCTCAGCACCCGCCCCTACCAACGCCACCACCTTGGCCTCTCTCCCGACAAAATAATGGCTCGTTACCCCCGCCGCTCCATCAAACAGCCCACAACCCCATCCACCAAATGACATAATCTTGTAATACTTCTGCCCTAATTCTCCTACTACAATAGAACTCTATCTTCGTCCGCTTGTGACACCACCGCCGCGCACATCACCCCTGTCCAACGGTTCGCCAAAGCCTGCTCTACCGATTCATGAGGTCAATGTGATGGCTAAACGCCCCATCCGCTTTTACCATACAGTTGCGACGTTGCTGGTCGCGCTGCTCGTGCTCACGCCGCTGCATGGGTTGCCTTTCCCCCATGCACGCGCCCAAGATGTAGTCCCTATCGAGACGCCAACCGCGCCCCCGCCCGAACCCCAAAGCGTGCCCGAAAGCGCGGGAGAAGCAGCGGCCACCACGACTCACCTCTTTCTGCCGCTGGTAGTGAATGCGGCGGACGGGGCGAGTACGCTGGCGTCGATCACCGAGGTGCCCCTGCCCCAACCCGATCCCACCGCACCGCCCCCAGCTGACCAGCTCCCAGCCGAGGCAACCCCCACCGCGCCCACCAGCCACGAAGCAGATGACTACGCGCTGGCCGAGGCCGCGCGCCAGCGCAACGAGCCCCCCTTTGTCGCGCCGGCCAGCGCCGCGGCGACCGGCCCGCTCAATGTCGTGGGCCGTTGGGATGCGCCAGTGACCTGGCCCTTTGCCTTTGCCTCCGCCGCCAGTTTGCCCGATGGGCGCATTATCGCCTGGGGTGGCAACAACCCAACCTCCTTTAACGGCGGCACCACCACCTATGGCGCGATCTGGAATCCGGCGGGCGGCGCGTTACAGTCGCTCAACCACAATGACCACTCCATGTTCTGCGCGATCCCGACCATGCTCGAAGATGGCCGCGTCTTTGTCAACGGCGGCGACGGCACCCGCGAACGCACGAGCATCTTTGACTATCGCACCAACAGTTGGGTACGCAGCGACAACATGAACACCGGCCGCTGGTATCCCGGTAGTGTGGCCTTGCCCAGCGGGCAGGTCTACACCGCGATTGGCGACCCCGGTGGCCCCTACCCCGAACGCTGGACCCCCGGCCAGGGCTGGACGCTGCTCACCGGGGCCAACCTGCAAGCGCCGATCCTCAACTATACGGGTTATCAAAACAATTGGCTGCCCTATCTGCATTTGGCCCCCAACGGGCGCATCTTTCACTCCGGGCCGACGCCGCAGATGAATTGGCTTGATCCCAGCGGCAACGGCGCGGTGACCAACGCCGGCCTTGTCAACAGTTGGTATCCCAAATATGGCACGGTGGTGATGTATGACGAGGGGAAATTGCTGATGGCCGGCGGCGCGGCCAACAACACGGGCACCGCGCCCGGCACCAACCAGGCCGCGATCATCGATCTCACCGGGAGCACCGCGCAGAAGATCAACATTGCGCCGATGAGTTATACGCGCAAGTTCAACAATGGGGTCATGCTGCCGACGGGCGAAGTGCTGATTGTCGGCGGCAACAGCTCCGGGGTCGAGTTTAGTGACCAGGGCACGATTCTCACGCCGGAGATCTGGAATCCAACGACGCGCGCCTGGCGTAGTGTGGCGGATCACAGTGTGCCGCGCAACTATCACTCGGTCGCCTTGCTGATGACCGATGGCCGCGTCTGGTCCGGCGGCGGTGGGCTGTGCAACTGTAGCGCCGACCACCCGGATCATCAGGTTTATTCGCCGCCCTATCTCTTTAACGCCGATGGGTCTCTGGCCACCCGCCCCACGATCAACGCGGCGCCCGACGTGGTTACCTTTGGCCGCGTGGCGACCGTGCAGGCAACTGCCGGGCTGCAAAAGTTCAGCCTGATCAAATTCTCAGCGCTCACCCATGTGCTCAACTCGGATCTACGCTATCTCTCGGTGCCTTTCAGTGAGACGAGTGCCGGCCAATATCAACTGACCTTTCACAGCAACCGCAATGTGCTCACCCCCGGCTACTGGATGCTCTTTGCGGTCAACAGCCAGGGCACCCCATCGCTGGCCAAGGTGATCAAGGTGAGCACATCCAACGCCCCTTCGCTCACCCCCGTTCCTGCACAAAGTAACCTGGTCAACGACACGGTGGCCCTTGGGGTGAGCGCCGCCGATCCGAATGGTGATACGCTGACTTTTAGTGCCACCGGTCTGCCCACCGGCCTCACCATCAACGCGGCCAACGGGCTGATCAGCGGCGTGGCGACCACCAGTGGCAGCTATGCGGTGAGTGTGACGGCCAGCGACGGGACCAACAACACGACAATCAACTTCACCTGGACGGTGAGCCAACCAGGGACGACCCGCTTTGTTCGCCTGGTGGCCGAGTCTGAGGTGAATGGCAATCCGTGGAGTTCGGCAGCCGAGTTTAATGTGGTCGATGGCCAGGGCAATACCCTTAATCGCGCTGGCTGGACCATCACCACCGACAGCCAGGAGACCGCGGGCGAAGATGGCCGGGCGGTCAACGCGATTGACGGCAATGTCAATACGATCTGGCACACCGCGTGGTCGGCCAGCAATCCAGCGCCGCCCCATTGGCTCACCATCGACCTGGGCGCGCCCTACACGGTGGGCGGCTTCCGTTATCTGCCGAGGCAGATTAACTCGGTCAACGGCACGATTGCCGCGTATAAGTTCTACCTGAGCGCTGATGGCGTTAACTGGGGTGCGCCGGTTGCGCAGGGGCAGTGGGCCAATAATATCACCGAAAAGAGTGTCACGCTCACCCCCAATCGCGCGCCGACCTTAGCCTTGCCCCCCAACCAAAACCATCGCGTCGGTGACGCGGTGACCCTCGCCCTGAGCGCCAATGATGCCGACGGCGATGTGTTAACCTTTAGCGCCACCGGTTTGCCTGCCGGGCTGATCCTCAATGCCGGCAGCGGCCTAATCACCGGCGCGCCGACCACGCCAGGGGTGGCCACCGTAGTAGTCACCGTGCGTGACAGCCGCGGCGCGACAGCCAGCCAAAGTTTCACCTGGACTGTACAAACACAACCCTTTACGCTCAACCCAATCGTGGCCGCGCCCGCGGTGGTCAATACATCAGTCCGGTACACCGCACTGATCAACAATGGGGCCAATCCACGGGTCAAATGGCTCTTCGGCGACGGTAGCCCAGAGACCGCCTACCAGAGCACACTGACCGTTGACCATCCCTTCACCCAGCCGGGGATCTATCTGGTTAAACTTACCGCCACCGATGACAGTGGCGTCGAAAAGAGCGTCACCTTTGCCCAGGCAATCCACCGGCCATTAACCACGAACCAACCAATCGCGTCGATGAGTCTGCTCTACGAGGATCGCACGACCAACGACCGCCTTTGGACCGTCAACCCGGACAATGACACGGTGAGCGTCTTTGATGCGGTGACCAATGGCAAAGTTGCCGAAATTGGGGTAGGCAAAGCACCGCGCAGCCTAGCCCTCGCCCCCAATGGGCGGGTTTGGGTGGTCAACAAGGGGGCAGCGACGCTCAGCCTGATCGATGTCAACACCTTGGCGGTGGTACAGACTGTTACTCTGCCCTATGGGTCGAAGCCCTTTGGCATCCTCTTTGCGCCAACCGGCAATACCGCCTATGTCACCCTGGAGGGCAGTGGCAAACTGTTGCGCTTTGATGGGGCAACGGCCACGCAAACCGGCAGCGTCGATCTCGGCCTGCATGTGCGCCACCTCTCGCTCAGCGGCGACGGTAGCAAACTCTACGTCGCCCGCTTTATCACCCCCCGCCTGCCTGGTGAAGAGACAGCGACCCCGCAAGTAAACAGTGGCGGTGGTGAAGTGTTGGTGGTCAACGCCACCACCCTAACCCTGGCCCAGACGATCACCCTGCGCACCAGCGACCGCACCGACACCGAACACAGCAGTCGCGGCCTGCCCAACTATCTCGGCCCAGCCGTGATCGCGCCGGATGGCTTGAACGCCTGGGTGCCCTCGAAGCAAGACAACATCGGGCGCGGCACCCTGCGCGACGGCAACAACCTGACCTTTGAAACCACGGTACGCAGCATTAGCTCGTTGATCGATCTGACGACTAACAGTGAGAATTACCCGGCTCGGCTCGACCATGACAACGGGGGGATTGCGAGCACGGCGCGCTTTGACCGCACCGGCAACTATCTCTTTGTCGCCCTGGAAGGCAGCCGCGAGGTGGTGGTAGTTGACGCCTATGCCCGCGCCGAGCGCTTCCGGATCAATGTCGGGCGCGCGCCGCAAGGGTTGGCCCTCTCCCCCGATGGTAGCCGCCTCTATGTGCAGAACTTTATGGATCGGACGATCAGTGTCCATGACTTGACTGCGCTTTATGCAACAGGCACGCTGGCCGCCCCGCAGGTGGCGCTCTACAACACCGTGGCCATAGAAAAGTTACCCGCGCAGGTGCTCACCGGTAAACAGCTTTTCTATGATGCCAAAGATACCCGCCTGGCGCGCGACAACTATATCTCCTGTGCGGCCTGTCACAACGATGGCGGCCAGGATGGGCGGATCTGGGATCTCACCGGGTTTGGCGAAGGGCTGCGCAACACGATTGAGCTCAACGGCCATGCGGGCCAGGGGCCATTACACTGGAGCGCCAACTTTGATGAAGTGCAGGACTTTGAAGGGCAGATTCGCAATCTGGCCGGCGGCACCGGCTTATTGAGTGCAGCGGACTTTGCGGCCACGAGCAACCCGCTGGGCACGGCCAAAGCGGGGCGCAGTGCGGATCTCGATGCGCTGGCGGCCTATGTCAATTCCCTGATCACGACCAACGCCAGCCCCTACCGCAACTCGAATGGCACGTTGACTACGGCCGGCACGGCCGGTAAAACAGTCTTCCAAACGGCCAACTGTGCCCAGTGTCACAGTGGCACCGCCTTTACCAACAGCGCGCCCAACAATCTGCACAACATCGGCACGATCAAGCCGAGCAGCGGCAATCGGCTGGGGGCTGTGCTGACGGGGCTTGACACCCCCACCTTGCGCGGCCTCTGGAGCAGTGCCCCCTATCTGCACGATGGTTCCGCGTCAACCTTGGCCGACGCCGTGCGCGCCCACAATAATGTCACTTTGGGCGAGAGCGATCTGACCCAACTGGTTGCCTATCTCCAACAGATCGATCCCCAAGAAAGCAGCGCAGCCACTCTGGGCAGCGGCGAAATTATGCGTGAGTGGTGGACGGGCATCAGCGGCACCACCTTGAGCAGCCTGACCAACAATGCTAACTATCCCTACAATCCCAGCGGGCGCGACCGCCTGACCAGCTTTGAGACCCCGACCAACTGGGCCGACAACTATGGGACGCGCGTGCGCGGCTATCTCTATGCGCCGGTTACCGGCCAGTATCGCTTCTGGATCGCGGGCGATGACAACAGCCAACTGCTGCTCAGCACCGACGAAACGCCGGCCAAGGCACGCGCCATTGCCAGCGTACCCGAATGGACCGATGCCCGCCAATGGACAAAGTATACACAGCAGCAGTCAGCGTTGATACCATTAGAAGCGGGCAAACGGTATTACATCGAGGCGTTGATGAAAGAGGGCACCGGTGGTGACAATCTGGCCGTGGCCTGGCAGATCCCCGGTGGGACGCAGGCAGTGATCGGCGGCCAATACCTGGCCCCCTACACACCGCCAACCGTGCGCAATCTAGCCCAAGGCAAGGCGGCGAGCCAATCGTCAACCGGTTCGGGTGGCAGTGCCAACCGTGCGGTGGATGGCAACACCAATGGCACCTACAGCGCCGGTTCGGTGACTCATACCAACGCCACGGCCAATCCCTGGTGGCAGGTTGATCTAGGCGCAAACGGGGCGATAGACACAATTCAACTCTGGAATCGCACCGACTGTTGTGCCGACCGCTTGAGCAACTTCTATGTCTTCGTCTCCACCACCAATATGAGTGGGCGTAGCTACAGCAGCCTGGTCAACGACAGCACGGTCTGGCGCTACCGGCTGACCGGCCAAGCTCCCATCAAGTTGGACATTCCCGTCGGCATCACCGGCCGCTACGTCCGCGTCCAGCTCGCCGGCACCAACTATCTCTCCCTGGCGGAAGTGCAGGTGTGGGGGCAGTAGCGGATCGGGATTCTGACAAGATGACCGGATGACCGGATGATCCTGTTGCACTATCTTACGAAATGGGGTTAAAACCCCTTGCTAACAGCGAGAAGCCGCCGCAGCGGCTAGGATCGTTTTCTCAGCCGCTGCGGCGGCTTCTCGTTGTCAGGGCGGGATTTGAATCCCGTTGTAAGATAGTGCAACAGGATCATCCGGTCATCCAGTCACGGGTGAAGAAAACAAAGCAGAATGTGATTTATGCGCTTCACTACTCATACGGCCACTGCGCGGCGTTATGCATATTCGTCCCCACCCGCACGGCCAACGCTTCTAGCGTCTCCGCGGTCTGGCGATCACGGGGGATAAAGATGACCAGGAATAGCTCTTCGCAGCCGGTCAGCGTCGCTACTTCGGTGACGATGTAATCCAGTGGCCCCAGTTCCGGATGATGATAGGCAATGCCATCCCAACGGTGGTAGACATCTTCGTCCGCATATTTGGTGCGTGCCCAAAAATCCTGAAAGAGTGGATATTGGTAGAGATCCCGAAAGACTTGGCGAAAGCGGTCGGTATGGCGGTATTTTAACGAGGTGGCGCGGAAGTGCTGCACGGTCCGCACCGCAAACTGCGTCCAGTTAATCCCCAAAAATTGGCGGATCGGTGACTCGGGTGCAAAGTAGTAGCGCAACAGGTTAAACCCCGCCGGTGAGTCAGCGCCGGTTGACCAGATCGACTCGGGCAAAATCGCCAGGGCGCGCATACAGGAGTTGATGGCGATCACATTGCCATAAGCATCATAAATATAGGCCGGCAAGCGCACCGGGCGGGTGGCAGCCAACAATTCGGCCAGCACCGCCGCCGGCCCTTTGGGGAGATACTGGCTTTCCTCCACATCGACCGTCGCCGCGGCGCTGTAGAAGGCGTGGCGTTCCATCGTCGTCAACCCCAGCGCATCGGCCAATTGGGCGATCAGCTGCCCCTCCAAATTCATCTTCGTCCCCTGCTCGATCTGGCCGATCGCCCGCTCAGGCAGGTTGGCGCGCTCGGCCAACCGCTTCTGCGTCCAGACTTTGCCCTCCAACAGGTCAATATTCTCGCGGCGGAGGGCCGCGACCAACTGCCCAAATTCAGCACGATTCATAGGGTTCCTCTCAAATTAACGGCAACATCATTCCTTGTATGCTAGGTGGTGGGTTGGTTAGTTGCTGGGTTAGTTAGGTTCACCAACCAACTATACTGAAGTCAAGTTGAGAACCGGCGTTTTGCTGGCTAACGGGATCGCGTGCGTCGCACTGACCGCCAACTGTTTCCAGTCCGCTAGATTCTTTGGTCAGTGCGACG